>JBLWUP010000027.1:0-76662 GCA_048268885.1 Kiloniellaceae bacterium | reverse complement strand
GATGCGCGGCGCCGCCGGCCCCGGCGATGATGACCTTTAGCCCGCGCTCGCGCGCGCCGCTGGCGTAGTCGTACAGCCGCTGCGGCGTGCGGTGGGCCGAGACGATGCGCGCCTCGTGGGCGGTCCCCAGCGTCTCCAGCGTGTCTGCCGCGTGCTTCATCGTCGGCCAGTCGGACTGGCTGCCCATGATGATGCCGACCTGGGGTGTTTCATCCGCCATGCTGATTCTCGTTCCCTGCAGCTTCCGGCCCGCCCGCCAAGAGCGCGGCGAGGCCGTCCCCGAAAAGGCGCGCATTATCCGGACAAGCCCCCCACGGCGCAAGCCGTCACCCGGAGTCCGAGCAAGCCGTCACCCGGAGTCCGCGCAAGCCGCCACCAGGAGTCCGCGCGGGCCGCCAGGGGAGCTGGAACGGAAGGCCGCCGGCCCCGCCGCCGATTCGGGCTGGAATCGGCGGTTTTCCGGGCGTTTTCTACCGGGGGTGCGGGCTGGGAAAGGTTTTGTTAACGCAAGGAAGCGTTTACCCTCGCCCTCTAAGCTTCGTGCTAGATTCGGCGCGCCGCAACGATCGGCCGGACGAAGCGTTTGCTCTGCTGGGGTGCCCGCAGGCCCGCAAGGGCCGCAAGTGCCCGTGACTATTGGATGCCAGGATGAAGGTACGCAAAACAGGGGGAGCCCCCCCGGTCGCTGGCAGCAATGCCATCCGGGCCGACTCCGCCTACCGCAATGCGGATGCGGCCGGGGCCCGGCCAGCGCCCCGGGCCGAAGACGTGGCGACCGTCATGGGCATCCCCGAATCGGAGCTGACGCCGAAGGTCCGCAAGGCCCTGCAGGACCTCATGGCCGAGGTCTATTCCCTGCGTCAGGATCTGGACGAGGCGCGCCAGCGCGTCGGCTACCTGGAGCGCCTGGCCGACCAGGATTCCCTGGCGCCGGTGCTGAACCGGCGCGCCTTCGTGCGTGAACTGGGCCGCATGGCCGCCTTCGAAGAACGCTACGGCGCCGCCGGCGCGGTGCTCTATTTCGACGTGAACGACCTGAAGGTCATCAACGACACCCACGGCCACGCCGCCGGCGATGCCGTGCTGAAGCGGGTCTGCGAGGTGCTGCTGCGCGATACCCGCGCCTCCGACGTGGTCGGACGGCTGGGCGGCGACGAGTTCGGCGTCATCCTGGCGCAGTCGGGCCTCGACATGGCGGCCGACAAGGCGGGCAAGCTGGCCGCGGCCATCGCCGCCGAGGAGGTGGTCTGGGAAGGCACGCCCATGCACGTCAGCGTCGCCTACGGCGCCCACGCGCTCAGTGGCGGCCAGCAGGCCGACGACGCCTTGAGGGCGGCCGACCAGGCGATGTACGCCAACAAGCGCGGCGGCCGTCAGGAATCCTGAGGCCCCCGGAAGAGCGACCGCTCCGGGCCGGGGCTCGGGCGTCGGTGCTCAGGCGATGATGTCGGGCAGGAGCGCGTCTTCCAGCTTCAAAATCTGATCTTTGAGGGCCAGCTTGCGCTTTTTCAGGCGCTGGAGCTGGAGCTGGTCGAAGGGCCGGGTTTCGACAAGGTGGCTGATTACGTCGTCGAGATCGCGGTGCTCTGACTTCAGCTCCGCCAGCTTGCGACGCATCTGCTCAAAATCGGGTTGATCCATTGCGCTCAGGAACGGTTTGTAGTGCGGCGCAGTATACTCCTTTGGATCGCCGGGGGGGAGTCTTGCGGGCCGACTTTCCATAATCGCGGCGAAGAAGCGCAACAAGGTCTTCCGGGGGGAGATTTTGCACCCGCGAAGCTGCTAAAGTCGTCTCTTCGCGGGATTTTTCCCAAGGGCTCTCGGGAACAGGCAGCGGGGGATCATGGTCGAAGGCAAGCCCAAGGGGCCGAAGCGTATCGGGGTTCTGACCAGCGGCGGCGACTGCGCCGGGCTCAACGCGGTGCTGCGCGCGGTGGTGCTGCGCGCCACCGGGCACTACGGCTGGCAGGTGGTCGGCATTCGCAACGGCACCGCCGGCCTGCTGGCCCGGCCGGTGCAGGCGCAGACGCTGGAGCTGAACCTCGACCTCTTCGACGGCACCCTGCTGCGCCGGGGCGGCACCATCCTGGGGACCACCAACAAGGGCGACCCCTTCGACTACCCGCTGCCCGACGGCAGCCGCGTGAACCGCGCCGGCGAGGTAATCGAGGGCTACCGCCAGCTCGGCCTCGACGCCCTGATCGGCATCGGCGGCGACGGCAGCCAGGCGATCCTCCGGCGCCTCGCCCAGGAAGGCGGCATCGATCTCGTCACCGTGCCCAAGACCATCGACAACGACCTGGGCCATACCGAGCTCTCGATCGGCTATGCCACGGCGGTGAAGGTGGCGACCGACGCCCTCGACCAGCTGCAGCCGACGGCGGCCAGCCATTCCCGCGTCATGGTGCTGGAGGTCATGGGTCGTGACGCCGGCCACATCGCCATCGGCGCCGGTATCGCCGGCGGCGCCGACATCATCCTGATTCCGGAAATCGCCTATTCGCTGGACGGGATCGCTGCCAAGATCGAGGCGATCAAGCAAGGCGGGCGCAACTTCGCCCTGGTGGTGGTGGCAGAGGCGGTGAAGACGGAAAGCGGCGAGCCGGTGATGCAGAAGCAGGCCGCCGGCGCCGTGAACTACGGCGGGATCGGCCATTACTTGGCGGCGCGCATCGCCGAGGAGACCGGCTCGGAAACCCGCGTCACCGTGCTGGGCCACCTGCAGCGTGGCGGCATGCCGACCGACCGCGACCGTCTCATGGCTTCTGTCTTTGGTGTCCACGCGGTCGACCTCATTGCCGAGGGCAAGTTCGACCGCATGGTCGCCTGGAGCGGGCGGCAGGTGGTCGACATTCCCATCAGCGAAGCCATTGCCGGCTACAAGGCCGTGGACCTCGACGGGCCGCTGGTGCACACCGCCCGCGGCCTTGGCACTTATATCGGGGAGTTCCCGTCATGACGGATCGAAACAGCGTCGTTGCACCGGATACAACGCCGTTCTGGCAGTTCTCCGGCACCGTCTACGGCCGGCCCGGCGTGGCCGAGGCCTGCCTCGACCTGCAGGACCGCCATGGCCTCGACGTGAACCTGCTGCTGTTCTGCGCCTGGGCGGGCACGCGCGGGCGCGTCCTCGACGGCGGCGACCTGGGGCTGCTGCGCTCGGCCTCGCGGCCCTGGCACGACGAGGTGGTGGCCCCCTTGCGCGCCGCCCGGCGCTGGCTGAAGCAGCAGGTCGCGGTGCCCGAGGATCTGGGCGAGGCCTTCCGAGAGGAGGTCAAGGGCCTGGAACTGCAGGCCGAGATGCTGGAGCAGCTCGTGCTCTACCAGGAGCTGGAGATCCCGGAGGGCGAGAGCGCGGCCGAAGCCGTCGCCGCCAACCTGCGGCTCTATCTCACCCGCTTCAAGCCGCTGCCCACCGACGACGATCTCGCCGACCTGGCCGCCGTCCTGCACGGCGCCTGCGCTGAGGTGGCGCCGGTGCACGCCATCCGGATGCTGGAAGACGAAAGCTAGCGGCGCCGCGCTATTTGAAACGGTCGTGAAAGGGGACCATCAGGATCAGCGGCCCCACGGCGAGGATGGTGAAGAGAAACGTGACAAAAGGATCGATCAACGATGCCAGGAGGCGCGGCAGGCCTTCCAGCAGAATCAGCAGTGCCGCGATCAGCATTGCACCATGTCGCACAGGCCGCGCGATCAGTTTGCGGCGTAGCCAGATGAAGACGCGTTGATAGAAGCCGACGACGATCCAAAGAGAAGACATCGCCGGCGTTTTCCCTCAGCCCCGCAGCGGGCGCACCTTGCCGGAGTCCTCGCCCCAGCGTTTCACCGTGCCGGCGTCGAGGCCGAAGAGGTCGAGCACACGGCCGACCGTGTGGTCGACCATCTCGTCCAGGCTCTGCGGGTTGGCGTAGAATCCGGGGACCGGCGGGGCGATGATCGCGCCCATCTCCGACAGCGCCAGCATGGAGCGCAGGTGGCCCGTGTGCAGCGGCGTCTCGCGCAGCATCAGCACCAGGCGGCGGCGCTCCTTCAGCACCACGTCGGCCGCGCGGGTCAGCAGATTGGAGGTGACGCCGGTCGAGATCTCCGACATCGACCGCACGGAGCAGGGCGCGATCACCATGCCGAGGGTCTGGAAGGAGCCGCTGGAGATCGCCGCGCCGACGTCGGCGACGGGATAGACCACGTCGGCCAGGCCCGTCACCTCGGCCACCTTCAGATCGGTTTCATAGGCAATGGTCATCTCCGCGGCCCTGGAGAGAACCAGATGGCTCTCAACCGGCAGGCCGCGCAGAATCTCCAGCATCCGCACGCCGTAGCGCACGCCGCTGGCCCCCGTGATGCCGACGATCAACCGTTGATTTTGCGTCACAATCTTAACCCAGTTTAACCCCGATTTCAGGCGTCACTTAATTGCAATATTGCCCATCGTGAGATAGCATATCCGGGTACCTAAGGCTCATTGGAGGTTCCCGAATGCCAGCAGATGAGCGTATCGCGTCATTGCGCAACAAGCACGCGGCCATCGAAAGCGCCATTGACGACGAAGAACACCGGCCGCATCCTGACGATCTCCGCATCGTCGAACTTAAACGCGAAAAGCTCCGGATCAAGGACCAAATCGAAGGACACCTGGAGCTCTAGCCAAACTCCCAAGCAAAGCCGCCACGCCAAGGGCCCTGACCGGAAAAAGGGGTTCAGGCGCTGACTATCGCAGCAGCCAGGCAGGCTCGTGCCGGGGGAAGCATCCCCGAAGGAGTGAAGCTAGGACAAGCGTCGGCACGACGAGCAGACAAGAAGGCACGCAACGCTTCGACCGCGTCCCCCGCCCTCCGCTTCAGGAGGGACCGAGGGGCGCGGTTTTGTGTTTGGTCCTTCGAGACAGCCGCTTCGCGGCTTCCTCAGGATTGGGTCCCGAGTTTCGCCTCACCCTGAGGAGCGGTCCGAAGGACCGCGTCTCGAAGGGTGTGATCCAGGACGACACCCCTCCTACAGCCCCCTCGCCTGGCTGCGCAGGACGAACTTCTGGATCTTGCCGGTGGAGGTCTTGGGCAGCGGGCCGAAGACCACCTGGCGCGGCGCCTTGAAGTGGGCGAGGTGGTCGCGGCAGAAGGCGATGATCTCCGCTTCGTCGGCCTGCGTGCCGGGCTTCAGCTCGACGAAGGCGCAAGGGGTCTCGCCCCACTTGTCGTCGGGCTTGGCGACCACCGCCGCGCCGGCCACCGCGGGGTGGCGGTAGAGCGCGTTCTCGATCTCGATGGAGGAGATGTTCTCGCCGCCGGAGATGATGATGTCCTTGGAGCGGTCCTTCAGTTCGATGTAGCCGTCCGGATGCCACACGCCGAGGTCGCCGGTGTGGAACCAGCCGCCGGCGAAGGCCTTGTCGGTGGCCTCAGCGTTTTTCAGATATCCCTTCATCACCACGTTGCCGCGCATGAAGACCTCGCCCAGGGTCTCGCCGTCGCGCGGCACGGGCTCCAGCGTTTCGGCGTCGGCGACCATGAGGCCTTCCAGCACCGGATAGTTCACGCCCTGGCGCGACTTCAGCGCCGCCTGCATTTCCATGTCGTGGTCGTCCCACTCCCGATGCCAGGCGCAGACCACGGCGGGGCCGTAGACCTCGGTCAGGCCGTAGACGTGGGTCACCTCGATGCCGGCGTCCTGCATGGCGGCCAGCACGGCGGCCGGCGGCGGCGCGGCGGCGGTCATGAACTTCACCTGCTGGTCGAAGTCGCGGCGCTCTTCCTCCGTCGCGCCGAGCAGCATCTGCATGACGATGGGCGCGCCGCAGAGATGGGTCACGCCGTGGTCGGCGAAGGCGTCGTAGATCGCCCCGGCGCGCACCTGGCGCAGACAGACGTGGGTGCCGGCCAGCGCGGTCACCGTCCAGGGGAAGCACCAGCCGTTGCAGTGGAACATCGGCAGGGTCCAGAGGTAGACCGGGTGCGGGCCCATGCCCCAGACCTGGATGTTGCCGATGGCGTTCAGGTAGGCGCCGCGGTGATGGTAGACCACGCCCTTGGGGTTCCCGGTGGTGCCGGAGGTGTAGAGCAGCGAGAGCGATTCCCACTCGTCTGATGGCAGTTGCCAGGGAAAGTCGGGATCGCCGGAAGCGAGGAAGCTCTCGTAATCGCACTCGCCCAGCAGCTCGCCGCCCTCGCCCCCCTCAAGAATTGCCTGAGGGTCGTCGATGTCGATCACCAGCAGATCGCGCTCGACGTCGGCCAGCGCCTCCTTGATGACACCTGAGAATTCGCGGTCGGTGATCAGCACCTTGGCTTCGCCGTGATTGAGCGTGAAGGCGATGGTCGCCGCGTCGAGGCGCACGTTGAGGGCGTTCAGCACGGCGCCGCTGGCGGGGACGCCGAAGTGGGCCTCCAGGCAGGGCGGCGTGTTGGGCGCCATGACCGCCACGGTGTCGCCGCGCCCGATGCCGCGCTTCGAGAGCGCTGAGGCGAGGCGCCGGCAGCGTTCGTAGACTTGCCCCCAGGTGTAGGTGAGATCGCCGTGGATGACGGCGCAGCGCTGCGGATAGACCGCCGCGGCGCGCGGCAGGAAACTCAGCGGGCTCAGCGCCAGATGGTTGGCCGGCCCGCGCTCCAGGTCGCTTTCAAAGGGATTTGCAGTATCGCCCATAGCCGCCGGCGGCCTCCCTGTCAGTCACTTCGCTCGGTGACATCGTTCCTGCTTTAGAGAGGCAGAGGTAGCGCTTCGCCCAGAGCGGCGCAACGGTCTTCGCCGGGCGAATGCCGCGCTACGGCCTGCGGGGTAAGCCGCCCCCGAGGCCGTGGCCGGAAATGGTCCGGCGCGAGGCCGCTTGACGGAGGTCGGAACGACTAAAGGTGGAATTACCAACTGCTAATGCGCGGCGTTTTAGTCGAATTTTATTAATCTTGACCTGCTAACACTGTCTATTCTGGTTAATTTTATTGCCTAGTTGAAATGCGCGATTGATCGGTCGAGGGGAACTTGCCGCCATGAATAGTGTTTTGCCATTTGTCCGGAACCTGAGCGTCAAATCGAAGATCCTCTATGGATTTCTTGCGATGGCCGTGCTGACCGGCTTGGCCGGCATGATCGGCGGCTGGACCGCCAACAAATTGGGCGGTGACGGCGTTCTGGTCGCCGAGCGCCTGGCGCCGCTCGGTGACGCGGCCATGGAGATCAAGCTCTCGGCGACCGCCGCCCATCTGATCTTTGAGGAGATCATGGCAGGGGACGCCGGCGAGGACGTGCAGGTGGTCTGGGACCTGCTGGACGAATCCCGCTTCTATGCCGACGCCATCCTGAACGGCGGCGAGAACGACGAAGGCCGCTTTTTCCCCAGCGAAGATCCGGTGGTGCGCAGCAATGTCGAAAAGGTGCTGCAGAACCTCGACAGCTTCGTCGCGGTGGCGGAGGAGCGCTATGCCTCGCTGAGCCAGGACCAGGGCGTCGGCAGCGGGTCCGACGAACGTTTCGACGAGCTCTATGACGGCCTGATCGCCGGCATCCTGGAAGCGGCGCAAAGCGGCTATCAGCTGAACAACGGCGAAGCGCAACGGCTGGCCGGCGAGGCGCGCTATCTTCTGGCCAACGGCCACCTGATGGTGGAAGAGGTGCTCGGCGGCGACGCGGGTGAGGATATCGCGGAAGCCACCGGCAACTTCGCCGAGGCGCAGGCCAAGGTCGCGCAGCTTGGCGAGACCTACGGCATGGCCGGGGCGTCGGAGCTGCTGAGCGGCATTCAGGAGCTGGCCGACCTGGCCAACGCGCGCTACGCGACCAGCCAGAACGTCTCTTCCGCCGGCAGCGAGGCGGATGTCGTTTTCGATGCATCCTTCGACACCCTGATCGAGACGGCCGACGCCGCGGAGGAGGCTATCCATGCCGCCATGGGTGCCGGCCTGGAGGACCTGAAGTCGGCGAAGTCGACGGGGGTGACTTTCATCATCGTTGCCACGCTGGTCTCCTTCGCGGTTGCCGTCGCGCTGGCGCTGCTGATCGGCCGCAACGTCGCGGGGCGCACCAATGTGCTGGCCGGCGTGATGCAGCGCCTGGCGGAAGATGACTTCTCGGCCGAGGTGCCTTATGCCGGCGACAAGGACGAGATCGGCGCCATGGCCGGCACCGTCGAGGTCTTCAAGCAGAACGGCCTGAAGGCCCGCGAGCTGGCGGCGGCGCAGCAGAAGGAGCAGGCCGCGCGCGAGGCGCGTGCCCAGAAGATCGAGAGCTTCTGCCAGAACTTCGATCAGAAGGCGGCGGCGGTGCTGAAGACCGTGGCGGCGTCCTGCGAGGAGATGCGTGCCGTCGCCCAGAAGATGACCGCGACCGCCGAGGACACCGCGGACAAGGCCAAGCTGGTGACCGGTGCCGCGGAGGAAGCTTCCTCCAACGTGCAGACCGTGGCTTCCGGCGCGGAGGAGCTGTCGTCGTCGATCAGCGAGATCTCGCGCCAGGTGGCCCAGTCGAACGACTTCACCAACAAGGCCGTCTCCGAGACCGAGAACATCACCACGCGCGTGAAGGGCCTCGACGAGGCGGCGCAGAAGATCGGTGAGGTCATCGGCCTGATCCAGGACATTGCCGAGCAGACCAACCTTCTGGCGCTCAACGCGACCATCGAGGCGGCGCGCGCCGGCGAGATGGGCAAGGGCTTCGCGGTGGTCGCCAACGAGGTGAAGTCCCTGGCGACGCAGACCGCCAAGGCGACGGAGGAAATCTCCAGCCAGATCGGCGGCATGCAGGACGCGACGGGGTCGGCGGTCAGCGCCATCGACGGCATCCGCAGCATCATCGCCAGCATCAACGAGAACGCCTCGGCCATCGCTGCTGCGGTTGAGGAGCAGAACGCGGCGACCACGGAGATTGCCCGCAACGTGCAGCAGGCCGCGGCCGGCACCAGCGACGTCTCCTCGAATATCGGCGGCGTCAACGAAGGGGCGGCGCAGACAGGCTCCGCCGCGGGCCAGGTGCAGAGTGCCGCCGACGCCCTCTCCGGCCAGGCCGACGAGCTGCAGCGTGAAGTGCAGGAATTCCTGGAATCGGTCCGCGCGGCCTAGAGCAGATCAGGGTCGGCTGGAATCGCCGAAGGCGATCCACCGACCCTGTGAATCCGATCTAGCAGCGCGCCGCCGGACTTCCGGCACCACATCGTACCTTCCCATCGCGCCGCGCCGGGTAAGCCAAGCAAAGGCTTTCCCGGCGCGGCGCAACTTTTTATATCCTCGGACGCGGCGACCTTTTGGGATCGGTCTTTTTTCACCTCAACCGCCGGTTTCGGTTGATTTCGGAATCGGACCTGGCCTATACGAACGCCTCCCGCGGGCACTCCCGCCTGCGGTCAACGCGAAACGGAAACCTGATGACCTTGATGGATCGTCACAACAGCCCAGACGAAGGGGCACACACCCACCGGGTCTAGAGCCCGCGGTTTCCGCGCGACTCCTGCCCCGGCGACAACGCACAGGAAGGCAGGAAGACATGACAGCAAGACATCGAGAACGACGTTAGGCATCCCTCGCGAGAGGATCAGGAGCCTTCATTCGTTTGGTACTTGGCAGACCGCTCTATGGTCCGGGTTCTCTGAATCCCGGCCGGCGCGATCGGCGCTCGTAATGCGCCCTTCGTGTGTCGAGCTTTTTTGTACCACGCAGCCGAATTAGCTCAGTTGGTGAGAGCGCCGGGATACGAACCCGGAGGCCGCAGGTTCGAGTCCTGCATTCGGCCCCATGGATGTAGCTCATAGGGTTAGAGCACTGGAATGATAATCCAGGTGTAGAGGGTTCGAATCCCTCCATCACTCTCAGCCACTAACGCTGATCCGAAGACGAAGGATGCCGGGAGAGCGCCAGGCCGCGCCCTGATTTGCAGCCTTAAGGCTGCAGGGAAGGGCAGGGGCCAGGCGGCAAAGGCTTCCGCGCGTCTCCACCGCGCCCTTCGACGCCGTGTGCAAGGACTTCCGGCACGCCGTTCCCGCATTTTCGGGGACGGAACCCCGGCAGTCCGCGCGCCCGGCGGAGGAAGGGCGCCGGGGCCGCCCGGCCCGCGCTGTCGGGGCTCTTCCGGTGTTCCTCAACGCATATTTTTTAGGAGCATTTTTCCGCTCCGGTCCCTCGCGGGATGCCTCGGAAGAAAAAGAGAAGAGAAAGAAGAAGAGAACAAGAAAGGATTGGATCGATGGTTTTCAAGACCGAGAAGATCGCCGACTACGAGCTCGGTCTGCTTTACCGCGACCGGGCGTTCCAGAAGGTTCTGGAACCGGGCGTGTACCGCTTCCTGCCGGGCCGGGCGGAGCTGGAGGTCGTGAAGCTCGACCTCCGGGCCATGCCGCTGCGCGATGCGGCGCTGGCCGCGCTGTACCTGACCCACCCGAAGGTGGTCGAGGCCTACTTCCTGGTCGCCGACATGGGCGACAACGATCTGGGCATCGTCTACGCCGACGGCAAGCTGGCCGGGCTGGTGGCGCCGCGCAGCGTCGCCTTCTACGCCAAGGCGCTGCGGCAGATGAGCCTGGAGGTGGTAGACGCGTCCACCGCCTTCGAGCTGCCGGAGCGGCTGGCCGGCCCTTTGGCGCGGTTGGGTGCGAAGGACCTGGTGGCGGTGGTTGAGGTGGTCTCCGACCATGTCGGTCTGCTCTACCTGGACGGCGTGCTGCAAAAGCAGTTGAAGCCGGGTCGCTATGCCTTCGTGAAGGCTTTGCACCGGGTCGACGTCGTGGCTTTCGATCTGCGTTTGCAGGTGCTGGAGGTCACGGGGCAGGAGCTTCTGACCAAGGACCGGGTCGGCCTGCGGGCCAACCTCACCGCCGTCTACCGGGTCGTCGACCCGCTGAAGGCGGTGGCGCTGACCAGCGATCTGAAGGACTTCCTTTACAAGGAGCTTCAGTTCGCGTTGCGGCAGGTCATCGGCACCCGGACCCTGGAGCAGGTGCTCGGCGACAAGCTGGGCATCAACCAGGCGATCGAGGCGCTGGTGCTGCCGAAGCTGGTTGACGCGGGCCTTCAGGTCCCCTCCGTCGGTGTGAAGGACATCATCCTGCCCGGTGACGTGCGGGAGCTGATGAACCGGGTCATCGAGGCGGAGAAGACCGCCCAGGCCAACGTCATCAAGCGGCGTGAGGAGACCGCGGCGACGCGCTCCCTCCTCAACACGGCCAAGCTGATGGAGGACAACCCCATCCTGCTGCGGCTGAAGGAGCTCGAGGCGCTGGAGAAGGTGTCCGAGAAGGTGGGCAACGTCGTCGTCACCAACGGTCTCGACGGCGTCCTGCAGGATCTGGTGCGGATCCGGCCCAAGTCTGCGTAAGCAGGCGAAGGCCGGCGATCCACCGGACTGCCGGCGGGGCCGGGAACATCTGACGACAGGTGGTTCCGGCCCCGTTACCGGCGAAGAGAAAAAATGGAACAGGAACAATGGAACGTTTGGGAGTGGATATCGGCGGCGTGATCATCGAAGGCGCCAGCGCCTCCGCCGATACCTCGTTTTTCAGTGACAACTACCTCATGACCCCGGCCTTGCCCGGGGCGGTCGAGGCGCTGCGCCGGCTGCACGACGAACGCTTCGGCGAGGACATCTTTCTGGTGTCGAAGTGCGGCGCGCGCACCGAGCGGAAGACGCGGGAGTGGCTCGACCACCACCGGGTCTACGCGCGGAGCGGCCTCGCGCCGGAACGCCTCCACTTCTGCCGCAAGCGGCAGGACAAGGCGCCGATCTGCCGGGATCTGGGGATCACCCATTTCATCGACGACCGGCTGGAGGTGCTGGGCTACCTGGAGACGGTGCCGCGGCGCTTTCTCTTCCGCCCTTGGGAGGAAGAGGTGGCGAGGCACGCGGCGCTGTTGCCCCAGGTGACGCGGGTGGAAAGCTGGGCCGAGGCCGAGCGGCACCTGCTGCCCGGAAGCTAGGGCCAAGAGGAAAGGGCGGCGGTGCCAAACCCTCTCCCCTGGCGGGAGAGGGAGGGGCCCGCAAAGCGGGAGGGTGAGGGGGAAGGCGACGTCGGCAGGGGGCCCTCACCCAGCTCCGGCTAAGCTCGCTTACGCTCGCTAAGCCTGCGCAACCCTCTCCCACAAGGGGAGAGGGTATCGGCGCCTAGCTCCAGGTCAGCACGAAGAGGCTGGCGAAGACCACCGGCACCATGGCCAGCGCGGCGACGATGAGCACCGGATAGCCGAAGACGGCGACGGCGGCGGCCAGCAGCAGGACGCAGTTCACCGCGAAGAAGATCCGGGCGCTCTCGCGGCCGTTCACCGCGTCCTTCAGCAGCCAGCCGAGCACGGGCACCAGGAAGAAGGCCCGCAGCACGACGGCGCCCAGCGCCTTGCGCGCGGGGCTGCGCTGCGGCCGGGCGGCGGTGGCCTGCCGGGTTTCCTGCGCGGCCTTCACGCGCAGGCGCTCGCGGTCGTGCGTGCGCGCCTTCTCGCCGAAGCGGATGGCGAAGAAGATCAGCCCGCCGACCAGCGGCGGCAGCGCCAGCAGGGGCGTCGCGAGTCCCTGGGCGGCCAGCAGCGGCACGCTGGCGATGCTGCCGAGCAGGGAGATCCACGGCAGGGCGGCGATGACCAGGCGCACGGGCGTGTTCTGCGGCCGCGCGAACTCGTCGGCGCCGCTCATGGAGTTGGCGATGAAGCCCAGGTTCACCAGGAAGAACCAGGCCAGCACCGGCAGGCAGGTCGCGGTCAGCACGGCCACCAGCGGCAGGTCCAGGTTCCGGGTCGAGCCCGGCAGCAGGGTGAGGTCGAGGCCCAGCCACACCGCAAAGGGCAGCAGCATGAAGAGGCCGATAACGTAGGGAAGATGACGCATGGGGTAGGGGTCCAGCCTTGCAGTTGGGGGAGGTGTTTCTTGTTGTTCTGATGTGCCAGTCAGGCCCCCCGGATATAGGGCCTGCCCCCTCTGCGATCGATTTGCAAAAGCGTCGCAGGGCATTTTGCCGCACTGCGGTAAGTTGCCGCGCCGGAAGCCCTCTCCCCTACGTGGGAGAGGGTTGCGCAGCCTTGCGCGAACGGCGTTCGCGTTTAGGCGAAGCTGGGTGAGGGGGAGCGCTAGCGGTGCCTAGGCCCCCCTCACCCTCCCGCTGACGCGGGCCCCTCCCTCTCCCACCAGGGGAGAGGGAAAATAAGTGCCGCGCTTGCCATTCCCTGCCCCTTCATGGGGGAGGATTAGGGAGGCGGTGAGCCCGAAGTCTCGCGGGAGTGAGGGGGATTGCGGATGAGCCCACCTAGCGGCCGCCCGCGATCTCTCGCTCGTAGATAATGGCGCCGCTGTTCTGGGCCACGCCGTCGTAGAGCCGCCGCGCCGTCGCGTTGTCGCCTTGCGTCTGCCAGTAGACGCGCTTCGCGCCGGCCGCCGTCGCCGCCTCGCAGACCCCTTCGATCAGTGCCCGCCCGACGCCCTTGCCGCGCGCCGCCTCGGCGGTGAAGAGGTCCTCCAGGTAGCACAGCGACCCCAGGACGTTGGTACTCAGGTGATAGAGGTAGTGGGTGAAGCCCAGCAGGGTGCCGTCCTCGTCTTCCGCCACCAGTCCCCACAGCGGCTGGCCGCCGTCATGCAGCCGCCCCCAGGTCGCCGCCGTCACGTCGGGCTCCACCGGCGGCTCGCCCGCCGTCCCCCAGGCGTGCCCGTAGAAGACGTTGTAGGCGTGCCAGAGGGCAAGCCACTGGTCGTGGTCTTTGGGGCGGGGCGGGCGGATGATGATGGTGCCGGACATGAATGGGTTCTCCCTCTTGCGGTCGGCGGAGGCTAGGAATGTGGTTCCAATCCGGCAAGGACCATTTGCCAGCGAGGCGGTAGAGCCAGTTGAGGCCGCTGGCGGGGTGTTTGACCTAAATCACGGCCCTCAAGCCGCCATTTCCCTAGGCTTTTTTTCGCTGGTTTCGGGGACTATTCTCAAGACCAACGACGGGTGGGCCGCGGGGTTTCCGCGGCAGGCAGCCGCCTGCGACCATGGATGGCGACGGCGCCCAGCCTCGCCCTTCGAGGCGCCGCCTGATGGCGGCTCCTCAGGGTGAGGCCCAGGTGCGTGCCGACGAGAGGGAGCGACAGCAAGATGGGGCGTTTCGACGAGGTCTACCAGGCCGCCAAGGCGGATCCTGAGGGGTTCTGGGGCAAGGCGGCGGAGGACATCCACTGGATCGAGAAGTGGGACAAGGTCCTGGACGACTCCGATCCGCCCTACTACCGCTGGTTCGCCGGTGGGACCCTCAACACCTGCTACAACGCCGTCGACCGCCATGTGAAGGACGGGCGCGGCGATCAGCCGGCGATCATCTACGACAGCCCGGTGACGGACACGGTCAGCCACCTCAGCTACAAGCAGCTCCAGGACGCCGTGGCCAGGTGCGCCGGGGCGCTGGCGTCGCGCGGGGTCGAGAAGGGCGACCGGGTCATCATCTACATGCCCATGGTGCCCGAGGCCCTCGTCGCCATGCTGGCCTGCGCAAGGCTTGGGGCGATCCACTCCGTCGTCTTCGGCGGCTTCGCGGCCAACGAGCTGGCGACCCGCATCGACGACGCCCGGCCCAAGGCGATCCTCTCCGCCTCCTGCGGCATCGAGGGCGCGCGGGTCATCCCCTACAAGCCGCTGCTCGACGCCGCCATCCAGATGGCGATCCACAAGCCGGCCTTCTGCATCGTCCTGCAGCGCCCGCAGGAGCACGCGGAGATGACGGCCGGGCGCGATCACGACTGGAACGAGGCGGTGGCAGCGGCCGAGCCCCATGACTGCGTGCCGGTGAAGGCGACCGATCCGCTCTACATCCTCTACACCTCCGGCACCACGGGCCAGCCCAAGGGCATCGTGCGCGACAATGGCGGCCACGCGGTGGCGCTGAAGTGGTCGATGAAGAACATCTACAACATCGAGCCGGGGGAGGTGTACTGGGCGGCCTCCGACGTCGGCTGGGTGGTCGGCCACTCCTACATCTGCTACGCCCCGCTGCTGCACGGCGCGACCACGGTGATCTACGAGGGCAAGCCGGTCGGCACCCCCGATCCGGGCGCCTTCTGGCGCGTCATCGAGCAGCACAAGGTGGTGAGCCTCTTCACCGCACCGACGGCCTTCCGCGCGATCCGCCAGCAGGACCCGGAGGCCGAGTACCTGACCAAGTACGACCTCTCGCACTTCCGCGTGCTGTTCCTGGCCGGCGAGCGCTGCGACCCCGACACCCTGGAATGGGCGCTGGAGAAGCTGCAGGTGCCGGTCATCGACCACTGGTGGCAGACGGAGACCGGCTGGTCCATCGCCGCCAACTGCATGGGCATCGAATACCTGCCCGTGAAGCCGGGCTCGCCGACGCGGCCCGTGCCGGGCTGGGACCTGCGGGTGCTGGACGCCGACGGGCACGAGGTGCCGGCGGGCACCATCGGCGCGCTGGCCGGCAAGCTGCCCATGCCGCCGGGCTGCTTCCCGACGCTGTGGAACGCCAAGGAACGCTATTACAACGCCTATCTGAAGAACTTCCCCGGCTACTACGAAACGGGCGACGCCGGCATCATCGACGAGGACGGCTACATCCACGTCATGGCGCGCACCGACGACATCATCAACGTGGCGGGACACCGGCTCTCGACCGGCGCCATGGAGGAAGTCCTGGCCGCCCACCCGGACGTCGCCGAGTGCGCCGTCATCGGCGTGGCCGACCAGCTGAAAGGCCAGCTGCCGGTCGGCTTCCTGGTGCTGAAGGCCGGCGCCGACCCGGCCAACGAGGTGACCAAGGAAGTGGTGCAGATGGTGCGCGACCGCATCGGCCCGGTGGCGGCCTTCAAGTCCGCCGCGGTGGTGAAGCGCCTGCCCAAGACCCGCTCCGGCAAGATCCTGCGCGCCACCATGCGCCAGATCGCCGACGGCAGCGAGGTGAAGGTGCCGGCCACCATCGACGATCCCTCGATCCTCGACGAGATCAAGGAGACCCTGTCCAGCATCGGCTACCCGAAGGGCGGCTGAGGCGCCACCTTGACCCTCTCCCCTACGTGGGAGAGGGTTGCGCAGGCTTAACGAGCGACGCGAGTTTAGCCGTAGCTGGGTGAGGGGGCCTGCCGACGCCGTACTCCCCCTCACCCAGCTTCGCCTAGGCTCGTGCCTCGCCAAGGCTTCGCAGCCCTCTCCCGCCAGGGGAGAGGGAACTAACTAGAATGTAAGAGGACCAGAATTATGCGCGTGAAAGACCAAGTCGTCGTGATCACCGGCGCGGCGGCGGGGATCGGTTATGGCTGCGCCCGGCGCTTCGCCGCCGAGGGCGCCAAGGTGGTGCTGTCGGACATCGATGCGGCAAAGGGCGAGGAAGCGCTGAAGAGCCTGAAGGGCGAGGGCGCGGAAGCCGTCTTCATCGCCTGCGACGTCGGCGACAAGGCGCAGGTGGACGCGCTGATCGACGGCGCGGTGAAGGCCTTCGGGCGTATCGACTGCCTGGTCGCCAACGCCGGGATCGTGAAGGGCGCCGACTTCCTGGACTTCACCGAGGAAGACTTCGACGCGGTCATCCGTGTGAACCTGAAGGGCGTCTTCCTCTGCGGCCAGGCGGCGGCGCGCCAGATGGTGCAGCAGGGCCCCCGCGCGGACGGCACCTGCGGGACCATCGTCAATATGTCCTCCATCAACGCCGTGGTCGCGATCCCCACCATCACGCCCTACTGCGTCGCCAAGGGCGGCGTGAACCAGCTGACCCACGTCATGGCGCTGGCGCTGGCCGACAAGGGCATCCGCGTGAACGCCGTCGGGCCGGGCTCGATCAATACCGAGATGGTGCGCGCGGTGAACAACGATCCCGCCGCCTGGAACCGCCTCATGTCGCGCACGCCGATGGGCCGCCTGGGCGAGCCGGAGGAGATGGGCAACGTCGCCGTCTTCCTGGCCTCTTCGGATGCCAGCTACGTCACCGGCCAGACCATCTACGCCGACGGCGGCCGCCTGCCGCTGAACTACACCGTTCCGGTGAAAGAATAAGGGCCGGCCCGGCGGGGGGAGGGCCCATGGCCGAGATCACCGTCAGCTTCAACGAAGCGCTGGCCGCCGCGGTGGCCGCGCTGAAGGCCGCCGGCGCCTCGCCGGAACACGCGGCGGCGAGCGGCCGCGCGGTGGTGACGGCGGAGGCCGAGGGCAACCGTGGTGTAGGTTTGAGGCACATCTTCACCTACGGCGACGCTCTCGCCGCCGGGCGCATCCAGGGCGAGGCGGAGCCGCGGATCGAAGACGTCACCGACGTCCTGACCCGTGTCGACGTCGCCGCGGGCCTGCCGCACCTGGGCTTCGAGCGCGCCCTGCCGCGCCTGGTCGAGGGCGCCCGGCGCCAGGGGCTCGCGCTGCTGGCCCTGCACAACGGCTATCCCTGCGGTGCGCTGGGCTACTTCGTGCGCCAGCTGGCCGAGGACCACGCCCTGGCCGCCCTGGCCGCGGCCAACGCCGGACCGGCGGTCATGGCGGTCTCCGGCGGCAGCACGCCGGCTTTCTGCACCAACCCCCTGGCCTTCGCCGTGCCGACGGGCAAGGAGAAAGCCGCCATCGTCCTCGACCAATCGTCCAGCAACGCCTCGCTGGCCGCCATCCGCGCCTCGGCGGAGGCGGGCCGGGAACTGCCGGAAGGCTGGGCGCTCGATCCCGCCGGCCACCCGACCACCGACGCCCGCGCGGCCCTGGCCGGCAGCCTGCTGCCCTTCGGCGGTGCGCGCGGCGCCAACATCGCGCTGATGGTGGAGATGCTGGCGGCGGGACTCACCGGCGCCGCCTGGTCGCGCGAGGCCCCCGCCTTCAACAAGGGCAAGGCCTCGCCGGGGACGGGCCTCTTCGTGCTGGCGATCGATCCGCGGCGCAGCGCGGGCAACGACGACGGGGGCTTCGCCGCGCGCCTCGAGCTGTGGATGCAGGCGATCGCCGCCGACGAAGGCGCCTATCTGCCCGGCCTCGCCAAGGGCGAGGCGCTTGACCACGCGCAGCACCGCGGTTTCTCCGTCGACGCCGAACTGTGGAAGCAGATCAAGGCGCTGGCCTAGTTTTCCTTCCGCCTTCCACCAACACCGCTGTCATCCCGGGGCTTGTCCCCGGGATCCATTGATAGCCGCGCGTTATCGGCTATCGGTCCGAGAACGCCAATCCTCTGTGCGAAGCCCCCACGGCCGTTCAATCGGCCAGGGCAATGGGTCCCGGCATCAAGTGCCGGGACGACAGCCGGGGCTTTGATAGAATCCGGGCATCTCAATCCTCAGCATGGGGTCAATCGTTTCAGTCTCTGACCTCATCCTGAGGAGGCGCGCCCAAGACCTTGGGGGCGCCGTCTCGAAGGATGTGCCACAAACTCCGGCATTTTTGAGAGCCTAGTCGCGGATCTGGAAGCCGACTTCGGCCTTGTCCTTCACGCCGGTGTTGCGCTGGATGAGGTCGGCCAGGCTGTTGGTGTTCTCGATGATCTCCATGCCTTCTTTCGAGAAGGTCTCGGCGTTGTAGACCCGCTCGGCGAGCAGCGGGTTGGTCAGCGCCTGGGTGAAGGCGTCGTTGGCCACCATGGTCTTTAGCAGCTCGCCCATCATCTCCTTGTCGTCGTAGCCCTCGGCGAAGATGCCGACGAACCATTCCAGGTTGTCGATGTCGCCGTAGACCGCCTTCAGCTTCGCGGCCAGGGCCGGGTCGCGGGTCAGGGCCTCGAAGCTCTGCATCGGCTTCTTGCCGTAGTGTGCGCGGTAGGCGTTGTAGGGCGCCAACGCGCAGCGCCGGGCCATGGCCAGGCTGTTCTCCTTCACCTTCAGAAGGAAGTCCGGCGTGTTGCCCAGGGTGATCTTGCCGGCGAGCTGGCGCGAGGCGTCGCGGCAGACCTGGTCGACGCCGACGTCCAGCAGCCAGCCGTTGCCGTGGCGCAGGGCGCTGGAATCGCGTGTCTCGCCGTTGAAGGTCGCCGTCGAGGGGATGAGGTCGTGCCAGCGGTAGAGCAGGGCGAATTCCACCGCGATCCAATTGTTGCGGTACCAGCGCTCCTGCTCCGCCATGCCGGGGATGACCATCAGCGGAAATTCCGCCGGCGCGATGTGGACGATGTAGTCGCCGATGACGATGCGCAGCAGGAGCACGATGCAGATGTTGCGCGCCGTCTGGAACAGGCGCTCGTCGTCCCAGTCCGGGTGCGCCTTCTGAAGTTCGCCGGCAATGCGGTTGTGCTCGCGCAGGAAGAGCGTGTTCATCAGCGTGTTGCCGACGGTCGAGTTGCCGTGCTCCAGGCCGACGGCGAAGCTGTTCTTCTTGTGGGCGTCGTCGGCGTTGGAGAAGACGCGGTTGAAGTTCTCCTCGCTGTAGAGATTCTCGAACTCCGGGCGCAGCACCATCTGGCCGTCGCGTTCCTCGAACAGCGCTGCGGGAAACTCCTCGCCGTTGATCATCTGGCTTTTCAGCCGGCCGCCTTCGCGGGCGCGCAGCATGTCCGTCTGTTCTTCGGTGATACCGTAGATCTGGCAGAGGTCGATTTCGTGGTTGCTTTCGTTCTCGGCGAAATCCTGGGTCTCCGGTTTCTTCCACTTGGTGCGCAGGAAGCTGTCGGTGAACCACTGGGCGAAGAAGGGGAACAGCAGGGAGGTGTCGCGGGCGCGCAGGTCGCCGGACTTCTTGAACAGCTTCAGCACTTCTTCGGCCGGCGGCAGGGCGGCGTTATAGGCGGGCGCGGCGGGCAGATGGCGGCCGGAATAGCGCCGGTCGGTCAGCCCGCGCCAGGTGGTGTAGTCGGCGGCCATGGAAAAGGCGCGCGGGCGGAACCCGGCGGCGTTGGCGTAGGAGTTGATGAGGTGCCTGTTCACCACGCGGTGCAGTGGCGGCACCGCGGCGACAACCTTCAAGACGCCGCCGAGCAGCCGGTCCTTGAAGGAGGTTCCACCTCCGCGTTTCGCATCGTCGGCCATTTTCTTTTCCCCTCTTTTTTGCTCTCCGCCCCCTTATGTGAACCGCCCGGCGGGGCGGCAACTGCGATTCAGGGGGAACCGCCTGGGGCATCGGTCGAGGTTCGTCGACGCCGCGAAGGGCGGCCCGCGGCGCCGGCGCTCACGTCAGCGGCGGGGCCACCGGCCCGAAGATCCCGATGGCCAGAAAGAAAAGTATGACGGCGTAGGGCCACCAGGCGATGAAGATCGCCACGCAGGCGAGGGCCGAACGCCCGCGCGTCACACTGTGGATGTGGCGGAAGGCCCCCAGGCAAACGATGAACCAGGCGATCATGGCGATGTTGCTCAGCCAGTTTAGGGTCACCATCGCCGTGGCCAGCGGCGGCGCTTCGCGCTGGAAGCGCGCCAGCGCTTCGGGCTCCTGGAGGAAGTACAGCGGGTTGCTGCGCACCAGCAGGCCGAGCTCGGGGTCGTAGGCGCGGATCAGGCCCTGGGCGATGAGCGAGAGCACCACCAGGAGCAGATAGAGCGGGCAGACCGTGTAGATGTAGGCGGTCAGCGTGCGCAGGTAGGTCCCGCTGCCGCGGACGAGCCGGAAGATGCCGTGGATCACCGCAGAGAACAGCAGGATCGCGACGATCTTGAAAGCGGCCATCCCCGTGGCCGTCAGGATGAAGTCGGTTTCCGGCGCCAGGGTCGGCGCCTGCAGCAGGAAGCCCAGGCCCACGGTGATGGCGACGAAGACCAGCGCATCGTGCAGCGACGCATTGTGAACGTCGTGCAGGTCGTCCTCGGCACCACTGGTCTTGGCGATGATCGTGCGCTTGGGGCGGGCGACCAGCGCGGCGAGGTCGGGCAAGTAGGACGGCAGACGTGTGAAGACCCGCTCGACCAGCTCCTTCATTCGCCTTGTCCCGCCTCTGCTCTTGCGCTGCGGGTCATGGTGCCGCAAGCCCCGCCGGGGCGCAACGCACGCACAAGCGGTACGGCGCAAGGGTTTGCGGTGTCAGGCGAAGGCACTGCGCGAGGCGGCCAAAGAGAAAGCCCCCCTTCCGCCGGGCGGAAGAGGGGCTTTGCAAAAGTCCGTGCCGAAGGGTCAGTCGCCGCCCTTGGGCAGGCCGAAGTTTTCCAGCGAGAAGGGGTTGTCCGGGTCGCCGGCGGGCGCCGCCGGGGCGGGCTCCTGCTCGTACTCCGGCTTGGGCAGGGTGATGCCGGCCTTTTCCGCGGCCTTGCGGGCCTTTTCCACGGCGGTGTTCAGGTCGCCCTGGCTGCACAGGCCCAGCAGCACGGGGTCGCGCGGCCGGATGTTCGGCGAGTTCCAGTGGGTGCGCTCACGCACCGCCTGGATGGTGGTCTTGGTGGTGCCGATCAGGCGCGCGATCTGGGAATCCTTGAGCTCCGGGTGATGGCGCACCAGCCAGGCGATGCCGTCGGGCTTGTCCTGGCGCTTGGCCACCGGCGTATAGCGCGGGCCCTTGGTGCGCTTGGACGGCTGCGGCAGGTTGCTCTTGGCCATGACCAGGCGCGCGGAGGCATCGGCCTCGCAGCGCTGGATCTCCTCGCGGGTCAGCTCGCCGCTGGTGATCGGGTCCATGCCCTGAATGCCCATGGCCACCTCGCCATCGGCGATGCCCTGGACTTCCAGTGCATGCAAACCGCAGAAATCGGCAACCTGCTCGAAGGTCAGGCCGGTATTGTCGATCAGCCAGACGGCCGTCGCCTTCGGCATAAGCGGTAGTGACATCAGATAATCCTCCTTCCTTCCGACCGGCGCAGTCCCCTGCGCCCGGCCGGCGGCACGCTATTCATGCCGACGTGGGAATACCCCCAATATAGGGCCCAGCCAAGCGGGAATAAAGCGTTCCCGCTCAAATTCCCCCGGGCCGGGCCGGAGGCCCGGAAATGGCGGGTTACAGGGGCTTTTTAGTCCAGCGTGAGGACGATCTTGCCGATGTGGCCGGAGGATTCCATCAGGGCGTGGGCCTTGGCGGCCTCGGCCAGGGGGAAGCTGGCGGCCATGACCGGGGCGATCTTGCCGGCGTCCAGCAGGGGCCAGACCTTCGCCTTCAGCGCCTCGGCCAGGGCGGCCTTCACCGGCACCGGGCGCGCGCGCAGGGTGGAGCCGGTGATGGTCAGGCGCTTCATCATCACCGCGGCGAAGTTGACCTCCGCCTTGGGGCCCTCCAGGAAGGCGATGAAGCTGAGCCGCCCGTCGGGGGCCATGGCCTTGATATCACGGGGAATGTAGCTGCCGCCGACCATGTCCAGGATGACGTCGACGCCCTTGCCGTCGGTGGCTTCCTTCACCACCCCGACGAAGTCCTCTTCGCGGTAGTTGATGCCGCGGTCGGCGCCCAGGTCCTCGCAGGCCTTCACCTTTTCCGCGGAACCGGCGGTGGCGAAAACGCGCGAGCCCAGCGCCTTGGCGAGCTGGATCGCCGTGGTGCCGATGCCCGAGGTGCCGCCGTGCACCAGGAAGCTCTCGCCGGGCTTCAGGGCGGAGCGGTCGAAGACGTTGACCCAGACCGTGAAGAAGGTCTCCGGCAGGGCCGCCGCCTGCTCCATGGAATAGCCCTTGGGGATCGGCAGGCACTGCGGCGCCGGGGCCAGGCAGTACTCGGCATAGCCGCCGCCGGTCACCAGGGCGCAGACCTTATCGCCGACCTTGGGTCCGCTGACGCCGTCTCCCAGCGCCACGACCTCGCCGGCCACTTCCAGGCCGGGGATCTCCGACGCGCCCGGGGGCGGCGGATAGCTGCCCTGGCGCTGCAGGCAGTCCGGCCGGTTCACCCCGGCCGCCGCGACCTTGATCAGGACCTCGCCCTCGCCCGGCTGCGGCACCGGGCGTTCGGCCGGCTTCAGGACCTCCGGGCCGCCTGGCTCGCTGATCTCAATCACCCGCATGGTCTTAGGCATTGTCTCGGGCAGGCTCTGGCTCATCGGGGCGGCTCCTTCGGTCTCGTCTCTCGGGCGATAAAGTCTTGCGGAAAAGGTCTTGCTTCTTTGGGCATGAATCGCCTTCGCTGGGGGGAGTTAGTATAGTGCCGCCAGACAAATGAAAAGGGGTCGGGCGGAGTTCCACCCGGGCCCGGTATGGCCGGCAGACCGCCGGAAAAGCTGGGGAAAAGCCGAGGTAGAGCCGAAGAAGGGAGGCTGTGACCGATGGATGTGGACGACCTGGAACCGCGCAAGCAGCAGCCCAAGCCCAAGGACCTGGAAAGCCTGGGCGTCGAGGAGTTGGAGGAATACCTCGCCGAACTGCAGGCCGAGGCCGAACGCGTGCGCGCGAAGATCGCCGCCAAGAAGAGCTACCTGAGCGGTGCCGACACTCTTTTCAAAACCTGATCCGGCTGCAAAAGCTGAAACCGCCGCCGGCAAGGGCCGGCTGCGCGCCGCGTTGCAGCTTGGCGCCGTGCTGGCCGCCTGCGTGGCGGTGGTGCTGCTGACCCGGTTTTGGGCCGGGGATCTTTTCCTGGAGCAGACCCGCGCCCGCGCCGCCGCGAAACTGGATCTCTACGCCAGCAACCTCTCCGGGGCGCTGGGCAAATACCAGGCGGTGCCCCGGCTGCTGGCCCTCAACGGCGACGTGGTGGAGCTGTTCCGCCGTGCCGGCGATCCGGCGGTGCGCGACCGCGCCAACCTGCTGACCGCGACGGTGAACGACCTGACGGGGGCCGAGGACACCTACCTGATGGACGCCGAGGGCATGACCTTCGCCGCCAGCAACTGGGACAGCGCGCGCCCCTTCGTCGGCCACAACTTCAGCTACCGGCCCTACTTCCAGCAGGCCATGGAAGGGCGCCTGGGGCGCTACTTCGCGCTGGGCACCACCTCGGGCAAGCGCGGCTACTACTTCGCCTCGCGGGTCACGCATGACGGCGAGGCGCTGGGCGCCGTGGTGGTGAAGGTCAGCCTCGACGACATCGAGGCCGCCTGGACCGCCAGCGACGAGGACGTCATCGTCACCGACCCGCACGGCGTCATCTTCATCGCCAGCCAGCCCGACTGGCGCTTCCGCAGCCTGGCGCGGCTCGACGCGGCGTCGGAGCAGGCGATCGCCGAGACCCGGCGCTACGAGTCCATGGACCTGCGCCCGCTGGACCTGGAGCGCAAACAGCTTGGGCAGGGCGCCGCGCAGCTGCTCACCGTCGGCGGCGCCGAGTACGTCATGGTCGACGAGGCGATGCCGGAAGCCGGCTGGACCCTGCACGTGCTGGCCTCGACGCAACTGGCGCGCTCGCAGGCCGTCACGGCCATGGTGGTGGCCGCGCTGGCCTGCGCCATCACCCTGCTGGTCGCCACCTTGATCCTGCAGCGCCGCAGCCGCTTCATCGAGCGCATCGAGTACCAGCGCCGCGCCTCCGAGGAGTTGGAACGCCGGGTCGAGGAACGCACCGCCGACCTGACCGAGGCCAATGTCCAGCTGGAGCGGGAGATCGCCGAGCGCCAGGCGGCGGAGGCCGACCTGCGCCGGGCGCAGGACGACCTCGTCCAGGCCGGCAAGCTGGCGGCCCTGGGCCAGATGTCCGCGGCGCTCAGCCACGAGTTCAATCAGCCGCTGGCGGCGATCCGCTCCTACGCCGACAACGCCCAGCTGCTCATCGAGCGCAACCGCGAGGCCGAGGCCAGCGGCAACCTGCAGCTCATCAAGGAGCTGACCGCGCGCATGGCGGAGATCAGCAAGCACCTCATGACCTTCGCGCGCAAGCCGCGCAGCGAGCTCAGGCCCGTGGCGCTGGCGCAGGTGCTGGACGACACCCTCGACTTCCTGCGCATCCGGCTGGAGCGCGCGGGGGCCGAAGTCACCGTGCAGCGGCCTGCCCCCGCCTTGACGGTCCTGGCCGGGCGCGTGCGCCTGCAGTCCGTGCTGCTGAACCTCGTCTCCAACGCGCTGGACGCGATGGAGGGACAGGCGGCGCCGCGGCTGGAGATTTCCGTCGCGGAAGCGGAGGGACGGGTGAGCCTCGCCTTGCGTGACCACGGCCCGGGCATCGCCGCCGAACAGATCGGCCGCATCTTCGATCCCTTCTTCACCACCAAGGACGTGGGCGAGGGGCTCGGTCTCGGCCTTTCCATCGCCTACAACATCGTGAAGGACTTCGACGGCACGCTGCGCGCCGAGAACCATCCCGAGGGCGGCGCGGTCTTCATCATCGAGCTGCCGCTGCTGCCGGCGCAAGCCCTGAAAGAGTCGGCCTGAGCATGGAGGCGGGAGAGGTCCTTTTCGTCGACGACGAGGAGCCGCTGCGCCATGCCGTGCAGCAGGGCCTCGAACTCTGCGGCCACAAGACCAGCTGCTTTTCGGCGGCGCGCCAGGCCGAGGCGCAGCTGAGCCGCAACCTCTACGGCGTGCTGGTCACCGACATCAAGATGCCGGACATGGACGGCTTCGCCCTGCTGCGCCGCGCGCTGGAGATCGACCCCGCCCTGCCGGTGGTGCTGGTGACCGGCCACGGCGACGTGCCCCTGGCGGTGGAGGCCATGCGCGCGGGCGCCTACGACTTCATCGAAAAGCCCTTCGACACCTCGCACCTGGCGAGCGTCGTGGCGCGGGCGCTGCAGACCCGCCGCCTGGTGCTGGAGAACCGCGTGCTGCGCCAGGAGCTGGAGGAGAGCGGCGGCGGCCTGGAGGCGCGCCTGGTCGGGCGCAGCGCGGCCGTGGAGCGCCTGCGCGGCCAGGTGACGGCGCTGGCCAGCACCGACGCCGACGTGCTGGTGACGGGGGAGACCGGCAGCGGCAAGGAGGTGGTGGCGCGCGCGCTGCACGACTTCGGCGACCGGGCGAAGGGGCCTTTCGTCGCCATCAACTGCGGCGCGGTTCCGCACGACATCATCGAGAGCGAACTCTTCGGCCACGTCGCCGGCGCCTTCACCGGCGCCCAGAAGGCGCGCACCGGCAAGCTGGAGTTCGCCGACGGCGGCACCGTGCTGCTGGACGAGATCGAGTCCATGCCGCTGGACCTGCAGGTGAAGCTGCTGCGCGCCATCGAGACCCGCTCCATCGAGCGGCTCGGCGCCAACGTGGCCGTGCCGCTGGACCTGCGCTTCGTCGCCGCCAGTAAGGCGGACCTGGGCGAAGCCTGCCGCGAAGGCCGCTTCCGCGAGGATCTCTACTACCGTCTCAACGTGGTCTCGCTGACCATCCCGCCGCTGCGCGAACGGCGCGATGACATCCCCTTGCTGTTCTACCACCTGGCGCGTGACGCGCGGGCGCGCTACCGCCGCGAGATCCCGGAGCTGGACGGCGGCCTGCTGGCCGCGCTGAACGCCTACGACTGGCCCGGCAACGTGCGCGAGTTGCGCAACGCCGCCGACCGCTTCGTCCTGGGCCTCGACGACGTGGTGCCCGGTTTGGCCCCGGCTGTCGCGGGGCCGGGCAAGGGCCCGTTGGCAGAGCGCATCGAGGCGGTGGAGAAGTCGATTCTGGAAGCCGAGTTGCGCCGCCACAAGGGCAGCCTCAAGGCCACCTACGAAGCCCTCGGCCTCTCCCGCAAGACCCTCTACGACAAGCTTCAGCGCCACGGCCTGAAGCGCGAGGACTTTCTGTCCAGCGAGGCGGAGTAGCAGGCAAAGCTGATCGATGGCGAGCCCGCATTCTTCCAGCAGGGAGCCGCGTCAGGGAAAGCGGGCACCCGGCCTTCCCGGTTGACAGTACTTCGCGGAGAAACCAACCTCGAGAGGTTGAGGTAGGGAAGCTTGTCCGCATATCCCCGTGTATGGGGAGCGGGCGTTGTGTATGCAGTTGGCAATGCACCCCCGCGGAGGTCGCGATGAGCAAGACACTCACTGTCCCCTACCACCAACAGGACTGGTACCCCAGCAACACGAACAAGAACGACGGGAACGGCTATTGCGGTGCGGCCTGCGCGCAAATGGTGCTTCAAAGCATCAACGCCGGGGTGATTGACCAGCCAACTTTGTTCAACGATGCGAAGAATCACACTGTCGCCAAGCTCTGGTACATGGCGCCCGATGGGCTGCGATGGGTGCTGAACGACCGCATGCCGGCGACGTTCGGCGGCTGGTTTTTCCTGAATTCATTGGCCACGGAAGACGCGATTTCGCGCAAAATCGTCTGGACGATCCATCACTACGATGTCGCGCCTATCGCCAGTGTCTACAAGGGCGATCACTGGGTCGCGGTCACGGGCTATGCCAGCAACGCTGATCCAGCTGACGCCGACGACACTTCCTACACCATAAGTTCGATCACGATTAATGACCCATTCCCGCCCGTGGCCAAGAACCATAAGCCTCCGCCGCCGCCGCACGACGCCCTGAACAAATGCAAATGCGGTACCGGGATAGATCCGGTGACAAAGGAGAACCGGGGCACCGCCAACAGCGTCGTCAACTATTCGTTCTGGCAGAGCAGCTACATGACGCCGGTGAACCACAAGTACAACAAGCAGTGGAACGGCAAGTTCGTTGCGGTCTGTGATCCCGATCCTCCGCCGGTCAGGCAAGGTGCCGTCCAGCCCCGCCACCGCCGCCGGGCAGGGGATAGGCTATTGAGCGAGGAAGAAGCGATCGAACTCGCTCAGTCGGAACTGGAGCGCTCGGGGGTGCTCGAGCTTCCGCAGTGGCTGGAAGTGTTCTCGGGAACTCAAGCGGGGAAGCCGCTGCTGGTCCAAAGGTTGGATGAGCTCGACAGCTTCTACTTCATCGTGCCTTTCGCCCGTGAGGGCAGGGAGACGTCAGGGGTGGTCACCCTGGATGCCCGCTTCGGGGACTATCAGCAGATTACGGGGCTGCCCGGCGGCGTTGTCTTCTCTCCACCGAGCCAGGACGAGATCCTGGACAAAGTCGTTGGCCGGGAGATTCCTCTTGGAGAGAGAGAAGGCACGCTCCTGGTGCGTCCGGAAGCTTTTACCCTCTACCCGCTTCTCCTGTGGCAGCCCTGCCGCGAATCCCTCTCCCCGCTGTGCCCGTTCTACATGGTCGTGGCGGGGCGGTATCGCATCTACATCCGGATCGATGGGGAAATCTTCACCGATCTCCACACAGGTGTCGGGGGCGTGTGACGAGCGAAACGGCAAATCCAGTTGAGGCGCGCGATCCTGGTCGACATCTTGCCCGGGTGCTGGCTTTTTGCGGGGCAGTTCTGCCCTGCTTCGGTGGGGAAGCCGCTGCGGGCCCTGACGCGATCGGCGGCAACGGCAACGACCCCACCGTCGACGAAACGGTCGAGCGCGGGCGGGCGGTCGCCGTCGAGCCGGGCCTCGGCATCGCCATTTTCCCAATTCCCATCAGCAACCCGACCATCGGCACCGGCCTGGGGCTGGCGGCGTCGATCCTCTACCAGACCGACGAGAAGTCGGCCCCGTCGTACACGGGCATCGGCGCGCTGGCGACGAGCAACCGCACCTGGGGTGTCGGCGCGGTGCAGTACCTTTCCCTCGACGAGGACCGCTACCGCATCTCACTGGGCCTCGGCTATGCCAGCGTGAAGTACGACTTCTTTGGCGCCGGCAACAACGCGGGCGACCGCGGCATCTCCATTCCGATCCGCCAGGACGGGGTCTTCACGAACCCCTGGGCCCAGGTCCGGGTCGCCGAGGACCTTTATGTTGGGCTGCAGTATCGCCTGATCCAGGCAAGCACGCAGATCGACTTCTCCGATACCGACAGCCTTCCGGCGCGGCTGCTGGCCGGCCGCCAAGTCGACTTCATCAGTTCGGGCGCCGGCCCCATCCTGGACTGGGACACCCGCGACGATCCTTTCTGGACGCGCAGCGGGCACCTGCTGCACGCCGAGGCGGTCTTCGCCAGCGGCGAGATGTTCTCCGATTTCGACTACCGCAAAGGCCTTGCCAGCTTCAACGTCTACCGCGAGGTCTTCGACGAGGGCATCCTGGCGGCGCGGCTCTCCGGATGTTTTTCCGGCGGCGAGGTGCCGGTCGTCGACCTCTGCCTCTTCGGCGCGCACAACGACCTGAGGGGTTACGAGACCGGGCGCTACCGCGACGAGAATTCCTGGGCGGCGCAGATCGAGCAGCGCTGGAAGTTCGCCGAGCGCTGGGGCGTCGTCGCCTTCGCCGGCGCCGGCGCCGTGACCGAAGAGATCCAAAAGGCCTTCTCCAACGAGCTGCTGGGCAGCGGCGGGCTCGGCCTGCGCTTCCAGGTCTCCAAGAGCTACCAGGTCAATCTGGCCCTCGACGGCGCGGTCAACCTGGACGGCGACACCAGCCTCTACTTCCGCATCGGCGAGGCCTTTTGACGCCGCGCCGGGATGGCGCGGCTGGCGGGCGCGGCCTTCTCAGAACTGGTAGACCAGCTTGAACCAGAAATAGTCGCCTTCCAGTCGCCGCTCGGTGTCGATTTCCGGCAGCCAGCGTGCCTCGGCGACCAGCGTGTCATCGCCCAGCGGCAGCAGATAGGTAAGGACAGGGCCGATCCCGACCGTGCGGCCTTCGAAGTCGCCGAGCCTGGCCCCGTCGCCACTATCGCCCGTCACCTGCTGCAGCAGGAAGGCTTCCGCGCCGATCCCGGCGAAACCCGGTCCGAGCGGCAGCAATTGCTGCACGCTGGCTTCGATGTGAACCAGGGAGCCGCTGCGGTAGTCGGTGTCGGGGTTTTCGGTGTTGAGGGTGATGCCGCCGTGTAGCGCGGCATTGAAACCGATCTCGGCGTTGCTATAGGCGACGCCGACAGCCGGGTCGAAGGTCCAGTAGTTGAGCCCGGGGTTGGCCAGACGGTCCTCGTCGTACTCACCGGTCGGGGCGTAGATCGACAGCAGGGCGTTGAACTGCCAGGACCCGGTCTTCCAGGCCAGCATCGCGGGGATCAGGGTCACGTCGCCGAAGCCGGACTCGCTGTCCTTGCGGTTGCCGGTCGCCGAGCCGGTGGTCACGGTGCCTTCGACCGTGACCCAGGAGTACGGCAGGAAGGCGCCGACGCTGTAGTGCGCGCCCAGCACGGTTTCGTCCAGAGTGAAAAAACCGCCCAGCAGGACGGCATCGATGCTCGCCTCCAGGTTCGCCGAGACTTCGCCCGCGAGCGGGAAGCTGGCCGAGGCGGAAGCGTCGCCGCCGTAGTGCAGGTAGATCGGTTCGATGACGAATCCGGGCTTTGTCGGCGCGAGGTCGATGAGCGTGGCAAGGCTGCCTGGTACATAATGGCCGGCACCGCCTTCCTCGGCCTGTGGTGTCGCGGGGAAAAGGGCGAGGAGCGGCAGACAGAGTCCGGCGACGGCCCGGCGTCTTGCTGCTTGCAGGTCTTGCGTCATGCCGGCTCCTCAGTTTGCCGGGAAGAGGGCCACGAGGTTGATCCGGAAGCCGAAGCCGTCGGGCCCGCCGTCGGGGGAGTCGACCCAGTAGCGCACGCCGGCGCCGATCTGGAAGGCCTCGCCGCCGATGTTGAAGAGCTGGTTCACCCCGGCGTTGATCGGGATGGACGGCTCCTCGGCCGTCCAATCGTAGGTCGTCTCGGTGTTGAGAAAGAAAGTGGTTGCGCTCGGCGTGGTGTAATTCAGGAATGGCTGCAGGAAGGTCGCGTTGACCTCGCTGCGGTCGCTGTCCCCCGCGAAGGACCAGATGTGGTTGACCAGCATGCCGTAGGTCCAGGGGCCGGCCTGCTGCAGCGCCACGCCGGTGGGGCCGGCGCCCCACTTTTCCGCGCCCAGAGTGTCTTCCGTCGCGGTCGGCAGGTAGAACACGGGGCCGACGCCCCAGATCGTTCCGAAGGGGCCGGGCTCCTTCGGTGAAAAGAACAGGCTCTGCACGGTATCGCCGAGACCGAACTGCGAGCCTTCGCCGGGCACCACGTCGTCCTGCAGCACGACCGGCAGGATGGTGCGCGAGATCACCAGCCAGGCGTCCGATATCTCGACGGGAACGACCGGCTGGAAGTTGGTCAGCAGACGCTGGCCGTGGCCGTCGGGACCGAAGCCTTCGTCGTAGTTGATCTGCAGCGGGAAGCTCATGAGGTTGGCGATGGGGTTCGCCAACTGCTTGGCGAGGTCCTGCGACTCCTGTGCGGCTGCCGGCGGCGGGAAGAACGCCGAGGCAGCGAAGAGGATTGCGCAGCACGCGGCCAGTCTTTCCATAATGAGCCGCGCCCCCCCCTGCTATTTTGCGATTTAATCTAAATAAATCGTCATAATTGAATCGACGATAATATTTTCTCCAAGGCTTAGTCAATTGGTCGCTGAGGACCGATCTGGTCAGCGCCGCAAGTTTGTAAGGCTTCTGCGGCTTTGAGCTTGTGTGGCAATTGTGAGAGCCGCCGGGACGACCGGTGTGAGAGCCGCAGGGGCGGCCGGGTTCCGCCAAGGGCGAAGCAGGCGCGGCGTCCGGCCTGGATGTGTGGATTCTTACACGTCTGTGCCGCCTCATGGGTGACCAGCCACACATGCGCCGCCGTACCGCTGCTTGACCTCCCCACCAATCGTTCTAATTCGAACAATTACTTAGGCTGATTCCGGCGGCGTGCCGGCAATCTGGCACGCCCGTTGCTCATGAAATGTCAGCGTACCGGCGTGGGGACGGGAGGTTCCCGCGCCGCGGACGAAAGAATAACGGGAGGAATACCGTGAAGAAGCATCTGATTGCCACGGCGGCCGCCGTGGCGCTTGCCACCACTATGTCCGCGACCTCGGCCTTCGCGTCCTGCGAGGACGGCGAGATCGTCATCAAGTTCAGCCACGTCACCAACACCGACAAGCACCCCAAGGGCATTGCCGCCTCGCTGCTGCAGCAGCGCGTCAACGACGAGATGAACGGCAAGGCCTGCATGGAGGTGTTCCCGAACTCCCAGCTCTACAACGACGACCAGGTGCTGGAGGCCATGCTGGCCGGCGACGTGCAGCTGGCCGCCCCCTCGCTGTCGAAGTTCGAGAAGTTCACCAAGAAGTTCCGCCTCTTCGACCTGCCGTTCCTGTTTGACGACATCAACGCGGTCGACCGCTTCCAGACCTCGGCGGACGGCGAGAAGCTGAAGGGCTCCATGCGACGCCGCGGCCTGCAGGGCCTGGCCTTCTGGCACAACGGCATGAAGCAGATCTCGGCCAACAAGCCTTTGATCGAGCCGTCCGACGCCGCGGGCCTGAAGTTCCGCGTGCAGCCCTCCGACGTTCTGGTCGCCCAGATGGAGGCGCTCGACGCCAATCCGCAGAAGATGGCTTTCTCCGAAGTCTACGGCGCCCTGCAGACGGGCGTGGTCGATGGCCAGGAGAACACCTGGTCCAACGTCTACGGCCAGAAGTTCTTCGAGGTGCAGGACGGCATCACCGAGTCCAACCACGGCGTCATCGACTACCTGGTCGTGGCTTCCACCGAGTGGTGGGACGGTCTGCCCGACGACGTGCGCAGCCAGCTGAAGACCATCCTCGACGAGGTGACCGAGGCGCGCAACGCCGAGTCCACCGCGGTGAACGAGGAGGCCAAGCAGGCCGTCATCGCCGCCGGCGGCACGGTCCGCACCCTGACCGCCGAGCAGCGGGCCAAATGGGTCGAGGCCATGAAGCCGGTCTGGGCCAAGTTCGAAGGCGACATCGGCAGCGACCTGATCGCCGCCGCCCAGGCCACCAACGCGACCAACTAAACGAAAGACCCTCGTGACGGTGCGGTGCGGTCCGCTATGCTGGACCGCACCGCCGCCGCGATAAGGGGGCTTCGCCCTTAACAAGAGGGCAACGAAAAAAGGGGGGATGCCATGCACGACGTGCCGAAGACCCGGCTCGGGCGCGTGGTCAATGACATCGAGGAGACGCTGATCGCCGTGCTCCTCGGCCTGATGACGATCGTCACCTTCGCCAACGTCATTGCGCGCTACGTTTTCAACAGCAACATCCTCTGGGCGCTGGAGACCACGGTCTTCCTTTTCGCCTGGCTGATCCTGATCGGCGCCTCCTACTGCGTGAAGACCCGCGCCCACCTGGGCGTCGACGTGGTGCTGCACATGGTCGGGCCCGGCACGCGGCGCGTCCTGGCCGTCCTGGCCGTGGCCGCTTCTCTGGCCTTCTGCGCCCTGCTGCTGATCGGATCGTGGAACTACTGGGCGCCCTTCGCCGCGCTGCCGATGCTGGACGGCACGCTGAAGGACCAGGCCTGGTACGAGGTCAACGACATCCCCATGCTGGACTTCCTGCGCTTCATCGAAGGGCCGATGAACGCGGGCGAGGCCTACGAGAAGCTGCCGCGCTTCATTCCCTATGCGGCGCTGCCCATCGGGCTGTTCCTCCTGACTTTCCGCTTCCTGCAGCTCGCCTGGCGCATTTTCACCGGCGAGATCGACGTCATCATCGCAAGCCACGAGGCCGAGGACCTGATCGAAGGCGCCGGCGGCACGCTGGCCGCCGACCTGACGAAGCCCGACCTGACGAAGCCCGATCTGAAGAAGAAGGAGGACTGAGCCATGGACGTCGTCATCCTCTTCGCCATGGTGATCGGCCTGCTGCTGATCGGTGTTCCCATCGCCATCTCGCTGGGCCTCAGCTCCGTCATCTTCCTGCTGCTCTATTCCGACTCCTCGCTGGGCTCGATCGCGCAGACCCTGTTCAACGCCTTCGCCGGCCACTTCACCCTGCTGGCCATTCCCTTCTTCATCCTGGCGTCGGTCTTCATGTCGACCGGCGGCGTGGCGCGGCGCATCATCCGCTTTTCCATTGCCTGCGTCGGTCACTTCCAGGGCGGCCTCGCCATCGCCGGCGTCTTCGCCTGCATGATGTTCGCCGCGCTCTCCGGTTCCTCGCCGGCGACCGTGGTCGCCATCGGCACCATCGTCATCGCCGGCATGCGCCAGGTCGGCTACACCAAGGACTTCGCCGCCGGCGTGATCTGCAATGCCGGTACGCTGGGCATCCTGATTCCGCCCTCCATCGTCATGGTGGTCTATGCTTCCGCCGTCGACGTTTCGGTCGGCCGCATGTTCCTGGCCGGCGTCATTCCCGGACTGCTGGCCGGTTTCATGCTGATGGTCGGCATCTACGTCGCGGCGAAGCTGCGCAACCTGCCCTCGGAGGACTGGGCCGGCTGGCGCGAGATCTTCCTGGCCGCCAAGGATTCGGCCTGGGGCCTGTTCCTCATCGTCATCATCCTGGGCGGCATCTACGGCGGCATCTTCACGCCGACCGAGGCCGCCGCGGTGGCCGCCGTCTACGCCTTCTTCATCGCGAACTTCGTCTACAAGGACATGGGGCCGCTGAAGGGTGAGGGCGACCAGCGCCACTCGCTGTTCAAGCGGCCGCAGGCCCTGGTCACGGTGTTCTTCCACCCGGACACCAAGCACGCCCTCTTCGAGGCCGGCAAGACCACCATCATGCTGCTCTTCATCATCGCCAACGCGCTGATCCTGAAGCACGTGCTGACCGACGAGCAGATTCCCCAGGCCATCGCCGGGGCCATGCTGGAGGCGGGCTTCGGGCCGATCATGTTCCTGGTGATCGTCAACGTGATCCTGCTGATCGGCGGCCAGTTCATGGAGCCCTCGGGCCTCATCGTCATCGTGGCGCCGCTGGTCTTTCCCATCGCTATCGAGTTGGGCATCGACCCGATCCACCTGGGCATCATCATGGTGGTGAACATGGAGATCGGCATGATCACCCCGCCGGTGGGCCTCAACCTCTTCGTCACCTCGGGCGTGGCTCAGATGCCGGTGCTGGACGTCGTCAAGGCGGCGCTGCCCTGGCTCGGCATCCTCTTCATCTTCCTCATCATCGTGACCTACGTGCCCTGGATCTCGACGGTGCTGCCCACAGCCCTGATGGGACCGGAGGTGATCGTCAGGTAGGGCAGTTCTGCAGGATTGGTGACTCCATAGAGGCTCTTCAGAGCCCCTGTCCAGGCATCAAGTCGCGTCAAGGTGACTGGCGTCCAACATTCGCATCGGCTGATGAACCGATGGTGGTGTTCCGCTCCCACCAGCTTTGGCATCTGCCGATGGGCGAGTCTCCTTGCCGCTGTGATCAGCGTGGAATGGCAACTGCGCCTAGTCTACCTGCCGCGGCGGTGTCTCGTCCGCGGCTCTGCCGTCGACCTTGCGGCGCAAGTAGTCGATATGCATGCGCAGCGTATAGGCGCGGTCGGCAAAGCCGGCCGGGACGTGCACTTTCTCGACCGAACGCTCGATGTCATCGAGCCGCTCCGTCGCCTCGGCGCGCGAAATCGACTGGTCGTTCAGGTGGTCGTCCAGCGCCTCCAGCTCCTTGTACCAGCGGTTCACCCGCGCGCGCATGCGCCAGCTGTAGACTGGTGGCAGGATCTTGAACAGCGGGTAGAGCAACGTCAGCAGCGGCAGGATCATGACCCACAGCCGGTCGATCAGGTTGGCCGCCGAGAAAGGCAAGTAACGCTGCAGGAACGGCGGCCCACGCTCGTAGAAACGCCGGGCCGCGGGCGCCAGCGGATAGGTGACGTTGTTCCCGGTCGGGAAAGCGCCGGGCGGTGCCAGATAGCCGCCTTGCCGGTGCGTATCCCGCATAGTCAGCAGCATCAGGTCGATGAGCGCCGGATGCATCTCGGGCGTGACGACGATCGTCGCTGTCGGCGCGAGAAGAACGAGATCCCGCCCCGGCAGGTTCTTCGCCAAGTCCAAGGTTCCCATCGGCAGCACGACTTTGGAGAGGTATGCGTGGCGCCGTACGTAGGCATCGGCACGCTCGAAGCTCATCGGCGCAACGTCCGGCATGGAGAGCAGCGCTCCGATCGTCTGCGAGGTCGCGGCACCGACGAAGATGGCAGCGTCCACCGCACCGCCCCTGAGAGCGTCGATTGCCTCGTTGCCGTCGATCTCGACCAATTCGGACGTCTCGTCCGTGACGCCGTTGTCCTTGAGCAGCGGCAGGGCCACCGCGCGGGTGCCGCTGCCGGCCGAACCGACCGCGATGCGTTTGCCCGCGAGCCCGGTCAGCCGGCCGGGTGCGGTGGCGCCGCGCATGAAGACCCAGATCGGCTCGAAATAGAGGCTGCCGAGCGACTCCAGTGCCGGGTAATTCGCGGGCGTCCCGATGCCGCCTTGCATGAAGGCGATAGGCACCTCGGCCGCCTCGTCGGTGAGCAGGCGGAGGTTGTCGACCGACCCGGCCGTCTGTCTCAGCACGAGCTCAAAGCCTTCATTGCGGAAGTGCTCCGCATAGGTTTGGCCATAGGCGAAATAGGCGCCGCCCCTTTGTCCGGTCGCCATGACGACCCGGTCCGGCGGTGCTGGACGGACGAACTGATAGGCGAAGACGAACCCCGCGACGACGATCAGGATTGCCGGCGCCACATAGGCGATCTGGGTCCAAAGTGTCCGAAAGAATCGGCGCATCTTGGCTTGTGTCTGGCTGCTGGCAGCCATGCGGGGTGTACTCCTCGACGGCCCGGTAGGAGCGGGTCGAGATAGGGTAGTCGATCTTTGTGGAGGCGGGGAAGTGTTAGTCGTCCGTCGACAACGTTTCAGCCGCACTGCGATAATGGCAGCAAGCGCCCTACGGAATTGCTGGCGACCGCGGGCGCTACACTTCGCCGAAGCGAGTGATTCTGCGGGCCGCGCCTACGCCTTGCTCCGCTTGCGGCTGCGCCAGAACATGAGCCAGCCGATCGGGCCGAGCAGCAGCACCAGGACGACCCAGCCGAGCCGGGGCCCCAACGGGCAGCTGCTGCCCGGCGGCGGGGTCCAGCCGCCGCCGCGCGGCGACAGCAGCACGTGGGCCAGCGGCAGCAGGTAACCGAAGCCGAGAATGAGCCAGGCCGTGAGTTTTGGATCCATGGCTGCTATTTTGACCTATCCTTCGAGGGGCTCCAACCGCATTCCATGGGGGGCCTTCCGACCCATATAGGTAACGCCCCGCCGCCATGCTTTCCATTCTCGAGACCGTGCTGCCGATCTTCGGCCTGGTGCTCTGCGGCTACGTGGTGGGCCGCAAGCGCTGGATGAGCGAGGAGGCCATCAAGGGCCTCAACACCTTCGTCTTCTACTTCGCCATCCCGGCGCTGCTGTTCCGGGCCATGGCGCGGGGCATCGGGCCGGTCGAGTTCTCCATCGTCGGGGCCTACTTCAGCGGCGTGCTGATCACCTTCCTGCTGGCCCTCGTGGTGGCCCGCCTGGTCTTCCGCACCACTGCGGTCGAGCAGGTGCTTTTCGGCATGGGGTCGATCTTCTCCAACACCGTGCTGCTGGGCATCCCGCTGATCTTCACCGTGCTGGGGGACGACGCCGGCCTGCAGCTCATGCTGATCATCACCTTCCATGCCGTGACCATCCTGCCGGTGATCACGGTGCTGATCGAGCTGCGGCGGGGCGCCGGGCGCGGCTGGCGCCGGCTCCTCGGCCAGAGCCTGCGGGCCATCGCCCTCAACCCGATCATCCTGGCGCTGGTCGCCGGCATCGCCTACGGGGCGACCGGCCAGCTCCTGCCGGGGGCGGCGGAGCGTTTCCTGGCGCTGCTCGGCGGCGCCGCGGCGCCCTGCGCCCTCTTCGCCCTCGGGGCCTCGCTGACCTCCTTCGAGATCCGCGGCGATATGAAGGAAACCCTGGCCATCGTCGCCATGAAGCTGCTGGTTCACCCGGCGATCATGGCGGTCCTGGCCTTTTACGTCTTCCACCTGCCGCCGCTGGCCGCCATCGTCGCCATCATCACCGCGGCCGTGCCCTCCGGCGCCAATGTCTTCATCATGGCCCGGCAGTACGACATCTATCTCGGCCGCGCCGCCTCGGCGGTGCTGATCTCGACGGCGCTGTCGGTCGTGACCCTGTCGCTGCTGCTTGCGGTCTTGAAACCAACGCTGTAGTGCCTCTTCTGTAAAGAGGCGAGAAATTCGAAGGAACGTGAACATGTTGAAAGGAAAGACGGCCCTGGTCACCGGCTCGACCAGCGGCATCGGCCAGGGCATCGCCGAGGCGCTGGCCGCCGAGGGCGCGAACATCGTCCTGAACGGCTTCGGCGAGGCCGCGGCCATCGAGGCCCTGCGCCAGGAGATCGCCGACAAGAACGGCGTCACCGTCACCTATGACGGCGCCGACATGACCAAGCCGGCGGAGATCGCCCGCCTGGTGAAGGACGCCGAAGGCCAGTTCGGCGCCGTCGACATCCTGGTGAACAACGCCGGCATCCAGCATGTGGCGCCGATCGAGGAGTTTCCCGAGGAGCGCTGGGACGCGGTCATCGCCATTAACCTGTCCTCCGCCTTTCACACCACCAAGGCGGCGCTGCCGGCCATGCGGAGCAGGGGCTGGGGCCGGGTCATCAACATCGCCTCGGCGCACGGCCTCTCGGCCTCGGCCAACAAGTCGGCCTACGTGGCCGCCAAGCACGGCATCGTCGGCCTGACCAAGGTGACGGCGCTGGAGACCGGCGGCAGCGGCATCACCTGCAACGCCATCTGCCCCGGCTGGGTGCTGACCCCGCTGGTGAAAAAGCAGATCGAGGACCGCGCGGCGGCCTCGGGCAGGAGCTACGACGAGGAGAAGCTGGCCCTGGTGGCGGAGAAGACCCCGTCGAAGGACTTCTCGACGCCCGAGCAGATCGGCGGCCTGGCAGTCTTCCTCTGTTCGTCATCCGCCGACCAGATCACCGGCGCGCCGCTGTCCATCGACGGCGGCTGGATGGCGCAATAGGCTGAAAGGTCACCCCTCGACGGCCCCTCAGCCTTTCGGTTGTTGAACGGCCAGTTTCCGGCCTTTGCTTGAAGACTTGCGCGACGGCGACGGCGACGGTGATGTCGGGGCCGGCGGCTGGCGCAAGGCCTCGGCGGACTGACGCACGATCTCGGCGATTTGCTGCAACTGCGCGTCCAGAGGGCTGGTCTTGCGCCAGATCATGCCGATGGTCCGCGACGGCTGAGGCGTTGCGAAGCGGGCGATGGAGACGGACGCGGAGCGTGTTTCCACCGCGACGGCCATTTCGGGGATCAGCGTCACGCCGATGCCGGCGCCGACCATCTGGACCAGGGTGGACAGGGAGCTGCCCTCCAGCAGTTCGCGCGGCCGCGCGGTTCGAAAGTCGCAGAACGATAGAGCCTGATCGCGAAAGCAGTGCCCTTCTTCCAGGAGCAGCAGCCTCATGCCGCGCAGCGCTTCGCGGTTGGGCACGGGCTTTCCCGCGTCCGCGGCCGGCCGGACCAGGACGAAGTCCTCCGTAAAGAGCGCCACCTCGGTCAAGGAAGGTTCGGAGACCGGCAGCGCGACAATGGCCGTATCGATGCGGCCTTCCGCCAGCTCTTGAATCAGTTTCGACGTCAGCGTCTCGCGCACCTGGATGTCGAGACCGTCATACCGGCGGCTGAGGTTGCCGACGATGGCCGGCAGCAGGTAGGGGGCGATCGTCGGGATCACGCCGATCCGCAAGCGTCCCACCAGACGGTCGTGCGAGGCGCGCGCCAGGTCGCCCAGCTCGTCCACCGACCGCAGGATGTCGCGGACCCGCTGGACAAGCCCCTCTCCGAAGCTGGTCAGCCGGACCTGCCGTCCCCCTCTTTCGAAGAGTTCCGTGCCCAGGGTTTCTTCCAACTCCTTGATCTGCATCGACAAGGCGGGTTGGGAGATCGCGCAGTCCGCCGCCGCATGGCCGAAGTGGCCGTGCCGGGCCACCGCCTCGAAGTAGCGGAGCTGCTTGAGCGTCAGATTGATCATCAGATTAACTTATCACAACTATCAGTAAATCGAAATTAAACTTATGATCCGCGTTTGTTAGAATTATTCAAATGTAGAGGGCGCCCGCAAGGCCACTGGCCGCGGGCGCGGTTCCTTGACCCGAGATAGTTTCAATCAGCCGAACGCGACCGGAGGAAACGATGGACACATTACCTGAACGCAAATGCCCGGTGATGCACGGGGGCAATACGTCCCTCGGCAAGAACGTCATGGAGTGGTGGCCGAACGCCATCAACTTCGACATCCTGAGCCAGCACGATACCAAGACCAATCCGCTGGGGAAGGACTTCAACTATCGCGAAGAGCTGAAGAAGCTCGATGTCGAGGCGCTCAAGAAAGACCTCCACGCGCTGATGACCGACAGCCAGGACTGGTGGCCCGCCGACTGGGGCAACTACGCCGGCCTGATGGTCCGCATGGCCTGGCACGCCGCCGGCTCCTATCGCCTGGCCGACGGCCGCGGCGGCGGCGGCACCGGCAACCAGCGCTTCGCCCCGCTCAACTCCTGGCCGGACAACGTCAGCCTGGACAAGGCGCGCCGTCTCCTGTGGCCGCTCAAGAAGAAGTACGGCAACAAGGTCAGCTGGGCCGACCTCATCATTCTGGCCGGCACCATCGCCTATGAGGCGACGGGCCTGAAGACCTTCGGCTTCGGCTTCGGCCGCGAAGACATCTGGCATCCGGAAAAGGACACCTACTGGGGCGCGGAAAAGGAATGGCTGGCGCCGTCCGACAGCCGCTACGGCGACGTCTCCGATCCGAAATCCATGGAAAACCCGCTGGCCGCCGTGCAGATGGGTCTGATCTACGTGAACCCGGAGGGCGTGAACGGCCAGCCCGATCCGCTGAAGACGGGCGCCCAGGTGCGCGAGACCTTCGCCCGTATGGCCATGAACGACGAGGAAACCGTCGCGCTGACTGCCGGCGGCCACACCATCGGCAAGTGCCACGGCAACGGCGATGCCGACCTGCTCGGCCCCGACCCCGAGGCGGCCGATGTCGAGGAGCAGGGTTTCGGCTGGCGCAACCCGACCGGCAAGGGCAAGGGCCGCGATACCATCACCAGCGGGATCGAAGGCGCCTGGACGTCCCATCCGACCGTGTTCGACAACGGCTACTTCGAGATGCTGTTCAATCATGAATGGGAGCTGAAGAAGAGCCCGGCCGGGGCCTGGCAGTGGGAACCCGTCGACATCAAGGAAGAAGACAAGCCCGTCGATGTCGAGGATCCCTCGATCCGCTACAACCCGATCATGACCGATGCCGACATGGCCATGAAGATGGACCCGGTCTACCGCGAGATCTCCCTGCGGTTCATGAAGAATCCCGAGGCTTTTCAGGATGCCTTCGCGCGGGCCTGGTTCAAGCTGACGCACCGCGACATGGGGCCGAAGGTGCGCTATGTCGGTCCGGACGTGCCCCAGGAAGACCTGATCTGGCAGGACCCGGTGCCGGCCGGCAGCACCGACTATGACGTGAACGCCGTGAAGGCGAAGATCGCGGCGAGCGGTCTTTCGATCAGCGAAATGGTCGCGACCGCCTGGGATTCGGCCCGCACCTACCGCGGCTCGGACATGCGCGGCGGCGCCAACGGGGCCCGCATCCGTCTCGCCCCCCAGAAAGACTGGGCGGGCAACGAGCCCGCGCGTCTCGCCAAGGTCCTGGGCGTGCTCGAACCCATCGCGGCCGAGACCGGCGCCAGCGTGGCGGACGTCATCGCTCTGGCCGGCAATCTCGGCATCGAGCAGGCGGCGAAAGCCGCGGGCGTCGACATCACCTTGCCCTTCGCGCCGGGCCGCGGCGATTCCACCGACGAGATGACCGACGCCGAGTCCTTCGAGTCGCTGGAGCCTGTCGCCGATGGCTATCGCAACTGGCTGAAGCAGGACTATGCCGTCAGCCCCGAAGAACTCATGCTCGACCGCACGCAACTCATGGGCCTGACCGCGCCCGAGATGACCGTGCTGGTCGGCGGCCTGCGGGTTCTCGGCACCAACCACGGCGGCACCAAGCATGGCGTCTTCACCGATCGCGAAGGCGCCCTCACGAACGACTTCTTCGTGAACCTGACGGACATGAAGTATGCGTGGAAGCCGAGCGGTGACGGGCTCTACGAAATCCGGGACCGCAAGACGGACGACGTGAAGTGGACGGCGACGCGCATGGATCTCGTCTTCGGGTCCAACTCGATCCTGCGGGCCTATGCCGAGCTCTATGCCCAGGACGACAGCAAGGAGAAGTTCGTGCAGGACTTCATCGCGGCCTGGACCAAGGTGATGAACGCCGACCGCTTCGACATCGCCTGACCGCGCCGAAACGATGTTCGGGCGTCGCCGGATAGCGGCTGCGCCCGAACGCCGGCCCGGTAACAGAACCGGTAAAAGAAAAACGGCCCGCCGAAAGGCGGGCCGTTTTGCATTTACGCTGAAGCGAAGTCGCTTAGGCGGCTTCGACCTTCTCGCCGAGAACCTCTTCGGTGAGCTTCTCGTAGACGTTCTGCGGCGAGGACTCGCCGTAGGGGTCGGTTTCGCAGTTGTCGGAGAAGCCGGGCTCCTCGAACCAGGCCTTCACCACGCCGTCGTCGATCACGGCGGCGTAGCGCCAGGAGCGCATGCCGAAGCCCAGGTTATCCTTGCAGACCAGCATGCCCATCTTGCGGGTGAACTCGGCCGAGCCGTCGGGGATGAGCTTGATGTTCTTCAGGCCCTGCTGCTTGCCCCAGGCGTTCATCACGAAGGCGTCGTTGACGGAGAGGCAGTAGATCTCGTCGATGCCCTTGGCCCGGAACTCTTCGGACATCTTGTCGAAGTCGGGCAGCTGGTAGGTGGAGCAGGTCGGCGTGAAGGCGCCGGGCAGGGAGAAGAGGACGACCTTCTTGCCCTTGAAGTAGTCGTCGGTGGTCTTGTTCTCCCACTTGAAGGGATTCGGGCCCTCGATCGACTCGTCGCGGACACGGGTACGGAAGGTCACGTTGGGAAGCTTTCGGCCAATCATAAAAATCTCCTCGCAGCGGCGAACAGGATGTGCGCGGGTCCAGGCTGTTGGTCCCGGGCGCTTTTCTCTGTGAATTGGAATTATTCCAGTATAATATGCTGCAGTGCAAAATCAAGGGGTGGAACGGCGATTTCTGTGGAAAAGCCCGTAAACCCAGGGTTTTGCAGGGCCCGGGACCGGCTGGAGCAGATCAGGGCCGGCTGGAAGCGCCGTAGGCGACCCCCCAAGGCTGAACCCGATCCTGCGAATCCGATCCTGTGAATCCGATCTGGGGGGAAGGCCGTCAGGCCAGGTAAGCGAGAAAACGCCCGCAGAGGATGACCGCCAGCCAGAGGCCCAGGGACAGCAGGCCGGCCATCTTGAGGCGCGCCGCCGGGTCGGCCGTCAGTTCGGGGATCTGGGCCAGGGTCCACTCGGGCGCGCGGCGCAGCAGCAGGGCGTTGGTCACCGCGGCGGCAATCAGAACCAGTTTCACCCAGAACAGCGGCAGGGCGGCGTATTTCACCGCCCCGACCGAGAACAGCAGCAGGCCCGCCACGGCCGCCAGGACGAGGCCGGCGATGGCGACCGGCACCAGCACCCGCGCCAGGGGGGCCAGCGGCACCTCGCGCCAGGCGCCGAGCAGACGCAGGTCGAGCGGCAGGATGGCGCCGAACAGCAGGGCGAGGCCGGTGATGTGCGCGGCGTTGACCAGAGGATAAACCCAGCGGGAGGCGCGCAGCGCCGCCACCGGCCCCAGAGTCTGCAAGGCCGTCAGCGCCTCGTTCAGGGTTCCGGCGACCTGGCCGAGATCACTCACTCGCGGTCGGGGTAGAGGTTGTAGAGCGCGTCGTCGATGATGACGCGTTCCGCCTTCATCTTCTTTTCCGCCGGATCGGCCGAGCGCGCCCCGGAGATCGTCACCTCGCGGCCCTCCGACAGCATCTCGTCCTTCAGGCCCGCGCGTTCGTTGCGCCAGGGCTGGCCGACCTCCACGGTCCAGACCTCGCCCTCGGCGTCGACGGTCAGCACGCCGTGCGGATTGCCGAGCTGTACGGTCTTGATGATGCCGGTCAGCTCGAAGTTGCCGTCCTCGGTCCAGCGCCAGCCGTGGTGGGCCAGGGCGGCAGGGGCCCCGATGAAGCTCATCAAGGCGACCGCCGTGCCGGCGGCCAGGAACTCACGCCTGGTGATCATCACACGCCTCCTTGGTTGACTGCAGCTTAACCCCTTGCGGGCGTGCCTTGGCACCCCTGATTTGACGGGTCGTGCCATAGATCTAGGGCGCGGCGCCGGTTTTGCCATGATGGCCGCTCCGGCGGCGGGGCGTCCGCCTCAGACTTTGACCGGCGTGGCGAGAAGGATGATGGCCAGGGCGATGACCGTGGCGGCCAGGAACAGTGCCGCCCGGACGTAGTTCCCATTGCGCCAGGCCGTGGCCGCGGCCTGGGCGGCCTGCAGGGCATAGTAGGCGACGAAGGCCTTCGAGGCGTAGGCGATGATCTCGTAGATGTTGGCGGACCAGGTGATGGCGATGGCAACCCCGGCGGTGATGAGATTGCTCAGCTTCACCTGCAGGCGCCGTCCGGTGATCTCCATCAGCAGCCCCCCGGCGCCGTTCATGTCGGCGACCGCCGCGGAAAGCTGCGAGGCCAGCGCCGCGATGACGATGACCGGCGCGACGGCGGCGCTGACCGGCTTCAGCATATCGATGATCGCGGTCTCGCCGCCCTCGGTCGGCAGGCGGTCGGTGAAATAGGGCGTGATGAGCAGGATGAAGGTCAGATAGATGGCGGTCGCGATCCACTGCGCCCAGCGCATGCTGCGGACACGCACCCCCGCATCGTACTTGCTGCCGAGATAGCGCGAGGTCTCGAAGCCCTGCACCAGGATCACCAGCCCCAGCAGGCTGGTGAATTCCTGATAGCCGTGCTCGTGCGCGATTTCCGGCAAGGTGAAGCTGCCGTCGCTGAAGGCGCCGAAGTTGGCCGCCGCCAGAGCGGTGAAGAGGCCGCCGATCAGGCTGAGCTTCAGGCCCACGGCGACGATCTCCAGCCGCTCGAGGCCGGAAAGGCCGCCGAGGGCGCCGACCGTGCCCACCGCGGCGATGGTGACGCTCGCCGCAAGGCGAATCCAGAAGGGATCGACGATGCCGTCGATGCGCAGGCCGAAGGCGGCGAAAAGATTCAGGTAGTAGGCGACGGAGATGAAGTAGGCGAGGGACAGCGCCAACTCGGAGGCCCTCTCCACGCCCCGGGTGAAGGCCGGCGCCTGGGCGCGCTTGCCGCCGGAGATGTGCGGTTCCACGTGGATGATGTTGTAGCGCAGGGTGGCCCCGAAGAGGTAGGCCACCGCGCAGAGCCCGAGCATGGCGAGCCACGCCCGGATGCCCGCGGCATGGGCCAGGATCGGTCCGGCGACGAGGAAGCCCGAGCCGATGATCGAGGCCAGCGGCGTCACCGTCGCCTGCCAGTAGTGCCAGCGGACCAGGCGGGGATTGAAGAACAGTCCGGCGAGCAGCAGTACCGCCAGGACGAGGAGGACGCCGGTCGCCGTCATGGGCGGCTCAGGGACGCCAGAACTGGGGGTCGAAGAGGATCAGCACGCTGAAGATCTCCAGGCGCCCGAGCAGCATGGCGACGGAAAGGATCCACTTGGCGGCGTCGGGCAGTGCGGCGAAGTTGCCGGCGGGCCCGACGATGGGGCCGAGCCCCGGGCCGACGTTGGTGATGGCGGTGGCGCTGGCCGAGAGGGCGGTCTGCAGGTCCAGGCCCATGCCGGCCAGCGCGACGGTGAAGATGGCCACCGTCGCCATGAAGACGGCGATGAAGGCCAGCACCGAGGCGGGCACGTCCGGGGGAACGGTGCGGCCGCCGTAGCGCAGCAGCACCACGCGCCGCGGGCTGACCAGGCGCAGCAGTTGGCTGCGCACGGTGATCCACAGCACCTGGTGCCGGTAGATCTTGATGGCGCCGGAGGTGGAGCCGGTGCAGCCGCCCACGAAGGTGAAGATCAGAAAGGCAACCACGGCCAGAGACCCCCAGGCGCCGTAGTCGGTGCTGGCAAAGCCGGTCGTGGTCACCACCGAGGTGATGTTGAAGGCGGTGAGGCGCAGGGCGTCGAGGAAGGCGATGTCCCGCGTCGCCCAGAGCCAGATGGCCATGGCGAGAACGGTGAGCGCGAGAAAGCGCAGCAGCCCGAGAATCTGGGGGTCGCGCCAGAAGGCGCGGCGCTCGCCTTTCACGAAGCGGATATAGGCGACGAAGGGCAGCGCGCCGGCCAGCATGAACACCGTACCGGTCCACTGGGTCGCCGGATTCCGGAAATAGGCGAAGGAGGCGTCGTGGGTCGAGTAGCCGCCGGTCGACAGCGTCGCCATGGCATGGTTCACGGCGTCGAAGGCCGACATCTCTTCCGCGCCGTACAGCATGGCGCAGGCGGCGGTCAGCACGACATAGATGGTCACGATCCAGGCCGAGAGATGGAAGGCGCTGGGCACGACCTTCTCCGAGCGTTCGGAACTCTCGGTATAGAACAGCTGCATGCCGCCGACCCGCAGGAAGGGCAGGATGACGATGGCCATGACGATGATGCCGAGGCCGCCGATCCATTGCAGCAGGGAACGCCACAGCAGGATGCCCGGCGGCAGGCCGTCGAGCCCGGTGATCACCGTCGAGCCGGTCGTGGTGATCCCGGAGATCGCTTCGAAGAAGGCGTCGGTGTAGTCGAGGCCGAGGCCGAGGAACGGCAGGGCGGAGAAGGCGGTGAGCGTCAGCCAGCTGGCGACGGTCAGCAGAAAGGCCTGACGCAGGCTGAGTTCGAAGGCGCCGCCGTGCTGCGTCGCCAGGACGACGGCGCCGCCGATGAAGCCGGTGACGGCCGCCGATTCGACGAAGGCCGTCCAGTCGGGGTTGTCGAAGGCGCCGTCGACGGCAGCGGGAATCAGCATCAGGCCGGCAAGGGCGCAGATCATCAGACCCAGGACGCGGGCGACCGGCGTGATGTCAATATCGACCAAAGGCTTGCTCGTCTGTTGGGAGGGAATGCCGTCGTGTCACGGCGGCCCGGTTTGCCTTGTGCGGTGGCGGTCAGAGATTCGAGGCAGGGTCCTTCCGCCGTTGCCGGGGACGATATGACAGTGCGCAAGAGCAGGCCGCTATTTTCGCGCCTGGGGCGGCGCCGGTTCAAGCGCGCAAGACTGTCCGAATCGGCAAGGCAGCTATTCGGCGAAGTTCTGCGAGAGTTAACCTTTGGGCCCCTTTTGCGGAGCGATTTGCAGCTCCCGGAACGCGTTGGGAATCTCAGGACTCCCAATGCATCATTGAAAACAAGGGCTTATAATTTTTTGCTGCTAAAAGCTGTATTAAGATTTTTGTTAACCATTTTTTAGGAGTTTAGGACTAATTTTAGACACAGACGGCTCGGCGAGCCCTCCCCGGGTCCTCCCGACCGTCTTTCGGATGTTTATCCGTTCCTTGTAACGCCTCCCTGTTAAACTTGCCGCCGGGTTCGCCCGGCGGTTTTTTCTTTTGTCCCCAGACTTATCCACAGATCGGGGCTTGCGGCCCTTTGTCGCGCCTGCGGCGGCGGTCGCGAAACGCGTGCCAAGCCCGTATGACGCCAGAGAATCCAACGTTCTTAGGCACTTCGCCTGGTATTAACGATTCTCCACTTGACCGGTGGAGGGACGCTGCTACTGTTCGGTCCAGGCAAGTTGACAGGGCAGGACTTAAACAAGGGGAGGGGCCACGATCCTTACGGATCGAAGGCCCTCCTTCAATTCTGGGGTCCTTTTTCTTGCGCCCCGTCCTTACTTCTCCCTTTTTTAGATCATTTCTAAAATAAAGCGCCATGCGGTTATTTGCGCTGTCGCGCAGGTTTAGCTGTCCAGGCTCGAGATGCGGCTGTGAAGAGGCCGGTTTGGGGCGTGGTTTGCGGCCTGGCTTTGTGTAAGCTGCCGGCAATCGATCCCTCGAGAAGGCGCCTAAAGGGAGGTAGCGTGGCGGATCCCAAATTCCTGAAATTCGACACCCTGTCGCTGCACGCGGGCCAGCAGCCCGACCCGGCGACCGGCGCGCGGGCCGTGCCGATCTACCAGACGACGTCCTACGTCTTCCGCGACACCGACCAGGCGGCGGCCCTGTTCAACCTGGAACGCGCCGGGCACATCTATTCGCGCATCTCCAACCCCACGACGGCGGTTCTGGAGGAGCGCATCGCGGCGCTGGAACTGGGCGTCGCCGGCATCGCCACGGCTTCCGGCCACGCCGCCCTGCACCTCGCCATCGTCACCCTGATGGGCCAGGGCGGGCATATCGTCGCCTCCTCGTCGCTTTACGGCGGCTCGATCAATCTCTTCACCCATACGCTGCCCCGCTTCGGCATCACCACGACCTTCGTGAACCCGCGCGACGTCGCCGCCTTCCGCGACGCCATCCGCCCGGAGACGCGCCTGGTCTTCGCCGAGGGCCTCGGCAATCCGGGGCTGGAGGTGCTGGACATCCCCGCGGTGGCCGAGGTGGCGCACAAGGCGGGGCTGCCGCTGATGCTCGACAGCACCTTCGCCACGCCCTACCTCTGCCGGCCGATCGAACTGGGCGCCGACCTCGTCATGCACTCGGCGACCAAGTGGCTGGGCGGGCACGGCCTGGCGCTGGGCGGCCTGCTGGTCGACGGCGGCCGCTTCGACTGGGAGGAGAGCGGCAAGTTCGACACCCTGACCGAGCCCTACGCCGGCTACCACGGCATCGACTTCGCCGAGGAGTTCGGCCCGCAGGCCTTCGCCATGCGCGCCCGCGCCGAAGGCCTGCGCGACTTCGGCGCCACCATGGCGCCGCAGAACGCCTTCTATATCCTGCAGGGCATCGAGACCCTGCCGCTGCGCATGGAGCGCCACATGTCCAACACCCACAAGGTGCTGGAGGCGCTGCAGGGTGAGGACGCGGTCTCCTGGGTGCTGCACCCGGACCTGCCCGACCACCCCGACCACGCGCTGGGGCAAAAGCTCATGCCCAAGGGCTGCGGCTCCATCGTGTCCTTCGGCGTGAAGGGCGGGCGCGCGGCGGGCGCCAGGTTCATCGAGGCCTGCCAGCTTTCCTCGCACCTCGCCAACGTGGGCGACGCCAAGACCCTGGTGATCCATCCGGCCAGCACAACGCATCAGCAGATGACGGCGGAGGAACTGAAGCGGGCCGGGGTGGGCGAGGACATGATCCGCCTCTCGGTCGGCCTGGAAGACGCCGACGACATCATCGCCGATCTGCGCCAGGCCCTGCGCGCCTCCCAGAAGGACTGAGTTTTAGAATGGAGCTGACCGTTGCGGGACAGCGCGTCCATGCCGGCACCGGCGGGCGCGCCTTCGATCCCGACCTTCCCCTCGTCGTTTTCCTGCACGGCGCCGGCCTGGACCACACGGTCTGGGCTTTGCCGGCGCGCTACTTCGCGCACCACGACTGTGCGGTGCTGGCCGTCGACCTGCCGGGCCACGGCAAGTCGGAAGGTGCGGCGCTGACCTCCATCGCCGCCATGGCCGACTGGGTGGTGAAGCTGCTGGACGAGATCGGCGCGGCCAAGGCGGCGCTGGTCGGCCACTCCATGGGTGCGCTGGTCGCGCTCGACGCGGCGGCGCGCCACGGCGGCCGCCTGCGCGCGCTGGCGCTGATGGGCGCGGCACCCAAGATGCCGGTGCATCCCGACCTGCTGGCGGCGGCGGAAGCCAACGACCATGCCGCCTTCGACCTCATGACCTCCTGGGGTTTCGGACCGGCCGGTCATCTCGGCGGCGCAAGGGTGCCGGGCGCCTGGCTCATGGGCGGCGGCGAACGCCTCTTGGAGCGGGTGAAGCCGGGTGTGCTCTCGGCCGACCTCGCCGCCTGCAACGCCTACGCCGACGGTCTGGAAGCCGCCGCCAAGGTCGCCTGCCCGGCGGTGGTGATCATGGGCAGCGAAGACAAGATGACCCCCGCCCGCGCGGGGGCGAAACTGGCCGCCGCGATCTTGAACGCGCAGCAGGTGGTGATCCCGGCCTGCGGCCACATGATGCTGGCGGAAAAGCCCGACGAGAGCTTGGATGCGCTGAGGACGATTCTCTGAACATGACCGACACGCCCGAGAGACCAGTGCTTGAAACCAGGGACCGCTTCCCGCACTTCCTCACCATCCCGACGCGCTGGATGGACAACGACCTCTACGGCCACGTGAACAACGTCGTCTACTACTCCTACTTCGACACGGTCATCAACGAGTACCTGATCCGCGAAGGCGGGCTCGACATCCACGAAGGGCAGGTGATCGGCATCTGCGCGGAGAGCACCTGCAGCTATAAGGCGGCCTTCGCCTTCCCCGAAGACGTCGAGGCGGGCCTGCGCGTCGCGCATCTCGGCAACCGTTCGGTGCGCTACGAGATCGGCCTGTTCAAGCAGGGCCGCGAAGAGGCGGCGGCGCTGGGCAGCTTCGTGCATGTGTTTGTAGAACGCACCAGCATGAAGGCGGTGCCGATCCCCGACGGTCTGCGCGCGGCGCTGGCGAAGCTGCAGGTGTAGGTGCGGGGGCAGCGTGGATTGGAGTCTATACACGGACCGCCACACGCATCCCAGCGGATCGTATTGCATCGAGTTCGTCGCTTATGAACGGCGCGACGGTGGTTGGGATGTCTTTGCCTATGAAGAGGAAGGCGCCTGCCCCGAACTGGAAGAAGCGCGGGTTGATGCTGAGCACATCTTCCTTGCCCATATCCAGTCCAGCGCTGAGGTCGACGGCGTGGCCGCAACGGTGATGGAACGCCTGGGAGACGGCTATCGCCAAGTTGTGTTTTATCGCGAAGCGGGCAGCCGCAAGACCATCGGCAAGATCTATACACATCTTCAACGCGCCGGCGCCAAACATATGTGGGTGCGATCCATCAATGACACCGATTGGGAGCTCGTGCTGCGGCGAAAGGACTTTCCGCTCGCCGAGGAGATCGCCGCCTCGAACGTTTGAAACTAGAATGTTCGAGATGGCCCGCCGCCGAGCCGCCCGGTTCCCCCTCACCCAGCTTCGCCTAAGTTCGGTCGTTCGACCTCACTAAGGCTTCGCATCCCTCTCCCGCCAGGGGAGAGGGTTTGTCGGTTTACCCTCTCCCCTCGTGGGAGAGGGAGGGGCCCGCGTCAGCGGGAGGGTGAGGGGGCCGTCAGGTGTTCAATCCCCCACCAGCCGGTCCAGCCTCAGGCGGTCGCGGTTGTCGGTCAGGCGGTAGACGCCGACGAAGACGGCGGTGACGGCGCCCAGCGTGGTGCCGCCGGCGATCATGAACATGATCATCAGCTGGTACTTCACCGCCTCCAGCGGCTCGACGCCGGCGAGGATCTGGCCGGTCATCATGCCGGGCAGGGAAACCAGGCCGGTGGCCGCCAGCGAGTTGATGATCGGCATGAGCGCCGTGGTCAGGGCCTGGCGGGTCACCGGCAGCAGGGCCTTGCGTCGCGTCGCGCCGAGGCAGAGCAGCGCCTCGATGCCCGGGCGCTGCTGGCGCGCGCCCTCGGTCAGGCGCTGCAGGCCCAGCGCGATGCCGGTCATGGTGTTGCCCATGATCATGCCCAGCAGCGGCAGGGCGTAGCGCGGGTCGTACCAGGGCTCGGGCTTCACCGCGCTGGTCAGCGCGAAGACGGTGACCAGGCTCGCCGCCATCAGCATGGCCGAGGTGCCGATGCCGTAGGCCCAGAGCGGCTCGAAGCCGCGCTCCTGCCGCGCCATGATCTCGCGCCCGGCGAAGAGCACCATGGCCAGCGCGGCAAGGCTGGTCCACCAGGGCGACACCAGTTCGAAGAGCTTGGTCAGCACCAGGCCGACGAGGGCGAGCTGCAGCGCGCAGCGCAGCCCCGCCCACAGCAGCTTGCGCTCGATCTTCAATTGCAGCAGCAGCGACAGGCCCGCCACGCCGACCAGCAGCAGGGCGGCGAGACCGAGATCGACGTAGTCGAGGCGGATGTAGTTCATCGCCGGCCCCTCATGGCTTGCTCACCTCTTCCAGCAGTTCCTCGCGCAGGCGGCCGCGGTCGATCCAGAAGCGCCGCGTCGCCACCCGCTCGGCCTGGCGCTTGTCGTGGGTGACCCAGAAGAGGGCCAGGCCGTTCGCCTGCTTTTCGCGCAGCAGGGACTCGACGGCGGCGGTGGTCTCCTCGTCCAGCGGCCCGGTCGGCTCGTCGAGCAGCAGCACCTCCGGGCGGTGCTCGAGGGCGCGTAAGAGGGCGAGGCGCTGGCGCTCGCCGGTGGACAGCTGGCTGACCCGGCGCTCGGCGGCGCTGGAGGAGACCATGAGGCGCCGGGCCGGGCCCGCCTGGCTTTCCCAGTCGTCGAAGTGGTCGCTGAGGCGCTCCGACCACCAGCCGGGCTCGGCCGGCACGTAGCCGACGCGGCGTCGCCAGGTGGGCGCCGGAATCCTGTCGCGCGGCGTGCCGTCCAGGGTCACCTCACCGTCGTTCGGGTCCAGGTCGGCCAGGGCGCGCAGCAGCAGCGACTTGCCGGCGCCCGAGGGGCCGCGCAGCGCGATGCATTCCCCGGCGGCGAGGTCGAAGGAAACCGGCTCCAGGCCGGGGCGGGTGAGGTTTTTCGCACTGAGCATAGAGCGGCAGATTACGGTATCGCGTCCGCGCTGTCGCCCTGGCTCTATCGCTGGGGCTCTATCGCTGGGGCGCTAGCGCCCGGGCTTTAGCGTTCCGACTCTAGCGCTCTGGCATGGCGGCCAGGCCGGGTTCCACGCCGGCCGTGATCGGGCCGGCTTCCTGGCGCACGCGCTCGGGCGGCAGCAGCAGGGTGACGCGGGTGCCGGCGTTCGGCCGCCCCTCCAGCTTCAGAATGCCGCCATGCAGTTCGATCAGCACCTTGGCCAGTGGCAGGCCGAGGCCGGTGCCCTCGATCTGCTCGGCCGCTTCCAGGCGTTCGAACGGCGTGAGGGCCTGGGGAATCTCTTCGGGGCTGATGCCGATGCCGGTGTCGGCGATGGTGATGGCCAGGCTGCCGTCGCCCTGCAGGGCGGCGGTCACCTCGATGCGGCCGCCTTCCGGCGTGAACTTCACCGCGTTGGACAGCAGGTTCAGGATCGCCTGGCGCAGCTTGGTGGGATCGACAAGCAGGCGCAGGTTCTCCGGCAGCTCGGCGCTGACGGACAGCTTCTGCTGTTCGGCGCGCGTGCGGATGAGGCGCAGGCAGGGGTCGATGGTCTCGCGCAGCGCGACCTCCTGCTCGGCCAGGCGCAGATGGCCGGACTCGGCGCGGGCGAGGTCGAGGATGTCGCTGATCACGGTCAGCAGGTGCTGTCCGCTTTTATGGATGTCCTGGGCATAGTCGGCGTAGCGCTGCGAGATCGGGCCCATGGTCTGGCGGGTCATGATCTCGGAGAAGCCGAGGATGGCGTTCAGCGGCGTGCGCAGTTCATGGCTCATCAGGGCGAGGAAGCGCGACTTGGCGCGGCTGGCTGCCTCGGCGATGCGGCGGCCCTCGGCGGCGGCATGGGCGCGCTCCGCACTGCTGGCGGCCATGTTCTCGGCTTCATGGCGCCGGTGCTGCAGGAACAAGATGAGCCCGCTGAGGACGGCGAGGACAAGGAAGAGGATGGCGCCCGAGGCGACGGCGTCGCGCCGCGCGGCCTCCAGGAAGCCGGCCGCCGGCACGTCGATCACGAAGGCGCCCATGACGTCGCCCAGCGCCCAGGCCGGTCCGTCGCTGACGTAGCGGTTGTGGCAGTCGACGCAGGCCTGCTGGCTGGCGACCGAGGGCGCGATGGTGCGGAACATCAGCTCGCCGCCGAAGGTGAGCCATTCGCTGCGCGGTTCGCTGCGTCCGGTGCGGGCGGCCTCGCGGATGGCGTTGGCGGTGACTTCGTCCTGAGGGGCGGTCACGATCTCCCGCCCCGGTGTGCCCAGCCAGTCCATGCGCAGCTGGTGGTCGCTGTCGCGCGCGGCGTTGAAGCGGTCGATGGCGTGGGCGCGGAACTCGGCGGGGACCGGCGCGTCGGCGTCCAAGGCGTCGGTGCGGATGTCCGTGTAGTTGGCGACCATCGCCTCGACGAGGCGCAGCGCCGTGGCGGTCTCCTCCGACTTGTTGGTCTCGAACCAGTGCACGTTGGAGCGGTAGAGGGCATAGCCGCCGACGATGCTCGTGCAGAGAATCAGGCCGAGCAGCAACAGCCAGGCCTTGCCGGCCCGGCCCCGCAGAAAAGAATCCCCCGAGGGGTGGTCGTGGTTTCGGCTTTCCACCTGCCGCCTTACCCGCTGTATCCCGCCGCTTTCCGGCGGGGGATCGCCACGCTTTAAGAAGTGGCCCCGATGGTCGTCGCGAATAATTAACAAAGTATGAGCGTTTTCGCAGCCGCAACATCGCGCAGGGAGCTCTGCATGGCGGGGGCGGCGGCTTTACGGCTATGATCGTGAGGGCCCGCCGCGGTGGTGGCGGGAGGGCACAGGGGGAAGGGAAAACGTGCGGCGTCTTCCGGCGGTCTGGCAGCTTGCCATCGCGCAGACCATCGTCTGGGCGGGTCTGTTCTACAGCTTTCCGGCGCTGATCCTGCGCTGGGAAACGGATTTCGGCTGGACGAAGGCGGAACTGAGCGGCGCCGTGGCCCTGTCGATCGGGCTGTCGGCGGTCTTTTCGCCGCTGGCGGGGCGGCTGATCGACCGGGGGCTGGGTCCCCACGTGCTGGCCGGCGGCGCCTTGGCGGGCGGGCTCTGCATCGTCCTCGTCGGGGCTGTGCAATCGCTGTGGCAATTCTATCTGCTGTGGTGCCTGATCGGCGTCGCCACCGCTTTTTGCCTTTACGACGCCTGCTTTGCCCTGGTGGTTCGGGCGGAGGGAACGGAGGCGCGCCGCCCCATCACCCTCATCACGCTGGTTGCGGGTTTCGCCGGTACGCTCTCCTTCCCCCTGGCGCATGGCATGGCGGAGGCCTTCGGCTGGCGCATGAGTTGCCTGGCCTATGCGGCGTTGATCTTTCTGATCGGCCTGCCGTTGATGTGGCAGGGCGCGCGCCGCCTGGAGGCGGCGGTGGAGCCGGACATCGATCTGGAGAGCGACGGCGGTGCTGCCGGCGCGGGCAAGGCCGGCCGCTTCCTGCGGCGCCCGGCCTTCTGGCTGCTCGCGGTCGGCTTTGCGCTGCTCGGCCTCAACCACTCGACCATTCTGAACCATCTGTTGCCGCTGCTCGACGAGCGTGGCATCCCGTCGGGCATGGCGGTCTTCGCCGCCTCCATGATCGGGCCGATGCAGGTCGCCGGGCGCCTCGCCATGATGGCCGTGGAGCGCCACGTCTCGAACCGCGGCATCACCATGGCCTGCTTCTGCTCGGTCGCCCTGGCGACACTGGCGCTCTTCACCGCGTCGCTGGCGCCGATGCTGCTGGTGCCCTTCGTCATTTTGCAAGGGGCCGGCCACGGCGTGACCAGCATCATGAAGCCGCTGGTGATCGGCGATATCCTCGGGCGCGCCAACTTCGGCGCCATCAGCGGCAGCCAGGCGCTGATCTTCAAGCTGACGGTCGCGGCGGCGCCCTTCGTCGGCGCCCTGCTGTGGCAGATCGGCGACTACGATCTGGTGTTGAGCGTCACGCTGGCGGCGGCCGTCATTGGGCTGGTTCTCTTCCTCGCGGCCTCACGGGCCAGACAGGGGACCTAGGGTCCTCCCGAAACGGATTGATGAAGTTCCTTGGTCTGGATCAGGGGACGGGTCGGTTTCTGCCGCTAGCCCATCGGGGTGAGCGATACCTACCGAATTGTCTTTGCCGCGATTTCCCTCGAGACTTACGCTGGTCACAGGAGAAGGGCTGTAAGACACCTCTTGCCAAGGAGCGTGCCATGTCTTTCCATCGAATGACCGCGCCGAGCGCCAATTCTGAAATCCGCATCGTCGCAATGCTGGCCTTCGCTGCGATCCTCGCGGGCTGTGAGACGGCGCAGGTATCCGGGAACGGGTTTCTGATCACGAGCGACAACGACGCCAAAGTCCGCCGTGAAGCAGAAGCGCTTGATCTCCGACTGCCCAATGGAAATTTGCTTCGCTTCGTAGTGGACCGTGACGCGCGCGTTCGCGGACTTCTGGAACATAGGCGGGCGGGGAATCGCGGAATTGCGTCAGTCCCTGATTTGACCAAGGCCAGCATTCCCGAGATCTACTTCGCGCTTGCCGAGCCGGACAGCGAGATTCCCGAACCTTTCAGGCTGGATCGCTATCCCGAACCGCAGCGGCCGCAGGGCTGGGCGCGCGACATCATCCTGACAGGCGGACCGACCGGGGGCGGCGATGTCACCTGCGCGCAGACTGGCGCGGCTTGGAATGCCTTCCGCCAGGAGGTCGTCGATCAAGGTTACGCCTTGGTGTTCCTCAGCGCGGCGGATGGTGCGACATCCAAGCCCAACCACTGGCATACCATTGAGACCGACTGGATGAGTCCCGACGGGCACGAACTCAGAGGCGCAGTAGACGGCGCTGCGGCACTCTATGTATCGGTAATGCGGTGTGAGGGAAGCACGTCTTTCGGGAGCAGTTGGGGCGCGCCGCGGTTCAGCGTGTCGCGGCGTCCTGTCGGCGAAAACGACTTCGAGCTTGAGGTCGAAGAGTTTCTTCCGGAAGCCGGCAATCAGGTGACCTACATGACCCCTGGCCCCGCGCTCGGGAGCGCATCGGACTATCGGGTCTTCCTTCGCCACTACGAAGGAGGAACCAGGTTCCACTTCGGCGCCGCATGGCAAAAGCCCAGCGGAACCTTCGGCCCCAATCCCTAGCGTTTGAAGTTCGCCAAGGGGACGCCGGCGAAGCTTCGACCGGCGATCATGCCGGCGGCGCTTGGGGGCTTTCCCCGTCGGCCTGGCGGACGAGAGCGATCTTAGCCGCGCAAAACGAGACCGGCCGGGTGGCTTGCGCCACCCGGCCGGGAACTTTCAGGTCATGAACTCCCCCTCAGGGGAAGGGGTGTTCAGGGCTGAGTTGGCCGGTCAGGCCGCCTCGTTCTCGATCACCTTCGTGGGCTGGTCGCCGGAGGTGATGGAAATCGTCCGCGGCTTCATGGCCTCGGGGATTTCACGCACCAGCTCGACGGCGAGCAGGCCGTTCTCCAGCTTCGCGCCGGTCACCTTGATGTGGTCGGCGAGGTCGAAGCGGCGCTCGAAGGCGCGGTTGGCGATGCCGCGATGCAGGTATTTCACCTCGCTCTCGTCTTCGGCCTTTTCCTTGCGGCCGGAGATCACGAGGCTGTTTTCCTTCGCGGTGATGTCGAGTTCGTCTTCACCGAAGCCGGCGACCGCCATGACGATGCGGTAGGCGTCTTCGCTGACCTTCTCGATGTTGTAAGGCGGATAGCTGAACGCGCTCTCCTCGACCCGGCTGGCGGAATCGAGCGTCTTCACAAGGCGGTCGAAGCCGACCGAGGCGCGATAAAGGGGGGAAAGATCCATCGTACGCATGTCCACATTCTCCTTTGAGCAACATGGTTTTGGTCAACGGGCCCACCACAGGGTCGGGCCCTCGCTTGCTGCCGCCGGTGGCGGGGACCCTGCAGGAGGCATCCCCTTGGCGACAAAGTCTATATCGGGAGGCTGCGGGGGCGATTCAAGACGGCCCAAGGGCGCTTGATAGAGGAAAATATTCCGTTTTTGGCGGCTTTTCGCCGCCGCCGTCTGGCCTCTTGCGGACCAAGGGATTATTAAGTCGCCGTCGGTTAAACTCGCCGGCAGAAAGCGTGGGCCGGTCCGCCGGAATGCCCCCAAGGCTCCTCGGGACCTCTCCCCGGGGAGAAGGGGCAGGGAGGGCCGGGCCAGCCACGTCCGTTTGCAAGCCACGCCCGTATGTAAGTCGCCGCTAAGAGATTTCTGGTTTGAGTGATACGACCGTCGCCTTTTTCGACAGCACCTTTGAAGAGGCCCTGGCGCTGACCCGGGAAGCCCGCGACTACCTGACCCATCGCGAGCCCGTCGAGCGCGAGCGCATGACGCCGAACGACCGCATGCTGGCGAGCTGCGAGGCCATGCGGCTGACCTCCCGCCTGACCCAGGTCATGGCCTGGCTGCTGGTGCAGAAGGCGGTGCATGCGGGGGAGATGACGCGCGAGGAAGCCGTGGCGCCGGAATTCCGCCTGGCCGGGAAAACGGTCTGCGAGGAGACCAAGCCGCCGGTGGAGGGCCAGCTGCAGCCGCGCCTGGCCGAGCTGCTGGAGCGCTCCCACAAACTCTATGAGCGGGTGTCCCGCCTGGACGCTCTGCAGGGGCCGGTCAAGAGCCTGGCTTGAGTTGGGGCCTGAATTGGGGTCTGAACCGGGGCCGCAGCCGAGGCGGCGGGCGGGCATGACAAAAGGGCGGCAGATCTGCCGCCCTTTCTCGATTTCGGAACGCTGCCGGCGGGAACGCCGGCGCCCCCAAGCTTTACTTCAGGCCGAAGCCGCCGAAGCGCTTGTTGAACTTCGCCACCTGGCCGCCGCTGTCGACCAGACGATGCTCGCCGGTCCAGGCCGGGTGCGTCTTCGGGTCGATGTCCAGGCGCATGGTGTCGCCCGCGGCGCCGTAAGTGGAGCGCGTGGTGAATTCGCTACCATCGGTCATCAGGATGGTGATCTCATGGTAGTCGGGATGAATGTCTTTTTTCATGGCTTCGATCCTTTAAAGCGCCGCGCTGTATACCCGAGACCGCCCGGCGGTGCAAGCCCCCGCGGGCGTCCCGCTATGGCCGGGAATTTCCCCTTGATTACAAAGGCTTGAGGTCCGCCACTTGGCGCACTTCGTTGTGTTGCGAAATACGCAATATTTGGGCCCGGCGCGCGGGCGCTTGAGGGTTCGCCATTCCGGGTGCGAGGCGTTATCTTCTGGCCGCTCCCCCCGGTCCGGGCCCGCCCGCGGGGAGAGAAGGCCGAAGGAAGCGGCCAGTGAGCCCCCAGTGAGCCGGCAGTGTGCCTGCAGTGAGAGCGTCCTTATGAGAATGTCATCCGCCGTCCCGGCGCCCCAGCGCGACGAAGCCAGAGCCCGCGGCAGCCTGAAGCTGCTGGTCGAGCTGTGGCAGTTCGTGCGCCCCTACCGCCTGCAGCTGGCCGGCGCCATGGCCGCGCTGCTCATCGCCTCCGGCACGGTGCTGGGGCTGGGCATGGGGTTGCGCCGCCTGGTCGACGAGGGCTTTTCCACGGGCAACGCGGCGCTGCTGAACCAGGCGGTGCTGGTGCTCTTCGGCGTGGTCTTCCTGCTGGCGCTGGCGATCTACGCGCGCTTCTACCTGGTGTCCTGGATCGGCGAGCGCGTGGTGGCCGACATCCGCAGCCGCGTCTTCGACCACATCCTGAAACTGTCGCCGGCCTATTACGAACTGACCCGCACCGGCGAGGTGCTGTCGCGGCTGACCACCGACACCACGCTGCTGCAGACCGTGGTCGGTTCCTCGGTCTCCATCGCCATCCGCAACTTCCTGCTGCTCATCGGCGGGACCGTGCTGCTGATCATCACCTCGCCGAAGCTGACCGCGCTGGTGCTGCTGGTGGTGCCGCTGGTGCTGCTGCCCATCCTCACTTACGGCCGCCGTGTCCGGCGCCTCAGCCGGACCAGCCAGGACCGGGTGGCCGACCTCGGCGTCTATGCCGGCGAGGCCCTGGACGCCATCCGCACCGTACAGGCCTTCGTCCACGAAGCCGAGGACCGCAAGCGCTTCGCCGCCCGCGTGGAGGACGCCTTCCAGGCCGCCCGGCAGCGCGTCGCCGCCCGCGCCATGCTGACCGCCGTGGTCATCGTCCTGGTCTTCGGCGCGGTCAGCACCATCCTCTGGATCGGCGGCCACGACGTGATCAGCGGCCGCATCTCCGCCGGCGAACTCTCGGCCTTCGTGTTCTACGCCATCGTCGTGGCCGGCGCCGCGGGCGCCTTCTCCGAAGTGATCGGCGACCTGCAGCGCGCCGCCGGCGCGACCGAACGCCTGCTCGACCTGCTGGCCGTCGCGCCGGACATCACCGCGCCCGCCCATCCTGTGGCGCTGCCGCAGCCGCCGCGCGGCGCCGTGGCCTTCGAGGAGGTGGTCTTCCACTATCCCTCGCGCCCCGACCACTCGGCCCTGCAGGGCCTGAGCCTCGCTGTCCAGCCGGGCGAGAAGGTCGCCATCGTTGGCCCCTCCGGCGCCGGCAAGACGACGATCTTCCAGTTGCTGCTGCGCTTCTACGATCCCCAGGGCGGGGTCATCCGCTGCGACGGCGTGGCCTTGCCGGAAGCCGATCCGGCGGACTTGCGCGCGCGCATCGGCCTGGTGCCGCAGGAGCCCGTGGTCTTCTCCGCCGATGCCTGGGAGAACATCCGCTACGGGCGTCCGGACGCCAGCGACGAGGAGGTGCGCGCGGCGGCCAAGGCGGCCGGTGCCCTGGAGTTCATCGAACAGCTGCCCGAGGGCTTCGACACCTATCTCGGCGAAAAGGGCGTGCGGCTGTCGGGCGGCCAGCGCCAGCGCCTCGCCATCGCCCGGGCCATCCTGAAGGACCCGCCGCTGCTGCTGCTCGACGAGGCGACCTCGTCGCTGGACGCGGAAAGCGAGCGCGTGGTGCAGCAGGCGCTCGACCACCTCATGGCCGGGCGCAGCACGCTCATCATCGCCCACCGCCTGGCCACGGTGCTGAAGGCCGACCGCATCCTGGTGATCGACCAGGGCCGCCTGATCGAAAGCGGCACCCACGCGGAACTGGTCGCCGCGGACGGACTCTACGCGCGTCTCGCCATGTTGCAGTTCGGAGAGGCGGCGGCGTTGGGCAACGGTGCAGTGGAAGAAGGCACCCGCGCCTCGGGAAGCTGAGAAGTTCCACGCGGCACATGCTTCGAGACGGCCGCTGCGCGGCCTCCTCAGCATGAGGTCTGGATTTGAGCCTCACCCTGAGGAGGCCTGAAAGGCCGTCTCGACCTGCCTGCGCGAAGCCGAAGCGGCTTCGCTTCGGCGGAGGCAGGAGGGCGAGGCGGGCCACCGCAGGAACGCTCAGCGCTCGGTCAGCTTGAACTCGATGCGGCGGTTGCGGCGGTAGGCGATCTCGTCGTTGCCGGCGTCGAGCGGCTGGAATTCGCCGAAGCCGGTGGCGGCGAGGCGCTGCGGCGGGATGCCCTGCTCGACCAGGAACTTCACCACCGACACGGCGCGCGCCGTCGACAGCTCCCAGTTCGACGGAAAGGCCACGGTGTTGATCGGCTGGCGGTCGGTGTGGCCGTCGACGCGCAGCACCCAGTCGATCTCGCTGGGGATTTCCGAGGCGATCTGCCTCAAGGTGCTGGCGAGCCGTGCGAGCTGGCCGCGACCGGCGTTCTCGATGGTGGCCGAGCCGCTGGCGAAGAGCACCTCGGACTGGAAGACGAAGCGGTCGCCGACGATGCGGATGTCCTGGCGGTTGCCGAGGATCTCGCGCAGGCGCCCGAAGAACTCGGAGCGGTAGCGCGCCAGTTCCTGCACCTTGCTGGCCAGAGCGACGTTGAGGCGCTTGCCGAGGTCGGCGATCTGCACCTCCTGTTCCTCGTTCTTGGCTTCGGAGATTTCCAGCGCCTCGGAGACCTGGGCCAGCTGTTCGCGCAGGGCGGCGAGCTGGCGGTTCAGCAGCGTCACCTGGAGCTGCGCCTCCTCGGAGAGCGCCTGCTGTTCGGCCAGGGCCTGGGTCTGTTCGTCGAGGGCGCTTTCGGAGCCCTGCAGCTTCTCGACCAGGTCGTCGCGCAGGGATTTCAGAATCGCCAGCTCGGCGAGCTGCGCCTCGATCTTCTCCTTGTCGACTTCGATGGTCGAATAGGCGTCTTCCAGTTCGGCCTTGCCGGCGGCGATGGCGGCCAGCGCTTCTTCCAGCTTGTCCTGCTCCACTTCCAGGCGGGCGAGGGCGGCGTCCAGCTTGTTGCGCTCGTCGGCCAGGGCGGCCTCGGCCTCGCTCAGCGCCTGGCGGTTGCGCTGCAACTCGTCGCGGGCGGCGGCCAGTTCCTCCTCGCTGCTGGCGGCCAGGCCGCTCAGGCGCTCGCGCTCGGCCTGTTCGTCGGACAGCAGAGCGGCCAGGCTGTCGCGCTCGTCGGCGAGGGCGGCCAGCTGGTTGGCCAGGGACTCGCGTTCCTCGGCCAGGGTGGCGAGCTGGCCGCTCAGGCTTTCCCGCGAGGCCAGAGAGCTTTGCAGCTCGGAGGAAAGCTGCTGCACGTTGAGGCGCAGCTCCGTATTGGCGTTGCGCTCCAGCGCCAGCAGCTCGGCCAGTTCGGCGATTTCCGATTCCAGCCGGATCAGCGCCTTGTCCTTGCCGGTGATGGCGATCGACAGGAAGAACTGCGCCACCATGAAGACCATGAGGACGAAGATGACCACCAGCAGAAGGGTGGCGAGGCCGTCGACGAAGCCGGGCCAGATGTTGATGGAGCGGCGCGAGCCCCCGCGGCCTAGCGCATACATGACGCGCTAACCCTCTTCGGCCATGGCGGCGAGGGTGCGGGTGAGCAGGCGAATCTCGCTGCGCAGCTCTTCGACCGCGGAGTCGCGGCCATGGGCCATCTCCGACGACATGCGCTCCAGGCGCAGATCGAGATTGCGGATGTGCCCCTTGGTCGCCTTGTCGAGGCCGCCGCCGCCGTCCTGCTCGGCGTCGGCGAGACGCGCCAGGATCGGTTTCAGGCTGGCCTGGGTCTCGGCGATGGACAGCATGACCGACTGTTCGGTGCGCATGTGGTCGGTCAGGCTGCTCAGCCGTTCGGTCAGTGCCGCCAGGTTCTGGTTCACCGCGGTGCGGTCTTCCTCGCCCCGGGCCACGGTGCGCTGCAGCTGCTCCAGGCTGTCGGCGGTTTTTTCCAGCAGGGCATGCACGTAGGCGGACACCGGCTGGTCGCCCTCGCCGGAGGCGCCGGCGCTGCCCAGCTTGGTCACGCTGGAGAGCCACTCCTCCAGCTCGTTCAGGAAGCGGTTGTGCGCCTGGGCCGAATTCAGCTCCAGAAAGCCCAGCACCAGCGAGCCGGCGAGGCCGAACAGCGAGGAGCTGAAGGCCGTGCCCATGCCCGAGAGCGGCGCCTGCAGGCCGCCTTTCAATTCCTCGAAGAGGGCGACGGCGTCGCCGCTGCCGGCCGACAGGCCGCCGATGGTCTCGCCCACCGCGTTCACGGTGTCGAGCAGGCCCCAGAAGGTGCCGAGCAGGCCGAGGAAGATCAGCAGGCCGATGACGTAGCGCGAAATCTCGTGCGATTCCTCGATGCGCGCGTGGATGGTGTCCAGCAGCGTGCGCATCGACATGGTCGAAAGGCTCAGCCGTCCCGCCCGGTCGCCGATCATGGTCACCATGGGGCCCAGCAGGCGCGGCGGGGTGTCCTGCGACAGGGTGCCCGGGAAGACTAGGCCGCCGCGGCTTTCGCGGCGCAGGGTCTCCAGCCAGTAGATCTCGCTGCGCAGCCCCAGCACCTGGATGAAGCTGTAGGCGATGCCGACCACCAGGATCAGGAGGATCAGGCCGTTCAGCCAGAGATTGGCGAAAAAAGCGTCCTGCAATTGCGGGGCGATGAAGGCGGCGGCGATTGCGACGGCCGCCAGGAACGCCACCATTCGAATGAGATAGGTCTGCAGGAAGGACATCTTAACGGCTAACCCTCGGTCCGCGGGGCGGAGGTGTCAATCATAAGACAAATCGGCCCGCGCCGCACCCTGCCGCCGGGAATCCGCCTTAAGCTCACGCCTTAAGGGTTAGCTGTCAATGGGCCGGATGTCGACCCGATTTGCGGGGCCACCCTCGGACTTGTCGCCGAGAGAGCGGACCTGAATGCGGCCGGAAGGCACGCCCGCGTCGATCAGGAAGGTGCGGACCTTCAAGGCCCGGGACAGGGCCAGCTTGCGCGCCAGGTCCTGCGAACTGCCGTCGGCACTGGCGAAGCCCAGCACCTGAACGCGGCTGTCGTCGTTGTCGCGCAGACTGTTCGCCAGCGAACGCAATTCCGCCTGGACCAGGTCGGAAAGCTCCGCCGAATCGTGGTCGAAGGTCACGGTCATATCCTCGACCGCGCCGACCGAGAGGCTCGCGGTCTGCAGGCCGGGCGCCGTGGCCCCGGACTTGGCGACCGAGTTGGTGACCGGCGCCGGCACGTCGCTGCTGGCGACCGGGGTCCTGGTGGCCGAAGCGCTGCTTTCAGCCGGCAGCAGGCTCACCGGATCCGTGGAAGGGGCCGTCTCCCCGGCCGGCGGCGTGGCCTCGGCCATCGTCGTCTCGGCTTTCATCGTGGGGGCGGCGTCCGACGTGGCGGCGACCTGGGGCGCGCTTTCGGGTTTCGGCGCCGGCATCTCGGAGGGCATCTCGGGGGACGGGGCCGTAGCCGCGGGGGTTTCCCCGATGTCGCTGGTCTCGACCTCGGCGACCGCCGGGACTTCCGCCATGGCCGGCCCGGGAGCGGGCGCGGCAGGGGTCTCGTCAAAGGACTCGGGAGCCTGGAATTCCGGGGCCAGGGCCGTCGCCGGCTCGTCGACCGTGGTCACGCCGACCTCGGCCAGCATTTCCGGCGATACTTCCGGCTTGCGCGGCGCCGGCTTGGGCGTGGCCAGCGGCGGACGGCGCAGGGTCAGGACAGGGGCGTCTTCCGCCGCAGCCGCGCCGTCGGCGGCGGGCAGGTTGTCCATGTAGACCACGATGCTGCTATCGGAACCACCGTTCGCGCCGCCGTTGTTGTCCAGGGGGATCAGCAGCTGCGAAGAGGGTTCCGGGCCTTCGGCGAAGGCCTCGTTCATGGCCTTGGTGCGGGCGGCGTGATTGTCGCCGAAGCCCGGCGCCAGGGTGCTGGTCGGCGCTTCGAGCGGCGGGAACAGCAGGGTTCCGGGCCGCGTGACCACGAAATTGCCGCTGCCGCGGGGCTGAAAACCCAGATTTCCGGGGCTCTGCTGCTGCCCAGGAGCCATCGGGGCCGGCGCATAGTCCGGCGCATACCCAGGCTGCGGCGCCAGCGGCGCGCCCGGGGTGGCGGCGGGGCCCGGTCCCAGGTTGTTCAGCACGTCGTTGTTGATGAAAATGCCGGAGTTGGCCTGGGCCAGCGCCTCGGGCGCCAGGCCCGCCGTCAAGCCGAGAGCCAGGGGAAGGGCGAGGGCCGCGGCCAGGCCGAAGCTTCCGGCGCCCGCGCAGGCCGGGGCGAACCGGCGGCCTTTTGCCCGGTTTTCCGTCGTTTTTCGGCCCTGCGGTACGTGTCTGCTCATGAGCCCCTAATGCCCCAGTTTCCCTGCTAACCGCTGTGGTTAACACTATGCTTCTGCCGCCTGGGGGACAACCTGCTTTGCGGGCGGTCCAAGGCCGGCAGGCGGTCCGCCGAAGCGACCGCGAGGCTCGTATTATTGGGCCTTTTAGTTACTTAAAGGTTTGCGCAGCAACTTCATTACGTCGCTGTGGATGGCATTGTTGCTCGCCAGGATGCTCGGAGAGCCCATGGTGATGGTCTTTCCGTTCATTTCGCTGACGTATCCGCCGGCTTCACGGACCAGAATCAGGCCCGCGGCATAGTCCCAGGGGGAGAGGCCACGCTCCCAGAAGCCGTCGAAACGGCCGGCAGCCACGTAGGCCAGGTCCAGCGCGGCGGCGCCCCAGCGGCGGATTCCCGCCGTGTTGGCCATAATGGCGTCGATTTCGCCCAGGAACTGCGGGCGGTCGCCCTTGCCGGCGAAGGGCGCGCCGGTGGCGATCAGGCAGTCGGTCAGCCGGCTGCGGGCCGAAATGCGGATACGGCGCTCGTTCAGGTAGGCGCCCTGGCCCTTCTCGGCGTGGAACAGGTCTTCCTTGATGGGGTCGTAGACCAGGCCGGCGATGATCTCGCCGCGTTCCTCCAGGGCGATGGAAATCGCGAAATGCGGCAGCCCGTGCAGGAAATTGCTGGTGCCGTCCAGGGGGTCGACGATCCAGCGCCGCCCGCTGCCGTCGCTTTCCGGCACCTCCTCCGACTCCTCCATCAGGAAGCCGTAGCCGGGGCGCGCCTTCTGCAGTTCCTCCTTCAGGGTCTTCTCGGCCTTCAGGTCGGCGGCGGAGACGAAGTCCGCCGGGCCCTTGCGGGAGACCTGCAGGTTTTCGATCTCGCCGAAGTCGCGCTTGAGGCCGCGGGCGGCCTTGTCGGCGGCCTTGGTCATGACGTTGATGAGGGCGGAACGGGTGGCCATGCGGGTCTGCGGTCTTTCTAGTCGGTTGGGAGGAGGGAAGCGCGCGGCGCTCAGTCCTTGGCGCGCTCGACGTAGGTGGCGTCGGCGGTGTTCACCACCACGCGGGTGCCGGACTCGATGTGCGGCGGCACCATGATGCGGCTGCCGTTTTCCAGCACCGCAGGCTTGTAGGAGGAGGAGGCGGTCTGCCCCTTCACCACCGGGTCGGCCTCGGTGATCTCCATGACCACGGTGTCCGGCAGCATGACGGAGATCGGTTCTTCTTCGTAGGACTCGATGGACACGGTCATGCCTTCCTGCAGGAAGACCACCGGCGCGCCGACCAGGTCCTGGTTCAGGGTGATCTGCTCGTAGGTGTTGTTGTCCATGAAGGTCAGCATCTCGCCGTCGGCGTAGAGGAACTGGTACTCCTTCTGATCCAGGCGCACGCGTTCGACGTCTTCGCTGGACCGGAAGCGCTCGTTCAGCTTGGTGCCGTCGCGGATGTCCTTCAGCTCGACCTGCAGATAGGCCCCGCCCTTGCCGGGCTGGGTGTGCTGGGTCTTGACCGCGCGCCACAGGCGGTTCTTGTGCTCGATGACGTTGCCGGGGCGAATGGCGTTGCCGCTGATCTTCATGGGGGATCGTCCGGAAAGTTGGATGTTCTGGAAAGCGCGCGGAAGCTACCAGCTTGCCCCCAAGGTGGCAACGCTGGTGGCAGCGCCAGGCGTGCCCCCACAGAAAGGGCGGAAATCCGCTCTGTCAGGCCTTTTCCGCCAGGGCCGCCAGCAGGTCATGGAGGGCCTTGGCCGGGTCTTCGCCGGCCAGCCAGAGGGCCGGCCCGAGGGCGAGGAAATCGGGGCCCGCGGCGGCCAGGGTTCGGGCCTCTTCCGGCGTCCCGGCGCCGAAGGCCACCTGCGGCGGGGTCATCACGGCCTCCCACCAGGCGATGATCTCCGGGTCGGCGAGGGCGCCTTCCTCTTCGTCGTCCTTGCGGTCGCGGTCGCCGTCGCGGTCTAGGTCCCCGAAGCCGATGTAGTCGGCGCCCTGCTCCCCGGCGGTCATGGCCAGGTGCCGCGAGCTGCCGCAGCCGGCGCCCAGGATCACGTCGTCGCCGAAGCGCCGGCGTAGGTCCTTCACCGGCGATTTCTTCTCGGAAAGGGTCAGGTGCAGGCCGTCGGCGCCGCTGTCGGGCAGCAGCGCCGGGCGGTCTTCCAGCAGCACCGCGATGTCGCGCGCCTGGGCGGCGGCGATCAGCGGCGCGGCCAGGCGGGCGAAGCTGTCGTCGTCCAGACCGCCGCCGCGCAGCAGCAGGGCGGAAACCTCGACCTCGCCGAGACCGTCCAGAGCGGCGGCGACATCTTTGGCCGCGTCTTCGTCCAGGCGCGGGGAAACCAGCATGAGGCGGGGAATGAAGTCGGACAAAGGGGCTCTCTCGCGGGCTGTCTAGCGGTTTTGCCGGGCAAAGGTCAGGACGTGCGCGCGCCGTCCCGACAGGGGGGCGTCGCTGCCGGCTTTCAGGTTGCTGCTCAGGATCACCAGCCCCTGGTAGGTGTCCAGGGCGTCCAGCAGGTAGCTGACCTCCTGGTTGGCGTAGCGCTCATGGCCGTCCTTCACCTCGCTGCGCTTGCCGAACAGGGCGTCGGCTTCATCGAACAGCAGCACGGCCCCGGCGGCCTGCGCTTTGTCGAGAAGCGTTGTCACCGCCTTTTCCGTCTCGCCGGCGGACTTGCGCAGCAGCGTCGGCAGCTTCACCCGCTGCAGCGGCCGCTCCAGCTCGTTGGCCAGGACCGACGCGACGAGGGTCTTGCCGGTGCCGCTCGGGCCGGTGAAGAGGCAGAGTTGCTTCGGCTGCTTTTTGGCGGCGCGGCCGATCTTCTGCAGGGTGTCGATGTCCTCCTGCGACAGCGGCAGCTCGTCGATGCCCAGAGGCGCCGGGGGCTGTTTGCTCATATCCCTATCCCTATCCCTCGTTCTTCAGCCAGTCGCGGCAGGCCTGGGGCTTGTCGGCGACGTCGATCAGGTCCAGCGCCTCCAGCGGCCCGGTGATCAGATGGTGGCTCTCGGCCTCGGCGATGGCGCGCAGCTTGTCGGCGGCCGCCTTGGGGCCGGTGAAGCGCACCCGCAGCACGCCCTGGCGGAAGGCCGCCATGACCAGCCCCGGCTTGTCGCCGCAGTCGAGGATGGAGGAGGCCTCGGCCTGGGGGACCTCGCGCTCGGCCTGCTTCACCACTTCGCGGAACCACAGCGCGCCGGTATAGGCGGCGGCCCCCGGCGGCGAGGCCAGGGTAACCGGGCAGCCCAGATCCCGCGCCGCCTTCAGCGCGGTGACCGCCTGCTCCAGGGAATGGATGATGATGACGCGTTCGCTCATGGTCGGATCATAATAAAAAGCGGGACCCGAAGGTCCCGCTTTATTTGTACAGCTCCTATGCTCCTCCCCCAGGCCGTGACGACCGGGGAAGCCGGCACCCTCAGAGCAGCTTGCCGAGCGCCACGGCGGTGTCGCTCATGCGGTTGGAGAAGCCCCACTCGTTGTCGTACCAGGACAGGACGCGCACGCAGGTGCCGTCCAGCACCTGGGTCTGGGTCACGTCGAAGGTGGAACTGGCCGGCGCGTGGTTGAAGTCGCTGGAGACCAGCGGCTCGTCGTTGATCGCGAGCACACCCTTCAAGGGGCCGTTGGCGGCCTTGATCATGGCGGCGTTGATGGCCTCCGCGTCGGTCTTCTTCTTCGCCTCGATGGTCAGGTCGACCAGGCTGACGTTGGCGGTCGGCACGCGCACCGAGGTGCCGTCCAGCTTGCCCGCCAGCTCCGGCAGGACCAGGCCGGTGGCGCGCGCGGCGCCGGTCGAGGTCGGGATCATCGACAGGGCCGCGGCGCGGGCGCGGCGCAGGTCCTTGTGCAGCGTGTCCACGCAGGGCTGGTCGCCGGTGTAGGAGTGGATCGTGGTCATGAAGCCGTGCTTGATGCCGACGGTCTTGTCCAGCACGTAGGCCACCGGCACGAGGCAGTTGGTGGTGCAGGAGGCGTTGGAGATGATCTTGTGGCTCTTGCGCAGCTTCTTGTCGTTGACGCCGTAGACCACGGTGATGTCGGCGCCGCTGGCCGGCGCGGAGACCAGGACCTTCTTGGCGCCGGCTTCCAGGTGCTTACCCGCCGCTTCCTTGCTGGTGAAGATGCCGGTGCACTCCAGCACGATGTCGACGCCCAGCTTGTCCCAGGGCAGGTTCGCCGGATCGCGCTCCGACAGCACCTTGACCTTCTTGCCATCGACCTTGATGCCGTCCTTCATGGCCTGGATCTTGCCGGGGTAGGTGCCGTGCACCGAATCGTACTTCAGCAGGTGCGCGTTTGCCTCCGGCGTGCCGAGGTCGTTGATCGCGACGAACTCGATATCCTTGCGCTTGGCTTCCATCGCGGCGCGGAACACCAGGCGACCGATGCGTCCAAAACCGTTGATACCAACCCGAACTGCCATATTCAGTCTCCGTTCCCTAGAAGCCGGCAACCCCTGTTTCGGCGGCCGGCGGTTCCCCTGCGTTTTTCAGGCCGCCGTCAAGGCGGCGGAATTCTCCGAACCGCCGGTCAGGCGGCGTAGCTGCCCTTGGTCGCCGCGGAATTGTCCTTGGCGCGCTTCAGGAAGGCCGCCTGGCCCTTGTCCAGGTTCGCCGCCTTGCCGCTCCAGGCCTTCAGCGGCGCCGCCTGCAGGGCGCGGCCGTAGGAGAAGCTCAGCTTCCAGGGCAGCGTGCCGGGCAGCTTGTTCATGGCGTTGAGGTGCTCGGTGGCCAGGGCGTCGCTCTGTCCGCCGGACAGGAAGACGATGCCGGGCACGGCGGCCGGGACGGTGCGCTTCAGGCACCGCACGGTGCGCTCGGCGACTTCCTGCACGCTGGCCTGCTCCGGGCAGTCCTGGCCGGAGATCACCATGTTGGGCTTCAAGAGCGTACCTTCCAGCCAGACGTTCTGCAGCGCCAGTTCGTTGTACACGCTGCGCAGCACCTCTTCGGTGACCTCGTCGCAGACGTCGATGTCGTGGTCGCCGTCCATTAGCACTTCCGGCTCGACGATCGGCACCAGGCCCGCTTCCTGCGCCAGCGCGGCATAGCGCGCCAGGGCGTGGGCGTTGGCGGTGACGCAGCCCGGGCTGGGCATGCCGTCGGCGATACGGTAGACGCCGCGCCACTTGGTGAAGCGGGCGCCCAGCTTGGCGTATTCCTCCAGGCGCGCGCGCAGCCCGTCCAGGCCCTCGGTCACGGTCTCTTCCGGATGGCCGGCCAGCGGCTTGGCGCCCATGTCGACCTTGATGCCGGGGATCATGCCGGCCTTGGTCAGCTTCTTCACCAGCGGGGTGCCGTCGGCGGCCTTCTGGCGGATCGTCTCGTCGTACAGGATGACGCCGGAGATGTACTTGCCGGCGTCGGGCGTGGTGAACAGCATGTCGCGGTAGTCGCGGCGGTTCTCTTCGGTCGAATCGATCTTGATGCTGTCGAAGCGCTTTTTGATCGTGGGGGAGCTTTCGTCCGCGGCCAGGATTCCCTTGCCGTCGGCGACCAAGGCTTGAGCGGTATCCGCGAGCGCAGAAGAAGTCATTTCTAGGCCTCCAATTGCATGCCTGCTTTAAAGTGCAGGGCTCTTATAGAAACATCGCGAAAGCGCGGGCGCGGTCAAATACGTGTCTTGACCGCTTCCACGACGGCTTCGGCGGTAATGTTGAACTTCTTGTACAGGTCCTTGGCCGGGGCCGAAGCGCCGAAACCGCGCATGCCCACGAAGCCGCCGCCGGATTCGACCCAGCGTTCCCAGCCGAAGGGCAGGCCGGCTTCGATGGCGATGTGCAGCGTGCCGGGGCCGAGCACCTCGTCGCGGTAGTGCGGCGGCTGCTGCTCGAAGAGCTCCCAGCAGGGCATCGACACGACGGCGGCGGAAATGCCTTCCTCGCGCAGCAGACTCTGCGCTTCGCAGGCGATCTGCACCTCGGAGCCGGAAGCGATCAAGGTGACCTGCCGCTCGCTGTCGGCCGGGGCCATGATGTAGGCGCCGTAGGCCGAGTGGTTCTCCGAGGTGTCCTTGCGCAGGCACGGCAGGCCCTGGCGGGTGAGGGCGAGCACCGAGGGCGCATCCTCGTTCTGCAGGGCCAGTTCCCAGCACTCGGCGGTTTCCACCGTGTCGGCCGGGCGGAACACCAGCAGGTTGGGGATGGCGCGCAGCGCGGCCAGGTGCTCGACCGGCTGATGGGTCGGCCCGTCCTCGCCCAGCCCGATGGAGTCGTGGGTGAAGACGTAGACGACCCGCTGGTTCATCAGCGCGGAGAGGCGGATCGCCGGGCGGCAATAGTCGCTGAACACCAGGAAGGTGCCGCCGTAGGGGATCAGGCCGCCGTGCAGGGCGATGCCGTTCATGGCCGCGGCCATGCCGTGCTCGCGCACGCCGTAGTGGACATAGCTGCCGGAGAAGTCGTCCGGCGTCACCACGCTCTGGGACTTGGCCTTGGTGTTGTTGGAGCCGGTCAGGTCGGCCGAACCGCCGAGCATCTCGGGGATGGCGGCGGCCAGGACGTCGAGGACCTTCTGCGAGGACACCCGGGTCGCGACGGTCGCGGCCTCGGCGGCGGCCTCCTTCTTGAAGGCGGCAATGGCGTCCTGCCAGCCCTCCGGCAGCTTGCCGGCCATCTGGCGCTCGAAGACGGCGCGCTGGTCGCTGGCCGCCAGGCGGTCCTGCCAGGCCTTGACCTCGGCCTGGCCGCGCGTGCCGGCGGCGCGCCAGTCGTTCAGCACGGCCTCGGGGATCTCGAAGGCGGGATAGGGCCAGCCCAGCACGTCGCGGGCGGCGGCGATCTCTTCGTCGCCCAGCGGGGCGCCGTGGGTGGCCGCGGTGCCCTGCTTGTTCGGCGCGCCGAAACCGATGGTGGTCTTGCAGGCGATGAGGCTCGGCTTGTCGCTGTCGCGCGCCGCCGCGATGGCCGCGGCGATGGCTTCCGGATCCTGGCCGTCAACGCTGGCGGTATCCCAGCCCGAGGCCTCGAAACGCTTGATCTGGTTGTCGGAGACCGTCAGATCGGTGCTGCCGTCGATGCAGATGGAGTTGTCGTCGAAGAGGACGATCAGCTTGCCGAGGCGCATGTGGCCGGCCAGCGAGATCGCCTCGTGGCTGATGCCTTCCATCAGGCAGCCGTCGCCGGCGATCGTATAGGTATAGTGATCGACCAGATCGTCGCCGTAGCGCGCGTTCAGCAGGCGCTCGGCCAGCGCCATGCCGACCGCGTTGGCGAGGCCCTGGCCCAGCGGGCCGGTGGTGGTCTCGATGCCGGCGGCGTGGCCGTATTCCGGGTGGCCGGCGGTGCGGCTGTCGAGCTGGCGGAAGTTCTTGATCTCCTCCAGCGTCATGTCCTCGTACCCGGTCAGGTAGAGCAGCGCGTAGAGCAGCATGGAGCCGTGGCCCGCCGACAGCACGAAGCGGTCGCGGTCGGCCCAGTCGGGGCGCGAGGGATCGAACTTCAGGAACCGCGAGAAGAGTACGGTGGCGACGTCGGCCATGCCCATGGGCATGCCCGGGTGGCCGGAGTTGGCCTTCTGTACGGCGTCCATGGCGAGAGCGCGGATCGCGTTGGCCATGTCACGGTGCTTTTCGGGGGTCGCTGAGTAGTCTTGCGTCGAGGATGACGTGACGACGTCCATCAAGAAGGTCCACGTGGTGGGGATCAGAGGGCGGCAGCCCAGGCCGCGTTCGTGCGGCAACATGCCGCCACGCCCCGGCTAGGTCAACCGGCATATCGCCGCAGAAGGGCGGAATCTGTCGCCTTTTGCCGCTTCCCCTGCGACCGCCGACAGCACCGCTGTCATTTCTGGTCCGGAGTTGACCGGTCACGAAGGCGAAGCCTATCCTTTGCGGCGGCTGGCCGCGCGGGACTCCGCGGCGGCGCCGAGGTGGTAGACGGGCCGGAGAGCGGCCAAAAATCGATCGGAATGCGAATGCCTCGATTGGAAGAAGCCAGCCACAGGCTGCAGGTCGCAATCGACAACCTGGAACAGGTGGTGACGGCGCGGGCCGGGGGCGAGAAGGGTGGCGATGACGCCGCGCTGCGCGACGCCCTGGCGGCGGCGCGCCACGAGAACGCCCAGCTGCAGCAGCTCGCCGGGACGGTGTCGTCGCGCCTGGACGCGACCATCGGGCGCCTGCGCAAGCTCGTGAGCTAGATAGAGAGACCGAGGCATGGCACAGATTTCGCTCAACGTTCACGGCCGCAGCTACCAGGTGACCTGCGACGACGGCCAGGAAAGCCACCTGCTGAAGCTCGCCGATCACATCGACGGCAAGATGGCGGAGCTGGAAGGCAGCGTCGGGCAGCTCGGCGAGCAGCGCCTGCTGTTCATGGCCTGCCTGCTGATCGCCGACGAGCTGTTCGACGCCCAGCGCCAGGTCGACGGCCTCAAGGCCGGGCGTACCAGCAGCCAAGCGACGGCGGCCGCGGCCTCGGCGCCGGCCTCCGGCGCAGCCGACGAACAGGCCTCCCGGGCCCTGGATGCCTGCGCCCAGCGCATCGAGGCTATTGCCGCGCGCCTCCAGGGTGCCTAGATAGAGGGATCAATAGCGCGTGGTGGCGCTGCGGGGTGCGTCAGGTATCGAAATCCCTGGGGCCAATACCAACCTCTAGGGAGCTGTCCCTGCCGGGGCCCTGGCCTCGGTATATGGCGCCCACCTGCTTAGGCAGGCCACAGAGGATTCTATATATCAACGGCCTTTGCGGCGTCGCCACCAATTCCCTGCCTTGGGGCCCTAGCTGGCCCTGACCGGCCTTTTCAGCCGAAGAGCTCCCACCTTGTCCGTCGAATCCATCCTCTCAGCCCTGCAGGAAGAGAAGCGGGCGCTGCGCAAGGCCGCCAAGGCGGCGCGGGGCGCCGTGGCCCGGGCGGACCGGCAGGCTGGGGGACCGGCGGCGGCCGCCCTGCGGGACCACTTCCTGGCTGCCGTGGCGCCGGCGGCCGGGGCCGTCGTCTCCGGCTACTGGCCCCTGGGCGACGAAATCGACCCGCGCCCGCTGATGGCGGCCCTCGCGGAGCGCGGCCACCGCCTGGCGCTGCCGGCGATCCGCGGCGCGGACCAGCCGCTCGACTTCCGGGCCTGGACGCCCGGCGAGGCCCTGCAGCCGGCCGACTTCGGCACCCAGGAGCCGCTTGCCGGGGCCGAAGAGCTGCGGCCCGCCCTGCTGCTGGTGCCGCTGCTGGCCTTCGACGCGGCGGGCTACCGCCTGGGCTACGGCGGCGGCTTCTATGACCGCAGCCTTGCCCTTCTGCGCGGGGCGGGCGATATCCTGGCCGTCGGGCTGGCCTACGCCGGCCAGCAGGTGGCGGCGGTGCCGCGCGAGGCGACGGACCAGCCCCTCGACCTGGTGGTCACCGATCGGGGCGTGCTCACGCCGGCATCCGACCAGCCGGTAGCGGAATAAGGGTAAGGAAAGCTCCTCAGCATGCGACTTCTGTTCTGCGGCGATATCGTGGGCCGTCCCGGGCGCGACGCCATCGCCGCCCACCTGCCGGGCCTGCGCAAGCGCCTCGACCTCGATTTCGTCATCGCCAACGGCGAGAATGCGGCCTCCGGCTTCGGGATCACCGAGAAGATCTGCCGCCAGCTCTTCGAGGCCGGCGTCGACGTCATCACCGGCGGCAACCACAGCTGGGACCAGCGCGACGTGATGTCCTACATCGCCGGCGAGCCCCGGCTGCTGCGCCCGCAGAACTTTCCGGCGGGCACGCCGGGGCGCGGCAGCGGCGTCTTCGCGGCGCGGCGCGGCAAGAAGGTGCTGGTGCTGAACGTCATGGGCCAGCTCTTCATGGAAGACCTGGACGACGCCTTTGCCTGCATCACCGGCCTGCTGGCCCAGCACCGCCTGGGCGCCACCGTGGATGCCGTGGTGCTGGATTTCCATGCCGAGGCGACCTCGGAGAAGATGGCCGCCGGGCATTTCGTCGACGGCCGGGTGTCGCTCTTCGTCGGCACCCATACCCACGTGCCGACCGCCGACACCATGATCCTGTCCGGCGGCAGCGCCTACCAGAGCGATGCCGGCATGTGCGGCAGCTACGATTCGGTGATCGGCATGGACAAGACCGTGCCCATCGAGCGCTTCGTGAAGAAGGTCAGGGGGGAGCGTCTTTCCGTCGCCGGCGGCGAGGGCACGCTCTGCGGGGTCTTCGTGGAAACCGATGACAAGACCGGCCTCGCCAGGCGCGCGGCGCCGGTCAGGCTCGGCGGCCGGCTGTCCGAAACGGTTCCAGACCTTTTGCCCGGCTAGGCAATCAGTTGGGGCGCTGGCCCGCGGACACGGCGAGGAAGCGCTCGATCTCCGAGTGCAGGATCTCGGTCTGGTCGGTGACGTCGCCCGCCAGCTGGCGCAGCTTGTCGGCGGCGCCGGTGACCGCGCCGTCTTGGGGCGCCGAGGCGGCGGCCAGCAGGCTGTCCAGGGCGCCGAGCGCGCTCTCTTCCGCAAACTCCTCGACCAGATCGGCAGCCTGATCCAGGCGCCGGGCGACCTCGGCGGCGTCGTTCGACACCTCCTCGGTGATGGCCAGGTCGATGATATTCAAGGGCCGCGGCATAAGGCTTTGTCCTCAGCAAAAGGGTCAGCGAGCCTTGAGAGTGCCGCGGCGACGTTAATTTGGCGTTAACCCGGCCCGGTGCATTTCTGGGTCGCTTTTCTTAAAGGACGTTCCTCGATCCGCCGTCAATCCGCGGTTTTGCTGGCTCGAAAGGCTTTAGATCGGGCCGGGGAACTGCTAGAAGCCGCCCTATTGTCGCCATATTGGGGGCTTATCCGTTGCGCTGGAGTGCCCCGCTTTCGCACAAAATATGGTAGACTGTTCACCTTAACGTCCCACTATGTAGGATCAGGATCGTCGCGTTATGGCGGGCCATTCACAATTTAAGAACATCATGTACCGCAAGGGCGCGCAGGATAAGAAGCGCGCCAAGCAGTTCGCACGTCTCACCCGGGAAATCCTTGTGGCGGCCAAGTCGGGCCTGCCGGAGCCGGACAAGAACCCGGCCCTGCGCGGCGCCGTGCAGGCGGCCCGGGCGGCCAATATGCCCAAGGACAACATCGAGCGCGCCATCAAGCGCGCGGCCGGTGGCGAGGACGACACCAACTACGAGGAAGTCCGCTACGAGGGCTACGGCCCCGGCGGCGTCGCGGTGATCGTCGAGGCGTTGACCGACAACCGTAACCGCACGGCCTCCGAAGTGCGCGCCGCCTTCTCCAAGCACGGCGGCACGCTGGGCGAGACCAATTCGGTGTCCTTCATGTTCGACCGGCTCGGCGTGATCGCCTACCCGGCCGACGTCGGCTCGGCGGATGACGTCTTCGAGGCGGCGGTCGAGGCGGGCGCCAGCAACGTCGAAAGCAATGGCGAGCAGCACGAAGTCACCTGCGAACCCGACGACTTCTCCACCGTGCGCGATGCGCTGACCGAGAGGTTCGGCGACCCGCGCGAGGCGGAGCTGACCTGGCGGCCGCAGAACACCGTTGAAATAGACGAGGACAAGGCGCAGACCATGCTGAAGTTCCTCGACGTGCTCGACGAGAGCGACGACGTCCAGCGGGTCTCGGCCAACTTCGAAATCAGCGACGACGTCATGGCGCGCCTGACCGCTTAGCCGTGAGGTTCGGCCCGGTGGCGAGGCCAAGACTGTTTGGCCGCCCGGGCTTTGATTGGGGGAACTGAAGCGACCGCAATGCGAGTACTTGGACTTGATCCGGGTTTGCGCCATACCGGTTGGGGCGTCATCGATGCCGAGGGGAATCACCTTCGGCACGTGGCCAATGGCGTCGTCGTTTCCGACGGCAAGGCCGACCTGGCCGAGCGCCTGCTGCAGCTGCACCGGGGCATCGCCGAGGTGGTGGCCGCCTACCGGCCGGAGACCGCCGCCGTCGAGGTGACACTGGCCAACAAGAACCCTTCCTCCACCCTGAAGCTCGGCATGGCGCGCGGCATTGCGCTGCTGACCCCCGCGCTGGACGGCCTCGCCGTCGCCGAATACCTGCCGATGATCGTCAAGAAGGCCGTGGTCGGCACCGGCCACGCGGACAAGGACCAGGTCGGCATGATGGTCGCCCGGCTGCTGCCCGGCTGTAATCCGGCCAAGGCGGACGCCGCCGACGCGCTGGCCGTCGCCATCTGCCATGCCCACAACCTCGCCACCGGCCGCAAGTGGGACGCCGG
>JBLWUP010000026.1:0-76686 GCA_048268885.1 Kiloniellaceae bacterium | reverse complement strand
GAGCGTGCCCGAGTCCGTCGAAGCCATCATCCGCTACGTCGAGGGCACCTTCACCCTCAAGGCCGACAAATCCGGCTAGAACCGCTGCTAGGGGCTGTTCGCCTCACAGGTGGTCGGTCGAGAGGCCCGCTTCCGGTCGGGCTTCCGGCCCAGGGCCGGCGGCGGGCGAAGGGGCCTTGGGCGGAGCAGCCACGGGCGGCGGCGGCGCGATCTGCGCCCGCGCCGTCTTCTTCACCCGCTCCGGCAGGACGAAGCTCCACAAGGCGTCAGGCTCCACGACAAGCTCCGGGTCCCGCGCCTGCCATGGCAGCGCGGCGGCCAAACGGGCGAGTTCCTCGCCATAGGCCAGAAAGCTCGGCAGGGTTTGCGCCGACTGGGGCAACAGATCCTGACGGTGCTTCAAACGGCCGTAGACCAGTGCCGCCCAGAGGTGGGAAACGCTGCGGTAAAGCTGGAAAGCGCGCAGGATGTCGGCTTCGCGCCGCGGCGGCGCAGCTGTCTCGCCGGCGCCTGCGGCATCCGGCGCGACCGCCTGGTCCCATTGGCGCGCGATGCTTGCGGCGAGGGCGATGACGGCGGCCCGGTCGCCGCGCTGCTTCATGCTTCTCAACTGAACGCAGGCCAAGGTCACGGCCCCGGCCAGACAAGCCCAGCGGCCATGCTCGCGAAACTCGCCCCAGATGGCCCGCAGCCGCAGGTCGCCGGACCACTCGGCGGCCGCCTGTTCTCGGGAAATGGTGATTTTGGAGGGCATACGCCGCAGCAGAACCTCCCGGCTGCGCGCGTCAGTCGGGTGGCACATGACGGCGAGCACCTTGACCGCCGCCAGCGGATCCAGTGCGTCGCCTCTGAGACGGAAATCCGCCTTTGGCAAGCCCCCCTCCCCTTCGAGAGCCATGAGCAGCCCCAGCCCCGGATTTTATAGCGGAGAACAACGTGAAATCCTAGGCTCGGCGCCCCATCTCAAACGGGAAGGCTGTTGCGTGCAAGCGCAAAGAATTTCAGAGTGTTAGGCATCGCTCCCTTAAGTCCCTGGCCAAGCACAGAGGTCGCTTCTTACATGTTGTCATGGCTCTTCGGCCCCAAAGCAGAGATCCCCGAGTCCGAGGTTGTCTACGCGATTGGCGACATTCACGGCCGCGACGATCTGCTGGCCCGCCTGCATGAGTCCATCGAGCGGGAAATTTCCGAGGGAGAGCCAGAGCGCAGCGTCACCGTCGTCTATCTCGGCGACTATGTCGACCGCGGCCCCGACAGCCGCGCCGTCATCGACCGACTGCTGAAGCGGCCGGTCAAAGGGGCCCGCAGCATTCATCTGAAAGGGAACCACGAGGACGCCCTGCTACGCTTCCTGGACGGCGAAGAGGGCGGTAAGAGCTGGCTGGCGATCGGCGGTGGCGCGACCGTCAGAGGTTACGGCGTGCGCCTGCGCAGCGAGGACAATGAAGCGCTCGAGCCGGCAGTGATCCGCGAGGATCTGGCGAAAGCCATCCCGCCGCAGCACATTGCCTTCCTGCGCGGACTCGCGCTGTCTCACACGGCCGGCGACTACTTCTTCGTCCACGCGGGCATCAAGCCCGGCCTTCCGATCGAGGAACAAGACCCCAAAGACCTGCTGTGGATCCGCCGGGAGTTCCTGCGCTCCAAACGCCGCCACGAGAAAGTCGTCGTCCACGGCCATTCCTCGGGCAGCGAGATCGTGGAGAAGGCCAATCGCATCTGTGTCGATACGACGGCCTATGCCACCGACCGCTTGTCCTGCGTGGTTCTGGAAGGGCGCGAACGGCGCTTCATCAGCGCCGAGCTGTAAGGCCGCCGCGCCCTCACCCAACGATCGCGGAAAGACGAAGGCTTAGCTGGCCTCTTTGTCCAGCTGCGAGGTGAAGGGCGCTTGGCCCAGCGACTTGCGCACCTGGTTGGCCTTCTCCCGCAGCTCGTCCGCCGTCATGACCCGGCGCCCGTCGAGCCGGAACTGTCCGTCGCCCACACGCACCACGGAATAGTCGCGGCTGCGCAGGAACTGGATGATCGAATCGACGAACATCGGGGACGCCACACTGCTGGCGGCGGCTATGGTCTTTCGGCCGAAGCCATGCCGGGGCCTGCCCGTCTGCAGGGCGTCGCCGCCGGCGGAGAAGCGGTGGCGCTCGCGCGGCATCACCTGGCGTCGCGCGTTGGGAGAGAGCACCACGCTCTTGCCCGCTGCGGCCTCAGCCGCCTTTCCGTCTTCGCCCGCCGAGCCGTCGCCGGCCTCTTCCCGGACTGGTGCTTCCTGAACCGGCGCTTCCTGAATCGGCGATTCCTGAGCCGGCGTTTCCTGAACCGTCACTGCCGGGACCGGCTCTTCCTGAACCGTCGCCTGCTGGGCCGGCTCTTCCGGTTCCGCTTCCTCTTTCGGCTCTACGGCTTTCAACTCTGCGGCCGGCCCGACGTCCGGAGCGGCCGCGGCCGGCTCCTGACGGGCCTTGGTCATCGGGCCGCGCTTTTCCATGCCCAGGGCGCGGGCACGGCTGTAGAGACTGGGAACCGTCCGCTCCAGTTCCTCGGCGATCTCTTCCAGGGCGCACTCGGAGGATTGCCAGAGCTCGCGCAGCCGCGCGTCGTCCGCGTCGCTCCAGCGCCGCTTGGTGACCTTGGGCTGTTGATCAGGGGGCTGTTGATCATGGGGCTGTTGATCATGGGTCTGTTGATCATGGGTCTGGTGTTCATACGCCTGCCGTGGCGCGGGGCCCGTGGCGACGCCCGCCTCCGTCATCGCCGCGGCGACCTCCGCCGGCTCGACCTCATAGGGCCGGCCATCCGAAACGGGCTGGCCATCGAGAACGAAACGCTCCATGCGCGCCGCCATCGTGATCGCCGCTTCGACGTCGGGCTGCTTGCCCAGAGCGAAGAGCAAAAACTCCCGCCGCAATTCCTGATCGGCCGTGAGCCACATTGGTTCTCTCCCGAAGACAGTCAATCCTGTACCGTCCCCCCAAGAGCTAAATATACGTCAAAATTCTTTCTAAATCAGTTTTAAGTAATTTTATTAACTATACTGGCCTAATAAAGGGGTAAAAATCATACAATATTATAGTGAACCGGCCTTTTCTTAACGATGAGCTGCTGACTCTAGGGCCCGGTCTTCCCCTGAGCCGGGTATGCCGGCGGCCGCCGCGCAGCTATTGCATACAGGAAGTAGATGACAGACGCGGGACAGCCACCGGGCGCCAGGGCGTCCTTCGGCAGAGCGCCCCCCCCGGCAGAGCGTCAAGGGGGAAGGCCTGGGCCCTCTCCGCTTGCTTAGAAGGTCAGCGAGATCCCGACGGTGATGGCGTTCTCGTAGAAATCCTCATCCGCATCGGAAGAATCCCGCGCCTGGAAACTATAGGACAGCGAGGCGCGGGCGTTGGACGCGAGGCTGTAGTCCAGGCCGACACTGGCCCGGTAGGTATCGTCCTCACGGTCGTCCTCATCGAACTGGCTGCGGTCGTAGCTGCCGGTGGTGCGCATCCGCAGATCGGGCGCGAGGCGGCGCCCCCAGGAGAAGGTCGCGGTATAGAACTCCTCATCGCCCGAAGAACTGCCCTCGCTGGTACCGGCCAGCCCCGACAGGCCGAAGGTGTTACGGCCGGCATTGTGGCTGGCGCCGACCCGCAGGGTGCGGGTCCGCGTAGTTTCGTCATCGAAGGTGAAGGGGTCGAGGTCGCCGCTGAAGGGTTCGTTGGTGATGGGATCGATGAGCTGCCCGTCGTCATCGACGCCCAGCAGTTCGAGATTGGAAATAGCCCGTGCCTGCGACGTCTGCAGGGCCTCGGCGTAGCTGGCGGTGACCGACGTCTTGGCGCCGACCTGATACCCCAGGGAGGCATCGAAGCTCTCGTCATCGTCGTGCCGGCCGTAGCCGGCCGCCAGAGTCAGATCGGGATTGGGCTGCCAGGCGAAACCGCCGCGCCAGGTGATGCCGCTGAAGTTGTTGTCCTCGTCCTGGTCGCCGTCGCGGTACTCATAGCCGACACTGCCATTCAGCGAGAAGCCCTGCCACAGCGCATAGCTCAAGCCGAAGTTCGTGTTCGCCGTCGTGATGTCGTCGTCTTCGGTCCGGACCTCCTGCCCGACGCTGTTCGACCAGTTCCAGCCAAACATCGAGAAATCGTCGCCGCTGTCGAGGTCGAGGCTGCCACGATGGCTGAAGGCATTCGAATTGTTGTCCGAGTCGACCAGGACCGGGCTGAAGGTGTAGCGCCAGGTCGCATCGGCGAAATCGCCGAGCCGGTGCACCACATAGGGGCTGGCCGTGAGCGCCACGACGAAGTCGCGGTTGCTGGTGCTCGCCCCGGAACCCGAGGTGGATTCGCGCGAGTCGAGGAGCTGACGGCTGACCGAAGCCCGCAGATCGAAGAACACCAAGTCGGGCGAGACCTCGGTCGTAGAGGTTCCGGAAATCCGCGGATCGACGGAAAAGCCGGGGTCGTTGCCGCCGATCTGATGCACACCGGAGATGTTGCCGTTGAAGCCGGCGGTCACGCGGGCGGTCTTGCCGGAAATCGCCATGGAGGGACCCGCCCGGGTGATGAAGCCGACCTCCCGGTCGCCCGAGGGTCCCTGGTCGATGTTGTCGCTGAAGGTCTCGCTCGCCGCGAAGCCGTAAGTGACGTGCCACTCGCCGTCGAGAAAACCCTCCGGGATGACGATCACGTCGCCGGGCATGAGCACGACGTTGGCGCTCGAATCGCCGGACCTGACCAAGTCGGCAAGCCGCACTGGAATCTCGCGCGTGCCGGTCTCGGTCTGGCGAATGATCACGGTCCCGTTGCCGTCGGCCTGCCGGGAAAGGCCGCCGGTGGCGATGACGGCGTCCAAAAGGGTCATGCCGCTGCGGTAGGCCAGCGCGCGCGGCTCCGCCGCGTCCCCGACGACCCTGATCTGCTGGCTGAGTTCGCCCAGCCCGCTGCGGACGGTCACCGTGACGTTGGGGTCCACCACGAAATCCGCCAGGCGGGCCTCGATATCGTCGGCCAGCTCACGCGGAGTCTTGCCCGCCGCGACGAGGTCCTCGACCAGTGGAATGGTGATTCGTCCGTCCGGGCGCACGGTGGCGGAGGTGGAGAGTTCCGCTTCCCGCCGCACGTTGATCTCCAGCGAATCGCCAGGGCCAATCAGATAGAGGGGCGGTTCCCCCGGCTCCACCGCGGCGGCGCCCGAGATACCCGAAAAGCCGAGGATTCCGGCCAGCAAAGCCATGAACACGGCCAAACAGGCGCAGCGCCCTAAACGGCGGCGCCTTGCGTAGGCTTGTCTCTTATCGATGGAAACCGACAACGCCCCTCCCCCCGAGCGGCCGTGGTGGCAGTGTTACAGTAGGCCTTCAGGCGCTCGCATGCCGACTCTGCTGCATCACCGAGAATGTCACTCGACGGTTACGGAACCCCAAACAAGGCCTTGCAACACCGCAGTTTAGCAGATCATCCAAATCTATGTCCGCTCTGTCCAGCAAGAAACCGCGCCAGGCTGCGAGCGCATGTCTGCCCCGGCCTCGCCGGGAGCTTCCAAAGAGCCCTTCGAGGCCCCTTCGCCCGGGGCCACAAAGCCTGTAAGCTGGCGGTTTGCGGCGCTTCCCTTCCCATGCAGGAAGCATCGGCCGGCGAAAACCACCGGCCGACGACCCCGCCAAGCACGAGGCAGCGACGATGTCACCCAAGTCCGCAGCAGTGCTCGCCGTGCCGCTCTGGGCCGGATTCCTGATGGCCCTGGCGGTCACCACGCCAACTCCGGCGTCCGCCAGCGACGCCGTGCAGTGCTACAACGAAGCCCTGGGCACGGTCCAAGAGACCCTGGCCAGCGACTGCGCGGGGCGCATCGTCACCCGTGACGAGGCCGCGACCCTCAGAAAAGAGCGGCGCGACTACATCCAGAAGGTGCTCACGGGCCCTCCCGGCGGCATCCAGGGCAAGCAGCTGGCCGGGCTGGGATCCGGATTCTTCGTCGCCGCAGACGGCAGCGTCATCACCAGCCACCACGTTGTCGAAGACTGCGCCGTCGTTTCGATCTCCCCCACTTTCGGCGAAAGAGTGATCGTCTCGAAAGTCGTCGCGGATGCGGAGAGCGACCTGGCCTTGCTGCGCGCGGATATCGAACCGCCGGCCGTGGCGCCGCTCAACGCCGCGGACGACATGGCGATTCTCGACCCGGGCTTCGTCATCGGCTACCCCGACAGGGGCCTGGTGACCATCGAGCCGGTTATGAGCGCCGTCGAGATCCTGCAGCGGGAAAGCCCGACGGATCGCGGCCCGGCGATCGTCGTCAGGGGCGACGTGCGCCGCGGCAACAGCGGCGGTCCGCTGCTGGACAGCGGCGGCAATGTGCTGGGCGTGGTTTTTGCGAAGGTCGATTCGGTGAACGTCTACAAGAAGACGGGGGAGACGGTCACGGAAATCGGCCTGGCCCTGCCGGCCAGGGCGCTGGAGGATTTTCTGCGGAAGAACGGCGTCGCCTATCAGGTGTCGGGCCGCCGCCCGCCGCAGCCGGCCGCGCGCATCCTCGAAGACGCACGCCCGTTCCTGGTCCAGGTCGGCTGCTGGAGATAACCCGCTTCCTGCCCTGCGGGGCATCGATCTCACCTGCCCCCGGGGCAGCCGTCTAAAAGGTGGTATTGCAGCCCGGCCGGCGGTGTTCAAGAATGCGCCGGATCACGATAGGCGGGTAGCTCAGTGGCAGAGTGCTCCCTCTACATGGGAGAAGTCGGACGGTTCGAATCCATCCCCCGCCTACCAGATCACCCGCCCAGATCACCCGGCCAGATCACCCGCGCGCCAGCCCCAGTTCCCGCGGACTTGCCGACGACGCCGGTGCCGGCTTCAGCAGACTGTAGACCTCCAGCGGATCGGAGGGCCTGCCGCCGAGCTCCTCCCGGAAAAACGCGAAGAAACGGTCCATCGTCTCGAGGAAACCGCGCAGCTCCGCCTGGGACGACACATAGGGAGTCATGCCCGGCACCAGAGAGGGCGAGTGGTAGGTCAGCGTGAAAACGCGGCTTCCCTGCGCGTAGAGGCTGCGCGCCAGGCGCATGTTGGCCGCCAGGTCGACGCCCTCGGGCGTCAGCCGGATGCGCTCCATCAGCCCGGCACGCGCCAGGATCCCCGGCAGCCTCACGCGCATCCCGGCGGGACCGGCGGCCAGGGGAAACAGCGACGGCCCCCAGGACCGCAGCAGGCCATGGAAACCGCACGACAGGGGAATCTCCAGCAGATCGCCCTCCGGACCGAACCACGCCGGCTGGAAGCCCGCGCGCGAGAAGTCCGGCCCGCCGTCATCGCTGAAGCAGGTAAAGGGCACGACGCTGGCGTCGATGCGGTAGCCGAGGTCCGCCAGGATCCGCGCCGTCGCCGCCCCCACGCCGTAGCGCCCGGCCTTGTAGATCTCCGGCCGCTGCCCGAAGGCCTCGGTGATCGTCTTGGTCAGAACCTCCAGCTTCGCGCGTTCGAGCTCGGGCGGCAGGTTGCCGGGATAGGAGTTGCGCGCGGTGACGTCTTCGCTGTGCGGCGGGTTGACCCAGGGGTGCAGATGGGCGCCGATCCGGCATTGCCCGCGGTCGGCGAAGGCTTTTAGAACCTCCACGGCCGCCGGCGTCGAAGCCACCGGGTAGTCGATCACATAGGTCGGAACGATGCCGTGGCGGGCGAAAACCTCCTGCGCCAGACCCTGCGCCGCGATCGACGTGACGGCGGTGTTTTCGCGGGCATGCGGCCGGCTCCAGTCGAACTCCTCCTCGGTGTCGATCACGACAAGCAGCAGCGGTTCCGACGGCAGCCCGGGCGGCGGCACCGACAGGCCGTCCATGGCGTCGCTGAACGGCTCTTTCCTTGACGGTCGGCCCATTCTCTTCTGCCCTCTCTTGCGGCGCCTCCGGCCCCGGCATCGCAGCCCCTTGGCGCGCTGCCTTGCGCGGACGCCCGCCCTGCAGACCCAATGGCCTGCAAACCAAATGCCCTGCAAACCTAGTTGAAGGCCACGGCCCTGCCAATGCGCCGGAGCGACAGCGGTCCCGAAGCCGGCGTCAAGTTTGTTGATACCCGCCGCGGCGCATCGCCTTGTGATTTATTATGATAACTCAGCCATTTAGAAGGCATCCCCAAGGTGGAGCGCCGCTGGGGGCGAGATTAACCATCATCAACTGTAAAAATTATTGACGATTTGCGACTCGGCCTGTTCCACCAGCGATTTACAAACCAATAACTTCAATAGCTTGGTATCATGGTACGATTTATGCATATCAGTTTTACAACTCGCCGTGCTTGTATGGTCAAGAAAGCCCGGGGTGTGGATCTGATACCAGATGTTCCTGTGGCATAATGAGGTAAGTACGCGGGGAATGAGGTGGTAGGAGACTAAATCCACACTCGAAATCGGAGAGGCTCTTGTGGCATGCTCCCGGGACGGCATAGTGACCGGCCCCCGGCCGTCGGGGGATGGGTGAACAGGAACGTTTGTACATCGAAGCAGGATTGCTGGGATGGCCGATAAAGACCGCTCTGACATCGAAAACACCGAAGCCGGTGTAGACACCGGCGAGGCGCCCGCGCCGTCGACCGGGGAGTCGGCGGAAGAGCGTGCCCATCGTGCTGCGCGCCGCCGGATCCTCATTGGCGGCCTTGCCAGCGCGCCGGTGATCCTCACCCTCGCCTCCCGCCCGGCCATGGCCGGCGGAAGCTACGGCGGCGGTCATCAGGTCAAGAAGTGCGGTATCTCGGGCAAGCTGTCGGGAAACCTCTCCCACCAGCACGCCGACAACACCACATACTGCCGCGGCAAGAAGCCGAAGTATTGGAAGGAAAAGGACGGGGACTGCAAACGTCACTTCGAGACGGGCCCCTGCAACCCGATATACCTGGACTACTACGGCTGCAATGATTACTCGATTCCGACCAAGTACGAGTTGGTCGAGCATCGCAAGAAGCTGAAGCGGTACTCCTGGAACTGGTACAAGATCCAGCGGGTCGACGAGTACATCGAATGGCTGGACCAGAGCCCCAATTTGGATCACACGCCGCCTTTCGGCACGCCTTTCTCCGAGATTTTCGGCCCGGGCATCGCCCAAGACGACAAGCTGACGCTGATGCAGGCCCTTTGGCTTGATGAAGAGTCGCCCCATCCGCCGAGCGGCAACGCCGGCCCCTCGCCGTTGCTGGCCCATATCGCCGCGGCCTACTGCAACGCCTGTGAATACGGCAAGCAGTACTACGGTCTGTCGCGGCAGGACGTTGTCGACAAGGTCACGCGCGACATCCACCGGGATCCCTTCAAGCTGGAAGAGCAACTGCGGATGCTCAACGACCAGGGCTAAGGTCCGGAACGGCTGGCGTTCACGCCGGCATCTCCCCCGAGCACGCAGTGAAACCGCCCCGCAATCTCTCAGACCCCTCCCGACAGGACGCGTGGCGCCTCAACCACCAGCGTGTCACGGCTTGGCGCGCCTGGGCGGGTGAGATCGTCGTCTATGACGACCTTTCCGGCGATACCTTGTTGCTGGACGTGGTCATGGCGGAGATCTTCAAGCGCCTGCGCGAGACGCCGGCGACTCTGGACCAGCTGACCGACCACCTCGGAAGTGTCCTGGATCTGGAAAGCACCCCGCGCCTCCGGCATGTGGCCCAGACGGCCCTCGACCGCCTGGCGGACTGCGGGCTGGTCGAGACGGAGCTTGCGGCTCGACCCCCTGGGGGCCCCAACGGGCCGCCGCCCGCCCCAGAGCTCCCCTTCCCCGCCTGAGACCGGCCGGGGCCGAAGCCTTGCGCTGGCTCCGATGAGGGAAGATCATGTCCACCGTTCGACAGACCAGGCCCGGCAAGGCAGCGTGATCTTCGCCCAGGAAGTAGATAACCCGCGATGCGGGGCGGCGTCCCGGAAGGCAAGCCCGCACCCCCCAAGTGAACAGGACTCGTGGCGGTCCATTGCGCCTGCCTGCTCCGGCCGCCGGGGCACACCGTGAAGCTGTCACGCCTGAGCGGAAGCGAGCTGGCCCGCCGCCTCAACGGCCCCGGCCTGTTCCTGCACACCGGGCCGTTTCTCAGCCGTATCCGCACGCGCATCCCGCAGGTGGTGGAGGGCATTTCCCTGCTCTACGCCGACTACCCGGCCCCCGACCACGAAGCCTTCGCCGACTATCATATCTCGCTGGAAAAGCCGGCCGGGCTGCGCGCCTGGTATCATCCGCAGGTGCTGTTCAAGTTCGACGGGCTGGTGCCTTTCAAACCGCTTCCCCTCGCTCAGGCGCTGCCCTTTCTGGAGTGGGGCCTCAACTGGTCGATCGCCTCGCACGCCAATCACTTCCTGATCATCCACGCCGCGACCATCGAGAAGGACGGCCTCGCGGCCATCCTGCCGGGCGCCCCCGGGGCGGGCAAAAGCACCCTGACAGCCTTTCTGGTGAACAACGGCTGGCGGCTGCTGTCCGACGAGCTGGCGCTGGTCTCCTTGAACGACGGGCGCATCACGCCCCTGGCGCGTCCCGTCAGCCTGAAGAACGAGTCCATCGACATCATCCGGCAGGTCATCCCCGGGGCGACGATCAGCGCGCTTTCCAAAGATACCGCCAAGGGAACCGTCGCCCTGCTGAAGGCCCCCTCGGCCAGCATCGAGCGCGTGACCGAGACCGCCCGGCCCGCCTGGATCATCTTTCCCCGCTTCGCGAAAGGCGCCGCGACCGAGCTGACCCCGCGCTCCAAGGCGTCCACCTTGATCGAGCTGGGCGACAACGCCTTCAACTACAGCATCCACGGCGAGCACGGCTTCGAGCTGCTGGCCGGCATCGTCGATCGCTGCGCCTGCTTCGAGTTCACCTACAGCGAACTGGCCGAGGCCCAGCGGACCTTCGCGGCGCTGGAGCCGGAGGGTGGTGCGGCCGAGGGAGCCATGGCGTGACCGGCCTGCGCAAGGGAGACCCGCGCCACCTGCTGCCGCGTCTGGCGAGCCGGCCGGAGGCCCTGGCCGCCCTCACCCTGGAGGAATGGGACCTCGTCGTCCGGCAGGCCCGGACGGCCGGGATTCTGGCGCGTCTCGCCATTCAGCTGGAGGAGATCGGGGCGCTGGAAGCGGTCCCGGAGCGCCCGCGGCGGCATCTGCAGGCGGAGCAGGCCCTGGCGCTGAAGCTGCAGCGCGACGTGCGCTGGGAAGTCACCTGCGTGCGCCGGGTGCTGGCCGACTCCGGCGTCCCCATCACCCTTCTGAAGGGGGCCGCCTATGTCATGGCCGGGCTGCCGTCGGCGCGGGGACGCCTGTTCGGCGACATCGATTTCATGGTGCCCCGGGACCGGATCGACGAGATCGAACAGATCCTGCTTGACGCCGATTGGATCTCGCTGGTCGACGACGAATACGACCAGACCTACTACCGCCGCTGGACCCACCAGATCCCGCCGCTGCAGCACTACAAGCGGGCGACCGCCCTGGACATCCACCATACCATCGTGCCGGTGACGGCCCGATCCACGGTCGACGCGGCGGCCCTGGCGGACGCCAGCCGCCCGCTCGGCGACGATCCCCGGCTGCGCATCCTGGCCCCGGCGGACATGGTGCTGCACAGCGCCGTCCACCTGTTCAACGAAGGCGAGTTCGACCGCGGCCTGCGCGACCTGCTGGACCTCGACGACCTGGTCCGGCACTTCGGGGCCCAGCCCGGCTTCTGGAGCGAACTGGGGTCGCGGGCCGAGACCCTCGGCCTCACCGGCCCGCTCTACTTCACCCTGCGCTACCGCGCGCATCTGCTGGACCGCCCGATCCCCGAAGAGCTGCGGCAGGCCTGCCGGTCCTGGGGGCCGGCGGCGCCCCGGCGCGCACTCTTCGACGCCCTCTTCCACCGCGCCCTCCTGCCGGATCATTCGACTTGTGATACGGCCATGACAGGCTTCGCGCGCTGGGCTCTTTATGTACGCTCTCATTATTTGCGAATGCCGCTTTACTTGCTGCTGCCGCACCTGCTGCGGAAAGCCCTCCCCCGGCGCGAAGACCGGCCGGAAGAAGAGTGATCCGGCCCTTCGGGACAGGGCATTAGGGTTAACTCCAAGCGGTAATAACCACTAAGTATACGGCGTTGCGCGCTCGGCCCCACAAAATCTGGGCCATGCCGCATAAAGACTTGTGAACTTTCAGCGATCCGAGCGCGTTGGCCTAGGAAGGAATCGCCAACCCGGCACCCGCCGTGTAGATTGACGGGGCTTGTGTGACGTGTGACTTGCGGGCGGGCGGGTGTGCCCAATTATGAAAAGCTAGGAAGATGGCAAACAAGGCAGCACATGAAATACACAACCTTCTTTAAGCTTCGGGAATACCCTTTCAACTTGACGCCGGACCTGCGGTTTTACTTCCGCAGCCAGTCGCAGCGCCGGGCGCTGTCCTATCTGAGTTTCGGCCTCAGCAAGGGTGAAGGCTTCGTGGTCATCACCGGCGAAATCGGCGCCGGGAAGACGGTGTTCATCGACTACTTCCTGAACAGCCTGCCGAAGAACACGGCGGTGACGGCGATGATCGCCAACACCCAGTTCGAGGCCGACAGCTTCCTGCGCATGGTCGCCTCGGCGTTCGGTCTGCGCGAAGAGAACTCCGACAAGGCGACGGTCTTCCGCAACCTGGAAGCCTTCCTGCTGGAAACCCACCGCCGCAACGCCCGGGCCATCCTGGTGGTCGACGAGGCGCAGGGCCTGCCGGTTTCCGCCCTGGAAGAGCTGCGCATGCTCTCGAACATTTATCATAAGGGCCGTCCCCTGCTGCAGGTCTTCCTGGTCGGCCAGCCCGAGTTTCGCCGCAAGCTCGCCGGCAACGGCCTGGAGCAGCTGCGCCAGCGCATCGTGGCCATCCACCACCTGACGCCGCTGAGCGACGAAGAGGCCAAGCAGTACATTCAGTTCCGCCTGCAGCGGGCGGGTTGGGACAACGACCCGAGCATCTCCGATGACGCCTTCGCGGTGATCCACCGGGAGACCCGCGGCGTGCCGCGCCTCATCAACAACCTTTGCGACCGCCTGCTGTGGAACGCCTTCATCGAGGAAAAGCACGAGATCACGGCGGAGGACGTCAGCTTCGTGGCCGACGACATGCGGATCGACGCCACCGGCCTGTCGCTCGGCGGCGAACCTGCCTCCGACGTCGAGATCGCTCTCGAGCCGCCGATGGCCGAGGAAGACTATTCCCCCGAGCCGGAGCCGGAGGCGTCCGACCGCGTGGTCGACTTCCGCAACGTGAACGAAAAGGACGGCTAGCGCGATCGCCCGCCGGCCCCTCGCGGACCGGCGCGCCGCAGCCCAGGAGAACGACGATGGCCGGCAAGAACCCCGCCGCGATAACCGGAGCGATGACCGTCGACGTGGAAGACTACTTCCAGGTCGCCGCCTTCGCGAATCAGGTGCAGCGCGCCGACTGGGACAGCTATTCCTGCCGCGTGGAGCGCAACGTCGACCGCATCCTCGAGATGTTCGACGACCATCAGGTCTCCGCCACCTTCTTCACCCTGGCATGGGTCGCCGAACGCTATCCGCAGGTGCTGCGGCGGATCGCCGAAGCCGGCCACGAGGTGGCCAGTCACGGCTACGACCACGTCAAGGTGCACACCCAGGAGCCGGAAGCCTTCCGCCAGGATATCCGCAAGTCCAAACAGATCCTCGAGGATATCGGCGGGCAGCAGGTCAGGGGCTACCGCGCGGCGAGTTTCTCGATCGACCAGCGCACGCCCTGGGCCTTCGACATCCTGGCCGAAGAAGGCTACCGCTACAGTTCCAGCGTCTACCCGATCCAGCATGACCACTACGGCATGCCCGATGCGCCGCGCTTCGCCTACCGGCCGAGCGACAAGCACGGACTGGTCGAGGTGCCGATCACCACACTCAATATCTTTAACCGCAATCTGCCGAGCGGCGGTGGTGGCTATTTCCGCCTCCTGCCCTACGCCTGTTCGCGCTGGGCCCTACGCCGCATCGCTGCGAAGGACCGGCGGCCCGTGGTCTTCTACTTCCATCCCTGGGAGGTCGACCCCGAGCAACCGCGTTTCAAGGAAGCTCCCCTGCGCTCGCGTTTCCGTCACTACGTGAACCTCAACACGATGGAACGGCGGTTGCGGGCGGTGCTGAAGGACTTCGACTGGGACCGGATGGACCGTGTGTACCTGGCGAGCGAAGATGGGGAAGCATGCCACGCGATTCTGCCGACGACCTCCACGTCACTAGCCTCTTAGACGGCGGCGACCCCGAGTGGGACAGCTTCGTCCGGGCCCAGCCGGAAGCGACCTTCTTCCATCTCTCGGGATGGAAAGCGGTGATCGAAGAAAGCTTCGGCCATGACTGCCACTATCTCCTCGCCCGGCAGGGCGGGCAGATCGTCGGCGTTCTGCCGCTGACCCATGTGCGCGGCCGGATATTCGGGAACAGCCTCATCTCCAACGGCTTCTGCGTCTATGGCGGCCCCGTGGCGACGACACCGGGCGCCCTGCGGGCGCTGGACGACGCGGCCCAGTCGCTGGGGCGCGACCTGCGGGTCGAGCGCATCGAATACCGCCTGCGCCGGCCCCTGCACGACGACCGGCCCTGCAACGACAAGACCTACGTCACCTTCCGCAAGGAGATTGCGGCGACCCCGGAGGAGGCCATGAAGGCCATCCCACGCAAGCAGCGGGCCATGGTGCGCAAAGGCATCAAGCAGGGACTGGAAGGCCAGGTCGATGCGGACGTCAGCCGCTTCTTCCCGCTGTATGCGGAAAGCGTGCGGAACCTCGGCACGCCGGTGTTGAGCCGGCGCTACTACGAATGCCTGAAGTCGGTGTTCGACGACGTGAGCGAGGTCGTCACGATCACGAAGGACGGGCAGCCCCTGTCCAGCGTCCTCTCCTTCTTCTTTCGCGACGAGGTCCTGCCCTACTACGGCGGCGGCGGCCAGGCGGCGCGCGCCTACGCGGCCAACGACTTCATGTACTGGGAAGTGATGCGCCGGGCCTGCGAGTCCGGCCTGCGCCTCTTCGACTTCGGCCGCAGCAAGGTCGGCACCGGCTCCTTCGCTTTCAAGAAGCATTGGGGCTTCGAGCCGGAGCCGCTGTACTACGAACACAGCCTGCTGCGCCTCGACGAGGTGCCCGAGATCAATCCGCTGAACCCGAAGTACGCGCTGATGGTCGCGACCTGGAAGCGGCTGCCGCTGGCCGTCGCCAACACCATCGGCCCCCTGGTCGCGCGGGAACTGGCCTAGATGCAGAGCACGCCGCAAATCCGCCCGCAGGAAAGTGCCGCGCCGCTGCCGCCGGGCGGGAACCGGCTACCGCCGGGCGGGACCCAGGCGCCGGCGGAACCGCCGCAGCCGACCGCCGCCGGCCTGCGCAAGGCCTGGGGCGTCAGCCTGGCGATCTTCGCCGTCTGCTCCCTGGCCCTCGGGTGGATCTTCTGGAACGAGATCGCCGCCGCGGTGCGCGTCTGGAACACCTCGCGCACCTACGGACACGCCTACTTCATTCTGCCGATCAGCCTCTTTCTCCTCTACCGGCTGCGCCACCGGCTGGCGGCGGTCCGGCCGAGAGCCGCCCCCTGGGCGCTGCTGCCGATGGTGGGCCTGACGCTGCTCTGGGTCATCGGCGACCTTGCGAACCTGATGGTCGTCAAGCAATTCGCCATCGTCGGCCTCTGGCAGTCGCTGTTCCTCCTGGTGCTCGGTGCGGAAGCGGCCCGCGTGGCGCTCTTCCCCCTGGCCTACCTTTATCTGGCCGTCCCCTTCGGCTACTCCGTCATTCCCATGCTGCAGGACGTGACGGCCCAAATGGTCGTCCATCTGCTCCGCCTCACGGGCATGCCCGTCTTCCTGGACGGCTACTTCATCCAGATCCCCTCCGGGGCCTTCCTCGTCGCCGAGGCCTGCTCCGGCGTGCGCTACCTGATCGTCAGCGTGGCCCTGGGCATTCTGGCCGCCTATCTGTTCTTCCGCTCCTGGAAGCGGCGCCTGCTCTTCGTCGGCCTTTCCATTCTGGTGCCGATCGTCGCCAACGGCATCCGGGCCTACGGCATCGTCATGCTGGCGCACCTGAGCGACTATGAGCTGGCCGTCGATGTCGACCACATCATCTACGGCTTCGTCTTCCTGGGAATCGTCACGCTCACCCTGCTGGGCATCGCCGCCGTGCTGCGCGACCGCAGCGATCCCCTGATGGACGACCAGCCGGGCCCCGCCGGCGCCCCGCAGCCGCGCCGCGCGGGCCTCGGCCTTCCGGGCCAGGCGCTGCTCGGCGCCCTGGCCGTCCTCGCGATCTTCGGCGCTCAGACCTGGCTCGCCGTGGCCAAGGCGCCTCCCGATACCGCCGCCATCAGGCTCCGCCCGCCGGCGGCCATGGCGCCCTGGGCCGCGGCCGAGACCACGGCCCCGCAGTGGCTGCCCCGGCTGCCGGGCGCGGATGCCACCCTGCACCAGGCCTACCGGCGCGACGACGGGGAGGTGGAACTGCATGTCAGCTATTTCGCCTATCAGCGCGAAGGGGCCGAAGCCATCAGCGACGTGAACAACTTGCTGGGCGACAGCCAGAAGTGGCGCCTGATCGGCGTGCGGAGATCCGAGATCGAGTTGCCCGGCGGCCCTCACCCCCTTAATGAAATGGTCCTGCGCAAGGGCGGCGAAACCTATCTTCTTTGGGTCTGGTACCGGATCGGCGGCGAAGCCACCAACTCGCGCATCCTCGGCAAGCTGCTGGAGATGAAGGCGATCGCCTTCGGCGGCGAAAGAGCCGCCGCAGTGGTTGCGATTGGCGCTAAAGTCTCAGAGGATAACGAGCAGACTAAGGCCTTGCTCGGCGCCTTCCTGCGCCGGAGCATGGCGGAAAATGGCAGTTTGGTCCTGCTTGACCGGGAGCCGGCCAAGTCCGGGACGGTTATGTTGGGCACCACTTCACCGGGCGAATCGACGGGAGGGGCTCCCAAGCCGTGAGCACCAAGCGGGCGCGGCACAGCGGAGACGGATTGGATTATGTGCGGACTGGCAGGCATCTTTAACACCAGAGCGGCGGGGCCGGTCGACCGCGCCCTCCTGACGGCCATGACCGACAGCATTCAGCATCGCGGTCCCGACGGCGCCGGCTACCATGTCGACGACGGCATCGGTCTCGGCCACCGCCGCCTGTCGATCATCGACCTGGCCGGCGGCCACCAGCCGCTGTTCAACGAAGACCATTCCGTCTGTGTGGTTTACAACGGCGAAATCTACAACTTCAAGGAACTGGAAGACGAGCTGCGCGAGCTCGGCCACAAGTTCCGCACCGTCTGCGATACGGAAGTCATCGTGCATGCCTGGGAGGAATGGGGCGCCGATTGCGTGAAGCGCTTCCGCGGAATGTTCTCCTTCGCGCTGTGGGACAGCAACAACGAAACGCTTTTTCTGGCCCGTGACCGGCTCGGCATCAAGCCGCTCTACTATGCGGCGCTGGCCGACGGCCAGCTGATCTTCGGATCGGAGATGAAGGCGCTGCTGTGTCATCCCGGCCTGGAGCGCAACTTCGACATCCTGGCCATCGAGGACTATTTCGCCTTCGGTTACGTGCCGGACCCCAAGACGATCTACGAGAGCGTCCGCAAGCTGCCGCCGGCGCACACCCTGGTGTGGACGCGCGGCAAACCGCAGCCGGAGCCACGGCAGTACTGGGACATCACCTTCGAGGCCAATCATCGCCTCAAGGAAGACGACGCCTGCGCCGAACTGCGCGAGCGCATGAGCGAGGCCGTGAAGATCCGCCTCATGTCCGACGTGCCGCTCGGCGCCTTCCTTTCCGGCGGCGTCGATTCCAGCAGCGTCGTCAGCATGATGGCGGAACATTCGACGACGCCGGTGAACACCTGCTCCATCGGCTTCGATGTGCCGGACTTCGACGAGGCCGTCTATGCCGAAAAGGTGGCCAAGCACCTGCACACCGACCACCGCTCGCGGCAGGTCGTCTCCGACTCTTTCGATCTGATCGAGGACATCTCCGGCTTCTACGACGAACCCTTCGCGGACAGCTCCGCCATGCCGACCTACCAGGTCTGCCGCCTGGCGCGGGAAAAAGTGACCGTGGCGCTCTCCGGCGACGGCGGCGACGAGGGCTTCGCCGGCTACCGCCGCTATCGCTGGCACCACTACGAGGAGATGGTGCGCGGCACCCTGCCCGGCCCGCTGCGCCAGCCGGTCTTTTCGCTGCTCGGGCGGGCCTATCCGAAACTGGACTGGGCCCCGCGCCCGCTGCGCGCCAAGTCCACCCTGCAGGCCCTGGCCCGCGACAGCGTGGAAGGCTACTTCCACAGCGTCTCGATCCTGGACGACCGCCTGCGCCAGCGCCTCTACTCGCCGCGCATGCAGCGCGACCTGAACGGCTACCACGCGCGCAATGTGCTGGAGGACGTCATCAAGGACGCGCCGGTCGAGCACCACCTGGACCGGGTCCAGTACGCCGACCTGAAGACCTACCTGCCGGGCGACATCCTGACCAAGGTCGACCGGGCCAGCATGGCCACCTCCCTGGAGGTGCGCGTGCCGCTGCTCGACCACAAGCTGCTGGAGTGGGCGGCGACGCTGCCGCCCGATTTCCGCCTGCGCGCCCGCGAAGGCAAGTATCTGCTGAAGAAGGCGATGGAGGATCGGCTCCCCCACGACGTGCTCTACCGCGAGAAAATGGGCTTCTGCATTCCGCTGGCAAGCTGGTTCCGCGGACCGCTGCGCGAAGTGGTGCGCCGCCGGCTTCTGGAAGGCGTCCTGGAGGAAACGGGACTGTTCGACATGGCCTTCATCGAGCGCCTGCTGGACGACCACTCGGCCGGCACCAGCGACTACAGCGCGGCCATCTGGGCCTTGCTGATGTTCGAGTCCTTCCTCAGCAACGTTCACCTCAAATCGGCAGAGGGCGATGCCGCCCAGCGCGCCGTCGGGACCTAGCGGCGGCGCTTCACGACCACTCTGCCATGAACCCCGAGACCTTTGACCCCCGAGACCTTTGAAAAGGCAACCGCCTCCGGGCGGCTCAACGATCACCTTGGAACGCGCCCGAAGGGCCGTCTGGAGACGCAGGAATGAAGAACAACGAAAGAATCGCCGTCATCGGCCTGGGCTATGTAGGCCTGCCGCTGGCGGTCGCCCTGGCCAAGCGCTTTGAAGACGTCGTCGGCTTCGACGTCAACGAGAAGCGCGTCAAGAGCCTGGCCGTGGGCGATGACTGGACCGGCGAAGTGGAGTCCGAGGACCTCAAGGGAGCCGGCCTCAAGGTTTCTTCCGATCCCGAGTGCCTGCGTGGCTGCACCTTCTACGCCATCACCGTCCCCACGCCGGTCGACCAGAACCACCGCCCGGACCTCGGCGCGGTGAAGAGCGCCTGCCGCACCGTCGCCGGCTACATGGAGCCGGGCGCCATCGTCGCGTTGGAGTCCACGGTCTATCCCGGCGTCACCGAAGACGTCTGCGGCCCCTTGCTGGCCGAGGTCTCGGGCCTGAAGGCCGGGGTGGACTTCAAGCTCGCCTACTCGCCGGAGCGCATCAACCCGGGCGACCGCGAGCACGTGCTGGAAAAGATCGTCAAGGTTGTCTCCGCCGAGGACGCGGAATCCCTGGACCGCGTGGCCGCCATCTATGGCGCCGTGACCTCCGCCGGCGTGCACCGCGCATCGTCGATCAAGGTGGCCGAGGCCGCCAAGGTCATCGAGAACACCCAGCGCGACCTCAACATCGCCCTGATGAACGAACTGGCCATCATCTTCGAAAAGATGAACATCCCGACCCGCGACGTCCTGGCCGCGGCCGGCACGAAGTGGAATTTCCTGCACTTCTCGCCCGGCCTGGTCGGCGGCCACTGCATCGGCGTCGACCCCTACTACCTGACGGCCAAGGCCGAGGAAGTCGGCTACAACCCGGAGGTCATCCTCTCCGGGCGGCGCATCAACGACGGCATGGGCGCCTTCGTCGCCGGCCGCGTGGTCAAGATGCTGGGGCAGAGCGGACGCCTCTCGAAAGACTCCCGGGTCGGCATCCTCGGCCTGGCCTTCAAGGAAAACGTGCGCGACCTGCGCAACAGCCGGGTTCCCGACATCCTTGTCGAACTGCGCGAGTACGGCATCGAAGCGATGGTCCACGATCCCATGGTCGATCCCGAGGAGGCGGAGGAGGAATTCGGCATCCGGCTCGTCGGCGCCGACGACTTCGTCGACCTCAACGCCGTCGTCCTCTGCGTACCGCACAAGACGATCATGGAAAGCATGAACCCGGGGCCCTGGGATCGCCTGGTCGAGGGCGGCGTCCTGGTCGACGTGAAGTCGGCGCTGGACCCCGCCAAGCTGCCCGCCTCGGTCCGCTACTGGAGCCTCTAGCGGCGGAGCGGGAGAACGAGCACCAGGCCTTTGGCCAGGTCTTTGGAAGGAAGCGGCCGTGCTTTACGTCATCGCAAAGGTCCTGGTGCTGCCGCCGGCCTGCTTCTTCCTTCTGTTTCTTTTCGGGTTGCTGCTGAAGCGGTGGAAGCCGCGGCTGGGGCGGGGCTTCCTCTGGGCGCTGCTGCTGCTGGTTTATCTCAGCACCACGCCCTTCCTGGCCGGCGAACTCATGGCGCCGCTGCAGCCCTACGGGCCGGTCGACAGCCGGAAGACCGACCCCGATGTCGGCGCCATCGTGGTCCTCGGCGCGGGGGTCTACTACGGCGCGCCGGAGTACTGGCTGCCGCAGACCCAGTTCTATACCGTCGACACCGCCGGCGGCCTCACCTTGCAGCGGCTGCAGTACGCCGCCTTCCTGGCGAAACTGACCCGCAAGCCGATCCTGGTGAGCGGCGGCACCTCCGGCTCGACGCGGGGCGACACCGTGGCCGATGCCATGAAGCTCACGCTCGTACGCGACTTCACGGTGCGGGTGCGCTGGGTCGAAAACCGTTCAGGGTCCACCGCGGAGAACGCGAAATTCTCAGCCGAGCAGTTGAAAGCGGACGGCATCGGGAAGATCTATCTGGTGACCCATGCCTGGCACATGCCGCGGGCCATGCTGACCTTCGCGGAGACGGGGCTGGAGGTCATCCCGGCCCCCACCCGCTTCGTTTCGCGCTCGACCTACCGGTTTATGGACTTCCTGCCCTCGGCCAACGCCTTCGACACCACCTACTACGCCATGCATGAATGGCTCGGGCTCGCCTGGTACCACCTGAAAGGTTAGCGGGCTCTCCGCCGCCGGCTTAGATCGGATCACGTTTAGACAGAACCACTTGGTGGTTCTGTCTAAACGTGTGAATCCGATCTATTTCTAATACATAGAGCAGATTCACAGGGGTGGTGGATCGCCTTCGGCGATTCCAGCCGACCCTGATCTGCTCTACAAGCCGTGACTGTCGAGCCACAGCTCCAGCATCATCAGGTCCCAGACCAGGCCGTCGTAGAGAGTGGCCTCGGCCTTGGTGTGCTCCGCCATCACACTGTCGATGAACTCGGGCCGCAGCAGGTGGCGGCCGCGCAGCTTGCCCAGGCTGTCGTAGGCCAGCGCGCGCAGCCGCGGGTCGTCTCGGGTCCACTCGTAGAAGGGCATGCCGAAACCGTGCTTCTTCTTGGCGATCACTTCCGCCGGCAGGAAGTCGCGGAAGGCGTCCTTGAAGAAGGCCCTGAGGCGCCCGTCCTTCAGATGCAGCTCCGGCGGAATGGTGGCGCAGAAAGCGACGAGGTCGTCGTCGAGGAAGGGAAAGGCCACGTCGATTCCCGCCAGGTCGCTCATGCCCCGCACCTTCTTCAGGTCGGCGTCGGCCAGCGCCTGCTTCATATCGAGATGCATCATGCGGTGCAGCGTGTCCTCGGAGGCCGCGCTCTCGTAACTCTCGCGCATCTCGCGCCAGGGCGCCTCCACGTCGATCTCGCTCAGCATATCGGCATCGAAGACCTCTGCCATGCGGTCGCGCTGATAGAAGTTGAAGGCTTCCAGGCGTTCCGGCAGCGGCACCTCGGCACGGGCGATGTAGCGCTGCGCCTTCTGCCACAGCGGCGTGGCGGCAAGCAGCGGCGTGTGAAAGGCGGCGAACTTCACCAACCCGCGCAAGGGCGCCGGCAGCTTGCCGAAGTGCCCGTAGACGCCCTGCTCCAGATAGCGCGAGTTGCCGGCCAGGACCTCGTCACCGCCGTCGCCGGCCAACAGGCAGGTCATGCCCATCTCCCGCGCCTGCGCGGCGCAGAAATAGGCGGGCAGCGCGGAGGAGTTGCCGAAAGGCTCGTCATAGAACGCCGCGATCTTCGGCGCCATGGCGGCGGTGTCCTCGGCGGTCAGGTAATAGCGGTGCGCGCGGGTGCCGAACTTGGCGGTCGTCGCGTCGGCGTAGCGCATCTCGTCGTAGGACTCTTCGTCGAAGCCGATGGTGAAGGTCTCGGCCGGCCCCGGCGTCACCTCGTTCAACATGCCCACGACCGTCGAGCTGTCCAGGCCGCCGCTGAGGAAAGCGCCGGTCTGCGCCGCGGCCTTTTCCGGCACCGCCACGTGGACGGCGCGGCGCACCTGGGCGACCAGTTCCTCGGCCAGCTCTTCCGGCGTATGGCTGCGGTCCGGCCGGAACGGCGTGCGCCAATAGGTGGCGACCCGGCTCTTGCCGTCCTCCCACAGCAGGTACTGCGCCGGCTCCAGCTTGCTCTGCTCGGCATAGATGGTGCCGGGGGAGCGGCAGACAAAGGCGTGCAGGTAGCTGTAGATCGCCTGCGGCGGCACCGTGGCGCCGACGCCGGGGTGCGCGCGCACCATGTCGGCGCTGGAGCCGAAGACCAGACCGGCGGCGCTGCCAGCGGCGTAGTAGAGACCCTCGATGCCCAGGCGGTCGATCGCCAGCAGGACGCGGCGATTGGGCCGGTCCACGATGGCAAGGGCGAAGGACCCGGCAAGGTGTTCGAAGAGGTCGGGGCCATGCTGCCGGTAGGCGAGCCGCAGCGCCTGTGCCGCGCCCTGCCCCTCCTGCGTCCCGGCCAGCACCGGATCGCGCCAGCGCGGCGCGCCGACGATGGCGACCCAGGGCTCCTCCCCCGTGCAATGGTGTCTCTCCACCGCCGCGGCGGTCACCCAGAGGCCGGATCCGGGAACGGCCGATTGCCTCTCCTCGGCGCGCCGGCCGCGGTAGGCGCCGGCCATGGCCGTGGTGATCTGTGCCGGCGGCAGATCGTCCGCCGCGGGCGCGAACCAGCCGGTAAGTGCGTTCATGGCCGGACCTATACCAGGACTTCGACCGCCGCCGGATGGCTCAGGAAAGCCGTCGGGCTGGCGGTCAGGCCGTAGGCGCCGGACTGGAAGACCACCACGAGATCGCCGACTTCGCCCGCCGGCAGTTCACAGCGGTCGCCGAGCAGATCCAGCGGCGTGCAGAGGCAACCGACCACCGAGGCCGTCTCGCTGGGGGCGGCGTCGAACTTGTTGCCGATGGCCAGCGGATAGTTGCGCCGGATCACCTGGCCGAAGTTGCCCGAGGCGGCGAGCTGATGGTGCAGGCCGCCGTCGGTGACCAGGAAGATCTGGCCGCGCGATTCCTTGCGGTCGATGACCCGCGACACGTAGATCCCGACCTCGCCGACGATGAAGCGGCCCAGCTCCAGCACGATCTCGGCCTCCGGTTGACGCGCCGCGATCTCTTCGGTCAAGGGCGCGAGATTGTCGCCCACCTGCGCCAGGTCGAGCGGCTGGTCCTTGGGGAAGTAGGGAATGCCGAAACCGCCGCCCATGTTGAGGTAACGCAGCGGCACCTTGGCCTGCTCCGCCAGACCCAGGGCCAGATCGACAGTCTTGCGCTGGACGTCGCAGATGATGTCGGCACGCAGGTTCTGGGAGCCGGCGAAGATGTGGAAGCCTTCGAAGCCGAGACCCAGCGTGGCGATCTGTCCCAGCAGCTGCGGCACGCGCTCGGCGTCGACGCCGAACTGCTGGGCGCCGCCGCCCATGCGCATGCCCGAGCCTTTGAGTTCGAAGTCGGGATTGATGCGCACCGCCACGCGCGCCGGATAGCCGCTCGCCTCGGCCAGCCTGGCGAGACGCTGCGCTTCGCCTTCGGACTCGATCTCGATGAGGATGCCGGCGGCCACGGCGCGGCTCAGTTCCGCGTCGCTTTTGCCCGGCCCCGCGAAGGCGATGTTTTCCGGCGCCATGCCCGCATCCAGCGCGACCATCATCTCCCGGGCGGAAGCGACGTCGAAGCCGTCGACCTGGGGCTGCAGATGCTGCACCAGCGCGGGCATGGGGTTGGCCTTGATGGCGTAATGCAGCTGTATCGCCGGCGGCAGGCTGCGCCGCAGCAGCGCGACGCGCGCGTCGAGCAGGCCCCGGTCATAAACGAAGAAGGGCGTCTGCCCGACCCGCTCGGCCAGACGGGTCAGGCTCTGCCCGCCGACTTCCAAACAGCCGTCGCGCGCCTGCCACTGGGTCAGGGCTGGGTGCATGTCAGATCTTCCTCGTCTTTTGCTTCACGCGGCTGGAAGGCCCCGGCCAGTTCCGCCGCCAGCGCCGGGCGGTCGATCTTGCCGTTCGGATTGCGCGGCAGATGCGGCCGCGCGACGAGCAGCCCCGGCACCATGTAGAGCGGCAGGTCGCGGCGGCAGGCCGCCATGACCTCGTCTTCGGCCAGCGCCGCGCCGCCCTTGGGTTTCACCACCACCGCGATGCCCTGGCCCAGGGTGGGATGCGGCACGCCGATTGCCGCCACTTCCTCGACGCAGCCGGTGGCGTAGACGACTTCTTCGATCTCCGTCGAGCTGACGCGGTAACCGGAAGTCTTGATCATGTCGTCGCGCCGGCCGACGTAGTAGAGGAAGCCTTCCTCGTCGCGACGCACGATGTCGCCCGACCACACCGCCAGTTCCTCGCCGGCAAGTTCCGGCGGCCTTCCCGGTGCCGGGCGGAAGCGCTCCGCCGTGCGTTCCGTATCGTTCCAGTAGCCGAGCGACACCAGCGCGCCGCGGTGGACCAGTTCGCCCTCTTCGCCCGGCGTGCAGAGCTCGCCCTCGGCGTTCACCACCAGGATCTCCGCATTGGGGATCGCCTTGCCGATGCTGTCGGGGCGGCGGTCGACCTCGGCGGGATCGAGATAGGTGGAGCGAAAGGCCTCGGTCAGGCCGTACATCAGATAAGGCTTCGCCTTTGGAAAGATGGTCCGCAGACGCTGCAGCAGCGGCAGCGGCATATGGCCACCGGTGTTGGCGAAGTAGCGCAGCGTGTCGCCCGCGCCGTCCGACCAGTCGAGTTCGGCAAGCTGGAACCACAGCGGCGGCACCGCGGTGAGCCCGGTGATGCCTTCCCGGGCGCAGATCTTTTTCAGGTCGCGCGGCAGCAGGTAGTTCATCAGCACCAGGGTGGCGCCGACACAGAAGGCCGTGGTGATCTGGCTGAGGCCGGCATCGAAGCTGAGCGGCAGGGCCGAGAGGATGCGGTCCTCGCGGTTGTTCTCCAGGTACTGGCTGACGCTCTGGCCGCCGACCACCAGGTTGCGGTGCGACAGCACCACGCCCTTCGGACGCCCGGTGCTGCCGGAGGTGTAGAGGATCGCCGCCATGTCGAGGTCGATGACCCGGGGGAAACCGGCCGCCTCCGGCGCCGCCGCCTGGCGCAGAGCCTCCCAGTCCAGGACCGTGAGCCTGGCGCCCCAGTCGTCGTCCGGCCGGGGATCGACCAGCACGACGTATTCCAGATCCGGACAGTCCTCCAGCAGGGTGTCGAGGCTGCGCAGCCGGTCGCGCGAGGTGACCAGCAGACGCACGTTGCAGTCCTTCAGGATGTGCCCGACCTGGGGCGGCCGCAGCACCGGATTGACCGGCACGAAAACGCCGCCCGCCAGGGAGGCCGCAAAGAACGCCGTGACGGTCTCGACCCGCTTGTCGAGCCAGACCCCGACCCGCTCGCCCTTGGCGAGGCCCAGGTGCGACAGCCCGGCGGCGGCCTGCTGAACGAGCGTCCAGAGCGCGTCGTAGGACACCCGCTCCTGCTTGAAGACGAGCGCCGTCTGCTGCGGCCATTGCCGAGCACCTTGCGAGACAAACTCGTGGAGGGCCTGGATCATAACTGCGGCTTTAGCTCGGGATTGGCCTTGCGGGAGGGTGGAATTGCAGGGAACCGTAACCCCCTGTCAATGCGAGATAAAGGCCCAACTTTCGGGAGTCTTCCTGTGATTCGGCGAAAGGAGAGTTGCATTCCGGATCACAGCTTTTGGTTGCTCAAGACGAGGGTCGGCCGAGCGCCGCCCCGCCAGGAAAAGTGCAGGTAGGGCGGCAGGTTCGCCGACATGAGCTGACAGGGGCCGAGCCGGAGGAAGGTGGCCCGGCCGGCGACCTCGGCGCCGAGGCGGGCATGGGAGGCGAGCGATCCGGTGTTGAAGGCGGAGATCCGGCTCCAGCTGTAGGCGACGCCGCGCTGACGCAGGAAGGCGTTGGCCTCGTCCCACAGCCGCGCAAAACCCAGGCCGCTGCGGTGTTCGGGCAGCAGATAGACGTCGAAGTCCCAGGAGGCCTGGCCGTCCGGCTGCGGCAGGTAGCGGCAGCGGACCTCGTCCTCGTCGTAGCCCGCCAGGCAGAGCCAGAGGCAGCCGATGATCTCGCCCCCCTTGAAGGCGCCGAAGCAGAGCGCCCCCTGCCCGGCCCGATAGGCGAGAACGGCCCGGTCCAGGGGCAGGGCCAGGAGCGCCTCGTCCTGCGGGTCCAGCGGACGCACCTCGATCGAGCGGCCGCGCCGGGGCGGCAAAAGGGGGTGCGCGGCGACAGGCTGGGCCACAAAGAGATAGCGGTGCAGCGCGAGCAGGCCGCCGGTCCTGGCGCCCAGGCGCTGGACGGCATAGCAAAGGGTTCCGGCGAAGCCCAGTTCCCGCAAGAGGTTGGTGAGCTTGTCCATCAACGGGGCGGCCATGCAGCGGGAGGGCGGTGATTCGACGTCACGATTTTGATAAGTGAAGGATGATAAATCAAAGCGGTGAAATGATAATTCTGATGTTTTAGGGGAATCCCTTTATATCTTCGCAAAGAAGCGGTGCCTTTGTCTTTGCCATGACGGGGGGACACCGTGATCATTGGAGCTGCGCCGCCGCCGGCGCGAACTGCATGGAAGGCTTTCGGAGGATTGATGGCTGTAATTGACGGTGTGAAGCGGGTGCTGCAGGAAGCCCTGCAACTGGGAGACCGGGTCAACGAGTTCGACGAGTCGACGGCGCTCTTCGGCAGCATTCCCGAATTCGATTCCATGGCCGTGGTCACCGTCGTCACCGGGCTGGAGGAGCAGTTCGACATCGAGGTCGATGACGACGACATCTCGGCCGAGGTCTTCGAGACCCTCGGCAGCCTGACGCGCTTCGTCGAGAGCAAGCTCGAGGGCTGAGGGCTCCCAAGGGCGAGCATACCCAAGAGCGAGCATACCCAAGAGCGAGCATCCAGGGGGCGGGCGTTCATGGAGGCATTCTTTCTCGACGGCACGCAAGGGCCTCTCTTCGCCGTGCATCATGCCGCCGCGCCGGAGCGCCGCCAAGGATTGGGCCTGGTCTACCTGCCCCCCTTCGCCGAGGAGATGAACCGCAGCCGCCGCATGGCGGCGCTCCAGGCCCGCCGGCTGGCGGCGCTGGGCGTCGACGTGCTACTGCTCGACCCCTTCGGCACCGGTGACAGCGCCGGGGACTTCGGCCAGGCGCGCTGGGAGATCTGGCGCGCGGATGCCGAGGCGGCCCTGGCCTGGCTGGCCGCGCGCAGCGGCGGCGCGCTCGGCCTTTGGGGCCTGCGCCTGGGCACCCTGCTGGCGGCCGAAGTCGCGGCCGCCCCGCCGATGCCGCTCAGCCGCCTGCTGCTGTGGCAGCCCGTGCTCTCCGGCGACCGCTTCCTCACCCAGTTCCTGCGCCTGCGCGTCGCCGCCACGATGGAAAAGGGCGCCGGCAAGGAGACCACCAAGGACCTGCGCGCCCAACTGGCGGCCGGCACGCCGCTGGAAATCGCCGGCTACGAGGTGGCGCCGGCGCTCGCCGAGGCGCTGGGCGGCCTGAAGCTGGAGAGCCTGCTGCGCGGCCTCAGCGGCCCCGCGCCGCAGCTGCTGGAGGTCAGCGCCGCCGAAGAGGCGGAGCTGGCGCCGGCGACGCAACAGCTCCTCGCCAAGCTGGCGCAGGACGGGCACCCCCTCGTGGGCGAGGCCGTAACGGGGGAGTCCTTCTGGGCGATCCAGGAGATCACCATCGCCCCCGGCCTGCTCGACGCGACCGACGGGCTTTTCAGGCCATGACCAGCCCCCCCGAAGCGACCGGTACCAGCGGACAGGAGCAGGCCTTCACCTTTGCCTGCGGCGAGGCCGAGTTGGTCGGCATCCTGCACCGCCCCCTGCACGGCCCGGCGGCCCCGGCGCGGCGCGGCGTGCTGATCGTCGTCGGCGGCCCGCAGTACCGCGTCGGCAGCCATCGCCAGTTCCTGCTCCTGGCGCGCGCCCTGGCGGCCGCGGGTTTCGCCGTCATGCGCTTCGACCACCGGGGCATCGGCGACAGCGACGAGCCCTACCTGGGCTTCGAGAACATCGGCGACGACATCGCCGCGGCCCTCGATGCCTTCCAGGCCCGCTGTCCCGACCTGGAGGGGGTCGCCCTCTGGGGGCTTTGCGATGCCGCCTCGGCGATACTTTTCTACGCCCACCAGGACCCCAGGGTGGACGGCATCGTGCTGTTGAACCCCTGGGTGCGCACACCCGAGAGCGAGGCGCGCACCTATCTGAAGCACTACTACCGCCAGCGCCTCACCGATCGAGACCTGTGGCGGCGCCTGCTGACCGGCCGCTTCGACCTTGGGGCGGCTCTCTCTTCGCTCTTCGGACTGATCGCCCAGGTGCTTGGCCGTGGGCGCAAGACCGGCGAAAGCGCTGCACCGGAAAGCTCCGACAGCCGCCCCCTGCCCGCGCGCATGGCCGACGGCCTCGCCCGCTACCGCGGCCCGGTCCTGCTGCTCATGAGCGGCCAGGACCTGACGGCCCGGGAGTTCGAGGATTCCGCCCGGGAGTCGGAGGCCTGGCAGCGCCTGCTGAGCGACCCGCGGGTACGCAGGCAGGATCTCGCGGCCGCCGACCACACGTTTTCGCGCCGGGAGTGGCGTGATAGAGTCGCCGAATGGACGATCGATTGGCTCAAGAGCTGAGGAAAAGACGCCCCTGCAAACCGCGGGGCGGCACCCCGTGGCCGCACCGGCCCTCCGGAGGGCTCCCAGCCCCGCAGGAGCGCCGCCGATGACCTCGATCGCCCTCGGAATCTTCATCATCGGCATCATTTACGTGATGGTCTGGAGCATCAAGAACGACGGGGCACGCTCGATCTCCGAGCAGACCGGCTTCATCAAGATGCGCCAGCCGGCCGAGACGCCGCCGACGATGGGTAAGGATCGTGGCCGGACGCAGCGGGCCGGCGGGGAAGCGCCCCAGCCGTCCCAGACACCCCCGCCGGCAGAGCCGGGCGCGCCGACGCAGCCGACGCAGCCGACGGCGGGCGGAACTTCCGCTGCGGCCCCGCGGCGCCATCGCAACCCCGGATATCGCCGCTGAGCCCTCGCGCCAAGCGTCCGCGAGATCCTTCCGTCCCCCTTCACAGGGCCGGCAAGAGCCGCCAATCCATCCCTGAATCCAACGACTTGGACGCCGGTTTTGCCTGCCGGCCGGGCAAGAGAATCACTCCCTCATCCAAAGTTGATTTAGTGAAATCACCGCAACTTTTTGGATATACGCACAGTGTTTAACTGAAATGGCCAGATAAAGGCAGAATTAGGGCAAGGGAAACGCTTCGTGATACAGAATAGTTTCAGCGAAGCCACAAATTGTCACAGGGACTTAACGTTGGTACCAGTATATATGGTTAACGCTTTTGTGATGCGGATTACCTCGAAATTCCCGGCAAAGGGGCGGCGCCATGAAAGCACTTTGGAACGGAGGTCTAACCGAGCCCTCTCGGTTTATCGGAAACAAGTAATTGATTTTCAACAGTGTTCCCAGAAATCCCTATGAAATTTCAGCGCCGGCCAAGCCGCGCCAAGGGAGCTGTGAGCCGCGAATCGAAGGTCTGTGGCAAATCCGGGGCTTTTACTTCAAGCCCCCTGTGGGACGGATTCTGTTAACTAAATTTTCTCGCCTCTCTGCGAGCCTCGCCGAAGAACTGGTAACGAAACCGCTCAACGACTGACTCGATCGGATTGCAATGGGATACCAGCCCTCCTCCTCGACTCTGCACTCTTCTCTCGCCTCATCTCGCATGATTCTGAGCGCGCCTCTGGATAGACGTGAACCTGGCTTCCCGTCCGACCGCGCCAGTCTGCTGCAACACTTTGATGACGTGTTCAAAGAAGCTTCTGCGACCGAGGACCACGAGCTGGAAGCGGCGTTCCGACTTCGCTACCAAGTCTATTGTCTGGACCGCGGCTTTGAGGAAGCCACCGCCTGCCCCGGCGGCATGGAGCAGGATCGCTATGACGGCTATGCCTACCATAGCCTCCTGCGTGACAGAGCCAGCAACCAGGCAGTCGGCACCGTCCGTCTGGTCAGGCCTGGCGCGTCGGCGCCGAGCTGGGTCACCAAGCTTCCCCTGGCCGAGTACGCCGACATCGACAGCATCGACGAACTGAGGCGCCTGCCCGGGGCCTCGACGGCCGAGGTCTCCCGCTTCGCCATCACCCGGTCCGTCCGGGAGATCCTGCGCGGCGCCACCGACGCGGCGGAACAGCAGCCCAATGTGGCCGAGAAGCTCATGCCCTATATGTCCCTGGGCCTCATCCGCGGCCTCGTGCGGGCGAGCATGCGCCATGGCATCACGCACTGGTGCCTTGCCGCCGAGCCCTCCCTGCTTCGGCGCCTGCGCAACTACGGCCTGCACTTCAAGGACGCAGGTCCCCTGGTCGAGCACCGCGGCCTGCGGCAGGTATGCTACGCCGACGTCAGGACCCTCCTGGCGCGGGCAGAGGCCGAGCGCCCCGAGTACTGGGACGTCATGACCGAAGGCGGCACCCTGCTTTCCGGCGCCGGCGGCCGCTCCCAAGACGCCGCGGCCTGCGCCGCCTAGAGCAGATCAGGGTCGGCTGGAATCGCCGAAGGCGATCCACCAACCCTGTGAATCTGCTCTATGTATTAGAAATAGATCGGATTCACACGTTTAGACAGAACCACCAAGTGGTTCTGTCTAAACGTGATCCGATCTAGGACTGTCCCACGACGCTCCAGGGACCGGGCCGACGTTCCTGCCTGTCCCCGCCGCAGACCGCCTGCTTTTCAGCGCGAGAAAGCCGCCAAGGATGCCCCTGTCCGCGTCCTGGCAACCTCTGCGGCCATCTGCGAGCTGTAGACACCAATACATTGAAAGCGTTCTAATTTCGGGAATTTCACGCCCATTTACTGTGCCTTAAGACCGAGGGTGTTATTCCTGTGACACGGAGTAATCGAATCAGCGAATGTGTCGCAACTATCGGCGCTTGCAACGCAATTGGTGGCAAGGGCACAGAAGAATAGAGCGATGACGGTTGGGGGACCGGCTTCGGCCGGGCTGATTATTCAGCAGGAAAAGGATGGGATGACCGCCTCGCCCCAAAACCTAAACGCCTCGGTAGCCACGGGTTCGTTCTCTGCGAAGTCTTCCCGGCCCTCGGCAAGCAGCAGTGTTGCCACGAAGGCCGCGCGCGAACTCTACCGCCAGTATTTCGACACCATCGTCGTGGGCCCCGACGACCAGAAGCTGCACCAGGAAGTTTTCCGCCTGCGCTACCAGGTCTATTGCGTCGAGAACCCCTTCGAGGATCCCGCCAACAACGCCGACGGCCTCGAGCGGGACAGTTTCGACGATGCCGCCGTCCACTGCCTGCTGCTGCACAAGCGCAGCCGGGCCTGGGCCGGCGCCGTACGCCTGATCCTGCCCAACCAGGAAGATCCGGCACACAGCTTTGCCCTGCAGGAGGTCTGCACGGACCCGATGATCTCGGATCCGGAGCGCTTCCCCATCGGGCAGATGGCCGAAGTCTCGCGCTTCTGCATCTCGAAGGACTTCCGCAAGCGTCAGGGCGACTGGCTCTACCCGCAAAGCAACGAGCCGGAAGACCGCGAGGACGAGCGCCGCGTGGTCCCCAACATGACGCTGGGACTGATCGAAGGCCTGGTCCAGATGAGCCTGGACCACAACATCCGCTACTGGTGCGCCGTGATGGAGCGCCCCCTGCTGCGGCTGTTGTCGCGTCTCGGCATCCATTTCGAGAACATCGGCCCGCTCGTCGACTACCATGGTCGTCGCCAGCCCTGTTTCATCAAGCTCGACGCCATGCTGATGCGCGTGCGCGAGGAGCGTCCCGACGTTTGGGAGATTCTCACCGATGGCGGTAAGCACTGGAATCGCCTAGAGTGTGAGTTGGCAGCCCAATCGGACTGATGCGGGCTGCCAGATGAGACAGCCGCCCTTCAGACAGCCACCGACGGTCGTTGCGATGAGCGACGCCAGCTTTGACTATGACAAGGCGTTTGACCGCAACATCGGCTGGATAACAGCGGACGAGCAGCAAGCGCTCCGAACCAAGCGAGTCGCCATCGCCGGGATGGGCGGCGTGGGGGGCGTGCATCTGCTCACCCTGGCGCGCATGGGCGTGGGCGCGTTCAACGTTTCCGATCTCGACGACTTCGAGCTGGCGAACTTCAACCGCCAGGCCGGTGCCGGCGTCTCGACGCTGGAGCGGCCGAAGGTCGACGTCATGGCCGAGATGGCCGCAGACATCAATCCCACGCTGGACATCAAGCGCTTTCCCGAAGGCATCAACGAGAGCAACATCGACGCCTTCCTTCAGGACGTCGACCTCTTCGTCGACGGCTTCGACTTCTTCGCTCCCGATATCCGGGCCAAGGTGTTCCGCCGCTGCAGCGAGCTGGGCATTCCGTCCATCACCGCAGGGCCGATCGGCTTCGGCACCTGTTACATCGTCTTCCTGCCCGGCGGCATGACCTTCGAAGAGTACTTTCGGATGGAAGGTGTCCCGACAGAGCGGCAGTACGCGCGCTTCCTGCTGGGCCTGTCGCCGAAGGGGCTGCACCGCGAATACCTGGTCGACCCCAGCCGGTTGAACCTGATCGAGAAACGCGGCCCCTCCTCCGCCGCCGCCGTGCAGCTCTGCGCCGGCGTCGTCGGCGGCGAAGCGATCAAGGTTCTGTTGGGCCGTGGCAAGGTGCATGCCGCGCCCTTCTATCACCAGTTCGATGTCTACCGCGGCGAGTTCGTCCGCCAGCGGCTGCTGTTCGGCAACAACAACCCGCTGCAGCGCGTGAAACTGAAGCTGGTGGAAAAAGCCATAACCGCGACCCTGGCCCTCGCCGCCGCGCAGCGCAGCGAGTTGCCCGACGACGCCTCGGCGACGGAGAAGATCCTCGAGCTCGCGCGCTGGGCGCCCAGCGGCGACAACTCGCAGCCTTGGAAGTTCCGCCGCGTGGACGAGAACACGGTTCAGGTGAGCCTCCTCGCGCAGTCGGACGAGGACGTCTACGACTACAATCACGGCCAGCCGACCTTGCTGTCGGGCGGCATGCTGCTGGAGACGATGCGCATTGCCGCCTCGGCCCACGGCCGCTTCATGCACTGGAACTATGTGGAAGGCCGCGGCCTGGAACATGAGATCCGCGTCGAGTTCGCCGCCAAGCCGGAGACCCTGACCGACCCGTTGCTGCCAGCCGTGAAGACGCGCTCGGTGAACCGCGGGCGCTACAGCCGCAAACGCCTGAGCGAAGAAGACAAGGCCGCCCTCTCCGCGGCGCTGGGCGACGAGCTGCAGGTCCATTGGCACGAGACCCTGCGCGAGCGCCTCTCGGTCGCCCGCCTGAATGCCCAAGCGACCGATATCCGGCTGCGAATCCGCCAGGCCTTCGAGGTCCACAAGCGGGTCCTGGACTGGGAAAACGAACTGAGCCCGACCGGCATCCCCGCCAACGCCGTCGGCCTGGACGCCATGACGCTGAAGATCATGCGCTGGGGCTTCGGCGACTGGCGGCGGCTGCAGCGCTTGAACAGCATGCCGGGGGCCACCGGGCCGGCGATCCTGCAGATGGACTACATGCCGGCCATCCACGCGGCCGCGCTCTTCACCATCCGCAGCGTGACCGCGCCGCCGCCCGACGGGCACGACCCGGAGACCCTGTTGCGTTTCGGCGGCGCTCTGCAGCGCTTCTGGCTGGTCGCCGAGCAACGCGGCCTCGCCCTGCAGCCGGCGCTGGCAACGGCGATCTTCGCCCACTACGGCCGGCACGACATCGCCTTCACCGAGGATGCGAAGATGCGCGACAAGGCCAAGGCGCTCGCCCAAGCGCTGGAGAGCGCGGGCCTGGGGTCGGACGACCTCGTCTTCCTGGGGCGCATCGGGCGGCCGGCAAAGCAGGGCCCTCAGGCGCGTTCGGTGCGCAAGCCTCTCGCCGAACTGATGACGCCCTAAGAAGCGCCGCACGCGCATCTTTCCAGCGCGTCTTGCCGGCGCGGCTTACTGAAAATCAGGTTTGGGGAATCGGGCCGGCGGACCGGGGGTCGCTCAGTGCAGGATCCGGCTTTTGAGGCCGCCCATCCCGAACCATGAGATGAGATCCTTCAAATCCACCTGATGCTCCTTGCGCAGCCCGCGGCGCAGCTCTTCGAGGTGCGCCTTGGCCTCGCCCGTCATCTCGGCGCGGGGCGGACTTTTCACGGCCACCATGAAGGGGGCGATGAAGGTGGTATAGACCTTGGCCCGGCCGTCGAGATGGCGCCGCGTCGCTTCCCGGAACTCCTCGGCGGTGAAAGCCGCGTTGAGCGAGTAGAGGTAGTCCAGGGTGAAGAGCTCAGGCTCCTGGTCGGCATACTGGTAGGCGAAGTATTCGATGGACTTCTTCGACTTCAGGCGCCCGAAATCGACGATGTAGAGGCCGCCGTCCTGCCGCAGCACCCGTGCGACCTCGGAGAAGGTCTTGTTGAGCTGTTCGGCGCTTCCCAGGTGGTGCAGGGCGACGGTCGAGTAGACGGCGTCGACGCTCGCGTCCGCCAGCATGTCGAGGTTCGACATATCGGCTTTTTGAAAACGGACATTGGTGAGCCCCTCGTCCGCCACGTGCCTACGGGCCCGCTCGAGCATCTCGTCGGAAAAATCCAAGCCGATGAACTGCGCTTCGGGATTGACCCGGGCGATGATCGCCAGCTGGTTGGCCGGACCGCAACCAAGATCCACCACGGTGTCGCCGGGGCGCACGATCTCGCTGACCTGCGCCGCATGGTAGAGGTACACCGAGGACATGACCCCGTCGGAGCGGCCGGCGTAGTTGAAGGCAGCCACCTTCTCCGGATCGTCCATGATCAGGTCGGGTTCGGGTACGCGCGGCACCTGGGTCTGGGTGACCAGCTCGCGCAGAAGCGTTTTCAGTACAGGAATGCTCGGCATAGCAGCCTCACCTTAGCTACAGACTGCAAAAAAGTGGTTAACGCACCGCTGCTGCCGATGTCTTAGCGGCCCCCGCCTGCGCTGGCAAGGTGCAAGCCTGTGCCATCCCTGTGGGGCAGGTCGACGTCCGCGGCGGGCCGAAAACCGCTGAGGAGCGCAGTGGGGCGGCACTGTGGCCGCACGCCGGAGATGGCCTGAAAACAGGAAAGGGCCACTGCCGAAGCAGTGGGCCTTCCCAGGAAGATGGTGATGAAGCGTTATGTCACTTCAACCGGCACATCAAGTCATGTGCTGAACACATTACTAGCTCTTCTTGTGGCGCCGCAGGCCGGCAAAGCCGCCCAGGGCAACCAGGCCGAGGCTGAAGACCGCCAGAGTACCGGGCTCCGGAACAGCCGCCAGCACGAAGCTGCCATCTTCAAAGCCGCAGCTGGAGAAGGGGCTCTGTTCCACGCCCACGCCGCACTCTTCCACGAACTCGGTCGACGTCGTATCAAGGTTGCCGTTGCCGTCCGGGTCACTGTCGATATTGCTATCGGTCATACCCAGCGGATTGCCGTTGCACTCCTCGCCCACAACGGCGTCGTTGCAAGCGAGATCGATGCCATCCTCGTTGTACCATACGCCGTCTTCAAGAAAGATCGCTTCGAAGGTCGCGTCATCGGTGCCGCTGATGGTGCTGGCATTGAAGTTGCCGCCACCGCCCGGCACGACCTGGAAGGTTCCGACCAGGGTACCATCGGTGCACCCGGAACCTGTCGCCGCGTTACACTTCGACGCGTCCCCGAGATTGTCGATGTAGATGTTCAGCAGACCGTTGGCGTTCGTGGCGGCGATGTGGGTGAAGTTCACATCCTGCGCGTCCACATCGGTGATCTGATAATCGACCGCGAAATCAAAGGTGATCTCGTAACCATCCAGACCGTTGATCTGGACCGTCTGGTTCAACTGCGGCGGGCTGATGATACCCACCGAAGCGTCGTTGATGGCCGTGATCACACCACGTCCGTCGACCGTGCCCTGGTCTCCGATGGAAAAGCCCGCGGGCCCTGTGTCGTTAACGAGTTGCTGCAGAAAGAATGCGTTGAAGGTCCAGGAATCAACGCTTTCGCTATTGTATGCGGCATCATTCGCCAAACCGTCGATCCCGCCGGCATCGAACCGCCAATTCTGGAGTTCGAAAGCCGCCTGAGCCCCGGTTGCCCCGAAGACCATTCCGCTTGCAACCAGCGCTCCAAAAAAAAGATTTCGCTTCATCGTTCTCAACTCCTGTTCAGAAGCTCCAAATATCTTCCGCCCATACATAAGCACGAACCGTGCCAAGAAAAAATTTCTATTTATATCAGTGTATTAGATGAATGCCCGATGAGTGGTCCAGCGAAAGTGTAAAGGCCTTTGACATCCAGACGACGGCATTTGCGGAATTCGGACCCATTTATGCGCCTGACGCGTGTCCTGGGCTGAGTTCGAAGGCCGCCAGGGCGCCCATCATTCTAGTAACGTCTTGATTTTATTTATTTTTTCGCGAAGAGATCTATCCACTCATACGAGCAACGGTACGGCGCAACGGCATTAAGAAAATTGACACTCCCCTTTTTCGCAGGCCGAAATCGGGTGCACGGCCCGCTGTGGCGAAAGCTCACTGCCGCAGTGATTCCAAGAGGCTTTCTGCGTCCTGGCGCTCGTCGAAATTCCCGCCGGCCTCAAGCAGCTTTGTCAGCAGCTGCATCGCCTCCGCCCGTTGCCCGGTCTGCGCATAAGCCGATGCCAGGTGGAATTGCACAGAAGGTGAGTCAGGCAGTGCTGTCGCGGCAGCGCGAACGAGTTCCAAACCTCGCTCTTCATCACCGCTACCAAGAAGAATGACGCCCAACGTGTCTTTCACACGCGGGTTCTCCGGGGCCAGTTCGTGGGCTCGTTCCGCCCGCGAGAGGGCGTCTTCCGGCTTGCCCGACTTCCACAATGCCCAAGCATAGTCGTTCTGCACCGAGGCGCTGTTGGGCGCGGCTTCGGCGACCACTTCGTAATGTTCAAGCGCCTCCTGCCGATCGCCCATTTGAAACAGGAAGGATGCGAGAACAAGGTGCGCCGCTGTCGCCGCCTGGTTGTTCTCCACCCATTGCTCCAGCGTCGCGAGCGCCTCCGTCCGCCGCTCCGCGCTCCAAAAGAACCTGGCGAGCGCAATGGCGCGCTCTGTGTTCGGTGCCAAATCCTGCGCGCGTTCCGCAGCAGCGATGGCCCCTGTCGGATCATTCAGCACGAACTGGGCCCGCGCCTGAAGATCGGCGATGGCGGCGTCAGTTGGGCGCATCTCCTCCGCGACCTTCAACTGCTCCAAGGACTCCGGATACCTGTTGCTCCGCTGCAGAACCGAAGCCAGCAGCTTTCGGCTGTCAAAATGGTCACTATCAACTTCAAGCGCGTGTTCCAGCGCAACTCGCGCCGCCTCCAGCTGATCAAGCGCAACATGCGCCTGGGCCGAGAGGAAATACGGAGTCACCGAGTCCGGCTGCCGCTCCTTCAGTTGCCGCAAGAACACGAGGGCCCGTGACGGCTGCCCTTGCATAAGATAGGCGATCCCGGCTGTCTCGAGCAGTGCCGGGCTCTGCCCACTGCCTTTCAGCACCGGCTGCAAGACCGCGATCGCCTCACTGGGCCTGTTGGACTGCATCAAATGACGGGCCAGCAGAACGCGGGTCTGCGGCAAGGCCTCATCAGCGGTGACGGCATCTCGCAACAGTTTTTCCCGGCGGTCCGGATTACCAAGCTTTCCTTCGATGTCCGCCAGAAAGAGCAAGGACTGCAAACTATCTGGATTGGTGTCGATTACACGCCTCAAGATCGAGGCGGCTCCCTCCAGATTGCCGGCGTTGGCTTCAATCTGCGCCAAGTTGAGGCCAGCGCTCGGGTTGCCGGGCTCCACTTCCCAGGCCTTGCGGAAATAAGGATCCGCGGCGCCCAATCCGGTCCGCCGAAGGTAGACCATGCCTTGCAGGATGTAACCGACGGCGCGGTCGGGATAGCGTTCGGTGAGTTGCCGCGCGCCCGTCAGGGCTTCATCCAGCTTGCCGGCGCGGATCTGCTCCAGCACCAGACGCTGGGCGATGGCATCCAGGGTCGGGTCCTGATCCACCGCGTTTTCCAGCGCCTCGACGCCGGCGTCCGTTTCACCCGCCGCCGTTCGGATCAGACCCAGGCGTGCCTGCGTTCGGGCATCTTCAGGCCGAGATTCGGCCAGGCGCTCCAACAGCGAAAGACCGGTTTCCAAATCGCCGCTCTGCACGGCGGCCTGCGCCAAGAGGGCCGCGCCTGCCGCCGAACTCTCCAGCGCGGGCTCCCGCCTCAACACGTCATAGGCATCTTGCGGTTCGCCGAGGCGCAGCTTCGTCGCCCCCAGATAGTAAATCGCCCGCTGGTCACGCGGGTTGCCGGTCAGCAGGTATTGCGTCAGGTGTTTGTTGGCGGCTTCGTATTCGCCGGTCTGATAGGCCGCCACGCCGGCGACATAGCGGGCGCGCTCATTTTGATCGTCGTGTGCCAGCACCCGCGCCGCGGCCACCTTCGCTGCCGCAAAGTCCCCCTGCTCCAAGTCGACCAAAGCCGAAAGCAGAGACACTCGGATATCTGCCGGCGCCCAGCGCTTAAGCTCCTCGACCCAGGCCTTGGCGGCGTCAAGCTCGCCCGCGCCGACCAAAGCGCGCACATACCCCACCTGCCCTTCAGCGAAACCCTTGTCCGTGTCTGCGAACTGCTCGAAAACCGCCTTCGCTTCCTCATAGCGGCGTTCCCGAAGCAGAAGCTCCCCTTTCAGAGCGATCCATTGGCGTTCGTTCGGCTCTAATTCCAACGCGGCTGCGATCTGCGCCTTCGCCTCGTCAGAATCTCCCTTGTGAATCGCAATTCGTGCCAAATCGCCGTGAGCCCGCGGCAAGTCTTCCTTCTTGAGGACTCTCTCAAAGGTCTCAACAGCTTCATCGATACGCCGCTCAGCCATCAAAGCTTCGCCGCGCACGATGTAAAGGTCCCTCGCCTGTCGGGTATCCAGCTCCAGATCCTCAGGCACAATGGCCAGCACAGCCTTCGGCTCACCGATCATCAGATTGGCGCGCGCCAACTGCAATTGAAGCTCATCTGAGCTGTATCCGGCGCTCGCGGCGCGCGAGAACTCCTTTTTTGCACCGAGACCATTGCCGCGCTGCAGATAGATTTGGCCCAGCAGGAAGCGCGCGCGGGGGTTTTCGGCGTCGCGCTGCAAGGCGTTCTTCAACTCGATGACCGCGGCATCCAAGTCGCCTTCGGCAAGGTACGTCTCGGCTTGCTCGACGGTGTCGCCAACAGCGACCTCCCCTGCATCGTCGCAAGCTGTCAGCAATGACGCGGAAAGCAGCAGCGGCAAAAGGCCTGCGAAAACGCTAAACGAAGGGGACTTCATTGATCGTATGTTCACGGTGCAATACTTCCACTTCACCTTGACTTGTGAGGATCGCTTAAAGCGAGCGCATTCAGTGCCTTAACCCGCTGTCGGCCGACACAGCCCGAAGGCCGGCCACGACCAAAACAGTCTAGGTCCCTACCCGAGACGAGAAAAGAGAAAGCCACGCCCCTCCCACAGAACGCCGCCCGCAGCGCCAAGGGCCAAGGCCGCAGCCCCGCCGCACCGGCGCCTCCTACTCAATTATCATTGTATATCATTCCCCGGCCCCGACGGGACGGTTGCCGCCGGCGCCCCGGTAGCACCGGCAACTCCAGGGAGAAAAACCTTGCAAGACTCTACCGATAGCATCACCAAAGAGCACAAACTCATTTTTCCTGCCCTCAATATGCGCATCAGCAGCTTTTTTGCCTATGAAATAACGGATAGGCATGGGGCGCGAAGGCCCTACAATTCCAGGAAATTTATCCTTCGGTCCACTTCTGGCGCGAGATGACATTTTCCTTCGGACAAATCGGCTTCACCGCAGCCTTCGCCGGCTATATCGGCCTGGCGCTGATTTATGCGCTGTGGGGGCAGTGGGCCCGGCAGGGCTATGCCTTCCTGCTGGCGACGCTGATGACGGCCCTCTGGGCCGGGGCCGCCCTGCTCGCCCCCTGGCCGTCCGGCCTGCCCTACCTCGTCGACCTGCTGCACCACACGGCCTCCCTGTCCTGGGTTCTCTTCCTCTGGATGCTAGTCGCCTTCAGCCCGGAGCTTCAAAACAACTATCCGCGACGGATCCGCATGGGCTGGCTCATCATCGGCGGCCTGGCCACGGTGGTCATCGGGTTCGACCTTCTGCATCTCTTTACCCTGTCGGAGCCGACCATCGGCGCCATCGGCCTGGCGCTGCTGGTCTCCGTCGCCGGCCTTTCCCTCACCGAGACCGTGTTCCGCAGTTTCCGGCGGGGCGACCGTTGGGGCGTGAAATACCTCTGCCTCGCCGTCGGCGGCATGTTCGCCTATGACGTCTTCCTTTTCGCCGACGCGCTGCTCTACAGCATGATCGACGCGTTGTTCCTCAGCGTGCGCGGCTTCGTCGTGGTCTCCCTGGTGCCGCTTTTCGTCATCAACATCGTGCGCGCGGAATCCCGCCACCTGGCGCTGGCGCTCTCCGCCCAGATGGTCTTCGGCTCGACGGTGGTGGTGGGCACCGGCATATACCTCGGCCTCATGGCCCTGGCGGCCTACTACATCCGCGACTTCGGCGGCACCTGGAGCGAGGCGCTGCAGATCATCTTCGTTTTCGGCGGGATTCTGCTGCTCTGCGCCTCGCTGCTCTCCGGCACCCTGCGCTCCTACATCAGGCGCTTCCTGGCCGAGCATTTTCAAAAACAGAAGTTCGACTACCGCCAGGAATGGCGCCGCCTGCTGCAGCGCATCTCGGCCGGCGACCTGGAAGAGCCGCTCGACCTGCGCGTGGTGAAGACCCTGGCCGACCTGCTGGACAGCCCCGCCGGCGCGCTGTGGTACCTGGAAGGCGGCAGCTTTGCCCTGGCCACGACGTGGAACATGTCGGCCGCCAGCATCGCCGGCGACGACGCGGCCAGACTGGCCGAGCTGTTCCGGGAGAGAGACCACGTCATCGACCTGCAGGAAGGCGGCAGCAGCGCCGCCGCCGCGTGCTCCTCCCTCGGGATTCCCGCCCTGGCCGAATTCGAGACCGGCCGTTTCCTGCTGCCCCTGCTGCACCACGACAAGCTGATGGGCCTGGTGCTGCTCAGCGGGCCGCGCGCGCCACGCACCCTGGACCGCGAGGACATCGAACTGGTGACCATGGCGAGCCGCCAGGCGGCGGGCTACCTGTCCGAGCAGCGCAGCGCCCGCGCGCTGGCCGAGGCGCGGGAGTTCGAGCGCTTCAACCAGCGCTACGCCTTCGTCACCCACGACATCAAGAACCTGGTCAGCCAGCTCTCCCTCATGGTGCGCAACGCCGAGAAGTACGGCGACCGCCCCGAGTTCCAGCAGGACATGCTGGTCACCATTCAGTCGGCGGTGGGGCGCATGAACCACCTGATGGACCGCATGAAGGACGAGCCGGACGCCGATGCGGTCGAGGCGGTGACGGTCAAGCCGCTGCTCGACAAGCTGATCAGCGAACAGTCCCTGGGCAGCGTAGCGGTGCAGGTGGAGTGCCCGGAGGAACTGCTGCCCCTGCAGGTGCGCGCCGACGGGCGGCGGGTCGACACCATCCTGCGGCACCTGCTTCAGAACGCCCTGGAGGCTTCCGGCAAGGACGGCAAGATCGTCATCGGGCTGCGCCAGGAGGGCCACTCGGCCGTCATCGAGGTGCGTGATTCCGGCCGCGGCATGGACCTGGAGTTCATCCGGAGCGAGCTGTTCCGGCCTTTTCGCTCGACCAAAAGGGGCGGCATGGGCATCGGCGCTTTCCAATGCCGGACCTATGCCCGCGAGTTGGGCGGCGATTTAGAGGCAATCAGCAGCGTGGGGGCCGGCACGACCATGCGGGTCACGCTGCCAGTGTTGCGCGAGACCTGATTCTGTGCTGATTGAATCCCATGGCTGAACAGAAGCAACCCAAACTCCTGCTCGTCGAGGACGACCTCGGTCTGCAGCGCCAACTGGCTTGGACTTTCGAAGATTTCGAGGTCTTCCGGGCCGGGGACCGGGCGGCCGCCGAGGACGTGCTGGCGAAGGAAATACCGTCGGTGGTCCTGCTGGATCTCGGGCTGCCGCCCGATGCCGACGGTCCCAGCGAAGGCCTGGCGACCCTGCAGGCGGTCCTCAAGGCCTCGCCCGACAGCAAGGTCATCATGATGAGCGGGCAGACCGAGCGGGAGTTCGCCCTCAAGGCGGTGGCCCTGGGCGCTTATGACTTCTACCAGAAGCCCATCTCGGTGGACGAGATCCGCCTGATCGTCGGCCGGGCCCAGCGCCTCTTCGAACTGGAGCAGGAGAACCGCAAGCTCGCCACGCGCTCGGCAGGCACGCCGCTGCCGGGGGTCCTGACCTCCAACCCGGAGATGCTAGAGACCTGCCAGGACATCGCCGGCCTCGCCACCACCAACGTCTCCGTCCTCATCATCGGCGAAAGCGGCACCGGCAAGGAGCTGATGGCCCGCGGCCTGCATGAGCTGAGTCCGCGCGCCAAGGGACCCTTCGTCGCCGTGAACTGCGCGGCGATCCCGGAGAACCTACTGGAGAGTGAATTCTTCGGCCACGAAAAAGGCGCCTTCACCGGCGCCATCAAGACCACCATGGGCAAGGTCGAGCTCGCCAACAAGGGCACCCTCTTTCTCGACGAGATCGGCGACATGCCCCCTTCCCTGCAGGCCAAGCTGCTGCGCTTCCTGCAGGAACGCACCATCGAGCGCGTCGGCGGCCACAAGCCGATCCCGGTGGATATCCGCGTCGTCTCGGCCACCAACCAGGACCTCCACGGCCTGATCGAAACCGGCGGCTTCCGCCAGGACCTCTACTACCGCATCAGCGAGGGCGTCGTGGAGATCCCGCCGCTGCGCGAGCGCATCGAAGACGCCGCCCTGATCGCCAACGCGCTGGTGCGCGACTATGCGACGGAACTGGGGCGTCCGCTGCGCGGCCTCAGTCCCGAGGCCATGGCCGCCATCCTCTCGCACGGCTGGCCGGGCAATGTCCGGGAATTGCAGAACTGCATGAAGCGGGCCGTCGCTTCCGCCTCCAGCGCGATGATCACGGCGCGCGACCTGCGCCTGGGCGGTGACCCGGAAACGACCGAAGGGCCCCTGACCCTGAAGCAAGCGCGCTTCAATGCGGAAAGCAAGGCCCTGCGGCAGGCCCTGGCGATCGCCCAGGGCAACATCTCCGAAGCGGCCCGGGTGCTCGACACCAGCCGGCCGACGCTCTACCACCTGCTGAAGCAGCACGATATCGAGCTCTAGAAAGGCTCAGGCCGGGGCGCCGCGTTCCCGGTAGCGCTGCAGGCAACCCTCGATGATGCCGTCCAGCCTGATCATGGAGTTGGCCCAGCTGTGGTGGCTGGCGACGCGCGCGCGGCCGGCCTGTCCCAGGCTGTTGCGGGCCTGCGGATCGCCCATCAGCTTCAGCAGCTTGTCGGCGTAGTCCTGCGGCGCGGTCGCCACCAAAAGGTGTTCGCCCGCCACCGCGTCGACACCGCCGGCGGCCTCGGGACTGGTGACCACCGGCACGCCCATGGCCATACATTCCAGGATCTTGTTCTGGGTGCCCCGCGCAATGGTCAGCGGCGCCACGTTCACCGCGGAGCGCCGCACGTAGTCGCGCACGTCGGGCACGGTGCCGGTGACGGTGACCCCTTCCCGCTCGCCCAGGCGCTTCATCTCCGGCGAGGGTTCGGCCCCGATGATCGACAGGCTGGCGGTGGGCCGCGCGCGGCGGATCAAGGGGAAGACCTCGTCGCAGAAAAACCGCATGGCCTGCTGGTTGGGGAAGTAGTCCATGCGCCCGACGAAAGAGACGGCGTCGGGATCGTAGGGCTCTTCCGTCGGGGCGAAAAAGTCCTGGTCGACGCCGTTGGGGAACCAGTCCGTCGGCGTCGGAACGCCGAAGCTTCTGAGGGTCTCCAGCTCCGCCTTGGTGGTGCAGGTACAGAGGTCGAACTGCCGCGCCAGCGCCTTTTCGGCGGCCTCCATCTTGCTGCCTTCCAGCCAGTAGCCGAGCGACAGCGGAAAGGGTTTGAAGTGGCGATAGATGAGCCACTTCTGCGAGTCCATGTCGCCGAAGTCGAGGATCTTGGGAACGCCCCTGACCTTGCTGACGTAGGGCGCGACCGAGGAGCAGTGCACGAAGATGAGGTCGAAGCGCTCCGCCTGCAGCCGCGCGTCGATCTGCCGGGCCAGGTCCGGCGAATAGAAGTAGCCCATGGAAGACGGCCCCGGCGTCGGCAGGCGGAGAATCATCCGCGCCCAGGCCGTCGGCGCGCTCACTGCGCCCATCATGAAGTCGGCGCAGTGGGGCGCGATGCCGCGCCCGGCCTCGGCCTCCTCTGGCGAGCGCGCCAGCGAGGCGACCACCACCTCGTGGTTCTCGCTCAGATGGCGGATCATGTTGAAGGGCCGGATCTTGCCGCCGCGGGCCGGCGGAAAGGGAAAGCGGTGACAGACGTAGAGGATCCTCATCCGGCGGCCGCGACCTCCGCGCTCAGCTCGCCGGAGAGGTCGTCCGCCGAGCGTCCGTCGAGATAGATCTGCGCCCAGATCTCCAGGTTCAGCAGCGCCAGCAGGTGATCCGTGTGGTCCTCCCGGTTGGCCAGGTGCAGGGCCATGGTCTCCTCGATGGCCGGCCAGGAGAACAGCCCGCGCGCCTCCACCGCCTGCTTGGACAGCAGGCGGCCCATCATCGGCTGCAGGTCGCGCTTCAGCCAAGCGCCCAGCGGCGCGCCGAAGCCGCGCTTCTTGCGGTCCAGGATCTCGCGCGGCAGCACGCCGTCCAGGGCGCGCTTCATCAGGCTTTTCAGATTGCGTCCCTCGATGCGCTGCTCGGCCGGGATCCGCGCCGCCAGCTCGACCAGTTCGTGGTTCAGCAGCGGCACGCGGCATTCCAGCGAGGAAGCCATGGTCATCTTGTCGGTCAGCATCAGCAGGTCGTTGGGCATCTGGCTCTGCAGATCGACCCGCATCAGGCGGTTCAGGTTGTCGCCGCCCGCCGCCGCGGCAAAGGCCGCGTCGAGGCAATCGATGCGGCCCGCCCGCGTTTCTTTCAACAGACGCTCCAGACTCTCGGCGCCGAAGACCTGAACGTAGCTGCGATAGCGCTCCTCGAACGGCAGGTCGTTGGAGGCGACGAAGGTGCGGGCGTAGCGCGCGACGCTGGACAGCTTGCCGTGGCGGTCGCTGGGCAGGGCCTGGACCAGCGGCGCGATCACGGTGTTGCGCATCCAGCCCGGCAGGCGCTGGTATTGACCGGCGTAGTAGTCGCCGAGATAGCGGTTGTAGCCGCCGAAAAGTTCGTCGCCGCCGACGCCGGAGAGAATGACGGTGACGTCCTGGCGCGCGAACTCGGCCACCAGGTAGGTGGTGACGGAAGCGGAATCGGCGATCGGCTCATCCAGGTGCCAGGCCAGCTTCGGCAGCAGGCTGGCGACCTCCGGCCGTACGATGATCTCGCGGTGATCGGTGCCGAACTGCTCGGCCACCTGGCGCGCATAGGGCAGCTCGTTGTAGACCTCGCTGGCCGCATCGCCTTTGAAGCCGATGGAATAGGTCTTCACCGGCCGGTCGCTGTGGCGCGCCATGAAGGCGATGATGGCGCTGGAATCGATGCCGCCGCTGAGGAAGCCGCCCAGCGGCACGTCGCTGACCATCTCGGAGACCACCGCGGCTTCGATGGCGGCGCGCAGCCGCTCCGCCCAGTCGTCCTCGCTGAGACCGGTCTCTGCCTCAGCGGGCGCCTGCCAGTAGGTCTCGATCCGGGTGCAGCCGTTCTCGCAGACCAGCAGGCTGCCCGGCGGCAGCTTGCGGATGCCCTTGAAGAGGGTCTGGTCGTTGCCGCTGTAACCGAACGTCAGGTAGTCCTGCAGGGCCCCGGGGTCGATGTTCCTTTCGATGCCGGGCAGCGTCAGCAGCGCCTTGATCTCCGAGGCGAAGACCAGCCGGCCCTCGTGCTCCAGGTAGTACAGCGGCTTGATGCCCAGGCGGTCGCGGCCCAGCACCAGGCGGCGGCGCGGCGCGTCCCAGATGGCAAAGCCGAACATGCCCAGCAGCTGGGTGACGAAGCCGGTGCCGTGACGTTCGTAGAGATGGACCAGTGTCTCGGTATCGCTGCCGGTACGGAACTGCACGCCCTCGGCCTGCAGGGACTTGCGCAGTTCGCGGAAGTTGTAGATTTCGCCGTTGCAGACGGTCCAGATCGTCTCGTCCTGGTTGGGGATCGGCTGATGCCCGGTGCTGAGATCGATGATGGAGAGGCGGCGCATGCCCATCGCCAGGCCGCGGTCCGTGTGACGCCCGTGATCGTCGGGGCCGCGGTGCACAGTGATATCGGACATGGCGTCGAGCAGGGCCGGATCGCAGTCCGCGCCCTCCCGCAGGGCCACCATGCCGTAGATCCCGCACATATCGCGTCTAGCCCCCGCGCTTCCTGTTCAACAGCCGCTCATAGACCGGCGCCGCCCGCGCCACGACCCGGTCCCAGGTGCGCTCCTCCTCGACGAAGCGCCGTCCTTCGGCGCGCATGACCGGCCAGGCTTCCTGCTGGTCGATCACCGTGGCCAGCTTCGCCGCCAGGGCGCCGGTGTCCTCGGCGGGAAAGAGGTAGCCCCGCGTGCCGTCCACCAGCAGCTCCTTGTGCCCGCCCACGTCCGAAGCCACCACAATAGAGCCTTGCGCCATGGCCTCCAACGGCTTCAGGGGCGTTACCAGGTCCGTGAGCCGCATGCGGTGGCGCGGATAGACGAAAAGCGTCACGAGATCGTAATAGCGGCGCACCTGCTCGTGGGGCACCCGGCCCGTAAAGATCACCCGCTCCGCGATGCCGAGCTCGGCCACCTGGGCGGCCAGGCGATCCTTCTCCGGCCCGCCGCCGACCATCAGCAGCTTCACGTCGGAGCGTTCCCGAAACAGGCGGGCGCAGGCCTCCATCAGCAGATCGAGGCCCTCGTAGGCATAGAAGGAGCCGATGAAGCCGAGCACGACGGACCCTTCCAGCCCGAGGCTTCTCTGCAAGGCGCTGTCGGTCCGCCGGTCGGTGGTGAACTGCTCGACATTCACCGCGTTGGGAATCACCGTCACCCGCTCGGCCGGAATATCTCGCCCCAGGATGTCGCCTTTCAGGCCCTCGCAAATGGTGAAGACGGCATCGGCGCGGCGCAGCACGTAGGTCTCCAGGCCGCGCGTGGCGCGATAGCGCAGGTCGCCCTGGCGCGCGGTGCCCCAGTCGACGGCCGCGTCCTCCCACAGCGAGCGCACCTCGTAGACCAGGGGCAGGCCGTGATGCCGCGCCGCCCGGAGCGCCGGCAGGCCGTTCAGCACCGGGGAATGCGCGTGAATGATGTCGGGCCGGGTTTCCTCGATGACCTCGTCCAGCCGCCGGCGCGTCGCGCGCATCTGGCAGAACTCGCGCAGCAGCGGCAGCTTCTGCGAGGCGGCGGTAGGCTGCGGCGTGCGGTAGAAGGTCCAGCCGTCGACCTGGTCGACCGCGCCCTCGAAGTCGTACTGCTTGGGCGTCGTCATCTGCACCGTCTCCCAGCCGCGCTTGCGCTGGGCCGACAGGATGCCGATGGTGCGGAAGGTGTAGCCGCTCTGCAGCGGCAGGGAGTGGTCGAGCAGGTGGAGAATCTTCACAGGTTCCCGCGCCCCTCTCTCGCTCCCGCGCCCCTCATCGCCTAACGCCCGTCATCGCCTACCAGCAGATGCCTTCGTAGTCGACGCCGTCGAGCGCCTGCAGCTCGGCGACGCCCTGCAGGTCGATCACGCACTGACCGGCCGCCGCGGCGCTGACCGCCTTCACGGCGTCCTTCGGAACGTGGCCGATCACGATGGTCTCGGCCCCCGCCAGAGTGTCCTCCACGGAATTGCTCACCAGACGGTCGAGATGCGGAATCTCCCGCTCGATGTATTCCAGGTTGGTGCCGGTCAGGCGGGCGAGGTCCACCGAGCGGTCGAAGATCGCGAGCTCGAAGCCCTTGCCGATCAGGCGCTCGGCCAGGCTCACCAGCGGCGACTCCCGCAGATCGTCGGTGCCCGGCTTGAAGGCCAGGCCGAAGAGCGCCACCTTGCGCCGGCCACGGCGCTGGATCATCTCGAAGGCCCGGTCGATGTGGCGGTCGTTGCTGGCCATCACGTTGGTCAGCATCGGCAGGTCGATGTGGTTCACCTTGGCCATGTCGGCAATGGCGCGTAGCTCCTTGGGCAGGCAGGAGCCGCCAAAGGCGAAGCCGGGCCGCAGGTAGGCCGGCGAGATGTTCAGATCGTGGTCCTCGCAGAAAATCCGCATGGCCTCGCGTCCGTCGATGCCGATCGCCTTCATGAGCACGCCCATCTCGTTGGCGAAGGCGATCTTCACCGCGTGGTAGGCGTTGCAGGCGTACTTCAGGGATTCGGCGATGCCGGCCGTGGTCGCGAAGAGCGGCGCCTCGATGCCGCTGTAGAGCCCGGCCGCCCCCTCGGCGCCCTCGTCGCCGACGCCGCCGATGACCGTGAAGGGCGGGTTGAAGAAATCCTTCACCGCCGCGCCTTCGCGCAGGAACTCCGGATTGAAGCTCAACTCCAGACCGTCGCCGAGCCGCCGTCCCACGGCCTGCTCCAAGGCCGGCGCGATCCGCGCCTCGGTGGTTCCCGGCATCACGGTGCTGCGCACCACCACGCTGTGGGGAGCCTGCTTCTGCTTCACCGCGGCGCCGATCGCCGCCACCACCGCGTCCAGGGCGGCCAGCGACTGCACGCCGTTGGCGCCGGTCGGCGTGCCGACGGAGATCAGCGAGATGTCGGAGTTCTTCACCGCCTCCGCGGCGTCGTCGGTGGCGGAGATGCGCCCGGCGGACCGGGCCTCGGCCATCAGTTCGGCCAGCCCTTCCTCCACCACGGGGGAGTCGCCGGCGTTGATGGTATCGATCTTGCCTTTGTTGACGTCGACCCCGATCACCGTATGACCCAGGCGCGCAAAACAGGCGCCCGAAACGGCGCCGACATAACCCATGCCGAAAATGGAGACTTTCATAAAAACCCTCAGACCTGAACCGCGCCACATGGTTTTGAAGACTTCCAAGGGGCGGTACAACAACAAAATCAATATTACGAAAGCACTACAATAGGTTGATGGTGCTACCACCAAGGAGGGGCCGCGACGCTGCCGCTCCGTTTACCACAGGGCGCCAGGGCCACTGGAGGTTTCCGGCGCCACCGGCCCGATCCGGGCCATTCCGGCCCGGCCCGAACAGGCGGCCCTTGCCCCCGACTTCAATCCTAACCACAATCGCCTTCGCGCGATCGTCTCGCCGGACCGCGAGATGGCGCGGCCAGGGCCATCCCGTCCCAGCGATGCGCCCGGCACCGCGGCAGGGCCTGCGGGGCCAACCTAGAATGGAGTGTCCGGCCGAGGCCGGCAGGAGAGGAATTAACGTGAAGCATACAGGGCCCTGGCCCCAGTTGCGGCAGGTCGTCCTGCCCGAGGCGGCGCGCTGCGCCGCCCCCGCCAAGCAACAATGCCGCGACCGGCGGGCGCCGCGCCCGCTTCGGAGCTGACCGCCGTGGGATCGCTCCGCTACCACCTGAAAGAACTCACGAAGCTGTGGCAGGCCTTCGCCCGCCAGGCGCGCGCCGCCCGGGCGGATTCAGGCGTGTCCTTGCCCCGCCAGCTTTGGGATCTCGCCACCCTTCGCCTCGGCAGCTGCAAGCTGAACCCCGAGGACTACTACAAGCTAAGGGTCTACCGGAAGGAACTCAGTTCCCAGGAAAAGCGCAGATATATTTCCAACCAGGCCCTGCCGCAGAACATGGTCGGCCGATGGAAGGTCGTCGCCGACGACAAGCTGCTGACCTATTGCCTTCTGAACGACCGCGGCATTCCCACCCCAAAGATCTATGCGATCAGCCACCCGCTTCGCGAATTCAGGGACGTCCTCAGCCTCAAGACCCCGGCGGAGGTCGCCGACTACCTTCGCCGCCGGGCCCCCTACCCTATGATCGCGAAGCCGATCCGCGGCATGTACAGCAAAGACGTCTGGCTGCTGGAGAGCTACGACCCCGGCACAGACCGCGTGCGGATGTCCGGGCAGGACGTGGCGCCGGAAGAGATCGGCAAGCGCTGCTTTGAAAGGAAGACCGGGCACCTGTTCCAGGAGCTGCTGCGCCCGCACGCGGACATCCGTCAATCGATCAGCGAGAAGATCTGCACCCTGCGCCTGATCGTCCTACTGGACCAGGGCGCCCCTCGCCTCATGAAGGCGGTCTGGAAAGTTGCGGCCAGCAAAAACCTCGCCGACAACTACTGGCGGGAAGGCAACTTCATGGCAAAACTCGACCAGCAGTCGGGGCAGATCCTGCAGTGCATGAGCGGCCTCGGTCCCGACTTCCGCCTGCTCGACCGGCACCCCGTCACCGGAGCGCCCCTGAAGGGCTTTCAGGTTCCCTGCTATCGGGAGGCCGTGGAGCTTGTCCTCGAGGCGTCGCGTGTCTTTCCCGATATCGTCATGCAGGCCTGGGATATCGCCATCACCGACGACGGCCCCATCCCGCTGGAGCTGAACGTCATCGGCAGCCTGTTCATTCCCCAGATCATCGACCAGAAGGGCCTTTGGGAAGACGGCTTCCGCGACCTGGTCGAAAGCTATCGCGCGCAGGCCTGAGCGGTGGCCGGGCGCTATCCTTTTTTTCTCTGCCGGTTGGAGAAGCCCAGCGAAAGACGGCGGAAGGCCCCTTCACGGTTGAACACTTCGAGCCAGGGCGTGTCCAAGACCCCCTGACGGCCGGCGATCTGGTTGACGCCCAGGTCATAGCACCAGTTGCCCTCCAGCAGGACGGGGCCGCGCGTCGTCAAACCGATGTCCCAGCCGATGCTCTTCTGCATGTCGAAGGTGCGCGCCGCAGCGAGGGCCAGATCGCGCACCTGGCGCCAATCCGGCAGGACCATGCCGGTCATGCGCGTCCCGGTCACCGGGTGGTCGTCGACGAAGCGGGGCAGTCCGTCCACCAGCATGGTCCCTCTTCCGCAGTGCCCGTTCACCGCGTTCACCGGCACCATGATGCCGCCCTGGGCCAGGTTGTCGGCGGGCCCCTTGCCGCTGCCGACGCGCAGAACCGTCGCGACGATGAAGGGTTCCGGCTTCAGGTGGGTCACAACGCGCACGGTGTGAAGGACATCCGGCATGACCTCGGCCAGCACCGGGTGCGGCCGGAGGCGGCGCTCGACGATGACCCCGCCACGGTAGAGGTAGCGGGAACAGTGCTGCCAGACCTCCTCCACCCCGATGGTCTCGTCGCGCGGCGGCTTGGCCCAGGCTTCCTGCCCCGGCAGCCGCGCGCCCAGGCTGAGAATGCCCCAGCCTTTGATCCCGTCGACCGGCTTTACCACGATATCGGCGATATCGTTCTCGATCATCCAGGCCCGCAGTTCTTCCTTCGATCCGAGGGTGGGAATACCGTCGAAGCCGCCGCTGTTGGTGACGACCGCCAGCACCTCGGAAACAGGCAGGCCGGCCTGCTTCGCCAGCGCATTGAACCTCAGTTTCTCATCGGTGAGGCTGTGATGCTCTTCGGGGTTGATGGCGAAAAACAGCCGCCAGGTCTCGTAGCCGCCGATGTAGCCGCGCTTCGCCGAAACCGGCATGGACTCATCGAACAGCCCCAGGCTGTAATAGTCCGAGGCGCGGATCCGGTTGCTCCAGAGCAGCCGTTCCTGCTCGATGAAGCGGCGCAGCAAAGAGGTCGGCAGTCCCTGGATGCGCTTGTGGTGGCGGAAGTCATCGACAACCTGCTGAGGCAGCGCCTTCCAACGCCAAACGACCTTCGCAAGGTTCTTCACAGACATCGGTCCCCACGTCCACTCGCCTGTTAGCTGTCGCCTTGGTATATGTACACAAGCGAGACGATTCCAGAATGAACAAATTTGTGACGGTCGCAGTCCGCTGCCGGCCCCCGGCCCCGGCCCCGGCCCCGCGGGGCGGCTCTATCGGGGTTTGTTGCGGAAACCCAGAGAGACGAAGCGATATCCGCCCTCGTTGTTGCAGACCTCGCGCCAGGGGGTGTCGAGGACGCCGCAACGATTGGCCAGCTGGTTCGCCCGCAGGCCGTAGGACCAGTTGCCTTCCAGAAGGACCGGCCCCTCGCTGGTCAAGCCGATGTCCCACCCGATCGTCGTCTGCCTGCTGAAAGTCTGAGCGGCCGCCATGGCCAGGGCGCAGACACCTTGCCAGTCGGGCAGGACCACGTCGGTGATCCGGGCGCCGCTTACCGGGTGATGATCCACGAACTGCGGCATGCCGCCCACGACTACCGACCCTCTGCCGCAGCGTCCGGTCGCCAGATCGAGCGGCACGGCGATGCCGCCCTGGCTGACGTTGTCGGTCGGCGTGCGGCCGCCGCCCACCCGCAGAATGGCGTCCAGAATACGCGGCTCCGGCTTCAGGTAGGTGTTCGCGCGCACCGTGTGCAGAACATCCGGCGCGAAGTCGGCCAGAACAGGATGCGGCTTCAAACAACGCTGAAGGACCATGCCGCCTTGGTTCAGGTAACTCTCGCAGTGGGCCCAGATCGCCGCGATATCGATGGGCTCGCCAAGGGGCAGCCGCCGCCAGCCGGCACCCGGCGCCGAGGGCGCCCCGAGGCTCAGCACCCCCCAGCCCTTCAGCCCCTCAACGGGCTTCAGCACGATGTCCGCCGCAGCGTTGTCGGCCAACCAGGCCCGCAACTCTTCCATGCTCGCAATTAAGGGGTAACCGCCGGCATCGCGACTTTTGGCAACGACGGCGAGGATCTCCGGGACCGGCAGATTCGCCTGCTTCGCCAGAGCATCGAACTGCAGCTTCTCGTCGGTCTGGCGGTGAAATTCTTCGGCGTTGATGACGTTCAGGAGCTGCCGCGTGCGGAACTGGCCGATGTAGCGGCGTTTCGCGCCGGCCGGCATCGCCGGGTCGTAAAGACCGAGTTCATAGTAGTCCACCGCCCTGACCCGGTTGCTCCACAGCAGCTTCTGCTGCTCCAGAAAGCGGTGCAGAAAGGATGTCGGCTGATCCCGGAATTGCCGGTGATAACGGAAGTCGTCAACCGCCTGCCGCGGCCAGGCGCGCCACCGCCATGCCACCTGCGCAATGTCCCTTGCGGACATCTGCCCCCCTGCCCGTACAGCCTCAACTCGGCGTATGTTCATGCCAGCGCGGCGGCAAATAGCAACGGCTATTTTGGGAGCGGCGGCCGGCGCAAGCGGCGGTCCCCGCCCCGGTTAAGATATTCTGGACAACTGGTGCTTGAGGTTGACCCGCAGCAGGCGGGCCAGTTCCTTGGCCTCGTAGAAGGCCCGATCGGTCCACCCGATTCCCGTCGGATTGCCCGACAGCTCGTAGCCGTACTTCTCCAGCATGGGGCCGGCCAGCCCCTCGAACATGCGCAGATCACGGACCGACATCTGCTGCTTCCACTTGTCGAAGTTCGCCGCCCGCTCGCCTTGGGTGAGTTCAGCCACCGCCGCGTCGATATCGGCCTCCTGCGGCGGAATTCCCAAAAACGCGCGCACGCTCTCCAGGGTCTCCCGCGGCTGCCGCAGCAGATCCTCATAGCTGATGACGTGCAGCCGGTCCGGGCCGAGCTGCTGGTGCATCGCGGCCAGCGCCGTCATCGACTGCAACCAGAACTTCGCCGCCGCATAGCAGGAGCTGAGCCCCCAGCGCCGCTGGACGATCGACAGGGCCACGTCCCGCCCGTCCCGGACGATGGCGAGGTACTTCGCCTGCGTCGGGAACAGCCGGTTCAGCAGCGGGAACTCCTGGGCGTAGGCGGGGTTCTTGTTGCCGATCCTGGCGCAGCCCTGCAGCTCGGCCATGTTCTCGAAAATGGAGTAGACGACCCCGGCATAGCTGCGCTCGCGCAGCTTCGCCAGGATCAGCTCCGGCGAGACATCGTAGCGCGGGTTGTGCCGGTAGCGGCGCCGCGCGATATCGAGCATGTCGCACTCGGCGATTTCACTGGCCAGGCGGCGCAGGTTGGCATCCTCGGTCAGGTCCCCATAGCGCGGCAACCGCTTGGCCCATTCGGCCAGGAAGGTGCCTTCCGGCCCCATGCCATAGCTGAAATGGCGGAAGAGCAGGTTATTGAGAATTGTCGTGCCGCTGCGGGCCGCCCCGAAGACGAAGAGGATGGAGCACTCCTCACAAGAAAAACTCGGACCGACGTGATCCCCGGACATCCACCCCCCACTTCCCAGCAGACCGGCGCGCCGCGCGGCGCCCCTTTTTTGATAAGCGGCCTATTCTACAGGCAAAGGCGGGCTGCCCCGCAAGGCCTCAGCTCGGATTGGGAATCGGCTTTTCCGAAATCACCAGGTTCCGGTACCAGACGTTGAACGGCGGGTGCTTTTCCTGCTTGTCCTTGCCGTAGAGGTGGGGCATGAGCCAGATCTTACCGACGAAGTCATTCGGCGTTTCGGGCTGCATGGCATAAAAATCCCGGTCGATGACGAGGCGCTGCCGGCCGCCGTGCTCGCCTTCGATCGCTCCCCAGATACTGGCATGGCTGAGCCGTGCCTCTTTCTTCTTCGGCTTCTTCTGCCAGGGCCCGAAGCGCAGGTGAAGCTGAATCGTAATCCATTTGTCGTCGATGAGACGGAAGCAGGTGTCGGCCGAGTTGTTCCACGCACTCATACTGTAGTCGGAAAGGATCCGCGGGCAGTAGTAGAGGCCGTTCGGCTGGGCGTCGCCCTGGTAGCGCCCCCCGACCTTCGGCAACCGCCGGCCGAAGCCCCTCGCCCGGGGGCAGCGGTGGAAGCCATGCAGATGATGGTCTTCATGGTGATTGATCGCGGTCTGGATCAGCGTGCAGGCATCGGCGCGGAAACCCGGGCGATCGCCGGTGGAAATCAGGGCGATCTTCGAGGACGTGCAGCCGTCTTCCGTCCGTCTTTTATGATAACAGCGCCGCTCCTTACGATAATTCGGGCTGTCGGGATCGCAGTCGGTCCAGATGAAATTGCAGGAGTAGCGCACCTGAAACTGGATATAGACCTCCTGGGTCGGCGCCCCTGCCTCGGCCGGGCCAACCTGGAAGGAGTAATCGGGACTGAAGTTCGTCTTGAAGTTCCCCGCCGAACCCGACCCGGACTCCGAGGGGAAGTAAAAGCGCAGCCCGCCGATCTCGGGATCCGCTTCGGCACGGCGTGAATCCGCCATGCCCATCTTGTGGCCGATGCTCCGCCAATGCTTGCCATGCGGGGGCGGCCCGCTTTCGACGACCTTCCCGCGATAGAGCACATCGCCCTCTCCCAGGGGATCGCAGAGCACCGCCTCCGCGCAGACCTCCGCCCAGCTGGCGGCCTCCTCGATTTCCAGCGGCACCGGCCGGCCATTGTCCATTGGCGGCTGCACCGCCGCGGCGCCCAGGCGGTCCGGCGCTCCCGGCACCCCCTCGGCGCCTTCTTCGTCCTCGTCTTCGTCCGACAGGGCCTCTTCGGATCCATCGTCGCCGGACACCAGCTCCTCGTCTTCATCATCGGAGGGATTGGCCTCCGGCGCCGGATCGGCTTGTGTGATCTCCACGGGCGCCCCGCCGAGGCGGTACAGCACGATCCCCTGATCCGGATTGCTGATGCCGAAGAAAACGTCGAGCTCCGGGATATACTGCCACTTGGAATAGACCTTGCCGGGCTTGTTCGTGTTGCCCATCGACCCGTAGTCAGCGCCGCCAGCCTCGCTTTCCCAGGATTTGCCGCTGTCAGGCTCGACAATGACAATCCGGTCGTTGCCGTCCCACAGCACCAGCAGGCCGGAGGCGTGCAGACCCAGCCCCCAGTGCTTCTTGGCTTCTTTCGGCCACTCCGTCACCCGGCGGGTTTCGAACTTGCCCTTCTTGCCGGCGGGAACGCTGTAGGCGACGAGCCGGTCGGTGTTCTTCCCCTTCACCACCGCATAGAGCGTGCCGCGCAGCGGATCGAAGACCGCGGGCCCCTCCGCGTAGCTGCCGAAGGGGTCCGGGGTGAGAGTGCGAATCACCTTGCGGGCGACGGGGTCGATTTCCTTCCACCCGGTCTCGTTGCCGACATGGGCGATGACGTTGCCGCTGCGCGCGTCCACCACCAGGCGCGCATAGCGGGCGAGGTTCACGAACTGCGGCAACTCGGTCCAGGACTTGTCATGGGCATTGTATTCCCAGGCTTGCGAGACCCCCATACCCTGGCTGCAGTAGCCGACGGTCCCGAACAGCCAGTAGCGGTCGATCTTCGGCACGTAGACGAAACCCTGATAGGTATGGGTCGCCGCCGGCCCGGAGGCGGGCATCGGACAGGCGTCCTCCTTGCCGTCGCCGTCGCTGTCGCGCATGAACGGCCCGGTGAGCGGCTGGGGGTCGGTTTCGCGCCGCCAGGTAAGCGTCGAGAAATCGAAAACGTAGACTTCGTTGCCGCCATAGTCGGCATGGCCGCCGCCGTGCAGGCGGAACTCGCCGCGCAGCGCATCGAAGGCGCCGCCGTTCCAGGCGCCGACCACCGCGGCCGAGCGGTGGCACTTGATCTCCTGGCAGAAGTCGAATTCGTCGTTCTGGACCAGGACCGGCTTCATGGCGCTGCCGGGGACGACGGCGAAGTCGCCGGGCGCCGGCACATAGGGGCGCAGCTTCTGCCACACCTCGGACACCGCCGAGCCGGCCGCGATCTGTGCGGGCTGGACCGGCCAGGGGGACGGGGCGGCCGCAGCAGGTGCGGGTGCGGCGGCCGGTGCCGCTGCGGGCGCCGGCGCGGAAGGCTGGACGTTCGCCTTTTTCGCAACTTTCTTATCGGCTGCGGGCTTGGGCTTTGCGGGCGCGGCGTCGGCCGGCGCGGCGGTGCTTCTGGCAGGCGCGGGAGCCGCCTTCGATGCTGCCTTAGGGGCGGCGGTGGGCTTTTCCGGCGTGATCTCGGTGCCCGGAATATACGTCGGCCTCGGCGGCAGGCCCTTGGGCGCGGACTCGCTCGCCTGCGCCAGGATCAGCGGGGCCGGCGCAGCGGCGGCCGCGTCGCCGCGCGGGCTGTCTTCGGCGGCCCGGCCATCGGAAATTGTGGCGGAAACGGCAAAGCAGGCGATCAGCGCGATAGCGGCCAGGGAACTGCGCCGCCCCTTTCGGGGCCGAGCCGGCAAGACCACACTGGAAGTGCGGAAACTTTCTCCACGCAGGAACAAGATAGCCGCTCCATCGTTTACCATCCGCCCTCGGCTCGCGCCGGCGGACTCGCGGAGCAAATCAGATATGATCTGCCGGTGCAACTGCATCTCCTGTGACTTTCGCCCCCCTCGCGCGGAAGAGTTTCAGCGCGAAAGCCGCTGTTTCTGCTATGCTCCCCCGGCACTCTCATAATTGTGAAAACCGAAGGCTTTGCAGTGAAAACGGACGAGGCAGGAAAGATCGGCGGCCCCTTCAGCGTGAAGGTCTATGACTCCTTCGACGCCCTTCCCGCCTGCTATGGCGACCTCTTCGACCACATGGCCGGGGTGAACTTCTCGACCAGCCGGCTGTGGTTCGAGACCTTCCAGCGGACCGCGATGCAGGAAGACGCGGCGCTGCGGCTGTATGGCGTCGAAGCCGAGGGCGAGAGCGGCCCGGAGGCGCGCGGCCTGCTGGTGGCCCAGACGCCGGCGGCCCGGCGCGGAGCCGTGTTACGGGATCGTTACATCGGCCGGCATTCCCTCTCGGGGCTGACCGGGTACCAGACCTACCTTTTCGCGCCGCTGTTGCGCGACGACGACCCCGCTTTCGACGGCATCCTGGACTGCCTCGCCCGGCATCTGCGCGGCGAGCGCCCGAAGTGGGAGATGATCGAGTTCGCGGCCATGGACGCCAAAGCGCGCAGCTTCGCCGGACTGCAGCGCGCGCTGAGCGGCGCCGGCTACGTGGTGCGCAGCTATCCGCACTTCATGGGCTTTTTCGAGACCACGGCGGCGCAGGACTACGCGGCCTACATCGCCGCGCGCCCACAGTCGGAGCGCAAGCAGATCAAGAACTACGAGCGCAAGGAGCGGAAACTCCAGAACCGCGACGACTTTCGCTGCGAACTCTTCACCAGTGAAGAGGGCCTCGATCAGGCGCTGAAGGACTACGCCAAGGTGCTGGAAGCCAGCTGGAAAGAGCCCGACGTCCACCCGGACTTCCTGCCCGCCTGCATCCGGGCCGCCGCGCAGGCCGGCGCCCTGCGCCTCTTCATCCTCTACCTTGGTGACCAGCCCGCGGCGACCCAGCTGGTATTTTTCGCGGGACGGCGGGCCATCTTCTACCGCACGGCCTACGATCCCGCCTTCGCCAGGGATTCGGTCGGCGCCATCGTCAAGCTGCGCATGGTCCAGCACCTGCTGGACGAAGACGGCGGCCTCGACGAAATGGACTACGGCCGCGACCGCGAATCCTTCAAGAAGATCTGGGCCTCGCAGGAGCACACGCGCTGCGGCCTCCTCGCCTTCGACTGCACGACCCTCGGCGGCTTGCGCGGACTGGCGGAACAGCAGCTCTTCGAACTGCGGGACAAGCTGGGACAGGTGACGCGGCCCCTGCGCGAGCGCCTCCAGGCGCTGCAGACGCAGATGAAGGAGAAGACCGGCAAGTCGAAGGATCAGAAAGCCGGCTGAGCGCCACCGGTCACAAGCCGGGCAAACAGTCTAGCGGCGCGCTTCGGCCGCCGGCGGCGTCTCCTGGCAGAGACTCAACGCCCTTCTGATCGCTTCGGCCTCTTCCGGCGGGAACTCCGACTTGCGCTTCGATTCAAAGCTGGCCGGGATATCGTGCCGCTGCTTCAGGCGCGCCCCGGTCTTGTCGTGATAGAAGCGGGCAAAGCCGTCCAAGCTATCCACCGGGTTGCGGCAGAAGGCGACGTAGTCGACGTCGAAGAAGCGATCTCCGCCCAGAACGGCGCGGTCCCCGTCGATGTCGGCTTCGGTCAGCAGGACCTGCCGGCAAAGATGCTCTATGGGGTCCTCCGCCGTGATCTCCGCCCCCTCCCGGGGACGGTAGGACTGCCACAGCCTGTTCTCGTCGCTGCGCGTCTTGTAGATCTGCCAGCGGGAGCGGACCATCTCGAAGACGTCCCGGTGCAGGCGTACGAAGACCGCCTCGGGGAAGACTTCGGCCAGGGCCAGGATGCGCCCGCAGTTCCGCTGGGTCTTGCTGATGAAGGGCGCCCCGAAGGCTTTCTGAAAGCGGGCGATGACGCTGCGCAGCTCAAGTTGCTGAGACGGCGTCAGCACGCCGTTCGGAATGTACTGCGGCTCGTCGCGGAACCAGCGCGCCCAGATTTTGGTCCCGTCGCTGGGCCCCTTGCCGCCTTCGATGTGGCCACGCTGGCTGCGGAAATTCTCCGGCGGGTGGCAGCCGCCGAAGGGCGCCAGGAGATGCGCCAGGCAGACCGGGCTGTCCGGAAAGCGGGTCATCGCGTTGGAGAAGTAGCAGAGCTCGAAATAGCGGGTGACCGCCTGATAGAACAGCGTCGAGCCGGAGCGGGCCGGCGCCACGACGAAGATCGGCGCCAAGTCCGGTTCCGCCGCTTTCACCGAAAGCAGCCGCTCGCAGCCGGCCAGGCCGCGTTCGAGCGGGAACTTTATCGCTTCCTTGAGCTGCGCTTTCATATCACTGGCGGCTTCTTTTCTTGCGTAGCCTCGCCCAGCGGTGAAGCAACGGCTTTTCCGTTCCAGCGGCCAAAATATGCGGAAAGACGGCCCGCGTCACCTGCGCACTGGTCCCAGGCCGCCTTTCCCAGTGGGGCGTGGCGGAGGGGTCCCTCAGTCCGCGCCGTAGCGCCGCAGCGTGATGATGCGCTCGAAGCGGCCGAAGAGACGGAAATACAGCCGGGTTTCCAGCAGGCGGGCGCCGAGCTTCTGCTTGAAGCGGTGGGCCGGGCCGTTGAAGGCGGCCGAGGAGCTCAACAGGGTCTCACAGCCCCGTTCCCGCAGCCTGCCATACAGCTCATGGCGCAGGTAGGGCAGCAGATTGCGGCCCCGGTAGGACGGCGCCGTGTGGGCGTCGAAAAGGTAGGCGTCCCTTGGTCCCATGGTCAGCCCGAGACGCGGCGGCATATTGCTGAAGCGGCACCAGGTAAAGGCGACGACCCGCTCTCCGTGGCGCAAGACGAGGCATTCCGCGCCCTGGGCCATACGCTCCTCCAGGGCTGCCGGGCTGAAGGGATAGGAGTCGACGGCGGCCACCTCGGCCAGGTCCTCCGGCTTGGCGAAGGCGGTGGTCACGTCCTCGAGGCGCGGCAGGGGCACGGGGCCCTCGCTCTCGCCTTCGCGGTAGATCACCGAGACATGGAGGGTCAGACCGAGGCGCGCCAACGCGCCGGCAATGCGCTCGAAGGTCCAGAGCCTGAGCAGTCCGTTGCGATGCTTTTCCCGCACTTTGGAAAGGGCCACGCCGGCGTTCATCTCAACCCAAGAAATTGTCCAGGAACCGGGAGATTCTTGCACGGGGCCAACATCCCGTAGGATGAATTGGCCGCTCTACGGCGATTCAAGCGCGAAAGTAGTAAAAATATTATGATAATCACTTCCGTAGTTCTTGCGAGGCACATTCACGCCCGCGCGGAGACAGTGTAGTTTCCCGCCCGGGCGCATTGAATTAAACCCGTTTCTCCAGAAATGCCCACAGGATTGAGAGTCTCATAGATGTTGTCGGCGCAGATACGCAGAAGAAAAAAGGCCTTGAGGCTGCTCCGCACGGTCGGCGCCGAGGTTGCGCGCGAGCACGGCAAGAGCCAGACGCGGCAGCTGATCGAACTCGGTCTCGTCGGGCTGCGCGGCTACAGCGCCTCCGACTACTACATGCTGGGGCTCTACAAGGACGCCAGCCAGGCCGGCAAATACATGAACCGCGGTCAGTTCGACCAAGTGCGGCGTCAGTGGAATCCGCCGGTCCAGGGCATCTTCGAGTTCAACAAGTGGATCTTCGGCAACTACTGCGCCAAGGTCGGCATTCCCACGCCCCGCTGCCACGGCCTGTTCCATCCGCAGAACGGCTACACCGCCGAGGGCGCGCCGCTGCGCGCCAAGGCGGACCTCGCCGCGTTGATCGCCTCGACCGGCGGCGCCCTGGCCTTCAAGCCGATCGCCGGCAGCCATGGCGACGACGTGATGATTTCCGACCGCTACGACGCCGCGACGGAGACCCTGACGCGCGCCAGCGGCAAAGAGATGAGCCTGGAAGAAATGTACCGCATCCTCGCGGGCAAGCCGTTTCACTGGGTGGTGCAGGAAAAGGTCGTGCAGCGCGACGAACTGCGCGACCTGCACGCGACCTCGCTGAATACCGCGCGGATCATCACGCTGCTCGGCGGCGACGGCAGGGTCGAGGTTCTGGGCGCCGTGTTGCGGGTCGGCAGCGGCAGCGGCGAAGTGGACAACACCACCGGCGGCGGCGTCGCCGCGCCGATCGATCTGCAAAGCGGACGCTGCGGCGCGGCGGTCTCGGAAGCCACGATCCGGCACATTACGCACCACCCCGACAGCGGCCTGCCGATCGAAGGCTTCGTCGCCCCGGACTGGGACGCCATGAAGGCCGCCGCCATCCAGGCGCACGAACGCCTCCCTTTTGCGCGCAGCCTGGGCTGGGACGTCGCCTTCGGACAGGACGGCCCGGTGATCCTGGAGGTCAACGGCACCTGGTATCAGAACCACGTGCAGATGACGGGCCGCAGCCTGTGGGACACGGCCTTCGCCAAGGTGCCGCGAGACTAAAACGAGAGGCCCCGAGACGAGAGGCCCCGAGACGAGAAGTTCCGGCCCTCAGGCCCCGGCGGCGTCATCGGCGGGCCGCGCCGGCGCGCCCTGTCCGGCACCTTCATAGATCTCGGTCAGGCCGATCCCCACGCCCAGCTTTTTCAGGTCCCCGCGGCGATAGAGGTAGTCGCCCAGCGGCGTCAGCAGCAGGCCTTCGTCGTTGGCCATCTGCGTCAGGGCGATGTTGGCCCGCGTGTTCGCCTCCACCACCACCGGCCCCCGCGTCGTGATGGCGATATCCCAGGCCAGAAGGGCGAGCGGATAGAAGCGCGCGGCCGCCTGCTTGACCATCGCCAGGGCCTCCTCCCACTGGGGAATCTGCTGCCCCTCGAAGCGGATGCCGGTGAGCGGGTGCCGTTCCAGAAGTTCCGGCGCGGTCATGCCCTGCAGGTCGCGGAAGACCCGCGCCGGCCCGACCACGCCGCTCGCCACGTCGATGCCGGCGATCGCATTGCCCTTCATGGTGTTGTCCACCGGCAGGACACCGAGGCCGATCTTCAGCGTCGCGTGCGCCACCTTCACGTCGCCGTCCAGCACGGTCATCACCCGGATGGTGTGCAGCACCTCCGCCCCGAAAGCCCGGCCGAGGTCGGGATGGGGAAACAGACGCTCCTGGGCCATAAAGGGCGTGTCCTGGCCCGCGACACGCTGGACCAGGTCGTCGAGGGTCACGCGCTCGCCCTGGGGCGGCAGTTCCCACTGCCGGCCGCCGTCAAAGCGCCGCCCGACGCTGAAGCTGCCGGTGCCGCCCCGGCCGGACACCGGCTTCAGAAAGAACTGCTCAGGCTGCTGCTCGGCCAGAAAGCGCTGGAACTCCAGCTCCAGCTTCGCGGCGCAGGACCGCCCGACCGCCCCGTCCGGCAGGCCGAAGACGCCCAGGCACCTCGGTTGCGGTATATCCCAGCTGTGAAGCAGTTGAGAGAAGACGTACTTGTCGAAGACCACGATGGCGAACTCGGGGTCGTTCACCGCGTCCTGCCATCGCCAACCTTCAAAGAAGCCGATGAACATGGCCTTCCGCGCCGCCGGCATGTCCCGGCGGTAGAGGCGGAAGCGATAGTAGTTTGTCGGCGTGATGCCGGAGAGGATGAGAAGCCGAGCCTGCTCAAAGATCCGGCGCGGCAGGCTGGGCAGATCTGCACCCTTCTGGCGGGCGTGCTGGCGCAGGCCGTAAACGATGGTCCAGGCCGCCCGCAGCCAGCGGTAGGCGCGGCTGCGCACCTCGAGCACAAAGCGCTTGTCCAAAAGCTCTCCCAGCCTCGGGCAACGCAGAGAGCATGACCCGAGTGAACGCGAATGTGCGGCGACTTTGTTCAATCAGAGAGTATTATGGACAGCGGCTTCGCAAAGCAACGGCATTCTGGCCGGGCGCTGGGGTTCGCCCGCCACGGCGGGAGTCCAGCGCCCCTGCCGGCTCAAACGGCGCTGCCTCCCAACACCGGCGCGGGGCGGTTCGCCTGCTCGTAGATCCGGTCGAGGCCGCTGCCGACGCCGACCTTGTCCAGGTGGCCATGGCGGTGCAGGAAGGCGCCCAGGCTGGTCGACAACAGGCCTTCGTCGTTGGCCATCTGAGTGACGATCAGGCTGGGGTTCGTGTTGGCCTCGATCACCACCGGGCCGTTCTGGGTGATCGCCACGTCCCAGGCCAGGACCTGCAGCGGATGGAAACAGGCCGCCGCCCGTCTCAGCATCTCCATGGTCTCATCCCACAGTGGCATCTCCTGGCCGCCGATCTTCTGCTGGGTCAGGGGATGGATCTCCACCGGCAGCGGCACGCTGGGGCGCTCGGGATCACGCAAGGCCACCGCGGGCCCCAGGACGCCGCTGGCCACGTCGATGCCCGCGACCGCGTTTCCCTTCGTCGTGTTGTCGACGGGCAGCTTTCCAAGCCCGATCCGCAGCGCCGCCTGGGCGACCTGCACGCCGGAGTCGAGAATGGTGATGCACCTGGCGGTATGCAGCACATCGCTGCCGAAGCAGCTGAGGCCGTCATGCGGCACCATGCGTTCCTGGGCCATATAGGGCATGCCATCCGCGGCGATGAGCGCCACCAGATCCGCCTTCGTGACCTCTTTGCGCGAGGGCAGCAGCTCCCAGCGCGCGCCGTCTTCCAGGCAGCGCCCGATGCTGTAGTTGCCGGCGCCGCCACGGCCGCAGATCGGCTTCAGAAAGAAATTCTCGCGCCGGCCCTCGGTGAGAAAGCGCTCGAAATCGGCCGTGACCAGGCTCGCCGGCGCGGTCTCCAGGGGGCCCTGCGGCAGCCCGAAGACACCGAGACACTCGGGCTGCGGAATGCCGCAGTCCCTGAGGTAGCGCGAGAAAATCAGCTTGTCGAAAACCAGATAAGTGGCGTCCGGCCGGTTGACCGCGACCTGCCAGCGCCAGCCCTCGAAAAAGCCGAGGAAGAGCGCCTTTTGCGCGTGGCTCAACTCCGGACGATAGAGCCGGTAGCTGTAGTAGTTGGTCGCCGTCAGCCCGGAGGTGCGCAACAGCCGCGCCTGCTCCAGCACACGGTGGACAAGGCCGGGCATGTCGTCGCCGCGCTGGCGGGCATGCTGAGGCAGCCCCTTGAGGATGGTCAGCGCCGCCCTTGCCCGGCGATAGCCGCCACTGAGCACTCGTTGAAGCATCCCCTCGGCCACAGAGCCCCCTCCTGTCTCGCTGGGAAGCCGTCCCCCGACCCCGAGCCGGCTTTCCCGGCCCGCGGAATCGGCTGCATACTACCGAGCAACAAGAAGGCGAGGCCACGGGCAATTTACTACTAGCCCAAATTTGACCCTCCGGCGGGCCGGCGCCGCGGCCGGCCTTGGCCAAGCCACTTGATCCCGGACGCCGCAGCAGGCATTGAAACACCTCGCCCGGTGAGGGACCATGCAGCGCGGCCCGTGAGGCGCCGACTCCGGAGGCCAGATTTGAAGGTATTCTTTGTTGCCTGGTATTTTCCGCCGTCCAATACCATCGCGGCGGTACGGCTGGGCAAGCTTGCCAAGTTTCTCACCAAGGCAGGCCACGACGTCCGGGTGCTGACGGCCAAGGGTCTTCCCTACGCCGCGACCCTGCCCGTCGAGATTCCCGAGGAGCGGATCTACCGGACAGGCTGGACCAACATCAACGCCTTCCCCTCGCGGGTGAAGGGCGCCGTGAAGCGCCTGCTGAAAGGCGGCGCCAAAGCCGCGCCGGCAGGGGAAAAGCAAGCCCTGTCGCCCGAGCAGAAGAAGCCCCCGAAGGATACGACCTATTACGGCGGCAGGCTCTCGAAGCTCTACCAGCTGCTCTTGAACATTCCCGACGAACGTATCGGCTGGCTGCCCGAAGCGCGACGGCGGGCGCTCAGCCTCTTCAAGGACTGGCGGCCGGAGGCGATCTTCGCCACCGCCCCGCCCTTCACCTCGCTGTTGATCGGCTATGTGTTGAGCAAGGCGACGGGCATTCCCCTCATCGTCGAGTTCCGCGACCGCTGGTCCGACGACCCCTACTATCCGCCGCCCTGGTGGCGCCGCCGCCTCGAGCGCTGGATGGAGGCCAAGATCCTGCGCCAGGCCTGCGCCATCACGACCGTGTCGGAACCCTGGGCGGAGACCTACCGCGCGCGCTACGGCAAGCCGGTCACGGTGATCTACAACGGCTACGACCCAGACGACCAGCCGGCGGAGGTCGCGCCGGGCACCCCGGGCGGCTGGCCGAAACAGGACGAGCTGCGCATCATCCACGCCGGCGGCATCTATCGCGGCCGGCGCGATCCCAGCCCGCTGTTCGACGCCATCAGCCGCTATGACGACCTGAAGCGGCAGGTGCGGGTCGTCTTCTACGGCCTTGCGACCGACTACGTCCCTTCCCTGGCCCGGGACTACGGCGTCGAGGACTGCATCGAAGTCCACGGCCGCGTGGAGCACGCCGAATCCATTCGGCAGCAGCGCCAGTCCGACATCCTGCTGCTCATGCAGATGGACAGCCCGCTGGAACAGGGCAACGTGCCGGGCAAGTTCTTCGAGTACCTCGGCGCGCGCCGGCCCATTCTGGTGCTCGGTTGGGATCAGGGCGTGCCGGCCACCATCGTCAGGGAACGCGGCGCCGGGGCGGCGACGACCGATCCCGAAGCCATCGCCAGCCAACTGCGCAGCTGGCTGGCGGCGAAAGCCCGCGACGGCGGCCTCGCCGACCTTTCGGAGGAAGTCTGCGCCGGCTTTACCCACGAAGAGCAGGCCGGCCGCCTCGGGGACTTCCTGCAGGACGTGGTGGCCAGGCGTTAGCCCGGCCCCCGCTCTCAGGCCTTAGCTCTCAGATGGTGTAGCCGCAGCGGCGGATCAGCTCGAAGAATCCCGACATCTCGGCTTCGAACTCCAAGGGCGAAATCCGCTCGGCGTCGAGGAAGCGGCGCAGTTCGTAGGGCGAGTCTCCCGGCCGCGTGAAGCCGCCCTGAATCGTGGTGGCGCTGTCCAGCCCCAGATCCGCCATCCAGGCAAGCTGGGCCCTCTCGTAGTCGCCGCTGGGATAGCAGAAATGGCGCCGCGGTTCCGGCCCGACCGCGGCCAAGGAACGGCGGTTGTCCTCGATCTCGGCCCGGGCCGCCTCGAAGCTCTCCGCCGGAAAGCGGTGGCGGTGCGTGTGCAGTTGGATATCGACGCCGCCCTGCTGCAGCGCGCGCGCCTCGGCCGCCGTCATGAAGGCGCAGATACGTTGCCCTTCGATCTGCGCGGCATCGACGCCGAGCAGCGCGCAGAGGCGGCGGAAGATATCCTGGCGCGCGCCGGCGCTGTCCTGCTTTTCGGCGAAGGCATCCAGCTGCCGGCGCGCCTCGGCGCGCTGCGCCGGGTCCGCCAGGTCGTAGCGGCCGTTCAGATCCTGCGAGAGCTGCGACAGGTCCAGCACCTTGCCGCCCGCCCGCCACAGCGCGTAGTTCGCCGCCACGTTGAAGACCTGGGTCTGCTTGTCGAAATAGTAGCTGGCGATGTAGAGGGTCGCCGGATAGCCCTGCGCCTTCAGCACCGGGCCCATCTGCGCGTAGGTGCCGAACCAGCCGTCGTCGATGGTGATGACGGTGGCGCCCTTCGGCCAGGCGCCCTCAGCCAACCCCCGCACCGCCGCCTCCAGGCTGATGACCGGATAGTTTCGCCGCGCCAGGAACTCCATGCGCGCGGCGAAGGTCGCCCGGCTCATGAAGAGGCCCGGACTAAAGAGATGCTCGTCGTGGACCGCCGCCCCGTGGTAGCAAAGGATCCGCAGATCCTTCGCCGTCAGCCGCCGGGCCAGGGCGAAGAGACCGACCGCCTTCGCGACCCGCAGAATGAGCGCCAGGACTTTCCTCTTCATCGCCCCCGACCCATCGGCCGAAACGCTCCGGATCTCAAGCCACCCGTCATGAGCCTGTCATCTTCCAGCATTGCCTTGCCTGGCGCGCGGCCCCGCCGGCGGAAAAGCCCTCGGGCAAGCCGCCGGCATGGGGACCTCGCGAATCTGGAGTATCATGGCTGCCGGCCGCTAAACCAACGATTTTCCTGCTTTTCCCAGGGTGGTGAACGGATTTGAGCGACAACAGCCCCGCGCGCGGGACCGGCAAGACGGTCCTGGTGCCCGAAGCCCACGCCCTGGGAATGCTGGCCGCCATCCGGTCGCTCGGCCGGGCGGGATACCGCGTTCTGGCCGCCTCCCCCAAGGCGGAGGCCATCGGCTTCGCCTCGCGCTACTGCGCGGCGCAGACGGTCTGCCCGCCTTACGAAACGCCGGCCTATGTGGAATGGCTGCGCGGCTGCCTGGCGGAGCAGGACGTCGCTGCCGTGGTGCCCGGCGGCGCCTTCCTGCTGGCCATCGAGCCCTGCTTCGAGGAGTTCCGCCACCTGCTGCCCATCGCGCAGGACCGCCAGACCGTCTACCGCGCCTTCAGCAAGACCGAGATCTACGAAGCCTTCCAGGCAGCCGAACCGGAACTGGGCCTGCTCGACCACCACCCGCCGTCGCTGGTGATTGCCCGCGACGGCCCGCTGCCGTCCGCGGCAGCGATCGCCGCCCTGGGAGAGACGCTCTTTCTGAAAGCCGATGCCCGGCACGGGCCGCCCGGGGCCGACGACCTTCTCGCGGGCCCCCTGACGCCAGCCGAAGTCGAGGGCGCCGTGCAGCAGGCGCTCAAGGACTATCGCAAGGTGCTGCTGCAAGGCGCGGTCACCGGGCGCCAGGCGGGGGTTACCCTGCTGCTGGACGAAACCGGCGCGGTCCTGGCGCAGAACTGCTTCACCGATGTCCATCGCGAGCCGACCCGGCGCGGCACCATGAGCCTGCGCCGGACCTGGCATAACCCGGCGCTGGTGGCCGATGCGCTCAAGCGCCTGCGCTTCGTCGGCTGGCAGGGCGCCGCCATGCTGGAGTACCGGGTGCGCCCCCCGGAAGACGGCGGGGAGGATGGCTTCGACTTCATCGAGCTCAATCCGCGCCCCTGGCAGTCGCTGCACCTCGACCTGCTGGCCGGGATCGATTTTCCGCGCCTGCAGATGGCCTGGTTCGAAGGCCATCCCGAGCCGGCGCCGGGCGCGCCGCGGCAGGTCGTCTGCGGCGACCTCTGGCCCGGCGAGATCAGCCGCATGCTGGAGATCTGGCGGGCGCCGCGCTTCGGCTGGGGCCAGCGCCTGGGGCAGAGCTGCGCATTCCTGCTGCGCCTGCCGGACCCGCGCGTCGCTTCCGACTATGCCTTTCCCGGCGACCGCGCCCTATACTGGCGCCGCGTCGCGCAGGTGGTGCGCGGGTGGGTACAGCGGTGAAGCGAGGCGCCGGCAGAATGACGCAGTCCACAAGCGGAAGGCGGTAGGGCCGTCATGGGCGCCTTCTTCATCGCACGCAAAGCGACCTGCGGCGAGGCCTGCGAAAGGCTCGACCGCGCGCACCAGGAACGCGGCTTCGCGCCGGCGCGCCGGGTCGACCTCGGCGACTTCTCCCTCTACCTCTACCGCAAGCTCGACGGTCAGGGCGGCCTCGCCATCGACCTGGACGGCGGCGGCTTCGCCTGCCTCGCCGGCCAGTTGCTCTACCGCGGCACGACGGGCGAAGAGGCGCTGCGCCTCTATTGCGCCGATCTTGCCGGGGACCGTGTGGATGCCGCGCGGTTGATCGGCCAGTTCGCCCTCGTCCTCAAGGACCGCCGCGGCACGCGCCTCGTCACAGACCCGATGAGCTTCTACCAGGTCTACCTCGACAGCGCGGCCGGCGTGGCCTCCAGCTCCTTCTGGGCACTGCTGGAACTGCTGCCCAAAGTGACCGTCGATGCCGCCGGGGTCTACGAGTACGCCTGGAACGGCGCCACCTTCGGCGGCAAGACCTTCGTGCGCGAGATCCGCCGCCTGCCCGCCGGAGCGCGGATCACCTTCGACGGCGCGCTGAGCGTGAACGCGGCACCAACGGCATCGCAAACCGCGGCGACGGCAGGGAGTTCCTTCGACGACCTGGTCTCGGAGCATGCCGAGCGGGTGCGGCGGCTGTTCGGCGACCTGACCGCGGCCTATGGCGACCGTCTGCGCGTCTCCTTCTCCAGCGGGTATGATTCCCGCCTCATCCTTGCCGGCCTGAAAGCGGCCGGTCTGCGCCCCCGGCTTTTCGTCTACGGCCGGGACGGCGACACCGACGTCGAGGTCGCCAAGCAGGTCGCCGCCGGGGAAGGCCTCGCGCTCGACGTCATCAACAAGGATTTATTGGTCGATGCCGAGGCGGCGGACTCTCCGGCGCGCCAAGAAAGCGACTTCGTGCGCTTCGACGCCTGGAAGGTCGACGGCATCTTCGACGACGGCGTCGACGCCCGCGACCGCAGCGCCAGGCACGCGGACGGCGGCGTGCCGCTCAACGGTTCCCTCGGCGAGATCTACCGGAACTTCTTCTACATTCCGGACCGGCCGATGTCCTTGCGGGCGGTCGCCGAGAGTTTCTTTTCGGGCTACGCGCCCGCCGCCTGCAGCGGCGCCTTTCGCGAAGCGGACTACCACGACAACCTGGTACGCGCCTTTCAGCAGGAACTCGGCAGCGACGACAGGCAGGTTTCGCGGGCCCAGGTGGAGAGCCTCTATCCCCTGGTGCGCGGACGCTACTGGACCGGCCGCGACGTGAACCTGAACCTGCGTTTCGGGCGCATGTTCTTCCCCTTCATGCAGGCGCAGCTGATCGCGGGCACGGCGGAGATTCCGATCGCCTTCAAGAACCACGGCCGCCTGGAGGCGAAGATCATCGAACGCCTCGACCCCGCGCTCGCCGCCTACCCCAGCGGCTACGGCTACCGCTTCAGCGATGCGCCGCCGCTCAAGCACCGGGCGAAGGCCTGGGCGACGCTACTGCGGCCGCCCTGGCTGCGCCGCTACTCCTATCGCCTGCGCTTCGCCAAGCCGCAGCCCTTTCCGCCCTATCTGGCGGAGGACCATCTGTCGAAGCTGATGGACGCGTCCCTGCCCTACATGCGGCGCTACTTCCAGCCGGAGCGGCTGTACGATGCCGACGCCTTCAACAGGGTGGCGACGATGGAGTACATCTTCCAGCGCTACGGCGCCGGGGAATAGGCCGGCAGGCGGCACTCAGGCGGTGCGCAGCCGCTGTCCCCGCGCGCGCCAGCGGCGCAAGACCCACCACAGCAGCCAGAGGCCCAGCGCGACGAAGACGACCAGCTTGACCAGCACCCAGACCAGTTCCCATTGCATCCGCTCCACCTGGTCCCGCACCCGGGGCTGGGAGTCCGTGGGGACGAAGAGGAACCTGGGGTGCTCGCCGATGACGATCGCCAGCAGCATCTCCACAGAGCGCGGCAGCGCCTCGGCGGCCTGGATCACGGGGTTGGCGTCGTAGGAGAAGACGTTGTTGCCGAGCAGCAGGAACATGCGCGGTGCGCCGCGCCGGTACCAAGCCAGCAGCTTGTCGACCTCCTTGAAGCCGAAGCGCTCGGGCACGATCTTCACCACCTCGATCTGCGGCGCGTCCGGCTCCCGCATTAAGGCGGCGCGGAACTCCAGCGCCGACAGCGGCTCCCGGCTCGCCGCGTCGACGACGTAGAAGGAAACGAAGCTGTCGAGGAAGACCCACTTCTGCAACGCCGGTTCCCAGACCTCGTTGAAGGCGTGACCGTTCGCCATGTCCTCCCAGGAAAAGCCCCACTCGCGGACCTTCAGACCCGCCGCCAGGGCCAGCGCGTTGAAGCTCTCGGTGTAGTCGGAGCAGTAACCGCCCTTGCCCGCGATAATGCTCTCGTAGGTCTCGCGGCTGTTGGACTGGATCGGCGGCCCCTTGCGCGAAGTTTCGCGCAGATGGTGAGCCAGGCGCAGCGCCTTCTGGAAAGCCGGCTCGCTGGCGGCCGCCGCCGGCAGAATCTCGGCGGCGCGCTGCGCGAAGAAATCCGAGGGCGGACGCTGCTCCCAATTGAACTCGGCGGGCACCGCCGCGGGGGTCCAGTCGGTCTGGGCGGGCCGGCCCAGTTCGGCGACCATGGCGTTGCGGATGCGCACGGCGTCGATGGAGGCTTCCCGCGTCGGCGCCAGCGCCAGGCGGCCAAGATCGAACAGCAAGACGACAAACAGCAGCGCCACGACGGCCGGAACCAGGCTTCGGATTTTTGGCCTCATTTGCCGCTCGCTCTCCGGGGCCGGAAGGGTGAAAACGGGGCGATCCTATCCCAGGCAGCCGGCGCTGTCTCTGGCCGTAGCTAAATCGTGAAGCGGCTGGAATTATGATAATTTATGACCGGAACCGGCCCGGAAGCCGCCACAGGCGGCGCAACTGCACACTAGGTCGCCCCGGAACGGACTTGCTATGCTGGCCGCCGGGTGGCCTTCTGGCGAAAGGCGCCGGCCACGGACGGATGGGACTCGACCGCCGCCGCTAAAGCACTGGAACGGAAGACGATTGGTGCATGCGTGACCTTCTGATTCTTCTGATCGTCTTCTCGGCGGTGCCCATGATCTTCATGCGGCCCCACGTAGGAATTCTTGCCTGGTGCTGGATTTCCTACATGAACCCCCACCGGCTGACCTGGGGCTTCGCCTACGAGTTTCCGGTGGCCATGGTGATCGGGCTGGCGACGCTTCTCGCGTTCGCCCTCTCCAAGGAGCCGAAGAGGCTTCAGATCACGCCGGTCTCAGGCCTGCTTCTCGCCTTCGTCTTCTGGTTCAGCTTCGCGAACCTTTTCGCCATGGTGCCCGATCTCGCCTTCGAGAAATGGAACCAGTCCTTCAAGATCCTGCTGATGACCTTTGTCACCATGGCGCTCATGCAGGGCCGGGAGCGCCTGCACGCGCTGATCTGGGTCATCGTCATCTCCCTGGCCTTTTTCGGTACCAAGGGGGGCCTCTTCACGATCCTGGGCGGCGGGACCTCCCACGTCTGGGGGCCGCCGGGCAGCTTCATCCGCGACAACAACGCCCTGGCGATGGCCCTGATCATGGTTCTGCCGCTGGTGCGCTACCTGCAGATGCAGTCGGAAAACAAACTCATCCGCCTGGGTTTCTACGGCGTGATGATCCTCATCGCCTTTTCGATCATCGGCAGCCAGTCACGCGGCGCCTTCCTCGGCGGCACCGCCATGGCGATCTTCATGATCCTGAAGTCGCGCCAGCGCCTGCTGCTCAGCGTCGTGCTCATCGGCTTCATGGCGGTCGCGGCGAACTTCGTGCCGCAGAAGTGGATCGAACGCATGCAGACGATCGAGTCCTACGAGGAGGACGGCTCGGCCCTGTCGCGTCTCGAGGTCTGGCGCTTCGCGTTCGAAGTCGCGAACGACCGTCCCATCGTCGGCGGCGGGTTCCGCGCGTCCTACGACGACAGCATCTACCTGAAGTACATCCCCGACGCCCGCAAAGGCGGCGGGCGCAACTACCACAGCGTCTATTTCGAGATCCTCGGCGAGCTCGGCTATATCGGGTTGTTCATCTACCTGTCTCTGATCTTCGCCGTCTGGCGCTGCGGCAGCCGCACCATCAAGCTGACCCGGAACAGACCGGAGCTGCACTGGGCGAATGATCTGGCGCGCATGACACAGGTGTCACTGGTCGGTTTCGCCGTCGCCGGCGCATTCCAGAACCTGGCGTTCTTCGACCTCTTCTTCCACCTGATCGCGATCCTCTTCCTGGCGAACCAGGTCGTGATCGCCGAGTTGAAGAAAGACAGCGCGACCAGCGAAGCGGCGCCCGCCGGACGGCGCCCGTCGATGTTCCAGCGCCCGGTTCACGGCCGCACGATGAAGCCTCAGGCCTGAACCGCCCGCCTAGTTGCGCTTGATCAGCATGTAGTAGACCTTCAGCGCGCGGCTGGCCGTCGTCGGCGCGAGGTGTTCGCGCTCGTAGCCGAAGAGATCCAGGGTCTCGCCGGCGAGCTGCTCGAAGATGATCCGCTCGGAAGTCGACATCTCCTTCTTCCACTTGCCGATCAGAGACGGGTCGGGCGGGCGGATGGAGTTGCGGTGCCACTTGAGGCTCGTCTCCGGCACCTCTTTCCCGGCTTCTTCGGAATAGTTCAGCATGGCGGGCTCGTAGGCCTCGTCGAGGAAACCGCAGATGCGGCGCAGGTTCTCTTCCGGCTGGCGCACTAGGTCCTCGTAGCGGATCTCCAGGAAGTCATCGCCCAGCACCGAGCCGACCTTGTGCGCGATGGTCGTCTTCCACTGCCAGTCCAGAATGAGCTTGGGCAGGTTGTTCGAGGACCACTCGATCGCCTTCTGGGACAGCACCACGTCGCGGCCGTCACGCACCAGATGGATGAACTTCGCTTCCGGAAAGATGCGGCGCAGCACATCGATGTCCGCCGTATAGGACGGCGTCTTGTCGCCCCAGCGCGGCTTGCCGAGGGAGTCGGCGTGCACGCGGAAGATGGCATCGACGAAATCGCGGTAGCAGCCGATCGGCCGGTTCAGCACCGCCTGCGCATCGGTGACCAGCTTCCCGCGCCGCGCCAGCGGATGCTTGCAGACATCGTCGAGCAGCCGCCGCGCGTTGTCGCGCAGGCTCAGATCGCCATATTGATCCAGCTTTTCGGCGTAGGGCGTGACGAAGCCGCTCTCGTGCGGGATCGCGATGTGCGAGTGGTTGTTCAGCATGAGCCGCAGCATCGTCGTGCCCGACCGCTGGGAGCCGAGCAGGAACAGCGGCGGCTTGGCCGCGGACTCGCTCACTGCCGCGCCTCCCTATCAGGCCGCTCCACCGCGGCCCCGCCTGATTCCTGGGCCGATTCCTGGGCCGATTCCCGAGCCGAGTCCCGGCGCTGCAGGATCATTGCGCGCTTCACGTCGTGCCTACCCCAATTTCCCATCGTCTCGGACACCCCGCCGGCGCGGCCGGCCGGGCCCTCGTTCCTGCTATGGCGCACCGCCGGGACGAGGTCAACCATCGCTTGGCCGCCGCCAGCGCAGACAGAGGCCGGCGCCGGCGAAGCTGCCGCGCTCCGCCTGCCATCCACGCGGCAGCCTTGCCGCTTCCGCCGCCACATCGAAACCGAGCTCCGCCGAGCGCAGCTTCATCACGCCGAGGGCCCGGACTTCCCGGCAGACGCCGTCCTCAAAATCCAGCCAAAGCGCCTCCCCCGCGAAGTCGAGATCGAAGGAAAGGGTCTCCCGGCTTGCCGCCACGCTGCCGAAACAGGCGATGCCGCGGTGGCCGCCCCGGCACACCTCGATGAGCAGGCCATCGCCCGCCGCGGCGACGACCTCCACCTCCAGCGGGGCCGCGTTCTCCCCGGTAAGCGCGAAGGCGAAGGCCAGGTCACGCGCCCCGGCCTGCAACGGGCAGATCACCTGCGGTGCGGCCGCCAGTTGCCCGTAGCCCCGCGACACCCAGCCGGCGGGCGGGTCGCTCCGGCCCTTCACGCACTCCAGAGGGCCGAGGCCGGCACTGGCGGCAAAGCGCACGGCGAAGTCGCCGAAGCGGGCCGACACCTGCCGGCCTTCACCGAGGCTGACCTCCGCCTCCGGGGCGAACTGCCAGTGAAAGGCCGCCGCGGCGTCCTCCGCCAGGGGCGGCAGGCGGTCGTAGACGAGGCTGTAGTGCCCGAAGACCTGGAGCATACCCCGCCGATAGCCCTCCAGCGGTCCCTGCGCCGCCAGCCGGCCCTCCACCCAGGCGAGTCCGCCGGGCAGCGCCTGGGCCCGCGTCACCACCCGCGTCCCGTTGTCGGGTCCCCGGAAACGTCCCTGCGGCTCCCCCAGCGGATCGTGGCCGGCCAACGCCAGCCCGTTGTGCGCGGCCGGGCTGCGGAAATAGCGCCGGGGCCGCAGCGGCGCCGAGCCGCTGCGCAAGCCCGCGGCGCCATAAGAGTAAGTCCCGGAGGCCTCAAGTACCGGCTGACCGTCGACGGTCCAATAGACCGACAGCAGATCCGCCATGGCATGGCCGGCGCTGACCTCCACACCGGGACGCGGCCCGCTGCGAAACGCCAGGCGCTGCGCGCCGGCATCATCGCGGCACACGGCATAGCCGTTGTCGCCGAACAGCAGGAATTCCCCGATCGGCTCCGGCGGCGTCGGCAACGGCAACGGCAACATCTGCGACGGCAGCGCGGCCAGCAGCCAATAAGCCCGCTCGGCGCCATTGCCCGCGCCCGTCGCCGCGTCGGCGGCAGCGTCGAACAGGACCCGGTAGAGCCAGCGCCAGGCTCCACCGGCGCAGCCCGTGCTCGTACCCAGCGGCAGCAGCGGATCGTCGGTGGCGTCGCCGAGCGCGAAAACCCCGCCCGCCTCGTCACTGAGCGCGGCCTGGAACCGCAGCATCTGGCGGATCAGCGTCAGGGTCTCCGGCGCCGGCCCCTCGCCGCGCCTCAAGGCGGCTACGAGGTAGGCCAAGGCCATTTCGCAGCCCAGCTCGTGATAGTGGGTCGATTGCTCGAAGTTGGTGCCATCGGCCTGAAACTGGCGGGCCAGCTCCTGCTGCCAGAGCGCCTCCAGGTCGCCGCGGGCCGCGCCCGACCAGAGGCCCGGATAGGCCGCCGCCAGGAACCAGGCCGCGAAGCGGTCCGCCAACAGGTGATTGTTCCCCACGGAATCGCCGAGGCGCGGCTGCAGGTACTGCACGTCCGCGGCCAGGATCCGGAACAGCCGCAAGCAGATCCGGGCCGCCGTGGCATCGCCGCCTTGCGCCTGCGCGGCCAGAAAAGGCGCCGCCCAGGTGATGGCGACAAGGCGATAGATGACGACGAGATTGGAGAAATAGGCCGCCGCCGCGCCCTGCGGCCGCCCGGCGCGCGCGATCCAGTGGTCCAGCGCGGTCAGGAGGGGCGGCAGACAGTCAGCGCCCGCCGCCGCCGCCATGGCGAGACGCGGCAGGAAGCCGAAGCGCTGCGGGCGCAGCAGGTAAAGGCGGTCGCCCGTATCCTCGACCGGCTCCTCCCAGAGGGCGGGATCGTCCAGGGGCCGGCCTTTAAGCGCGTAGACCGGCAGGCCCTCATGGCACCACGCGCGGGCTTCGGCCGTGGGGGCGGGGCGCCAGGCCGGGGGGGGCGCCCGCCATGACGGTCGGCACCGAGGGGTAGCCGCCGAAGCCCACCGCCACCTCGGCGCCGCAGCGCTTCAGGTGGCCGCGCGCCTGCAGGTA
>JBLWUP010000025.1:0-79970 GCA_048268885.1 Kiloniellaceae bacterium | reverse complement strand
GGTACTGCGACATCATTGGCGTCACGCCCCCCGTCACGCCAATGATGGCGCAGTACCTGGAGATCAAGCAGGCCCATCCCGGCTGCCTACTGTTCTACCGCATGGGCGACTTCTACGAGCTGTTCTTCGAGGATGCCGAGCAGGCCGCCGCGGCCCTCGACATCGCGCTGACCAAGCGCGGCCAGCACCTGGGCCAGGACATCCCCATGTGCGGCGTGCCGGTGCATTCCGCCGACGGCTACCTCTCGCGCCTCATCCGCAAGGGCTTCAAGGTCGCGATCTGCGAGCAGATGGAAGATCCCGCCGAGGCCAAGAAGCGCGGCAGCAAGTCGGTGGTGCGCCGCGACGTGGTGCGGGTCGTCACCCCCGGCACCATCACCGAGGACCAGCTGCTCGACGCCCGCGCCCACAACTACCTGGCCGCCCTGGCGGAAGCCGGCGGCGGGCTCGGCCTGGCCTGGCTCGACATCTCCACCGGCGTGTTCCAGGCCCAGCCGGTCAGCCCGGAGGGCCTGGCCGCCACCCTGGCGCGGCTGGCCCCCGGGGAGCTGATCCTGGCCGACCGCCTGCTGGAAAAGCCGGACACCTTCGAGACCTTCGGGGCGCTGAAAGACCGCCTCACGCCCCTGCCGGCCGCGCGCTTCGACAGCGCCAACGGGACCAAGCGCCTGGAGGAGACCTTCGAGGTGAAGGCGCTGGACGCCTTCGGCGCCTTCACCCGGGCCGAGCTGGCCGCCGCCGGGGCGCTGCTCGACTACGTGACCCTGACCCAGAAGGGCCGCCTGCCGCGCCTGCTGCCGCCGCGCCGCCTGGCGCTGGGCGCGGTGATGGAGATCGACGCGGCGACGCGGCGCAATCTGGAACTGACCGAGGCCTTGAGCGGCGGGCGCGCCGGCTCCCTGCTCGCCACCATCGACCGCACGGTGACCGGCGCCGGGGCGCGCCTGCTGGCCACGCGCCTGGCGACGCCGCTGACCGATCCGGCGGCGATCACCCGGCGCCACGATATGATCGCCCACTTCCTGGAAGCCGCCGATTTGCGTGGCGACCTGCGCGCCCGCCTGCGCCGCTGCCCGGATATCGAACGCGCCCTGTCGCGGCTCAGCCTCGGGCGCGGCGGGCCGCGCGACCTGGCGGCGATCCGCGACGCTCTGACGGTGGCGGGCGAACTGCGCGGCCTGCTGCAGCAGGGCGGCGAGCCGCCCGCGCTGCTGGCCGAGGCGGTCCGCGACCTGGGTCTGCACGAGACCCTCATTGGACGCCTCGCCCGCGCCCTGGCGCCGGAGCCGCCGATGCAGGCAAGAGACGGCGGCGCCATCGCCTCCGGCTACGACGCAGCCCTGGACGAGCTGCGCGCGCTGCGTGACGACAGCCGCAAGCTGATCGCCGGCCTGCAGCAGAAGTACGCGCAGGCCAGCGGCGTGACCTCGCTGAAGATCAAGCACAACAACGTGCTGGGCTACTTCATCGAGGTGACGCCGACCCACGCCGACAAGATCTCGACGGAGGGCGACAGCCCCTTCATCCACCGCCAGACCCTGGCCTCGGCGAAACGCTTTTCCACCGTGGAGCTGTCGGAGCTGGAGCAGAAGATCGCCTCCGCCGCCGAACGGGCGCTGTCGCTGGAGCTGCAGCTGTTCCAGGACCTGGTGGGCGAAGTGCTGGAGCGCGCGGAGGAGATCGCCACGGCGGCCCGGGCCCTGGCCGAGCTGGACGTGGCCGCGGCGCTGGCCGAGCTGGCCGAGGGCGAGCGCTGGTGCCGCCCGAAGATCGACGAGACCACGGCTTTCCACATCACCGGCGGGCGCCATCCGGTGGTCGAAGCCGCCCTGGCGGCGGCGCAGGAAAGCCGCTTCGTCGCCAACGACTGCCGCTTGGAAGACGGAAACGGCCGTATCTGGCTGGTCACCGGCCCCAACATGGCCGGTAAGTCGACCTTCCTGCGCCAGAACGCGCTCATCGCCGTGCTGGCCCAGATGGGCAGCTACGTGCCGGCGGCGGCCGCGCACATCGGCGTGGTCGACCGTCTTTTCTCTCGCGTCGGCGCCGCCGACGACCTGGCGCGCGGGCGCTCCACCTTCATGGTGGAGATGGTCGAGACCGCGGCCATTCTCAATCAGGCGGGGCCGCGCGCCCTGGTCATCCTGGACGAGATCGGCCGCGGCACGGCGACCTTCGACGGCCTGTCCATCGCCTGGGCCTGCCTGGAGCACCTGCACGAGGTGAACGGCTGCCGCGCGCTCTTCGCCACCCACTACCACGAGCTGACCAGCCTGGCGGCCAAGCTCGACTCCCTGGCCTGCCACTCCATGCGGGTGAAGGAATGGCAGGGCGACGTGGTCTTCCTGCACGAGGTGACGGCCGGCGCCGCCGACCGTTCCTACGGCATCCACGTGGCCAAACTGGCGGGCCTGCCCAAGGCGGCGGTGGCCCGCGCCGAGACGGTGCTGAGCAGTCTGGAGCAGGGCGAGCAGGCCGGGGCGCTCACGCGCCTGGCCGACGACCTGCCGCTCTTCGCCGCCACCGCGGCCAAGGCGGCGGAACCGGAAGCGCGGGACAGCGCGGTCGAGGCGGCTCTCGGCGAGGTCAATCCCGACGAACTCAGCCCCCGCGAGGCCCTCGAGCTGCTCTACCGCCTGAAAGGTCTCTCGGAAGGCTAGCGCTAAGGCGCCGGGGCCGGGACCTGCACGCTCTGCAATTCGCCCAGTTGGTCGCGGTAGCGGACTTCGATGCGCCACGCGCGGTAGCTCGCGGCGTAGGCCGCCGGATCGGGAATGGGGATCTCCCCGGTCAGGCGCCGGCTGCGCTCGACGCGCTCGCTGCCGCGGAACAGGTAACCCAGCGAGATGTAGGGGTTGATGCCGCTGGAGGAGCCGCCGGTGGCGCCCACGGAGACGCCCGGCCCGGCGTTGCCGCCGCTGCCGGTCTCCCGCGTGATGATCTCCCGCTCGCGGGCCTGGGTGGCGGCGCCGGCGGGGTCGATCAGCAGCAGCTCGGTGATCTCGCGGCCCGCCGGAATGTTGTCGACGCTCACCTGGAGGGTCCGTTCCACCGCCTTGGCTGAGATGTGCATGGGGCGAGGCCGGGCATCGTCCTGGCCGGCGCAGCCAGCGAGCAGCCCGGCGGCGGCCAATGCGGCCAAGGTTGTCGGTCTGCGAACGAGCCTTAAGACGAAGCTGAGGATTTGTGTCATAATTTCCACGGTATCGGCCGTGCCTGCGCAAGCTTTGAAGGATTTCTCCTAAAGATATAGTGTCCCGCCCGGTACAGCGCCCTGTCTTGGAACAGTTTGGGTCCTGGGACACATTGGCGCAGCCAAGCAGGCCGGAGGCCTGGAAAATTGCCCCGCGAGGGCCGATGTGAAGGCCCTGAGTCACGCGTGCCGGCAAAATGGGGGCCGGTAGTTAAGGATAGCATGCCCAGTTCCATCGATATCGTCGCGCCGAAGAACGCGCCCGCCAAGACCTCCGACACCTGGGGAGACGAGCTTGGCGGGGACGAGATTGGCGCGCCGGCCGACGCGGCGGCTCTGGAGGCCTCGGCCTCGGCGGGTGTCGAGAACCCGCGCGCCATCGTGAACCGGCGCCGCCTTCTGGCGCGCCTGGGCGAGATCTTCGAGAAGGAGCCCGCCGGGCCCCAGCAGCGCAGCGCGGTGCTGGCCCTGATGAAGGAAGCCCTGGCGGCCGGCCGCGCCGAGGTGCGCCGCCGCTTCGAGGAAGACGGCGCCAGCGGCACCGCCACGGTGCGGGCGGAATCCTATCTGGTCGACCAGCTGATCCGCGTCGTCTACGACCACGTGGGCCAGCGGCTCTATCCTTTGGCCAATCCCTCGACCGGCGAGCGCCTGTCGCTGGTTGCCGTCGGCGGCTACGGGCGCGGCGAACTGGCGCCGCAGTCGGACATCGATCTGCTGTTCCTGCTGCCCTACAAGATCACCCCGCGCAGCGAGCAGGTGGTCGAGGAAATCCTCTACCTGCTGTGGGACATGGGCTTCAAGGTCGGCCACGCGACCCGCTCCATCGCCGAGTGCATCCGCCTCGCCAAGAGCGACATCACCATCTGCACTGCGCTTTTGGAGGCGCGCTGGCTGTGGGGCGACCAGGCCCTCTACCGCGAACTGCGCCAGCGCTTCCACAAGGACGTGCAATCCGGCGGCGCCGCCAAGTTCATCGAGGCCAAGCTGGCCGAACGCAAGGCGCGCCACGACCGCTTCGGGGGCTCGCGCTACGCGCTGGAGCCGAACATCAAGGAGGGCAAGGGCGGCCTGCGCGATCTGCACACGCTGTTCTGGCTCGCCAAGTTCCTCTACAACGTCGACGACATCTCCACCCTGGTGCAGCGCAAGGTCTTCACGGCCTCGGAGGTGCGGCGCTTCGACAAGGCGCAGGACTTCCTCTGGAGCTTGCGCTGCCACATGCACTACATCTCCGGACGCGCCGACGAACGCCTGACCTTCGATATGCAGAAGGACATCGCGCCGCGCATGGGCTTCACGCCGCACGGCGGGCTGATGGATGTCGAGCGCTTCATGAAGCGCTACTTCCTGATCGCCAAGGAGGTCGGCGACCTGACGCGTATCTTCTGCGCCGTCATCGAGGCGGAGCACAACCGCCGTTCGCGGTTCCGTCTTCCCGCGCTGCGCCGCCGCCGCAAGATCGAAGGCTTCGGTCTGGAAGGCGACCGCCTCACCGTGTCCGACCCGGAGGTCTTCAGCGAGAAGCCGCTGGAGCTGCTGCGCATCTTCCAGGTGGCGCAGAAGCACGAGCTGGACATCCATCCGGAAACCCTGCGCGCGATCACCCGCAAGCTGAAGCTCGTGAACAAGGAACTGCGCGAGGACCCCAAGGCCAATGCCCTCTTCCTTGACATGCTGACCTCGGAGAAGGATCCGGAGACGACGCTGCGCCGCCTGAACGAGGCGGGAGTCTTCGGCCGCTTCCTGCCGGACTTCGGCCGCGTCGTCGCGCAGATGCAGTACAACATGTACCACTCCTACACGGTGGACGAGCACACCATCTTCGCCATCGGCATCCTGCACGCCATCGAGCAGGGCGACCTGGCCGAGGCCGCGCCGATCGCGACCGAGGTGGTGCACAAGGTGCTGTCGCGCCGCGTGCTCTACATGGCGGTGCTGCTGCACGACATCGCCAAGGGCCGGCCGGGCGATCACTCGGAACTGGGCGCCAAGGTCGCCCAGAAAGTCTGCCCGCGCATCGGCCTCGACGAGGCGGAGACGGAGACCGTGTCCTGGCTGGTGCTGCACCACCTGGCCATGAGCGACACCGCCTTCAAGCGCGACATCGACGACCCCAAGACGATCCGCGACTTCGCCGAGCTGGTGCAGTCGCCCGAACGCCTGCGCCTGTTGCTGGTGCTGACCGTGGCCGACATCCGCGCCGTGGGGCCGAACGTGTGGAACGCCTGGAAGGCGGCGCTGCTGCGCGATCTCTACTGGCGCACGGAATCGGTGCTCTCCGGCGGCCTCGCCGCCAAGGGGCGCGACGTGCGCGTGAAGGCGGCGAAGGAAGCGCTGAAGGAAAAGCTGAAGGAAGCCGGCTGGACGCAGAAGGACATCACCACCCATCTGCGGCGCGGCTACCCGTCGTACTGGAGCGGCCTCGACAGCGACAGCCATGTCCGCCACGCCAGCCTGGTGCAGCAGGCCGAGGCCAGAGGCGCGCCGCTGACCATCGACACCCGGATCGACCGTTACCGCGAGGCGACCGAGGTCACCGTCTACACGCCCGACCATCCCGGCCTGTTCAGCCGCATCGCCGGCGCCATGGCGGTGGCCGGGGCGTCGATCACCGCGGCGCGCATCTTCACGCTGTCGAACGGCATGGCGCTGGACTCCTTCTATGTGGAGGACGCCCAGGGCGGGCCCTTCGACCAGCCGGGCAAGCTGGCGCGGCTGTCTTCGGCCATGGAGCAGTCCCTCGCCGGGCGCCTCAAGCCGCTGCAGGAGCTGAAGGCCCAGCAGTCGCCGATCCCCAGCCGCTTCAAGGTCTTCAAGGTCTCGCCGCGCGTGCTGATCGACAACAAGGCGAGCCGCAGCCACACGGTGATCGAGGTCAACGGCCGCGACCGTCCCGGCCTGCTCTACCTCGTCACCACGACGCTGACCAAGCTGAACCTCATCATCAAGTCGGCGCGCATCGCGACTTACGGAGAGCGCGCGGTCGACACCTTCTATGTGCAGGACGCGCTGGGCGGCAAGATCGAGAATAAGCAGAAGCTGCGCAACATCGAGAAGAAGCTGCTGGCGGTCTTCGAGGAAGGCGAGTGCGCGCCCCTGAAGAAGGAAGCGGCGAAAAAGCCGGCCGCCAAGAAGCCCGCGGCGAAGAAAGCGCCTCCGAAAAAAGAAGAGGCCAAGAAGGAAGCGGCCAAGAAGCCAGCTGCCAAGAAGGCGGCGCCGAAGGCCGTGGCGCCCAAGAGCGTGGCCAAAAAGGCCGCCACCGCCAAGGCCGGCGCCCGCCGCGCCCCGGCGCGCAAGTCGCGCTGACGGTGCCGGACGCTCTTCGCGCCCCCGCGCCTCGCGCCGCCGTACCTTTCGTTGTTTCCCCCCTGTCCGCTTTTCTCTAAGTAAGGTCGGGCATGAGCCTTGTTCGTTCCGTCGCGACCGTCGGGGGCTATACGGGCATCAGCCGTATCCTCGGCTTCGTGCGCGACATCCTGATCGCCAACGCGGTCGGCGCCAGCCCCGTGGCCGACGCCTTCTTCGCGGCCTTTCGCCTGCCCAACCTGTTCCGCCGGCTGTTCGCGGAGGGCGCCTTCAACGCCGCCTTCGTGCCGCTCTTCGCGCGCCGCCTGGAACAGGAGGGCGAGGCCTCGGCCCGGCGCTTCGCCGAACAGGCGCTGTCGGTGCTGGTCACCGGCCTGCTGGTGCTCCTGGCGCTCTGCATGGCGGGCATGCCCTGGTTCATCTATGTCATCGGCTCGGGCTTCTCGCAGAACCCGGAGAAGCTCGCCCTGGCCGTCGAGTTGACGCGCATCACCTTCCCCTACCTGCTGTTCATGGCGGTGGTGGCGCTCTTGAGCGGCATTCTCAATTCGCTCTACCGCTTCGCCGCGGCGGCGGCCGCGCCGATCCTGCTGAACATCATCTTCATCGCCGCCCTGGTGATCGTGCTGCCCTTCACCGGGGCGCCGGGCCACGTCATGGCTTGGGCGGTCTGCGTCTCCGGCGCCGCGCAGTTCGTCTTCCTGGTGGTCGCCGCCCGGCGCGCCGGCATGGCGCTGCGCTTCCCGCGGCCGCGCCTCACGCCGGGCGTGCGGCGCCTGCTGGTGCTCATGGCCCCCGGGCTGCTCTCGGCCGGCGCCCTGCAGATCAACATCTTCGTCGGCTCCTCCATCGCCTCCTGGCAGGAAGGCGCCTTCTCCTTCCTCTACTACGCCGACCGGGTCTACCAGCTGCCCCTGGGGCTGATCGGCATCGCCATCGGCATCGTGCTGCTGCCCGACATGGCGCGGAAGCTGCGCGCCGGCAACGAGGATCAGGCCATGCACAGCCTGAACCGCGGCCTGGAGTTCGCCCTGCTGCTGACGCTGCCGGCCACGGTGGCGCTCATCGTCATCGCCGGGCCGATCATCGGCGGGCTGTTCCAGCACGGCCGCTTCGGGCCCGAGGACGCGGCGGCCACCGCCGCGGCGCTGGTCGCCTTCGGCTGGGGCCTGCCGGCCTACGTGCTGGTGAAGATCCTGCAGCCGGCCTTCTATGCCCGCGAGGACACGGTGACGCCCTTCCGCTACTCGGTGGTCTCGGTGGTCGCCAACATCGCGCTCAGCCTGATCCTGTTCTGGCAGTTCCGCCACGTCGGCATCGCCCTGGCCACCACGCTCGCGGCCTGGCTCAACACCGGGTTGCTGATGCTCTCGCTGCGGCGGTTCGGGTTCTGGGCCCTGGACGAACGCTTCCGGGCGCGCCTGCCGCGCATCACCCTCGCCTCCCTGGGCATGGGGGCGGCCCTCTGGGGTACGCAACTGGCGACCGGCGCCTACCTGGGCGACAGCTTCCCCGAACGGGTGATCGCCCTGGTGATTCTGGTTTCGGCCGGCCTGGCGGTCTACGGCGTCCTGGCCTTCGGCCTCGGCGCCGTCTCGCGCAGCGACCTGGCGGGCTCGCTGCGCCGGGGACGCGGGACCGCCGCCGACTAGGGTGTCCGCTGCGCAGAGACCTTGACCGCTTCCGGCTGGCCAGCGATAACCCCCGCTGCATGCGGCGGCCCGCCCTCAGCGCCGGGGCGCCGCCTTCAGTTCATTCAACACCGCAGTATCAGGCATGAAACGGATTTTTTCGGGCGTTCAGCCTTCGGGCAACCTGCACCTGGGCAACTACCTGGGGGCCATCAGGAATTTCGTGGCCCTGCAGAACGACTTCGACTGCATCTACTGCGTCGTCGACCAGCACGCCATCACCCTGTGGCAGGACCCGGACGTGCTGCGCCAGCGCACCCGTGAGGTGACCGCCGGCTATCTGGCGGCCGGGATCGATCCGAAGACCTCGATCATCTTCAACCAGTCGCAGGTGGCCGCCCATTCCCAGCTCGCCTGGGTGTTCAACTGCGTGACCCGGCTCGGCTGGCTGAACCGCATGACCCAGTTCAAGGACAAGGCCGGCAAGAACCGGGAGAAGGCCTCCTCCGGCCTCTACGTCTATCCCAACCTCATGGCCGCCGACATCCTGGTCTACAAGGCGACGCACGTGCCGGTCGGCGAGGACCAGAAGCAGCATCTGGAGCTGACCCGCGACATCGCCCAGAAGTTCAACAACGACTACAGCGTGGACTATTTCCCCATCGTCGAGCCGCTGATCCAGGGCGCGGCGACGCGGGTCATGTCGCTGCGCGACGGCGCCAAGAAGATGAGCAGCTCCGACCCCTCGGACGCCGCGCGCATCAACATGACCGACGACGCCGACGCCGTGGCCAAGAAGATCCGCCGCGCCACCAGCGATTCCGAACTGCTGCCCGATCCCTCGGTGGTCGGCCCGGACGGCCAGTTTACCGCCGAGTTCCGCCAGGCCCGCCCGGAGGCCGCCAACCTGCTGACCATCTTCGCCGCCCTGAAGGGCGAGGACCTGGCCAAGGCGGTGGCCGAGTTCGAGGGCAAGGGCTTCGCCGACTTCAAGAAGGCGCTGACCGATCTGGCGGTGGCCAGCCTCGGGCACATGGGCGCGGAGATGAAACGGATGGTGAACGATACCCACTACGTCGACTCGGTGCTGCACGACGGCGCCGAGCGGGCCCAGGCCATCGCCGAGCCCATCATCAAGGAAGTCTATGATATCGTGGGGTTTTTGCGGGCCTAAGGCATGCCATGGCCGGCACCGCGGCGCCGTGGCGGCGACAGGGCGCCGGCAAAGGACGATTGCGCAGCCGCGCCTGCCGGTGGCAGGATTCGCCGGCACGGACGCCTACCCCGATAAGACGCACCAAAAGGAAACACCCGCATGGCAGACGTCCCCCCATCGACGGCCAGCCGCGCCGAAAGCGACGCGGCCGCCGCGGCCGCGAAGCACCGCGAGAACCGCGTTTTCCTGGTGGTGGTCGACGAGACCGAGGAAATGCGCGTGGCCCTGCGCTTCGCCGCGCTGCGCGCGCGCAGCACCGGCGGGAAGGTGGCCATGCTCTACGTGGTGGAGCCCTCGGAGTTCCAGCATTGGATGTCGGTCGGCGACCTGATGCGCGAGGAGGCCCGCACCGAGGCCGAGCAAGTGCTGCAGCGCCTGGCCGCCGAGGTCAGCGAACTGGCCGGCTCCCTGCCCGTGCTCTACGTGCGCGAGGGCGACCGCCGCGACCAGCTGCTCGCCCTGCTGGACGAGGAGCCCAACATCTCGATCCTGGTGCTCGGCGCTTCCACCGGCAAGCGCGGCCCCGGCCCCCTGGTCTCGGCGATGACCGGCAAATTTCTCGGGCGCCTGCACATTCCGGTGACCATCGTGCCGGACTCCATGACCGTCGAGGAAATCGACGGGGTGACCTGAAACGGCGGGTTTCCCGGCGATTTCCGGTCGACCTTGACCAAAGTTGACCAATTTGGTCTGATTTTACCGTTTGCGCTTGAAGCGGACCCCTCGGCGGCCCAAATTTCAGCGTGAGGAATTCTAGGAGACAGCGTCCCATGTTCATCCAGACCGAACAGACTCCGAACCCGGCGACCCTGAAGTTTCTGCCGGGGCGCGAGGTGCTTGCCTCGGGCACGGCCAACTTCACCGACGCCGAAGGCGCGGCCCGCTCGCCGCTGGCCGAGCGCCTCTTCGAGGTTGAGGGCGTGGTCGGCGTGTTCTTCGGCACGGACTTCGTCTCCGTCACCAAGGAAGACGCGCGCGAGTGGTACCTGCTGAAGCCGGCCATTCTCGGCGTCATCATGGAGCACTTCACCGCCGGCCGCCCGGTGCTGCTGGAAGACGCCGGCGAAGGCGATGAGGGCCACAGCGAATCCGGCGAGGACAGCGAAGTGGTCAGCCAGATCAAGGAACTGCTCGACACCCGCGTGCGCCCGGCCGTCGCCCAGGACGGCGGCGACATCGTGTTCCGCGGTTTCGACAAGGGCGTCGTCTATCTGCACATGCAGGGCGCCTGCCAGGGCTGCCCCTCCTCCACCGCCACTTTGAAGATGGGCATCGAGAACATGCTGCGGCATTACATTCCCGAAGTGGTCGAGGTTCGCCCCGTTCTTTAGGCCCGTTCTCTCAATCCGGTCGATTTTCCGGACATGCGAGAAATGCCGCCCAGAAAACCGTGAAGTCACAGTTTTGTTCCGGCCGCGATGCGGCCGGGCAATCGGCTGTTTCGTGCAAGCGGTTGAAAAGTCGAGGGCCTGTCCGCGTGCCGCCGCGCGATGGGTCCGCGACGCTGCCCCTTCGATAACGGAATCTTCGCGAAGCCGGCCTAGGCTTCCACCGCGATCAGGGAACATGCATCTTTGAACAAAGTGCGAGGCAGCGGGGCGATGGTGGCAGCGGTGGCGTCGAGGTTCGCCGAATGGCAACCCTATGTGGAGCGTTTCGCCAAAAAGGGGAACCGCCATCTGGCCGGGCGCGTCGCCTTTCTCTGCGCTCTCTTCAGCATCTTTCTCATGGCGGCGGTGTGGTTCGGGGCGGAACCCCTGCCCCGTTCGGCCTGGCAGGAGCTCGGACTCGCCACCGACTCCCTGGCGCTGCAGCGGGTCTATGCCCGCGATGCCGAGAAACTCGAAGAAGTTTTCGCCGAATACGACTATCGCCTGGCGGCGGTGAACCGCGGCGCCGCGGTGCCGCGTCTTTCCGTGACGTCGCTGCCACGCGACATGCAGAGCGTCGCCGACAGCGACGCGCGCAAGCGGCTTTTCCTGCGCACGCTGCTGCCGCTGGTGCTGCAGGCGAACTCGGAACTGCGCCAGGCCCGCGCCAAGGTGATCGCCGCGCTGGATGCCCAGGCGGCCGGACACCTGGGCGCCACCGACACGCTTTGGCTGGAGACCGTGGCCGAGTGGTACGGCGCGGAACCCGGCAACGCCGCCGATCTTCTGAGCCGCATCGACGCGGTGCCGCCCAGCCTGGCGCTGGCGCAGGCCGCACAGGAAAGCGGCTGGGGCACGTCGCGCTTCGCCCGCAACGCCAACGCCCTCTTCGGGCAGCGCAGCTGGGGCGCCGGCGCCGTGGGCCTCAAGCCGGTGGAGGCCGACCGCCACGACTTCAAGGTGCGCGGCTTTCCCGACCTGATGAGCGCGGTGCGCGCCTACCTGCACAACCTGAACAGCCACCGCGCCTATCAGGATCTGCGCAAGCGCCGGGCCCGGGCCCGCGCCATGGGCACGCCGCTGCACGCCCTCAATCTGGTGGGCGGCCTGAAGAACTATTCCGAGGAAGGCCAGGACTACGTGCTGGCGCTCAGTGAACTGATCAGCAGCAACGACCTGCAGTCCCTGGACGGCGCGACGCTGCGGCCGCGGCGCTAGCCGCCGCTTCCGCTTTCGTTTCCTGGCCGGGGCTCTAGCTCGCCGCCTCTTCCGCCACCACGAACTGGGTGCCGAACCAGCGCCAGCGTCCGCTGTCGTCGCGCAGGGTGCAGTTGATCCGCACCCGGCCGGCAGGCAGGGCGGTGGTGAAACGCAGTTCGATGCGCTGGTCGAGGCGCATCATCTCCGGCTCGCCCGCCGAGGCGAAGCAGTTGAGGCCGCTCAGGTTGCCCAGGTCGGCGGCCACGGTGAAGCCGAAGTTCGGCGGGTTCTGCGCCGCGCTGCGCAGGCTCATGTCGGCCGGGGTGATGCCGTCGACCGGCAGCGGCAGAGCATTGGCCACCAGGCGGAAGCGGTCCATGTCGCCGTAGGCCTCGTTCAAGGGGAAGCGCGGCAGGTTGTAACGGTCGGTGATCTCGCCCATGGCGCCCGAGTGCTGACCCAGGGCTGCGGTAAAGCCGGCGTCGATGACGGTCTGGCGCAGGGCCAGGCTGGCCTCGCCGTAGGGATAGGCGAAGATCTCGGGTGTCGCGCCGAGTTCGGCCTGGAAGCGCGCCGTCGCCTTGTCGATCTCGTCGCGCTGCGCCGCGGCGCCGAGCCAGGCCATGTGGGCATGGCTGTGACCGTGGTTGCCGATGGTGACCAGCGGATCGGCGGCGATCTCGCGCAGCTGGTCCCAGCTCATGTAGCTGGGCAGGCCCAGGTCCAGGGGCTGGGTGGAGACGAAGATGGTGACCGGCAGTCCGGCGGCCTTCAGCCGCGGCCAGGCCTCCTGGTAGACCGACAGCGCCGCATCGTCGATGGTGATGGCGACCGCGTGGTCGGGCAGGGCCTCGCCGGCGCGCAGGCGGGCCAGGATCTCCGGCAGCGCCAGGACCTGGTAGCGGCCGGAGGTCAGTTCGGCCAGGTGGGCGTCGAACTGCGCCAGGCGCACCGAGGTGGACGGCAGGCTGTCCTCGCCGAAGCGGTGGTACATCAGCACGGCGGCGCCGTTGTCTACATCGAGGGGGGCGCTGTCGAGAGCCCGCCCCGGCTCCTGGGCGGCCTGTTGAGCTGAGAGAGGCGCGGCACCGCCAAGGGCGCCGCAGAGATAGAGTGCGGCTGCCAGGCAGAGCGCCTGTCGTTTCCCTTTCCCCTGTCTTTGCCTTTCAATAACCCATCGCATGCCAGCATTCTCCGTCCACCTGCGGGCGGCGCGCGCCGCTTGACCAAGCTGTGCCACCCTTAGGTGCATGTATTTGCGTGGTCTCTCAAGCTTGCCGACCCTGGTGGCAGAGGCCATGGTAGGGTCGTTTCATCCCACGGTGGCAGAGCGTGGCGACAGGAGTTTAAGAAAGGGATAACCGTGACCGAAATCCTGAGCGATGCCGGCTTGGACAAGATCTTCCGCCAAGCCAGGACCCACCGGGCCTGGCGGGACGAGGCGGTCAGCGATGTGCTGCTGGAAGCGGTTTACGACTTGGCCAAGATGGGCCCGACCAGCGCCAACTGCTGTCCTCTGCGCGTGGCCTTCCTGCGCAGCGGGGAGGCCAAGGAAAAGCTGCGCCCGGCGCTGGACGGCGGCAATGTCGAGAAGACCATGGCGGCGCCGGTCACGGCGATCCTGGCTTACGACCTGGAGTTCTACGAGTTCTTTCCGAAGCTGGCCCCGCACCGTGACGGGCCTAAGACCTTCGCGGGCAAGCCGGCGCTGATCGAAGAGACGGTCATGCGCAACGGCAGTCTGCAGGGCGCCTATTTCATGATCGCAGCGCGGGCGCTGGGGCTCGATTGCGGGGCGATGTCGGGCTTCGACAAGAAGAAGGTGGACGAGACCTTCTTTGCCGGCACGACCTGGCGCTCCAACTTCCTGTGCAACCTCGGCCACGGCGATCCCGACGCGCTGAAGCCGCGCGCTCCGCGCCTCGACTTCGACGAAGCCTGCCAACTCCTATAGTCGGGTTGCTCTACCCGGGCCGGCGGCTATAACCCTTGAGGCGCTGAAGTGAGGCGCCCCAAGTGAGGCCTGAGGGCGCCATCAGGCGACCATGAGCCCCTGGGGCGCCGCGGCGTCGGCCAGCAGGGGAAAGCGCTCAGGCTCGAAGAGTTGATAATGCCACCACTCCGATTGAATCCAGTCCCACCCGGCGGCGGTCATGATGCCGAGCAGGGTAAAGCGGTTGCGCTGCACCTCCAGCGGCAGGTCGCGGCGGCCGTGGTGGGAGGCCGCGGTGAAGTCGTCGAAGGGCGTGCCCATGTCCAGCTCCGCGCCGCTGGCGGCATCGACCAGGGTCATGTCGACGGCGACCCCGCGGGAATGGCACGACCCCTTGCGTGGATCGGCCACGAACTCCGGATCGGGAAAGGCGTCCCACAGGCGCCACTGCGCCTCCATCGGGCGGAAGGCGTCGAAGATCTTGAGGCGCAGGCCCAGCGGCGCCGCCAGCGCGATGGCGCGCTGCAGGGCCGCGGCGGCCTCAGGGTGCAGCTGCGCTTCGGCGCGCGCGTAGATGCGCTTGCCGGTGACGTTGTCTTCGGTGGCGTAGGCCAGCGCGAAGTCCAGGTCGAAGGCGGGCGTCTGCAGGGAAACCAGGGGCATGGGGCGGGGGCTTTCCGAAAGCTGCGGTACGACTGGGGCCCTGGTAGCACAGGGCGCCTTCCCACGGATAGCCCGCGATGAGCCAAGATTTGGTGAAGGCGGGCGAGATCACCCTGCTGGCCCTGGACGCGGCGGGCGGGTCCTGTTCCGTGGCGCTGTGGAGCGGCGGCAGGGTGGCGGCGCGGCGCTTCAGCGCCATGGCGCGCGGCCAGTCGGAGCAGCTGGTCCCGATGATCGCCGAGGTGATGGCCGCGTGGGGCGGCGGCTTCCAGGATCTGGATGCCCTGGCGGTGACGACCGGTCCGGGCGGCTTCACCGGGGTCCGCATCGGTCTCGCCACGGCGCGCGGGCTCGCGCTGGCCCGCGGCCTGCCTTTGATCGGCGTCTCGTCCTTCGAGGTCGCCGCGGCGGCCGCCGACGCGCAGGAGCGGGCGGGCCGTCAGGTGCTGGCGGTGCTGGACTCGAAGCGCAACGAGGTCTTCGCCCAGCTGTTCGACGCGGAGCTTGCCGAAGTCGGCGCGCCGCTGGAGGTCGCCGTGGCCGAGCTGGCCGGGGCACTGCCGTCGGGACCCCTGGTGGTGACCGGCGACGCGGCGGGCCCGGCGGTGGAGGCTTTGCGGGGCGCCGGCCGCGCGGAGGTGATCCTGGCCGCCGCCGCCGGCCCCGCCGACGCGGCGCTGCTGGCCGGACGGGCGGTGCTGCGCGACCCGGCGGCGGCCGGGCGGACGCCGGTGCAGCCGGTTTACCTGCGGCCTCCCGACGTGACGCCGCCCAAGGATCCGCAGCCGGCCCGGGGGGCCGGGCCGAAGGAGAGGCCGTCTTGAGCGGCGGCGTCCTTCAGCCGGCCGGGCCCTGCGATGTGGCGGTGCTGGCGGAACTCTACCAGCGGTGTTTTATTTCCGGCGCCGAAGAAGCTTTCGCGGGAACGCCGTGGAGCGCCCGCTCCCTGGCCGAGGTCATGGCGCTGCCCGGAGTCTTCGGCCTACTGGCGCTGGAGAACGAGGCTCCAGCCGGGGCCCCGGCGGGGTTTATGCTGGCCCAGGTGCTGTTCGAGGAGGCCGAGTTGCTGACCCTCGGGGTGCTGCCGGCGCGCCGCCGGAGCGGCCTCGGCCGCTGTTTGCTGGCCGCGGGCCTGGCGGAAGCGGGGCGCCGCGGGGCGCGGCGGATGACGCTGGAGGTGGCGGCCGACAACGGCGCCGCCCAGGCCCTCTACCGCACCGCCGGGTTTCGGGAGGCCGGCCGACGTAGGAATTATTACCGCAAAAAGGACGGCGGCAGCCAGGATGCGCTCATCCTCGCGCGCGCCCTGGAGGGGCCGGAAGAGCCCGCCGCGCTGTCCTGACCCGCAGAGGAACAGGGGTTTCAAGAAAGGACCCCGAGATTTGCGGAAGATTTCCAACTAAATTAAAACGATAGGAATTTGGACGATTACAGTACTGAATGACATTTTTGCTGTTTCTGACTATTGTTTTTTCTGTTCAATAATGTTGATTCTTACCCAGGGAATTTTTATATAAGCCTCAGGGATTTCGAGGAGTTAAAAAGGTCAATGTCCGATCAAGCGAAGCAAAGCGAATTGCTTTCTTTGACGACAAACATCGTCGCAGCACATGTTTCCAATAATTCCGTCGCGGTCACGGACCTGCCGATGATTATCCGGGATGTGTACGAGACGCTGTCCAACGTCGGGACGACGCGCGAGCGCGAGCCCGAGCGTCCTTCGCCGGCGGTGCCGATCAAGAAGTCGGTGACGCCGGAATACATCGTCTGTCTGGAAGACGGCAAGAAGCTGAAGATGCTGAAGCGCCACCTCAAGACCGCTTACGATATGTCGCCGGAAGACTACCGCGAGCGCTGGGGGCTGCCGGCCGACTATCCGATGGTCGCGCCGAACTACGCCAAGCAGCGCAGCAAGCTGGCCAAGCAGATCGGCCTGGGAACGCGTGCCCGCCGCAAGGGATGAAGCGCAGCGCCGCCCCCGCGGGGCAGCGGTGAGAATTAGCGTCGCCGCCATTAGGCGGGCGGCGCTTTTTCCGTTATAATCCGGCTTTCGTCCTGATGAGGTCTTGGCCGGAAGGCTGCCTCGGGGCGTCGGGTAGGGAATATACACAAGGCTTGGATTAGGCATGGGAGATCGGCTGGAAAAGCTCTGCATCGAGAAGGGTCTGAAGATGACCGATCAGCGCCGCGTCATCGCGCGGGTGCTGTCGGAGTCCACGGACCATCCGGATGTGGAACTGGTCTATCAGAGGGCCGTCGAACGCGATCCGCGAATCTCAATCGCGACGGTGTATCGGACGGTGAAACTGTTCGAGGAAGCCAGCATTCTGGAGCGGCACGACTTCGGTGACGGCCGCGCGCGCTACGAGGAGCGTCCGGAAGAGCACCATGATCACCTTATCGACGTGAAGACCGGCGAGGTGGTGGAATTCTCCAACGAGGAAATCGAACGCCTGCAGGCCGAAGTCGCCAAGGCGCTCGGCTATCGCTTGGTCGACCATCGCCTTGAGCTCTTCGGCGTGCGCCTCAGCAAGCGCGACGATGAAGGAGAGTCGAACAGTGCCTGACGGCACAACACCCGGGGGCTTCACGGCAGCCGAGACGGATCGGGCGGGCCGGGTCCTTGGGAAGGGAGCGTTATGAGTCTCGCAGAAGCCAATTCGGACCGTCCGGTTGACGTTGTCGGCGGCAATCTGCACATCCGCCTCGCGGAAGATGCGAGCGAGATCCGCGCGGCTCAGGCCCTGCGCTACCAGGTGTTCTACGAGAACATGGCCGCCAAGCCGACCGAGGAGATGGCGGGGGCGCGCCGCGATTTCGACTCCTTCGACGACTACTGCGATCACCTGCTGGTGTTCGACGCCGAGCGCGGCGACGGGCCCGGCGCGGTGGTGGGCACCTACCGGGTGATGCGGCGCGAGGGCGCGGCCCGGCGCGGGCAGTTCTACTCCAGCGACGAATACAACATCGACAACCTGATTGCTTATCCGGGAGAGATCCTGGAACTCGGCCGCTCCTGCGTCGAGCCGTCCTACCGCAGCGGCGCCACCATGCAGCTTCTGTGGCGCGGCATTGCCGAGTACGTCTTCTACCACAAGATCTCCATCATGTTCGGCTGCGCCAGCCTGCCCGGGACCGACCCCGAAGAGCTGCGCATGCCGCTGGCCTATCTCTATCACCATCACCTGGCGCCGCCGGTGCTGCGCGCGCGGGCCGTGCCGGAGCGCTATGTCTCCATGGACCTGCTGCCGCCCGAGCAGATCAATGTTTCCGAGGCGCGCCAGGCCTTGCCGCCGCTCATCAAGGGCTACCTGCGTCTCGGCGGTTTCGTCGGCGACGGCGCGGTGGTCGACCCGGAATTCGGCACCACCGACGTCTGCGTCGTGGTGAAGACCGAGATGGTCACCCGGCGCTATCTCCGCCACTACAAGCGTGAGGACTCCGGCAACGGAGGCCAGAGTGCCGAGAGCGAGGCCCCTGAGAATCGCGGCGCTGAGAACGGGGGCGCTGAGAACGGTGCTGGGGACCGGGGAGATCAGCCCGAGGGCAACCGGGGCAAGGGATCCGGTGGAGGGGCATGACGGCACCTAGTATCGGCTCGCCGACGACTGCCCTCTGTCGCCTCCTGGCCTACGCTGGCCTTACCCTCACTCTCATGCCGGTGCAGCTCCTGGCGGTGACCTTCGGCTGGCCGCTGCGCAAGATCCTGCCCCAGTGGTATCACCGGCGGACTTGCCGCATTCTCGGCATTGAAGTCGAACGGCTCGGCCGTCCCGCGCGGCGGCATCCGACCCTCTTCGTCGCCAACCACGTGTCCTATCTGGATATCGAGGTGCTGGGGGCGCTGCTCAAGGCCTCCTTCGTCGCCAAGGCCGAGGTGGCGACCTGGCCCTTCTTCTCCTGGCTCGCCAAGCTGCAGGAGACGGTCTTCGTCGAGCGCCGCGTGCACCGCGCCGCCGAGCACCGGGACGAGATGGCCCGGCGGCTGGACGCCGGCGACGACCTGATTCTCTTCCCCGAAGGCACCTCGGGCGACGGCAACGGCATCCTGGCGTTCAAGAGCGCGCTCTTCTCGGTCGCGGAGCGGCGGCCCCACGGCGAACCGCTGACCGTGCAGCCGGTCTCCGTCAGCTATACAAGACTCGACGGGCTGCCCCTGGGCCGCTATCTAAGGCCGTTTTTCGCCTGGTACGGCGATATGGAGCTGGGAAACCACCTCTGGCACGCCATCAGCCTGGGCCGGGTGACGGTGGTGGTGGAATTCCACGAGCCGGTGACGATCGAGCAGTTCGGATCGCGCAAGGCCTTGAGTGACTACTGCTACGGTGTGGTGGCGCATGGCGTCGCGGCGGCCCTTTCGGGCCAAGTGCAGGCGGCCCTGCCGGTGCGCCCCGAAGCGAAGCGGGCCGGCGCTGAGCAGGGCGCGGCGTCGGCGGCTTAGCCGGGCGGCAGAGTTGGAAGTTGGGAGCCTTATGGCAGCGCAGAGAGAAGGCAGCGGAGCGGTGAAAGGAAACGGCGAAAAGGCGAAGAAGCGCCTCTTCATCAAGACCTACGGCTGCCAGATGAACGTCTACGATTCCACGCGCATGGCCGATGTGCTGGCGCCGCTGGGCTATGAGGCCGTGGACAGCCCGCGCGGCGCCGACATGGTGATCCTCAATACCTGCCATATCCGTGAAAAGGCGGCGGAGAAGGTGTTCTCCGAACTGGGCCGCCTGCGCGCCTTCAAGCAGGAGCGCGCGGAAGACGGCGGCGAGATGCTGCTGGCGGTGGCCGGCTGCGTCGCCCAGGCGGAGGGCGAGGAGATTCTGCGCCGCGCCCCGCAGGTCGATCTGGTCTTCGGGCCGCAGACCTATCATCGCCTGCCGGAGCTGGTGGCGCAGACGGCGCGTGCCGGCGCCAGGCACGAGGGCGGTGGACGCGGCGTGCTGGACATCGACTTCCCGGCGGAATCGAAGTTCGACCACCTGCCGGAGGAAACCACGGGCCAGGGCGCGGCGGCCTTCGTTTCGGTACAGGAAGGCTGCGACAAGTTCTGCAGCTTCTGCGTGGTGCCCTATACCCGCGGCGCCGAGTACTCGCGCCCTGCGGCGGCCGTGCTGGAAGAGGCCCGGCGCCTGGCGGCGGCGGGTGTGCAGGAGATCACCCTGCTGGGCCAGAACGTCAACGCCTACCACGGTGAAGCTGAAGAGGGCGGCACCTGGGGCCTCGGCCGCCTGATCCGCGCCCTGGCGGAAATCGACGGCCTCACCCGGCTGCGCTACACCACCTCGCATCCCCTCGACATGGACGACGACCTGATCGCCGCCCATGCGGAGGAGGAAAAGCTGATGCCCTATCTGCACCTGCCGGTGCAGTCGGGTTCCGACCGCATTCTGGCCGCCATGAACCGGCGCCACACGGCGGACGACTATTTGCGGATCGTCGAGCGGCTGCGCAAGGCGCGCCCGGACTTGGCGCTGTCCTCTGACTTCATCGTCGGCTTTCCCGGCGAGAGCGACGCCGACTTCGCCGCCACCCTGAAGCTGGTGACGGAGGTCGGCTACGCCCAGGCCTACTCCTTCAAGTACAGCCCGCGCCCGGGCACCCCGGCGGCGGTCGAGGACGCGCAGCTCTCCGAAGCGGTGAAGGCCGAGCGCCTGGCCGGGCTGCAGCAGCTGCTGGGCGAACAGGCCACGGCCTTCAACGCCGCCTGCGTCGGGCGCGACCTGCCGGTGCTGCTGGAGCGTCCGGGGCGCAAGCCCGGCCAGCTGGTCGGCCGCAGCCCCTATATGCAAGCGGTGCACGTCGCGGTGCCGGAAGTGGCGCTGGCGCGCCTCACCGGTCGCCTGATGACGGTGCACATCGAAGCCGGCCATCCGAACAGCCTCGCCGGTCGTCTCGTCGTCGGCGAGGCGGCGGCTCCGGCCGACCAAACCGCCCCAACCGCGCGAACCGTAGGGATCACAGCTTGAACTCGGACAGTCTCCCCGGCGTCACCTCCGGCCAGACCGGCGAAGCGACCTTCATCCAGTTCGACGACAACTCGCTGCTGCCGATGCTCTACGGAGAGCATGATCAGAACCTGTTGCGCATCGAACAGCAACTGGGTGTCAGCCTGGCGTCGCGCGGCAACCGCCTGGCCATCACCGGCCCGGCGGACTCGGTCGAGGCGGCCAACGCGGCGCTGACCGCGTTGTATCAGCGTTTGAAGAAAGGTCTGGATGTGGGCGACGGGGATGTCGACGCGGTGGTGCGCATGGCCATACAGGCGCCCGCCGAGGAGAGCAGCCACGAGGCGGTGCGCGCCGTGCACGCCGACGAGCTGGCGATCGCCACGCGCAAGCGCCGCCTGACGCCGCGCTCGCCCGGGCAGAAGGCCTACATCCAGGCGCTGCGCAGTCACGAGCTGGTCTTCGGCATCGGCCCGGCCGGCACCGGCAAGACCTACCTCGCTGCTGCCATGGCGGTCTCGATGCTGATGGAAGGCGCGGTCGAGCGCATCATCCTGTCGCGCCCGGCGGTGGAGGCCGGCGAGCGCCTCGGCTTCCTGCCCGGCGACCTGCACGAGAAGGTCGATCCCTATCTGCGTCCGCTCTACGACGCGCTCTACGACATGCTGCCGGCGACCCAGGTGGCGAGCCGCATCGCCAACGGCGAGATCGAGGTGGCGCCGCTGGCCTTCATGCGCGGGCGCACCCTGTCGAACGCCTTCATCATTCTCGACGAGGCGCAGAACACCACCCCGGTGCAGATGAAGATGGCGCTGACCCGTCTGGGCGAGAACAGCCGCATGGTGGTCACCGGCGACCTGTCGCAGATCGACCTGCCGCGGGGCGCGCCCTCCGGGCTGCGCGAGGCGTCTGATATTCTGGCCGATATGGACGGCGTCTCCTTCGTGCAGTTCACCGCCGCGGACGTCGTGCGCCACACCCTGGTGACGCGCATCGTTCGCGCCTATGCTGCCCATGACGCCGGCAAGACTGGAGAAGGAGATCTCTTCGGCCGGGATCGCTAGTCGGCGGGCGGTCGCCCTCTTTTCGGGCGGATCCGTCCCAGATCCCTGGCTGCAATGACCATGAACGACGAGCCTGGAAGTAGTAGCTTGGAAATCGCCGTGTCGCTCCACGACGCGGCCTGGCTGGACGCCGTCGATGGTCTGGAAGCCCGGGCCGATGCGGCGCTGCGCACGGCCTTGAAGCTTGCGGACCCCGCACTGCTGGAAGCCGGTCCGCTGGAAGTCTCCCTGGTCTTCACCGACGATGCCGAGCAGCGCGCCTTGAACCGCGCCTGGCGCGACAAGGACCGCCCGACCAACGTGCTGTCTTTCCCCAATATGGACGAGCCGGGCCCCAATATGGACGAGGTGGACCCCGCGGGGCCGCCGCGGCTGTTGGGCGACATCGTTCTGGCGCGGGAAACCGTGCTGCGCGAGGCCCAGGAACAGGGCAAGACGCCGGCGGATCACATCACCCATTTACTGATCCACGGCCTGCTGCACCTGCTGGGGCATGATCACGAAGAAACGGCGGAGGCCGAGGCGATGGAAGCCCTGGAACGGGAAATTCTGCGGGTACTCGGCGTCGCCGATCCCTATGCCGGCAGCAACGCGGCCGGAATCGCCGCGCGGGAAGGGACTCATGGCTGATTCCTCGAGCAGCCGCGTGACCCGCGGCAACGGCCAGTCGAGCGGCTTTTGGCAGCGCATTCGCGGCTTTCTCAAGGGGCGCCAGGGCGAAGCCCACCTGCGCGAGACCCTCGAGGAGATCATCGACGAGATCAAGGAGGTCGAGGGCGAGGACGACAATGCCCAGCCGATCTCCAGCGACGAGCGCGTCATGCTGTCGAACATCCTGCGGCTACGCCACCTCACCGCCTACGATGTCATGGTGCCGCGCGCGGACATCGTCGCCGTCGATCTCGACACCCCGATCGATGAGCTGATCGACGTGATGAGCGGTGCCGGCCACTCGCGCCTGCCGGTCTACCGCGACACCCTGGACGAGGTGGTGGGGATCGTCCACATCAAGGACGTACTGCACCACATGAAGGACGGGGCCGATGCCCGGCCCTTCGACCTGGTGGACCTGGTGCGCCGCATCCTGGTCGTGGCGCCCTCCATGCGGGTGCTCGACCTGCTGCTGGAAATGCGCCTGTCGCGCGTTCACATGGCGCTGGTCGTCGACGAGTTCGGCGGCATCGACGGGCTCATCACCATCGAGGACCTGGTGGAGGAGATCGTCGGCGAGATCGAGGACGAGCACGACGTCGCCGTCGGCCCCAAGCTGATCGAACGGCCCGACGGCAGCCTGATCGCCGACGCCCGCACCACCATCGAGGAGTTCGAGGAACGGGTCGGGCCGGTGCTCTCCGACGAGGAGCGCGAGGAAGACATCGACACCCTGGGCGGCCTGCTGTTCTCGCTCGCCGGCCGGGTGCCGGACCGCGGCGAGCTGGTGAAGCATCCACCCAGCGGCATCACCTTCGAAGTTCTGGAAGCGGACCCGCGACGGGTCAAGCGGCTGCGCCTGCGCAATGTCGCACCGCGCCCGGCGGCAAACGACGACAGCGACCGATGACCGGAGACGGCACGGCGGCCGCAGCGGCGCGGCCGCTGCGCATTGCGACGGCATTGGGGGCGACGGCCGGTTGGCGGCGGGTGCTGGCGGGCGCCTTTTGCGGCGCCCTGGCCGCCGCGGCGATGCCGCCGCTGTACGTCTTTCCCCTGCTGGTGCCGGCGTTCGTCGGCGCTTTCTGGCTGTTGGACGGCGCGCCGGACGGCCGCCGGGCGGCGCTCACCGGCTGGGCCTTCGGCACCGGGCACTTCGCCGCCGGGCTCTACTGGGTCGGCATCGCCTTCCTGGTGGACGCCGACCGCTTCGGCTGGGCCATGCCCTTCGCCGTCGCCGGGCTCGCCGCGGGCCTGGCGCTGTTCCCCGCCCTGTCGTTCTGGTTGACCTTCCTGGCCGCGCGCCGTTTCCGCCTGCACGGCGTGGCCAAGGTCTTCGCCCTCGCCGCCGCTTGGCTGGTCGGCGAGGGGCTGCGCGCCTGGATCTTCACCGGCTTTCCCTGGAACCTCATGGGGACGGTCTGGGCCTTTTCGGCGGAAACGCTGCAGCTCGCGGCCTATGGCGGCGTCTGGCTGTTGAGCCTGCTGACCGTGGTCGCCGCGGCCGCGCCCGCCATCCTGGCCGATCCGGCCCAGCGGACCCGTAAAGGCTTCGCCGCGGCGGCGATCCTGCTGCTGCTGCCGGCGCTGGCCTGGGGGGCCGGCGTCTGGCGTCTTTCCGCCGCGCCCGCCCTGGGCAGCGCCGTGGTTGAAACGGTGCGCCTGCGTCTCGTGCAGCCCTCCATCCCCCAGGCCCTCAAGTGGCGGCCCGACCGGAAGGCCGCCAACCTGCGCCTGCAGGCCGACCTGTCTCGCCTGCCCGGCTTCGACAGCCGCACGCTGATCATCTGGCCGGAGACGGCGGTGCCCTATCTCCTGGCGGCCGAGCCGCGCCTGCGCGCGGAGCTCGCCGGGATCGTGCCGCCGAGCGGCTATCTCATCGCCGGCGCGCCGCGGGTCGTGGCCGACGACCCTCAGGGGGATATCTGGAACGCGCTGCACGCCCTCGACGGGGCGGGCGAGATCGTCGCCACCTACGACAAGGTGCATCTGGTGCCTTTCGGCGAGTACACGCCGCTGCGCGCCCTGCTCGGCCTGGCCAAGCTGACCGCCGGCTCGCGCGACTTCTCCGCCGGCCCCGGTCTTACGACCGTCACCCTGCCCGGCGTCCCGACTTTCTCCCCGTTGATCTGCTACGAGATCATTTTCCCGGGCGCCGTGAAGCCCGCGTCAGGGGAAGGCCCGGCGCCGCGCTGGCTCCTGAATCTTACGAATGATGCCTGGTTCGGCGAATCCTCCGGCCCATACCAACATTTTGCTGCTGCGCGAATACGCGCAGTGGAGGAAGGTCTCCCAGTAGTTCGCGCAGCTAATAACGGGATATCAGCAGTGATAGATTCTTATGGGCGAGTTATCGATCGAATTAATCTCAATGATCGCGGTATTATTGATGTAAATCTACCCGGGGCTGCTAAAGAGCTTACGCTTTATTCTTATGCGGGCAATCTATTGTATTTTGTCGAGCTAATTCTGACTGCTTGTGTTATCTCTGTGGCTCGGCGTTTTATTTGACAGCCTAGGCGCCGTGGGGCTTGACGGATCAGCTACGTGTTGGCATACACTAGTATGTCTTTAGTCCTACAGTTCTAACCATTCCTTCAAATGAGGTAACATACGGATGGCGCGACGCGGCGTGCCGCCGGGTGACCGCCAAATAGGCGGACCGAATCCGGTTGATGTTCATGTTGGGAGCAGAGTTCGTTTACGGCGGACGCTCCTTGGCATGAGCCAGGAAAAACTCGGCGAGGCAATCGGCCTTACCTTTCAACAAGTCCAGAAGTATGAGCGCGGCGCCAACAGGGTTGGTGCGAGCCGTCTCTTCGATCTTTCGCGGGTCCTCGACGTACCGGTCGGATTTTTCTTCGACGAGATGCCGGATGACGTGGCAGCGTCTTCGCCGGCACAAGCGCCCGGTCGTACCAAGCCCTTGCCCGAACAGGAATTGGATCCGATGGTCAAGCGCGAGACATTGGAACTCGTGCGGGCCTACTACAAGATCGACGAGCCCAGCGTGCGGAAGCGTCTCTTTGAGATGACCAAGGCGCTGGCGGTGGCAAGCGGTGGCGGATTGCCCAAGTCGGAAGGCTAGGCGTCCGCTACGGCGGCTCTTTGCTTCGGGGGTTGATGCTGACTTGAAGAGCTTGCCGTGCAAGTCTTCTTGCATTTGCGCTTGCGCGTCGTTATTCCCACCGGGCTTACTCCAAAACCCTTGGCCCGAACGGCGGGAGCATCGCAGTGCGTAACGGCAACTACCTCTTCACCAGTGAGTCGGTCTCGGAAGGTCATCCGGACAAGGTCTGTGACCGCATTTCGGATGCGATCGTCGACACCTACCTGACGCACGACCCCTATTCGCGCGTTGCGGTAGAGACCCTCGCCACCACCAATCGGGTCGTGCTGGCCGGCGAGGTGCGCGGCTCCGAAGAAGTCACTCACGAGCTCCTGGAGCAGGTGGTGCGCGCCGCGGTGAAGGAAATCGGCTACGAGCAGGACGGCTTCCACTGGAGCCGCATGCAGGTCGAAAACTACGTCCATGCCCAGTCCGTCGATATTGCCCAGGGCGTCGACGCCGCGGGCAACAAGGACGAAGGTGCCGGCGACCAGGGCATCATGTTCGGCTACGCCTGCCGCGAGACCGAAAACCTCATGCCGGCGCCGATCCACCTGTCGCACTCCATCCTGCGCTCCCTGGCCGAGGCGCGGCATTCCGGCGCCGAGCCGGGCCTCGGGCCCGACTCCAAGAGCCAGGTCACGCTGCAATACGTCGACGGCAAGCCGGTGCGGGCGACCTCCGTGGTCGTCTCGACCCAGCACGCCGGCGAACTGGACCAGGACGAGGTGCGCGAGATCGTGCGCCCGCACGTGGTCAACGTGCTGCCGGAAGGCTGGATGTGCCCGGAAGACGAATTCTACGTGAACCCGACGGGGCGCTTCGTCATCGGCGGGCCCGACGGCGACACCGGCCTGACCGGCCGCAAGATCATCGTCGACACCTACGGCGGGGCGGCGCCCCACGGCGGCGGCGCCTTCTCCGGCAAGGACCCGACCAAGGTCGACCGCTCCGCGGCCTATGCCGCGCGCTACCTCGCCAAGAACGTGGTGGCCGCGGAGCTCGCCGAGCGCTGCACCATCCAGGTGTCCTACGCCATCGGCGTGTCCAAGCCCCTGTCGGTCTATGTCGACACGCAAGGGACCGGCAAGGTGGACGAGGCCAAGCTGGCCACCAAGCTGCAGGAGCTGATGGACCTCTCGCCGCGCGGCATTCGCGAGCATTTGCAGCTGTCGCGGCCGATCTATGCGCGGACCTCGGCCTACGGCCACTTCGGCCGCGCGCCCGAGCCCGACGGCGGTTTCTCCTGGGAGCGCACCGACCTGGTCGGCGACCTGCGCAGCGCCTTCGGAGCCTGACCGGCTTCTTCCCCGGGTAGAACGGCGGCAGTCGAAAATCGACAGTCATGACGGCGCGGCGCAATACTTACGGCCGCCGGCAGGGCCGTCCTCTGCGGGCCGGCCGCAAGGCCCTGCTCGACGAGGCCTTGCCGCAGCTGGAGATCGCGTTGCCGGAAGGCGAGGCGCCGGTGCTGCCGGCGCAGCTCTTCGATCCGCTGCCCGAGCGACTTTTCCTAGAGATCGGTTTCGGCGGTGGCGAGCACCTCGCCTGGCAGGCGGCCCACCATCCCGAAGCGGGCTTCATCGGCGCGGAATACTTCATCACCGGCGTCGCGACCCTGCTGGGTCACCTGCAGGAGGCCCGGCAGCAGAGCGGGGCGACGGCGCCGCTGCGCCTCTATATCGGCGACGTGCGGGATCTGCTGGAACGCCTGCCGGATGCCGTCTTCGACCGGATTTTCATCCTGTTTCCCGATCCCTGGCCCAAGCGCCGCCATCACAAGCGCCGCCTGATCCAGTGGGAAACCCTGGACCTGCTGGCCCGGGTGCTGAAGGACGGTGGCGAGCTGCGCTTCGCGACCGACGATCCGGGCTATCTTTCCTGGGCCCTGCAGCGCTTCAGCGACCATCCCGCCTTCGCCTGGCAGGTGGCCGGGCCGGCGGACTGGCGCCGGCGCGACGACGACTGGCCGGCGACCCGCTATGAGGAAAAAGCCTTGAAGGCCGGGCGCCGTCCGGCCTACCTGCGCTTCCTGAGGCGGTCGCGTTAACCGGTTTTGCGGGTCATTTGATCCCCTCCCCGGACGGCGCGGGGGCCGGGCAAGGGCCCCTTGACCCGCGGTGCCGACCCGGATAAAGGCCTTGCAGACTGCGGGTTGCGGGCGTAAAGTCCCGCTCAGTCAAGGTGGCGGTGTTGGAGTAACAGACACTGCCGGGCTACCGAGCGGTGGGCCTCTGGCCCGCCTTTTTTATTACGTAATCGTAGAGCGGAGGACGGTTGTGTCCCAGGCCTTCGAAGGGGCGTCTTCGGGGCTGGCCAACGCCAGCGGCAAATCCCTTGCCAAGACGAGCGAGGGCAAGGCGGCGGACGTCGAGCGCCTGATCTCGCCGGCGGTGGAGGCCATGGGCTACGACATCGTGCGCGTCCTGCTGTCCGGTGGTGACCGGCTGCGGCTGCAGATCATGGCGGAGCGGCGCACCGACGGCGGCATGAATGTCGACGACTGCGCCGAAATCAGCCGCGCCGCCGCGGCGATCCTCGATGTCGAGGACCCGATCGACAGCGCCTACACGCTGGAGGTCAGTTCGCCCGGTCTCGACCGGCCGCTGACCCGCCTGGCCGACTTCGACCGCTTCGCCGGTTTCGAGGCCAAGGTGGAGATGGACCTGCCGGTTGACGGCCGCCGCCGCTTCCGCGGGCGCCTCCTCGGCATCCGCGACGAGAATATTGTGCTGGCCTGCGAAGAGGGCGAAATCGCCCTGCCCTTCGCCGATATGCAAAAGGCCAAACTGGTGATCACCGACGACCTGATCGCTGCCAGCAGCCCTCCGGCTGCGCAGGACGATCAGGGCGGAAAAGACTAACGACGAGACTTCTTGGGAACGAGACGAGCTATGGATACCAGCGCTCTTGCACGAACCGAACTTCTCCAGGTCGCCGACGCTGTCGCGCGCGAGAAGTCGATCGAGCGTGACGAAGTTCTAGAGGCGATGGAGCAGGCCATTTCCAAGGCCGGCCGCGCCAAATACGGCCACGAGCATGACATCCGCGCGGAGATCGACCGCAAGTCCGGCGAGGTGCGCCTGCGCCGCTACCGCGAGGTCGCCGACGAGGTGGAGAACGAGTTCACCCAGATCCAGACCCGCGACGCCCAGGCGCGCCAGGACGGGATCGCTGTCGGCGAGTTCATCGTCGAGGAGCTGCCGCCGATCGATCTGGGCCGCATCGCCGCCCAGACCGCCAAGCAGGTCATCGTGCAGAAGGTGCGCGAGGCCGAGCGCAAGCGCCAGTTCGAGGAATACAAGGACCGCGTCGGCGAAGTGGTCAACGGCATCGTCAAGCGCAACGAGTTCGGCAATGTCACCGTCGACCTGGGCCGTGCCGAGGCGCTGATGCGCCGCGACGAGACCCTGCCGCGGGAATCCTTCCGCACCGGCGACCGGGTGCGCGCCTACATCTACGACGTGCGCGAAGAGCCGCGCGGCCCGCAGATCTTCCTGTCGCGCAGCCACCCGCAGTTCATGGCCAAGCTCTTCGCTCAGGAAGTGCCGGAAATCTACGACGGCATCATCGAGCTGAAGGCCGTCGCCCGCGATCCGGGCAGCCGCGCCAAGATCGCCGTGATTTCCTACGACAGCTCCATCGACCCGGTCGGCGCCTGCGTCGGCATGCGCGGCAGCCGCGTGCAGGCGGTGGTCAGCGAGTTGCAGGGCGAGAAGATCGACATCATTCCCTGGTCGGAAGACACCGCGACCTTCGTGGTCAACGCCCTGGCCCCGGCCGAGGTGTCCAAGGTGGTGCTGGACGAGGATGCCCATCGTATCGAGGTGGTGGTGCCGGACGACCAGCTGTCTCTGGCGATCGGCCGGCGCGGCCAGAACGTGCGCCTGGCCTCGATCCTGACCGGCTGGGATATCGACATCATGACCGAGGAGACGGAATCCCGCCGCCGTCAGGAGGAATTCCGCGCCCGCTCGCAGATGTTCATCGATGCCCTTGATGTCGACGACGTGATTGCCCATCTCCTGGTTGCGGAAGGATTCACCGCTTTGGAGCAGGTGGCCTTCGTCCCCGTCGAGGAACTGGCGCAGATCGAAGGCTTCGACGAGGAAGTCGCCGAAGAACTGCGCGCCCGCGCCCGCACCCACCTCGAAGAGATGGACCGCTTCAATGAGGAGCGCCGGCGCGAGCTGGGCGTCTCCGACGAGCTCAGCGCGCTGGAAGGGATCACCGCCAGCATGCTGGTGACCCTCGGCGAGCAGGGTGTGAAGACCCTCGACGACCTGGCCGACCTGGCCGCCGACGAGCTGCGCTTCGCCCTCTCGAGCCAGCGCGGCGAGCACAGCCTGGAAGACATGGCTTCGGTGGAAGACGCCGAGGTCGACCGTGTTCTGCAGGGCAGCGCGATGAGCCAGGACGAGGCCAACGCCATCATCATGGCGGCGCGCGCGCACTGGTTCGATGACGAGCCGGAGGCCGCGGAAGAAGCGGCCGGCGACGAGGCTGCGGCCGAGACGCAGGAATAGGGCCAAAGGAGCAATAAGCTGACGGGAATGACGGCAACGACAACGCAGGACCAACCGGCAGGCAAAGCCGCTGCGCCCAGGACGTCGGACAAGTCTTCGGGCAAGCACCGGCGCGGCGCCAAGGGCGCCGTGGCCGTGCCGGAGCGCCGCTGCCTGGCCAGTGGCCAGGTGCTGCCGAAGGCTGAGTTGCTGCGTTTTGTCGTCGATCCCGACGGTTTTGTGGTTCCCGACCTGGCCGAGCGCCTGCCGGGCAGGGGTTTGTGGTTGCAGGCCCGCCGCGATATGATGGACAAGGCCTGCAAGCGAAACCTCTTTGCCAAGGCGGCGAAGAGGCAAGTTCGCGTGCCCGAGGATCTGCCCGCGCAGGTCGAGGGTCTGGCGCTGAAGCGTTGCCTGGAAACACTGGGCCTGGCGCGGCGCGCCGGCGCGGTGGCGGTGGGCTTCGAGAAGGTGCGGTCCGCTTTGCGGGCCGGCGAGGTCGGGCTGCTGGTGCAGGCGGACGACGCCGCCGCGGACGGCCGGGACAAGGTCCGGGCCCTGGCGCGCGCCGTGGGTCCGAAGGTTCCCCTGGTAGAGTTCTGCGGCGCAGCGGAACTGGGGGCGGCTCTTGGCCGGGAAGCGGCGGTGCATGTCGGCATCGCACCGGGCCGCTTTGCCGAGAGTTTGAAGCGAGAGGTTCAGCGCCTGGCCGGTCTGCGGGGCGCGGAGGATCAAGGAAACGGGGTTGGGCGCCCAACCGAAGGTGAGCGCTAGAGGACATGACGAGTAAAGAAGAAACAGAAGCCAAGCGGCCGTTGAAGCTGAACCAACCGGGGAAGCTGCAACTGAAGAAGACGGTCGAAACCGGCCAGGTGCGTCAGAGCTTCAGCCATGGCCGCTCCAAGGCGGTGACGGTCGAGGTGAAGCGCAGCCGTACCTTCGAGCGCGGTTCGACCGGTCGCATGAAAGAGGTCACCGAAGCGGCGGCCGAGGCCGAAAGGGCCCTGGCCGAGGCGCCGGCGGCGCCGGAGCCCGAGGTCGAGGTCGAGGACAAGACCCCCAAGCGCAATCTCTCCGCTGAGGAGCGCGCCAGCCGCGCCCGCGCGCTGGAGGTTGCCCGCGAGGAAGAGGCTGTCCGCAAGGAGCGCGAGGCCGAAGAGGCCAAGCGCCGCGAAGAAGAAGCCAAGCGCGCCGCCGAAGATCGGGTCCGCCGCGAGGCCGAAGAGGAAGCCGCCCGCAAGCTGGAGGCCGAGGAGGCCGCGCGCAAGGCCGCCTCCCCGTCGGCGGCCGAGGAGGCTCCCGTTGCCGCCCCGGCGCCGGAAGCCGCGCCGGAACGTGCGCGCCCCTCCGCCAAGCCCGCCGCGAAGAAGACCGCCGAAGCGGAAGAAGCGGAAGCGCCCGCCCGCGCCAAGGTGCGCAAGGGACCTGCCGCGCCGGCCAAGCCCGCCCCCAGCCGGGGCCGTGGCGAGCAGCGCCGCCGCGCCGGGAAGCTGACCATCAACCAGGCGCTCGACGGCCAGGAAGGGCGCCAGCGCTCCCTCGCCGCCATGAAGCGCCAGCGCGAGAAGCAGATGCGCGCGGCCAGCGGCCAGCAGCCGCACCAGCCGCCGCAGAAGGTGGTTCGCGAAGTGGTGGTCCCCGAGATCATGACGGTGCAGGAGCTGGCCAACCGCATGGCCGCCCGCGGCGCCGAAGTGGTCAAGACACTGATGAAGCTGGGCGTGATGGCCACCATCAACCAGTCGATCGACGCCGATACGGCGGAACTGGTGGTGGAGGAGTTCGGTCACAAGGTGAAGCGTGTTTCCGCCGCCGACGTTGAAATCGGCATGCGTGGCGCCGACGACAGCCCCGAGGACCTCAAGGCGCGTCCGCCTGTGGTCACCATCATGGGCCACGTCGACCACGGTAAGACGTCGCTGCTCGACGCCCTGCGCGAGACCGACGTGGTGGCCGGCGAGGCCGGCGGCATCACCCAGCACATCGGCGCCTATCAGGTGCGGCTTGCGTCGGGTGACCGCATCACCTTCATCGACACCCCGGGCCACGCCGCCTTCACCGAGATGCGCTCGCGCGGCGCCACGGTGACGGACATCGTGGTGCTGGTGGTGGCCGCCGACGACGGCATCAAGGAGCAGACGGTCGAGGCGATCAACCACGCCAAGGCCGCCGAAGTGCCGATCATCGTCGCCATCAACAAGATCGACAAGCCGGGTGCCGATCCGGCGCGGGTGAAGCAGGAACTGCTGCAGCACGAGCTGATCACCGAGGACCTGGGTGGCGACATCCTGGCCATCGAGGTGTCGGCCCTGCAGAAGACGAACCTCGACAAGCTCGAGGAAGCCATCCTGCTGCAGTCCGAGGTCCTGGAGCTTAAAGCCAATCCGGTCCGTCCCGCCGAGGGCGTCATCATCGAGGCGAAGCTCGAGCAGGGCCGCGGCTCCGTGGCCACCGTGCTGGTGCAGCGCGGCACCTTGAAGGTGGGTGACATCTTTGTCGCCGGCGCCGAATGGGGCCGTGTCCGCGCCCTGGTGAACGAGCGCGACGAGCAGGTCGACGAAGCCGGGCCGGCCACGCCGGTTGCCGTCCTGGGCCTGAACGGCACGCCCTTTGCCGGTGACGACTTCACGGTCATGGAGAGCGAGAGCCGCGCCCGCGAGATCGCCGAGTATCGTCAGCGCAGCAAGCGCGAGGCGGAGATCGCGGCGACCGGCCGCGGCACGCTGGAGCAGATGATGAGCCGGATCAAGGAAGGCGAAGCCTCCGAGTTCCCGGTGGTCGTCAAGTCCGACGTGCACGGCTCCATGGAAGCGATCGTCAACTCCCTGGAGAAGCTGGGCACCGAAGAGGTGAAGGCGAAAGTGCTGCACAGCGGCGTCGGCGGCATCAACGAGTCCGACGTAACCCTGGCCAACGCCACCGGCGCCATGATCATCGCCTTCAACGTCCGCGCCAATCCGCAGGCGCGCCAGATGGCGCGGCGCGACGGCGTCGACATCCGCTACTACTCGATCATCTACAACGTGGTGGATGACGTGAAGGCGGCCATGAGCGGCCTCCTGGCGCCGAAGCAGCAGGAGAACTTCCTGGGCTACGCGGAGATCCGCCAGATCTTCTCGAACTCCAAGGTCGGCAAGGTCGCCGGCTGCATGGTCACCGAGGGCCTGGTCAAGCGCGGCTCCAAGGTGCGCCTGCTGCGCGACAACGTGGTGATCCACGACGGCACCCTGAAAACCCTGCGTCGCTTCAAGGACGAGGTGAAGGAGGTCAGGGACGGCTACGAGTGCGGCATGGCCTTCGAGAACTACAGCGACATCCAGGTCGGCGACCAGATCGAGTGCTACGAGATCGAGGAAGTCGCCCGGGAACTTTAAAGGGCAACTTAGCCCTCAGGCAGGGCCGGCGGCCGTTCCGCCGGCCGCCGCCTGGGCCGGAATCCTATCATGGCTCAATCGCGAAGCGCCAAAGGGCGCGGCAGGTCCTCTGCCCAAAAGGCCGGAACCCAGAAACTGGGACAGGCACGAAGCCAGCGTCAGCTGCGGGTCGGCGAGGAACTGCGCCATGCCCTCGCGCAGGTCCTGGCGCGCGGCGAACTGCGCGACCCCCATCTCGTCGATGTCAGCCTGACGGTGACCGAGGTGCGCGTCAGCCCTGACCTGAAGAACGCGGCGGCCTTCGTGGTGCCGCTGGGCGGCGGCGAGCTGGAGCCCATCGTGGCGGCCTTGAACCACGCCAGCAGCTTCCTGCGCAGCCAGCTCGCTCACGAGGTGCAGCTGCGCTTCACGCCGCGCCTGTCCTTCCAGGCCGACCATTCCTTCGACGAAGCCGCCCACATCAATGAGATCCTGCACCACCCCCGGGTCGCCCAGGACGTGCAGGCCGAGACGGCGGACGACGGCGAGGCAAGGGACAGCGACAGTCCGGACGCCGAGAGCGAACCCGATGGCCGGTAACGCTTCCCCGCAGCCGCCGACCCAGGGCGGCAAGAAGGGCAACGCGGTGAACGGCTGGCTGGTGATCGACAAACCGCTGGGCCTCACCTCCACCCAGGTCGTCGGCCGCGTGCGCCGGATCCTGAAGCCGCGCAAGGTCGGCCACGGCGGCACCCTGGATCCTTTGGCCAGCGGCCTGCTGCCCATCGCCCTGGGCGAGGCCACCAAGACCGTGTCCTACGTGATGGACGGGCGTAAGAGCTATCGTTTCACCCTGCGCTGGGGCCAGGCGACGGAGACCGACGACGCCGAGGGCAAGGTCATCGAGGAGCATCCGCACCGTCCCGACGAGGCCGAGGTCCGCGCGGTGCTGGATGGCTTCACCGGCGCGATCGAACAGATCCCGCCGCTCTACTCGGCGATCAAGGTGGGTGGCCAGCGGGCCTACGACCTGGCGCGCGCCCAGGCCGACTTCGAGCTGAAGCCCCGGACCGTCATGGTCCATGCCATCACCCTGGAGGCCATGCCCGATCGCGACCACGCGGTTTTCGAGGTCCACTGCGGCAAGGGCACCTATATGCGCTCCCTGGCGCGCGACCTGGGGCGGGCGACCGGCACCGTCGCCCACATCGTGGAGCTGCGCAGATTAACCGTAGGCCCGTTTACCGAGGCCGACGCGATTTCGCTGGATTCCTTGGAATCTATGGGGCATAGTCCCGCCGCCTTGGAGCAGGTGCTCCCGGTAGAGACTGCGCTGGACGACATCCCGGCGCTGGCTCTTTCCGAGACCGAGGCGAACCGCCTGCGTTGCGGGCAGGCCGTGTCCATGGTGGCGCGTGCCAACCGCGATCGCATCAGCGAGCTCAGCAACGGATCCATCGTCTTTACCACAGCCGGCGGCAAGCCGGTGGCGTTGGCCCGTTACGAGGCAGGCGACATTCACCCGGTCCGGGTTCTGAACCTTTAGTTTAACGGAGACATGGCGATGTCGATCACGAACGAGCGCAAGACTGCGCTGGTCGAAGAGTATGGCACCCACACGGGTGACACGGGTTCGCCCGAGGTCCAGGTCGCGATTCTGACCGAGCGGATCACGAACCTCACCGAACATCTCAAGACCCACAAAAAAGATTTCCACTCGCGCCGCGGCCTGCTGGTCATGGTCGGCCAACGCCGGCGCCTGCTGGACTATGTGAAGAGCAAGGACAAGTCGCGCTACGACGGCTTGATCCAGCGCTTGGGCCTGCGCCGCTAAGGCGGGGCTGAAGGAAACCGTGCTGCGGCGCCGCTTCTTTCTGTTGGAAGGAAACGGCGCCGACCAGGCGGATGATTGGATGGAATGAAAGTAAGTGACATCGTGACAACGCCGGCACGATGGTCTTTCGAGGGCCGGGCCGACGTAAGGGGCGTCCAGGGGAACATCCCCGGGGCGGGCGCCCCTTGCGCGGGTCCGGCGCTTTGCTATCTGGCAAATACCGACCGGCGTAAGGTTGGAAGGACCTGAATGAATGTTTAATATCCATAAGCAAGAAATCGAGTGGGGCGGCCGCAAGCTGACCCTGGAAACCGGCCGCATCGCGCGCCAGGCCAATGGCGCCGTGCTGGCAACCTATGGCGACACCGTGGTGCTCTGCACCGCCGTCGGCGAGTCCTCGCCGCGCCCGGGCATGGATTTCTTCCCGCTCACCGTGAACTACCAGGAGAAGACCTTCGCCGCGGGCAAGATCCCCGGCGGCTTCTTCAAGCGCGAGGGCCGGCCTTCCGAGAAGGAGACCTTGACCTCCCGCCTCATCGACCGGCCGATCCGGCCGCTCTTCGCCAAGGGCTACAAGAACGAGACCCAGGTGATCTGCACCGTGCTGAGCCACGACATGGAGAACGACCCCGACGTCGTCGCCATGGTCGGCGCCTCGGCCGCGCTCACCATCTCCGGCCTGCCCTTCCTGGGCCCCATCGGCGGCGCGCGCGTCGGCTACAAGGACGGCAACTACATCCTCAACCCGCTGATGGACGAGATGGAAGACTCCGCTCTCGACCTCGTCCTCGCCGGCACCCGTGACGGTGTGCTGATGGTCGAATCGGAAGCCCACGAGCTCTCCGAGGAGATCATGCTGGGCGCCGTCGCCTTCGGCCACGAGCATATGGGCCCGGTCATCGACGGCATCATCGCCCTGGCCGAGCGCTGCGCTAAGGAGCCTATGGAAGTGCCGGCCCCGGCCCCCGAGGTCGAAGCGGTCAAGAGCAAGCTGATCTCCGGCGGCATCATGGACAAGCTGACCGAAGCCTACAGCGAAGTCGACAAGCTGGCCCGCCAGTCCAAGGTCGCCGCGGTGCGCGAAGCCGCGGTCGCGGATCTCAGCGACGAGGAAAAGGAAACCGCTTCCGGTCTCTTCAAGTCGCTGGAAGCCGACGTCGTGCGCGGCAACATCCTAAAGGGGACCAAGCGCATCGACGGCCGCACCACCACCGACATCCGCCCGATCGTGGCGCAGGTCGGCGTGCTGCCGCTGACCCACGGCTCGGCGCTGTTCACCCGCGGCGAAACCCAGGCCATGGTCACCACCACCCTGGGCACCGGCCAGGACGAGCAGATCATCGACTCCCTGGAAGGCAGCTACCGCGAACACTTCATGCTGCACTACAACTTCCCGCCCTACTCGGTGGGTGAGTGCAGCTTCCGCCTGGCCCCGGGCCGCCGCGAGATCGGCCACGGCAAGCTGGCCTGGCGCGCCGTTCGCCCGCTGCTGCCGACCAAGGAAGACTTCCCCTACACCATCCGCGTGGTCTCCGAGATCACCGAGTCCAACGGCTCCTCCTCCATGGCCACCGTCTGCGGCGCTTCGCTGTCGCTGATGGATGCCGGCGTGCCCCTGGCCCGCCCGGTGGCGGGCATCGCCATGGGCCTGATCAAGGAAGGCGACGACTACGCCGTGCTGTCCGACATCCTGGGCGACGAGGATCACCTCGGCGACATGGACTTCAAGGTGGCCGGCACCGAAGCGGGCATCACCTCGCTGCAGATGGACATCAAGATCACCTCGATCACCAAGGAGATCATGGAAGTCGCGCTCAATCAGGCCAAGGGCGGGCGTCTGCACATCCTCGGCGAGATGAACAAGGCCCTGACCTCGGCGCGCGAAGGCGTGTCGGAGAATGCCCCGCGCATCACCGTGATCACCATCCCGAAGGACAAGATCCGTGACGTGATCGGTACCGGCGGCAAGGTCATCCGCGAGATCTGCGAGGAGACCGGCGCCAAGATCGACATCGAGGACGACGGCACCGTGAAGGTCGCCGCGGTCGATCAGGACCAGGGCCAGGCGGCGCTCGACTGGATCAAGTCGATCGTGGCCGAGCCGGAGATCGGCGTGATCTACAACGGCAAGGTCGTGAAGGTCGTCGACTTCGGTGCCTTCGTGAACTTCCTCGGGCCGCGCGACGGCCTGGTGCACATCAGCGAGCTGGCGCCGGAGCGTGTCGGCACCGTGACCGACGTCGTCAAGGAAGGCGACCAGGTGAAGGTGAAGTGCATCGGCATGGACCGCGGCAAGGTGAAGCTGTCCATGAAGCGCGTGAACCAGGACACCGGTGAGGACCTGGAGGCCGAAGCCAGCTAAGGCTTCAGCGCTTCAGGCGAAGAAACGGGCCGGCGGCGAGGTGATGGTGACATGACCTCTCCGCCGGCTTTTTCTTTGCAACTGCCTAAAGTTATGGGGCATCGCGGCGCCAAGGCGCTGGCGCCGGAGAACACGCTGTCGTCGATGAAGGCGGCGGCGGCGGCCGGGGCGGCCTGGGTCGAATTCGACGTCATGCTGACCGGCGACGGCGAGCCGGTGCTGTTCCACGACGAAACCCTTCAGCGCACCACGGGCGTGAAGGGCGACATGGCGAAGACGCCGCTCGCCGTGGTGCGCGGGCTCGACGCGACCCGGCACTTCACGCAGAAATACAGCCGGCGCGCGGGCAAGCGGTTCCAGGGGCAGCCCGACTGCCGGGTGCCGACCCTGGAGGAAACCGTCGCCTGCCTGCTGGACCTCGGCCTCACCCCCAACGTCGAGATCAAGCCGACCAGGGGCCTGGCGTCCGAGACGGCGGAGGTGGCCCTCACCCGGATGATGAAGATCTGGCCCGACGACCGCCCGCCGCCGCTGGTCAGCAGTTTCGAGCGGGAGGCCCTGGCCGCCGCCAGGCGGGTGGCGCCGCAGTGGCCGCGCGGCCTGCTGGCCGAGGACTTTCCGGCGGACTGGCGCCAGGCCATGGCCGATCTCGCTTGCGCTTCCCTGCACATGTACTGGCGGCGCACCCGCGGCGCGGACGTCGCGGCGGTGAAGGCGGCGGGCTATGCCTTCGCGGTCTATACGGTGAACGGGGTGCGGGCGGGCCGGCGGCTCCTCGACAAGGGCGTCGACTGCCTCATCACCGACCGGCCGGATCTGCTGATCCCGGCCCTGAAGAGCTAGCGGCCGAGACGGCCAGGGGTTTTTCCGCGGAACCCTACTCGTTCGGGCGGGTCATGCGGCCGGGCGACGGGATGCCGACGATGTTGTAACCGCCGTCGACGTAGTGCACCTCGCCGGTCACGCCCTGCGACAGGTCGGAGGCGAGGTAGAGCCCGGCCGAGCCGACCTCTTCCAGCAGCACGTTGCGCTTCAGGGGCGCATGGTCGCGGTTCCAGCCGAAGACGAAGCGTGCGTCGCCGATGGCCGAGCCGGCCAGGGTGCGCATCGGTCCGGCGGAAATGGCGTTGACGCGGATACCCTGCTCGCCCAGGTCGACGGCCAGGTAGCGCACGCTGGCTTCCAGCGCCGCCTTGGCCACGCCCATCACGTTGTAGTTCGGGGTGACCCGCTCGGCGCCCAGGTAGGTCAGCGTCATCAGGCTGCCGCCGTCCGGCATGATGGCCGCGGCTTCACGCGCCACCGCGGTGAAGGAGTAGCAGGAGATCGACAGCGTGCGCCGGAAGTTGGCGCGGCTGGTGTTGAGGTAGCGGCCTTTCAGCTCTTCCTTGTCGGAATAGGCGATGGCGTGGACCACGAAGTCGACCGCGCCCCAGGTCTTGCCCAGATCGGCGAAGGTGCCGGCGATCTCGCTTTCCTGCTCGACGTCGCAGGGCAGCACGGTGTCGGAGCCGACCGAGGCCGCCAGCGGCCGCACCCGGCGCTCGAAGGCGGCGCCCTGGTAGGTGAAGGCGAGTTCCGCCCCGTGGCCGTGCAGCGCCTTGGCGATGCCCCAAGCGATGGAGTGGTCGTTGGCCACCCCCATGATCAGGCCGCGTTTGCCGGCCATCAACCCTGCCATCTAGCGAGCCCGCCCTCTATCTCTCGAAACGTTTGAAGGCGAGGCAAGCGTTGGTGCCGCCGAAGCCAAAGCTGTTGGACATGACGCAGTTCAGCTGCACGTTGTCCTCCATCTCGCGGACGATCGGCATGCCCTCGGCCTCGGGGTCGAGGTTTTCGATGTTCGCCGAGGCGGCGACGAAATTGTTGTCCATCATCAGCAGGGAATAGATCGCCTCGTGCACGCCGGTCGCGCCTTGCGAGTGGCCGGTCAGCGACTTGGTGGAGGAGACTTTCGGCATGTCGGCGCCGAAGGCCTCGCGGATGGAATTCAGCTCGACGATGTCGCCCGCCGGGGTCGAGGTGCCGTGGGCGTTGATGTAGTCGACCGGCGTGTTGCCGAGGCCTTGCATGGCCAGGCGCATGCAGCGCAGGCCGCCTTCGCCCGAGGGGGCCACCATGTCGACGCCGTCGGAGGTCGCGGCATAGGCGGCGACCTCGCCGTAGATCTTGGCGCCGCGCGCCTTGGCGTGCTCCAGCTCCTCGAGCACCACCACGCCGCCGCCGCCGGAGATGACGAAGCCGTCGCGGTCCTTGTCGAAAGCGCGGCTCGCGCGCCCGGGCTGATCGTTGTAGCCGCTGGACAGCGCGCCCATGGCATCGAACAGCACGGTCAGGGTCCAGTGCAGTTCCTCGCCGCCGCCGGCGAAGACGACGTCCTGCTTGCCCATCTGGATCAGTTCGGTGCCGTTGCCGATGCAGTGCGCCGAGGTCGAGCAGGCCGAGGAAATGGAGTAGCTGAGGCCCTTGATCTTGAAAGACGTGGCGATGTTCGCCGAATTGGTCGAGGACATGCAGCGCGGCACCATGTAGGGGCCGACCCGCTTGGGGCCCTTGTTGCGCGTCAGATCCGCGGCCTCGACCTGGTTGGAGGTCGAGGGCCCGCCGGAGCCCATGACGATGCCGATGCGCTCGTCGGAGACCTCGGCGTCGGTCATGCCGGCATCTGCGATGGCCTCTTTCATGGCGACGTAGTTGTAGGCCGCGCCATCGCCCATGAAGCGCTTGGTCTTGCGGTCGATGTGATCGTCCAGATTGATCTTCAGCGACCCGTGAACATGGCTGCGGAAGCCCATTTCCGCATAGGTATCGCAAAACTCGATACCCGATCGGCCGGTCCGTAAGGCGTCGATCACTTCGGCTTTGTTATTGCCGATGCTGGAGACGATGCCTATTCCGGTGACAACGACTCGGCGCATAGAAATCCTGTCCGTCCTGCGGCTGTGGAACTGAAAAGAGACTACTTCGCCCGGGGCGCGCCGCGCCCGCCTCAGGCGCTCTGTGCTTCGCTCTGGAACAAGCCGACCCGCAAGTCCTTCGCTTCGTAGATCGGCTTGCCGTCCGCCTTCATGATGCCGTCGGCGATGCCGAGCACGAGCTTGCCCATGCGCACGCGCTTCAGGTCCAGGTGATAGCTCACCATCTTGACGGTCGGCGTGACCATTTCTTTGAACTTCACCTCGCCGACACCGAGCGCGCGGCCCCGCCCCGGCGCACCCAGCCAGCCGAGGAAAAAGCCGCAAAGCTGCCAAAGGGAATCGAGGCCCAGGCAACCGGGCATGACCGGGTCGCCTTCAAAGTGGCACTCGAAGAACCAGAGGTCGGGATTGATGTCCATCTCGGCCACGATGTGGCCTTTGCCGTGCTCGCCGCCTTCTTCGCTGATCTCGGTGATGCGGTCGAACATCAGCATCGGAGGCAAGGGGAGTTGCGCGTTTCCGGGGCCGAAGAGCTTCCCGTGCGCACACTTCAGCAGATCTTCGTAAGGAAAACTGTTCTGTCGCTCGGTCAATAGATCCACCCAGTTCGGCACTCGTTTGTATCGATCGGCAGCCCTACCCGGGTTTCCCCGTCTTGCCGACGTTTTATTTGTCGTCGCGGCGTTTCCCGGTTGAAGCCTGACCTCTACGTAGGCGTTTCAAGAAGTATTGCCACGACAAAAAGCGTTGCCGCGCAAACCCCTCTGGCGCCCAGAGGAGTTCCGGCCAACGCCTCGCGAACTATAGCATAGTGAAAGGGCTGTCAAACAGCTTCGCATGGCACCAATGGCCTAGCCGGGGCGCCGCGCCGAACAATGTATCTTCCTTCGCGGCCCGGCAGTGGCGCTGGCTTGTTATGGTTAATTTGCCTTAGCGATATTTACAGAAAGGCAGCGTTTTATAGTGGTTCCAAAAAAGTTGACATCGAACTGTTTTTGCCACTTTAATTGGGGCAGCTGGGAACTATATGTTGGGATGTAATGACCAAGGATCGTCCATACAGCGCACTCGTCCAGCGCCTTAAGGTGGCTGGCCTGCGCCCGACCCGCCAGCGCCTGGCTTTGGCCAAGCTGCTGTTCGAGGCGCCGGGGGGCAGCGACCGTCATATCACGGCGGAGCAGCTGCACGCCGAGGCCGTGGCCGACAACGTGCGGGTTTCCCTCGCCACCATCTACAACAGCCTGCACCAGTTCACGGAAGCGGGGCTGCTGCGCGAGGTGGTGGTGGAGTCCGGCCGGTCCTACTTCGACACCAACGTGTCCGACCACCATCACTTCTATTTCGAGAACAGCGGCCGCCTGCAGGATATTCCCGGCGAACTGGTCCAGCTCGAAAGCGTTCCGACACCGCCGGACGGCGCCAAGGTGGCGCGTGTCGACGTCATTATCCGCGTCAACGAGAGCGGCGAATAACGCCTTTTCCCGGCGTTGTTAATTTCTTTATTAGAATAGTTCTAATCTGTTGACAGGCTGCGGCTTGGCCGCTATTTAGTCAGCGTGAAGGGGCGTCTTCCAGGCGGCTTTACAGCCGCCGGACGAACAACAAGCTCCGAAGCTGAAACAAATCTCACCTACAGGAGAGACATAGCCATGTCGCTTAAGAACTCGAAGACCGAAGATAATCTGAAGGAAGCCTTCGCCGGCGAGAGCCAGGCCAACCGCCGCTATCTCTATTTCGCGCAGAAGGCCGACATCGAGGGTTTCAACGACGTTGCCGCGGTCTTCCGTTCGACCGCGGAGGGTGAGACCGGCCACGCGCACGGCCACCTGCAGTACCTCGAAGAGGTTGGCGACCCCGCCACTGGCGAGCCGATCGGCGACACCACGCTGAACCTCAAGTCGGCCATCGCCGGCGAGACCCACGAATACACCGACATGTACCCCGGCATGGCCCGCACGGCCCGCGAAGAAGGCTTCGACGAGATCGCCGACTGGTTCGAAACCCTGGCGAAGGCCGAAAAGAGCCACGCCGGCCGCTTCCAGAAGGCCCTCGACACGATGGCTTGATCTGGGCGTGAGGCCTCGGGGACACCCGCGAATGTCTCCCGGGGCCTCATGATCCGGGTTTCTCATGTAAGTGCAGGACTGGCGCGGCGGCAGACGATGAAGCGCCGCCGCTCCAGCCCCTGCGTCTTACGGAGCATTTCAAAAAGGCATCTTACTTGAGCGCCTGGCGGCACCAACGGCTGCAGGACCCTTTGCGGTATCCTGCGAAAGCCGATGCCGGCCGGCGATGCGGGACATCAGCGAGGGGAAGACATGAGCGAAGGCGGCTTGAACGCACCGGTGCGTCACCCGATTGATTGGAACGATCCGGATTTCTACGACTGGGACAAGCTGAACGCGGAAGTCGAGCGCGTTTTCGACATCTGCCACGGTTGCCGGCGCTGCTTCAATCTCTGCGATTCCTTCCCGCGTCTCTTCGATCTCATTGACGAGTCCGAAACCGGCGAGCTCGACAGCGTCGACAAGGCCGACTACAAGCCCGTCGTCGACGCCTGCACCCTCTGCGACATGTGTTTCATGGTCAGCTGCCCCTACGTGCCGCCCCATGAATTCAACATCGACTTCCCGCACCTGATGCTGCGCTACCGCGCGGCGGAGCGCAAATCCGGCAAGCTCGACGGCCGCGTCGATCAGCTGACCAAGACCGACCGCAACGGCAAGCTGGCCGGCATGGCGCCGGGCCTCGTCAACTGGGCCGGCGACACCAAGAACAAGCTGACGCGCCCGATCATGGAGAGCGTCGCGGACGTCCATCGCGAAGCGGATCTGCCGAAGTTCCACGGCAAGACCTTCGCGCTGCGCGCCAAGGAAAACGCGCTGAACGTCAATTCCACTGCTCCGGCGAAGGGCCGCAAGGTGGCCTTCTATGCCACCTGCTTCGTGAACTACAACAACCCGGACATCGGCGAAGCGGCGCGCGCCGTGCTGGCCAAGAACGGCGTCGAGACCGAGGTGGTCTACCCCTCCTGCTGCGGCATGCCGCAGTTGGAACAGGGCGACATCGAAAAGGTCGCCGAGTCGGCCAAGCGCGTCTCCGCCGAGCTGTGCGAATGGATCGACAAGGGCTACGACATCGTCGCGCTGACGCCGTCCTGCGCCCTGATGCTGAAGTTCGAATGGCCGCTGATCCTGCCGGACAACGAGACGGTGAAGAAGCTTTCGCAGCACAGTTTCGACATCACCGAATACGTGGTCGACATCGCCAAGAAGGAAGGCCTGGCCGAGGGTCTCGGCACGCTGGAAGGCGGTGTCGCCCTGCATATGGCCTGTCACGCCCGCGCTCAGAACATCGGCGCCAAGGCCGCGGAGATGCTGCGCCTCATGCCCGAGGCCGACGTGAAGGTCATCGAGCGCTGCTCGGGCCACGGCGGCTCCTGGGGCGTGCTGAAGGAGAATTTCGACGTCGCCATCAAGGTCGGCCGCCCGGCGGCCCGCCAGACGGCGCAGGCGGGCAAGGCCTATGTCGCTTCCGAATGCCCCCTGGCCGGGCAGCACATCCTGCAGGGCATCGACCGCCTGAAGATGGACGACAAACCCGAGATCGCGCGCAGCTACCACCCCATCGAACTCTTCGCCAAGGCCTACGGTCTCGTCGACTGACGCGGCGGGCGAAAAGGGGTGGCGGCAAGGCGCCGGCGACCTCAGATTGAAGAGGAGTTGAACGAGATGAGCACCGGACTAGCCATGAAGAAAGAAATCACCCGCGAAGACATTCTTCCGATGGCGAATTACGAGACGGAGCGCCGCGAACTGCGCCGCGACCTCGTCGCCAAAAAGAAGTTCCGCCGCCAGGACGTCGGCCCGGTCTGCACCTTCTACTTCGAAAGCTACGAGACCATGTGGGCGCAGGTCCACGAAATGCTCTACATCGAAAAGGGTGGTGAGGAGCAGATCGCCGACGAGCTCAGCGCCTACAACCCGCTGATCCCGCAGGGCCGCGAACTGATCGCCACGGTGATGTTCGAGATCGACGACGCCCAGCGCCGCAAGACCTTCCTGTCCAAGCTGGGCGGCATCGAGGAGACGGCCTTCTTCGAGATTGAAGGCGAACGCGTGTCCGGCAAGCCGGAAGAGGACGTGGACCGCACCACCGCCGACGGCAAGGCTTCCTCGGTGCAGTTCATCCACTTCCCCTTCACCGACGCCCAGGTGGAGAAGTTCAAGACCCCGGGCACCCGGGTCGTGCTGGGCTTCAGCCACCCGGAATACGGCCACATGACCATTCTGTCGGAAGATGTGCGCAACGCCCTGGCCCAGGACTTCGACTAGGCCGTTAGCCGGCGGACACCTTGCAGCTCGCGCGCGCTGTGATCCGAGGGCGGTCCCCCTCACCCAGCTTCGCGTAAGTTCGCGCAAGCGCTCAGCAACGCTACGCAACCCTCTCCCTCCAGGGGAGAGGGTTTCTTTTTATTGCCCTCTCCCCTTCGTGGGAGAGGGAGGGACCCGCGAAGCGGGAGGGTGAGGGGGCTCAGTCCACCTCTTCGCCGGGGTAGAGGCCGTAGAAGGCCTCGCGCCGCAGCCAGCCGGTGAAGCCGCCGACGCTCACCTCGCACCAGTCGGTCTCGCAGTGCTCCAGCACGCCCACCACGCCGGCGTCGATCAGGGCCACGCCGGGCGCATCGGGCAGCGGGCGGCGGCGCAGGGTATGGCGCTTGCCGGTGACCAGGATGCCGCGCTGGCCCTGAACCATGGACTGGTGGACCCAGCCCTCGGTGCCCTGCCAGTCACGGATGCGCCGCCAGGTGTCGAACTCGTCGACAATTTCCACCGGCAGGCCGCGGCGCTGGTAGACCCAGTCGATGGGGTAGCGGATGCCCGGGCCGATGCGCAGGTTCACCTCGCCGGAGCGCAGGGTGACGAAGCGGGGCAGCGGCAGGCCGGTGCGCCCCGGCGGCGCCGGACGTCCGCCCGCCTGGTTCTCAGCCGGGTCGTCAGCCTGGTCCTCTGCCTGATCTCCTGCCGGGGCCACCTCCTGCGCCGCTTCCTGGGCTTGGGCGGTCGCCCCGCCGGGCAGCGGGCCGCCGCCAAGCAGCCAGGCGCCCGTGAGGGCGGCCAGCAGCAGAGTCGGCAGAAGCGGGAGTCGTGGCATGCCTTCCTCCTAACCCCCCGCCGCGCGCCGGGTCAAGCCGGCCTCTGGGGAGGTGCCGAAGGCTTCCTGGACTCCCCGGGACGTGGGCTGTCCCCTGGACAAGTCGGCGCCCCGCCTGCTATGGCAAAGCGCGAGTGGGCGCCCCGCTCGCACGGCACTTGATTTTGGGTTGAGGCACCGCCGGCCCGCATCTCGAGTTAGGAAGCAATGCCCCACAAGAAGGTCCGCGTTATCGTCACCCGCCGCCTGCCCGATGTTATCGAGACGCGGATGATGGAGCTCTTCGACTGCCACCTCAACATCGAGGACAAGCCGCTGAGCCAGTCCCAGCTCATCGAGGCGGTGAAGGAAGCCGAGGTCCTGGTCCCGACGGTGACCGACCGCATCGACGCGGCGGTGCTGTCCCAGGCCGGCCCGCAGTTGAAGCTGATCGCCTCCTTCGGCACCGGCGTCGACCACATCGACCTGAAGACGGCGCGCCACCGCGGCATCACGGTGACCAACACCCCGGGTGTCCTCACCGAGGACACGGCGGACATGACCATGGCCCTCATTCTCTCGGTGCCGCGCCGTCTCGCCGAGGGCGAGCGCCTGGTGCGCGCCGGCGACTGGCAGGGCTGGGCGCCGACGGGCATGCTGGGCCACCGGGTGAACGGCAAGCGCCTGGGCATCATCGGCATGGGCCGCATCGGCAGCGCCGTGGCGCGCCGCGCCAAGGGCTTCGGCATGTCGATCCACTACCACAACCGGCGCCGGGTGCATCCCTCGCAGGAGGAGGAGCTGGAGGCGACCTACTGGGAGAGCCTCGACCAGATGCTGTCGCGCATGGACATCATCTCGGTGAACTGCCCGCACACCCCGGCCACCTTCCACCTGCTCTCGGCGCGCCGCCTGAAGCTGCTGCGCGAGGAGGCCTATATCGTGAACACCTCGCGCGGCGAAGTGGTGGACGAGAACGCCCTGACTCGCGCCCTGGAAGCCGGCGAGCTGGCCGGCGCCGGCCTCGACGTCTTCGAGCACGAGCCGGCGGTGAATCCCAAGCTGTTGCGCCTCGACAACGTGGTGCTGCTGCCGCACATGGGCTCGGCCACCATCGAGGGCCGCATCGCCATGGGCGAGAAGGTCATCATCTCCATCAAGACCTTCGTCGACGGTCACACCCCGCCCGATCGCGTCCTGGAGACGATGTTTTAGGGCGCTTTCGTTCCCGACTGTTTGTCTGCAGTAGTTCGGCGCCGTTGGGTGACCCCCGTGGGGCATTTCCGTTGTCGTCACCGTCCCCGTGGCCTCGCCCCACAGTGGTACTGAGGCGGCCCGGCGCCTGCCGGTGGCCAGCCCATTCAAGCCGATTCTTTAGGAGCCTTCGCGGCTTCATGCTTCGAGACGCTTGCTGCGCAAGCTCCTCAGCATGAGGTCGAGGTCTCGGAAGGCAGCCTCACCCTGAGGAGGCGCTCTGGCGCCGTCTCGAAGGGCGAGGCGGATTGCCGCTAGCGGACTATTTCACCGGACCGTTACTTGAAGGGGCAGGGGCCGTCGCGGGTGACGTCGTGGACCGTGATCTCGCCACTGGCGATGCCTGCCTCGGCCTGCTCGGCGGCGGCCTCCATCTCCGGCGAGACCAGATCGCGGTTGTTGCCGTCGATCACCCAGTCCAGGCCGCCCTCTTTCAGGCCCAGCGCCTGGACCCCCGCCCGCCAGCTGCCGTCGCGCGCGGCCATGAAGTTGTCGTAGACCACGTTGTCGACGCGCTTCCTCATGGAGGTCAGCACCTGTCCCGGGTGCAGGCCGTTCTGGTTGGAATCCGTGCCGATGCCCAGGACGTCCGCGTCGGCGGCCGCCTGCAGCACGCCGATGCCGGTGCCGCCGGCCGCCTGGATGATGACGTCGGCGCCCTGCTCGATCTGGGAGCGCGCGAGTTCGCCGCCGCGCACCGGGTCGCTCCAGGCTGCCGGGGTCGGCCCGGTCATGTTGACCAGCACCTTCACCTCGGGGTCGGCGCGGCGCGCGCCCTGGATGTAGCCGCAGGCGAACTTGCGGATCAGGGGAATGTCCATGCCGCCGACGAAGCCGATGACCTGCGACCGGGAGGCCATGGCCGCCAGGATGCCCACCACGTAGGACCCCTCCTGCTCGCGGAACACCACCGATTGTACGTTGGGCGCCTCGACCACGCTGTCGACCAGGACGAACTGGGTGTCGGGAAACTGCGGCGCCACCCTGGCCAGGGCGGAGGCGTGGGTGAAACCGATGGCGACGACGGGCGAGAAGCCGCGCTGGGCGAAGCTGCGCAGCGCCTGTGCGCTCTGCGCTTGGGTGGAGATCTCGAACTCGGCGTAGGCCTCGCCGGTTTCCTCCCGGAAGCGCTCGGCCCCGTTGTAGGCCGCCTCGTTGAAGGAGCCGTCGAACTTGCCGCCGACGGAATAGACCACAGCGGGTTTCGCGGCGGCGGCTGACGCGAAAAGGCTGAGCAGGACGGCGAGCAGGATCGGACGGAAGGTCACGCGGCGGCTCCCGAAGCGGCGGAGGACAAGCTCTTGGACTCTAGGCGATTTCCGGGAGCGCCGGAAGATCCTCCCCTAAACCGCGCAGAGCGGTTCGCCGGTGCGGTAGTCGACGGTCTTGAGGTCGCGGATGGTGGCCTGCGAGCCGCAGAGGGCGCAGTCGGGGTCGCGCGGCACCTTCACCTTGCGGAAGGTGGTCTCCAGGGAATCGAAGAGCACGAGCTGGCCGGCCAGCGAGGTGCCGATGCCGAGGATCTCCTTCACCACCTCGTTGGCTTGCAGCGCGCCGAGCGTACCGGCCAGCGCGCCGAGGACTCCCACGTCGGCGCAGCTTTCCTTGGGATCGCCCGGCTGCGGGCCGAAGAGGCAGCGGTAACAGGGCGTTTCGCCGTCGTGGGCTTTGCCCTCATAAGCTTTAAAGGTGGAGAGCTGGCCGTCGAAGCGCATGATGGCGGCGGAGACCAGGGTCTTCTTCGCCAGGTAGCAGGCATCGTTGGCCAGGTAGCGGGTCGGGAAGTTGTCGGAGCCGTCGGCCACCAGGTCGTAGCGCGAAATCAGGTCGATCGCGTTGTCGGGCGAAAGCCGCGTGTTGTGCGCCTCGACGGTCACTTCCGGATTGATCTCGGCCAGGCGGCGGCGCGCGGACTCCACCTTCGCCATGCCGATGTTGGCGGTATCGTGCAGCACCTGGCGCTGCAGGTTGGAGAGGTCGACCACGTCGTCGTCGACGATGCCCAGGGTGCCGACGCCGGCGGCGGCGAGGTAGAGCAGCAGCGGCGAACCGAGCCCGCCGGCGCCGATCACCAGCACGCGGGCGTTCAACAGCTTCTCCTGGCCCTCTTCGCCGATCTCCGGCAGCACCAGGTGGCGCGCGTAGCGGTCGATCTGGTCGTCGCTGAAATCCATGGGGGTAAGTCTAGCGCCTTGAGCCTGTTGGACAAAGGGGGATGGGGCGACCTTTCCCCCTCACCCAGCTGCGCCTAAGCTCGATCCGTGATCTCGCTAAGGCTTCGCACCCCTCTCCCTCCAGGGGCGAGGGATAGTTTTTGTTGCCCTCTCCCCTGGAGGGAGAGGGAGGGGCCCGCGAAGCGGGAGGGTGAGGGGGCCCCTACAGCCCCTCGAAGAGCGCCGTGGAGAGGTAGCGTTCGGCGAAGGACGGCAGGATGGCGACGATCAGCTTGCCTTCCATGCCCGGGCGCTCGCCGATCTCCATGGCCGCGCAGAGCGCGGCGCCCGAGGAAATGCCGATGGGCAGGCCCTCGACGGCGGCGGCCTGGCGCGCCATGCGGATGGCGGTGTCGTTGCCGATCGGCAGGATCTCGTCGATCAGCGCGGTATCCAGGTTGTCCGGCACGAAGCCGGGGCCGATGCCCTGGATCTTGTGCGGGCCCGGTTGGCCGCCGGAGAGCACGGGGCTGTCCTCCGGCTCCACCGCGACCATCTTCAAGTCGGGCTTGCGCGCCTTCAGCACCCGGCCCACGCCGGTCAGCGTGCCGCCGGTGCCGACGCCGGAGACGATGACGTCCACCTTCCCGTCGGTGTCCTTCCAGATCTCCTCCGCCGTGGTGCGCTCGTGGATTTCCGGGTTGGCGGGGTTCTTGAACTGCTGCGGCATGACCGCGCCCGGGTTCTCGGCCAGGATCTCCTCGGCCTTGGCGAGGGCGCCGGTCATGCCCTTGGCGCCATCGGTCAGGATCAGCTCGGCGCCCAGCAGCCGCAGCATCTTGCGGCGTTCCTGGGACATGGTCTCCGGCATGGTGAGGATCAGGCGGTAGCCCTTGGCGGCGCAGACGAAGGCCAGCGCGATGCCGGTATTGCCGCTGGTCGGCTCGACGATCACGCCGCCTTCCTTCAGCTTTCCCTCGCGCTCCAGCGCTTCGACCATGGCCAGGCCGATGCGGTCCTTCACCGAGGCGATGGGGTTGAAGAACTCACACTTGCCGGCGATGTCGGCCTTCACGCCATGGGCGGCGGCCAGTTTCTTCACCCGCACGATGGGTGTGGCGCCGATGGTGTCGAGGATGGAGTCGTAGACCTTGCCGCGGAATTCGCAGTTCGTGATGGCGTCCATTTGTACGCGTCCCGTTCCCTGTGTGATGCTTCTTGTTCTTGGTTAGATGGGGAGAACCCCGCCGGCCGTAAAGCCGGGCTAAATCGTGAAATCGGTGATCTGCCGGGCTTCGCTGGCGATGCCTTCTTCGCGCGCCTTCTCGCAGAGTTCCTCGATGGTCATGTTGTCGAAGCGCTCCATCATCTGGCGCTGCATCTCCTGCCAGATCGGCCGCAGCACCTTGACCCCCAGCTCGGAGCCGTCGGGGTCGGCGGCCGGATCGCTGGTGCCCTCCAGCTGGCGCACGATGCGGATAATCTCGCCGACGGAGATGCGGCGGCGTTCGCGCGCCAGGCGGTAGCCGCCCTTGGGCCCGCGCTGTCCGGCGAGCACGTCGTGGTGCACGAGCTGCTGCAGCACCTGTTCCAGGTAGCGCCGGGGAATGCCCTGGCGGCGCGAGATGTCGGTGGAGCGCACCGGGCCGGCGCCCGCGTGGTAGGCGATGTCGACCACCGCCTCGATGGCGAAGAGCAGTTTTTTCGAGAGTCTCAGCATGCCGTTCAGCCGCCCGCCGCTGCTTTTTCAGAATTGCCGCCGATCCCGGTGGAGCCGAAGCCGCCGGCGCCGCGCGCGCTTTTCTCCAGGTCGTCGCTGACGGTCCAGGCGACGCGCGCATAGGCCGCCACCACCATCTGGGCGATGCGGCTGCCGCGCTCGACGGTAAAGGGCTCGTCGCCGTGGTTGATCAGGATGACGCCCACCTCGCCGCGGTAGTCGGCGTCGATGGTGCCCGGCGCGTTGAGGACGGTGACGCCCTGCTTCAGGGCGAGGCCGGAGCGCGGGCGCACCTGCGCCTCCGTGCCCGGCGGCAGGGCGAGGGCGATGCCGGTGGGGATCAGCCGCCGCTCGCCGGGCGCCAGGGTCACCGTCTCCTCGACGGCGGCCAGGAGGTCCATGCCGGCCGAATCACTGGTGGCATAGGCGGGCAGGTCGAGGTCGGCGGCGTGGTCCAGCCGCTTGATGGCGACGCTGAGGCCGGTGGTGGGGAGGGCGGTCATGTCTGTTTCTGCGTTCCCTGATTGTGCTTTTTCGGTTTCTCGTAAGGTCTAGCGGCCGAGGGTGTCGGCGATCTGCCGGCAGAGCCGTTCGGCCACCTCGGCCTTGGTCATCTGCGGCCAGTCGTCCACCCCTTCGGCGGTGATCAAGTGAATGCGGTTGTCCTCGCCGCCGAAGGTCGCCGTGCCCGGCGCCACGTCGTTGGCGAGAATCCAGTCGCAGCCCTTGCGGGTCAGTTTGGCGCGGCCCTGCTCGACCACCTTCTCCGTCTCGGCGGCGAAGCCGACCACCAGGCTCGGCCGCTCCGGCCCCGGCTGCGACAGTTCGGCCAGGATGTCCGGGTTCTGCGTCAGCTCCAGGGCGGCGGGCAGGCCGTTGTCTTTTTTCATCTTTTGCTGCGCGGCGGTGGCGGCCCGCCAGTCGGCCACGGCGGCGGCGCAGACCGCGATCTCCACCGGCAGGGCGGCGCGGCAGGCGGCCAGCATCTCCTGCGCGGTCTCTACATGCACGGTCTTCAGGCCCTGCGGGTCGGGCAACTGGCTGGGCCCGGAAACCAGGGTGGTCTCGGCGCCGTGGCGCGCCAGGGCCGCGGCGATGGCGTGGCCCTGCTTGCCGGAGGAGCGGTTGGCGATGTAGCGCACCGGGTCGATGGGCTCGTGGGTCGGGCCGCTGGTCACCAGCGCGCGGAGACCACTGAGAGGGCCCTCAGCGCTTTTGGGCGCATCGAGGGCGGCCTCGATGGCGGCGAGAATTTCATGCGGCTCGGCCATGCGCCCGAAGCCGTATTCGCCGCAGGCCATGTCGCCTTCGTTGGGGCCGACGGTCAGGACGCCGCGCTGCTTCAGCGCCGCGATGTTCGACTGGGTCGCCGGATGCTCCCACATGCGCACGTTCATCGCCGGGGCGACCAGCACCGCCTTGTCGGTGGCCAGCAGGGCGGTGGAGGCCAGGTCGTCGGCGCGGCCCTGGGTCATCTTGGCCAGGAGGTCGGCGCTGGCCGGCGCCACCACCAGCAGGTCGGCGTCGCGCGACAGCTGGATGTGGCCCATCTCCGCTTCATCGGTCAGGTCGAAGAGGTCGCCGTAAACCTTGTCGCCGCTCAGCGCCGAGAGCGACAGCGGCGTCACGAACTGGGCGCCGGCCCGGGTCAGGACGCAGCGCACCGCCGCGCCTCTTTCCTTCAGGCGGCGGATCAGCTCCAGCGATTTATAGGCGGCAATACCGCCTGAGACGATCAGGAGAACCCGTTTTCCAGTCAACACGGCGGTTAAGCCCATATTTCACGGCGATGAGACGTGAATAACCTAGGGTTTCCCCAGCCGGAAGGCAAGAGATGCGCTTTTCGAACGTGGAGTCAGGGGCTTAGAGCAGCGCCGCCAGCGCAACCGCGAGGGCGGCTACCGCGATCGGCAGCGCCCAGCGGCCCAGGTTGCCGCCCTGGCGCGAGGTCAGCTGGGCGACGGTCTCCGGATGCAGGCGAATGCGCCCGGCGGCCATTTCCTCGGTGGCGCGGTCCAGGTTTTCGGCCAGCGCCGGCAGTTGGCGCAGGCCGTGCAGCACGTCTTCCACGCCTTCGCGCAGGCGCGCCTCGGGGCCGCGGTTCTCGCGCATCCAGGCGTCGATCAGCGGCTGCGCCAGGGTCCAGATGTTCAGCGAGGGGTCGAGGCTGCGGCTCACGCCTTCGGCCATCAGCATGTTTTTCTGCAGCAGCAGCAACTGCGGCTGCACCGGCAGCTCGAAGGATTCGGTGAGGCGCAGGAGTTGCGCCAGCAGCCGCGCGAAGGAGATTTCGTTGAGCGGCCGTCCGGCGATGGGTTCGCAGACCGAGCGCAGCGCCTGGGCGAAGACGTCGAGGTCACGGCTTTGCGGCAGGTAGCCGGCTTCCATGTAGACGGCGGCCAAGTGGTGGTAGTTGCCGTCCAGGGTGGCGATCAGCATGTCGGCCAGGTGGCGGCGGGTGCGCCAGTCGAGGCGCCCCATGATGCCGAAGTCGACGGCGACGATGTTGCCTTCGGGGTCGACCCACATGTTGCCGGGGTGCTGGTCGCCGTGGAAAAAGCCGTCGCGGAACACCTGGTTGAAGAAGATGCCGGCCGCCTTGGTCAGCACGTCGGCCAGGTCGTGCCCGGCCTCCAGCAGCGCTTTGCGGTCGTCCATCGGGATGCCGGAGACCCGCGACATGGTGAGGACCCGCCGTGAGGAGCGCCGCCAGTCGATGTCGGGGACGTTGTAGGTCGGATCGTCGGCGAAGTTCTCCGCCAACTCGGAGGCCGCGGCGCCTTCCATGCGCAGGTCCATTTCCAGGCGCACGGTGTCCTCGAAGACGCGCACGGCTTCCACCGGCCGGAAGCGGCGCAGCTTCGGCTGGGTGCGCTCGACCAGCTCGGCGACCCAGTAGAAGAGTTCCAGATCGCGGTCGAAGGCCTTCTCGATGCCCGGCCGCAGGATCTTCACCGCGACCTTTTTCGGTTCCGGGGGCTGTGGCCCCGCCTCGGGGTCATCGGCGTCTTCCGGCGCGATTGTGGCCTTGTGCACCTGGGCGATGGAGGCGGCGGAGACCGGCTCCGGGTCGAAGGAGAGGAACAGCTCCTCGACCGGCCGGCCGAGTTCCTCTTCGATGATCTTTCGCGCCACGGCGCTGTCGAAGGGCGGCAGATGGTCCTGCAGCTCGGCGAGATCGAGGGCGACCTGCTCGCCGATCAGGTCGGCGCGGGTCGACAGCGCCTGGCCCAGCTTGATGAAGCTCGGCCCCATCTCGGTCAGGGCGCGGGCCAGTTTTTCGCCGGGGCGGCCCTCCGCCTTGCGGCGGGAGAAGCGGCGGGCGAACCACACCAGGCCCGGCGCCACGCGCATCTCCTCCAGCGGCGCCAGGGCGTCATGGCGCGCCAGGGTGCGGGCGATGCGCTGGAAGCGCAGCAGGGACCGGAGGGTACGAAGCATCTGGATCCGGGTTCCGGGTTAAACGCGCCAGCCGGAGTGCAGCGCGGCGATTCCGCCGGAGAGGTTGCGGTAGCGGACCTGGGACAGGCCGGCCGCGGCCATCATCTCCACCAATTGCTCCTGCGGCGGGAAGCGGCGGATCGATTCCGCCAGATAGAGGTAGGACTCGCGGTCGCCGGCGACGGCGGCGCCCATGGCCGGCAGCACGTTGAAGGAATACTGGTCGTAGAGCTCGGCGAAGACCGGCAGCACCACGTGGCTGAACTCCAGGCAGAGGAAGCGCCCGCCCGGCTTCAGCACGCGCCGCGCCTCGGCCAGCGCGCGCTCGATGTGGGTGACGTTCCTCAGGCCGAAGGCGATGGTATAGGCGCTGACCGAACGGTCCGGCAGCGGCAGGCGCTCGGCGTCGCCGCAGACCCAGGACAGGCCCTGCAGCCGGCCCTGGTCGATGGCGCGGTCGCGGCCCACCGCCAGCATCTCCGCCGTCAGGTCGCAGACGAAGACGTGTCCCTCAATCCCGGAAGCGCCTTGGGCATGCCTTTGTTTCTCCAGGCGGTCCAGCACGCGAAAGGCGATGTCGCCGGTGCCGCCGGCGGTGTCCAGCAGCCTGATCCCGGGACGCGGGTTCAGCCAGTCGACCATGGCGCCCTTCCACAGCCGGTGGATGCCGCCGGACATGAGGTCGTTCATCAGGTCGTAGCGGCTGGCCACCGACTCGAAAACGCCCCGCACCAGCGAGGGCTTTTCGGTCTCGTCCACCTCGCGGTAGCCGAAATGGGTCCGGCCCGCCTCGTCCCTGCGGGGCGAGCCAGCGTCTTCCCGGGCGTCTTCCGGGCTGTTTTCGGGCGGTTCGGAAACTGGGTTTGCGTTCATCGCGCGGACCATAGCGCGCGCGGCGGCGGCGCGCTACTCTGCGCGCCATTTCGCCGCGACCCCTTTTCCGGTTGGACTCTCCTTATAAGATGCCCGAGCTGCCTGAAGTCGAGACCGTGGTGCGCGGCCTGCGCCCGAAGCTGGAGGGTCACGTCCTGCAGCAGGTCGAGCAGCGCCGGCCGGACCTGCGCTTTCCCTTGCCGGAGAACTTCGCCAGGCGCCTCACCGGGCGCCGGGTCGAGCGCATCCAAAGGCGTGCCAAGTACATGCTGATGTTCCTCGAAGACGGCCAGGTGCTGCTCTGCCATCTCGGCATGTCCGGGCGCATGACGATCGTCGAGCCGCCATCAGGTGCAAGGGGATCGAAGGGGCGCCCGCCGCTGGACAAGCACGACCACGTCATCTTCACCACCGAAGCCGGCACCGAGGTCCGTTTCAACGACGCCCGGCGCTTCGGCATCATGGACCTGGTGGCCGCCGAGGATCTGGCCGCCCATCCGCTGCTGCGCGAGCTGGGGCCGGAGCCTTTGGGCAATGATTTCAACGGCCCCGGGCTGGCCGCCGCGCTGGCCGGCAAGCGCACGCCGATCAAGGCCGCGCTGCTCGATCAACGGGTGGTGGCGGGGCTCGGCAACATCTACGTCTGCGAGGCGCTCTACTTCGCCGGGATCTCGCCGCGCCGCCAGGCCTACACCGTGCAGGGCAATCGCGCCGAGAAGCTGGCGGCGGCGGTGCGCCGGGTGCTGACCCGCGCCATCGAAGCCGGCGGCTCTTCCCTGCGCGACTACGTGCAGGCCGACGGCGAACTGGGTTACTTCCAGCACGAATGGGCGGTCTACGGCCGCGAAGGCGCGCCCTGCAAGACCTGCGGCGCGCCGATCAAACGTCTGGTACAAAGCGGCCGCTCCACCTTCTACTGTCCGCGCTGTCAAAGGTGAGGCGGAAGCTGTCAAAGATGAGGTCGTAGATGAGAAGCGAGGATTCTGTTTCCTTGTTCGCGGCTCTGGGGTAGGAAACCGCCATGCTTCGCGCGCTGCACCGCCTTTTCACCGCCGTCCTGCTGTCGCTGGCCGTCTCGGGGGTCGTCTCAGCGGCCGCCCTGTCCGCTTCGGCGCAAAGCGACGATGCCTACGTTGCCGGGATTCCCGACCTGCCGTTGATGCCGGGGCTGACGGCGCTGCCGGAAAGCGGCCTGGTATTCGACAAGCCGGGCGGGCGCATCGTCGAGGCTTTCGCGGAAGGCGGCATGACGCCGCAGTCGGTTCTCTCGTTCTACGACGAGACGCTGCCGCAACTCGGCTGGCAGCGCGAAAAGCTCGGCGCTTATCTGCGCGAAGGCGAACAACTGCATCTCGACCTCAGCGAGGACGCCGGGCGCGTCACCGTGCATTTCAGACTGTTTCCGCAGTAGGAACCCGTAACGAGAGAACAGCCGCCGAGTCGGTGCAGCGGTCACGCGAACCTTGCTCAGCTGTTGAGAATCCGGACCGCTAAGACAGGCCCGCAAAGACAAGCAAGCATGAAGGGAGAGGCCATGAGCTACGAGAACGTAATCGTCGAGAAGGAAGACGGCGTCGGGGTCATCACCCTCAACCGCCCCAAATCCCTCAATGCCCTCTGCAAGGCTCTCATCGCGGACCTGGAAGGCGCGCTCGACGAACTGGAAAGCGATGACTCCATCGGTTGCATCGTGTTGACCGGTTCGGAAAAGGCCTTCGCTGCCGGCGCCGATATCAAGGAGATGAAGGACAAGACCTACCAGCAGGCCTATGCCGAGGACTTCATCACCGAAGGCTGGGAACGCCTGACGCGGACCCGCAAACCGGTGATCGCGGCGGTGGCGGGCTATGCGCTGGGCGGCGGCTGCGAGGTCGCCATGATGTGTGACTTCATCCTTGCCGCCGACAACGCCAAGTTCGGCCAGCCGGAAATCACCATCGGCACCATTCCCGGCTCCGGCGGCACGCAGCGCCTGACGCGCTTTGTCGGCAAGTCGAAGGCCATGGAGCTCTGCCTGACCGGCCGCATGATGGACGCCGAGGAGGCGGAGCGGGCCGGCCTGGTGGCGCGCATCGTGCCGGCGGCGGAGTTGCTGGACGAGGCCAAGAAGGCCGCGCGGACGATCGCCGGCCTCTCTCGCCCCGTGGTGATGATGGCCAAGGAGGCGGTCAACCGGGCCTACGAGACCACGCTGGCCGAGGGTATCAAGTTCGAGCGCCGGGTCTTCCACGCCACCTTTGCGCTGGACGATCAGAAGGAAGGCATGGGCGCCTTCGTCGAAAAGCGGACGCCGAGCTGGAAGAACCGCTGAACGGCAGGGCCGTTAACCCTGATTTGCCTTGGTTTATCGGGCGTGAATGGCCGCTTGACGCGCCCGAGGGCGGGGGCTATAACCCCGCCTTCCTCATGCACTGAGAACGATGTTTTAAGCAAATGGCAAACCATCAATCTGCCAAGAAGCGGATCCGCCGCAACGCCCGTCGCGCCGTCATCAACGGGGCGCGCGTCAGCCGCATTCGCACCCATGTGAAGGCTGTGGAGCTGGCGATCGCCAGCGGCGACAAGACGGCGGCCCAGGCCGCGCTGCTGGCGGCTCAGCCCGAGCTGGCCCGTGGCGTGCGCAGCGGTGTGATGCCGAAGAACACGGCATCGCGCAAGATGTCGCGCCTCTCGGCCCGCGTCAAAGCGATCGCCTGATACCGCTTCTTGCCCGGAAAAAAATCCGGGACATGACGATGCCGCGCCTTCTGTTGTGAGGGCGCGGTTTTTCGTGTTCGGCGATTGACTCGTGCAGAAGTTCCTAGTCGGTTTGCAGTGTTGCAGATCGGTTCGGCCCGTAAAAAAAGTGTCGTTCTCTATTCGATCCGCTTGTCACCCGAAGTCTATGCGGGTACATTAACTCTATCGTGCTTGGGGGCTCTGAGTAAGAAATTCTAGGAAAAAGCAAAATAATAAGTCGCGCTGATCAAGTAATTCGCGCAATGAATTATTGATTTCACCGCAAGCGCGACGTGGGCTAGACGCTTCTCTAGGTCGCCGTTGTTTTTTTCCGACCCGCCTGGCTCTTGGAGCCCTTCCCAAGCCGATCGCTGGAACAACTAATGACGAATGAGGTTGCTGGCCACGTCATGGACGATGCTTGTGCTTTCGCAGAGTTTTACCTCTGGCAAAAGATGTGCAGGGTCAGGGTCGCAGTGCACACGCCGCTTGGGGGAGTAGTCTAAGATGGTTGGTGGTGATGGTGAGGCGACGGTCATCGAGCAATGGGGCCGTGTGCGCGGACGCTTGCGCTCGGAAGTCGGCGAAGCGGCTTATCGTTCTTGGCTGAAGCCGCTGACGCTTGCGGGATCGCGTAACGGAAAGCTGCGTCTCGCAGTGCCGACGCGCTTCATGCGCGACTGGGTTGCGAGCAACTACGCCGAACGCCTGCGCGCTTTGTGGAACGAAGAAGATCCGAACGTCGGCGGCATCGAGATCGTGGTGCAGCCGCCGGCGCGTCCGGTGCCCAAGCCCGGCGCCGGTGCGCCCCTCATGGGCGCGGGTTCCGGCAGCGCGGCGCAAACGCGCGGCGACAGCGAATACAACGGCGCACAAGCCAGAAACGCTTGCGACATCACGGCGTCTGCCAAGCCGCAGTTTGCCGCTGCTGCAGGCGTATCGGCTGCCGCAAGCAACGAAGCCGCTTCGGGGAACAGCATGCGCGACGGAATTTCAGCGCCGCTCGATCCGCGTTTCACTTTCGACAACTTCGTCGTCGGCAAGCCGAACGAACTCGCCTATGCGGCGGCGCGCCGTGTCGCGGAAGCGCCGATTGCACCGTTCAATCCGCTGTTCCTCTATGGCGGTGTCGGTCTCGGCAAGACGCACCTGATGCATGCCATCGGCCTGCACATCAAGAAGCAGTCGCCGGAGCGCCGCATCATCTATCTCTCCGCCGAGAAGTTCATGTACCAGTTCGTGCGCGCGCTGCGCACCAAGGACACCATGGCCTTCAAGGAGCAGTTCCGCTCGGTCGACGTTCTGATGATCGACGACGTGCAGTTCATCGGCGGGCGCGAGGCGACGCAGGAAGAGTTCTTCCACACCTTCAACGCGCTGGTCGATCAGAACCGCCAGGTCATCATTTCGGCCGACAAGAGCCCGAGCGATCTGGAAGGCGTCGAAGAGCGCATGCGCTCCCGTCTCGGCTGGGGCCTGGTGGCGGACATCCATCCCACCACCTACGAGCTGCGCCTCGGCATCCTGCAGGCCAAGGCCGAGCAGTCGAGCACCGACATTCCGGTGAAGGTGCTGGAGTTCTTGGCCCACAAGATCACCTCCAACGTGCGCGAGCTGGAGGGCGCCCTCAACCGCATCATGGCGCACGCCACCCTGGTGGGCCGCCCGATCACCCTGGAGACCACTCAGGAGGTCTTGCACGACCTGCTGAGGGCCAACGACCGCCGGGTCACCATCGAGGAGATCCAAAAGCGCGTCTCGGCCCACTTCAACGTGCGCATCGCCGACATGCACTCGGCCCGCCGGGCCCGGGCCGTGGCCCGTCCGCGCCAGGTCGCCATGTACCTCTCCAAGCAGCTGACCTCGCGTTCCTTGCCGGAAATCGGCCGGAAATTCGGCGGCCGCGACCATACGACGGTGATGCACGCTGTACGCAAGGTCGAGGAGCTGAAAGCCACCGATTCCAGCTTTGCCGAGGACGTCGAGCTGCTGCGGCGCATGCTGGAGGCCTGAAACCGGCCTCCGGCGGGCCTTTCCGGCCCCCTGGCCCCTGTTCTCCGGGTTTTCCGGGGCGGGAAAAGCCAGCCAAAAGAGTCGCTTAGCAGGTGCACCCGCCGCCCTCGGCATGAGAGGCGGCCGGGGGGCCGCAAGTGCGCTTAAAGCTTACGTTTTAGCCCTTCCATGCTATACTCGGCGACCGCGCGGCGGAGCCGCATTTCCGGGCTCCGGCGCGCGGTGCCGATGGGTCCCGAAATCGCTGCCGGCGGCTGGCGCGCCACAGCGGAATCAGGGGCCGCGCGGGCCCTGTTCCAGAGCCCCACATCACCCTTCGCCTCACATCGCGGGGGGCGTACACAAAGGACCGTCGTACAGGAACGGGGCGCCGCAAAGCACCCCGAAGGCACCCAAGAGAACGATCAACATCATTGCCCAAAGGCCAAGCGTCCCATCATGAAGCTGACCATTGAACGCGCTGCGCTCCTCAAATCCCTCACGCACGTGCAAAGCGTCGTGGAACGCCGCAACACCATTCCCATTCTTTCCAACGTGCTGATCGAGGCCGACGGTTCGGCCCTGTCGCTGACCGCGACGGATATGGACCTGACGGTGATCGACAAGATCGCCGCGGAGGTGAGCCAGCCGGGCGCGACCACGGCGCCGGCGCATACGCTCTACGACATCGTGCGCAAGCTGCCCGAGGGCGCGCAGGTGGAGATCGAGGCCGGCGGCGACGACGCGCGCCTCAAGCTCCAGGCCGGCCGTTCCGTCTTCACCCTGGCGACGCTGCCGCGCGAGGACTTCCCGGCGACCTCCGGCGACGACCTGCCGCAGAGCTTCACGCTGCAGGCCGGCGAGCTGAAGACCCTGATCGACCGGACGCGTTTCGCGATCTCCACCGAGGAGACGCGCTACTACCTGAACGGCATCTACCTGCATGCCGCCCAGAGCAATTCCCTGCCGGTGCTGCGCGCCGTGGCCACCGACGGCCACCGCCTGGCGCGGGTCGAGATGCCTTTGCCCGACGCCGCCAAGGACATGCCGGGCGTCATCGTGCCGCGCAAGACCGTGGGCGAGCTGCGGCGCCTCGTCGAAGGGGTCGACGATCCGGTGGAGATCGCGCTGTCGGATACCAAGATCCGCTTCGCCTTCGGCCCCACCGTGCTGACTTCCAAGCTGATCGACGGCACCTTCCCGGACTACGAGCGGGTGATCCCCGCCGGCAACGACAAGGTGCTGGAGGTGGACTGCAAGTCCTTCGCCGAGGCGGTGGACCGCGTTTCCACCATTTCCTCGGAGAAAAGCCGCGCGGTGAAGATGGCGGTCAACAACGGCGCCCTGACGCTGTCGGCCAACAGCCCGGAAAACGGCACCGCCGTGGAAGAGCTGGAGATCGACTACGACGGCGCCGGCATCGAGATCGGTTTCAACTCGCGCTACCTGCTGGACATCGCCCAGCAGATCGAGGGCGAGGCCGCACAGTTCACCATGGCCGATCCGGCCTCGCCGACCATCGTGCGCGAGGTGGCCGACAGCAGCGCCCTTTACGTGCTCATGCCGATGCGCGTGTAAGGCCAGGGCGCGAGATGAACACCCGGCGCAACAACGACCGACGCTCCTCTTGCTGAGCTCCGCCGCCTTCGGCGATGCGGAGCCCGGCGCCGTGTCGCAGAACAGAACCGAAACCGGTGTCTGGCTCAGCCGCCTGCTGGTGACGCAGTTCCGCTGCTACGCCCAGGCGGAATTGCGGCTGGAGGCGGCGCCGGTGGTGCTGACCGGTCCGAACGGCGCCGGCAAGACCAACCTGCTGGAAGCGATCTCCTTTCTCTCGCCGGGCCGCGGGCTGCGGCGGGCAAGGCTCAGCGAGATCGACCGCAGCCGGCCCAGTGAGCCCGGTGAGCCAGGCGAGCCCCGTGAAAAGGTTTCTAATCCTTGGGCGGTGGCGGCCACGGTGATGACGCCGGAGGGGCCGCGCGATGTCGGCAGCGGGCGCGATCCCGGTCAGGGTGTCGATGCCCAGAACGGCCTTGGCCGCGAGCGGCGCCTGGTGAAGGTCGACGGCGCGGCGGCGCGGGGCCAGCAGGCCCTGGCGGAAATTCTCTCGGTGGTCTGGCTGACGCCGCAGATGGACGGCCTGTGGCGCGAAGGCGCCGGCGGCCGGCGGCGCTTCCTCGACCGGCTGGTCTACGGCTTCGATCCGGAACATTCGGCGCGCTGCAATGCCTACGAGCATGCCCTGCGGGAGCGCGCGCGCCTGCTGAAGAGCGGCCGCGGCGATGCCGCCTGGCTGGCCTCCCTGGAGGAATCCATGGCGACCCGCGGGGTCGCCATCGCGGCGGCGCGCCTCGATATGGTCGAGCGCCTGCAGCAGGCCTGCGATACCGCCGAGGGTCCCTTCCCCAAGGTCGGGCTGGGCCTGGACGGCGCGGTGGAGGACTGGCTGCGCCAGGGCCCGGCGCTGGCCGCCGAGGACGCACTGCGTGACGGCCTCGCCGGCAGCCGCCGTCAGGACGCCGAGTCCGGCGGGGCTGGGCTCGGGCCGCACCGCAGCGACCTCACGGCCACCCACAAGACCAAGGGCGTGACCGCGGAGCTTTGCTCGACGGGCGAACAGAAGGCGCTGCTGATCGCCATCCTCATGGCCCATGCGCGTCTGCTGACGCTGGCGCGCGGCGCCGCGCCGCTGCTGCTGCTGGACGAGGTGGCGGCGCATCTGGACGCCGCGCGGCGCGCCGCGCTGTACGAGGAGATTCTCGGTCTCGGCGCCCAGGCATGGCTGACCGGCACCGACGCCGCGGACTTCGAGGGCCTGGAAGGCCGGGCCCAGTTCTATCGTATCAACGACGGGGCCATCCGCCCTGCGAACGACGGCCGGACTTAACGGACGGCCCCGGCGAATGACACGCGGGACAATCCCGTCACATGAAACTCAATGAAGCGAAACCAGGTTTCTCATGAGCAACGACGAAAAGCCGATCGAACCCGGCCCCAGCGATCCCAAGGGCAAGACCGCAGAGGACATCGCCTACGGCGCGGAGTCCATCAAGGTGCTGCGCGGCCTGGAGGCGGTGCGCAAACGCCCGGGCATGTATATCGGCGACACCGATGACGGCTCGGGCCTGCACCACATGGTCTACGAGGTGGTGGACAACGCCATCGACGAGGCCCTGGCCGGGCATTGCGATACCGTAACGGTCATGCTGAACGGCGACGGCTCGGTGACCGTGAGCGACAACGGCCGCGGTATTCCCGTCGACATCCATACCGAAGAAGGCGTCTCGGCGGCCGAGGTCATCATGACCCAGCTGCACGCCGGCGGGAAGTTCGACCAGAATTCCTACAAGGTTTCCGGCGGCCTGCACGGCGTCGGCGTCTCGGTGGTGAACGCGCTCAGCGACTGGCTGGAACTGACGATCTGGCGCAACGGCAAGGAGCACTGGATGCGCTTCCTCAACGGCGACGCCGAGGCGCCGCTGGCGGTGCGCGGCCAGGCGGAAGGCAAGTCCGGTACCCAGATCACCTTCATGCCGTCGACCAACATCTTCACCATGACGGAGTTCGACTTCGCCACCCTGGAACACCGCCTGCGCGAGCTGGCTTTCCTGAACTCCGGCGTGCGCATGACGCTGACCGACGCGCGCAGCGCCGAACCGAAGGAGGTCGACCTGCATTATGAAGGCGGCCTGATCGCCTTCGTGAACTATCTCGACCGCACCAAGACCGCGATCTTCGAGCCGCCGGTGACCGTGTCGGCGGAACGAGACGGGGTGACCGTCGAAGTCGCGCTGCAGTGGACCGACAGCTATCACGAGACGGTGCTGTGCTTCACCAACAACATTCCGCAGCGCGACGGCGGCACGCACCTGGCGGGCTTCCGCGCCGCGCTGACGCGCCAGGTCAACACCTACGCGACGACCACCGGCCTGTTGAAGAAGGAAAAGGTGGCGCTGACCGGCGACGACGCGCGCGAGGGTCTTACCTGCGTGCTCTCGGTGAAGGTGCCGGATCCGAAATTCTCCAGCCAGACCAAAGACAAGCTCGTTTCCTCCGAGGTGCGCCCCATCGTCGAGTCGGTCGTCAACGAGCGTCTCGGCCAGTTCTTCGAGGAGCACCCGCAGGAGGCCCGGCGCATCGTCGGCAAGGTGGTCGAGGCGGCGGCGGCCCGCGAGGCGGCGCGCAAGGCGCGCGAACTGACCCGGCGCAAAGGTGCGCTCGACATTTCCTCCCTGCCCGGCAAGCTCGCCGATTGCCAGGAGCGCGATCCGGCCAAGTCCGAACTCTTCATCGTCGAGGGTGACTCGGCCGGCGGCTCGGCCAAGCAGGGCCGCGACCGCAAGAACCAGGCGATCCTGCCGCTGCGCGGCAAGATCCTGAACGTGGAGCGCGCGCGTTTCGACAAGATGCTGTCGTCGCAGGAAATCGGCACGCTGATCACCGCCTTGGGCACCGGCATCGGGCGCGACGAGTTCAACATCGAAAAGCTGCGCTACCACAAGATCATCATCATGACGGACGCCGACGTCGACGGCAGCCATATCCGCACCCTTCTGCTGACCTTCTTTTTCCGGCAGATGCCGGAACTGGTGGAGCGCGGCTACCTCTATATCGCGCAGCCGCCGCTCTACCGGGCCAAGCGCGGGGATTCCCTGCGCTACCTGAAGGGCGACCGCGAGATGGAGGACTATCTCATCGACAGCGGCCTGAGGGATGCTGTGCTCACGCATGCCGACGAAGGCCAGATCGCCGGCGAGGACTTGCGTCACCGGGTGGAGCGGGCGGTGCGCGCCCGCCATCTGATGGAGCCGCTGATCCGCAAGGTCGGCAGCGCTGATGTGGTCGAACAGGCGGCGATTTCCCGCGTCTTGAATGCCGAACGGATGAGCAATGAGGCGGAGGTCGCTGAAGCGGCGGCCTACATCGCCCGTCGGCTCGACGCCCTGGCGCCGGAGCATGCGAAAGGCTGGGAGGGCAGTGCCCTTCCGGATGGCGGTCTGCGTTTCACCCGTACGCTGCGTGGCGTCACCGAGGAGCGTGTCATCGACGGTCCGCTGATCCGAACCAGCGAAGCGCGCCGGCTCGATGAAATGGGCGAAGAACTGCAGAACGCCTACCTTTCGCCGGCGGAGCTGACCTCCAAGGACAAGACGTTCCGCATCTGGGGCCCGATGAGCCTGGCGGCGGCGGTCTTCGAGCTGGGCCGCAAGGGCGTCAGCGTGGCGCGCTACAAGGGGCTCGGCGAGATGAACCCGGAACAGCTCTGGGAAACCACGCTGGACCCCAATGTGCGCGCGCTGCTGCAGGTCAGGGTGGCGCATGCCGACGAGGCGGAGGACGTCTTCTCCACCCTGATGGGCGATGTGGTGGAGCCGCGCCGCGACTTCATCCAGCAGCACGCCCTGGAGGTTGCCAATCTGGACGTCTGACCTTCTGGCAGCCTCAACAATGCCACTGCAATGGCGACGTGGGGTTGTGGTGAAGACTCCCGGATTTCTCTATCTATAGGGCCATGGCGGAGCGCAGCCGCAAGACAACCGTCTCCAGCAAGCCGTCCAAGCGCCGCACCGCCGGCCGCAAGGCCGGGGGCAGTCCCCGTGGCGCGGGGGGCGGCAAGGGCAAGAAGCCGGCACGCGGCGCGCAGGCGAAGCGCGCGGCCGGGTTGCTGCGCCGTGTCCTGAGCTGGGCCATGGTGGCCGCCATCTGGTGCGGCATCGTCCTGGCCGGCGTATTGGCCTGGTACGCCTACGACCTGCCGGAAGTCGGCGAAATCGAAAAGATGACACGGCGGCCCAATGTCACCTTGTTGGCCGCTGACGGCACGCGCCTCGCCTCCTTCGGCGATCGCTTCGGTGCGACGCGCAGCCTGGCCGAGCTGCCGCCCCACCTGCCCCGCGCGGTGATCGCGGTGGAGGACCGGCGTTTCTACGATCATGGCGGCATCGACTTCCGGGGCCTGCTGCGCGCGGTCTACGTGAACATCCGCGAAGGACGTATTTCCCAGGGCGGCTCGACCCTGACCCAGCAACTCGCCAAGAACCTGTTTCTCACCTCCGAGCGCACCTTCAAGCGCAAGATCCAGGAGGTCATGCTCGCCTACTGGCTGGAGCACCGCTTCACCAAGGACCAGATTCTCACCATCTACCTGAACCGGGTTTATCTCGGCGCCGGCACCTACGGTGTGGACGCCGCCGCGCGTCACTACTTCGGCAAGCCGGCGACGCGGGTGACGCTCTACGAAGCGGCGCTGCTGGCCGGCCTGCTGAAAGCGCCCTCGCGGCTCAATCCCTCGCGCGATCCCGCCGGCGCCGACCAGCGCGCGGCGCTGGTCCTGCAGACCATGGTCGAGGCGGGCTTCGTCACCCAGGCCCAGGCCGCTGAAGCGGTGAAGCAGAAATCGCCGAGCCGCGTGGACCGCGACGACATCGCCCCCTACTTCGCCGACTGGATCCTGGCCCAGGTGCGTGACTATCTGGGCGGCATCGAGACCGACATCCGCGTGGTCACCACCATCGACCCGACCCTGCAGCGGGTCGCCAAGGAAGAAACGGCGAAGGTGCTGCGCGAGGAAGGCGAGAAGCGCAAAGCCGGGCAGGCCGCCCTGGTCAGCCTGGCCCCCGACGGCGCGGTCCGCGCCCTGGTCGGCGGGCGCGACTATGCGGACAGCCAGTTCAATCGGGTGACCCAGGCGCTGCGCCAGCCGGGTTCGGCCTTCAAGGCCTTCGTCTATCTGGCCGGCCTGGAGGCGGGCCTGACCCCCGACAGCATCGTGAAGGACGCGCCGGTGCGGGTCGGCAAGTGGACGCCGGGCAACTACGGCGGACGTTATTACGGCGAGGTCACGCTGCGGGAGTCCTTCGCCCGCTCGATGAACTCGGTGGCCGTGCGGGTGACCCAGCAGGTCGGCCCGAAGACGGTGGTGGCCACGGCCAAGCGCCTGGGGATCGGCAGCGAGCTCCGGCCGACCGGCGGCATCGCGCTGGGCGCTTCCGAGGTGACGCTGCTGGAACTGACCGGCGCCTATGCCGTCTTCGCCAACCAGGGCCACCGGGTGACGCCTTACGGCATCACCGAGATCCGTGATGCCCACGGCCAGCTGCTGTTCCAGCGCGACCAAGCCGCGGCGGAGGCCGTGGTCTCGGCGCAAAACCTCGCTCAGATGGCGAACATGCTGTCGGCCACCGTGGTCTGGGGTACCGGCAAGGCCGCCCAGCCCGGCCGCGCCGCCGCCGGCAAGACCGGCACCAGCCAGGACTTCCGCGACGCCTGGTTCGTCGGCTACACCGCCGAGCTGGTGACCGGCGTATGGTTCGGCAACGACGACGGCGCGCCGATGGAAAAGGTGACCGGCGGCTCGCTGCCGGCGCGGCTGTGGGGCCGGGTCATGACGCGCGGCCTGGAAGGCCTGCCGCAGCGCCCGCTGCCGGGCGGCGGCGCCCAGGTGGCCCAAACGGCGCAGGACGACAGCATCGGCGGCTTTATCGGCCGCATCCTGAAGGGGCTGGGCGCCGATCAGTCCTCCAACGCCCAACGCCCGGCCAACCAGAACAATCCGGCGGCTCGCCAGCAGGACGACCAACCCTTCTGGAAGCGGGAAGATCAGCGGGATTAAGAAGAAACCCGGCGGCTAGATCGGATCACGTTTAGACAGAACCACCAAGTGGTTCTGTCTAAACGTGTGAATCCGATCTGTTTCTAATACATAGAGCAGATTCACAGGGTTGGTGGATCGCCTTCGGCGATTCCAGCCGACCCTGATCTGCTCTAGAGCAACCCGCGTTCAGGCGGACGCGGACAGGTTGCTCTAACCTTTGAAGATAGATCAATTTATCCCCGGTCAGGTGATTCCACCTGACCGGGGATTGATCTAGTCCCCGAGCGCCGGCTTCGGCGCCGGGTGCACCACCAGCCAATAGGCCAGGGCCCCGCCCAGGGCGACCAGGGCGATGGCCGCCATCATGGCGAAGGCCGACTCGCCGCTGCCGTGGCCGACCGCGATGCCGACCACCGCGGCCAGCCCCATCTGGAAAAAGCCGAGCAGCGCCGAGGCCGCCCCGGCCATGCGCGGAAACGGCCCGATGGCGCCGGCCTGGGCGTTGGGCATGGCCAGGCCCGTGCCGATCATGAAGACCGTCACCGGCCCGACGATGGCGGGCACGGTGACGATGCCCGCGACGTAGAGGCCGACACCGGCAAGCCCGCCGGCGACCTGCACCGCGGTGCCGAGCTGCACCATGCGCTCCAGTCCGATGAGGATGGTGAAACGGCCCGACCCGAAGGCGCCGATCATGTAGCCGACCACGATGGCGGCGAAGCAGAAGCCGTAGACGTCGGGGCTGAGGCCCAGCAGGCCGATCAGCACGAAGGAGGAGCCGGAGATGAAGGAGAAAATGCCGGAATAGGTGCAGGCGACGATCAGCACGTAGCCGATGTAGCTGCGGTGGCGCAGCAGCGCGCGGTAGTTGCCGAGGATGTGCCCCAGCCGGGTGGCGTCCGGGTTCTTCCACTGGTTGGTTTCCGGCAGGGTGACCAGGGTGGCGGCCGCGATGACCAGCGCGACGCCGGTGACCACCAGGAAGTTCGCGCGCCAGCCGAACCAGACCTCCAGGAAGCCGCCGAGGATCGGGCCGAAGGCCGGGGCCAGGGCCATCACCATACCCATGTAGGACAGCATGCGCGCGGCGCGCTCACGCCCGTAGATGTCGCGCACCGCCGCGCGGCCCAGCACCGGCCCGACGCAGGCCCCGACCGCCTGGCAGAAGCGCGCGAGGATCAGCATCTCGATGGTCGTGGCGGCGGCGCAGGCCAAGCTGGCGATGACGTAGAGCACCAGCCCGCCCAGGATCACCGGGCGCCGCCCGAAGCGGTCCGACAGCGGCCCGCAGGCCAGCTGGCTGAACGCGAAGCCGGCCAGGAACACCGACAGCGTCAGCTGCACCTGGCCGTGGTCGGCGCCCAGGGCAAGGCCGATCGCCGGCAGCGAGGGCAGATAGAGGTCGGTGGAGATCGGCCCCAGCGCCACCATCGCGGTCAGCAGGATGGAGACGATCAGGCTCTCGGCACGCGCCATGGGAACTCCGGACAGGGGCCAGCGGGGAAACTGGTCCCGGAAGGATGAACGAAAGTGGATGTTTACGGGGGAAGCCCGTCCCCGCTTATAGTCGCGGCAGGCAAGGCACCGCAAGGGAAGCGGCAGGATCGGGATATGGATCGGAATAAGGATCGGGGTCATGGCGGAGAACGAACAGACGCCTTTCATGGATGCGGACGCTTACGGCCGCTCGCTCAAGGGCTTTGGCGTCAATCTCCTGGTCCGTGACGTGGCCGCCATGTGCGGCTTCCTGGCCGAGGTGCTGGGGGTGAAGGTGGTCTACGCGGACCGCGACTTCGCGGTCTGCCATCACGGCGGCCAGGAATGGATGCTGCACTCCGACGCCAGCTACCACAGCAACCCGCTGCTGGCCCTGACCGGCGACGGGACGATCCGCGGCGCCGGGCTGGAACTCAGGCTTTACGGCGTCGACCCCGACGCGGCGGCGGCCAAGGCCGAGGCGGCGGGCCATACGGTCCTGCAACCGGCCACGGACAAGCCGCACGGCCTGCGCGAAACCTACATCGCCGGTCCCGAGGGTTATGTCTGGGTGCCCTCGGTGCACAAGGCGGAGAAGAGCTGAGATTTTCAAACGATGCCGTCATGCTCGGGCTTGTCCCGAGCATCCAGGGGCGGGTGTTTCGATGTTTCAGAGCTCGGCAACCCTGGACCCTCGGAACAAGTCCGAGGGTGACGATCAGGGGATAGCCTCAGCCGTAGCGCCAGAGTTCGGCGCTGTTGCGCCGCAGCCAGATCTTGGCGCCGCTCATGTCGTCGCTGAGTTGCCCCGCCAGCTTCCAGAAGCGCTGGGAGTGGTTCAGGTGGACGAGGTGCGCCACTTCGTGGGCGACCACGTAGTCCAGCACCACTTCCGGGGCCAGGATCAGGCGCCAGGAGAAATTCAGATCGCCCTCGGAACTGCACGAGCCCCAGCGGCTGCGGGTGTCGCGCAGGCTGATGCGGCCGACGCGGCGCTCGATGCGGGCGGCCTTGTCGCGGGCGCGGGTGTTGATTTCCGCGCGGGCTTCGCGCTTCAGATAGTCGCCCAGGCGCCGCGGCAGATGCTCGGCCAGGCCGGAGACGCGGATGACGCCGCCGTCGCGGGCGACGCCGCAGCGCGCCACGGGATCGTGGGTGACGAGGTGGTTTTCGCCCAGCAGGGGGATCACCGCGCCGTCGGTGAAGGGGATGCGCGGCGGCACTTTTTCCAGGTGCTTCAGGATCCAGCCGCTGTTGCGTTCGGCAAAGGCGACGGCCTCGCGGACCGGCGTGCGCTGGGGCAGGACCAAGCGCACGCCACCCCCCCCGGCGTTCAGCCGCAGGGTAATGCGCCGGGCGCGCGGGTGGCGGCTGAGCTCCAGCGGCACGTCCCGGTCCTCGAGCCGCAGGCTGCGCGGCGCATCCAGTCGCAAAGGCATGGAGACTCTATATCCCGGCGACTCCAAAAGGAGCAAGAGGCCGCCGCTTCCTTGCAGGCTGGCGGCTCGCTTCGGGCCCGTGCTAGTTTTTCCGGGGCCGGAATTCAGGCCGTTTTGTCAGGATGTTAAGCCGTTGGACGCTGTAGCGTGGGAGAACGCGCCGGGGCCGGCGCAAGAGCTTCGGGCCGGGATCGGCCACAACGAGGGACCGCCGCTGGTCGAGTCCCAATGGCACCTTGCCGCTTGGCGCATCGCGCACAAGAAAGCCTGGGAGTCGCCGCCCATCGAGGTGGTGCGCCGCCGCCTGAAGCGCGCCCAGGCGCTGGGCATGACCTACCGCGACTACACGCTCGAGATCCTGGAGCGCGGCCGTTACCTCTAGATCGGATCACGTTTAGACGGAACCACTTGGTGGTTCCGTCTAAACGTGTGAATCCGATCTATTTCTAATACATAGAGCAGATTCACAGGGTTGGTGGATCGCCTTCGGCGATTCCAGCCGACCCTGATCTGCTCTAGTGCCGATCGCCGCGCCCTTCGAGACGGCGCTCTTGCGCCTCCTCAGGGTGAGGCGATGAAGGACTGAAGTGTGTCCTCATGCTGAGGAGGGCTCCCGCACCAGGCGGGAGCCCGTCTCGAAGCATGTGGCTGACACAGTTACTCCGGGTGCTCGGCCTCGCCTTCCAGCAGGGCGGCTTTGCGTTCCACGCCCCAGCGATAGCCGCCCAGCCCGCCGTCCTGGCGCAGCGCGCGGTGGCAGGGGATGACCAGGGAGACCGGGTTGGTGGCGCAGGCGCGGCCGACCGCGCGCTGCGCCCGGGGGGCGCCCAGGATCTCGGCGATTTCCGAATAGGTGCGGGTTTCGCCGCAGGGGATGGCGATCAGCTCGTTCCACACCCGGCGCTGGAAGGCGGTGGCGCGCACGTCGAGGGGCAGCTCGGCGTGCGGGATCTTGCCCTTCAGGAAGTCGATGACCAGGGAGACCGACTGGGCGATGGAATGCTCGTCGCGGGTGATCGCCTCCGCCTGGGGGAACTCGTGCATCAACTCCTGCACCAGCAACTTGTCGTCGTCGCCCAGGCTGAGGAAGCAGAGGCCCTTGGCGGTGGCAGCGACCAGCAGGCGGCCGAGCGGGGATTCGACGATGTCGTAGACGATGACCGCGCCCTTGCCGCCCTTGGCGTAGGACGCCGGGGTCATGCCCAGCATGCGCTCGGCGCGCTCGTAGACGCGGCTGGAGGAGCCGTAGCCGGCGCCGTAGGTCGCCTGGGCGATGGACTCGCCGTTCTTCAGCTGTTCGCGGAAAGCGGCGTTGCGGCGGGCATCGGCGTAGTCGCGCGGGCTGACCCCCATGACCCGCTTGAAGAGGCGCTGCAGATGCCAGGGGCTGACGTCCAGTTCGTGCGCGATCTCCGCCAGGGTCAGGCGTTCGCCCTCCTGCGCGTCGATCAGGTCGCAGGCCCGGCGCACCAGGTCCAGCTGCCTGGCGGAGGCCTTGGTCTGAGTGCTCGCGGCGCCCTTGGCTCTCTGCATGTCCATCGCTCTCTCTCCTGCCGACAATAGTCCTTCTCGTCGCTTCCTATGTAGGGGTTCCGGGCCGAACCGCTCTATCCGAAGCTTGCGCGCCGGCGACCTGCGACGGCGATCGGTGGAAAACTCTCGGCTTTCCCCATTTTGTTACTAGGCCAACAGTCCCATTGTCATATAGTTGTAACAAAATAATCAAAAGAGCATCGCGACGGGCCGCTAGCTTTGCGCCTCACTGCGCGGCCCCTCTGGGGGATCCGAGTCGCACGAACTAGGGAGAATCTCCATGCGTTTAAATCGCAGAATCATCACCTGGGCCGCCGCCGCGGCCTTCGCCGCCAGCCTGCCCCAGGCGGCGCTGGCGGCCACCGAAATCGAATGGTGGCACGCCATGGGCGGCGAGCTGGGCGAAAAGGTCAACGAAATCGCCGAAGGTTTCAACGCGTCGCAGAGCGACTACGTGCTGAAGCCGGTCTACAAGGGCAACTACACCGAGACCATGACGGCGGCCATCGCCGCCTTCCGGGCCAAGCAGCAGCCGCACATCGTGCAGGTCTTCGAGGTCGGCACCGCCTCCATGATGTCCGCCAAGGGCGCCATCAAGCCGGTCTACCAGCTGATGGCGGAAACCGGCGAGCCCTTCGATCCCGCCGACTACCTCTCCGCCGTCACCGGCTACTACACCGATGCCGACGGCAACATGCTGTCGATGCCGTTCAACAGCTCGACGCCGGTGCTCTACTACAACAAGGACGCCTTCGAAAAGGCCGGCCTGGACGCCTCCAAGGCCCCGGCCACCTGGCCGGAGGTCGAACAGGCCGCGCGCAAGCTGCAGGCCGCGGGCTATCCCTGCGGGTTCACCACCGGCTGGCAGTCCTGGGTGCAGCTGGAAAACTTCAGCGCCTGGCACAACGTGCCTTTCGCGACCCAGGCCAACGGCTTCAAGGGCACCGACACGGAGCTGTCCTTCAACTCGCCCCTGCACGTGAAGCACGTGTCCACGCTGGCCTCCTGGCAGAAGGAAAAGATCTTCGACTACGGCGGCCGCCGTTCCGACTCGGCGCCGAAGTTCTATAACCAGGAATGCGCCATGTACATGAACTCCTCGGCGGCCTACGCCGGGGTCAAGACCAACGCCAAGGACTTCGAATTCGGCGTCGGCCAGCTGCCGTATTGGCCGGAGGCCGGCAAGCCGCAGAACTCCATCATCGGCGGCGCCACCCTCTGGGTGCTCACCGGCCATCCCGACGAGGAATACAAAGGTGTGGCGAAGTTCTTCAGCTACCTCTCCTCCCCGGAAGTGCAGGCCGACTGGCACCAGTTCACCGGCTACCTGCCGATTACCCACGCGGCGGCCAAGCTGACCAAGGAGCAGGGTTTCTATGCCAAGAACCCGGGCACCGACGTGGCCATCATGCAGATGACCGGCGCGGCGCCGACGGAGAACTCGAAGGGCCTGCGTCTCGGCAACTTCGTGCAGATCCGCGACGTGATCAACGAGGAGCTGGAAGCCATCTGGAACGGCAGCAAGTCCGCCGAGGAGGGCCTCAACGACGCGGTCAACCGCGGCAACACGCTGCTGCGCAAGTTCGAAAAGACCGCCAACTAGGCGGCCGCTTCGGCTGAGTCGGCCGGCCGGGTTTTCCGGCCGGCCGTCCCCTTTCGGCTTTCGGGCTTTCGGGTTTCGGGATCTCATGCAGCACAAGCGGGTGATCTTTCAGGGGCGGGTCCTGCCCTACTTCCTGGTCCTGCCCCAGCTCGTCGTCACGCTGGTCTTCTTCATCTGGCCGGCCTCTCAGGCGCTCTACCAGTCGGTGCTGCTGGAGGACGCCTTCGGCCTCAGCACCGAGTTCGTCTGGCTCGACAACTTCAAAGACCTCTTCGCCGATCCCGCCTACCTCAATTCCTTCAAGACCACGGTGATCTTCAGCCTGGGAGTCACGGCCCTATCGATGGGCGCGGCGCTGGTCCTGGCCGCCATGGCCGACCGCGTGATCCGCGGTGCCACCGGCTACAAGACCCTGCTGATCTGGCCCTATGCCGTCGCGCCCGCTGTCGCCGGCGTGCTGTGGTGGTTCATGTTCAACCCCACCATCGGCGTGCTGGCCTATGCCCTGAAGGGGCTGGGCTACGACTGGAATCATTATCTCAGCGGCACCGACGCCATGATCCTGGTGGTCATCGCCGCTTCGTGGAAGCAGGTGTCCTACAATTTCCTGTTCTTCCTGGCCGGCATGCAGGCGATTCCCAAGTCGCTGATCGAAGCGGCGGCGATCGACGGCGCCGGGCCGGTGAAGCGCTTCTGGACCATCATCTTCCCGCTGTTGTCGCCGACCACCTTCTTTCTGCTTGTGGTCAACGTGGTCTACGCCTTCTTCGAGACCTTCGGCATCGTCCACGCCACCACTTACGGCGGCCCGGCGCAGGCGACCAACATCCTGGTCTTCAAGGTTTACAACGACGGCTTCGTCGGCCTCGACCTCGGCGGCTCGGCCGCGCAGTCGGTCATCCTCATGGCCATCGTCATCGCGCTCACGGTGGTGCAGTTCCGCTACATCGAGCGCCGGGTGCAGTACTAGGCAGGCGATGCGATGATCGAGAACCGCCCCATCGTCACCCTGCTGACCCATGTCTTCCTGATTCTGGGCGTCGCCGTGGTCGCCTTTCCGATCTGGCTCGCCTTCGTCGCCTCGACCTATCCGGGCGACGGCCTGGTCTCCGGCGTGCTGCCGCTCTGGCCCGGCGACCGCTTCTTGGAAAACTACGGTTCCGCCCTGACCGGCGGCGTCGCGGCGGCGGGCAGCCCGCCGGTGCTGCTGATGATGGTGAACAGCCTGGTCATGGCGCTGGCCATCGCCATCGGCAAGATCGCCATCTCGATCATCTCGGCCTACGCCATCGTCTATTTCAGCTTTCCGTTCCGCGTGACGGCTTTCTGGGTCATCTTCATGACCCTGATGCTGCCGGTCGAGGTGCGCATCCTGCCGACGTATGAAGTGGTGGCGAACCTCGGCATGCTGGACAGCTACGCCGGCCTGGCGGTGCCGCTCATCGCGTCGGCCACGGCGACCTTCCTGTTCCGCCAGTTCTTCCTGACCATTCCCGACGAACTTCTGGAGGCCGCGCGGGTCGACGGCGCGGGCCCCTTGCGCTTTTTCTGGGACGTGGTGCTGCCGCTGTCGCGCACCAACATTGCCGCGCTTTTCGTCATCCTCTTCATCTACGGTTGGAACCAGTACCTCTGGCCCCTGCTGGTGACGACCGACGGTGACTACTACACCATCGTCATGGGCATTCAGCGCATGGTCTCGGTGCCGGACTCCGAACCCCTGTGGCACCTCATCATGGCCACCGCGATCCTGGCGATGATTCCGCCGGTCTTCGTGGTGGTGGCCATGCAGCGGCTTTTCGTCAAAGGCCTGGTCGAAACCGAAAAGTAAAAACGAAAGACTCCCATGGCAGAGATCTCCCTGCGCAACGTGAAGAAAAGCTATGGCAGCAACGCCGTCATTCACGGCGTCTCGGTCGACATCCAGGACGGCGAGTTCGTGGTCATCGTCGGCCCCTCGGGCTGCGGCAAGTCGACCCTGCTGCGCATGATCGCCGGGCTGGAAGTCATCACCGAGGGCGAGATCTCGATCGGCGGGCGTGTGGTCAACAAGCTGGAGCCCAAGGACCGCGACATCGCCATGGTGTTCCAGAACTACGCGCTCTACCCGCATATGACGGTCTACGCCAACATGGCCTACGGACTGAAGATCGCCGGCAAGTCCAAGGCGGAGATCGACAGCCGCGTGAACGAAGCGGCGGGCATCCTGGAACTGCAGGATCTGCTGGAGCGCAAGCCGCGCCAGCTCTCCGGCGGCCAGCGCCAGCGCGTCGCCATGGGCCGCGCCATCGTGCGCCAGCCCGCCGCCTTCCTCTTCGACGAGCCGCTGTCCAACCTGGACGCCAAGCTGCGCGTGCAGATGCGCCTGGAGATCAAGCGCCTGCAGCGCCGCCTCGGCACCACTTCGGTCTATGTCACGCACGACCAGGTGGAGGCCATGACCATGGCCGACCGCCTCATCGTCATGAACGCCGGCAACGCCGAGCAGATCGACGCGCCCATGGCGGTCTACGAGCGTCCGGCCAGCCTCTTCGTCGCCGGCTTCATCGGCTCTCCCGCGATGAACTTCCTGCCCGCCGAAATCTCACGCGATGGGACGGCCGCGACCCTCAACGGCGGCAGTACGATGCAACTCCCCGCCGGCGGCCTTTCCAGCCTGGCCGGGCGCGCCGTGACCCTGGGCGTGCGGCCGGAGCATTTGCGCCCGGCGGGCGACAGCGAGGCGGCCTTTCAGCTGCAGGTGCAGCTGGTGGAGACGCTGGGCGCCGATATCCTGGTGCACGGTGCGCTGGGCGACGAGAACGGTGCGACGCTGACGCTGCGCCTGCCCGGCAACGCGTCGCTGCGCGAGGGGCAGAGCCTCGGGCTCGCCGCCGACCCCGGCGAGCTGCATTTCTTCGATTCCGAAAGCGGCCGGCGGATCGCTGATCTGTAGGGGCCGATTCATCAGCGGCGGCACACCCTTCGAGACGCTTGCCGCGCAAGCTCCTCAGGGTGAGGCGTGATTTGACTCTGACCTCATGCTGAGGAGGCCGCAAGGCGGCCGTCTCGAAGCATGATTGCAGCCAACGCCCCCCGTTCAGCTGCCCGTTGCCAGCGCCGGATCGACCTGCTCGGCCAGGCCCTTGGCGATGTCCTCGGCGGTGCTGGCGTGGGTGAAGTGGGTCAGGTAGCTGCCGTCCGGGCCCATCAGGTAGATGATCGAGGAGTGGTCCATCAGGTAGTCGCTGGCGCCCGGCTCCTGAACCTTCTGGTAGTAGATGCGGTAGGCCTTGGCGGCGGCGGCGACTTCTTCCGGCGTGCCGGTCAGCGCCATGAAGCGCGGATGGAAGTGCTCGGCATAGCCGGCCATGGCTTCCACCGTGTCGCGCTCCGGATCGATGGTGATGAAGATCGGCAGCACCGCGGCTTCCTTGGCCGCATCGCTTTCCGCCAGCAGATCGAGACCTTGGGTCATGGTGCTGAGCGAGGTCGGGCAGATGTCCGGGCAGTAGGTGTAGCCGAAGTAGATCAGGCTGTAGTGGCCCATCAGGTCCGCTTCGCTGCGCGGCGTGCCCGTTTGGTCGGTCAGGGTGAAGGCGCCGCCGATGAGGGCCTTGCCGCTGCCTTCGCCCTGGCTGCTGACGATGCCGCCGGGTTTCTGCGGCTGCACGGCATACCACAGGGCGAAGCCGCCGCCGGCCAGGACGAGGCCGAGGGCGACGATCAGCAGAATGCGGGTTTTCGTCGACATGGGCCTGGCAAACTCCGGGAAAGTCCAAAGGAAGAGCGCGACGTGATGCCCTCCAGATAGGGCCTGCGGGAGCGCTCGGCAATGCGGCCCCCCGTCGCAGGAGAGGGCCGCAGGAAGGTCTACGGCAGCAGCTCGCGCAGGCTGTCGGCCTGGGTATTGGTGAATTTGCGGTTGATGACGATGTTTTTCGGCGTCGCGCCGACCGCGTAGTACTCGTGGTTCAGGGAGGTGCGCTCGAAGATCTTCGCGCCTTCCAGCGCGCCGCCGCCGAACAGGCCGACCGACTTGGAAAAGGCGTAGATGTCGGAGGTGAAGTCGGTGGTGCGTGAGGCTTCCACGCCGCGGCCGATCGGACCGACGGAGATGGAGGCATCGGCGCCCAGCTTGAACTCGCTGGACAGCATGGCGTCCACCGCCTTGTCGCTCATCAGCACGAAGACGACTTCCTTCACCTCGCCGCCGATCTGCAGGCCGATGGAGCCCGCGCCCAGCGTGTAGAAGGCCGGCGGTGACCAGCTGCCGTCGGTGCCGCGCGCCAGGAAGACGCCGGTGCCGCCTTCGGCGCCGATGATGAAGCCGCCCTTCACCAGCTGCGGGATGATGTAGATGCCCTTGGCGCCCTTGATGAACTTCGGCAGTTCGAAGAAGTCCTTGTCGGCCATCAGGCGGTCGACGGTCAGGCGGGCCTCGGTGACCAGGGCTTCCGATTCGGTTTCCGCGCGGGCCGCGCCGGGCAGCGCGGTGCCGACCAGCGTCACGGCGAGCAGCGCTGCGGCGGTCAGGACGAATTCACGGCGGGTTGTCGAAGCAGTCATGGAATACCTTCCTCGGTTTGGGCCTGGGCAAGCTAACATGACGTAGCGGGACCTTGTGAGGCATTCAAGAGCCCCGTTGCAGCCCCTCTGCCATGATGTTGCCTTACTCGAAGGGACCTTCCGGTTTGGCGGAGGGGCTCAGCCCGGCAGGTGAGCGCGGGCGTTCACCAAGGCAATACGCCAGGCACCGCCCAACGCGTCGCCGCCCAAGTCGTCGCCGCCCAAGTCGTCGCTCCCCAAGTCGTCGCCACCGCTTTCCTGTTCCGCCGCAAAGTGGTCGAGCCGGGTGAGCGCGCAGTTGTCCACGGCGAAAGCCAAGGCCTGCTCCGGCGTGACCCCCAGGGCATGGCCCAGCGCCGCGCGGATCGGCCCGCCGTGGCTGACGCAGACGATGTCGCGTCCGGCGTGGCGGCGGGTCAGCGTCTCGATGGCCTCGGCCACGCGGTCGCTGAGGGTGGTGAAGCTCTCGCCGCCCGGCGGTGTTTCCTCGGCGGGCGCCAGCCAGAAACGGTGCCAGGCGCCGCTGCGCTGCTGCGCCAGCTCGTCATGGGTCAGGCCCTGCCAGTCGCCGAAGTTCTGCTCGGCCAGGCGCGCTTCGACCTCGAAGTCCGCAGGCACCGCGCCATGGTGGCGCGCGATGGCCTCGGCGGTGGCGCGGGTCCGGCCCAGCGGGGTGACCACCCAGACCGCATCGTCGGGCAGCAGCGCCGCCAGGCCGCGGAACACCGCTTCGTCGCCGCAGTCGCAGGGGACGTCCTGGTTGCCGTAGATGCGCCCCGCATGGCTGGTCACCGGCGCGTGGCGAACCCACCACCACGTTGTCATTGTCATGTCGTGCCTCCGCACTGGGTCATCTTGTGCTCCTGCACTGGGTCATCTTGCGCTCCCGCGTTGAGTCATGTTGCGCTCCCGCCGTGGCTCATGCGGTCCCTCCCGCGCAGGCGACCAGCAGCACCGCGGCCTCGCCGACCTGCTGTGCCGCGCCCAGCACGTCGCCGGTGGCGCCGCCGAGCTGGCGGCGCGCCTGCAGCGCGAGGCCCCCCTGCACCACCGCGCAGGCGACGACCGCCACCAGGGCGACGGCGCCATCGAGCAGTAGAAAGGCGGCGGCGATGCCGAAGACCAGGGCGGCCAGCGCATCGGCGCCGCCGGGCCGGCCGGTCGCCGCCGCCAGGCCGTCGCTGCGCGCGGGCGGCAGGGCCCACATGATCGGCGCCAGTCCGGCACGCGACAAGGCATGGGCGGCGATCAGGGCCGTGGCGACGGCGCAGGGCTCGGCCAGAGCCGTCAGGCTGCCGCCGCGCGCCGCCGTCACCAGGATCAGCGCCAGCACGCCGTAGCTGCCGATGCGGCTGTCACGCATGATGGCCAGCTTGCGTTCCCGGTTGTGCCCGCCGCCGAAGCCGTCGGCGACGTCGGCCAGACCGTCCTCGTGCAGGGCGCCGGTCGCCAGGATGGCGGCCGCCAGCGCCGCCAGGGCGGCGGCGAAGGGCGGCAGGGCCAGCCAGGTGGCGAGCGCGAAGGCCAGGGCGGCGAGCAGGCCGACGCCCAGGCCGACCAGGGGATAGCAGCGGCTGGGATGGCTCGCGGCCCCCGCTTCCACCCCCGCTTCCGCCTCGGCCTTTGGCGGCCGCACGGCGGGCAGCGGCAGCCGGGTCAGCAGCCGGGCGGCTTCCGCCAGGTCGCTGAACCAGGCGCGCGGCGTCCAAAAGCCGGAAGAAGGGGAGAAAAGCATGTCGCGTCGTTTATCCGCTCTTGGGCGTCGTGTCCCAAAAAACTCTTCGGGCCCCGGTTTGCCTTCCTGTGTCCGCCGGTTATAAGTCAAGTCGCCGTGCCGGCGCACGCTCCGGATCGCGGCCCAGAGGAGGTTTTTTCAAGATGTCGGCTGCCGAGGACATAGAAAGTCTCGAGGAAATCCGCGATCTGCTGAAGGTTCTGCCGGCAGCGGACGAGGAAGTCGCAGAAATCGCACGGCAGCGCCAGGCGCAGCTTACCAAGCCCGCGGGCTCCCTGGGACGTCTGGAAGATCTCGCGGTCTGGCTGGCCACCTGGCAGGGGCGCAATCCGCCGTCGGTCGACCGCCCCTACACGGCGGTCTTCGCCGGCAACCACGGCATCGCCGCCAAGGGCGTCTCCGCCTACCCGCCGGAGGTCACCGCGCAGATGGTGCAGAACTTCATCGAGGGCGGCGCCGCGGTGGACCAGCCGGGGAGGCTCGCCAACGCCGACCGGCGGGGGCACGGAATGGG
>JBLWUP010000024.1:0-83501 GCA_048268885.1 Kiloniellaceae bacterium | reverse complement strand
GACAACGGCACGACACCGCCGCCGGCCGGCAGCGGGGCGATCCACTGGTTGCGCCTCCAGGCGGGCGACGGTGCGGCGCCGGCGCCGGCGCGGCGCGTGGTGCCGCGCGGTCCGAACCGCATCTGGGCGAAGGTCCAGCCGAGCAGCAGCACCGCCAGCAGCAGGCAGACCCACCACAAGCCCTGCCAGCCGCTGGTCTGCAGCGCCAGCGGGCCGAGCAGCGTGGCCAGCAGCTGGCCGCTGGGCACCCAGGCGGCGATCAGGCCGATCACCAGGGCGCGGTGGTGCGGCGCCGCGTTGGCCGTGGCCAGGGCCGGTCCCGCCACCGCCAGGGTGGCGAAGGCGGCGCCTTCCAGGCCGCGCCCCAGCAGCATCATGCCGCCGGATTCCGGCGCGATCAGGCAGACGACGGTGCCCAGCGCCATGACCGGCAGGGCGGCCATGACCAGCCGCAGGGCGCCTTGGCGGGCCACCGCGCGGCCGATGGGCACGGAAAGCAGGATGCCGAAAACGGCAAAGATCGACATGAAGCCGCCGGCCAGCACCTTGCCGTAGCTGTAGCTGTCCAGCAGCACCGGCAGGACCACCGGCAATTTGAACTGGCTGAAGGCGGCATAGACGACCAAGGCCAGGCCGAGCACCACCAAAGCCACACGGGTGCGCTGCGGCTCGCTCACGCCCGCCCCACCAGCGGCCCCACCAGCGGCCCCGGGGGTGGGCCCGGGGGCGGTCTAAATTTAATTGGGGCGTTCTCGGTCAATTGGTTAGAGTACCGCAATTATCGCAAAGGATTTAACTGGGCCGCCGGACCTTCAGGCCTGGGTTGAAGGGCCTTGATAGAGAGTGTCGGATCGGAGGGATACTGGCATTTTGCAGAACGGTTCTGATTTTTTTGTTCGATTTTGGGGTACCCGCGGTTCGATTTCCTGTCCAGGGGACAGTTATTTGCGATACGGCGGCAATACCTCCTGCCTGGAGGTGCGCTGCGGAGAGAAGTTGCTGATCTTCGACGCGGGCACCGGCCTGCGTCCGCTCGGCAAGCAGCTCTGCGAGAACGGCGCGCTGGAAGCCGATATCTTTCTGACGCACACTCACCATGACCACATCGTCGGCCTGCCCTTCTTCGCCCCGCTGTTCGACAAGCGCAACCGGATCCGCCTCTGGGCCGGCCACCTGATTCCGGAACTGACGCTGCACGACGTGCTGGTGCAGTTCATGAACGCGCCGCTGTTTCCGGTGCCGCCGAAAATCTTCGCCGCCAACGTCTCCTTTCACGACTTCACCGCCGGGGACGTGCTGGAGCCCAAGCCGGGTGTGCGCCTCATCACCGCGCCGCTCAACCACCCCAACGGCGCCACCGGCTACCGCGTCGACTTCGCCGGCCGTTCGATCTGCTACGTCACCGACACCGAACATGTCGAGGGCAAGCCCGACCGCAACATCCTGGAGCTGATCGAGGGCGCCGACCTGGTGATCTACGACAGCACCTACACCGACGAGGAGTTTCCCAAGTACCGCAACTGGGGACACTCCACATGGCAGGAAGGCATGCGGCTCTGCGACAAGGCGGGGGCCAAGCGGCTGGTCATCTTTCATCACGACCCCGGCCATGACGATGCCTTCATGGATCAGGTCGCCAAGGAAGCCGAGGCCGCGCGGCCGGGCACGCTGGTGGCGCAGGAAGGTCTCGTGCTGCGGCCATGACCGGGCTTTCCCCCGGCGTTCTGCCGTGGCGGGTCACGCAGAAGTGACGTGCAGGTGAGCAGCCGGGATCGTCATATCCGAAAGCGGTGACTTGGCGCGCGTGCGTCGGCGGTTTCGCGAGTGGGATAGAGACATGTTGAGCTGGTGGCGCAAAGATCCGGAGGCGGGCCTGCCGGAGCGGGTGCGTGCGGCGGTGCGCGCCCAGGAGGACGCGACCGAGCGCCTCATCTCCTGGGCGCAGCTCGCCATCGTGCTCACCTTCGGCGTTCTCTACCTGCTCTCCCCGAAACCCGAAGAACTGGATTTCCAGCCGGTACCCTGGGCGCTGGGGATCTACCTGGCGCTGACCCTGGTGCGCGCGGCCTGGGCGCATCTCGGCCGCCTACCGGACTGGGCCCTGGCCGTTTCGGTCTTCGTCGACATCACCTTGCTGATGGTGCTGATCTGGTCGTTCCACATTCAGTACATGCAGCCGCCGTCTTTTTATCTGAAGGCGCCGACGCTGCTCTACGTCTTCATTTTCATCGCCTTGCGCGCCTTGCGTTTCGATGCGCGCTTCGTGGTGCTCGCCGGCCTGCTGGCCGCGCTCGGTTGGGGCGCCTTGATCGTCTACGTGGTCTATGCCAACCCCAGCGACACCATGATCACCCGCGACTACGTCTCCTACCTCACGTCCAACACGGTGCTGCTCGGCGCGGAGTTCGACAAGATCATCTCGATCCTGGTGGTCACGGCGCTCATCGCCGCCGCGCTCTACCGCGCCAAGGGTTTGCTGGTGCGCGCCTTCGCCGAACAGAGCGCGGCGCGCGAGCTGTCGCGTTTCTTCGCGCCGGAAATCGCCGAACGCATCAAGGGCGCCGAGCATCAGATCCGCGCCGGCAGCGGCGAGATGCGCGACGCCGCCATTCTCAACCTCGACATGCGCGGCTTCACGCGGCTCGCCGGCGCCAGCCCGCCGGCGGCGGTGATGCGCCTGCTCGCCGAATACCAGCGCCGCATGGTGCCGGTGATCCAGCGCCACGGCGGCAGCATCGACAAGTTCCTCGGCGACGGCATCCTCGCGACCTTCGGCGCGGCACAGCCTTCGGAAACCTACGCGGCCGATGCGCTGCGCGCCCTCGATGAAGTCATGGTCGAGGCCGAAGCCTGGCAGGCCGAATGCGAAGCGGCGGAAGGCGTCTGCCCGCAGGTCAACGGCGCGGTGGCGACCGGCCCGATCCTGTTCGGCGCGGTCGGCGACGACACGCGTCTGGAATACACCGTCATCGGCGAGGCGGTGAACCTTTCCGCCAAGCTGGAAAAGCACAACAAGGAACTGGGCGTGCGCGCACTCTGCGACCGCGCCAGCTACGACACGGCAATCGCCCAGGGTTATGCACCTGCAGAAGAAAAAGCTTTGGCGGCGGCCGCCTTGGTCGCCGGTGTCGACCAGCCGCTCGACCTGATGATCATCGCGCCTTGAACGTGCGGATCACTTGTAGGGGTCGGCGGCGTCGCGCAGGCCGTCGCCCAGGAAGTTGAACGCCAGCACCACGAGGAACAGCGGCAGCACCGGCAGCAGCAACCAGGGATAGACCTGCACCACGTTGAGGCTCTGCGCTTCGTTCAGCACCACGCCCCAGGATGTGACCGGCGGGCGCAGCCCGATCCCCAGGAACGACAAGGCCGTCTCGCCGAGGATCGCCGTCGGAATCGACAGCGACAGCGAGGCGATGAGGTGGCTGGTGAAGCTGGGCAGCAGGTGGCGGCCGATGATGCGTGCCGGCGAAGCGCCCATGAGCTGCGCCGCCGTGGTGAAGTCCTCTTCGCGCAGGGAGAGGATCTTGGCGCGCACGGCGCGGGCGAGTCCCGGCCATTCCAGGAAACCGATGATGACGGAGATGCCGGCGAAGACGCCGATCGGGCTCCAGGTGACCGGCAGCAGCGCCGAGAGCGTCATGAACAGCGGCAGTTCGGGGAAGGAGCGGATGATCTCGATGGTGCGCAGGGTCAGCGCGTCGATGAAGCCGCCGTAGTAGCCGGCCGCCCCGCCGATGATGACGCCGAGCAGGAAGGAGATGCCGACGGCGATCATCGCGATGGTCAGCGAAATGCGCGCGCCGTAGATGATGCGGCTCAACATGTCGCGGCCCAGGCGGTCGGTGCCGAACAGAAAAGCGGTGCCGCCCTCGGCCGGACAGAAGAAATGCAGATCGGCTTCGATCTGGCCCCAGAACGCGTAGGAATCGCCGCGGCAGAAGAAACGCAGCGGCTGGACCTTCTGCGGGTTCGGCTCGTAGACGCGCTGCAGCGTGTCCATGTTCATTTCGGAATCGTAGCCGTAGACGAAGGGCCCGACGAAGGCGCCTTCATGGAACAGGTGCAGGGCCTGAGGCGGCGCGTAGATGTGCTGAATGTCGCGGCTGTGCAGATTGTAGGGCGCGAGGAACTCGCAGACGACGATGGCGATGTACATGGCCAGCAGGAAGGCGCCGGACCACAGGGCGACGCGGTGGCGGCAGAAGCGCCACCACATGATGCGCCACTCGCTTGCCCGGTAGTAACGCTCCTGCTGCGGCGTCAGCTGTTCGACCTCATAGGGGTCGAAGGGCGCCTTGTTGACGTAGTGGTCCAGGCGTTCGCCGGGCATGAGATCGCGGTCGCTCATTTCGTCGCGCCCTCGCCCAGGCGGATACGCGGGTCGAGCATCGCCAGCAGCACGTCGGAAACGAACACGCCGATGACCACCAGCACCGCTTCGAACATCAGGAAGGCGCCGGCCAGGTACATGTCCTGACTCTGCAGGGAACGCAGCAGCAAGGGACCGTTGGTCGGCAGGTCCATGACGATGGAGACCAAGGCGGCGCCGGAGATCATTGCCGGCAGGATCATGCCGATATCGGCGATGAAGTGGTTCAGCGACATGCGCAGCGGATACTTCAGGATCGTCTTCGTGGTCGACAGCCCCTTGGCGCGCGCCGTGACCACGTATTGCTTTTGCAGTTCGTCGAGCATGTTGGCGCGCAGCCGCCGGATCATCGCCGCGGTGCCGGAGGTGCCGATGACGATCATCGGAATCCACAGGTGATTGATCACCGAGACCACCTTGTCGAAGGTCCAGGGCGCGTCGAGGTACTTCGGATCCATTAGGCCGCCGATCGACAGGTCGAACCAGACGTTGGCGTAGTAGAGCAGCACCAGGGCGAAGAGGAAGTTCGGCATGGCGAGGCCGAAGTAGCCGACGAAGGTCGCCGCGTAGTCACCCAGGGAATACTGCCGCACCGCCGAGTAGATGCCGATGGGGAAGGCAACGATGTAGGTGAACAGCGTGGTCGAAACCGCCAGCAGCGCGGTGAACCAGAAGCGGTCGCCGATGACGTCGACGACCGGCAGCTCGAATTCGAAGGAATAGCCGAGGTCGCCCTGCAGAAGCCCGAAGAGCCAGACCCAGTACTGCTCGATCAGCGGCTTGTCGAGGCCGTACTGCTGGCGCAGGAATTCGATGCGCGCCGGGTCGACGTTCTCGCCCTGCGCCTGCATCTCGCTGATCAGCGTTTCCAGGTAGTCGCCCGGCGGCAACTGGATGATGACGAAGACGACCAGGCTGATGACCAGCAGGGTCGGGATCATCACCAGAAGGCGGCGGGCGAAATAACTCAGCATCGATTCAAACTTCGGCTTTCTCTGAGGCCGCGTCGACGGGCGGCATTTCCTTGTAGCGGCAGGTCAGGTCGGCGGCGGCGCTCTCGGCGGCCCGCACGAAGTGCCCTTCGCCGAGTTCGACCATGGTCAGGTGGCTTTCGCCGTTGATGCGGAAGGGCTCTTCCCAGGCGCTTGGGTCGGAGGCGCGGCCCTGCATCAGCGCGGTGAGGTCGAGGCGCTGATCCAGGTTCGGCTCCGGCACCGCGGCCAGCAGCGCCTTGGTGTAGGGATGGATCGGCGCACGGAACAGCTGCGCGCGCGGCGCCACTTCGACCAGGCGGCCGCGGCACATCACGGCGATGCGGTCGGCGATGTAGTCGACCACCGCCAGGTTGTGGCTGATGAAGATGTAGGTCAGGCCCATCTCGCGCTGCAGGTCCTTCAGCAGGTTCAGGACCTGGGCCTGGATCGACACGTCGAGGGCGGAGACCGGCTCGTCGCAGATCATCAGCTGCGGGCGCAGGGCAAGCGCGCGGGCGATGCCGATGCGCTGGCGCTGCCCGCCCGAGAAGCTGTGCGGATAGCGCCGGGTGTGCTGGCGGTTCAGGCCGACCACGCCCATCAGCTCTTCGACGATCTTCTTGCGCTCCGCCGCGTCGCCGATGCCGTGGATCACCAGCGGCTCGGCCAGGATGTCGCCCACGGTCATGCGCGGGTTCAGCGAGGAGAAAGGATCCTGGAAAACGAACTGGATCTTCTTGCGGAACTCCATCAGCGCGTCGCCGGAGAGCGCCAGCACGTCGGTCTCTTCCCCGTTCTCGCGGAAGGTGATGCTGCCGCTGTCGGGCTGCAGGGCGCGCATGATCATCTTCGACAGGGTGGTCTTGCCGCAGCCGCTTTCGCCGACCAGGCCCAGGCATTCGCCGCGCCGCACGGTGAAGCTGACGTCGTCCACCGCCAGCAGGCTGCCGTCGTCGCCGCCGCCGAAGAGGCCGGACTTGCGGATCTTGAAGCGCTTGCTGACGTGATCGATCTTCAGCAGCGGCTTGCCGTTCTCACCCTCGCCGTGCGGCTTTGCCTTGCCCAGGAAGGCGCCGTCGTCCTTCTGCTTGATTTCGCGGATCGGCACCAGGCGCTCGCCCGGCTTCATGTGGAAGCGCGGCACGGCGTGCAGCAGGGCGTTCAGGTAGGGATGCTGCGGCGCGCGGAAGATGTCCGCCAGCGTCCCGCTCTCCATCACCTCGCCGTGGTACATCACCACCACCTCGTCGGCGACGTTGGCGACCACCCCCAGGTCGTGGGTGATGATCAGGACCGCCATGCCCAGTTCGGCCTGCAGGTCCTGGATCAGTTTCAGAATCTGCGCCTGGATGGTCACGTCCAGGGCCGTGGTCGGTTCGTCGGCGATCAGCAGCGCCGGTCGGCAGACCAGGGCCATGGCGATCATGGCGCGCTGGCGCAGGCCGCCGGACAGCTCGAAGGGATAGGTCTTCATCGCCTTGGCCGGATCCGGGAAGCCGACCAGGCGCAGCATTTCCTCCGCCAGGGCCTGTCCTTCGGCATCGCTGACCTGGCGGTGCAGGTGCAGCGCCTCGCAGATCTGGTTGCCGACGGTGTGCACCGGCGACAGCGAGGTCATCGGCTCCTGGAAGATGATGGAAATGCGCCCGCCGCGAATGGCCCGCATCTCGGCGCTGTCGGGATGCAGGGCGGCGATGTCGATCATGGTCTCGGCGCGGTCGGCGGCCAGCACCGGGTCGTGGAACAGAATGCGCCCAGCATCGATGCGCGCGCTGCGCGGCAGGATCCCCATGATCGCCTGGCTGACCACGGACTTGCCGGAACCGGATTCCCCCACCAGGGCGACGGTCTTGCCGGCGGGAACCCGGAAGCTGACGCCGCGCACCGCTTCCAGCCGGCCTTCCGGCAGGTCGAAGCTGATCCGCAGATCCCTTATGCGCAGAAGGTCCCGCACCCCGCTTTATCCCTGTTCCCTGTGGCTCATTTTATATGGCTCATTTTGCCAATTTCGTTTGCCTGCGCAGCGTTTATAGGACGTTTGGCGGCAATTCGCACCCATCAGGTGGACCGCCCGGTCCTCGCTGCCTCTCTTGGCTACCCCTTTGGTCTTGGCTACATCTCTGGCCGTTCCGCCTCGGCGGCCGGGTCGACGCCCAGCTCGATGAGGTTGCTGCTGGTCGCCGGGTCCAGTTCCAGGTCCCGGGCGCGCATGGCCGTGGCGGCGCGTGCGGCCAGCCAGTCGAAACCCTCAATCGTGGATTCAAAGGTCATGGCGGTTCCCCGGCCCTTCGCGGTTCCCTTCAGGGTCAGCTGCATGAAGCCGCCGCCCAGCGGCCGCCACTTGCTGCGCCGGGAGCCGAAGTAGCGCAGCTTCATACCCTCGATCTCGCCCCAGGGCAGCACCTTGGTGGTGACGCCGCGGCAGGCGATCGCGTCGTCCGTGACCGCCACGCGCAGGTGGTGCCGAAAGGCGGTGCGCAGGCCGAAGACGGCGAAGAGGGCGGCGATGGCGCCGAAGATCACCAGAACCACCGGCGTCGGCGGCGCGGCCAGCAGGACGCCGAGGCCGACGAAGAGGCCGGCGGCGGCGCGCAGGTAGTCGCCGAGCAGGACCCGGGGCGGGTAGCGGAACGCCCTCATCGTGCCGCGGCCCCGGTGAAAACGGCCTCGGCCGGCAGCAGCCGGGCGGCGCGATGGCGGGCGAGGCGGGCCAGCAGCTCGCCGAGAAAACCCCAAGCCGCGGCATCGTGGACCTGATGGTGGCTCAGCAGACCGCTCGGCTCCGCCGGATCCGCGTCCCCCTGCCGCTTGGCCGCGAGGTGGTCGGTCAGCAGGGTGAGCGCCGCCGCCGTGCCGAGAAAGCGGCGCTCGGGCCGCCACTGCAGGATGTCGACATGGCAGTTGACCTGGGCGAGGCCCGGCGCCGCTTCGGCCGCCTGGCGGGCCTTGTAGGTCGACAGGCCGGCAAAGCCCAGGGCCGGCAGGCGCGCCGGCAGGTCCTCGGCGATGCGGTTCCACGGCGGCACCAGCACCGGCAGGAAGCGGGCGGCGAAGCGCGCCGCCAGACTCTCGCGGCCCTGCCGCAGTTCCTCGATCCCCGCGGCGCGGCGCGCCGGGCTCACCAGTTCGCACTTCTTGGCGTCCGGGCCCCCAAGGGTGGCGGCGTGGTTTTCGTGGGCAAAGCCGTGCTGCAGGACCGCCGTCGCGGCGCCGTGGCTTTCCAGCACAGGACCAAGCGTCCTCTCGGCCTTCGCCGGGATCACCGCCAGGGCCAGCGGGGCCCCTGCCGCCGCGGCCAGGTCGAGCAGGCGGTGCAGCGCGTCGCAGGGGGCGGTGGCATCGTCGTCGCGCCACCAGATCTGCGCCTCGCGCCCGGCCGCCGCCCAGGCGTCCAGCTCCGCTTCCAGCGCCGTCCAGGGATCGCCCGTCATGCGGGGGCTTCCTTCAGCCGGGCGATCAGGTGGCGGGCGGTCTCCTCGGCGCCGCCCAGGTGGAAGGGCGCCGCGCCCCCGCTTTCCGCCTCGGGCGCGCCGCCCCGGGCCAAGGCGCGGGCGATGCCGTCGGCCAGGGTCGCGGGGCTGAGGGTTTCCTCGTCGACCAGGGTGATCAGGTCGCGCTCGGCCAGCACCCCGGCCCGTTGGGTCTGCTCGGTTTCGGTGCCGCCGGCGAAGGGCACCACCACGCCGGGCACGCCGCTGGCCAGCACTTCCATCAAGGTGTTGTAGCCGCCCTGGCTGATCGACAGCCTGGCGCGGGTCAGCAGCGCCGCGAAGTCGGGACGCGCCCGTTCGACGGTGACGCCAGCCGGCGCGGCCTCGGCGAGGGCGCGGAAGTCCGCCTCCGGCAGGTTGGGGCCGATCAGCAGGCGCCAGGGCGCCTCGGCCAGGAGCGACAGCGGCCGCGCGGCCAGCACCATGCGCAGCAGGGCGGCGCCCACCGCGCCGCCGCCGGCGGAGACGAGCACCTCCCCCCTTCCAACGGCATGGGGGTCCGTGTCGTCCTCGCTGGCCCGCGCCGCGGCGACCGCCTGGGCGGCCTCGGTCACGTAGCCGGTGTAGTGCAGGCGCTGCGCCACCGCCTCGCTTTCCGGGAAGCTGTCCTCCAGCCGGAAGAACCGTGGATCGCCGTGCAGATACAGCAGGTCGAACTGGCGGGTGAAGCGGTCGACCATCCAGGCGGTCTTCTCCGGGCGCTCCGGCCGGTTGACGATGTCGCGCAGCGAGCAGGCGATGAGGGCCGGCGGATCGTCGGCCCGCGCGGTTTCGATCAGAGGCTCCAGTTCGAAACGCATCTTGCGGCGGCCGAAGGGATAGAGCTCGGTCATCACCACGCGCGGCCTGGTGCGCCGGTAGACGTCCAGCAGCAAATCGCGGCGGCGCGCCTTCCAGGCGTCGTCGATCGGCTGGTCGTGCTCGTCCAGAATCACGGCGAAGCTCTCGTCCTGGGCGCGGGCCGGGGGCAGCTGCACCACCTCGACACCGTCCAGCGCGAGGCCGGGCACCGGCAGGCCGCCGGTGACGAAGACGACCTTCAGGCCGGCCCGCTGGAAAGCGCGGGCCAGCACGGCGGCGCGGCGGATGTGGCCGATGCCGAGCAGGTGCTGCACGTAGAGCAGGACGTCGACGCGTTCACTCATGAGGGCTGTAGCGGCATGTTCAGGGTCTCGATACAGGGCGCGCCGCCGGGCTTCAGGATGAAGGCCTGGGCGCAGGCGTCGCGCAGTTTCGCCGGCGGCTTGGCGCGCATGTCCCAGCCGCAGGCCAGGGCATAGACGGCGCGGATGACGCCCTTGTGGGTGACGGCCACGACAGTGCCGGCGGTGCCGGCGGTCTTTTGGGCGAGGCTCTCCAGCAGCGGCCGGACGCGGTTCTGCACGTCGCGCGGGCTCTCCCCGCCGGGCGGGCGGAAGTCCAGGCCGCGGGCTTCGTTCTCGGCCATGGCCGGCCCCAGTTCGTCCCGCAAATCCGCCAGGCTGCGGCCTTCCCAGGCGCCCCAGTCCGTCTCGATGAGGCGCGCCTCGGTCTCGACCGGCGCGCCGTGCAGGATCGCGGCGGTATCGCGGGCACGCGTGAGGGGGCTGCTGAGCCAGCGCGTGTCCGCCGCCGCGTCGTAGACCTGGGCCGGCAGGCGCCAGGCCGAGACGGCGGCGCGGCCGGCGGGCGACAGCGGCGGATCGCTGCGCCCCTGAATGCGCCCGGCCTCGTTCCAGGCGGTGGCGCCGTGGCGGATGAGTAGCAGGCGGCTCAAGAGGCGCTCGCTTCTTCCAGTATGGCGTTCAGGCGCTTGGCGGCGGCGCCCGGGCTGTGCTGCTCGGCGATCACCTTGGGCGCGGCTTGTCCCAGCGCCAGGCGGCTCGCCTTCTGGGACAGCATTTCGCGCACGCTGGCCGCGAAGGTGGCCAGGCCGGGGTCGGCGAGATAGCCGGTGACGCCCTCGGCCACCACGTTCTCCACGCCCGGGCTGCGCCCGGCGACCACCGGGATGCCGGCGGCCTGGGCCTCCAGCAGGGCCATGCCGAAGGCTTCGTTCACCGCGGGCCAGACCAGCAGGTCGCAGGCGGCATAGAGCGCCGGCATGACCTCCGGCTGCACCAGGCCGAGGAAGCGCACCCGTCCGGGCAGGGCCCAGGCGAAGGCCTGCGTCACCGCGTCGTAGGCCTGGCCCTCACCGGCCACCACCAGCTGCCAGGGAATGTCGGGGATGGCGCGCAGCGCCTGGGCCAGGATCTGGTAGGACTTCAGCTTGTCGCCCGGGCGCATCATGGCGGCGGCCAGCAGCCAGGGCAGGTCCGGGTCCAGGTGCTGTTCGCTGGCCAGCACCGCGCGGTAGTCGTCGCGCAGCGGCCGCACCGCGTCGAAGGGCGCGGTGTCGATGAAGGGCTTCATCGGGTGCACCTTGCCCTGGTCGGGGATCAGCCTGGCGTCCAGCGGGTTCAGGGTGATCACCGCGGCGGCCTGCTCCAGGGCGGCCAGGGCGGCCCGGTGCCCTTCCGCCCAGGGGCCTTCGGCCCGCTTGTAGGCGATCGAGGCCTCGGCGACCACATAGGGGATCTTCAGCGCCTTGGCCACCTTCGGCCCGATCCAGTCCGGCGCCTTGTAATAGAGGTGATAGGTGAACCAGAGCTGCGGGCGCCGCCGCGCCGGCAGCTTCTTGTAGCGCCGGATCAGCCGCTCGGCGAGCTTGCCGCCCAGCGTCTGGAGGCGCTTTTGCCGCTGGACGTCGCCCTCGCCCTCGCGGCTGCGGAAGCGGCTGGCCAGCTCGACCTCGTGGCCGCCCTGCTCCAGGGCCTGCATGAACATCCGCGCCATCAGCCGGTCCCCGGAGGGAGTGGGATGGGTCGGCGGTTTCAGCGGGGCATAGAACGCGATGCGCATGGGTGTCAGGGATGAGCTTTCGTCGCTAACGCGGGAGCCGCCTACTCGGCGGCCTGCCGGCGCTCTTCAGGGCGCAGCAGACCCGCCAGGGTGTCGATGCCGCCCTTCATATCAAAATCCGTCCGGATGCGCTGCTGTCCTGCGTCGCCAAGCCGCCGGCGGTTGGCCGGGTCGGCGATTAGGCGGGCCAGGGCGGCGCCGAGGGCGGCCGGGTCGTCCGGCGGCACCAGGGCCCCGCTGGCGCCGTCGTCGATCAGCTCCGGGATCGCCGCCACCCGGGTGGCGAGGCAGGCCAGGCCCTGGCTCTGCGCCTCCATCAGCACATTGGGCAGGCCGTCACGGTCGCCGTCGCTGGCGATGCGGCTGGCCAGCACGAAAAGGTCGGCGGCGCGGTACTGCTTCAGGATCTCCGCCTGGGCCTGGCTGCCCATCCAGGTGATCCGCGCCTGCAGGCCGAGCGTCCGGGCCTGGCGTTCCAGGGCGTCGCGCAGGGGACCGCCGCCGATGTGGATGAGCTGCCAGTGCAGGTCATCGGGCAGGCCGGCCAGGGCCTGCAGCAGGACGTCGTAGCCCTTCTTTTCCACCGCCCGGCCGACCGACAGCAGGCGGACCGGGTCGCCGGGGTCGCTGCCGTCGCGCCCGCTTTGCCCCCCTCCGCTTTGACCCTGTTCGGCAGCGGCAAAGCGGGTCAGGTCCAGGCCGTGATAGAGCAGACGTACCCGGCCCGGCCCAGAGCCCGCCGGGGGCGCCAGGCCGCGCAGATGCTCGGCGCCGAAGCGGGTGCAGGTCACCAGCCAGTCGGCCTCGGCCAGCTTTTCGCGCTTCTCCCACTCGGGGATCGTCCAGATGTCCTTGGCGTGAGCCGAGGCGCTCCACGGCAGGCCGGTCATCAGCGCCGCATAGCGCGTGACCGAGGCCGGGGTGTGGAGGAAGTGGGCGTAGAGCCGGGCGGTGTCGTCCGGCAGCTCGGCGGCCAGCACGCAGGCCTGGCCGAAGCGCCGGATGCGGTTCGGCGTCGGGTCGCGCCACAGGTCCCGCAGGAAGGCGCGCCGCGCCGCGGCGTAGCCGGGCCGGCGCCGGGCGCGCGCCCAGCCGCGCAGCACGCGTAGGGGTTCCTGGTAGAGGTATTCCGGCAGGTAGGTCACCGGCGCGCGGATCTCGTCGTGCACCGGGTGGCGCTTCTTGTCGGTGGGATGGCGCAGGGAAACCAGGCGCAGCTCGAAGCCGCGTTGTTCCAGCGCCAGGATTTCCTGGGCGATGAAGGTCTCGGAAAGGCGCGGGTAGCCTTTCAGCACCACCGCGATCGGGCCGTGGGCGCCGCCGGCTGGGGGTTCGGTCCTGGCGGGGGGCGAGGCCGGCGTCACAGCCGTCCCTTGTTCGGGGTTTCGGCGACGCTGAGCCGGCTGGAGCCGTGCTCGAGCCAGTAGTTGGCCAGGCGCACCACATTGCGGGGCCCGTCCAGCAGGCCCGGCACCACCACTTCCGAGGGGCGGCGCTGCTGCGGCAGGTCGCGCAGCGCGGTGGCCATGACCTGGGCGTCGCGCTGGTCGTCGTCGCGCAGCATGCGCACCAGGCCCAGGTCCTGGGCGCGCGAGGCGCGGATGAACTGCTCCAGGCGCGGCACCGTGCGCGGGATGACCAGGGCGCGCTTGTCGAACGACAGCACCTCGCAGAAGGTGTTGTAGCCGCCCATGCAGACCACGCCGATGGCGCGGTCCATCAGGCTTTCCAGGTGGGTTTCGAAAGTCACGGTCTCTACATTGTCCAGCCGCGCGGCGCGCGCCTGGAAATCGTTCTGCGCCTCGCTGTTCATGAAGGGGCCGAGCACCAGCAGCGCCGGATAGGGCAGCTTGGCGTCGCTTTCGTAGGCGCGCAGAACCCAGTCGATGATGGCCTCGCCGTCGCCGCCGCCGCCGACCGTGACCAGCAGATAGGGGTCGTCGATCTTCTCCAGCGCCACATGGGGGCTGACTTTCGGCAGGCTGCGCTTCAGGTAGCCGGTATAGGTCATTTTCTTGCGAACGGAATCGGGCAGGTCGATGCCTTCCAGCGGATCGCAGATCTGCGGCAGGCCGTAGACCCAGATGTCGTCGAAGTAGCGCTGCAGGGCGGGCACCACCTGCTTGCGCTCCCACTCCGGCGCCAGCAGGCCCGGCTCGTCCATGACGTCGCGCAGTCCCAGGACGCAGGGCGTGCCGCGTTCGTGCATCAGGGCCAGGGTACTTTCAACTTCGCCGCGCAGGCCCAGCGGCTCCTTGTCGACGATAAACAAATCGGGGTCGAAGACCTCGGCGGTGTGCTCGATGATCGAGGCGCGCATGGCCATGGTCTGCTCGACGTCGATATGCAGGGCCAGCGAGGTATAGTCGCCGTTGCGCAGCTTGATGACCCCCGGCACCCGCACGAAGTCCACCCGGGAGCGGAAATCGAAGGAGCCGATGATAGGCGAGCCGGAGAGAATCAGGACGGACAGCGATCTCTGGGCGTCAGCCAGGGTATGGGCGATCTCGCGGCAACGCCGCAAGTGTCCCAGGCCGAAGCTGTCGTGGCTGTAAATAAGGACGCGCTTACCCTTGCGGCTATCCTGCATGCCGCCTTCTCCCTCTCCGCGGTCTGCCGCGGCGACTATGACACAGGGGCGCACGGGCCGGAAGAGCGCTCTGGCCGGGTGTTTTCCGGGGTGCGCAGGGGGTTCCGGGCCCGGGAATCACAGGCTTCCCCAGGGTTTGCCGGGATCTTCAGAATGTTTCATTTCCGGCAGATCATGCTCTAAGTTGCGATAACTGCGGCGGTCACGGCGCCCGGAGGATTCTGGCTCAGCCCAGGATCGGGACAGGGAAAGCCGCGGCCACGCCCGGTGATGAGGGGTTATGGAACCGAACATCTTCAAGTACGTTTGGCGGCACAGCCGGGCGGAGCAGCTGACGATCCTGTTGCTGGTGCTGCTCTCGCTGCCATTCTATTACCTCTCCCTAAATCTGCCCAAGCAGATCGTCAACGAGGGTATTCAGGGCCAGGGCTTCGAGGCGCCCGGCTCGACCCAGACCCTGTTCCGTTTCGAGCTGCCGTTCAGCGCGGAGATCTTCGGCGACCCGGTCGTCCTCTTCGACGGGATCGACCTGGTGCAGCGGGACATGCTGCTGGCGCTCAGTTTCTGCTTCCTGACGCTGGTCATCATCAACGGCCTCTTCAAGCTGGTCATCAACACCCGCAAGGGCCGCCTGGGCGAACGCCTGTTGCGCCGCCTGCGCTTTGAGCTGGCCGACCGCATCCTGCGCTTCCCGCTGCCCCAGCTGAAGCGGGTGAAGCCGTCGGAAATGGCCACCATGATCAAGGACGAGGTGGAGCCGCTCGGCGGCTTCATCGGCGACGCCTTCGCCACGCCGCTGTTCCTCGGCGGCCAGGCGGCCACGGCCATGCTCTTCATCATGGTGCAGTCGTTCTGGCTGGGCTTGGTGGCGGCCGCCGTGGTGATGTTCCAGTCTTTCCTCATTCCCCGGCTGCGCCGGCGCATTCTGGAACTGGGCCGCGAGCGCCAGCTGACTGCGCGGCAGCTGGCCGGCCGCATCGGCGAGATCATCGACGGCGGCATCGAGGTGCAGGCCCACGACGCCACGAACTTCGAGCGCGCGGACCTCGCCTCGCGCCTCGGCCGCATTTTCAAGATCCGCTACGAGATCTATCAGCGGAAATTCTTCGTCAAGTTTCTCAACAACCTCCTGGCCCAGATCACGCCCTTCGTGTTCTACGCCGGCGGCGGCCTGCTGGCGATCTCCGGCCACCTCGATATCGGCGCGCTGGTGGCGGTCATCGCCGCCTACAAGGACTTGCCCTCGCCGATCAAGGAGCTGATCGACTGGGACCAGCAGCGCCTGGACGTGCAGATCAAGTACGAGCAGGTGATCGGCCAGTTCCAGTTGCCGCAGCTCATCGACCCGGCCCTGCAGGACCCCGATGGAGATGCCGGACCGCCGCTGGAGGGGGAGATCAGCGCCTCGGCGCTGACTTTGCTGGACGAAACCGATCAGCCGCTGGTGCGTGCGATGAACTTCAACATCGGCGTGAACCAGCATGTCGCCGTCGTCGGCCCGAGCGGCAGCGGCACCGAGCACCTCTGCTACATGCTGGCGGGGCTGGTGTGGCCCAGCTCCGGCAGTCTGCGCCTCAACGGGCGCGACATCGAACGGCTGCCCGCCGCGGTGACCGGCCGGCGCATCTCCTATGTCGGCCCGAACGCCTATCATTTCGCCGGCTCGCTGCGGGACAACCTGCTCTACGGCCTGAAGCACCGCCCCCTGCGTCCCGCCGCCCCCGAGCTGGCGGCGGACCACGACTACCTCACCGAGGCCCGGCGCTCCGGCAACCCCGAATTCGACGTCAACGCCGACTGGATCGACTACGAAGCGGCGGGCGCGAGCGGCGCGGAGGACATCAACGAGCGCCTTTTGGAAGTGCTGGGCGTCGTGGAGCTGAAGGCCGATTCCTACCGTTTCGGGCTGACCGGCACCATTGATCCGGAGAAGAGCCCGGAGGTGGCCGAAGGCATCCTGAAGGCGCGGACGGCGCTGATCGAACGCCTGACGTCCGGCGGCAACGAGGACCTGGTCGCGCGCTTCGAGGAGGACAGCTACAACCGCAACGCCAGCGTCGCGGAGAACCTGCTGTTCGGCACGCCCCGCGTCCCGCAGTTCGCCTCCAGGGCCTTGGCGACGAACGCCACCGTGGCGGCCGTGCTGGGCGAGGCGGACCTGACCGAGGCCTTCGTCGGCATGGGCGTGACCATCGCCAAGACCATGGTCGAAATCTTCGCCGACCTGCCGCCGGGGCATCCCTTCTTCGAACAGTTCAGCTTCATCAGCGACGACGACCTGCCGGAGTTCCGCACCATCGTGGCTCGGGTGGAGAGCTCCGGCGTGGATTCCCTCGAGTCCGCGCCGCGCCAGCTTCTGCTCGGCCTGCCGTTCAACTACGTCGAGGCGCGCCACCGCCTCGGCCTGATCGATGAAGCCATGGCGGAACGGCTGGTGCAGGCGCGCTACCGCCTGGCCGAGCGGCTGGAGCGCGATGCCCCCGACGCGGTGGAGTTCTATCGCGCCGACGCCTATAACGCCGCGGCTTCTCTGCAGGACAATATTCTTTTCGGGCGCCTCGCCTTCGGCAAGGCCGGCGCCGAGCAGATCATCGGCGACACCCAGGCCGAGGTGCTGGACGATCTCGGCCTGCGCGAGCAGGTGATCGAGGTCGGCCTGAGCTACAACGTCGGCCTCGGCGGCGGCCGCCTGAGCGCGACCCAGCGCCAGAAACTCGCGATTGCGCGTGCCCTGCTGAAGCGCCCGGATATTCTGGTCATCAACGAGGCCGCGGCGGTGCTCGACGGCGCCGGCCAGACCCGGCTGGTGGAGCGGATCCTCGACATGCGCGGCGGCAAGGGCGTGATCTGGGCCCTGCAACGCCCCGAACTCGCGGCGGTTTTTGACACGATCCTGGTGATGCGCGACGGTCGTCTGGTCGAACAGGGCAGCTACGGCGAACTGACGCAGCGTGATTCGGCCTTCAAGGATCTGGTCGCGGCGGAATAGGGCGCCCTCGGGCGCCGGTAAGCTCATGCGCCTTCGGGCGCTGAAAAAAAAGACCGCCGGAGACGGCGGCCCGACAACAGGTAAGGCATGATGGAGCAGGGGATGAGCATCGACCAGGAAGTTGAAATCCTCCGGCGCATTCCGATCTTCGCGCAGATCGATCCGGCGAAACTGAAGCTGATGGCCTTCGCCAGCGAGCGGGTCACCTACAAGGCGGGCCAGGTCCTCTTCAAACAGGGGGAAAGAGGCGATGCCGCCTTCATCGTGCTGCACGGCACGGCCGACGTGCTCATCAACGCCAACAACGGGCCCTTGCGGGTCGCCTCGCTGTCGGAGAACGAGATCATCGGCGAGATCGCCATCCTCTGCGATATCCCGCGGACCGCGACGGTCGAGGCGGCAACGGAGCTCACTACCTTGAAGATCACCGCCGACCTGTTCTTCCGCATGATCATGGATTTCCCGGAAATGGGCGTCGAAGTCATGCGGGTGTTGGCGCACCGCCTGGAGCAGACCACGGCCCAGCTGCGTGAAGTGCAAGCGGCCCGGTAGCCCCAGTGAGCCGGCTGGACAGCTTCCTGCGGCGCCTGCAGGCGCAACGTGATTGCCTCAATGTCGCCGTCGCCCTGGCCGACAAGGTGCCGGGCCCGGTCTTCGAGCTCGGCCTCGGCAACGGCCGCACCTACGATCACCTGCGCGAGGCCTGCCCCCAGCGCGAGGTCTTCGTCTTCGAGCGCCAGATTTCGGCCCATCCCGATTGCGTTCCGGATGCGGAACATTTGTTCGAGGGGGAGATCGCCGACACCCTGGCGGCGGCCCAGGCGCGCTTCGCCGGCGCCGTGGCCCTGGTGCACGCCGACCTCGGCAGCGGCGATCCGGCGCGCGACGCCGAAACGGCGGCCATGATTTCCTCCAGGATTCCCAAGGTCATGGCGCCGGGCGGCATCATCGTTTCGGATCAGGAACTATCCCTGCCGCGGGCGGAATCCCTGCCTCTTCCGCCGGGCGTACAGCCGGGACGTTACTTCATGTACCTCTGGCCGAAGAACGGCGGCTGAGGTACGGACGGCAGGCGTACGGCGCGCCGCCAGCTCAGTTCATTTCAGGTCCAAAACGACCGGTACGTGGTCCGAGGGTTTCTCCCACAGCCGGGTCTCGCGGACGATTTCAAGTGATTTCAAGCGTTTGCGCAGAGGCGGCGTCACCAGGACGTGATCCAGGCGCCAGCCGTAGTTCTTGGCCACGGACTGGGCGAAGCGGTAGCCCCACCAAGTGTAGAGTGGTTCCGGTTCCGGAACGAAGAGGCGCGGCACGTCGATCAGCCCGCCGGCCTCCCAAAGCCTGGCCATGTGATCCGCCTCCACCGGCGTATGCCCGACGTTGCGCCTTAAGCGTTTGTGATTCCAGACATCGTGCTCCAGGGGCGCCACGTTCAGGTCGCCGACGATCACGGCCTTGCGCTCGGCCAGCTTGTCCTTCCTGGCCCAGGCCGCCATCTCCTTGAGGAACTGGAGCTTGTGGGCGAACTTGTCATTCTGTTCCGGGTCCGGAACGTCGCCGCCGGCAGGCACATAAAAGTTGTGCAGCTCGATGCCGCCGACGGTCACCGCGGCGTGGCGGCAGTCGTCGCGGTCGCACCAGATCTCCTTGCGCGGCAAGGTCATGCGCCGGCGTGACAGGATGGCCACCCCGTTGTAGCCCTTCTGGCCGTGCACCATGGCATGCGGATAGCCGAAGGCCCGCACCTTCTCCAAGGGGAAATCCTCGGTCTGCACCTTGATTTCCTGCAGGCAGAGCACGTCCGGCTGATAGCGCTCGGTGAAGCGCTCCAGGTGATCGAGGCGCTGGCGCACCGAGTTGACGTTCCAGGTGGCGATCCGCAACGGCATCGAGGACTCCAGGCAGTCGAGGGGTTTGTTCCGACAGCGGAACAAGATGGATTATTCGTTTCGCCTCAGAAATGACCCAGTAGATCCGGGCGTTTCAGGCGGGCGGCCAAGGTAGAGCCTTTGCGCGGCCGTTTGAAGCCGCAGACGGAAAATTTGCCGGGGATAAGCTGGGCGGCGCGGACCGCCAGGGGCGGAGCGGAGCCCGGAGACGGTGGAACGCCCGGTCGGGGGGGATCCGGGCGTTCCATTTCTCCGCGGAGAAGCGAAAGGAAGGCAGGGGAATGCATCCTTCCGCAGTGGCCTGCGCCTTTGCGGCGCTGGCTGTTAAAACTAATTTAGGATTGATCCTCGGCTTTACAATCTCACAACTGCGTGGCCGACGACGATTTTTTGATTCCCGCAAAACCCCATGAAAATTGCCGTTTTGGCCCCCTCATCGGTCAAGGGCCTGTTGGGAATCGCGGGTTTCCGGCGCCCATGGCCCAGTGGGGTGGCCTAGTAGGGTGGCCCAGCGGGGCGCCCCGGCGGCGGCGCTAGGCCTGACCCAACGCCGCCAGGGGAAAGACATCGTCGGCGGGCCGGCCGCTGGCGCGGGCCCGGGACGCGGCGCCGAAAGCCTCGAAAAGCTGGCGCGAGAAGGGGTTTTCCCAGGCTTTGTATTCCGGATGCCACTGGACTCCCAGGGCGAAGGCCTTGGCGCCTTTCACGCTGACCGCCTCCGGCGTGCCGTCTTCGGCCTCGGCCTCCACGACCAGCCGCTCGGCGACCCGGTCCAGCGCCTGCCAGTGCAGGGAGTTCACCATGAGGTCGCCCTCGGTCCCCGCCGCCTCGGCGAGCGCCGCAATGGGGCCGCCGGCGCGCAGTTTCACCGGATGGCGCGGGCCGTATTGGACGTCCAATTCGGGATGCTGCGGGCGGCGGTGATCCATGCGCCCTTCGATCTCGTGGACGCGGGCATGCAGGGTGCCGCCCAGGGCGACGTTCAGCTCCTGGAAGCCGCGGCAGATCACCAGCAGGGGCAGGCCTTCCTCCAGGGCCAGGCGGATCAGCGCCAGGCTGGTGGCGTCGCGCGCCGGGTCGAAGGGCTCGGCCTCCGGCGTTTCCACCTGCCCGTAGTGCGTCGGATGCACGTTGGAGGGGCTGCCCGTCATCATCAGGCCGTCCAGGCCCTGCACCAGACGGCGCAGGTCGACCAGGTCTTCGCCCAGGGAGGGGATCATGAGCGGGGCCACGCCGGAGGAAATGGCCAGGGCGCGCACGTATTTGTCGCCGACCGTGTGAAACGGCTGGCCATCGACGTCGCGCACGCAGGCCGGCACGCCGACCAGCGGCAGGGGAGAAGCTTTCGTCATGCCGTCCTAGGTAGCGCCGCCCGCCGGACCTGACAAGCACCCAGGCGGCAGAGCAGGGTTGCGCCCAGAAGGGTGGGGCGGGGAAGGCTGGGCCGGGGAAGGCTGGGGCCGGCCTCGCGGGGCCGTGACTTGCCGGGCCGCGCGCGGCCTGCCATATCTCGGCCTATGCTCACCGATCTCGAAGGCCTCCTCGCCTGGAAAGGCATCGCCGTTCTGGCCTGGATCCTGGCCTTTTTCCTGGCGGAGCGCTGGCGCCCCGCGGCGCGCGCCCTTCCCTCGCGCGGCCGGGTTCAGGGCGGCTGGCACCGTGTCGCCCGCAACGTCGGCCTCTGGCTGACGGTGACGGCGCTCTCGCCGCTCATCGTGTTGCCGCTGACCTACTGGGCCAGCGGCCATGCGCTGGACTGGCGGCCGGACTGGTGGCGCGGCGGGCCCGCCATCTCCCTGGGCCTGGCGCTCGACATTCTGTTGCTCGATTTCCTGATCTACTGGTGGCACCGCGCCAACCACGAGATCCCCTTGCTCTGGCGCTTTCACGAGGTGCACCACCTCGACCGCTTCCTCGACACCACCTCGGCCCTGCGCTTCCACTTCGGCGAGGTGCTGCTCTCCGCCCTGGCGCGCGCCGGCGTCATCCTGCTGCTCGGCTTTCCCTTCGCCTCGGTGCTGGTCTTCGAGGCGCTGGTGATCTTCTCCGCCGTCTTCCATCACTCGAACCTGCGCCTGCCGGCGGGTCTCGAGCAGGCCCTCTCGCGGGTGATCATCACGCCCTCCATCCATTGGGTGCATCATCACGCCAAGCGTGCCGACACCGATTCCAACTACGGCACCATCTTCAGCTTCTGGGACCCCCTCTTCGGCAGCCGCAGCCCGATGCGGCGGGCCCCGGACATGGAGATCGGCACCGAAGGCCGCGCGGAGCAGGGCTTCCTCGCCCTGCTGCTGCGCCCCTTCCGGCTCGGCCCGCCGGCCCTTCCCGGCCCCGAAAGCCCGCGGAAAAGCTGACGTTTTCCTCTTCGCCAATCTTTTTTTGAACCCGCCGGCGCCGGCCGGCGACTACCCCTCTGTAACGCGCGATTGTCGCCGCGATCCATCGATACAGAGGAAATTTTCCATGCGTATTCTTACTCTCGCCCTCACGGCTGCTTTTGCCCTGACCGCCCTTCAGGCCGCCTCGGCCCAGACCCGCGTCCAGCCGCAGCAGACGACCCCGCCGGGCCTGACCCTGCAAAAGCAGGCGCCGAAGCCCGACTTCGTCATCGAGCACGCCAGCGCCATCGGCGGGCAGGACAACAAGTTCATGGTGAAGGTGAAGAACGCTTCGTCGGCCAACGCACCGAGCGCGCTGCTGCAGAGCGTGAACATGACGAAAGGCAACTCCGGTGCCGCCACCACGCCCGTGCCGCCGATCAAGGCCGGCCAGTTTGTCTGGGTGAAGGTGGAACTGAACAAAGCCGCCCGGCCCGGCGATCGCATTCTTCTCTTTGCGGATCACAACAACGCGGTCGCCGAGTTGAAGGAGAAGAACAACAAGTACGGCTTCAACTGGTAAGCCAAATCCCCAAAGCCACTCCTCCGAAAAGCGAAAACGGCATCTCCTCAAGCGAGGGGATGCCGTTTCTCTTTTGCCTTGCGGAGGCCCTGCGCGGCGTCAGCGGTCGGGGTTCTTGTTCTCGTTGTAGATTTCCAGGTCGCCGTACTTGAACAAATCCGGGTCGACCTCCTCGCCGTAGACCGGATTGACCAGCGACACCTGCGTCTCGATGCCTTGCGGATCGGTCAGTTCCCACTTCTTCAGGCTCAAGGGTTCGTCGCTGAACACCAAGGTCACCGCGCCGCCGTCGGGCGACTCGGCGTCGCGCAGCGTGATGCGCAGGGTCCCCAGCGCCTCTTCGATGCCGACGATCTCGACGTTCTCGTCCAGCCGCACTTCTTCGCGGATCAGGAACCACAGCGGCGTCTCCCACAGCGGCAGGAAAGTCGCTTCCTTCAGTTCCTCGTCGTAGTAGAGCAGCGACAGGCCGTTGGCGATCATCAGCACCGGCACCGGTGGGTCGTAGTCGAAGCGCAGGTGCCCCGGCCGGTCGATGACGACCTCGCCTTCGGCATAGCTGCCGTTGGAGGAGACCTGCACGAAGCGGGCCTTCATGGTCTTGATCTGGTTCAGGTAGCGCTCGACGCGCGTCACCGTGGCGACGTCGTCGGGCGAAAGCGCGGCGGTCTGGGCCCGGCTCTCGGCCAGGCCGGCGGGCACGCTGCTTGTCAGCAGCGCAAGCGCGCCGGCGGCGCCCAGCAGGGCGCGCCGTAAAGCGGTCGCAGGAAAAGTCATACGTCGCCGCCGCCCGGCGGCAGGACTTCGCGTTTGCCCACGTGGTTCGCGGCGGAGATCAATCCTTCTTCCTCCATACGCTCGATAATGCGGGCGGCGCGGTTGTAGCCGATCTGCAGGTGGCGCTGCACGAAGCTGGTCGAGGCCTTGCGGTGCTGCAGCACCACGGCCACGGCGCGGTCGTAGAGCTCGTCGCCGCTGCTCTCGCCGCCCATGCCGCCACCACCGCCGCCGCCGTCGAAATCGGCTTCGCTCTCGTCGGTGATGGCTTCGATGTAGGAAGGCTCCCCCTGCTTTTTCAAGAAGGCGACGATGTCTTCAACTTCCTGGTCGGTGACCAGGGGTCCATGAACGCGCAGGATGCGGCCGCCCTGGGCCATGTAGAGCATGTCGCCCTGGCCCAGCAGCTGCTCGGCGCCCTGCTCGCCCAGGATGGTACGGCTGTCGATCTTGGAAGTGACGTGGAAGGAGATCCGCGTCGGGAAGTTCGCCTTGATGGTGCCGGTGATGACGTCCACCGAGGGGCGCTGCGTGGCGACGATCAGGTGAATGCCGGCGGCGCGCGCCATCTGCGCCAGGCGCTGGATCGCCCCTTCCACGTCCTTGCCGGCGACCAGCATCAGGTCGGCCAGCTCGTCGACCACCACCACGATGAGCGGCAGCGGGTCCAGGTCGAAGGGCTCTTCCTCGTGGATCGGCTGGCCGGTCTCCGGATCGAAACCGGTCTGCACCTTGCGGGTCAGCACCTCGCCCTTGCGCCGCGCTTCCTCGACGCGCGCGTTGTAGCCTTCCAGGTTGCGCACGCCCAGGCGCGACATGGCGCGGTAGCGCTCCTCCATCTCGCGCACCGTCCACTTCAGGGCGACGACGGCCTTCTTCGCTTCCGTCACCACCGGGGCCAACAGGTGCGGGATGCCGTCGTAGACCGACAGCTCCAGCATCTTGGGGTCGACCATGATGAACTTGCACTGATCGGGGCCCAGGCGATACAGCAGCGACAGGATCATGGCGTTGATCGCCACCGACTTGCCCGAACCGGTGGTGCCGGCGACCAGCAGGTGGGGCATGCGCGCCAGGTCGACCAGCGAGGGGTTGCCGCCGATGTCCTTGCCCAGGACCAGCGGCAGCTTGCCGTTGTTCTTCTCGTAGTCCTCGGCGGCCAGCAGCTCGCGCAGGTAGACGGTCTCGCGCTTGGCGTTGGGCAACTCGATGCCGATGACGCTGTCGCCCGGCACCACGGCGACGCGCACCGACACGGCGCTCATCGAACGGGCGATGTCGTCGGCCAGGCCGACCACGCGGCTGGTCTTGGTGCCCGGCGCCGGCTCCAGCTCGTAGCGCGTGACCACCGGACCGGGGCGCACCTTCACGATCTCGCCGCGCACGCCGAAGTCTTCCAGCACCGTCTCCAGGATCCGGGCGTTCTTCTCCAAGGCGTCGCGGTTCAGGCCTTCACCTTTGCCGGCGCCCTTGGGCAGGTCGAGCAGGGTCAGCGGCGGCGTCTCGTAGGCGCCGGTCGACCCCAGATCGAGGCGACCCTGCGCGGCGGACCTGGCGCGCTTGCCGGGCTTGGACTGGCGGCGCGGCGCGGCCACCAGATCGGCATCCTCCGGGTCGGCCGCCTGCTGGGCGGCCCGGCGCGGCGTGACGCTGTCTTCGTCGTCCTCGTCGTAATCTTCCGCGCCATCGACCATCGGGTCCAGCAGCGGCTCGAGGCGCTGGCGCCGGGCGGCGGCGCGGGCCTCGCCGGGCTCGACCGCGCTGTCGCGCTCCATGACGGAGATGATGCCGCGGCGCGCGCCGCCGAACACCCAGGCGATACCGCTGCGCAGGACGCGCCATTCGGCGCCGGTCAGGCCCAGCGCAAAGAACAGCGCGGCAAGGCCGAGCGGGAAGGCGATGGCCGCCAGCAGCCAGAACGGCAGGTCGGTGAGGCGGTAGCTCTGCCACAGCACCAGGTCACCGACGAAGCCGCCCAGCTTGTTGTCCAGCGGCCAGGTGGCCGGGCGCGGGAAGGATTCCAGCGCCATGGCCAGCAGGATCAGTCCGGCGGGGAAGGCGGCCAGGCGCCACCACCAGCGCGTCGGCAGCTGGCGTTCACGCAGCAGGCGCCAGCCCCAGGCGAAGAGCACCAGCGGCGCCAGCAGCGCGGCCATGCCCAGCGACTGCATCATGACGTCGGCGCTGTAGGAGCCGAAGAGGCCGAAGGGATTGCTGACGGCCCTGCCGGTGGAATCGTTCCACGAAGGGTCCTGAGGATTGTAGGTCAGACAGGCGATCAGCAGGGTGAATGCGAGAACCGCCAGCGCGCCGCCGCCCACCTCGATGGCGCGCTTCTTGAAAAACTCCTGCGTCCCGCTGGGCAGCAGGGTGGTGCGGCCGTCGCGGGCGGAAGAGTTGCTGCGCGTCGCCATGGTCTAGCCCTCCACTGCCGCCGTGCGTGGCGCGGCGGTTGCGGGTTGTTCCTCGCTGCCCCCCAGCCCCCCCTCGCCAAGGACTTGGACGATGCGGTTCAGGCCTTCTTCCGTGATCGCTTCGTCGTAGACCAGGGCGACACGGATGTAGCGCGCGCCGGGATTGAAACCCTCGGCGTCCGGTTCGGACATGTAGCCGCCGGGCACCACGCGCACGCCGGCTTCGCGCCACAGCTTCAAGGCCGCGGCTTCGCCGTCGCCGACGTCGAGCCAGAGGAAGAAGCCGCCGGCGGGTTTGCGGAAGCCGAAGCGGTTGCCGAGGATGCGCTCGGCCAGGGCGAAATTGCGCCGGTAGTAGTCGCGGTTCGCCTCGACATGCGCCTCGTCGCCCCACAGCCGGGTCCCGGCGGCGAGGATCGGCAGCGATACGCCGGCGCCGCCGACGCGCAGCGCGAGATCGAGGTCGTTGATCAGGCCTTCGTCGCCGGCGACGAAGCCGCAGCGCAGGCCCGGCGCCGAGGAGCGCTTGGACAGCGAGTGGAAGACCAGCACGTGGTCCAGCGCGCCGCCGCCTTCGGCGACGATCTCCAGCGCGCCCGTCGGCGGCGTGGTGTCGTAGATCTCCGAATAGCACTCGTCGAAGCCGACGGTGAAGTCGTGCTTGCGGGCCAGCTGGATGAGCCGCGCCAGGTAGCCGCGGTCGGCGGCGGCGCCCTGCGGGTTGGCCGGCGAGTTCAGGAAGCAGAAGACGGCGCGATCCAGGATCGCCGGATCGAGCGCCGCGTAGTCCGGCATGAAGCCGGTCTCCGCCGTCGCCGCCACGAAGACCGGCTCGGCCCCCATGGCCACGGCCGATCCGGCGTAGACGTGATAGAAGGGATTGGGCAGCAGCACCACCGGCGGCTCATCGCCCGAATGCTTCTGCACCGCCGCCATCACGGCGAAGTAGAGGCCCTCGCGGCTGCCCGGCAGCGGCAGCAGGTGGCGCGCCGGGTCGATCATGCCTTTGGGCAGGCCGTAGCGCCGGGTGAGCCAGTCGGCGCAGGCGCCGTTATAGGTGGGGGTGCCGCGCGGCGGCGGGTAGCTCGACCACTTGGTCGCGTTGGCCACGATCTCTTCGGTGACAAAGGCCGGCGGCTGGTTCTTGGGCTCGCCGATCGACAGCAGGATCGGGTTTTCGTCGCCGGCCGGATGCGCGTCGAGCAGGCGGCTCAGCCTGGCGAAGGGATGGAAAGATTGAAAGCTACGGCGATCTGGCAAGACGCGTGGGTTCCGAATTGTTCCCTGGGTTGTTCCATGATCCTCCCCGTCCGGGAGAGGACGACCGGGATCGTCATGCTGCAGGCGACGAAGTCCCGGTAAAAGGGGTGCCGGTCAAAGGCGTCGTCTGATCTCTTGAAGCACGGCGGTACAAAACGCAAACGAATCCGGCTGATTCTATCGACGCGGCCAGGGCGCGACAAGCCTGGGCCATCGCCTTCCCGTGCCGGCCGAAGGCCACGCTAGCGCCGAAATAAGGCAGAAAGTGGGGCCGAAAAAGAGATCCCCAAAAAAAGAGGCCCCCAAAAAAGAGGCCTGGGAGCGACAGCTCCCAGGCCCAGTCTTGGCAGAGGATAATCGTGTTCCTGAAGGAGCCCGATTATCAGGTGGGTTTCAGTGAAACCCGATTAGAGGGACTCCCTCTAAAGGGATTGCGACCCGTGGCCAAACTCGGGATAGGCTTCCATCCCCAGTTCCGCCTTGTCGAGACCCATCTCCTCGGCTTCCTCGTCGACGCGCAGGCCGATCGTGAACTTCAGGACGAGCCAGACGATCGCGCTGGTGATCACCATGAAGGCGCCGATGGAGACGATGCCGATGACCTGGGTCACGATGTCGCCGCCGCCGAAGATGCCGACCGCCAGGGTGCCCCAGATGCCGGCGACAAGGTGGGCCGAGATGGCGCCGACCACGTCGTCGATCTTCAGCTTGTCGATCAGCGGAACCGCGAAGACGACCAGCGCGCCGCCGATACCACCGACGATCAGCGCCAAGGCATGGTGCTGCAGGTCCGGTCCGGCGGTGATCGCCACCAGGCCGCCGATGGCGCCGTTCAGCGACATCGTCAGGTCGATCTTCTTGTAGATCAGCTGGGTCAGGATCATCGCGGCCACCACGCCGGCGCAGGCCGCCAAATTGGTGTTCACGTAGACGATGGCCATGGCCGCCGCATCGAGGGCCGAGCCGAGTGCCAGCTGCGAGCCGCCGTTGAAGCCGAACCAGCCGAGCCACAGGATGAAGGTGCCCAGGGTGGCCAGCGGCAGGTTGGCGCCCGGCATCGGGTGCACGGAGCCGTCGGCGCCGAACTTGCCCTTACGCGGACCCAGGATGATGGCGCCGGTCAGGGCCGCCCAGCCGCCCACGGAGTGGACGATGGTGGAGCCGGCGAAGTCGGAGAAGCCCATCTCGGTCAGCCAGCCGCCGCCCCAGGTCCAGGAGCCCTGGATCGGGTAGAGGATGGCGGTCAGGATGACCACGAAGATCATGAAGGGCCAGTACTTGATGCGCTCGGCCAGGGTGCCCGAGACGATCGAGGCCGCCGTGGCGACGAAGACCATCTGGAAGAACCAGTCGGACATCACCGAGTAGCCGTTGTCGGTCACCGCGGCGATCAGCTCCGGCGTCGCCTCGTCGGCGCCCAGCAGCGCCAGCTCGGTGTCGCCGGCGTTGTAGAAGATGCTGAAGGAGCCCATGTAGCTGCCGACGTCGACGTACATCAGGTTGTAGCCGATGATGTAGTACATGATGCCGGCGACCGAATAGAGCGCGATGTTCTTCAGGCAGATGGTCGCGGTGTTCTTGGTGCGCACCAGGCCGGATTCCAGCATGGCGAAGCCGGCGGCCATCCACATGACCAGGAAGCCGCTCACCAGGAAGGCGAAGGTGTTGAAGACGAAGGCCGTCTCGGCGGAGACCTCCGCGCGGGCCGGCGCGCTGGCGACCAGCACCGCCGCGGCGGCAAGGCCCGCCAGGCCCAGCGTGCGGCCGCTGACCATGCGGCCAAGAGAAGTGCCCATAACTCTCATTTCCCTAAATCCCTTCTACAGAGCCTCGGAGTTGGTCTCGCCGGTGCGGATGCGCACGGCGTGTCCAACGTCGAGAACAAAGATTTTTCCATCCCCGATCCGGCCGGTGTTGGCCGAGTTCTGAATGGTCTCCACCACCTGTCCGACGGCATCGTCGGACACGGCGACCTCGATTTTCACTTTGGGAAGAAAGTTCACCGAGTACTCCGCCCCGCGGTAGATCTCGGTCTGGCCTTTCTGCCGGCCGTAGCCTTTGACTTCGCTGACCGTGAGGCCCTCGATCCCAACTCCCGTGAGTGCTTCTCTCACATCATCCAGCTTGAACGGCTTGATGATGGCCATAACCATCTTCATGCGCCGGTATCCCCTCTTCCTCTGCGCACCGGTGTCGTCCGGGCGGTCCCCGGTGCAGTTGAGCCGCCCGCCGGACCCGTGGTCCGGATTTCTATGCCGGCGCCCGAAAACGCCCGCACTCGGGTCTTACAGAGTCAAGAAGCGTGCCAAGTGGCTTCATTGGCATGAAAACGACCGGAATCCGCCATTTCGGGGGTCAAGCGGCGGGGGGTCTGCCCAAAAGGAGATCGTTTGCGTGCGCCTATTATTTAGGCAGAGGTTAAGCCCTGGCTAATTTTTGTGCACTGCGATACGTCTACTTTTTCATCTCCCGGCGCCCGCTGCCGGACCCTGCGACAAGCGGCGGCTGGACAAGCCGGGTCGCGGGGGTAAAGCTGTGGAATCGCAAGGCAAAGCGGGCTTCGAGGCGGGCTGGCAGAGGAAGGAAATCAAGGTGGCGGGCAAGACAGACAGGCAGGACGCGGCCCCTCAGACTGCGGAAGTACTGGTCGCCGGGGGCGGCATGGTCGGGCTGGCCTTCGCCGTGGCCCTGGCGGAGGCGGGGCTCGAGGTGGTGGTGGTCGACCACATGGATCCCGCGCTGTTCCGTGAGGAGGCCTTCGACGGCCGCTCCTCCGCCATCGCCCGCGGCTCGCAGCAGGCGCTGGACGTGCTCGGCCTCTGGGAAGGCATGCTGCCGGCGGCCTCGCCGATCCTCGACATCCGGATTACCGACGGCAAGCCCTATGACGCGGGACTGGGCAGGTCGCGGCGCGGCGGCGCTTCGGCCCTCCACCTGCACTTCGCCAGCGAAGACGTTGCCGAAGAGGGGGCCGGAAAGGGCGCCGAGGACGAGGCTGGCCCGCGCCCCTTGGGCTACATCGTCGAGAACACGGCGATCCGCCGCGCCGGTCTCGACCGCGCCCGCGCGCTGAAGAACATCGACCTGCGCGCCCCGGCGCAGCTGGCGGAGGTGACGCGGCGGCCCGGCGGCGTCGAAGCCCGCCTTGCCGACGGCGCGACGATCCGGGCGCGCCTGCTGGTGGCCGCCGACGGCCGGCGCTCGGCCCAGCGTGACGCCGCCGGCATCAAGGTGATGCAGGTCGACTACGGCCAGACCGCCATCGTCGCCACGGTCGCGCACAGCGAACCGCACAACGGCGTGGCGCATGAACACTTCCTGCCCTCGGGGCCCTTCGCCCTGCTGCCGATGACCGATGCTCCCGACGAAAGCGGAGAGATGGTGCATCGCTCCTCGCTGGTGTGGACCGAAAAGCGCCCGCTGGTCGATGCCATGATGGCGCTCGACGAGGATGCCTTCGCCGGCGAACTACAGCGCCGCTTCGGCAACTCCCTGGGCAGGCTTTCGCTGTGGGGCGGACGGCGCTGGTCCTACCCGCTGTCGCTGCTGCACGCCGAACGCTACATCGACACGCGCCTGGCGCTGATCGGCGACGCGGCGCACGGCATTCATCCCATCGCGGGGCAGGGGCTGAACCTCGGGCTGCGCGACGTGGCGGCCCTGGCGGAATGCATTGTCGATGCGCGGCGCCTCGGCCTCGACATCGGCGACGCCACGGTGCTGGAGCGTTACCAGCGCTGGCGGCGCCTCGACAACATGGCGCTGATCGCCGCCACCGACTCGCTGAACCGGCTGTTCTCCAACGACCTGCCGCCGGTCCGCCTGCTGCGCGACCTGGGTCTGGCCGCGGTGAACCAGGTGCCGCCGCTGAAACGCTTCTTCATGCGCCATGCCATGGGGCTGGTCGGCGACCTGCCGCGCCTCGTGAAGGGCGAAGCCCTGTAGTCGAAGGGTGTAAAGGGCGAAGCGCTGCCTTGTCATGGCAAGGCTGTCGTCCCGGCACTTGATGCCGGGACCCATTGCCGTCTCCGTCGATGACTCGTCGCATTTCTGCTCGCTCGGGAAATCCGTACAGCTGGCAAACTAAGATGAAAGTGCCGAACGGCAGCGCCACAGGCTTGCGCCAATGGATCCCGGGAACAGGTCCCGGGATGACAGAGGCGTATATTGAACCGCCACAACGACGGACCCGCTAAAGCTCCCGGCCCAGCAACGTCTCTTCCAGCGGAAAGGTCGACAGCAGTTCGACAGCGTTCTCGGTGATCAGCACCTGCTGCTCCAGCTTCACGCCTTCGTGCCCGCCTTCCTCGCCGATGTAGCTTTCGACGCAGACCGTCATGTCCGCTTCGAAGACGCCGTCGTAGCCGCAGGCGTCGTAGTCCTGCAGGTAGACCACGGCAGGATATTCGTCGCAGAGGCCGACGCCGTGCACCACGACGGAATAGCGGTTGGCCGCGCAGCTTGCCGGCAGCTTCCAGGCACGCTCGGCCAGTTCGCGAAAGCCGAGGCCTGGCTTCAAAAGGCCTATATTGAAGTCGATCTGCTCGGCGGCCAGGCGGTAGAGCCGGCGCTGCTCGTCGCGGGGTTTCGCCGCGCCGCAGAGGAAGGCGCGCGAGACGTCGGCGCAGTAGCCGTAGGGGCCGATCATGTCGCTGTCGAAGCTCACCAGGTCGCCGGCTTCGATGAGCCCGTCGCCGCATTCGTGGAACCAGGGATTGCTGCGCCCGCCCGCGGCCAGCAGGCGGGTTTCGATCCATTCGCCGCCGCGCGCGGTGTTCACCTGGTTGAGGATCGACCAGAGTTCGTTCTCGGTCATGCCGGGGGTCAGGGCCCTGCGCATCGCCGCCATGGCCTCGCCGCAGACGGCGACCGAGGCGCGCAGGCAGGCGATCTCTTCCGGCCCCTTGATGCGCCGTGCCCGCTCCATGACTTCCTGGCCGTCGACCAGCTCGATGCCCAGCGCGTTCAATTCGGTGACGCCACGCGGCTCGCACTTGTCGATGGCCAGGCGCCGGTTGCCGCCGCCGTGGCGGGTGACGAGCCCGGCGACCTCCGCCGCCCAGCGCCGCGCCAGTTCGGCGCAGCGCTCGCCGGCCGCGAAGTAGTGCCAGCCGATGGCCGGGCGCACCTCGGCGATGACCTCGTTGCCCTCGGAGAGGTGCGCGGAGTTGTGGAAGTCGAACAGCACGACCGGCCCCTCGGTAGGCACGAAGACGTAGCGCACCGCGTTGTGCAGGCACCACACCGCCATGTTGCGGCTGTCGCAGGCGTAGCGGATGTTGACCGGATCGTAGAGCAGGGCGCCGGCGAGGTCGCGCGCCTGCAGCTCCCGGCGCAGGCGGCTAAGGCGCCAGGCGCGCAGCGCCACCAGGTCGATGGCGGGCTGGATGGGCAAGGCGGTGTCGGGCGCCATGACCTGTGACTCCCCAAACTGAAGCGGCGTTTCAGCTTGGCACGCGGGCGGGCGACGTCTTGCCGTGCCGCGACGTTGCCTATGGCGGATTCAGGCTAGGCCAAGGGGCGCTTCAGGGGTCGCGGCTGAGGCCTTTTGTGGCCAGGGCGTCGAGGTAGGCCTGCCAGAGCCGGTCCTGGTCGCGGCCCAGGCGGTAGAGGTACTGCCAGGAAAAGATACCGCTGTCGTGCAGATCGTCGAACTTCAGACGCACCGCGTAGTTGCCCACCGGCACGATCTCCATGATGCCGACATGGCGGCGTCCGGCGACGGTCTGCTTCTGGCCGGGGCCGTGGCCCTGCACCTCGGCGGAGGGGCTCTCGACGCGCAGCAGCTCGGCCGGATAGGTGAAGGTCTCGCCGCTGTCGAAGGCGACCAGCAGCTTTTTTTCTTCCGAAAGGTAGCGCAGTTCCGTCGGCCAGTGTTCGGTGTCGAAACCCTGCGCGGCTTCTTCCTGAACCGTTTTCGACTCAGTCATCGATCTGGCGGGCCTCGTCGACCAGCATGATCGGGATGCCGTCGCGGATCGGGTAGGCGAGGTGGGCCTGCCGGCTGATCAGCTCCTGCGCTTCGGCATCGTATTCCAGGGGCCCTTTGGTCAGCGGGCAGACCAGGATTTCCAGCAGCTTCGGATCGACGGATTGGGTCATGAGTTGTGTCCTGCGGCCCCGGTTCAAGTGGTGGGGTGAAACGATGGCGGTCAGTGGTGCTTGGTCTCGGTCTCGCCGTCGCCGCTGTGGGTCGCCATCTCCATGATGGCGGTCAGCGCCTCGGCGCGTTCGGTCAGCGTCATGGATTCCAGCAGCGCCTGTTTCTCCGGCGCGCCCAGCGGGCAGATCATCGCCAGCGAGGTCACCAGCCGCTCGTCGCTGGTCTGTTCGATGGCTTCCCAGTCGCCTTCGATCGAATTGGCCTCGAAGTAGGCATTCAACACCTTCACCAGGCGGTCGCGGTCGATGGCGCCCTTGTCTTCTTCCATGTCGCCGGAGAAGCGGGTGTAGTCCGGTTCCACCATGCGGTAGCTGCCGGCGGGCAGCTCGCGCACCACGTCGAAGCGGATCAGCCCGGACAGCGTCACCAGGTAGCGGCCGTCGTCGGTCTCGCTGAACGAGGTCACGCGCCCGACGCAGCCGGTCTCGTAAACCTTCGGCGTCTCTTCGCGGCGGTTCTCGTCGCAGGGCTGGATCATGCCGATCAGGCGGTTGCTCGCCATGGCGTCATCGAACATCGCAAGGTAGCGCGGCTCGAAGACATTGAGCGGCAGGCGCCCGCCGGGCAGCAGCAGCACGCCTTCCAGCGGAAAGATCGGCAGGACCTTCGGCAGGTCCTCGGGTGCGGGATCGAAGGCGGTGCGGCTCATCGCGATTGTCTAATCAACCATCCGGGGGATCAGGCGAACAACAGCGAGGACAGGCGGCGCCTGGTCTCGATGGTCAAAGGATCCGTCGGACCCCAGGCATCGAAGAAAGTGACGAGCTGTTTGCGCGCGCCTTCGTCGTTCCACTTGCGGTCGCGGCTGATGATTTCCAGTAACTCGTCGGCCGCCGCCTGGTGCTGGCCGGCGCCGTGCAGCGCCATGGCCAGGTCGAAACGCGCCTGGTGGTCGTTGTGATTGGCGGCGACCTTTTCCATCAGCTGCGGAATCTCGCCGGCGTCGGCCGCCTGTTCCTGCAGATTGATCTTTGCGGCGACGGAGGCGAAGGCCGCGTTGGCGCGCATCTTGTCGTCCAGGCCCTGGTACATCTCGCGCGCCGTCTCGATGTCGCCGCTGGCCAGGTAGCAGGTGATCAGCCCCGCCAGCGCCTCGGCGTTCTCGGCGTCGTGCTGCAGCACCTGGCTGAAGATGGTGGAGGCGGTGTCGGTGTCGCCGGCCTCCAGCGCGGCCTGCGCCTGCTCGTTGGCCTGTTCGACGGGGCTCGGCCCCTGGCCCGCGGCGCCCGCTTGGCGCAGGCGGTCGACGAAGGCCTTGATCTCACTTTCCGGCTGCGCGCCCTGGAAGCCGTCGACCGGCTGGCCCTGGAAGAAGGCATAGACCGTGGGGATCGACTGGATGCGCAGCTGGGCGGCCAGCTGCTGGTTCTCGTCTACGTTGATCTTGACCATGCGCACGGCGCCGCCGGCGGCTTTCACCGCGCTTTCCAGCATCGGGCCGAGCTGCTTGCAGGGGCCGCACCAGGGCGCCCAGAAGTCGACGATCACCGGCACCGTCATCGAGGCCTCGATGACGTCCTGGGCGAAGGCCTGCTGATCGCTTTCCTTGATGGCGTCGGCGCTGGCCTGTCCTACAGTCTCCGGCCCGCCAATGATCGATTCCATACTGCTGTTCCGTTCGCCTGCTGATTACTGGTCCGCCGCCGTTTTCCGGGCGTCCGCGGAGGGTTCTACACCATAAATGGCGGCTTTCGGGCCTGAGGGCAAGCCCACCCGCGCGCGCCGCCGTTCCCTGCCGCCTTCGCCGCCGTGCCGGCCCCTAGATCAATCCTCGGTCAGGTGGAATCACCTGACCGAGGATAAATTGATCTATCTTCAAAGGTTAGAGCAACTTGTCCGCGTCCGCCTGGACGCGGGTTGCTCTAGCCGGTGGGGCTCATGTCGAGCATCAGGGGCGCATGGCCTTCGGCCTCCAGGAAGCGGAGGAGGTCGTCCGGCGAGACCGCCGTGGTCATGGTGTTGACCAGAGGGTGGCAGTTCACCGGCCCCGCCTCCATGACGCCGCTGTCCAGCACCATGGTGACCTGCTTGTCGCCGTCGTTGATCACCGCGAAGGGCGTGACCGATCCCGGCAGCACGCCCAGGTAGGTCATCAGCCGCTCGGCGCTGCCGAAGGAGAACCGCCCGGCCTCCAGGCGCTGGCCCAGGGCCTTCAGGTCGATCTCGCGGTCCTCCAGGCAGGTGACCAGCCACATCTGGCCCTTCTTGTTGCGCAGGAAGAGGTTCTTGATGTGGGATCCGGGCAGTTCGCCGCGCAGGGCCTTGGCCTCCTCCACCGTGTAGACCGGCGGGTGGGTCACGGTGCGGGCCTCGATGCCCAGTTCTTCCAGGCGTGCCAGCAGCGCCTCGGGCGAGGTCGGCAAGGTCGCTTCGCCGTTTTCCGTCTCGGACATGGTTCTCAGCCTTTTCCCGGTCCCAGTTTCCGGCAGGGGCCGTAGCAGACTGGCGGCGGTTTGTCACCCTGTCGGGCCGTTTTCGGCTTGTTTTCCTTTTGTTTTTCGATGCGATGCGGGCTTTTAAGGCTTGGGTAGCAAAGCCGGTCTAGTCTTGCCGGCGGTCCTTCGGGGGCGCGCTTGCCGCGGCCAGAAAGAGGGGCTTGCAAAGTCTTTCGAAAGCGGGTATTTCCCCGCTTCCGGTGCGGGCGTAGCTCAGGGGTAGAGCACAACCTTGCCAAGGTTGGGGTCGTGAGTTCGAATCTCATCGCCCGCTCCAATTTCCCTCCCAAGAGGCGGGAAAGCGCAGAAAAGGCGGCCTTCGGGCCGCCTTTTGCGTTTCTGCTTCGCAGAACCTCGGCGCCAGCCCGCACTCCCAGGTGGGGGAGCGGGCCGGAGCCGCCTTTGACTTATACCGTGTGGCGCAGGTGGAAGGACTTGGGCCGGGTCAGCATCTCGTAGCCGACCTGCGACAGGGTGGCGCCGCGGCCGGTGTCCTTCACGCCGGTCCAGGCCAGCATGGGGTCCAGATAGTCGGCGCGGTTCATGAACACCGTGCCGGTCTCGACCTCGCCGCCGATGGCCTCGGCCGCCGCCAGGTCCTTGGTCCAGATGGAGGCGGTGAGGCCGAAGTCCGAATCGTTCATCAGACGCACGGCTTCCTCGTCGCCGGAGACCTTCATGATGCCGACCACCGGGCCGAAGCTCTCGTCGGTCATCACCGACATGTCGTGGGTCACGCCGGTCAGCACCTGGGGGGCCAGGTAAGGCGTGCCTTCCTTGTTGGCGGGGAAGTCCTTGGGGTCCAGGTGAGCGGTGGCGCCGGCCTGCACCGCGGCGGCGATCTGGCCGCGCACGAAATCGGCGGCGGCGGTTTTCACCATCGGCCCCAGGGTGGTCTCGGGGTCCAGCGGGTCGCCCAGCACATAGCCGCGGGTCAGCTCGACGAACTTCTCGACGAAGGGGTCGAACAGGCTGTCGTGCACGTAGATGCGCTCGATGCCGCAGCACGACTGGCCGGAATTGAAGAAGGCGCCGTCCATGATGTTCTCGGCGGCGAAGTCCAGGTCGGCATCCGCGCGCACGTAGGCCGGGTCCTTGCCGCCCAGCTCCAGCCCGACGCCGATGAACTGGCCGGCGGCGGCCTGCTCGATCACCTTGCCGGCCTCGACCGAGCCGGTGAAGTTCACCTGGTCGGCCAGCCGCGCGCCGATGATCTTGCCGACCTGGCCGTGGCTGAGGCAGAGGTTGGTGAAGAGGCCTTCGGGCAGCCCCGCCTTGTCGGCCGCCTGCTGGAAGCGCTCGCCCGCCAGCAGGGTCTGCGCCGCGTGCTTCAGCACCACGGCGTTGCCGGCCATCAGCGCGGGGACGATGGAGTTCACCGCCGTCAGGTAGGGGAAGTTCCACGGCGCGACGGTCAGCACCACGCCCAGGGGCTCGCGGCGGATGTAGCGCTTGAAGCCGTCCTTCGCGGCCGGGACCACCGGGGCGAGGGCCTGCTCGGCGATGGCGATCATGCCGCGGGCGCGCTCCTCGAAGCCGCCCAGTTCCCCGGCGCCGAACTTCACCGGACGGCCCATCTGCCAGGCCAGCTCCGGAATGATCTCGTCGCGCAGGGACAGCATGGCATCGACCAGAGCCGTGCAGTAGCGCGCGCGCTCGGCGATCGGCAGGCGCGCCCAGTCACGCTGGACCAGACGGGCGCGCGCGAAAACGGCCTCCACCTGGTCGTCGCCGGCCACGGGGCGGCGCGCATACTCGCTGTTGTCGACGGGGGAAATGCAGATGGTCTCGGTCACGTTGGAACTCCCTGAAATCGGCGGAACTCCCGGAAAACGGCCGCCATTCATATCGTGCGGCCGGATCGATAGCACGACTTCACGCCTCTTTGCACCGCCCGCGTGGCGCAGAGCGGCTATGCGTCTGCCGGGCGTTTTGGGACTTAATCGAAGCGGAAAGCGGAGAGGCTGACCTCCAGCACCCGGTCGGTGAAGTCGCGCCGGCCGGGCCCGCCCGCCCCGGCCGCCACCATGAGGGGTAACAGGTGTTCTTCCTGCCCTTGAGGGTGCGATTGCCGCCCGCCGGGCGCGGCGGCCCAGGCGGTGAGGGCGGCCCCGCGGGCCTCCGGATCGGTGACCGCCTCGCTCAGCCAGGCGTCGAAAGCGTCGGAGGGTGCGCCGTAGCGCGGGTCGCCGTAGCCGCGCATGTTGTGGAAGCTCATGCCGCTGCCGAGGATCAGCACGCCGTCATCGCGCAAGGGGGCGAGGGCGCGCCCGGCGGCCAGGTGCGCCGCCGGATCCAGATCGGCGCGCAGCGACAGCGGCACCACGGGCACCTCGGCCTCCGGAAAGGCCAGCTTCAGGGGAATGAAGATGCCGTGGTCGAAGCCGCGAGCGGGGTCCTCGCGCGTCGCCAGCCCCGCGTCCTGCAGCAGCGATGCGACGCGCCGCGCGAGATCCGGCGCGCCCGGTGCCGGATAAGTCAGTTCGTAGGTGTGCGGCGGAAAGCCGTGGTAGTCGAAGATCAGCTGCGGCTCAGCGGCGCTGGCGATGGTGAAGACCGGTTCCATCCAGTGGGCGGAGACCGCCAGGATCGCCTTGGGCCGCGCCGGCAATCCGGCGGCGAGACCTTTCAGGTAGGCCGCCATCCGGTCCCAGGCGTCCGGCGGGTTCCAGTCCATGAAAAAGCAGGGGCCGGCGCCGTGCGGCAGGAACAGGCTCGGCAGCCGGTCGCTTATGGCTTCGCCGGTGGCTTCGGGGGAGAGCTCGGGAGGCATCACCTATATATAGGCGGCTTCCCCCGATCTTGCCATTGCGCCACTGCGTTCACGGCAACCGCGCGCCCTTCGAGGCGCCGGAACAGCTGCTCGACCTGGTGGAACCCTTCCTGCTGCGCAATGGTTAGTCTCTTGCTAAGCTCCGGGCGCGACGCGCGTCGGCGCGAAAACGAGGAAACGCCGCCATGACCGACAACGTTCCGCCCCGCCATCTGCCGCTGTGGCAGCGCCTGATCATCACCATCCTGGTCATGCTGGCGGCCAGCTACCTCGCCGGTCTCATCTGGCAGGCGGTCTTCGGTTTCGCCCTGCCGCCCTACGTCGCCGGGGTGATCGGCGGGCTCAGTGCGATTCCCGTGTGGGACCTGCTGCAGCGCATCCGGCCGAAGGGCTGACCTTCTAGGCCGCCTCGACCGAGTCGAGGATGGCGTCGCGCACCTCTGTCATGCGGTCGCGCAGCCGGCCGAGCTCCTTCGCGGTGCAGCGGGTGGCGGCCAGCACGGATTTCGGCACCGCCTTGGCCTTGTCGCGCAGTTTCCGCCCCTTCGACGTCAGGCGGACGATGACCTGACGCTCGTCCTCGGGATTGCGCTCGCGGCGCAGCAGGCCGGCCGCCTCCATGCGCTTCAGCAAGGGCGTGAGGGTGCTCGACTCCAGCATCAACTGTTCGCCCAGGCTGCCGACGCCGCGTCCGTCCTCGGCCCAAAGCGCGAGCAACACCAGGTATTGCGGATAGGTCACGCCCAAGCGGTCCAGCAGCGGCTTGTAGGCGCGGTTCAGCGCATGGGCGGTGGAATAGACGGCGAAGCAGAACTGCTCGTCCAGTTCCAGTTGGTCGGAATCCCTTGCGGCCATGATCTCTCTCCAAAGGTCGTATTTGCATAAATATACGCGCGATTTGATCGTACACAAGATAATCGTGCAAAAAATATTTGTTGTTTTTCAGGGAGTTGCGAAAAATTTCGTAAGAACATATTGCGCGATTAAATCGCGCGCGACATATATTTTGCAGCAGGCGGAGAAATGGGTCCGCCGATAACCGGAAGGAAGATCACCATGAAGACGCTCTACACCACAGAAGCCACTGCCACCGGGGGCCGTACCGGCTCCGCCAAGACCGCCGATGGCGCTTTTGCCGTCACGCTGACCACGCCGAAAGAACTGGGCGGCCCGGGCGGTGACGGCAACAATCCCGAGCAGCTTTTCGCCGCCGGCTATTCCGCCTGCTTCCTGGGCGCCATCAAGTTCGTCGCCGGCCAGAAGAAGGTGACGCTGTCCGACGACAGCACGGTGACGGCAACGGTCGGCATCGGTCCGCGCGACGACGGCGAGGGTTTCGGCCTGGACGTCGAGCTGGCGATCGCCCTGCCGGGGATCGAGCGCGATGCTGCGCAGGCCATCGTCGACCAGGCGCACATCGTCTGCCCCTACTCGCACGCCACCCGCAACGGCCTGGACGTGCGCCTCGCCCTGGTCTAAGGCCGTAGGGCTACCTAAGTAGTGAAAGACGGAAATGCCGCAGGCCGGAAGGGTGAGCAACCGCCTTCCCGGCCGCGCCGCCTTTCGGACGGCGGGCGGAAAACTTGTGGAGGGAGGAGCCTCAGATGGCTGAAACCGTTCTGATCGTCGGCGCCGGGCCGGGCCTCAGCGCCTCGGTGGCGCGCCGTTTCGCCCGCGAAGGCGCCAAGGTCGCTCTGGCCGCACGCAATCCCGGCAAGCTGGCGGATCTCGCCGCGGAGGTCGACGCCAGGACCTATGCCTGCGACGTCACCGACCCGACGGCGGTGGAGGACATGGTGGCGCAGGTGACGCAGGATCTCGGCGCCCCCGAGGTGGTGCTGTTCAACGCGTCGGGCCGCCAGCGCGGGCCCTTTACCGAGTTGGATCCCGAGGCGGTGAAACAGGCTCTGCTGGTGTCCTGCTATGGCGGTTACCTGGTGTGCAATGCCGTGGTCCCGGCCATGCTGGCGCGTGGCAGCGGCACCCTTCTGCTGACCGGCGCCTCGGCCAGCGTGAAGGGCTATGCCCGCTCGGCGCCTTTCGCCATGGGCAAGTTCGGCCTGCGCGGCCTGGCCCAGTCGCTGGCCCGCGAGCTGCAGCCCCAGGGCATTCACGTCGCCCACTTCGTGATCGACGGCGGCATCCGCTCGACGGCGCGCCCGGACGACGGCAAGGACGCGCTGCTCGATCCCGACGCCATCGCCGAAACCTATTTCCAGGTGGCGCGCCAGCACCGCTCGGCCTGGACCTGGGAGGTGGAGCTGCGTCCCTGGGTCGAGAGCTTCTAGCTCCACCTCATTTCCCAGCCGTCAGGCCGTAAAGCCGTTATGGATGGCTTCCAGCTTGTTGCCGAAGGGGTCGCGTACGAAGGCGGCATAGACGTCGGCCTTGGGGTAGCCCGGACGCGGGCCCGGCGCGCCTTCATCGCTGCCGCCGTTGTCGAGGGCGGCCTTGGAGAAGCTGTCGACCGCTTCGCGGCTGGCAGCGGCGAAGCAGATGTGGGTGCCGTTGCCGGCACTGGCCGCCTGCTTGTCGAAAGGCAGGATGATGACGAATTGCGGCACTGAGGTGCCGTAGGCGGCGAGCCCGTCCAGGGCGGCCAGGCAGTCGCAGCCCAGCGCCTTCATCACCGGGTCGTAGAACTTGCGGGCGGCTTCGATGTCGGGCACGCCGACGCTGGCATGGTCGATCAGGGTCATGGTCTTTTTCCTATTGCGAAATGAGATGGGGGTGTCAGGGCGCGACGACGATGTCGCCGCGCATCAGGGGGTGGAAGGCGCAGCCGTAGGCGTGACTGCCGGCCTTCCGGAAGGTCATGCGAAAGCGCGCCCGCTTCGCCATTTCGCCGCTGTCCCAAGTGCCGTCCTCGGCGCTGGCCGTGTGCGGGGCGAGGTCCAGGTTCACCCACTCGACACTGTCGCCGGGGCGTACCTCCAGGCGCCGAGGCCGGAAGGCGAAGTCCTCGATGACGACGCGGTGCAGCCGGGGTTCACCGCCGCGGGCGGCGCCGGAAGCGCCCGCGGGCGCTCCCGACAGCTGCCCTGCGACCGCCAGGGCGAGCAGCAGCGTGACGGCGAAGCGTGCCATGGCTCAGCCGCAGTTCAGCCCGGCGACCATGCGCTCGGCATGGCCTTCGTGCACCTTGAAGGTCACCAGGGCATCGGACAGCAGGTCCTTCAGTTCCGGCACTGTGGCCTGGGGAATGAAGCTGCCTTCGACGGTCTGGTTGACGACCTGGTGATAGCCCAGCTCGTTGGTCGCGTAGGCACAGTCGAAAGCCTGGCCCTTCAGGACGACCAGCTCGGCGCGCTTCGCCGCGGCCCCTTTCACCAGGGCGCGGCTCAGGTCATTATCCTGCGGCGTCACGTTGAGTTTGGTGATCAGGGCCACGGCCTCGTCGTTCACCGCGCTGTGGTCGCGGATCATGGTGGCGGCGAAGTCGCGCACCGTCTCGTTCTCCGACAGGGCGAGCGCCAGGTGCGCATAGCGGATGTCCAGGTTGCCGGCGGTGTAGGCGGAATGGGCGATCTCCAGATCGTTCATCTTTGAGGCGGCCTTCTCGTCGGCCGAGGCACAGCCCGCGGCCGCGACGGAGAGCGCGGCGACGGCGGTGAGCAGCAATCTGCGGGGCATCTGTCTTCCTTCCTTTGGAACAGGGGGTGCCTTGCCCGCCGCACGGTCGGCGGCGTGCGGAGCGGGCGGTCCCCCTCTTGCGATGGGCATCACAGGCGACTTCCTGCCGACAGGGCGAAACTGGGCTCGGCAGGACGTTCAATCAATTAAGGCAGGAAATTATGGGACAGGTGGCAGCATGATCGGGACGATCTGCAAAGAATCTCCAGAAGATCCTTCGAGAGGGGGCTTCAAGCTGTCCGGCGCCGGTAGGCGGAGGGCGCGATCCCGAACTTGCTGGTGAAGGCGCGGCTGAAGGCGGCCGGCGACTTGTAGCCGGTCTGGCTTGCCACCTGCTGCACGCTGCTGGCGGGGCTGCTTTGCAGCAGCGCCAGCGCCTTCTGAAGGCGCCAGTCGGCCAGGTAGGCCATGGCCCCCTGGCCGACCAGGGCGCTGAAACGCTCGGCGAAGCGGCTGCGCGACATGCCGACTTCGCCGGCCAGGCGGTCGACGGTCCAGGTCGCGCCGGGCTGCGCATGGATCAGTTGCAGGGCACGGCCGACCTGGCGGTCGCGGAAGGCCTCGACGAGGCGCTTCAGCTCCGCGCACTGCTCGACGCCGATCCGCAGCGCCTCGATGAAGACGATCTCCGACAGGCGGGTGACCGCGGCGGTGCTGCCGATGTCCTCGGCGAAGACCCGGCGCGCCACCAGGCGTAGCACCTCGTCGAGCCAGGGCTCGCGCGCCCGCATGGCCGCGGTGATGACCAGGGCCTCCGGCAGGGCGCGCAGCAGCGGGTGGTCGGCCGCGGCGCGGAAAGTGAAGTGGCCGCAGACCAGCTGGGTGGAGGCTTGCGGGTCGCCCCGCCCGACGACCAGCGCGCCCTCGCCACTGTAGCCGCTGTCCTTGAGGACGGTTTCCAGGTCGGTGGCGTGGCGGCCGGCGCTGTCGGCCAGCACATGGCTGCGCCCGCGCGGGATCAGTATCAGGTCGCCGGGGTTGAGCTCCACCGTGGCACCGGAGGCGAGGCGGACATGGCAGTTTCCCTGCACCACCAGGTGGAAGCGCGCGGCCCGCTCGTAGTCGGGCACGGCAACGGCCCAGGGGGCTGAACAGTCGGTGCGGAAGTAGAGCGCGCCCTTCAATTCCAGGGTGTCGAGAATGTCGTTCAGCACGTCCATCGGTGCTGCTCCCGGCCGGTTCTTTGCGATACGTCCCGTCACGCTGGACGTTTGCACAAGAACCTAGGACATCAGGGGGAATTGGAAAGGGGGATTCAGCGGGCTTCCCTGACCCGGTCCTTGCGCGCGGCTTTCTTGCGCGACGCCTTCTTCGCCGCCGGCTGCTTCTTCGCCGCCGCCTGAGGGGCGGTCTCGGCCGCACCGCGGCGCCGGGTGCTGGCGCGCGCGCAGAGGTGGAAGCCCAGGTCGACCACCTTCTGCTCCGGCGGCTCGCCGGCGATGGTCCTGGCGATCATGTCCATGGCGGCAACGCCCATCTCGTAGCGCTCGGTCGCCATGCTGGTGATCGGCGGCTCGGCGGAGGCCATCATCTCGAAATCGTTGAAACCGGCGATACCCAGGCGTTCCGGCACGGCGATCCCCATGCGCCGGCACTCGAAGAGGGCGCCCAGCGCGATGTCGTCGTTGTTGCAGAACACCGCTTCGATATCGGGCCGCTGCTCCATGATCTGGCGCATCAGTTCGCAGCCGACGCCGACAGAAGAGGGCGCCTTGGTCTGCACCATGAGGCTGTCGTCGGCGAGCCCCCGCTCGGCCATGACGGCGCTGTAGCCGGCCATGCGGCGGTTGCTGCGCGGGTCCAGGCGCGCGGCCAGGAAGGCGATGCGGCGGTAGCCGGCCTCCAGCAGGTGCTCGGTCATGGCCCGCCCGGCGTCGAACTGCGACAGCCCTACCATCATGTCGAAGGGCTCGGGCCCCAGCTCCATGATCTGCACGATGGGCAGCTCGGCCTCGCGCAGCAGCTTCGCGGCGGCGGCGGTCTGGTCGATGCCCACCATGATCAGCCCTGCCGGCGACTGGCTGAGGAACAGGCGGATCAGGCGTTCCTCCTCCAGCGGCGAGTATCGGGTGTTGGCGAGCTGCACCTGCAGGTCGGTCTTCTCCGCGCGGTCGTGGACGCCGCGCATCACCTCCGCGAAGACGGAGTTGGTGAGCGAGGGGATGATCACGCCGACCACGTTGGTGCGGGCCGAGGCCAGGGCCCGGGCATGCAGATCCGGCACGTAATCGAGGTCCCGCACCGCCGCATCGATGCGTTTGCGCAGAGGTTCGGAGACGCGAGCCGGTTCGCGCAGGGCGCGCGATACGGTAATCGGGCTGACTCCCGCCTGCGCCGCCACGTCGGCGATGGTCGTCCGGCCCTTTTTGCGTCGTGTCATGCTGCCCCCCCTTTTCATGGCGCCGCATTCCACCACTTTCGGTCAGGAAAGGCCAAATTGCTAGCGCTATCACAAATCGCCGCAGAGTTGACCGGCGGATCCCGGGGTCCGCGCGCCCGCAATGGCCTCCTTTCGGTCTCTCCAGGCCGCCCCGCGGGTCCCCTGCGGCCTGCCGCCATCCTTCGGTTCACGACAAGGGCGCGCGGCCGATTTTCCCGGCGACCGATTTTATTTCCGTAATTCTGCGGGGTTACCCTGCATCTTCTGCTTTCGCCTCTTCGCTTTCGCGCGTGGAATGGTTTAGCGTGTAATCCAGGTGATCAGAGTCGTGCCGTCCCGATCGGGGCGGCGGGGCGGTCGCCCGGCAGAGGTAAGGTCATCACCGGCTAAGCAGGTAGAGCAGAAACTGCGGCAGGGGGAATTCGCCATGGTAGACAAGAGCGCGCAAGCGCGGTCCCGACTCATCGGCCAGGTCGTCCAAGCGGTCGGCAAGCGCCTCAGCGCGGCAAAGGCGAAGCGTGCCGAGGTTTTCGTGCGCCAGTTCCTCGCCAACGTGCCGCCCGCCGACCTGCGCGGCGAGTCGGCGGACAATCTGGCCGGCGGCGTGCTGGCGCTGTGGGACAGCCTGCAGCAGCGCACGCCCGGCAAGGCCAGCGTGCGCGCCTACAATCCTGACCCCGACCGGGACGGCTGGGAGTCGCCGCACAGCGTCATCGAAGTCATCAACGACGACATGCCGTTCCTCGTTGACTCGGTCACCGCGGAAATCAACCGGAACGACGTCGAGGTGCGGCTGGTCATCCACCCAATCGTCAGTCTGCGCCGCGACGCCAAGGGCAAGCTGCTTGAACTGGTCGACCCCAAGGCCAAGGCACAGCCGAAAGCCGGTGCGGCGGAGCCGCGCGGCGAGTCGGTGATGCAGATACAGATCAGCGAGCAGCCGGAAAAGCGCCTGGCGGAGATCGCCGCCGGCATCGAAGCCGTGCTGAGCGACGTGCGCGCCTCGGTGGAAGACTGGCGAACCATGCGCGAGAGGTGCCGCGAGGTCATCGCCGAGCTGGAAACCCGCCCTCCCATGCTGCCGGTCGCCGAGATCTCCGAAGGCCTCGAGTTCCTCAAGTGGTTGGACGACGACCACTTCACCTATCTCGGCTACCGCGAGATCAGCTTCCACGGACGCGGCGGCAACGCCGTCACCAAGATCAACAAGGCGCGCGGCCTTGGCGTTCTGCGCGACCCGGAGGTGCGCGTCTTCGACGGCCTGCGCAATCTCGGCAAACTGCCGGCCGACGTGCGCGACTTCATGCGCCAGCCGCAACTGCTGCGCATCACCAAGGGGAACCGGCGCGCCACCGTGCACCGCGCCGTACACCTCGACACCATCGCGGTGAAGACCTTCGACGCCAAGGGCAACGTCACCGGCGAGCGGCTCTTCGTCGGCCTTTTCACCTCGATCGCCTATTCGCGCTCGCCCAGCGACATTCCCCTGCTGCGCCAGAAGGTCAACGCGGCGGTGAAGCTCTCCGGCTTCTCTGCGCGCAGCCACGACGGCAAGGCCCTGATGCACATCCTGGAGACCTATCCGCGCGACGAGCTGTTCCAGATTTCCGTTCAGGAACTCTGCGACATCGCCATCGGCGTGCTGCACCTGCAAGAGCGCCAGCGCACCGCGCTCTTCGTGCGCCGCGATCCTTTCGAACGCTTCGTCTCCTGCATGGTCTATGTGCCGCGCGACCGCTACGACACCTCGCTGCGCCGCAAGCTGCAGCAGATTCTTGCCGAGGCCTATGACGGCCACTGCGCGAACTTTTCGACGCAGATGAGCGACGAAGTGCTGGCGCGTCTGCACGCCATCATCAAGACCAAGCCCGGCAAGATTCCGAACGTCAACCTGAAGAAGCTGGAGGAACGCCTTGAGCGGGCCACGCGCTCCTGGGCCGACCTGCTGGAAGAGGCGCTGGTCGCCGCGACCGGGGAGCAGTTCGGCATCCGCATGCTCCGGCGCTACGAGCGCGCCTTTCCGCCGGCCTTCCAGCACAACTTCGACGCCACCGTGGCGGTGGAGGACATCGGCAACATCGAAGAGGCGATCGCCGCCGACGACCTCTCGATGAACCTCTATCACCGCGACGGCGCGGGGCCCGAAGAACTGAATTTCAAAATCTATGTGCTCGACCAGCCGGTGCCGCTTTCCGACATCCTGCCGATGCTGGAGAACATGGGCCTGAAGGTCATCGGCGAAGTGCCCTACGACGTGGAAGTCAGCGACCGTAAGACGCCGATCTGGATTCACGACTTCGACATGGTGGTGGAGGGCGGCGCGGCGATCGACCTGGCGAGCGTGCGCGATGCCTTCCACGAGGCCTTCGCGCGGGTCTGGCACGGCGAGATGGAAGACGACGGCTTCAACAAGCTGGTGCTGCACGCCGGGCTGACGGCGCGCGAAGTGATCGTGCTGCGCGCCTACTGCAAGTATCTGCGTCAGGCGCGCATCCCCTTCAGCCAGGACTACATGGAAGCGACGCTGGCGCGCAATCCGGATGTGGCGCGCAATCTGGTCGACCTCTTCCTGGCGCGCTTCGACCCCGCCCGCGAGAAGGACTCGGCGAAGCTCTGCAAGAAGATCGTGGCGGATATCGAGGCGCAGCTCGACCAAGTCTCCAACCTGGATGAGGACCGCATAATCCGGCGCTATCTGAATCTCATTCTCTCGACCCTGCGCACCAACTTCTTTCAGCCTGCTAAAGACGGCGGCGAAAAGATCTACTGCTCCTTCAAGTTCGATTCCCGCAACATCGAGGAGCTGCCGCAGCCCCAGCCCTTGAGGGAAATCTTCGTCTACAGCCCGGGGCTGGAAGGCGTCCATCTGCGCTTCGGCATGGTCGCGCGCGGCGGCCTGCGCTGGTCCGACCGGCCGGAGGACTTCCGCACCGAGGTGCTCGGCCTGGTGAAGGCGCAGCAGGTGAAGAACACGGTCATCGTGCCGGTCGGCTCCAAGGGCGGTTTCGTCATGAAGCAGCCGCCGCCGGCGGAGGCCGGGCGCGAAGCCTTCCTCGAGGCGGGCATCGAATGCTACAAGACGTTCATCCGGGGTCTGCTGGACATCACCGATAACCTGAAGCGCGGCCGCATCGTGCCGCCGCAGAAGGTGATACGCTACGACGCCGACGATCCCTACCTTGTGGTCGCCGCCGACAAGGGCACGGCGACCTTCTCCGACATCGCTAACGGCGTCTCCGCCGACTACGGCTTCTGGCTGGACGACGCTTTCGCCTCCGGCGGTTCGGCCGGCTACGACCACAAGAAGATGGGCATCACCGCGCGCGGCGCCTGGGAGTCGGTGAAACGCCACTTCCGCGAGCTGGGCAAGGATATCCAGAAAGAGGACTTCACCTGCATCGGCTGCGGCGACATGTCCGGCGACGTCTTCGGTAACGGCATGCTGCTGTCCCGGCACATCCTGCTGGTCGGCGCCTTCAACCACATGCACATCTTCGTCGACCCGACGCCGGATCCGGCGCGCAGCTGGGAGGAGCGGGACCGCCTCTTCAAGCTGCCGCGCTCGGCCTGGACCGACTACAACCCGGAGCTCATCTCCAAGGGCGGCGGCATCTTCGAACGCAGCGCCAAGTCGATCAAGGTGACGCCCGAGATGAAGCGCGTCTTCGGCATCGCCAAGGACAGCGTCACGCCCAACGAGCTGATCCAGGCCATGCTGCTGGCGGAGATCGAACTGCTGTGGTTCGGCGGCATCGGCACCTACATCAAGGCCGGCGAGGAAAGCAACCTCGACGTCGGCGACCGCGCCAACGACGCGCTGCGCGTCAACGGCAAGCAGGTGGGCGCCAAGGTCATCGGTGAAGGCGCCAACCTGGGCGTCACCCAGCTCGGCCGCATCGAATACGGCGAGGCAGGCGGGCGCTGCAACACCGACTTCATCGACAACTCCGCCGGTGTCGACTGCTCCGACCACGAGGTCAACATCAAGATCCTGCTGGGCGACGTCGAGCAGGCCGGCGAGATGACCCGCAAGCAGCGCAACAAGCTGTTGGAGAAGATGACCGAGGAAGTCGGCAAGCAGTGCCTGCGCGACAACTACCTGCAGAGCCAGGCGATCACCGTCACCCATCAGCTCGGCGGACACCTGCTGGACCGCTTCGCGCGCTTCATGCGGTCCCTCGAAAAAGACGGGCAGCTCAACCGCCGCATCGAGTATCTGCCGGACGATGAAGAGGTGCTCGAGCGCATGAAGCGCGGCGAGGGGTTGACGCGGGCGGAGATCGCGGTGCTGCTGTCCTATTCCAAGCTGGTGCTCTACGACGACCTGCTGAAGTCCGACCTGCCCGACGACGCGCATTTCATCGCCGACCTGGCGACCTATTTCCCGAAACCCTTGCGCACGCCTTACGCGGCGCAGATCGACCGTCACCGCCTGAAGCGCGAGATCGTGGTGACGGTGGTCAGCAACGACGTGGTCAATCGGGTCGGCATCAACTTCGTGCACGAGGTGCGCGAGAAGACGGGCATGCCGCCGGAAGAAATCGTGAAGGCCTACATTATCGCCCGCGAGATCTTCGGCATGCGCGACCTCTGGGCGCAGATCGAGGCGCTCGACAACAAGGTGCCGGCGCTGCTGCAGTCGCGCATGCTGGTGGAATGCGGGCGCCTGATCGAGCGGGAAACCGTCTGGTTCCTGCGCGAAGTCGGCATTCCTCTCGACATCGCCGGGGAGATCGGGCGCTTCGGCGAGGGCGTTGCCACCCTGGTCGGACGCATCGAGTCCCTGCTGTCGCCGGCCGACCGGGAACTGTTGGACCAGCACACCGCGCAGTTGGTGGAGCAGGGGGCGCCGCAGGCCCTGGCGCGGCGCATCGCCAGCCTGCCCATGCTGGCGCCGGTCTGCGACGTGGTGCGGATCGCCGCCACTTTGAAGCTGCCGGTCGAGAAGGTGGCCGAGGCCTACTTCACCATCGGCGACCGCTTCGGCTTCGACTGGCTGCGCCGCTCCGCCGGGTCGCTGCCCACCGATACCGCCTGGGACAAGCTGGCGGTGTCGGCCATCATCGACGACTTCTATGGCCACCAGAGCGAGTTGACCACGCGGGTGTTGAACGGCAGCGGCGCGGGGAAAGGCGCCGGGAAAGCCAGCGGCAAGCGCGGCGGCAAGGACGGGGCGGCGACCGACAAGATCATCGCCGAGTGGTCCGCCGGCCGCGCGCCCCTGGTGACGCGCACCGAGCAGCTGCTGGAGGAACTGAAGACCTCCGGCACGCCGGACTTCGCCATGCTGGCGGTCGCCAACCGCCAGCTCAAGTCGATGGTGTCGGGTTAGTTTTCTGTATTCCCGATTGCCCTCGTGCTTCGAGACGCTCGCGGGTGCTCGCTCCTCGGCATGAGGTCAATCTCCAGGCCTCACCCTGAGGAGGCGCGCAAGCGCCGTCTCGAAGGGTGCGAAACAATTATGTGAAGTGGCAAGCGGTCTGCTAACCCGGCTTCACGGCGGTGCCGTTGGCCAAGACTATGAGCATGGAATCGCCGATCACCTCGTAATCCAGGTCGACGGCGCGTCCGCCCACCACGTCGCGCACCCGCGCAAAGACATCGCGGAACACATTGGCGCCGACGATGGCGTCGCCGGAAACGATGCCCAGGTACTCGACGATTTTCCGGCCTTCGATTCCATCGGTGGTGACGATCAGCATGAACCCTCTCACTATGCGCGTTGCGGCGGCCAGCCTACACCGCTTGAGCGCCGCAGAGAAAGCTGCTAGCCCGTGACAAGTCATTGACCCGCAAGGGGGCGTCCCGGGCGCCGAGGAGGTCTCCGATAGTTTCCGATCCGCCAACCTCCGCCGGGCCAACCTCCGCCGAGCCAACTTCCGCCGGGCCGCAGCCCGGACGCCTGCGATGGCAGGGGCGCCGCGCCCCGGCCTTGGCCTGGTGTCTTTACGACTGGGCCAACTCCTCCTACCCGACGGTGATCGTCACCTTCGTGACGGCGGCCTACTTTACCCGGGCGGTGGCCGAGACGCCGGAAGCCGGCACGGGGCAGTGGGGCCTCATGCTGTCGATCTCGGGCCTGCTGCTTGCGGTCCTGGCGCCTGTCTTCGGCGCCATCGCCGACCAGGGCGGCGGGCGCAAGCCCTGGATCGCGGTCTTTTCCCTGCTGGCCGTGATCTGCGCCGGCGCGCTGTGGTGGATCGAGCCCGACCCGCGCTTTGTGCTGCCCGCGCTGTTGCTGGTCGCCGTCGGCAACACGGCGTTCGAGTTCGGCAATGTGTTCTACAACGCCATGCTGCCGGAGATCGCGCCGAAGAGTCATCTCGGCCGCCTGTCCGGCTGGGCCGGCGGGCTGGGTTATGTCGGCGGCATCGCCTGCCTGGCGCTTTGCCTTTTTCTCTTCGTGCTGCCGGAGGTACCGTTCCTCGGTCTCGACAAGGAGCGCGCCGAGGACGTGCGCATCACCGGGCCCTTCGTCGCGCTGTGGTTCGCGGTCTTCGCCCTGCCGCTCTTCGCCGTGGTGCGCGAGACGGCGCGGCCGTTCCGCCCGGGCTCTGCCGTGCGCGACGGCCTCGCCAGCCTGTGGCGCACCCTGAAGCTGCTGCCCGAGCAGCGCCAGACCGGCCGCTTCCTGCTGGCGCGCATGCTCTATACCGACGGGCTGAACACGCTCTTCGCCTTCGGCGGCATCTACGCCGCCGGCAGCTTCGGCATGAGCTTCGAGGACATCCTGGTCTTCGGCATCCTGTTGAACGTCACCGCGGGCTTGGGCGCCTTCGGCTTCGCCTGGATCGACGATCTGGTGGGCGCCAAGTTCACCATTCTCTTTTCGGTGGCCGCGCTGATCCTGCTCGGTGGTGCCATCCTGCTGGTCGAAAGCCAGTTGTGGTTCTACGTGCTGGGCTGCGGCATCGGCGCCTTCATCGGCCCGGCGCAGACCGCCAGCCGCTCCTTCATGGCGCGCATCGCGCCGCCCGACCTGCACGCGGAGTTCTTCGGGCTCTATGCCCTCTCCGGCAAGGTGACGGCCTTTCTAGGCCCGGCCCTGGTCGGCTGGATCACGGTCTGGGCCGACAGCCAGCGCGTCGGCATGGCGACCATCCTGCTGTTCTTCCTCGCCGGCTTCCTGCTGATGCTGCCAATCCGCGATCCGCAGCGCCGGAAGACTTAGGCACGTCCCTCAGCAGCAGGGCTGATCAACAACAGGGCTGACGCGAACCGGCAAGGCGCAGGCCGCGCAGGCTGCAGCCCGAGACCAGGAAGCGATAGATTCGCCGGGCGCCGTCACGCAGGGCCAGGCTCTGAAGCAGCCGGCCGCGGTCGATAAATCGCGCCAGTTCGTCGGCGGAGAGGGGGGACTGGGGGGTGACGCTTGGCATGGGAATCTCCGGAAAGTCTGTGGCCTGTCTCGTGCGATAAAGCTAGAGGCATTCCTCAGACTTGATAATTCGCTCCTTCGTCATATGATTTATTCCAATTGGGAATAAATGAGGCCATGATGGACGCCATTGAAGGACTTCCCGTCTTCGTCCGCACGGTGCGTGAGGGCAGCTTCTCGGCGGCGGCCCGGGCGCTCGACCTGACGCCCTCGGCGGTCAGCAAGCAGATCGGCCGGCTGGAAGACCGCCTGTCGGTCCGGCTCTTCAACCGGACCACCCGGCGGCTGAGCCTGACCGAGGAAGGCGCCGCCTTCTACGAGCGCGCCAGCCGCATCCTCGCCGACCTCGAGGACGCGGCGGACTCGGTTTCCAGCCTTAAGGCGGTGCCGCGCGGACGCCTGCGCGTCACCCTGCCGACCGCCTTCGGCATCCTGCATCTGCTGCCCGCCTTGCCCGACTTCATCGCCCGCTACCCCGAGGTCACGCTGGAGATCGACCTCAACGACCGCTTCGTGAACATGATCGAGGAAGGCTTCGACCTCGCCCTGCGCATCGGCGACCTGGAGGACTCCAGCCTCATCGGGCGCCGGCTCGCCGCCAATCGCCGCGTCCTGGCCGCGGCGCCGGGCTACCTCGCCGGCCGCGCCGCGCCGTCGCGTCCCGAGGACCTGAGCGGCCACGATTGCCTGATCTACACCTACCGGGCTCAACGCTACGATTGGCATCTGGTCGACGAGACCGGGCGGGAATGCGTCGTCTCGGTGAGCGGCAGTCTGGAGACCAACAACCCGATGATGCTGCGCGCGGCGGCCCTGTCCGGCTTGGGGGTGGCGCTGCTGCCGCTGTGGATCATCGGTCCCGACATCAAGGCCGGGCGGCTGCAGCGCCTGCTGCCGACGCACCATTGGCCGGACAGCGCGATCCACGCGGTCTATCCGCCGGGGCGCCACCTTTCAGCCAAGGTGCGGCACTTCGTCGATTTTCTGGTGGAACGTTTTTCCGATTGACCCGGCGGGGGCCCTGTTACGGCCGCCCCTTTACGGCCATCAGATCGGGCCGCCGGCCATGGGCGGTTCGCTGTACTTCTTCACCGCGCGTTCGATGTCCTTCAGCAGCTCGGCGCCGACCTTGCCGCCATCGCCTTTCACGCGCTTGTTGAAGACCACCCGCAAGGCGTCGATGTGGGCCTCGATCAGCTTGAGCCGGTTGTCGGTGATCTTGCCGCGTGAATCCAGCGTCGCATCGTAGAGCGACTTGCCAAAAGACGTGATCAGCGGATAGTCGAAGATGCCGCCCTGGCCGCGCAGCTCGTGGGAAATCTGGTTGATGGTCAGGACGTGCGGCTTGGGATCGTCTTCGCGCTTGTTGAGCGCCTTGAAGGAGCGGCTCATGGTGTCGAGGTAGTTCTTCACCCAGACCGCGTAGTCGCCGACCATCTCCTGGATGCGCGTTTCGGCGGCCTGGATCACCAGCGGGTCGAAGTCGATCTGGCCGCGCAGAGCATTGGGGCCCAGCTTGTCGCGCAGGCGGTTGGCCGGGCGGAAGTAGACCGCCCGCACGTCGTCGCGCAGGGTGCGGATGTTGGAGCGGGCGTGGATCACCTGGATCTGCGTGGCCTCGGTGACGCGGCGGTTCTTTTCCGGCTGGCTGAAGTCGTCGGCGTAGTTCCAGCTCGCCGGCCGGTCCATGCGCCGCCGGTCCGGTCCGAAGTAGCCGGGGGCCAGCACGTACTGGCGCGGATTCTTGATGACCTCCAGGATGCGGTCGCCGATGCTCTTGGCGGAGAACGGCTTGGCCAGGAACTCCGAGACGCCGGCTTCGCGCGCGGCCTCGACGATCTTCTGATCGGCGGCACCGGACACCATGACGAAGGGCACGAAGCGGTCGGGTGCCTGCTTGCTGCTCCGCACCCAGCGCAGGAACAGCGCGCCGTCCACTTCCTCCATGACGAAGTCCGAGAGAATGATGTCGATGGTGCCGAAGCCGGCGCCGGCGGGATTGCGGCGGCTTTCGCGCAAAGCCTCGATGGCGTCGGTGGCGGAGGACTTGGAGACGACATTGGTGATGCCCAGCATGCGCACCGTGGACACGATGAGATTGCGCATGAAGGTGTTGTCGTCCACCACCAGGACGGTGATGTTGTCCCAATTCAGTTTTAGCATCGTGATCCGGGTGACCTAAGCGTGGGGAAACTAGGCGTGGGGAAGTTGGGCGTGGGGAAACTGGGCGCGGGCAAGTTCAGCAGGAGATGACGTCGGCCAGGGGTTGTCCGGTTCGTCGGAAATACCACTTGGAATGATTTTGCGAAGCAACGCAGTGCTTTGATTCGATGCTACCTTTTTCGCCGTCGTCACGAGGTAAGGTAAATCCATTGTATGAAGAATTGGCTACAATTTATAGGTGCTTTCCCGGGTTAAATTGACGCAATCGACATATCGGCTGCGGGCGACGCGTTTCGGCGGGAGGGGTGAGCTGCGCGAAGGCCGGAAGGAAAATGTCGTGGACCGCAGATAAGACCGGCGCGGCGTGGCGCAAGTCGTCGGGTCCGCGCGCGGCATTTTCGGGTCAGGGGCTATGAGCCAGTGACGTCTTCGGTTCGCTGTACTTATGCACGGCGCGCTCGATGTCTTTCATCAGGGCCATGCCCACTTCGCCGCCGTTGCCTCTGATCTGCTTGCCGAACACGAGCCGCAGGGCGTCGATGTGGGCCTCCATCAGCTTCAGGCGGTTCTCGGTGATCTCCGCGCCGGCATCGCTCGTGGCCTCATAGAGAGTCTTTCCGAAAGCGGTGATCAAAGGATAGTCAAAGATCCCGCCCTGGCCGCGCAGCTCGTGGGCGATGTGGTTGATGGTGCGGACATGTGACTTCGGGTTCGCGGCACCCTTGGACAGCGCATCGAAAGACTCGGTCATCGATTCCAGGTACTTGTTCACCCAGGTCGAATAGTCCCCCACGAGTTCCTGAATGCGCAGCTCGGCGGCCTGCAGGACCAGCGGGTCGAAATCGATCTGGCTGCGCAGGGCGTTCGGTCCCAGCTTGTCGCGCAGCTTGTTGGCCGGGCGGAAATAGATCGCGCGGACGTCGTCGCGCAGCTTGCGGGTGTTGGAGCGGGTCTGAACGACCTGGATCTGATCGGCCGTGGTGGTGCGGCGATCGCCCTCGGGAAGGTCGTTGTACTGGCGGATCGCCTGCCAGTGCACCGGCCGGTCCAGGCGCCGCCGGTCCGGGCCGAAGTAGTCCTGCGCCAGGACGTACTGCCGGGGATTCCGGATCACTTCCAAAAGCCGGTCGCCGATCGTCTGGGCCGAGAAGGGCTTGGCGAGGAACTCGGTCACGCCGGCATCCCGGGAGGTTTCGACGACCCCCTGGTCGGCCGCGCCGGAGACCATGATGAAGGGCACGAAACGGTCAGGCGCTTTCTTGTCCGTGCGGATCCATCGCAGGAACAGCGAGCCGTCGAGTTCGGGCATCACGAAGTCGGACAGGATGATGTCGATCGTGGCAATACGCGCCTCGACCGGGTTCGTCCGGCTCAGCGTCAAGGCTTTGATGGCTTCCTTGGCATCGGGCAGGGTGACAACCGATGTGAACCCGAGGGCATAGAGTGTCGAGACGATCAGCTTCCGCATGAAAGCGTTGTCGTCGACCACCATGATGGTGATGTTGTCCCAATTGAGCTTCTGCATGGCTTCCCGGTATTGCCGCTCACTCTTCTCGGGGTCGCCGCCCGGCTGCGCCGCGGCTGTTGCATCGAAGGCCGCAACGCGCGCGAGGGACGGGTAGAATCCAAGAAGAGCCCATGGCCTCAGGGCTACAGCAGAAATCTTAATGTTCTCTTAGGGATAACCGCACCACGAACCGCCTTGAGTCAGACCTAGTGACGGAAGTGGCGCATCCCGGTGAACACCATCGCCAAGCCGGCCTCGTCGGCGGCGGCGATCACTTCCTCGTCGCGCATCGATCCGCCCGGCTGGATCACCGCGGTGGCCCCGGCCTCGACCGCCGCCAACAGGCCGTCGGCGAAGGGGAAGAAGGCATCCGACGCGACGACCGAACCCTGGGTCTTCGGCGCCTGGCCTTCGGGGGCGGCTTCGCGCGCCTTCCAGGCGGCGATGCGCGAGGAGTCGACGCGGCTCATCTGGCCGGCGCCGACCCCGACGGTGGCGCCCTCGCGCGCATAGACGATGGCGTTCGACTTTACGTGCTTGGCGACACGGAAGGCGAAGACCATGTCGCTCAGCTCCCGCTCGCTCGGCTGCCGCTTGGTGACGACCTTCAGCGCGGTGGGATCGATGCGTCCGTTGTCGCGGCTCTGTGCCAGGAAGCCGCCGGCCAGCGGCATCATCACCATGCCCGGCTCCGACGGGTCGGGCAGCGCGCCGGTCACCAGCACGCGCAGATTCTTCTTCGACGCCAGCAGCTCCTTGGCCGCCTCGTCGATCTCCGGCGCGATGACCACCTCGGCGAACAGCTTGGCGACTTCCTCGGCGGTGGCGGCGTCGAGGCTGCGGTTCACCGCGATGATGCCGCCGAAGGCGCTCACCGGGTCGCAGGCCAGGGCCTCGGCATAGGCCGCGGACAGGCTGTCGCGGCTGGCCACGCCGCAAGGGTTGGCGTGCTTGATGATGGCGACGGTCGGCGCCTCGAACTCGGCCACCAGCTCGAAAGCCGCGTTGGTGTCGTTCAGATTGTTGTAGCTGAGCTCCTTGCCCTGCAGTTGCCTGGCGGACACGACGCCGGGCCGCGCCGGACCGGCGGCGTAGGCGGCGGCCTGCTGGTGCGGGTTCTCGCCGTAGCGCAGGCTCTGGGTCTTGCGCCCGGAAAGGGTGAGACGCTCGGCAAAGCTGTCGCCCTGCTCGCGCGCCAGCCAGCCGGCGATCATGGCGTCGTAGGCGGCGGTGTGGCTGAAGGCGGTCTTGGCCAGGCGGCGGCGCAGCGTCGCGCTCACCGCGCCCTGGTTGGCGGTCATCTCGGCCTGCACGGCCGCGTAGTCGGCCGGGTCGGTGATGATGGTGACGAAGTCGTGGTTCTTGGCCGAGGCGCGCACCATGGCCGGGCCGCCGATGTCGATGTTCTCGACGCAGGTGTCGTAGTCGGCGCCGGACGCCAGGGTCGCCTCGAAGGGGTAGAGGTTGGAGACCACCATATCGATACCGGCGATGCCGTGTTCCCGCATGGCGCTGACGTGGTCCTCGACGTCGCGGCGCGCGAGGATGCCGCCGTGAATCTTCGGATGCAGGGTCTTCACCCGGCCGCCCATGATTTCCGGGAAGCCGGTGTGGGCCGCCACTTCCACCACCGCGACGCCCGCATCGGTCAGGGCCTTGGCGGAGCCGCCGGTCGACAGGATCTCGACGCCCTGGCCGGCCAGGAAGCGGCCGAAGTCCGCGAGCCCCGTCTTGTCGGAAACGGAAATGAGCGCGCGCTTGATCGGCGTGGGCGTGTCGACGGGCATCGGTGGGCAACTCCCCTAAGGCGGTTGATTCAGGCGGTCGGCCGAACGGCGGTTCGGATAAGGATGATGCGGATGCCGCGGTTAGTAAGAGGCCGCGCCCCGAGCGTCAAGCACCGGCGATGGCGCTGCGTTGATCGGCCGCGCGCTCGCCGCGGAATTCCGGAACCAGGCGCTGCAGCAGGCGCAGGGCCTTGTCGCCTTCGCCCTGCCGCACCAGGGCGGCCAGCTCGTCGAGGTTGCGGCCCAGAAGCTCGGCGTCGGCGGTGCGCGGCGCGGCCAGGTGCAGGCCCGGATGGCTGGTCGGCATCAGCGCCTCGCCGCCGTGGAACAGCTCCTCGTGCATCTTCTCGCCGGGGCGCAGGCCGGTGAAGCGGATCTCCACGTCCTTGTCGGGTTTCAGCCCGGCCAGGCGGATCATCTGGCGCGCCAAGTCGACGATCTTCACCGGGTCGCCCATGTCCAGCACGTAGATGCGCCCGGCTTCCTCGGGCGGCGTGGCGGTGCCGAGGACCGACGCCTGCAGGACCAGCTCGACCGCCTCGCGGATGGTCATGAAATAGCGCGTCATCTCCGGGTGGGTGACGGTCAGCGGCCCGCCGCCGGCGAGCTGGCGCTGGAACAGGGGCACCACCGAGCCGGTGGAGCCCAGCACGTTGCCGAAGCGCACGGTGACGAAGCGGGTATTGCTTTCGCCCGCCTGCCGCAACAGATCGAGCGCCTGGCAGTAGCTCTCGGCCAGACGTTTGCTGGCGCCCATGACGTTGGGCGGGTTCACCGCCTTATCGGTGGACACCAGCACCATGGCAGCGACCCCGGCGCGGCGGCAGGCGTCGGCCACGTTGCGGGTGCCCAGCACATTGGTATTGAGACCCTCCAGGGGATTGAACTCCACCATGGGGACGTGCTTCAGGGCGGCGGCATGGAACACCAGGTCGGGCTTTGCCTCGGCGAAGAGGCGCTCGACCCGCGCCTCGTCGCGCACATCGCCGATGACGGCGGCGCGCGGCAGGCCGGGGAGGCGTTCGCCCAGTTCCAGGTCGATGGAATAGAGGTTGAACTCGGAGCTGTCGAAGAGGGTGAGCTGCGCCGGCGCGAAAGCCGCGATCTGGCGCGCCAGTTCCGAGCCGATGGAGCCGCCGGCGCCGGTGATCAGCACGCGGCGGCCCTGAACCAGGCGCTGCATGGCCGGACGGTCCAGCTTGGTCTGAGTCCGGCCCAGCAGGTCCTCGATGGCGATGGGGCGGATCTGCAGGCGCTCCTCGATGCCGCCGCTGAAATCGGTCAGGCGCGGCAGGCGGGCGACCGTGGCGCCCTGGCTGTCGGCCAGCTCGAGGATAAAATCCAGTTCGTCGCGCTCCAGCGGCTTGGTCAGGATGACCCGCTGGGGCTTCCGGTCGCGCTTGGCCAGCCGCTTGAAGACTTCGGGCAGGTCCTGCAGATGGCCGAAGATCCGAACGCCGTGAATGTGACGGCCGATGCGCGTGCCCTTTTCGTCGATGACACCCAGCACCTCGAAGGCGCCGTCGCGGTCGCGCGCCATCTCGCGGATGAAGGTCTCCGCGGCATCGCCGGCGCCGATCAGCAGCACCGGCACGCGGCGGTGGCCGTCGCGTTCCAGCAGGTGGCGGAACCCCTGGTCCTTGAACACGCGGTACAGCATCCGCGGCGCGCCCAGCAGGAAGATCAGGACGAACCAGCTGATCACCAGCCAGGACCGCGGCAGATCGTCGAGACGGGTGATGAGGAAGGTCAGCGGCAGGAAGACGGCGAGCGACAGGCTGACCGCCTTGATGATCGCCACCAGGTCGTTCATCGAGGCGTAGCGCCAGACCCCCCGGTAGAGGCCGGTGGTGAGGAAAACCAGGCCGCAGACGGCGGTGAACAGCAGCATCGACGGCCACAGCGTGGTCATCAGCGAGGTCCAGGCCTCGTTCCCCAGGCGCAGCAGCAGGGCGATCATGAAGGCGGCGGCCGCCATGACCAGGTCGTGCAGAAAGGCGACCAGCTGGCGGGGGAACCTGGAAGAGCCGAACTTCATGCCAATCCCATCAAAGCGAGCCTTCGGCCATCCGCCGCCGGTGCCGTTGCGGCCCGCTGTCGTTCGCTATGTCGGCGGTGCCGCCGCGGCGCCGGGCCCGCGGGGCCTTTGCCGGGCCAGAATAAACAGAAGGACGATAACCGCAAGCAAGGCCAGCGCGAGGGCGATCCACGGCGCGGCCGGTTTCTGCCCGCCAACCGCATAGAGGGCCAGCATCACCAGGGCCGCATTGCAGGCCGCAATCCGGCTCGCCACCTCGGCGTGGCTGAAGCCGCGCTGAATCGCGCGCTGATAGAAATGTTCCCGGTGCGCGCGCCACAGCTTCTCCCGCCTCAGGGCCCGATTCGCCAGGGTCCAGCTGGCGTCGGCCAGGTAATAGAGCGGCAGGATCAGCGCCGCCTCCCAGAGCCCGCCGGCCGCGGTGAGGATCAGCAGCCCGCCGAGCAGATAGCCGAGCGGCACCGAGCCCACGTCACCCAGGAAGATCCGCGAGGGCGCCCAGTTCCAATAGAGAAACCCCAGGGCGGCGGCGGCCGGCGCCGCGGCCAGGAATGAGCCCAGGGACCACCCGAAGGTCAGGCCGGAAACCGCCGCCAGCCCGGCGCCGATGGTGATGGTCTCGACGGCGGTGATGCCGTCGATGCCGTCCATGAAGTTGAACAGGTTGATGAACCACAGCCACAGGAGGGCGGTGAGCACGCGATCGGCGGGCAGGGGCAACAGCCCCTGGAATACCAGCATCTCGGGTCGGAGGATCCACAGGCCCAGGACCACGGCGGCGACCTGCACGCCGAAGCGCAGGCTCGCCGGCCGCGATTTCAGGTCGTCGGCCCAGGAGATCGCGGCCAGCAACAGCGCGCCGGCGACAAGCAGCCAGAAGCCCATGTCATGGAAACCGTCGCTTGCGGCGGCGGCGATCCAGGCGAGGAGCACCACCGCTATCACCGCCAGGCCGCCGCCGCGCGGCTTGGGCTGGGTGTGGCTGCTGCGCTGGTTCGGTTTGTCATAGACCCGCCAGGCGATCAGCAGGCGCAAAACGACCGCGGTCGCCGCCCAGCTTGCAAAGGCGATCACGACCAGTGCCAGACCTGACAACCATGGACTGAACAGCCAGTCGGCCATCTCAGCGGGCGCTTTCCAGGCGCTGCAATGCCCACTTCACCGTGGTCTCGGCCTCGGTGAGGCTGCCGCTCAGCACGATCTGCTGGCTGCGCCGCACTTGGCCGGGCTGGCCCAGATAGACGCTCGGCTCCAGGCTCAGCACCGCGCCGGCGCTGCGCAGGCGCCAGCCGCCGCCCTTGGGCAGACGCAGCACCACAGAACGGCCGTCCTGCGCCGCCATGGCCTGGACCTCGGGATGCAGGTGGAAACGCACGGCGAACTCGCGGGTCGCGGTCGGTGTGGTCGCGCCGGTGAAGCGGTCCTCGCCGCGCAGGTCCTCGCCCAGGGCGGAAAGATACAGCCGGCGCTGGTGGGTCAGGCCGAACAGCGGCTGGTAGCCGTCGTGGCTGGCTTCCAGCCAGATATTGCCGTCGTCCTCGTCGCGCCGGCAGGTGACGCGGGCGCGCCGCGCACCGAAACCGCCGCCGGAAAAGACTTCCGAGGAGTTCGTGTCGTCGATCGTCGCGGTGGAATGGGCGGCGGTGCTGCGCTGCGCGGCGGCCCAGTCGCCCCCGCCGTCTCCTGCCCCGATCGTGCTGGCTTGGGCCCCGCAGTTGACGATCAGGCGTTCGCGCCCGACCGACATTTCGAAGCTGAGCGTGCCGGCATGGGCCCGGCTGTCGTAGCCCGGCGGCGGCGGCCGGCCGCTGTCGAGCAGCACCAGGCTGCGCCCGGCCTGCAGCCGCTGGAAGCCGCTGGCCGGCGCGCTCTGCAGCGGCCCCTTGCCGCTGGCCGCGCGCTGCAGCACCAGGCCGATCTGCAGGTCCTCGCCTTCGTTGCTGCCGTTGAAGAGGGCCAGCCCGCCGTCGCCGTGCTGCAGCAGGCGCAGCATGGCGGCCATGCCCTCGATGCGCAGGCTCAGGTCGGACGGCACCTCGCGGCCCGCCGCCAGCAGCGCGGCGCGCAGGTCGATGCAGTCGCGCAAGACCGATAGCAGCAAGGCGGGACAACGCTCGCGCTGGCCGCCGTCGTGCAGGATCTGCGCTTCCAGCGCCTGGCTCAGCAGGGCGAGGCCGCGGTTCAGCCAGATTCCGCCGTCGGGCAGGCAGAGCCCGGCGATGCAGAGGCCCTTGGCGGCGGTGACCAATCCGGCGCCGCTGAGGCCGGCGGGCAGCACGGCGGCCAGGTGGCGCGCCTGACGCGCGGCCGCGGCCAGCAGGCGCTGGCGGAACTCCACATCGGCGCTGGCGGCGTAGAACTCGTACTGGCTGAACCAGTGGGCGAGGCGGCTGCCGGTCACCACCGGGTGCCAGGCGACCGGCGCCCAGGCGCCGTTGGCCGCGATCCAGTCGGCGACCAGGGCGCGCGCCTTGCGCCGGGCGGTGTCGCCGCCGGTGGCGCGCAGGTCGCGCAGCCAGCCGAAGCCGTGCAGCGCCTCCAGCCAGGCGCGCTCCACGCCCACCGGATTCCACAAGGGCGCGGGCTTGGTCAGACTGCGGCCCAGGAAGTGAAAGCTGTCTTCCAGGATGGCGGCGCCGCGTTGGGCGTTGCCGGGCCAGGGATCGGGCGGCACCAGGGCCGCCGTCGCCGGCGGGTTGCCGCGCCAATGCCAGGGCGCCTGCGGCAGCGCGAAGAGCGGGCGCTTCAGGTGATAGGCGAGGCGGCCGAGCGCCAAATCGCGCGGCAGCGCGAGCCAGGCGCGCAGCCGTTTGAAGGGCCGGGGCAGAGCGCCCGTCTGCCAGGCGGGCAGGCGCCCGGCGGCGGCGCGCGCGTCGGGACTGCGGCTTCCCAAGAGGCTGCTGCCGGGGGTCATGCCAGCCTTCGCGTGATCCTCCGCGTGGCTGCCGCTCACCATCAGCCCTCGCCGCGGAGCTGCCGGATGTTGCCGGCGTAGGCTTGCGGCCCGCCCTTGAAGGTGGCGCTGCCGGCGACCAGCACGTCGGCGCCTGCGGCGATGGCCTGGGGCGCGGTTTCCATGTTGATGCCGCCGTCGACCTCCAGGTCGATATCGCGCCCGCTGTCGTCGATCTTGCGGCGCAGCGCCTCGATCTTGGCGAGGCTCGAGGGGATGAAGCTCTGGCCGCCGAAGCCGGGGTTCACGCTCATGCAGAGGATCAGGTCGACATCGCCGATCACCGGGTCGACGACGTCGGCCGAGGTGCCCGGGTTCAGCGAGATCCCGGCCTTTTTGCCGAGGCTCTTGATCAACTGCAGGGTGCGGTGCAGGTGCGGCCCCGCCTCGGGATGCACCGTGATGATGTCGGCGCCGGCCTGGGCGAAGGCTTCGATGTAGGGATCGATCGGCGAAATCATCAGGTGCACGTCGAACACCTTGTCGGTGCAGGGCCGCAGGGCTTTCACCATGTCGGGGCCGAAGCTGATGTTGGGCACGAAGTGCCCGTCCATGACGTCCAGGTGGATGTAGTCGGCGCCGGCCTCGGCGACGCTGCGCACTTCCTCGCCCATGCGGGCGAAGTCAGCGGCCAGGATGGAGGGGGCGATCCGGACGGCTTGCTGCATGGGGTGCGGGTCTCGCTTCGTTTGCAATAGTGTCACCTGCGATCACTAGGTATCAGCAAGCCCCCGGCCCCGCAAGCAGCGGCCAAAAGGGGTAGCCACGGTGGCGGGCTTCGGTTCCCTGCAGGCTTTGCTATGATACCTCATTCCATAGCGTATTTGGGGGAGGGGCTGGGTTATGTTTAAGCGATCTTTTGTCGCGGTCGCCTTGGCCGCGGTGTTCCTGGCGCTGGCGCCGGCCGGCGCCGTTCGGGCCAATCCGGACCAGGACCAGGAAGATGACCGCGACGGTCAGTCGCGCCACGAAGTCGGTCAGTTGAACCACCTGCCGCTGGTTCTGGCGGACAACCGCTTCATGCGGGTGGTGCAGATCGTGGTGCTGCTGCGCACGGTGCAGTATCTCTCCCTGACCGCGGCAGGAGTCGACTTCAACAGCGACGACCGGGTCGGTTTGGGCGGTGTTCCCGTGATCGGCGGGCTTTTCGAAAAGACCTACGACGAAGACGACTTCACCGAAGAAAACCGGATCGGCAGCGTGTTTCGCGACGGCGACGGCACCATGGCGGTGGTGCTCAGCAGCGAGCGCCCGCTGGACGGCGTCAAGTTCGTGGTCTTCAACGGCAAGGGCCACTACGAAGTCCGCGAAGGCCCGAAGCTGACCGAGGTCGCGCCGACCAGCCTCGCCCAACTCGGGGCTATTCCCAGCATGGAACAGCTGCTCCGGGGGCAGGCCGCGAAGGAGACGGTTCAGCTGCTGGCGGGCCTGCTCGCCAGCGGCACGCCGAAGACGGAGACGCCGCTACCGGCGCTGGGGGATATCCCTTTGCTGCAAAAGCAGTTTCTCGGCACCGCCCACGAAGGCGATGACGACGAATTGGTGCTGATGATCCGCCCGAGCATTGTTATGGGCGACGAGAGCTAGCGGCGGCGCAGGCGGCAGGCGTAGAAGCCGTCGATCCCGCCTTTTCCGGCCAGCTGGCTGGGCAGGCTGCGCAGGTCGCCGTCCGGCGTCACCGCTTCTTCCAGGCCGGGCAGCTCCTCGGCGGTGATGGCGACGCGTTCGACGCGGTCGTCCCCGGCCAGCAGCGCGGCGATGCGCTGCGGCCCTTCCTCCGGCTGCAGCGAGCAGACCGCGTAGACCAGCAGGCCGCCGGGCTTCACCATCTTCACCGCGTTGGCCAGCAGCTTGTCCTGCGCCTGGGTCAGGCTGGCGACGTCCTGGCCGCCCTTCAGGTAGGCGATGTCCGGGTGGCGCCGCAGGGTGCCGGTGGCCGAGCAGGGCGCGTCCAGCAGCACCGCGTCGGCCGGGGCCGGCGGCTGCCACTTGGCGGCGTCGGCGGCCACCATGGCCGCGCCCAGGCCGAGGCGCTGCAGATTTTCCTGCAGGCGTTTCAGCCGTCCCTCGGCGCGTTCCACCGCGATGACCTCGGCGCCGGATGCCGCCAGCTGCGCGGTCTTGCCGCCGGGGGCGGCGCAGAGGTCGATGACCGTCTTGCCGGCGACGTCCCCTAAGAGGCGGGCCGGCAGGGCCGCCGCGGCGTCCTGCACCCACCAGGCGCCTTCGGCGTAGCCGGGCAGGCGGGCCACGTCGCCCTGGCTGCCGGCCAGGCGCAGGCTGCCGCCGGGCAGCAGCTCCGCCGACAGCTTTTCGGCCCATTTCTCGGGGTCGCTCTTGCAGGAAAGATCCAGCGGCGGCTCGCCCAGGTGGGCCTCGGCGATGGCGCGGGCGGTGTCTTCGCCGTAGGCGGCGCACCAGGGCTCCCACAGCCAGTCCGGGGTGTCGAGGCGGGCGGCGTCCTGGGCGGCGACCAGATCCCGACCCTCGCGTGACAGGCGCCGCAGCACCGCGTTCAACAGGCCGCGCTGCCCGGCCAGGCGCGGGCCCTTGGCCAGATCGAGGGAGGTGCTGACCGCGGCGTGCGGCGGCGTCTCCAGGAACAGCAGCTGCACCGCGCCGAGCCGCAGAATGTGCTGCAGCATCACGTCCTTGGCCTTGATCGGCCGGTCGAGGCAGCGCGCCAGGGCGGCGTCGATCTGGCCCAGGCGGCGCAGGGTGGTGACCAGCAGCAGCCGGGCGAAGGCGCGGTCGCGCGCCTCCAGCTTGGCGATATGGGGGTTGCGGGCCAGCGCCTCGTCCAGCGGCCGGCCCTGGTCCAGCACCTCGCGCAGCAGGTGAAGGGCGGTCTTGCGGGCGTTCAGCCCCCGGACGTCGAGGTTCCCGGTGGCGGGACGCTTGGGGTTTTCGGTCATGGCGCTAGGCTGTAAGGCCTCGCCCGCGCGACTGCAAGCGGCTTACCTCCGGCAGGCGTGTCGGCGACTTCAACCCCAGGGACGGGGCTGCGCCGCCTGGCCCATCTCGGCGGCCAGGTCGCGCAGGCGGGCGACGCGGTTTTCGGTGCTCGGGTGGGTGGTGAAGAGGCCGTCCATGCTGTGGGCGTGCAGCGGGTTGATGATGAACATATGCGCGGTCGCCGGGTTGCCCTCGGCGGTGCGGTTGTCGATGCCGCGCGCGGCGCGGTCGATCTTCTCCAGGGCCGAGGCGAGCCACAGCGGCTGGCCGCAGATCTCGGCGCCGCCGCGGTCGGCGGCGTATTCGCGGGTGCGCGAGATCGCCATCTGCACCAGGGCGGCGGCCAGCGGCGCCAGGATCATGATCAGGATGGCGCCGACGAAGCCCAGCGGGTTGTTGCGGCTGCCGCCGAAGAACAGGCCGAAGTTGGCCAGCATGGAAATGGCGCCGGCGATGGTCGCGGTGATCGTCATGGTCAGGGTGTCGCGGTTCTTCACGTGCGCCAGCTCGTGCGCCATGACGCCGGCGAGCTCCTCGCTGGACAGCCGCTTCAGCAGGCCGGTGGTCGCGGCCACCGCCGCGTTCTCGGGATTGCGCCCCGTGGCGAAGGCGTTGGGCTGCGGGTCGTCGATGATGAAGACGCGCGGCATGGGCAGGCCGGCGTTGTCGGCCAGCTGCTCGACGATGCCGTAATAGGTGGGGGCGCTCGTCCGGTCCACCTGGCGCGCGTGGTACATGCGCAGCACCATCTTGTCGGCGTTCCAGTAGGCGAAGGCGTTCATGGCCACGGCGATCAGCAGGGCGATCGCCATGCCGCCGGTGCCGCCCAGCAGGTAGCCGACGGCCAGGAACAGGCCGGTCATGGCCGCCATCAGGATACCGGTGCGCAAGCTGTTGATCATCGTGAAATCCGCGGATTCCCTAGGGTTTGTCGTTTCAGTGCCCTCATCAGGTAGGCGGTGGCGCGGGGCGCTTCAAGACTGGACCGGTCTGCCCGGCGATGCCATATAAGGGGCATGTTCAAGAAGTTCACCGCCAGCAAGCCCAAGCCGCGCCAGTCTCCCGTGGCACCCCTGCAGGAGTCCCGGGCGATGCCGGCCAAAGAGGCCGGGCAGGCCGAAGCACAAAAGCCGTCGGAAAAACCCAAGGAACTCGGCGGCCCCAGCGGGCCGGAGCCGACCCGCTACGGCGACTGGGAACGCAAGGGAATCTGCGTCGACTTCTAAACGCGGGGGTTTCTTGGCCTCGCAGCCGTTCAGGCCAGGTCTTCCGGCGGCGGCTTCGCCACCGCGTTCTTCTTTTCCAGATTGACCAGCGCCACGCCGACCACGGTGACGACCATGCCGGCCAGGGCCGGCAGGCCGAAGGTCTCGCCGAAGACCGGCCAGGCGACCAGCGCGGTCACCGGCGGTACCAGGAAGAACAGGCTGGCGACCTTGGCCGCCTCGCCGCGGCGGATCAGCCAGTACAGCAGGCTCACTGCGCCCAGCGACAGCAGCAGCACCAGCCAGGCCAGGGCGAAGATCAGTTCGCCGCTCCAGTCGACCCGCTGCTCCTCGAAGACCAGGGAGCCGAGGCTGGCGGTGAGCGCGGCGGCGGCATACTGGATCACCGAGCCGCTGCGCAGGTCCATGGCGCCGCAGAAGCGCTTCTGGTACAGCGTCGCCCCGGCGATGGCGCAGAGCGAGACGAGGCAGAGCGCGACGCCTTCCAGCGTCCCGAAGCCGCCGCCCAGCTTGCGCCAGACGACCAGCGTCACCCCGCAGATCGCCAGCGCCAGGCCCAGCCATTGGCGCGGCGTCACCTTCTCGCCCAGCAGCAGGCCGGCCAGGGCTGCCACCAGCACCGGCTGGGTGGAGACGATGAGGGCGGAAAGTCCTGCCTCCACGCCCAGGGACATGGCGACGTAGACGCCGCCCAGGTAGAGCGTGTGCAGCAGCACGCCGGCCACGCAGAGATGCAGCACCTGCCGGGGATCGCGCGGCCAGGGCGCGCGGGTGGCGAGCGCCAGAATCAGCAGCAGGGCCGTCGCCAGGATGAAGCGCAGCGCCAGGAAGGTCAGCGGCTCGGCATGGGGCACGCCCAGCTTGGCGCCGATGAAGCCGGTACTCCACAGCAGCACGAAGAGCGCGGCGGCGCCCAGGCCGTGCAGGTCTCTAGCGGGGCTCTTGGCGGTTTGGGCGTCGCTGGTCATGACCGCTGATACCGCGCTTCCTCTCACGGCGGCAAACGCGCATCCCGCATGGGTGGGTCCCGCCTCCCGTCCTGTCGGCGGCGCACCCTTCGAGACGCGGGCCTCACGGCCCGCTCCTCAGGGTGAGGCAGGAGAACAATGACCTCATGCTGAGGAGGCGCGTCAGCGCCGTCTCGAAGCATGAAGCGACCGCTCAGCCGAGGCGGATGCGGGAAAGGTTCTCCGGCTCCGCGATGCCGGGCTTGAGGTCCGGGTTGTCGATCGGCGCACCGATCCCCATCGCGGTCGGCACCACCCCGGCCCAGACGTCGAGGTCCAGGTCCTCCGGCTCGTCGTTGGCCCCGCCGTCGCGCACCTTGGCGGCGACGTCCTCCAGCTTCAGCGAGACCACGGTGGTGGCCTTCATCTCCTGCTTCGTCGGCGGCTTCAGATCCGGCCAGCGGCCGGGGACGATGCGCTCCATCATGTCTTCCAGGGCGACCAGCTTCTCGGCTTCGTCGGCCACCAGCTCGGCCGCGCCGAAGGCCATGACCGAGCGGTAGTTCACCGAGGTATGGAAGCCGGAGCGCGCCAGCACCAGGCCGTCCATCAGGGCGACGGTGAAGCAGACGCGCGGTCCCGTCTTCAGATGGCGCAGCATCCGGCTGGCCGAGGAGCCGTGCCAGTAGACCCGGTCCCCCTTGCGCCAATAGGCGGTGGGGGTGACGTAGGGCTGGCCGTCGATCACGTAGCCCACATGGCACAGCAGGCCGGCGTCGAGGATGGCGTGCACGGTCTCCCGGTCGTAGTGCGCGCGCTCGTGCGCCCGCTTGATGCGGCTGTGGTCGGTCGGCGGAAAGTCGATGGCGGCGGTGCTCATGATCAGCCCCAAAACAAGGATTTCGGTGGTAAGGCGGGCAAGCTAGGCCCATAGTGGTTCGATCGAAAGAACCGCTTTTGGGAATTTTCAGGTGCCACTTTCGCAGGCCGCGCCGTGACCGCGAAACCGCTGCCGGGCCGCCGCCGCACGCCGCTGCTGGCGCTGGCGCTCGATCGCGAGTCGCCGGTTTCGCTGCAGCAGCAGCTCTACGACCAGGTGCGCGACGTGATCCTGGCCGGCGGCCTGGCGCCGGGCTCCCGCCTGCCGTCCAGCCGCGCCCTGGCAGGGGAACTCGGCTGCTCGCGCAATACCGTGGTCAGTGCCTTCGACCAGCTTTTGAGCGAAGGCTACCTGGAGGGCCACGCGGGCTCCGGCACCTTCGTCAGCCGGGTGCTGCCGGAAGACCTCTTGGGACTCGCGCCCGCCGGCGTGCGCGAAGCGGCCGCCCCGCCCGCTGCGCCGGTGGCCGCCGAGACGCTGCTGTCGGACCGCGGGCGCGCCCTCACCGCCCTGCGCCGGCGCCGTCATGGGCCGGAGCGCGCCTTCCTGCCGGGCATTCCGGAGACCAAGGAGTTCCCCTTCGACATCTGGACCCGGCTGCACAGCCGCATCTGGCGCCATCCCTCGGCGACGCTGCTGCGCCTCGGCACGCCTTCCGGACTGCAGGCCCTGCGCGAAGCCATCGCCCGCTATCTCGGCACCTTCCGCGGGATCGCCTGCGACTGGCGGCAGGTGATCGTCACTTCCGGGGCGCAGCAGTCCCTCGACCTGATGATCCAGTTGCTGCTGGGGCCGGGCGATGCGGTCTGGATCGAGGAGCCGGGCTATCCCGGCATCCGGGGCCCGCTGATCGCCGCCGCCGCCCGGCCGGTGCCGCTGCCGCTGGACGGCGAGGGCCTGCTGGTGGCGGAGGGACGGCGGCGGGCGCCGGGCGCGCGGGCGGCCATCGTCACGCCGACCCACCACTATCCGCTGGGCACGCCCATGTCGCTGGCCCGGCGCCTGGAGCTGCTGGAATGGGCGCGCGACGCCGGCGCCTGGATCCTGGAGGACGACTACGACAGCGAGTACCGCTACGCCGGGCGGCCTCTGGCCTCGCTCTTGAGTCTCGCGGCGGGCCGCGACGAAGAAGCGCCGGTCATCTACGTCGGCTCCTTCTCCAAGGTGCTGTTCCCTTCCATCCGCGTCGGCTACCTCGTCGTGCCGGACAGCCTGATCGATGCGGCCAGCGCCGCGCAGAGCGCGCTGGGCACGCAACCCACGGCCATGGTGCAGCCGGTGCTGGCCGCCTTTATCGAGGAAGGTCACTTCGCCACCCACGTGCGCCGCATGCGCCGCCTCTACGCGACGCGGCAGGCAGTGCTGGTGGCGGCCGCGCAGCGCCATCTCGGCGATCTTCTGGAGGTGCCGCCCGACGACGCAGGTCTGCATCTCATGGCCTGGCTGAAGCCGGACCTGGCCGAACGTCTCGGCGATCAGGGCGCGGCCGAGGTTGCCGCCGCCGCCGGCATCGCCGTGTCACCGCTCAGCGACTACTTCATGGCAACGCCAAGCCGCCACGAATCAGTTCAGGGCCTGCTGCTCGGCTACGCCGCCGTGCCGGAAGACGAGATCGAACTGGGCGCGCAGCGTCTCGCTACAGCCCTGCGCGCGGCCCTGTAACTCAGATCGTGCCGATGGCCCGCTTGGAGAGTTCGTGGCGGTAGGCCGAGCGGTCCTCGACCGTTTTCACCTGGGCCAGGAAATCCAGCAGCACCTTTTCCGGTGGCAGCGCGCCGCAGAGAAAGACCTCGACCATGGTGTCGACGGAATCTTCCTCCCGCTTCACGCTGGCGTAGTCGACCAGCAGGAAGCCGATGCGCGCGACGAAGCAGCTGTCGAAGTAGGGGTCTTCTCCGGCGAAGACGTAGAAGCCCTGCGTGTGCCGGTCGCCGTTCCGGAAGCGGTAGACGGAGCCAAGCTCCAGCTCTTCGCCCGACGGCGTTGAGAAGTCGGCGGCGAAGGCTTCGAAGAAGCCCTGATGACGCAGGCTGCGTGAGGTGTTGGCGCTGAAGTGGCCGAAGACCACGCGGGAGGTGCGCAGGAACCCGGTGGCTTCGTGGAACCTGTAGATGTTCTCGAAGACCTGCCCTTCGCCGACGCGCTCGCTGACGGCGCTGATTTCCAGCGGGCTGTCGAGTGGCAGCGTCAGGTCGGTCTCCGCCAGGTCGATGGCTTCCGACTCCTGCGGGAAGTTGATCGGATGGCCGCTGCCGTCGTCGGCCGGCTCGGTCGCGCAGGCCGCCAGCGCCAGCAGGCCAACAGCGGCCAGCGTCATTTCCGCGCGCCGCCGCGGCAACCCGATCCCTCCACGTCTCTTCATGTCCCGCACGCCCTCCCCTGCTTGCACGGGCAGGGTAGCAGAGGGGAAGGTGGCTGAGAACGGTTGAACGGGGGAAAAGAAAAGGCCGGCTCCCGCCTGGGAGCCGCCCTTTTATGATCGGGTGACCTAAACCGGTCAGCCGCGGTTCTGGCGGTTGTTGATCAGGTCGTCGACCACGCCGGGGTCGGCGAGGGTCGAGGTGTCGCCCAGGTTCGAATAGTCGTTCTCGGCGATCTTGCGCAGGATGCGGCGCATGATCTTGCCGGAGCGCGTCTTCGGCAGGCCCGGCGCCCACTGGATCAGGTCCGGCGAGGCGATGGGGCCGATCTCCTTGCGCACCCACTGCACCAGTTCCTTGCGCAGGTCGTCGCTCGGTTCCTCGCCGGCGTTCAAGGTGACGTAGGCGTAGATGCCCTGGCCCTTGATGTCGTGCGGGTAGCCGACCACGGCGGACTCGGCGACTTTTTCATGCGCGACCAGGGCGCTCTCCACCTCGGCGGTGCCCATGCGGTGGCCGGAGACGTTGATCACGTCGTCGACGCGCCCGGTGATCCAATAGTAGCCGTCGGCGTCGCGGCGGCAGCCGTCACCGGTGAAGTACTTGCCGGGATAGGTGGCGAAGTAGGTCTGGATGAAACGCTCGTGGTCGCCGTAGACCGTGCGCATCTGGCCCGGCCAGGAATCGGCGATGCAGAGGTTGCCCTCGGTGGCGCCTTCCAGGTGCTGGCCGTCGGCGTCGACGATGACCGGACGCACACCGAAGAAGGGGCGCGTGGCCGAGCCGGGCTTCAGCGGCGTGGCGCCGGGCAGCGGCGTGATCAGGATGCCGCCGGTCTCGGTCTGCCACCAGGTGTCGACGATGGGGCAGCGCCCGTCGCCGACCACGTTGTGATACCACAGCCAGGCTTCCGGATTGATCGGCTCGCCGACCGAGCCCAGCAGGCGCAGGGAGGAGCGCTTGGTCTGCTTCACCGGGTCCTCGCCTTCGCGCATCAGGGCGCGGATCGCCGTCGGGGCGGTGTAGAAGATGGTGACCTTGTGCTTGTCGCAGACCTGCCAGAAGCGCGAGGCGTCCGGGTAGTTGGGCACGCCCTCGAACATCAGCGTGGTGGCGCCGTTGGCCAGCGGGCCGTAGACGATGTAGCTGTGCCCGGTGACCCAGCCGACGTCGGCGGTGCACCAGTAGACATCCCCGTCGTGGTAGTCGAAGACGTACTCGTGGGTCATGGAGGCGTAGACCATGTAGCCGCCGGTCGTGTGCAGCACGCCCTTGGGCTTACCGGTCGAACCGGAGGTGTAGAGGATGAACAGCGGCGTCTCGGCGTCCAGCTCCTCGGCCGGGCAGTCGTCGGAGGCATGCTCGCAGGCTTCGTGGTACCAGACGTCGCGGCCGTCCTCCCAGCCGATGCTGCCGCCGGTGCGGCGCACGACGAAGACCGTCTCCACGCCCGGGCATTCTTTCAGCGCCGCGTCGCAGTTCGCCTTCAGCGGCACCTTGCGGCCGCCGCGCAGGCCTTCGTCGGCGGTGATGACGCAGTTGGACTCGCAGTCCTGGATGCGTCCGGCCAAAGCGTCCGGCGAGAAGCCGCCGAAGACCACCGAATGGATCGCGCCGATGCGCGCGCAGGCCAGCATGGCATAGGCCGCTTCCGGGATCATCGGCATGTAGATGGTGACCCGGTCGCCCTTTTTGACGCCGCGGTCCTTCATCGCATTGGCCAGGCGGCAGACGTTCTCGTAGAGCTCGCCGTAGCTGATGTGCTTCTGCTCGGAGGGGCTGTCGCCCTCCCAGATGATGGCGGTCTCGTCCTTCTTGGCGGGCAGGTGCCGGTCGATGCAGTTGTAGCAGGCGTTGGTCGTGCCGTCGGCGAACCACTTGATGCTGACGTCGCCGGGGCCGAAGTTGATGTCCTTCACCTGGTTGAAAGGCTTGAACCAGTGGATGCGCTTGCCGTGCTCGCCCCAGAAGGCCTCCGGATCGGCGATCGACTGCTCATAGAGCTTGAAATAGCCCGCTTCGTCGCACCAGGCGTTTTCCGCCATTTCCGCGGGCACGGGGAATACTGAGTTTTCGGACATGGATCGACCGGCCTCCCTGCTAGGTTCGATAGGACTGGACGGCCTGCTGCCCTACTGCCGTCTTCTTGGACTTGCCGCGATTATTTCCGCAACGGCCCCTGAAAACAAGGCCTTGCCCTTCGCCCGGTCCTAGAGCCAGTCCGGCCGGGGTCCCAGGCCCTCGAAGCGCAGCAGCCCCTCGCCGTCGCGGCTAATCTCGGCCCGCTGCAGGTCCCGGCCGAGACAGGGCCCGGCCAGGCAGTGGCCGTCCTCGATCCGGAACTCCGCGCCGTGGGTGGCGCAGAGGATATTGCCGCTGTCGGCGCCGATGAAATGCCCGCCCGCGCCGTCGAAACCGCCCCAGTCCAGGGGGGTGCCCAGGTGCGGGCAGGCGTTCACGTAGCCATAGGCGCGTTCGCCCTCGCGCACCACGAAGAGGGACAGGACTTCTGCCCCTTCGCCGATTTCGAAGCCGCGGCCCTCGCCATCCTCGATCTCCTGGAGGCGGCACAGAGGGGTTCCGGCAAGAGGATGAGTCACCGAGGGGGCAGGCCTACTTTTGGGGGGTCTTGCCCATCTTGCAGATCAGCGCCCACTCCGCCTTGCCGACCGGCAGCACGGAAAGGCGCGACTGGCGCACCAGGGCGAGGTCCTGCAGGCGCGGCTCGGCCTTGATCTGGGCCAGGGTCACCGGCTCGACGAAGGGGCGCACCGCCTTCACGTCGACCATGCCGAAGCGTCCGCTCTCGTCGGTCGGATCTGGGTGGTACAGCTTCACCACCTCGACGATCCCGACGATCTGCTTCTCGTTCACCGAGTGATAGAAGAAGGCGAGGTCGCCGATCGCCATGGCCTTCATGTTGTTGGAGGCCTGGTAGTTGCGCACCCCGTCCCAGCCGGTCGTCTTGGCTTTCACCTGGTCGTCCCAGGACCAGGTGCCGGGCTCGGACTTCATCAGCCAGTAGGCCATCAGGGCAGCACCTTCTTATAGGCCTTGATCTCGACGGTCTCGAAGAGGCCCGCTTTGGCGTAGGGGTCGCCGGCGGCAAAGGCTTCGGCCTCGGCGCGGTCGGCGGCTTCGATCACCAGCATGCTGCCCAGCACGCCGTCGCCGTCGTCGTTGGTCATCGGCCCGGCGATGACGATGCGGTCCAGGTTGCCTTTCAGGTAGTCGAGGTGGTCGGGACGGTTGTCGGCGCGGACCTGGCCGTGGCCGGGCTTGTCGACGCAATAGAGAACGAAGTTCATGTCAGGCTCTCCCTGGATCGCCAGAAATCTTGCTGTTGGACCGCCGGCCGCCCGGCGGCGCGCGACACTATGCCGAAAAGCCCTCGGCCTTGAAAGGCCGCGCCAGCAGCGCGGCGATGGTGGGCTCCAGCGCGGCGCCTGCATTGACCACCGCGTCGACGGCCGCGCAAATCGGCATTTCCACTTTGTAAGCGCCCGCCATTGCCACCGTCGCGGCGGCGGAGAAACGGCCTTCGACCACGCCGCGGCTGGCCGCCGTCGCCGTCGCCACGTCGTCGCCGCGGCCCAGCGCGACGCCGAAGCTGTAGTTGCGCGACTGGGTCGCCGTGCAGGTCAGCGTCAGGTCGCCCAGGCCGGCGAGGCCCATCAGGGTCTCCGGCTTGCCGCCGCGCGCCAGCACCAGGCGCGACATCTCGGCCAGGCCGCGGGTGATCAGGGCGGCGCGCGCGTTGTCGCCCAACTGCCGCCCGGCGACGATGCCGCAGGCGATGGCCAGCACGTTCTTCACCGCGCCGGCGATCTCCGCGCCCAGCGGATCGTCGGAAAGGTAGGGGCGGAAGCTGCGGCTGCCCAGGGTCACGACCAGGCGCGCCGCCAGGTCGCGGTCGTCGCTGGCCAGGGTGACGGCGGTCGGCAGGCCGCGCGCCACTTCCGCGGCGAAGGTCGGGCCGGAGAGCACCGCCAGCGGCCGGCCGGGCAGCGCCTCGGCGGCCACCTCGGTCATCAGCAGATTGCTCCCTTCCTCGATGCCCTTGGCGCAGAGCACCACCGGCACGTCGGGCCCCAGCACGCCCGCCAGTTCCTCGGCGACCCCGCGCAGCGCCTGGGCCGGGACCGCCAGCAGGCAGAGCCGGGCGGCGGCGAGGTCGGCGAGGCTGTCGGTCGCCTCGATCGCGTCGGACAGGGCAATGCCTGGCAGATAGGCCGGGTTTTCGTGGCGCGCGTTGAGGGCCGCGATCAGATCGGCGTCGCGCCCCCACAGCAGCACCTTGTGGTCCGCGCGGCAGCAGACGCTGGCCAGGGCGCTGCCCCAGGCGCCGGCGCCGGCCACGGCGATGGTCAGACTCTTGGATTCAGCCATGGGCGGTCAGGCTCTCCAGCGGCCAGCGCGGCCGCGCCGCGAAGTCGAGGGGATCGGTGAGGCCCAGGCCCAGGCGCTCGACGCCGGCCCAGGCGATCATCGCCGCGTTGTCGGTGCACAGCTTCGGCGGCGGCGCCACCAGGCGGCTGCCGGCCGCGGCGGCGACGTCTTCCAGGCGGGCGCGCAGGGCGCGGTTGGCGGCGACGCCGCCGGCGACCACCAGCGGCCCCTTGGTGCCGTAGTCCTTTTCGAAGAGCTCCAGAGCCTTGCCGCAGCGCTCCGCCAGGATGTCGCCGGCCGCCGCCTGGAAGGAGGCCGCCAGGTCGGCGCGCGCTTTCGCCTCACCGCCGCCGCCCAGAACCCCCGCCTTGTCGGCGGCTTGGCGCACGGCGGTCTTCAGGCCGGAGAAGGAGAAGTCGAGACCGGGGCGACCCAGCATGGGGCGCGGCAGGCTGAAGGCGGTAGGATCGCCCTCGGCGGCGGCCTGTTCCACTGCCGGACCGCCGGGATAGCCGAGCCCCAGCAGCTTGGCCGTCTTGTCGAAGGCCTCGCCCAGGGCGTCGTCGATGGTGCCGCCCAGGCGGCGGTAATGGCCGACGCCCTCCACCGCCAGCAGCTGGCAGTGGCCGCCGGAGACCAGCAGCAGCAGGTAGGGAAACTCGATCCGGTCGCTCAGGCGCACGCTGAGGGCATGGCCCTCCAGGTGGTTCACCGCCAGGAAGGGCTTCTCCCAGGCCAGGGCGATGGCCTTGGCGGTCATTACCCCGACGAAGACGCCACCGATCAGCCCCGGCCCGGCGGTGGCGGCGACGCCGTCCAGTTCGGCGAAGGTCAGGCCGGCCTCGGCCATGGCCTCCTCGACCAAGCGGTCGATGTGGTCCATGTGGCTGCGCGCGGCGATCTCCGGCACCACGCCGCCGTAGGGGCGGTGCTCGTCCAGCTGCGACAGCACCAGGTTGGACCGGATCTCGCCTGCGCCGGTCACCACCGCGGCGGCGGTCTCGTCGCAGGAGGTCTCGATGCCCAGAACCACCAGGTCTTCAGGCAGGTCTTCAGAAGGGGTCGTCATGGCGCGGGACATTACTGCCTCGGCCGCGGATTGGCTATCTTCGCAAGCGCGGCGGTTTTCTTCGCCGCGCGCTTGCTCTAAAGCTACAGGCCATGACTGATACACCGCTTTTGCGCCTCGGGACCCGGGGCTCGCCGCTGGCCCTGGCCCAGGCCCACGAGGTGCGCCGCCGCCTGGGCGAGGCGCATCCCGAACTGGCCGGCGAGGACGCCGTCGCCATCGTCGTCATCAAGACCACCGGCGACAAGATCCAAGACCGCGCCCTCTCGGAGATCGGCGGCAAGGGCCTCTTCACCAAGGAGATCGAGGAAGCCCTGCTGGCGAAGCAGATCGACGCCGCGGTGCATTCCATGAAGGACGTGCCAACCTGGCTGCCCGACGGCCTGACGGTCGAGCACCTGCTGCCGCGCGAGGACGTGCGCGACGCCTTCTTCTCGCCGCACGGCCCACGGATCACCGACCTGCCCCAGGGGGCGGTGGTGGGCAGCGCCTCGCTGCGCCGCCAGGCGCAGACCCTCGCCGCCCGGCCCGACCTGAAGGTGGTGAACTTCCGCGGCAACGTCGCGACGCGCCTGCGCAAGCTGGCCGAGGGGGAGGTCGACGCCACCCTGCTGGCGGTGGCGGGCCTGAAGCGCCTGGGCGAAGCCGACAAGATCACCGGCGCCTTGGCGCCGGAGGAAATGCTGCCGGCGGTGGGCCAGGGCGCCATCGGCCTGGAGATCCGTGAGGACGATGCGCAGGCGCGGCGCTGGCTGGACGCCATCTGCTGCGCCGAGACGACCCAGCGGGTCACGGCGGAGCGGGCGCTCTTGGCGGAACTGGACGGGTCCTGCAAGACGCCGATCGCCGGCCTGGCCGAAATCGCCGACGGCGGGACGCTGCGCCTGCGCGGCCTGGTGGCCCTGCCGGACGGCAGCAAGGTGCATGCCGACGAGATTTCCGGCCCGCTTGCGGCGGCCACGCAGCTCGGCAAGACGCTCGGCGAACGGCTGAAGGCCGCCGGCGGGCCGGAGTTCTTCGCCGCCATCACCGGACACTAAGAGGGGTCGGCGGCGATGCGCGTCCTGGTCACCCGGCCGCGCGAGGATGCCGCCGCCCTGGTGGCGGCCCTGGAGGCGCGCGGTCATGAAGCGATCCTGGAGCCGCTGCTCACCATCACACTGCGCGAAGACGTCGACTGGCCGGCGGGACACGAGGCGGCGCAGGCGCTGCTGATCACCAGCGCCAACGGGGTGCGGGCCTTCGCCGCCCTCGACCCGCGCCGCGGCCTGCCGGTCTACGCGGTCGGCGACGCCAGCGCCGCCTCCGCCCGCGAGCTGGGCTTCACCGACGTCGCCTCGGCGGCGGGGAACGTTGACGACCTGGCCGCGTTGGTCATGGGAAAGCTCGACCCGGCTGACGGACCGCTGCTGCACCCGGCGGCGGGCAAGCTGGCCGGCGATCTGCAGGGCGCCTTGACGGCGGCGGGGTTCGCGGTGTTGCGCGCGGTGCTCTACGATGCGGCGATGGCGACGGCCCTGACCGAGGACTGTACCCGTGCGCTCAACGCCGGATTGATTGACGTCGCCACATTTTTCTCGCCCCGCACCGCGGCGGCCTTTGCTAGCTTGGTGGCGGCGGCGGATTTGTTGCAGGATTGCCGCAAGGTGACGGCGCTGTGCCTCAGCCAGGCCGTCGCGGCGCAGATTTCGGGGCTTTCCTGGCGGCGTCTCGCCGTGGCGGTACGTCCGGAACAGGATGCGCTGCTGGCCGAACTGGACGCTTTGGCTGCAGGGGATGCCGGAAAGGTGTAATTTTGCGCTGCAACGTACGCCCGAGAGGCGTACAAAGGAGCGTACGACTTTGCCATGATGCAAGATCCGCCATGACACAGGGGATTGGCGGCAACGATAAACGGGACGGTTTTACGCGCAGGAACGATGACGGATTCCGACGGGCAAGGCGGCGGGAACGCCGGGACGGACAGGACAGGCACTTCACAGCCCCCCGACACGGCGGAGGCGCCCGCGCTGGCCATCATCGAGGCCTTTGGCGGCATCCGCCCGATGGCCAAGCAGCTCGGCCTGGCGGTTTCGACGGTGCAGGGCTGGAAGGAACGCAGCGCCATCCCCGCCAACCGCCACGACCAGATCCGCGCCGCCGCGCAGAAGAACTCTGTCGATATTGATCCTGCGGTGCTCCGGGCCTCGGCCCCCAGTGAAGGCGGCTCCGCGCAGCCGCAGGTGATCGAAGGAAAGGCGACCGCAGTGTCCGATAAAGGCCCCGGCGAAAACGCTAAGGCGAACGAGAAGAAAACCGATAAGCAGGACGGGAAGCTGGCCGAGAAGCTGGACGAGAAGCTGGACGAGTCGGGCCGCATGTCCGCCGCTTCGGCTGCGGCGAAACCGCGCCCCGCCGGCGGCGACGCCGGCAAGTCAGACAAGCCCGGCGGCGACGCCGGCAAGTCAGATAAGTCTGGCGACGCCGGCAAATCGGAAAAGCCGGGCGCGGGCAAGAGCCAGGTCCCGCCCAGCTCCGCCCCGCCGTCTTCTCCTTCCTCCTCGTCTTCTTCCGGGCGCGGCAGCGGCTTTCTGCCCGGCTTGGGCCTCGGCGTGCTGCTCGCCGTCGCCGTGGCGGGCGCCACCATCTATACGCAACCCTACTGGCGCGGTTTTCTCGGCCAGGGCGACAGCGCGCAGGGCGACAGCGTCTCCGCCGCGCTGGGCGACATGGAAACGCGTCTGGAGGAATTGCAGGCGGCCCTGCCGGCGGACAACAGCGCCGCCTTGTCCGGCCTGAGCGAGCGCTTGGCGACATTGGAATCGGCCATCTCCCAGGGCGGCGGCCAGGACCCCGACACTCGCGCGGCGCTGGAATCGCTGAACACCCAGATGGCGCGCGTCACCGACCGCCTGGAGGCGGCGGAGCAGGATCTGACCGCCCTGCGCAACGTCGCCAGTTCGCCGTCGCCGGAACTCTCCAGTCGTCTCAGCAGCGAAGCCCAGCGCCTCGACGACCTGCTGCGCGAACAGTCGGAGCTGGCAACGCGTCTGGCCGAGACCGAGGAAGCGCTGAACGCCGCCGCCGCGGCGCGTGAGGCCGCGCCGGGCAGCCGCGAAACCCTGATGCTGTTGGCGACGCTGCAGCTGCGCGATGCGCTGCGCGGCTCCGGGCCCTACGATCAGCCGCTCACCATGTTGCAGAACCTGGCCGGCGAGGACGCCGCCCTGGCCAGCGCGATCGCGCCGCTGGAGCGCCGTGCCCCGGCCGGCCTGCCGAGTCTGCTCGACCTGCAGGCCAGCTTCCCGGAAGTTGCGCGCCGCATCGCCGCCATCGAGGTGGGCGAGGAAGGCGAGGGCTGGTCGGCGGGCGTGCTGCGCCGCGTGGCCGAGGCCGTGAACCTGCGGCCGGTGGGGCTGGTCGAAGGCGACGCGCCGACGGCGGTCGCCGCCCGCGCCGAAGTGAAGCTGAACGACGGCGACCTGGCCGGGGCCCTGGCCGAATTGGACGCCCTGGAAGGCGCCGCGGCCGAGGCCGCGGCGAGCTGGCGGGCCGATGCCGAGGCGCGGCTCGCCGCGGAGCGGGCGGTCAGCGCCCTGGGCGCGCTGGTCTCGCAGCGCTTCGCCACCCTGGCCGGCGGCTAAGCCATGCGCCGTACGATCGTTTTCGCGGTACTCGCCGCCGCCGCCATCTTCGCCGCCTACTGGCTGGCGCAGCATCCGGGCCATGTGACCATCGAGTGGCTGGGCTACCGCCTGGAACCGCCGGTCGGATTCCTTGTCCTGGTCTTCATCGTCTTCTCGATCGTGGTCATCCTGCTCTACCGGGTCATCCGCGGCATCCTGCGCACGCCCGGGCGCATCGGCGAGGCGCTGTCCTCCGGCCGGCGCAAGCGCGGCTACAAGGCGCTCAGCCAGGGCATGGTGGCGGTCGCCGCCGGCGATGCGCAGGAAGCGGGACGCTGGTCGCGCAAGGCCGACGAGCTGCTGGAGGATCCGCCCATCACCCTGCTGCTGTCCGCCCAGGCGGCGCAGCTGAACGGCGACGAAAAGGCGGCGGAGAAGTACTTCAACGCCATGCTGGAGAAGCCGGAGACCCGGTTCCTCGGCCTGCGCGGCCTGCTGATGCAGGCGCTGCGCGAAGGCGATCATCACCGCGCCCTCGGCTATGTGCGCCAGGCCCACGCCCTGCGGCCGAAGACGCCCTGGGTGGTGACCAACCTCTTCGAACTGAGCGAGCGCACCGGCGACCTGGACGGCGCCGCCGCCGCCCTGAAGCAGGCGGTGAAGATCAAGGCAATCGACAAGCCGGCGGCCGAGCACAAGGGCGCCGTCATCACCCTGGCCAAGGCCGAGCGCCTGCTGGCCGAGGGGCGCAAGGAGGAGGCCTTCACCCAGGCGCGCGCCGCCGACAAGGCCGACCCCGATCTGCTGGCCGCCGCCTTGCTGCACGCGAGGCTCGCCGTCGAGCGCAAAGGCTACCGCGAGGCCGCCAAGGTCATCGAGCGCTCCTGGCCGCGCACGCCCAGCGCCGAGCTGGCGGCGCTCTACCGGGAGGCCGCGCCGGACGCCAAGCCGCTGGAGCAGGTGAAGCGCTTCACCAAGCTTGCCGCGCTCAATCCCAAGCACCGCGAGAGCCATCTGGCGCTGGCCGAAGCGAACCTCGAGGCCGAACTGTGGGGCGAGGCGCGGCGTCACCTGGGCGACCTGGTGAAACTGGACGGCGAGGAACCGCCGCGCGCCCAGGTCTGCCGACTCATGGCGCGCCTGGAAGAGGCCGAGCGCAAGGACACCGCCACCGCCCGGCGCTGGCTGGAGCGCGCCGCCGTGGCGCCGCCCGACCCGACCTGGGTCTGCGATACCTGCGGCGCCGTCGCCGCGCGCTGGAGCGCCGACTGCGGCGCCTGCGGGGCCTTCGACAGCCTCACCTGGCGGGTGCCGCGCCATGTCGGCCCGGCCAGTCTGGCGGCGGGCGGCGAAGTGCTGCAGATCGCCGCCAAGGCGCCACCCAAACCGTCCGGTCCATCCGGGGAAAGCGGCGCTGCGGTTCAGTCCCCGGCCCCGATCCCGGCGGGCAGCCTGCCGCCGGTGACCCCTCTGCCCGGACCGCCGGACCGGGTGAAGCCGGCCGCGCCGGAAGGCGGCGAGGCGAAATCCGGCAGCGACGGCGCGACACCGCCGGCCGCGCAGAACAGCCGCACCGCCGCGCCGCAGGACGACGACAGCGACGAGTCCGCGGCGGTCGAGGGCTACGTCCCCCCGCGCCGCTGAGGCCGCATTGCCGAAGTCTTGTCCGGGGCGTCCCGCGCCCCACATTCAGGCGGACGTTAACCCTGGCTTAAGGCGGAAGCCTTAGCTAAAGGGTTGGTCCGGCGGGAAACGCCGGGACTTGCGTCCAGCGCGGCTTCGCCGTAATGTCCGCGCCCAGGAACCGCCGGGTTCGCTCTTTTCGCCCGTTTTCGGCAAGAGATCCCGGCCATAGTGCCGCCTTAGCTCAGCTGGTAGAGCATCGCATTCGTAATGCGAGGGTCGGGTGTTCAAGTCACCCAGGCGGCACCATTCCTCTCCCTCTTCTCCGAAATGCACCCGACGTGGGGCAGGCCCTGCGCCGCGGTCCCCTGTTGCCACAGGCTGCGTCAATCTTGGGCGAAGGCGGCGGCGGTTTACCACCTGGAATGGTTTTGCGTGCTAGGCGGTCTTGCAAGGGGCCGGCACTCGCACGTCGTTGAGCGCGCCGTTGAGTCCGCCGGCCGGATGTTCAACGCAGGATGCGGGAGTTCCGCCATGACGGTTGTCACCAATGCCCGGGGTGTGCTGCTCAGCTACAGCGCCGCCTCGGTCCACCACATCTCCGCCACCGGGGCCGGTCCGTTGCTTGAGGGCACGGCAAGCCATGACTCCTTCTGGGGCGACAGCGGGGTGACGGTGACGCTGGCCGGCGGCGCGGGCGACGACGTCTATCACATCTACAGCGCCAACAACGCCGTTCAGGAGGCGGCCGACGAAGGCATCGACACGATCGAGACCTGGATGAGCACCCGCCTGCCGGACTACATCGAGAACCTGACGGTGACCGGCGCGGGCCGCCACGCCTTCGGCAACGGCCTCGACAACATCGTGACGGGCGGCGACGGCCGCCAGACGCTGGACGGCGGGGCCGGCGACGACGTGCTGATCGGCGGCGCGGGGAGCGACGTCTTCTCGGTGACGACCGGCAACGGCAGCGACCTGATCCTCGACTTTTCCGGCGACGACATCCTGCGGCTCTCCGGCGCCGGCTTCTCCTCCTTCGGCGAGATCGCCGCGCGCCTGACCCAGCAGGGCGCCGACGCAGTGCTCGACCTCGGGGACGGCGAGATCCTGGTATTCGCCGACACCGCTGTCGGCGATCTGGCCGCCGATCAGTTCGCGCTGGAGATCGATCTCGCGGGCCTCACCCCCACCTTCCGCGACGATTTCGACAGCCTGTCGCTGTGGGACGGCGCGGGCGGCACCTGGGATTCCAACTTCTGGTGGGCGGGAGAGAACGGCTCGACGCTGGAAGGCCTGTCGAACTGGTTCGTCGATACCGACTATGGCCCCACGCAGGCCCTCGATCCCTTCCGTGTCGAAGACGGCGTGCTGACCATTACCGCGGCGGCGGCGCCGGAGACGCTTCAGCCCGAAATCGGCGGCTACGACTACACCTCGGGGCTGCTCACCAGCTTCAACAGCTTTGCCCAGACCTACGGCTACTTCGAGATCCGCGCCGACATGCCGGAAGGCAAGGGTCTCTGGCCGGCCTTCTGGCTGCTGCCGGCCGACGGCAGCTGGCCGCCCGAGCTCGACGTGGTCGAACTGATCGGCCAGGACCCGGAGCGGCTGATCATGACCACCCACTCCACGGCCGGGGGTGGCCATGCCATCGAGCGGCATTACGCCGACGTGGCCGACAGCGACGGCTTTCACAGCTACGGCGTGCTCTGGGGGCCGGAGCAGATCACCTGGTATTACGACGGCCTGCAGGTCGCGGAAACCGCGACGCCGGACGACCTGCACGATCCGATGTACCTGCTGGTGGACCTGGCGGTCGGCGGCATTGCGGGCTCGCCCGACGGCGCATTGCCGGCGGAGATGCGGATCGACACCGTCCGTGCCTATAGCCTGGACGATGTCCTGGGCGTCGGCGACGAGACGCTGATCGGCGGCAGCGCGGCGGACCGGCTGAACGGCGGTCTCGGTCACGACGATCTGCAGGGGCTGGCCGGCGCCGACCTGCTCATCGGGGGCGAGGGCAACGACAGCCTGCGTGGCGGCAGCGGCAACGACACGCTGGATGGCGGCGCCGGGGAGGACACGGTGATCCTCTCCGCCTCGCGCGGCGACCTGCTGGTCGACCTGCAGGCGGGAATCATGGAGGCCGCCGGCAGCCGCGACCTGCTGGTTTCCATCGAGAACGTGCTGGGCGGTCAAGGCAACGATACGCTGCGCGGCACCGACGGGGCGAACGAACTGCGCGGCGGCGGTGGCGACGACAACCTGAATGGCCGCCGCGGCGACGACCTGCTCGACGGCGGTGGCGGCGCGAACTATCACTTCTTCCGCGGGTTCGACAGCGCCGGCGGCGACGGCAACGACACCATCGTGGGTTTCGATGCGGCGCGCGACCGCCTGGCCTTCAAGGACGTCATCGACAGCGACGCGGACGGCGACAGGGACGTCGGCGATCTGCTCGCCGCGGTGAGCGAGGTGACCGACGCCGGGCCGGGCGGCGACGTGGTGGTCGCTTTCGACAACGGCGCCTCGATCACCTTTGCCGGCGCCGGCAACGGCACGGTCGATAGGCTCACCGACTTGGTGAACGACGTGGCGTCGCAGATCCAGGTGTACTAGATCAATCCCCGGTCAGGTGGAATCACCTGACCGGGGATAAATTGATCTATCTTCAAAGGTTAGAGCAACCTG
>JBLWUP010000023.1:0-84752 GCA_048268885.1 Kiloniellaceae bacterium | reverse complement strand
CCTGGACGGGCAGGCTGAGGGTCAGACAGTAGGTCGCGCTCACGGGGTTCGGGATCCAGTCGTGAAGGGAGAGAGGGTCAGCCGGCCTGGTCGGCGGGCACGACGAAGCTGGCGATGACTTTCTTGTCACCGGCCTTGTCGAAGTCGATGTTGAGGCGCTCGCCCTCCACCGACTTGATGCTGCCGTAGCCGAATTTCTGGTGGAACACCCGGTCGCCACGCTGGAAGGCGCCGCTGCCGATCGACTCGACCCGGGTCGGCACCACGTCGATGAAGCGCGAGGCACCCTTGTCGCGGCGCGCCCGGGCGCGCTGCAGGCCGGGACTGACCCGCGCCTCGCTCCAATCGCTGCCCCCCCAGCCCCCATCACCAAAGGAGCCCATGCCGCCGAACGCAGAGGCGGCGGCGCCGTAGACGCCCTGGTCGCTTTCCGCCTCGACCTGCTCCTTGGGCAGTTCGTCGACGAAGCGCGAGGGGATGGCCGCGGCCCAGGAGCCGTGCATGCGCCGGTTGGCGGCGAAGGAGATGATCACCCGCTTGCGCGCCCGCGTCAGCCCGACGTAGGCGAGGCGGCGCTCCTCCTCCAGGCCTTTGCGCCCGGTCTCGTCGAGGGCGCGCTGGTTGGGGAACAGCCCCTCCTCCCAGCCCGGCAGGAAGACGGTGTCGAACTCCAGGCCCTTGGCGGCGTGCAGGGTCATGATGGTGACCATGTCGCGGTCTTCCTGGGTGATCGCCTCCATGACCAGCGAGACGTGCTCCAGGAAGCCGGCGAGGTTTTCGAACTCGCCCAGCGCGTTGACGAATTCCTTCAGGTTCTCCAGCCGGCCCGGCGCCTCCAGCGACTTGTCGTTCTGCCACATCTCCACATAGCCGGATTCCTCCAGCACGATCTCCGCCAGCTCCGGGTGCGGCGTGGTCTCGATCATGCCGCGCCAGCGGTCGAGATCGTTCATCAGGCTGGTGAGGCTGCGCCGCGCCGCCGGGCGCAATTCGTCGGTGTCGAGCAGGCGGCGCACGGCCAGGGTCAGCGGCACGTTGCCGGCGCGCGCGGTCTTGTAGAGCGTCTGCAGGGTCGCGTCGCCCAGGCCGCGCTTCGGCTTGTTCATGATGCGCTCGAAGGCCAGGTCGTCGGCCGGCTGTACCAGGACGCGCAGGTAGGCCAGCGCGTCGCGGATTTCCTGGCGCTCGTAGAAGCGCGGGCCGCCGACCACGCGGTAGGGCAGGCCGAGCGTGATGAAGCGTTCCTCGAACTCGCGGGTCTGGGCGCCGGTGCGCACCAGGATGGCGACCTGCTTCAGGTCGTGGTCCTTGTCGCGGGCGATGAGGGCCTCGATCTCCTCGCCCACGAAGCGCGCCTCGGCCTCGCCGTCCCAGAGGCCGCGCAGGCGGATCTTCTCGCCCTCCTCGTCCTCGGTCCACAGCGTCTTGCCCAGGCGGCCCTCGTTGTGGGCAATGAGGCCCGAGGCGGCGGCGAGAATGCGCCCGGTGGAGCGGTAGTTGCGCTCCAGCCGCACCACCTTGGCGCCGGGGAAGTCCTCCTCGAAGCGCAGGATGTTGCCGACCTCCGCGCCGCGCCAGCCGTAGATCGACTGGTCGTCGTCGCCGACGCAGCAGATGTTCTTGTGGCCCTGGGCCAGCAGGCGCAGCCAGAGGTACTGCGCCACGTTGGTGTCCTGGTACTCGTCGACCAGGATGTAGCGGAAGCGCCGGTGGTAGTCGGCCAGCACCTCCGGCTCGCTTTGGAAAAGCGTCAGGTTGTGCAGCAGCAGGTCGCCGAAGTCGCAGGCGTTGAGGGTGCGCAGACGCTCCTGGTAGGCCTTGTAGAGTTCCACCGCGCGGCCGCGCGCGAAGTCCCCGGCGTCACCGGCGGAAACCCGGTCCGGCGTCAGGCCGCGGTCCTTCCAGCGTCCAATGATGGCCAGCAGGGCGCGCGACGGCCATTTCTTCTCGTCGACGTTCTCGGCCTGCAGGATCTGCTTCATCAGGCGGATCTGGTCGTCGGTGTCGAGGATGGTGAAGTTGCTGTTGAGGCCCACCGCCTCGGCATTGCGGCGCAGGATGCGCGCGGCGATGGCGTGGAAGGTGCCGAGCCACCAGCCCTCCACCGAAGGCCGGTTCAGCAATGCCGCCACGCGGTCCTTCATCTCCTTCGCCGCCTTGTTGGTGAAGGTGACCGCCAGGATTTCGCCCGGCGCGCGGGCCTTGCCGGTGATCAGCAGGTGGGCGAGGCGCGTGGTCAGCGCCCGGGTCTTGCCGGTGCCCGCGCCGGCCAGCACCAGCACCGCGCCGTCGAGGGCCTCGACGGCGGCGCGCTGGCCCTCGTTGAGGGCCTCCAGATAGGGATAAGCTTGCGCAGAGGTCGCCTGGGGCAGCGCCCCCGGCTCCCCCTGGGAGGCCGTGAAGAGATCGGACATGCCCCCTATATAGCGCAGCCGGCCGTTCGGCTCACGCGGTAAGACGCACTTTTTCGGCCTTTTGAAAGGCCTCTTGACCCGATCCTGCCAGCGGCCTTTGATGCGCGCTCTCCAGCGTTCCCGGCCTGGCCCAGGGCCGTCTTCCATAGGAATTTGCCCCATGCCCGTCCGTAGCGAGCGCCTGCCCCTTCTTCCCGCCAGCCCCGGCAGCGCCCGGCACCTGACCGTCCACCGCTTCGGCGCGGCCGGCGCCCGGCCCAAGGTCTACCTGCAGGCCGCCCTGCACGCCGACGAGACGCCGGGCCTGCTGGTCCAGCACCATCTCTACCGCCTGCTGGAAGAGGCCGAGCGCAAGGGCGAGATCCAGGGCGAGATCGTGCAGGTGCCCTACGCCAATCCCATCGGCCTGGCCCAGTTCACCAACGGCGAGCACATGGGCCGCTACGAGCAGGGCGGCGGCGGCAACTTCAACCGCAGCTGGCCGAACCTCTACGATGGCATCGTGGAGACCCTGGCCGACAAGCTGAGCGAAGACGCCGCGGGCAATGTGGCGGTGATCCGCCACGCCATGATCGAATACCTGGCCGGGCAGCAGGCCGGCAGCGAGCTGCAGTCCCTGCGCCTCGCCCTGGCGCGGCTGGCCGCCGACGCCGACGTGGTGCTGGACCTGCACTGCGACGATCAGGCGCTGATGCACATCTACCTCATCCCGGCGCACTGGCCGCAGGCCGCGGAACTGACCGCCGACCTGGGCTGCCGCGCGGTGCTGCTGGCCGAGGATTCCGGCGGCGGCTCCTTCGACGAGACCTTCTCGACGCCCTGGACGCGGCTGGCCGAGCGCTTTCCGGACGCGCCCATTCCCCCGGCCTGCCTGGCCGGCACGGTGGAACTGCGCGGGCGCGCCGACGTCGACGACGCCACCGCCATGGGCGACGCCCAGGCGCTGTTCAACAGCCTGCAGCGCTTCGGCGCCATCGCCGGCGACCCGCCGCCGGTGCCGGCCGCGCTCTGCGAGGCGACCCGCCTGGACGCCACCGACACGGTCCACAGCCCCGTCGCCGGGGTGGTCGCCTACAACGTGGAGCTGGGCCAGGAGGTGAAAGCGGGCGACGTCATCGCCTGGATCGTCGATCCCGCGGCGGAGCCCGACGCCGCCCGCACGGCGGTCACCACCCAGACCAGCGGGCTGGTGCTGACCCTGCGCAGCCAGCGCTACCTGCGCCCGGGCATGGTGCTGGCCAAGGTCGTCGGCAAGGAACCGCTGGCCTACCGCGAGGGCGGCTACCTGCTGGAGGACTGATTTCCGAGGCTTTTTGAAGAACGGCGGACTGGACAGCCGTCGCCCACGCGCTATTTCACGATTAATGGTATCGTTTAAGAAAAGCCAGGGGGAGACGCCGCAACGAACAGGAGAGCGGCATGTCTGAAAGGTTCCCGGCCCCTTCATGGGGGCCCGTTGTCGGTGTCTTGGTTCTCGGTTTCCTTTGTCTCGCCGTGCCGTTGCCTCCAGCAGCCGCGGCCGAGGGCCCTCTTTCCGCCAACCCCCTGAACGCCGTGGTCGGCGTGCGCGCGAAGGTGCCGCCTTCGGCGCGCACGGCCCAGACGCTGGGCGCCGAGCGCGAAGGCGGCGGCGTGGTGATCGGCGAGGACGGGCTGGTTCTCACCATCGGCTACCTGATCATGGAAGCGGTGCAGACCGAGATCGTCGAACAGGACGGCACGGTCGTCCCGGCCGACGTGGTGGCCTACGACTACGAGACCGGCTTCGGCCTGCTGCGCCCGCTGACCAAGCTGGACGCCACCCCCATCGAACTGGGCGACTCCACCGACCTGCCGGAGGAGACCCAGGTGCTGGTCGCCGGCCCCGACGGCCCCAGCGCGGCCCTGGTGGTGTCGCGCCGTGAGTTCGCCGGCTACTGGGAATACCTGCTGCCCGACGCCATCTTCACCGCCCCGCCCTACCGCAGCTTCGGCGGCGCCGCCCTGATCGGCGCCGACGGGCGGCTGCTGGGCATCGGTTCGCTGATCGTCGCCGATGCGGCCGAACCCGGGGAAACCTTCCCCGGCAACATGTTCGTGCCGATCTCGGCGCTGCCGCCGATCATGGAGGACCTGCTGCGCGAGGGCCGCTCGACCAGGCCGTCGCGCCCCTGGCTCGGCCTCTATACGCAGGAGCTGCGCGGCCACGTCCTCATCAACCGGGTGGCGCCGGACGGCCCGGCGGACAAGGCCGGGGTCGGGCCCAACGCCATCGTCACGGCGGTCGGCGGGCACAACGTGTCGACGCTGGCGGAATTCTACCGGGCGATCTGGGCCCTCGGCGAAGCGGGGGTGCCGGTGCCTCTGACCATCCTGGACCGCACGTCGGGCGCCCGCGAGGTGACCGTCACCTCCGGCGACCGCTACGACTACCTGAAGCTCGATCCGAGCTACTGAACGCTGCGGTGCAGGGAGCGGGCGACCTCGTAGATGCGGTCGATGATCCGCCGGACATTCGGCTGAAAGCGTTCTTCGTCATGTGTGACGAGCCATTGATCGTGTGACAACTCCGGAATCGTCGGCGTAACGCGCAGCAGGTCTTCCTGGGCGTCACCGATAAAGGTCGGCAGCACGGCCCGCGCTGCGCCGGAACAGGCCAGATCCAGGGCGTTGCGCGGCGAGGTGACCGTGACGGCGGTCTCCTTGTGCGGCTGGGCCGCCAGCCAGGCGGCCGAAGGCGTCTTCACGGCGACCTTCACCCAGGGCTTCACCGACCTGTCGACCGCAAAGCCGGCAAACTGCACGCGGCCGATCTTGCGGCACGCCAATCCCCGTTGTTCCGGCCGGCGATTGCGAATGCCGATGACGGCCTCGCGATGGGCAATGTCGAGCACATGCTCCGCCGAGATGAACTGCAGGCGTGTCGCGCCGAGACCGCTTTGGATCGCCTTGATGTGGCGGCACAGAACATAGGTCATCCAGCTTCCCGCGGAGATTTTGACGGCCGCGGCTCCCTTGCCGCCGTCCGGCCGGGCGAGTGGCCGTATCTGCGCTTCCAGGTCGACAGTCCTGGCCAACAGATCCTCCCCCTCTTCGGTCAGCTCATAGCCGCGCGGCCGGCGGCGGAAGAGTTCGCTCCCGACCGCCGCTTCCAGCGCCAGCATGCGCCGTCCCAAGGTGGGCGCGCTCTTGCCCGTGACCGAGGCCGCCGCGGATAGCCCGCCCACGCGGGCGACGGCGAGGAACAGCCGCAGGTCTTCCCAGTTCAAGCCCATTTCATTCATGAAATGATCATTACATTACGTTTCATAGATATTCCAGAAGGTTCCCCGCAGAGTGCGGCTTCACGCAGCAAGGAGGAACGCTTTTCATGAATCTTCTAGGAACCGAAGTCGCCCCCCTCGGCATGGGGTGCTGGCCATTGGGCGGCCGCTTCTTCGCGGGCGAGCGGCCGCTCGGATTTCCCGATATCGATCAAGCCAGCGCCGTGCGAATCGTGCATGCCGCGCTGGATGCGGGGATTCGGGTATTCGATACCGCCGGCGTCTATGGCGCCGGCCAGGCCGAACGCCTGCTGGGGACCGCCTTGAGAGGACGCGACGACGTCCTGGTGGTCAGCAAGCTGGGGATGGGTTTCGACGAGACGTCGCGGCAGGTGCTGGGCGACCGGACCGCCGCGGCCGATGTCGAACCGGCGATCGACGCCAGTCTGCGCCGGCTGCAGCGCGAGCGTATCGACATCATGCTGCTGCACCTGAACGCCCTGCCGCTCGAGACGGCGACACCGATCTTTGAAGCGATGGAGAGCGCACGCCAGGCCGGCAAGATCCGGGCCTATGGCTGGAGCACCGATTTTCCCGACAACGCGGCGGCCCTGGCGCCGATGCCCGGCTTCGTCGCTGTCGAACACGCCATGAATCTCTTCGTCGACGTTCCGTCGATCCAGTCGGTCGTCGAGCAACGGGACCTCGTGGCCTTGATCCGCTCGCCGCTGGCGATGGGCGTTCTGACCGGCAAGTACGACGAGAACAAAACCGTTTCCAGCGACGACGTGCGCTCAGTGAACAACGAGACACGAGACTATTTTCGCCACGGCAAAGCGGCCCCCCACCATCTGGCCAACCTGCGGGCCGTCCAGGACCTTCTACAGACGGGCGGACGCAGCCTCGCCCAGGGCGCCCTGGGTTGGCTGATGGCGAAATCGGACAGAAACCTGCCCGTCCCGGGCGCCAGTACGGTGGCGCAGGTCATCGACAATGCCGGCGCGATCGCGAAGGGCCCTCTGCCGGATGACGTGATGCAGCAGATCGAAGCCCTTGTCCGGCGCGAACCGGAAGGCGCCCCAAGAGCCCGTTAGGCATCCTTGGCCCTGGGCCACCGGCCCTGGCCTTGGGGAAGCGCCGAACAAAAAAAGTGCCGGTCGGATGTGACAGCATCCAACCGGCACCTTGACGACCGCCACTTTCATCAAACTTGGCAGCTTGGGGGCTACGTCCGCCCGACGAAAGTGACTGCCCTCCCCGAAACTAAGGCCGATACGCGGTATCGGCGGACTGACCCTCTTCCGTCTGTCGGAAGAAGGCGGTTACCGGCAGTTCAAAAACCTCCGACAACCTGTAAAGCATACCGGCGGGCATGGCCTCCTCACCGGCTTCGTACCTCTCAACCTGCTCGGAGCTGATGCCCAGGATTGTTCCCAGGTCCTGTTTGCTCAGGTTTCTTTCGACACGCGCGCAACTGATCTGTTTTCCGAGGACCGTGCCGCAACGTGTCAAAACCTCTGCTCCGCTCGCTCTCGAAAGCCTCTCCTGTGACCCCACTGATCTCATGAAACCTTTAGGTGAATCAATACACCAAATCCACACCATAGGAGGTAAATCGATTGGCCAACATTGGCGCTATTTCCTGCCCTTTCGCGGCATAAACTTACTGCCCCGGAACAAATTTGTTCCGCATTGAGGAAAACTTCCTGATAGACTGTGAAATTAGCCGCAGACCGCCGGCCACGGCGGGCCAAGAATGGCGAAATGGAACAAGGCAGCCCCCGATCCGTGCTTCACGAACCCCGTCCTTCGACGCTTTTCGAAATTCTGAGGTCCTTCACCACCCTGGCGAACACGCTCAATCTGAGCGAGACGGTGCAGCGCCTGGGCGTCACCCGCCAGACGGTGCGCCGTCATATCAATGCGCTGGAAGAAATGAAAGGCGCCAAGCTGTTCGAGTTGCGTAACCGCAGCTACTTCCTGACCGACGCCGGCGCCCAATGCCGCCTGGAAGCCCAGGCGATCCTCGACCAGACGGAAGACTGGCTGCGCAACCGCTCCGTCCGGGCGCGCGGCAAGGGAGCGCTGGAGCGGGTCACCTACAAAGACGAGAAGGGATACTCCTTCCACGCCCAGCAGCATCACCTGGGGCGCCTCTGGCTGGACGCCCCGCCGCTGCTGCGCCGCGCCTACGAGGCCTGGTCACGGGCCGAGCTGCAGCTCGAGCATCCGGCGATGGAGCGCATCAAGGCCTACCGCCTGGTCTACCGGCGGCTTCAGAACTCCTGGCTTTGCGTGGAAATCGGCGAGCGCTCGTCCTACGCGACCTGGCTGGGCTGGGAATGGGCCAAGAGCGCCGTCGGCCGCTTCTCCCAGGACGATCCCGTCGGCACCGATTTCGACAGCTTCATGTCGCAGGCCTACCACGGTGTCTTCATGACGGGGGGCGCGCGCCTGGACCACATCGCCGGATTGATCCCGCGGGCCCGCGAAGGCGAGGCCATACCGGCCCGCTTCCAGCGGCTGCTCGTCGGCTGCCGCTTCCCGGACGGCGAGCCCGCCCTGGCCCTTTTCGTCGCCAGGACCAACAAGGTCGAAATTCCCGGATTGCCCCCCGAGGAGATCCCGGAAATGGCCGCGGATCTGCTGATGGAAGACGACATTTAGCGGCAAATTTTCCACAAAGGCTAAATTAAGATTGCATTCTTGTAGATTTTTTCTGGCTAACATTTGCTGGCAAGTTGCAAACCAGCGAAGGATTATTTTCCAATGCCAGCCAGTGACCTCTACAAGCAGTTCCAATACATCAACAACATTGAGCACATAGCCGAACGGCACGGCATGACGATCGAGGTCAGCGCCGACTTTGACGCCTTCCGCCAGATTCGGCTGGCTCAACAGGAGCGTTTACCGCTCTCGCCGATTTTCGACCGGCAGGTGAGCGAGCTCAACGCCTCGAACGGATTCTGGATCAAGGGCAGCAGCGAAAGCGGCGAACTGGTCCACCTCCAGGCCGTGCGCCTGGAGACGTTGAAGGACGCCACCCTGGCCGAGCACCTCTACCGCCACCGCGACGCCTACGCGCCGCCGGGGGTGGAGGTCGACCTGGAGCGGACGGACTACGCCGCCAGCCCGTCCTCGCAGCGCATCACCGGCAAGGTCTGCTACCACGGCGAACTGTGGCTCAAGGGCGGCCCCGGCGGCTACCGCGGCCACGGCCTGACCGCCGCTCTGCCGCGCCTGGCGCTGGCCCTGGCGCATATGGCCTGGTCGCCGGACTACATGTTCGGCCTGGTCCATCCCATGGCGGCCTGCAAAGGCCTGGCCGCGCGCGAGGGCTACATGCACCTGGAGCCCGGCGGGATCCTGTGGCAGCGCAAGGATCGCGACGAGGTCTACGACGAATGGCTGGTGTGGATGAGCCATATCGACCTGCAGCACCTGCTGCGCTTTCCGCCGCTTAAGCTCTACGAGCAGCTGGAGGCCAAGAACAAGGCCAGCGACAAGGAGGCTGCCGCCTTCACCAGCCGGGTCCGGGCCGCTGCCTGATCCCGGCGCGCGGAGATCGCCGCTCCCCGCAGAGCAGATCTGGGCCGGCGGGAATCGCTGCTGGCGATCCCCCGAGGCTCACCGGGACCCTGTGAATCCGCTCCCGGATCTTGAGGCAGCTCGGAGTCACTCCGTCTGACGGAACCGTGGCGCGGTTCCGTCAGATGGTGATCCGGTCTAGGACCGGTAGACCCGGCGGTGCGAGGAGGCTTCGCCCCGCTCCTCGGCGCGGGCCTCGTTCAGCGCACGCTGGTAGGCCAGCATCACCTCGTGCTCGTGCACCAGGCCGCGCAGCACCATGGACTTCTTGTCCGCCACCACGGGGATGTGCGGCTCGCCGGTCAGGTTGAAGACGTTGACCGCGGCTTCCAGGTGATCGCCGATCAGCAGTATGGCCGGCACGTTGCGCGCCACGTTGTCGGCGATCAGTTCGGAATCGTGGCTGGTGTCGAAGGCCGCCTCGTGCAGGTCGGCGTAGGTGATGACCCCGCAGAGGGCGCCGTCGTCGTCGACGACGAAGAGTTCCCCCCAGGGCGCGGCCTGCAGCTTCAGGCGCACCTGGGCGATGGGCGTCTCCGGCGTCACCGCGGAGTAGCGGTGGTCCATCACCGAGGACACTTTCACCCGGCGCATCAGGCCTTTCTGGTGGCCGCCGCGGATCGACACGCCGCGGCGTTCCAGCACCCAGACAAAGATCGAATGCTTGTGGACCTGCTGGGTGACCACGCTGGCGATCACCGTGGCCAGCATCACGGCGATGGTCAGCTCGTAGTCGCTGGTCAGCTCGAAAATCATCAGGATGGTCGAGATCGGCGCGCCCAGCACCGCGCCCGCGACCGCGCCCATGCCGATGATGGTGTAGGCGCCGTGACCCGACGACAGCTCGGGAAAGGCGTGGGTGGCGATGATGCCGTAGGCGCCGCCGACCATGGCGCCGATGAACAGCGAGGGCGAGAAGACGCCGCCGGCAAAACCGCTGCCCAGACAGATGGCCGTCGCCGCCGTCTTGGCGACGATCAGCGCCAGCAGCAGCCACAGCGGATAGCTGTCGGAGAGGGCCGCGTCCGTCGCCTCGTAGCCCACGCCGAGCACCTGCGGAAAGACCAGCGCGATCGCCCCCACCAGAAGACCCGCCAGGGCCGGACGCAACCACGCGGGAACCGGCAGCTTGTTGGCGGTATCCTCGGCGAACACCAGTGACCACATGAAGATGATCGCCGCCAGCGCCGAGACCAGGCCGAGGAGCGCGAAAGCCGGGAACTCCCAGAACGACACGATGGTCCAGTTCTCCGGCAGGATGAAGGCCGGAAAGTCGCCGTAGCGGGCGCGGCTGATCAGGGTGCCGGTCACCGAGGCGATGACGATGGGCGCGAAGGCGGAGAGCGCGTAGTGCCCGACCACGACTTCCAGCGCGAAGAAGGACCCGGCGATGGGGGCGTTGAACGACGCCGCCACCCCGGCGGCGACGCCGCAGCCCAGCAGCGTGCGCGCCAGCACGCGGCCGAGATGCAGGCGCTTGGCCGCCCAGGAGCCGAGGGACGCCCCGAGGTGCACCACCGGGCCTTCGCGGCCGACCGAGGCGCCGACGCCGATCGAGGCGGCGCTGGCCAGCGCGGCGCGGATGCCGACCGTCAGAGACATCCGGGCATCGTTCAGCGCCGAGGCCTCCATGACATGGGGGACGCCCTGCGGCCGCCCGTCCGGCAAGGTGTAGTGAATGAAAAGGCCGATCACCAGGCCGCCGGCCGACGGCACCACCAGCAGATGCCACCACGGCAGGTCGGCCGCCAGGGAGGCAACCTGCTCGCCGCTGAAGCCGAAAGCCAACCACTGGATGCCGCCGATGGCGTCGCGGAAGGCGATGGCGGCACCGCCGGCCGCCGCGCCGACCACCACCGCCAGGATCGACAGCACCACCTGGTCGTTACGGCTGAAGCGCAGCAGGGAGACCCTGAGCCGCCGCTTGATCCGGCGCGCCTTGATCATGCCCGTCCCCTGCCGCCGGCCCACCCGCCGGGCCATCCCCCGGGCCGCCGGGCCCGGGCGGCCACCCTCGGAACGTGCCGGCTCGCGGGGAAGACGGGGGACCTCATGGCGCTCTCAAATCTTAGCTCGAAATATCAGGGTCTTCTAAAAGCAGGCCGGGCCGTAATCGGCGAAGCTGAAACCGTCCGGGGCCGGGGTCCCGGCGCCCAGCGACGGCCCGACAACTATAGACGGCAAGTCCGCCAAAAGTCCTTAACCCGAATTCCGGAATCCCTATTTCCTGGCGTCGCGGCTAGTTGCAGCGGCCGATCGAGCCCTCGCGGCAGACCCGCTGCCCATCGGTCCAGGTGGCGCCGGAGAGATCGGCATAGGTCAGGTCCGCGCCTTCCAGCTTGGCCGCGGTCAGGTTCGCGCCGCGCAGATTGGCCTCGAAAAGACGGGCCCGGCGGAGGTCCGCGGTCGCCAGGTCCGCCTCGCTGAGGTTGGCCTTGGTCATGTCGGCCTCGCGCAGGTCGGCCTCCGGGAAGCTGGCGCCGGACAGCACCGCGTTCACGAACTTGGCGCGGAAGGCCTTCGCCTTCTCGAAGCGGCTGCCGCTCAGATCGGCGCGATAAAAGCTGACGTCGCGCAGCTGCGCCCCGGTCAGGTCGACGTCGCGGAATTCGAGGCGGTCGAAGACACAGCGCCGCCAATTGACCCCCGGCGCCGGTGGGTCGGTACAGTCGGCAAGGGCATCGGAAACCGGCGCCAGAACCAGAATGAACAAGGCCAATAGCCAGGAACGCTTCGCAAGCATGGCTCTAAGCATCACCATCGCGCCCTTCAGGGCAACGGAAATCTCAACGCGGCCTGACACGGTGGGGCCGGCGCAAGTCAGCGGGGAGCGCCTCACGCCTGCACGGCGGGCGTGGTCAGGGGGGGCGCGGTCAGGGGATGCGTGGGCAGGGGCGGCTTGGCGATGACCCGCCCGGCCTCCGGCGGCAACGGCAGCGCCTTGTGGGCCGCGAAGACCTCGGCCAGGCGGTTCTGGATATCGTCGGGCAGGATCGACACCTTGCGGCGGTTCAGATCGACGTAGAGGCTGAGGCTTTCCAAGGTGGCCGCCAGGAAACCCTCCTCGGCATGGTACATCTGGCAGAAGAAGCGGATACGCTTCTCGTCGTAGCCGAGCAGCTGGGTGGTGATGCGCAGGGGGTCCCCCTCCTTCACCTCGCGCTGGTAGGTCAGGTGGATGTCGCCGGCGAAGGTGGTGCCGCCGGTGGCGTCGCGGTGCGCCGCGTCCAGGCCGAGGTAGTCGAGAAAGGCGTCGGTCGCATGGTCGAAGGCCAGCAGGTAGTAGGCCACGTTCATATGGCCGTTGTAGTCGATCCATTCCGGCAGCACGACGGCACGGTGCTGGTCGAACGGCGCTTCGATCATGGTCACGGCTCCCTTACCCTCCCGGTCCAAACCTTCCCTCGTCGCCCGCATGGCGGGGTTTCGCGCGCACGATAGAGCATTGGCCCGGCGGGTCAAAGCCGCTAGCGTCCCGGCTGGCGTTGGGCCGGAGACCGAAAAAGAGATCGACACTTCATGAGCCGACTGCTCGCCTTCCTGGGAGGGCACGCCACCTGGGTCCTCTTCGTCGGGGTGTTTCTCGGCCTGGCCCTGCCGTCGCTTTCCGCGCTGGCGAGACCGCTGCTGGCGCCGGCGGTGGCGGTGCTGCTGACCGCCACCCTGGTGCGCATCGACTGGCAGGTGATGCTGGGCTACCTGCGCCGGCCCTGGCTCGCCGCCCTCATCACCGCCTGGCTGCTGCTCGGCGCGCCGCTGGTGACCGCCGCCGTCCTCACCCTGCTGCCGCTGCCCGGCGCCCTCACCACCGCCCTCGTGCTGATGGCCGCCGCCCCGCCGATCCTCAGCGCGGCGCCCATCGCCATGATCCTCGGCCTCGACGGCGCCCTCGCCCTGGTGGCCGGGCTGGCCGCCACCTTGCTGACGCCGCTGACCGTGCCGCCCCTGGCGCTGGCCCTGCTGGGGCTGGAGCTCGATATCGGCGTCGTGGAGTTCATGTCACGCCTGTCGCTGGTGGTCGCCGCCGCCTTCGCCGCCGCCCTGGTGATCCGCCGGCTGATCGGCCGCGAGCGCCTGCCCCGCGTGGCCACCCACCTGGACGGCCTGGTGGTGGCCGTGATGCTGGTATTCGCCGTGGCGATCATGGACGGCGTGACCGCGACGCTGATGACCCGGCCGATGACCGTCGCGCTCTGGCTCGCCGTCGCCTTCGTCGCCAACCCGGCCCTGCAGACCGCCGGCGCCCTCGCCTTCGCCTGGCTCGGCCGGCGCCGGGCCCTGACCGTCGGCCTGGTCTCGGGCAACTGCAACATGGGGCTGCTGCTCGCCGCCTTCCCGCCCGGCACCGACTTCGACGTGGTCCTCTATTTCGCGGTAGCCCAGCTGCCGATGTACATGCTGCCGGCGGTGCTGCTGCCCCTCTACCGGCGCCTGGTGAGACGCGATTCCGAGGCGGAAAATCCATCTATTCGTGTGGGTTAGTCGCCGGCAGCACCACGGGGCCTAGGCAGGCATACGATCTGATGCAAAATTGCAACAGTGGTGCAAAGCGACGACAGTCGCCCGGCTCAGGTCACTAGTCACGGCCACCACGCTATGATAGGGGAACATGGTTAGCGGCCTGCGGCGCGGCACCCGCGCCTAAGGGTTCTTTAATAGAAATTTGTCAGTTTTTTCAGGCACCGATTGATGCGGTCTTCCCGATACCTTGTGATCTTGCATGGGTGAGTGCAGCGGGTCTTGCGGGCTTTGTCATCGGACAGCTGAAGGGCGCGGCGCGCCCTGTGACTCTTCGGTTCCGCCTCTATCGGGGGTAAGGTCTTGTTCGGGGGTAAGGTGAGTTCTTCCTATCAGCAGCCACTGCGATCTGTCTTAGCCGCCTTCGCTATTTCGGCTTTCCTGGGCGCCTGCGCGGCCACGCCGCAGAGCGGCGGTCCCCAGGGCCCACAGGCAGGGGGCCCACAGGCAGGGGCCACGCAAGCAGGGGGCGCCGAAGCGACGACCGGCCAGTCGGAGTTCACCCAGATCGCACAGAGCGATGCGGGCCAGGACGGTTCCGACGGCTGGGCCGAGAGCGAATCCGGCGACTTCGGGCCGGAGATCGACGACAACGATCCGCTGGAAATACCCAACCGCATGTTCTTCGCCTTCAACGAGGCGTTGGACTTCGCGGTGATCCGGCCCGTCGCGGTGACCTACCGCTATATCGTGCCGACCGGCGTGCGCAACACGGTGCGCAACTTCCTGCGCAACCTGCGCAGCCCGGTAACCCTGGCCAACGACCTGCTGCAGGGCGACCTGGACCGGGCCGAGAACACCTTCGCCCGCTTCTTCATCAATTCGACGATCGGCCTGCTCGGCCTCTTCGACATCGCCGCCGCCGAGGGCTATCCCTACCATGACGAGGATTTCGGCCAGACCCTCGGCACCTATGGCGCCGGTGAGGGCTTCTACCTGGTTCTGCCGATCCTCGGCCCCTCTTCTCTGCGCGACGGCAGCGGCCGCATCGTCGACATTTTCCTGGACCCGCTGACCTACATTGCGCCGCAGGAATTCAATCTCGGCCGGGCGGTCACCACGGGCATCGACTTCCGCTCGCGGAACATCGAGGAACTGGATTCGCTGAAGGCCGACTCGCTGGACTTCTACGCCCGTATCCGCTCGCTCTACCGCCAGAACCGGGAGAACGAGATTCGTAACGGCGCCCCCGACAGCGAAGTGCCGAACTTCTCAGAGGTCCCCCCGGACGCACCTGGCCCGGACGTAACTGGGCAGAGCACGTCTTCTCTGGAGTAACGTAATGCGCCGCATTCTGAAGTCACCCTTCGCCATCTGCCTGCTGGCCTTCGCGCACTTTTCGGTGCCGGCGGTCGCGGAAGCGCTGGACACCAAGCAGGCCGCCAGCTTCCTGGCCAACCTGCAGGAGAAGGCCGCCGAGCGCCTGGGGGACTCCTCGGTCAGCGACAAGGAAAAGGAAGACCACTTCCGCAAGCTCTTCAACACCAACTTCGACGTGCCGGCCATTGGCCGCTTCGTCATCGGCCGCTACTGGCGCGGCGCTTCCGCGGAAGACCAGAAAGCTTTCCTCGCCGTCTTCGAGGACGCCATGGTGCAGCGCTTCCTGCCGCTGCTGGCGGAAAACAGCAGCGAGCGGTTCCAGATCGGCAATGTAACGCCCGACAGCCGCAACGAAGACATGGCCCTGATCGACTCGCGCATCGACCGCGCCGAGGGCGAGCCCTACAAGGTGAGCTGGCGCGTGCGTGAGCGCGACGGCGACTTCAAGATCCTCGATATCGTCGCCGAGGGTGTCAGCATGGCCATCACCCTGCGCTCGGAATACGGCACCGTGCTGAAGAACAACGGCGGCAAGCTGCCGCCGCTGACCGAGGCCCTGCGCAAGAAAGTCGCCGCCGGCGCCTTCACCCCCAAGCAATAGGCGCAGCAGCAGCCGCGCCGGCCAAATAAAAAGGGGCCCCTCCGGGCCCCTTTTTATTCGCCTAGCTGGTTAGCGGTATGCGCGGAGTAACAAACGGTTGCATCCGCCGCAACGTATAGACTCCATGTAGAATCGGATTCCAGAATGGTCCCGCCCGTGATCCGGGTGGCGGGATAGCACGGGATCGGCCGGTTCTGTTCATGCGAGATCTACACTCGCGGCTATGGGCGTTGGCGCGCCCATCCCCTGCCTTCGTCGCAAGCAGGGGAAAAGAGAATTTGGAGAGAAGCGAATGTCGTTGGATGACGAGTTTGACCGCCTCTTCGAGCGGATTCGTATCGCTGCCCAAGATGTAACGGTCAAGGAGGTTGAACCGATTAAGCGTGAGTACAGCAATCGGCTTCTTCGTTTTCTCACCGCTGGAAATGCAGGCGGCCTCGTTGCGGCGTTAAGCCTATCCGGATCAATGATGGCGAAGTCTACCAAATTCGAGCCCGGTGTTCCCGTTCTGCATTGGTCGTTGTTCATGGTAACTGTGATCTTTCTGATCGGCCTTGCCGGAGCCGGGCTGTCTCTTTTCTCGGAGCGTTGGCAACACCAACGTATGTGGCTTAGGTTATCCGACCGCATGTGGAGAGAAGTCACGCAACAGATGCGCTCTGAGGGTCTTGTGTCAGATGTCATGGTCGAACTGCTAGAAGAGAAAAAGGTAGATACGACCCTGGGGCGGCGGACGAAGTTTCTTCGAGAACTACACCGGGCTGGGCAGTTCATTTCGGTGGCAGGCCTAGCGGTTGGCGTAGTGTTGGGCATAGGCGTACTCGCCAGCTTTACGCAGTTTTCGGGGCAAGAGTTATCATCCGCCATTCATTCCCCGCCTCCAGACGAGACAGCCAGCGGTAGCCATTGAGCGATCGCCACGGCACGACAACTCGCCCAGCAGCGCGCCGGCGACATAGTCACCGCGCCCCTCCGTGACCACGGCCAGCACGCAATGAGGGCGGTTGTGCGGCACGGTGCAGATCGTCGGCCGGGCGCAGTCCAAGGGCCAGGCCACGAACTCTTCCACCATCACCCGGCGGGCCCAGAGCGCCAGGTGTTCGCAGTCAAAGCCCACCGCCTGGACGCCGCCGACAAAGGGCGGTTCGTCGTCCCAACGGTCGTTGCCCGCCTAGTCGCGGCCATAGGCGCGTCGGCCGATGACGGCCAGTTCCCGCAGACGATCGACGTGCGCTTGGCGCAGCACCACCGCCTCGGCATTCTCGGCGATGCCGCGCAGCTTGCGGGCGATGAAGTAGCAGCCCCGATCCTTCATAAGGGGCTTATGACCCAAAAAGAAAGGGACCTTCAAGGACCCCTTTCTCGTTCACGGGAAACCTTCCTTAACGCGTGAGCGGCTTGTACTTGATGCGGTGCGGCTGGTCGGCGGCCGAACCGAGGCGGCGGTGGCGGTCTTCCTCGTAGGCGTCGTAGTTGCCCTCGAACCACACCACCTGGCTGTCGCCCTCAAAGGCCAGGATGTGGGTGGCGATGCGGTCCAGGAACCAGCGGTCATGCGAGGTCACCAGCACGCAGCCGGGAAAGCCGCTGATCGCGTCTTCCAGCGAGCGCAGGGTGTCGACGTCCAGATCGTTGGTCGGTTCGTCGAGCAGCAGCACGTTGGCGCTCTCGCGCAGCATCTTGGCCAGATGGACGCGGTTGCGCTCACCGCCCGACAGCACGCCGACCTTCTTCTGCTGGTCGCTGCCCCGGAAGTTGAAGGCACCGACGTAGGCGCGCGACTGCATCTGGTGCTTGCCGAGCTGGATGACGTCGAGGCCGTCGGAGATCTCCTCCCAGACGTTCTTGTTGCCGTCCAGGGAGTCGCGGCTCTGGTCGACATAGCCCAGCTTCACCGTGTCGCCGATCTTCAGAGTGCCGCTGTCCGGCTGTTCCTGGCCGGTGATCATGCGGAACAGCGTGGTCTTGCCGGCGCCGTTGGGGCCGATGATGCCGACGATGGCGCCCGGCGGGATCTTGAAACTGAGATTGTCGATCAGCAGCTTGTCGCCGAAGGCCTTGGAGATGCCGTTGGCCTCGATCACCAGATCGCCCAGACGCGGGCCCGGCGGGATCGAGATGCTGCCGGGTTCCGGCGCCTTGTCGGCGGCCTCGGCGACCAGCGTCTCGTAGGCCTGCACGCGGGCCTTGGACTTGGCCTGGCGCGCGCGCGGGCTCTGGCGGATCCATTCCAGTTCCTGCTTCAGCACCTTCTGGCGGCCGGACTCGCTCTTTTCTTCCTGGGAGAGGCGCTTTTCCTTCTGCTCCAGCCAGGAGGAGTAGTTGCCCTCGAAGGGCAGGCCGCGGCCGCGGTCCAGCTCCAGGATCCAGCCGGCGACGTTGTCCAGGAAGTAGCGGTCATGGGTCACGGCCACCACGCAGCCGGGATACTCTTCCAGATAGCGCTCCAGCCAGGCGACGGACTCGGCGTCCAGGTGGTTGGTCGGCTCGTCGAGCAGCAGCATGTCGGGCTTCTTCAGGAGGAGCTGGCAGAGCGCCACGCGGCGGCGCTCGCCGCCCGACAGCTTGGTCACGTCGGCCTCGCCCGGCGGGCAGCGCAGGGCATCCATGGCGATGTCCACCTTGCGGTCCAGGTCCCAGGCGTCGGCGGCGTCGATCTTCTCCTGCAACTCGGCCTGCTCGGTGATCAGCTTGTCCATCTCGTCGGGGTCGGCCTCGGCGAAGGCGTTGCTGACCTCCTCGAAACGGTCGAGCAGCGCCTTGGTCTCGGCCACACCCTCGAAGACGTTGCCGGCGACGTCCTTCTGCGGGTCCAGCGCCGGCTCCTGCGGCAGGTAGCCGACCTTGATGCCGTCGGCGGCCCGCGCCTCGCCGTTGATCTCGGTATCGATGCCGGCCATGACCTTCATCAGGGTCGACTTGCCGGCGCCATTGAGGCCCAGGACGCCGATCTTGGCGCCGGGCAGGAAGAACAGCCTGATGTCCTTCAGGACCTGCTTGCCGCCCGGATAGGTCTTGGACACGCCGTCCATCTGATAGACGTACTGATAGGAAGCCATGAAGTCTCCGGCGCTTAAGAAAGTTGTCGCTGAGGGTGGATAAGTCGGACTTATAGATAGGGACTGCTGGGCGCGGTTTTTAGCCCATTGGCTCCCGCTGTGCAATCGGCGCCATGAGAGGGCCTCCAGGGCACAGCCGCAGCCTTCCCACATCATGAGTAAGACAACTTCATCCCTTTTTCCGTACTGGCTGTCGCGAAGTCGGCAAGCAGCCGCTAGACCGCTTCCCGGGCCAGCTGCGCGGCGCGCCGGGGCAGGACGACGCAGAAGCGCGCGCCGCTGCCCGCGGCCGCTTCCACCCAGACGCGGCCGCCGAAGTGCTCGATGATCTGGCGCGAAATGGTCAGCCCCAGGCCGGTGCCGCGCGGCTTGTCGGTCAGGTTCGCGCTGGCCTGCTGGAATTTCTCGAAGATCAGCTGGCGGTTCTCCGGCGGCACGCCGCGGCCGTTGTCGGCGACGGAGATCTGCAGCCCGTCGGCGTGCCCCTCGGCGGTGACCATCACGTAGCCGGTCTTTTCGTCACAGAACTTGGCGGCGTTGGACAGCAGGTTCACCAGCACCTGGATCAGGCGGTCGCGGTCGGCGTGCACCATGGGCAGCTCGCGGGCCATCTGCACCTCCAGGCGCGCGGCCTTTTCCGCAAAGAGGGCGGAGGTCACGGCAATGGCCTCCTCGATCACCGGGCGGGGGTCGAGGTTCTCCATCTCCCAGTCGATGCTGCCCGCCTCCATCTTGGCCAGGTCGAGGATCTGGTTGATCAGGCGGGTCAGACGCTCGCTCTCCTTCACGATGACGGTCAGGAACTTGCGCCGGTCGCCGACGCCGAGATCGGGGTTGTCGAACAGGATCTCGCTGAAGGAGCGGATCGAGGTCAGCGGCGTGCGCAGCTCGTGGCTGACGGTGGAGAGAAACTCGTCCTTCATGCGGTCGAGTTCCTGCAGGCGCTCGTTGGCCTGGCGCAGCTCACCGGTCAGCGCCTCCAGCTCGCGTGACTTCTGCTCCAGGCCGTGGCTGTACTCGATGACCTGGGAAGTCTCCTCCAGGATCTCCATGACCTCCTCGATGCCCAGCACCTCGCCCTTGGCCACCGAGGCCACCATGACCCGCGCCGAGGCCGCGCCGATGGCGCCGGCCAGCAGGCGTTCGGTGAAGCTGACCAGACCGGGGTCGGCCTCGCGCAGCTTGGTGACGTTGAGGTCGTGGATGCGCCCGTAGTCGGCGAAGGCGCGCTCGGCCCGGCCCGGCCCGATGAAGCGGGCCACCAGGTTCTTCAGGTCCGGCACGGTGGCCGAGCCGCGCCAGAAGTGCGAACCGCTCTGCACCCCGGAGTGGCGGAAGACGTCGACGAAGAGCACCGCCTGGATGCGCTCGATGGCGCTCTGGCGGGCCAGCAGCGAGACCACCACATAGCCGCCGATGTTGGCCAGCATGCTCCAGAACATGGCGTGCGACAGGCTGTCGAGGCCCTGCAGGCCGAACAGCGCATAGGGCCTCAGCAGCTCGACGCCGAAGGGGCCCTGCTCGATGAAGGACGTCGGCAGCCAGCCCGGCCGCGCGAAGGACGGCAGCAGCAGCGTATAGGCCCAGGTGACGAAGCCGAGCGTCAGCCCGGTCAGCGCGCCCAGGCGCGAGCCGCCTTTCCAGAAGATGCCGCCGATGATGGCGGGGGCGAACTGCGCCGCGGCGGCGAAGGACACCAGGCCGATGGTGACCAGGGCCTCGGGCTGGCCGATGAAACGGAAGTAGGCGAAGGACAGCAGCAGGATCGCCACGATGGCGAAGCGGCGGATGCGCAGCAGCAGGACCGAAAGGTCGCCGCGCTCGGTCAGCCGCAGCCAGGACAAGCGCAGCAGCGCCGGCATGATCAGGTCGTTGCAGATCATGGTCGACAGCGCGATGGCCGCCACGATGACCATGCCCGTGGCCGCCGAGAGGCCGCCGATGAAGGCCAGCAGGGCCAGGCCCTCGGCGCGCTCCTTCATCGGGATGGTCAGCACGAAGGTGTCGGCGTCGACCAGTCCGGTCGGGAAATGCAGCAGGCCACTGACCGCGATCGGCAGGACGAAGATGTTGATGACCAGCATGTAGAGCGGGAACAGCCAGACGGCGCGCGCCAGATGGTGCTCGTTCACGTTCTCCACCACCGTCACCTGGAATTGCCGCGGCAGGCAGACGATGGCCGCCATGGAGAGCAGCGTCAGGGTGATCCACTGCAGATAGCTGCCGCCGGAGCCGACGGTGAAAAGCTGGGAGACCGCCTCGTTGGCCGCCGCCTTGCTGAAGAGATCGCCGAAACCGTCGTTCACGCCGAAAGTGACGAAGATGCCGACGGCGAGGAAGGCGATCAGTTTCACCAGGGATTCGAAGGCGACCGCGGCGACCATGCCCTCGTGGTGCTCGGAGGCGTCGATGTGGCGGGTGCCGAACAGGATGGCGAAGGCCGCCATGATGAGCGCCACCCAGAGCGCCGTGTCGGCCAGCAGCGGCACGTTCTCCTGCAGCGGCATGGCGACCACGGGATACTGGCGCAGCACGTTGAAGGAGGTCGAGACGGCCTTCAGCTGCAGCGAGATGTAGGGAATGATGCCGACCACCGCAATGACCGTCACCAGGGCGCCGAGGCTGGTCGACTTGCCGTAGCGCGAGGAGATGAAGTCGGCGATGGAGGTGATGCGGTGCGCCTTGCTGATGCGGATGATCTTGCGGATCATGAACCACCACAGCAGGAAAACCAGGGTCGGCCCCAGGTAGATCGGCAGGAAATGGATGCCGCCGGAGGCCGCGCGCCCGACCGAGCCGTAGAAGGTCCAGGAGGTGCAGAACACCGCAATCGACAGGGTGTAGATCCAGGGGCTGCGGATCAGGCTGCGCCCGGCGTCGGCCCGCTTGTCGGCGAAATAGGCGATGGCGAAGAGCAGGCAGAGGTAGCCGAAGGCCACCGCGAGGATGCCCCAACCGGAGAGCATCGTCAGGTCTCCGTGTCGCGGCGCCGCGCCGGCGCTTCATCCGCGCCGACCAGCGGCGACTCAAGGTCCTCCGACGGCCGGGCCGGCACAGGGCCGGGAATACGCAGGGGCTGCGAGCCCTCCGGCTCCGTCAGGCCGGAAACGTTGAACGCCAGCAGGGCGATGACCGCGCCCCAGGCGAGGAAGATGTAAAGATAGAGCACGGGAATGCCGAAGATCAGCTCCGGCACCGAGAAGATCGACAGGACCGGCGGATTGAAGGCCAGCAGCGCCACGATGAAGAGCACCACGGACCACTCGCCGCTGCGGCGGCGCCGGTTCATGCCGCGCCTCCCGCACGCCCGCCGCGCAGGATGGTTCCATAGCCCGGCATGGCGCTACTCCGGGGGCAGGCCCAGCAGGGCCCGCGCCCGGTCGACCAGCTCGCGGGTCGAGAAGGGCTTGGTCATGTAGTCGTCGGCGCCGAGTTCCAGCCCCTTGCGCCGGTCCAGCTCGCGGCCCTTGGCCGAGAGCATCATGATGCGCACGGCGTCCAGCTTGCGGTTGGCCCGGATCGCCTTGCAGACGTCATAGCCGTCGCGCCGCGGCAGCATCACGTCCAGCACCACAAGGTCCGGCACCTCACTCTCCACCATGCGCAAAGCCGTCGTGCCGTCCTGGGCGATCTTCACGTCGAAGCCCTCCTGCTTCATGAGAAAGCTGAGGGACTCGACGATATTCGGTTCGTCTTCGACCACGAGGACCCGTTGTGACACCCTGCTCCCCTCCCGCTTATAGGCGGCGCCCCCAGCCGCGACCGAGGGCTCGGCCGGCGGTTCCGCTCGCGGTTTCATGGGTCAAGCATAGCACGAAGAAGGGGTAGGGCGACGCCTGTTTGAGCCGATCTAATCACCTTGATAAGCCGACGTCAGGGGAGCACATGGGGTCAGCTGATCCGGGTCGGCCAGCGGGGCGACCAGGGGCAGGCGCAAGGTGAAGGAAGCCCCCTCGCCGGGCCGGCTGTGCAGCACGATGCTGCCGCCCAGCACGTTGGTCACCGCATTGTGGGCGATGAAGAGCCCCAGCCCGGTCCCGCCGCTGCCCAGCGACGTGGTGAAGAAAGGATCGAAAGCCCGCCGCGCCACCTCCGGCGTCATGCCGATGCCGTCGTCGCGCAGGGTCATCTTCACCTGGTCGCCGTCGCGCGCGGCGGTGATCTCGATGGTGCCTTGGTCCTGCCCCGCAAAGGCATGCGCAACGCAGTTCTCGATAAGATTGGTCAGCGCCTGTCCCAGCTCCCCGGGATAGCTGTCCAGGTGGATATCGTCGGGGATGGCGACCCGGACGTCGATCTGGCGGTGCTTCATCGAAGGGCTGACGGTCAGCACCACTTCGTCCACCACCTCGACCAGCTGGAACTTGCGGCGCCGGGAGGCCGTGCGGTCCGCCGCGACCTGCTTGAAGCTGGTGATCAGCCGGCTGGCGCGCAGCAGGTTGCGCTCGGCGATATCGGTGCTGGTCTGCACCCCCTGGATGAAGGAATCGAGCTCCGAGCGGCGCAGCCCATCGTTGAGGCTTTTCTCGAAACGGGTCAGCTTGTCGGCCAGGGTCGTGATGGCGATGCGGCCGTTGCCGAGCGGCGTGTTGAGTTCGTGCGCCACCCCGGCGACCAGCCGGCCGAGCGCCGCCAGCTTCTCGGACTGGATCAGTTCGTCCTTGGCCTGCTCTATGGTCGTGAGCGCCTCCGAAAGCTCCTTGTTGCTGCGCGTAAGATCGGCCGTGCGCTGCGCGACCCGGTCTTCCAGTTCCTCGTTCAGGCGGCGCAGTTCCTCCTCGCGCCGTTGAATGGCGTCCGCCATCATCCCGAGGTCGGTGCTCAATTGATTGACCTCGAAGATCTTACTGCGCGGCCAAGTCCCAGGTTTGGCATCGTTGGCGATCTGGTGGGCGCGGTTCGCCACGGCACGAAGCGGCCGGACGATGCCCTGGGCCCAGACAGGGGCCAGCAACAGACCCACGACCACCGACCCGACCAAGGCAACGAGAACAACGGTTACGACCTCGCGGATGTGGGCATTTTGCAGGCCCGCCGGAATGCGGCTCACGAACAGCCAGCCCAGCGCCTCGGAATAGGAAGCTGAAACCTGATACTTCCGGCTCCTGAAAGCCATGGTCTCCGGCAAGGCCTGACCCTTGAGGCCCGCCTGCACGATCGGCAGGTTATAGAGATTGAGCCTCCCGCCCGAGTTCTCGTTTGTGTCGGCGACAACCTCGCCCCTGCGATCGATGATCCAGTGATCGAGGCCGCCCTCCCCTTTTGCGATACGGCTGATGCTGAGCAGGGTATCGAGGGGGATCTCGGCAATCACGACGCCACCGCGGTCGGCCACGGGCATCGCAAGTCCCACGGTGACCTTGCCGGTCACGGCGGAGAGATGCTTGTCGCTCCAAACCACGCCGTCGCGCTCCAAGGCGGCGACGTAGAGGGGGTAGGATGAAAGGTCGATCCCCTCCAGCTCCCGGCTGCGCGCGGCGCTGCTGCCTGGAATGCTGCTGTTGATCAACTTGCCGTTCGCGTTGCCGTCGGCGCCGATCAGATAGATCGCTTCCAGCGTGTTGCTGCGTGCAATCTCGAGAATTTCAGACAGACGGTCTGCCGGAACACTGCGATAGAAGTTGCCGGCCCGCGCCACGCGGGCCTCCACATCCTCGAGAAAGAGCTCGATCCGCTGGGCCATCTCCGCTACGGCGCGATCTACCTGAGTTTGGTTCTCCTCCGTGATGCGTGGAATCATCACAGCCAGGATTCCCGAGCCGACGATCGCCAGGGTTGTCAGGACGATCGCGAACAGCAGCAGCGTAACAGAGGTTCTCAGTCGCAGTTCGGGAATCAGCCTCATCGCTTCACGAACTGCCCATTTTGCACCACGGCAAAGAATCCGCGGCGCGGCGTATCACCATAACGGTTAAAGGCAATCTTCTGCTGCAGCCCCTGCACCTCCCCCAAATTCAGCAAAACTTCTTTCAGCGACTCCCCCCCGTCGCGCGCGCTAATGCCCGCGAAAAGCACGGTGGCGGCATCGTAGCCGGCGACGCTGGCGAAATCGGGCTCCTGCTGGAACTGGTTGCGATAGGTCTCGCGGAAAGCGAGATAACGCTCGGATTCATCGTCGCGGTTAAAGGACTGTGCCAGTTCCAGGCCTTCGATGGTCCGGCCACCGAGCGCGAGAAGCCGTCCGGACGATGCCCACCCCGTGGCGATCAGCAGGACGTCTATGTTGAACTTGCGGATCTGCTGGGCGAGCTGCGCTGTATCGACACTGTTGGCAACCAGCAGCAGTGCTTCAGCATCCATTGACAGTAAGGCTTTCGCCGTATTCGCGTAGCTGTCGTTCTTTCTGGAATCGAAGATCTCAAAGCCGACGACCTCGCCGCCCTCGACCTCGAACTCTTGGGAAAACTCCCGCAGCCAGCTCTCCGAAAAGACCCGGTTGTTGTCGTCAATGGCCGCCGCGACGCGCCGGTAGCCGAGGTCATAATAATGCTTGGCGTACATTTGGGCGTTGTAACGCGTACTCCAGTTGATTCGGAAGAAATAGTCGTCGACATCTGCGAAGGCCTGCGAAGAGACCGTCGGCGACACCGCAACAATCTCGAGCTCATTGAGGACCGGCACCATGCCACCGGCAATGGCGCTGACATTAGGGCCGATAATGGCTTCCGCGCCGGCGGCATTGAGCTTCCGTACTTCCGCCCCGGCGACTTCCGGGTCGTTGGTGTCGTCGCGCACCAGCAGTTCGACCTTCCGTCCGTCGATACCGCCGGCGTCGTTGACCTGCTGAACGGCGAGCTGGACAGCATTGCGCGAAGCCTCGCCGATGTCGGCCGATCTTCCGGTCAGGCCGCCGATGAAGCCGATCTTAATCGGCGCCGGGTCATCACAGCCGTTGAGAAGAACCAGAACGACGGCGACGAGGGAACCAAGGAAGACGCGTGCCATGGGCCGTTCCTCCTTCCGAGATCCTAGTTCAGACTCTTGCCCGAGGAAGTCTGCGGCGTCAGCAAGCTCCCACTGGGAAAATGCAAGCGCACCGTGGTGCCCTCACCCTTCGCGCTTTCCACGGTCATGTGTCCGCCATGGCGCTCGATCAGGCGTTTGGTCGCGACAAGACCCAGGCCGAGGCCACTCTCGCCAGTCAAATAGGGATCGCTCTCGATGTTGAAGGGTTTGCCGAGCTGTTTGATGACCGCCGGCTCGATTCCGACGCCGTCGTCGCTGACCGACAGCACCAGGCCGCCATCGGGCTGCTGGCGCGCGGTCACCCGCACGTTGCAGCCGGGCGGATTATGCTTGAGGGCATTGGAAACCAGGTTCATCAGCATGGTCTGCACCGCATGGCGGTCCGCGTTCAGCATGAGGCCACCGGCCTTGCCGAGGCCCGACTCCCCGGCCTGCTTTTCCAGCGTGACGAGAACGTCTTGGGGATCGTGATTGAAGGACTCGCTGATCAGCGCGCGCAGGTCGAAAGGCTGGAACTCCAAGGGCATCTGGTCGCCGCTGTCGGAAAACTCCAGCACGCTTTCGACCATGGCCAGAAGCCGGCGGCCCGAGGACACGATGTCCCAGGCGTATTCCTTGTACTTCGGATTACCCACCGGCCCCAGGACCTCGGTCGCGATCATCTCCGACAGGCCCAGGATGCCGTTCAACGGCGTGCGGAACTCGTGGCTCATGTGGGTGATGAAGTTGCTCTTGGCGCGGCTGGCGGATTCGGCCGTCTCCAGCGCCTGCGTCAGTCTCTCCGCCTGGCTTTCGATGGACACGATGTCGCGAAACGACCTGAGTGCGGAATAAACCGTCGTCACCAGCTTGGCGGCGGTCATCTCGCTCTTTTCCTTGTAGTCGTTGATGTCGTAGTCGCGCACGACCTGGAATTCCGGTGCGAACCCGGGTTGGCCGGTGCGCAGAACGATGCGAACGCGGGCGTTCTCCAGTTCGTCACGAATCCAGCGCACCAGCTCCAGGCCGACGTACTCGCTCTCCATCACCACGTCGAGCAGGATCACCGCGGTATCCTCCTGCTCGGCGATCACGTGGCGCGCCTCGGCAGCGGAATAGGCACTGAGGATCTTCAACTCGCGACCTTCGAAGCTGAAATCGCCCAGAGCAAAACGGGTCGCCTGATGCACGGAATCGTCGTCGTCGACCACCAGCAGCAGCCAAGGCGGCATAGCGGCGGTCCCCTTTGCGGTCCCGCCGTCCTCAATGATCGAAATACGATCGTCCGACATTCCCTCTCTTTTCCCCTATGGCCTTGTTTCCAGCCTGAATGTCGAGGGCGGAATCCCCCAGCCCTAAACGCGGCGGCGCAGCCTCTCGGCAGCCAGCATATAATCATTATATTTAGATTTAAAAAAAAACCGCAATAAGCATGAGGCGGCATTCAACTTCGGGTCAGCCGGGCGGGCCGGACTTCAACTCCCTGGCCGCGTGCCCCGGCCGCGCCCCTGCCCCACCCCGCAGGAGGCCGACCACGCTGGCGCCGACGACGACCAGAGTTACAGCGTCGCCGCCGCCGGCGGCAGGGCGAGCGAAGTTCTGTGACGCCGTTCGCGAAGGAGCTTCACTGCAGCACGAATTGGCCGTCGCTCACCACGACGAAGAAGGCTCGGCGCTGCGCATCTCCATACTTGTTGAATGCAATTTTCTGCTGCAGGCCCTGCACCTCTCCCATGCTGAGCAGGGCTTGCTTCAGCCCGCCCGCCGAGTCCGCTTCGGCCAAGGCCTTGAAGAGAACCGCGGCGGCGTCATAGGCGGCGACACTGGCGTAGCCGGGGGCCTGTTGGAACTGGCTGCGGTAGGCTTCGACGAAAGCACGATACCTCTCCGACTGATCGGTGCGGTCGTAGGACTGCACCAGCTCCAGGCCTTCGATGGTGCGACCGCCCAGCGCAATCAGGCGTTCGGAAGCGGCCCATTCCGCGGCGATCAGCAGGATGTTGGCGTCGAACTTGCGGATCTGCTGGGTGAGCTGTGCGGTATCGACGCTGTTGGCGATCAGTATGATCGCTTCGGGCTGCATCTCGAAGAGGGAAGCGGCGGTCTTGGCGTAACTGTCGTCCTTGGCGGAGTCGAAAACCTCGAAGCCGACAACGCTGCCGCCCTCCACCACAAAACCGTCGGAGAACTCCTGCAGCCAGCTTTCCGAGAAAACCCTGTTGTTGCCGTCGATGGCCGCCGCGACCTTCCGGTAACCGAGTTGGTAGTAGTGGTGGGCGTAGATGCGTGCGTTATCGCGGGTGGTCCAGTTGATGCGGAAGAAATAGTCATCGCTGTCCGCAAAGGCCAAGGAGGAGACTGTCGGCGACACGGTGACCACCTCGAGCTCGTTGAGGACCGGCACCATGCCGCCGGCAATGGCACTGATGTTCGGACCGATGATGGCGTCGACGCCGGCGGCGTGCAGCGAGCGCACCGCCTCGCCCGCCACCTCCGGATTGTTCTCGTCATCGCGCACCAGCAGTTCGACCTGGCGGCCGTCGATGCCGCCGGCCTGGTTGACCTGCTGCACGGCGAGTTGCACGGCGTTGCGCGAAGCCTCGCCGAGGTCCGAAGACCTGCCGGTCAGGCCGCCGATGAAACCGATCTTGATCGGCGCCGCGCCGTCACAGCCGCCGAGAAGGATCGCTGCGACGGCGAGAAGGGAACAAAGAATGCTGCGTGTCATGCGCTGTTCGCCACCGCCAAGCCCTGGTTGATGCTGTTTCCTGGAGCTATCTGCAATGTCAACAGGCTCCCGCCGGGGAGATGCAGGCTCGACCGCCGCCCCACCTCCATCCTCAGCACATAATCATTATATTTAGAGCTGCGAGGGAACCGCAATAAGCATAACACGGTATTCAGCTTCGGATCAGCCAGGCGGGCCGATCTTCAGCCCGCCGGCCGCGCCCCTGTCCCGTCCGGCGCCTCTGTACCCGTTGCCGGGGCCGGCCCCTCCCCTGAGCCCTCACCGGCAAGCAGCCGCTCGGCCAGGGCCTTGGCGCCGGGGTGATCGGCCTTGCCGCTGCCCAGCAGCGGCAGCTTGTCGACCGTGAAGATCTGCCGCGGCACCATCAGCTCGCTGGCGCCCTCTGCACGGGCGTGGGCCGAAATCTCCTCCCGCGCCGCCTCCGCGCGTTCGGTCAGCAGCACCAGTTGCTCGCCCTTGCGCGGATCCGGAAGGGCGACCACGGCGTGCATGTCGTCGGGCCAGAGGGCGCTCACCATGTTCTCCACCGCGCCGAGGGAAATCATCTCGCCGGCGATCTTGGCGAAGCGCTTGGCGCGGCCGAGGATGGTGACGTAACCCTCCTGGTCGATGTCCACAATGTCGCCGGTGTCGTACCAGCCGTTCTCCGGCCGCTCCAGGGCGCCGGGGTTGTCGGCCTTCAGGTAGCCGAGCATGACGTTCGGGCCGGCGACCATCAGACGCCCCCCTTCCTCCACGCCGGGGACGGCCTCCAGGCGATGGTGCATGCCGGGCAGCAGGCGTCCGACCGTGCCCGCCTTGAAATGCATGGGCGAGTTCACGGCGATCACCGGCGCGCACTCGGTGGCGCCGTAGCCTTCCAGGATGCGCAGGCCGAACTTCTCCATCCAGACGCGCCGCGTCTCCTCGCGCACCCGCTCGGCGCCGGCGAAGACGTAGCGCATGGCGTAGAAGTCGTAGGGGTGCGCCATGCGGGCATAGCCGCTGAGGAAGGTGTCGGTGCCGAACATGATGGTAGCGTTGGTGTCGTAGGCCAGCACCGGCACGATGCGGTAATGCAGCGGCGAGGGATACATGAAGGTCTTCACGCCGGAGAACAGCGGCAGCAGCATGCCGCCGGTCAGCCCGAAGGAGTGGAAGACCGGCAGGGCATTGAACACGCTGTCGGTCGGGTTGAAGTCGATGCGCGCGGCGAGCTGGCGGCAATTGGCCAGCAGGTTGTCGTGGCTCAGCACCACGCCCTTGGGCGCGCCTTCCGAACCGGAGGTGAAGAGCACCATGGCCGGCGCCTGGGGGTCGAGGCCGCGCGCGCCGCAGGCACGGGCGTGGACCGACCCGGCGAAAGGCCGCGCCAGCAGGCCGTAGAGCTTCGAGACGAAACCGATCCCCTTGCGCAGGTCTTCCAGGTAGACGAGCTTCACCTCTTTGCCCAAGGCTTCCACCACATCCGTCAGCTTGGCCTGCTCGACAAAACGCCGCGAGGTGTAGATCGTCCGGATTTCCGCCGTCTTGCAGGCGGAGATCAGGTTGGCGCTGCCCGCCGTGAAGTTCAGCATGGCGGGCACGCGCCCGAAAGCCTGCAGCGCGAAGAAAGTCACCGCGGCGCCGGCGGTGCTGGGCAGCATGAGGCCGACGATCTCGCCGCGCCGGGTCTGCCGGGCGACCTTGCGGCCGAGCACCAGGGCGCCGGTCACCAGGCGGTCGTAGGTCAGCGGCTTGCGCTCGATGTCCTCCAGCGCGGGCTTGGCGCCGCCGTGCAGGGAGCGCGCCTCCAGCAGCGCCTGAAACAGCGTGCGCGGTTCCTGGTGGTGAATACTGAACATCATGTCAGACATCACTTCGTAGAGCGCGTCGCCGGCGAGCTGGCGGCGCCGGCGCCCGCGCGCCTCTGCCGGAACCTCGAAGCGACGCGGCGGCAGCACGGTGATGGTGATCTTGGGGAAAAGGCGCAGGCGGAACTTGCCCTTCAGCCGCGAGAAATGGGTGAACTGCGCGCCGTCGATACGCACCGGCAGGATCTGCGCGCCCGACTTGTCGGCGATCATCCCCGGCCCCTCGTAGACCTTCATCAGCGCCCCGGTCACGGTGATGCGGCCCTCCGGAAAAATGACGCAGTGCTTGCCCTTCTCCACCTCGCGGATCAGGGCGCGGGTCGCCAGCGGCGAAGTCGGGTCCATGGGGAAGGCCTCGACCAGGGTGAGGAAGGGCTTGGCCCACCAGCGGGTCGCCACATGGGTGTCGATGGCGAACATCGGGCGGCCCGGCAGAAAAGCCGCGAGCAGCGCGCCGTCCAGGAAGGAGACGTGGTTCACCACGATCACCGCCTTGTCGCCGGCCGCCTTGATGTTGTCGCGGCCGTGCACTTCGACCCGGTAGAACAGCCGCAGCAGGCCGGCGGCAATGCCTTTCATCAGCTCGTGCGGCAGCAGCTTGCAGACGTACCAGGCGGCGATGACGTTGGCGGCGGCGATGATCAGGAAGACCCCGGTCACCGTCATGCCGAGCGCGAAGAGCGCGGCCGCGACCCCCGCGCCGATTACCATGAAGAGCGCGTTCATCACGTTGTTGGCGGCGATGGTGCGGGCCCGGTGCTCGGGCTCGGCGCGCGCCTGCACGATGGCGTAGAGCGGCACGATGTAGAGGCCGCCGCAGATGGAGATCAGCAGCAGGTCGGCGAGGATGCGCCAATGCCCCGCCTGGGCTAGGAAGGCGCCCAAGCCGAGCAGCGTTTCACCGCCGGCGGCCGACGCCACGGCGACACTGGCGAAGTAGAGGTCGATGGAGAAGATCGCCATGCCCAGCGCGCCGAACGGTACGGTGCGCGCCGAGACTTCGCCCTTCAGCAGACGGTCGCAGCCCATCGAGCCGATGCCGATGCCGATGGAAAAGACGGTGAGGAACAGCGTCACCACCTGCTCGTTGCCGCCCAGCACCTCCTTGGCGTAGGGCGGGAAGAGCAGAATGAAGGTGGCGCCGACCAGCCAGAACCAGGAGATGCCGAGGATCGACAGGAAGATGTCGCGGCGGCCGGCGGCGTGACGCAGGATCTCGGCGGTCTCCCGGGCGAAGTTCCACTTCACCTTGAGCTGCGGCGCCGTGGCCGGCGCCGCCGGGATCGTCAGGCTGGTCGCCCAGCCGAGCAAGGCCACCGCGACGACCGCGGCGGAGATAATCGTCTCACCGCCGTCGGTGAGGATCAGCAGGCCGCCGGCGATGGTGCCGAGCAGAATGGCCAGGAAGGTCGCCGCCTCAATGAGGGCGTTACCGCCGATCAGTTCCTTGCTGTCCAGGTGCTGCGGCAGGATGCCGTATTTCAGCGGGCCGAAGAAGGTCGACTGGGTTCCCATGAGGAACAGCACGGCGATGAGGAAGTCCGCCCGCCCCCAGGCGAAGCCGGCGGCCGCCAGCGCCATGATGGCGATCTCGGCGAGCTTCACCCCGCGGATCATGCGCGCCTTGTCGAACTTGTCGGCAAGCTGTCCGGCGGTGGCCGAGAAAAGAAAGAACGGCAGGATGAAGACGCCGCCGGCGATGGTCACCAGCACCTCGCCGGAAAGCCCGCCCGTCACGCTGCTGGTCCCGGCAAGGCGGAAGAGGATCAGCATCACCAGCGCGTTCTTGAACAGGTTGTCGTTGAAGGCGCCGAGAAACTGCGTGACGAAGAGCGGCAGGAAGCGGCGGCTCTTCAGGATGTCCAGCGTACGGTCCGACATGTTGTTCGATCCATTTTCGCGGGCGGCCTAGCGCAGCCGCCCGGTTTCCAGAAAGTTGCGAGTCGCGGCGATGGTCTCCGGCCGGCCGGCGATGACCGTGTGCAGCGCCTCCACCACCATGTGGTCGCGGGCGCCCGGCAGCCGGGTCTCGCCCAGCGTGACCACGCCGTCGTTGTTTTCCGAGAGCAGCGGGTTGAAGCCCCTTGCGCTCTTATGTCCGCTTTCGGTGCCCCCGGCGATGACCGCCACCTCGACCTCCGCGGGCAGCGGCGCGAAGGGCGGGCCCGCCGCGATCTCGCTGGCCGAGGGCCCGCCGATCCAGTGGAAGGGGGGCAAGGCCGCGAGGGATTCCGCCAACTCCGATCCCTGATTGGGGGGCGCGATCATCACCACGCGGCCCAGCGCCAGTCTGTCGCGCCACTGCCCGTTGCGGTTCAACACCTCGCGCACCACCAGGCCGCCGAGGCTGTGCGTCACGAAGGAGACGGTCTCCGCCCCCTCCGCCGCGTCGAGCAGCCTCTCGACCTGGCCGGCATGACCGGCGATGCCCTTGGTCAGGCTGGGATAGCTGATCGCCACCGCGTCGTAGCCGGCCGCGCGCAAGGCCCGCTCCATGTCGTTGAACAGCCAGGGCGAGCGGCCCATGCCGTGCAGCAGGACCACCAGATGCGAAGACGGCGGGCTCAGCCTTTCGTCCCGCTTGGCGCGCGCCAGCGCCACGGCGCAGTCATCGCCCCAGCCCGACGCCCGCGTCGCCCGCGCCGCGTCGAGCAGGCGGCAGTTGTGCAGCACGACGTGCTGCTGCAGGCGCCAGGCGGCATAGACCTGGCGGTCCTCCCACAGCTGGGTGCGGTTCAGCTGCACGGCCCCGACCGCCAGGGCGGCCAGGAGCAGCAGCAGGATGCGGCGCCGGGTGAGCTTGAAACGCATGCCTCAACCCTCCCCGGCCGGCGCGCGGCCGCCGAGGGCGCGCCAGCAGCTATCGGCCAGGTCGCCGGCAACCTCGCCCAGCGGCCGGATGATGCGGCCGTAGACCTTGGAGACGGCAACCTGCAGCACCATGCCCATGACCATGGCGGTGGCGACCTCCGCGTCCTGCTCGGGAATCTCGCCGCGGGCGATGGCCGCGTCGATCATCGCCCGCAGCACCTTCGCCGGCGTCTGCATGTCGTCGGTAATGCGCGACAGCTGACCGTGCTGCACCAGCAGCAGGAAGCGGAACATGTCCGGGTTCTGCTCAAAGAGGCTGCAGAAGGTCGCGACCATGACGCGCAGCTTGCCGCGCAGGTCCCGCCGCTCTGCCTGCAGCGCGTCGAGCTGGGCCGCCAGGCGCAGGTAGTTGGTGGAGAAGAGCTGCCAGATCAGCTCCTCCTTGCCGGGGTAGTGGCGATAGATCGTGCCCTCGGCGATGCCGGCCGCGCCGGCGATGTCGCCGATGGTGGTGCGGTCGACCCCTTTCTCGGCGAAGAGGGCGAGCGCCACCTGCTCGATCTTTTCCTGGGTGCGCGCCCCCCTGGGGAGCGTTGCACGGGCCTGGGCGGTGGCCATCGGTCTCTCCGTTACGGCAATGTGAGTGAACGTTCACTCACATATAAGCTTCATCGGGTGCCCTGACAAGCCTTTTTGGCCCGCCGAAGCCGCTATCATCAGTGCCATCTATCAGACTTATACGAAATAACGATTTTACAGATATCCGGGCAAGGCGGAGGATGAACGCATCCTGTTGGAATCCTGCGGGCTTCGCCGTGACCGGGCGGCTCAACCTGCCCCGGGGCATCGCGGGAAATATGACATTGGGGCCTGCTGCGGCCCTACTGCTGACGCCGCTGCCGCCCCGGGGAAACCGGCAGGCAAACAAAGGGTTAACCATTTGGGCGCACGATATGTTGTGGGCCTCCGGCCGCTTCACCTAGCCACTTGCGGACTAGGACAAAAAATGTAAGTTTTCTTACATTGGCTAAAACTATGGAATCGCTCGGACTCTGCCTTGGAAACCATCGTTAGCATCGTCGGCGGCGTCGCCCTCCTCCTCTGGGGCGTGCGCATGGTACGCACCGGGGTCACCCGGTCGTTCGGCGCCGAGCTGCGGCGCCTGCTGGCGCTTTCCGCCAAGTCCCGCATCACCGGTTTTCTCTCCGGCCTGGCCGTCACCGGCGCCCTGCAGAGCGGCACCGCCACCACCCTGATCATCACCTCCTTCGCCGCCCAGGGCCTGGTCACCGGGGCCGCGGCGCTGGCCATCATCCTCGGCGCCGACGTCGGCACCACCGTGGTGGTGCAGGTGCTGTCCTTCGGCCTGAACTGGCTGTCGCCGCTGCTCATCGCCGGCGGCGTCTTCGGTTTCCTTTCCGCCAAGCGCACGCGCCACAAGAACCTGGCGCGCATCACCCTGGGCCTCGGCCTCATGCTGCTGGCGCTGCACCTGATCGTCGAAGCCTCCGCACCGCTGCGCGACTCGCAGGTCTTCACCGTGCTGCTGGAGCCGCTGGGCCGCGAACCGCTGCTGGCCGTGCTGGTCGCCGCCGGCCTCACCTGGGCCTCGCATTCCAGCGTCGCCATCGTGCTGCTGATCATGTCGCTGGCCTCGGCCGGCGTGCTGAGCGCACCGCTGGCCCTGGCCCTGGTGCTGGGCGCCAACCTGGGCGCCGCCATCACGCCGCTGGGCGTCACCTGGGCCTCGCCCGTCGCGGCGCGCCGCCCGCCGATCGGCAACCTGGTGATCCGCACCGCCGGCGTGCTCGCGGTGCTGCCGGTGCTGCACCTGCTGCTGCCCTATCTGGAGCTGCTGGGCGCCGCGCCGGAGCGCATGGTCGCCAACTTCCATACTCTCTTCAACCTAGCCATCGCGCTGCTGTTCCTGCCTTTCGTGAACCAGGTGGTCTCGCTGATCGCCCGCGTCCTGCCCGACCAGGTGGTGGCCGACGACCCGGGACGGCCCAAGTATCTCGATGCCGGCACCTTGGAGACCCCGGCGGTCGCCCTGACCTGCGCGACCCGCGAGGCGCTGCGCATGGGCGACGAGGTGAAGAAGATGCTGCTGGCCACGGGCCAGGTTCTGCGCAGCAACGACGAGGCCCTGAAGAAAGAGACCGAAGCCGCCGACGACATGGTCGACCGGCTGCACGAGGCCATCAAGCTGTACCTCACCAAGCTGAACAACGAGGAACTGGACGAGCCGGAGAGCGCGCGCTGCGTCGAGATCCTGAACTTCACCACCAACCTCGAACACATCGGCGACATCATCGACAAGAACCTGATGGAGCTGGCCAGCAAGAAGATCAAGCAGCGCACCTCCTTCTCCGCCACCGGCATGAAGGAGCTGGAGGACTTCCACGACCATATCGCCGCGAACCTGGATCTGGCGATGAACGTCTTCGCCTCCGGCGACATCGAGCTGGCCCGCCAGCTGCTGCGCCAGAAAGCCCAGGTGCGCGAGCTGGAACGCCGCTACATCGAAAGCCACTACGAGCGCGTCGGCGAGCGGCGGCCGGAGTCGATCACCTCCTCCTCGCTGCACCTCGACGTGCTGCGCGACCTGAAGCGTATCAACAGTCACCTCACTTCCGCCGCCTACACCATCCTGGAGCGGGCCGGAGAGTTGTCGGAAAGCCGGCTGCGCGAGAAGATCAAGGTCTCCGGCGCCCAGGGCGTCGCCACACCCGACGTCTCGTGACGGACTTCACCTGAGACGGGACCAGGGGCCACATGAGCGACGCCATCCAACGACTTCACGCGGCGGTGACGCTGGAACGCGGCCAGAACCCAAAGCTGTCGCGCACCGCGAAGCTCTTCGCCGACGGGCGCACCAAGATCGCCAAGAAGCTGGTCGAAGAAGCCTCCGAGGTGTCGCTGGAGTTCGTCACCAACAACCGTGACGAGGTGATCCACGAGTCGGTCGACCTGATCTACAACTGGATCGTCCTGCTGTCCGAAATGGGCATCCGTCCCGCCGAGATCTGGGACGAGATGGAACGGCGCGAGACCGAGTACGGCATCGCCGGCAAGCTGCCGAAGTCCGCCAACGGCAATGGCAACGGCAACGGCGATCACCTCCACCCGGCCAAGAGCTCCGCCCTCGCCAAAAAGAAAGCCGGCGGCCAGAAATGACTCTCATCGGCAATGCGGCGAGCAGCGGCACGGGTGTGGGCAACACCCGCGACGGCATCTCGACGCGCCATGAGCGTATTCTGAGCCTGCTGGAAAGCCGCGGTTTCGTGTCCATCGGCAGCCTCGCCAAGTCCTTCGCGGTCTCCGAGCAAACCGTGCGCCGCGACCTCAACGACCTGGAGAAGCGCGGCCTGGTGACGCGCTACCACGGCGGCGCGGGACTGCCGCCGGTGGCCGGCGACGTCGACTACGACAAGCGCAAGCGCCGTCACGCCAAGGAGAAACAGCGCATCGCCGCGCTGGTCGCCAACCAGATTCCCGAAGGCGCGACGATCTTCATCGACATCGGCACCACCATGGAGGCGGTCGCCGAAGCCCTGCTGCAGCATCGCCGGCTGACCGTGGTGACCAACCATCTGACGGTGGCGATGATCCTGAACCGCAAACGCGACTTCCAGGTGATCCTGGCCGGCGGCGTGCTGAAGCACAACGACCAGGCCACCACCGGCGAAGCGACACGCGAGTTCCTGGAGAAGTTCCGCGTCGGCTACGGCATCTTCGGCATCGGCGGCATCAGCGAGGACGGCGACCTGATGGACTTCGACTTCCGCGACATCGGCGTCTCCGCCACGGCGATGAAGATTTCGCGCAAGCGCCTGGTCGCCCTCGACCATTCCAAGTTCGACTCGGAAGCCATGGTGCGCGTCGCCCATCTGCGCGACATCGACATGGCCTTCACCGACGAGCCGCCGCCCGAGCGCCTGAGCCGCATGCTGCGCGACAACGCCGTGCAGCTCTTCACCGCGCAGTAGCGCACTCAGCACCTTCCAGACAGGCCATGCCCGAACCGGCCGGCGCGAAGCCGAAGCGGCTTCGCTTCGGTGGAGGCTGACTTGTTCCGAGCATCCAGAGCCAGCGATACTGCATTGGCCCTGGACCCTCGGGACAAGCCCGAAGGTGACGGCCGGGTTGCTCGCAACAACGGGGCGACATCTCTCTTCTTGTCATGCTCGGACTTGTTCCGAGCATCCAGGGCAAGCGACCCTGCCGTACCCCCTGGACCCTCGGGAATCAGATGATCGCGTGGCGGATCTTGGCGGAGACCCATTCGCTGAGCACCACCGTGGCGATGATGATCAGCAGGATCAGCGAGACCTGGGTCCAGGCCAGGTTGTTGATCGAGGCGCTGAGCTGCAAACCGATGCCGCCGGCCCCGACCAGGCCGAGGATGGTCGACTCGCGGATATTGATGTCCCAGCGGAACACCGAGATGCCGGCGAAGGCCGGCAGGATCTGCGGCACCACGCCATAGGCCAGCACCTGCGGCCCCGAAGCGCCGGTGGCGCGGATGGCCTCGACCTGGCCCTCGTCGATCTCCTCGATCGCCTCGTACAGCAGCTTGGCGCAGAAGCCGATGGAGCGCAGGGAGATCGCGATGATCCCGGCCAGGACGCCGGGCCCCAGGATCGCCACCAGCATCAGGGCCCAGATCAGCGAGTTGATCGAGCGCGAGGAGACGATGATGAAGAGGGCGATGGGCCGCAGGATCGTGGTGCTGGGCGTGGTGTTGCTGGCCGCGAGGAAGGCCGTCGGCACGGCCATCACCAGCGCCAGCACCGTGCCCAGGGTGGCGATGTTGAGGGTATCCCAGATCGCCTGCCACAGCTTGTCGATGTAGGCCCATTTCGGCGGCACCATGCGCACGGCGATGTCGCCGGCCACCTGCGGCGCGTCCCAGACGAAAATCCAGAAGGTGTTCTCCGACATCAGCTGCCAGCAGTAGACGAAGATCGCCGTGGCCAGCAGATAGCCGGCCCAGATGGTCAACTGCTTGCTGCGCTCCCGGCGCTGCCACACCTTGGTGCCTGCCATCTCGCGTACCGGCATTACTGCACCCACTTCCGGACGTAGCCGGAGGAATATTCCGCCACCATGACGATGGCGATGATCACCAGCAGCATGGCCGCGGCCGAGTCGAACTCGTAGCGGTCGAAGGCGGTGTTCAGCGTCGCCCCGATGCCGCCGGCGCCGACGATGCCGACCACCGCGGACTCGCGGAAATTGATGTCCAGGCGGTAAAGTCCGAGCCCGATCATGCGCGGCAGCACCTGGGGCTGCACGGCGTAGTTCAGCCACTGGAACCAGCCGGCGCCGGTCGAGCGCACGGCCTCCGCCTGCACCGGATCCATGTCCTCGATGTCTTCGGCCAGCAGCTTGCCGTAGAAGCCGATGGTGGCGAAGGAGAGGGTGACGAAGCCGGCGAAGGGCCCGAAGCCGAAGAGCTTCACGCAGAAGATCGCGATGATGATCTCCTGAAAGCTGCGCGACACCGCCAGGATGCCGCGGCAGAAGTAGTAGACCGGCTTGGGCGCCAGGTTGCGCGCGGCGCCGAGGCCGACCGGAATAGAAAGGGCGATGCCGACCACGGTGGAGGTGACGGTCATCCACAGGCTCTCGGAGATGCCCTGGACGATCTCGTCCCAGCGCGAGACGAAGTCCGGCGGAAAGAAGCCCGAGAGGAAGCGCGCGCCGCGGGGCAGCCCTTCGGCGGCCCGCGCCCAGTCGATCTCGGTGGTGCCGAAGGCCAGCGCCAGGTAGACGGCGATGCCGAGCCCCAGTACCCAGCGCAGCCGCCGGCTTTTGATCAGCGGCGGCTTGGTCCAGCGCCGCCCGAGGGAGGGAGCAAGATCGGTCATGGTGCCGCCGCCCTAATTGCCGGTCATGAGGTCGCGGTCGAGCACCGCCGCGCGGTGGTCCTCGTGCAGCGCCTCTTCCAGGGATTCCTCCCCTTCCCCATCCTCGTCCTCGACCTTGCGGATGGTGGCCTCCCAATCCTCCTCGCCGTAGATCTCGGTCAGCACGTCGGGCGTCAGGCCGTCGGGCGGGCCGTCATAGACGATCTCGCCCAGCTTCAGGCCGACGATGCGCTCGGCGAACATCTGCGCCAGCATGACGTCGTGGATGTTGATGATGGCGGAGAGCTTGCGCTCCTGACAGAGTTCGCAGACCAGGCGCATGATCTGGCGCGAGGTCTTGGGGTCGAGCGAGGCCGTCGGCTCGTCGACCAGCAGCAGTTCGGGGTCCTGGGCGAGCGCGCGGCAGATGCCGACACGCTGGCGCTGGCCGCCGGAGAGTTCGTCGGCGCGCTTGTCGACCATGTGGTCGAGGCCGACGCGGCCCAGCAGGCGGAAGGCTTCGTCGATGTCCGACTGCGGATACTTGCGCAAGTAGCTGCGCCAGAAACCGACGTAACCAAGACGCCCGGAGAGCACGTTCTCCATCACCGAGAGACGCTCCACCAGGGCGTATTCCTGGAAGATCATGCCCATGCGCCGGCGCGCGCGGCGCAGCGCCCCGGCCCCCAGGCCGCTCAGTTCCATGTCGTTCAGGAAAACCTTGCCGCCGGTCGGCTCGACCAGCCGGTTGATGCAGCGGATCAGCGTCGACTTGCCCGCGCCCGAGGGGCCGATGAGGGCCATGATCTGGCCATCCGGCACCTCAAGGTTCACGCCCTTCAGCGCGCGGTCGCCGGTCTTGTACTGCTTTTCGAGGTTCTGCAGGCGTAGCATCTGAAATTCCGGCCTTGGCTAATCGATCCGCATAGCAGAACGGGGCCGGTCCCCCGGACAGTCAGGAGTGACCGGCCCCGCCTGCGCTTCTGCGGTTACTTGCAGGAGTATTCCACGCCGTTGGCGGCATCGATCTTGCGGATCACTTCCCAATCGGACTTGTGGTAGATCGAAACGAAGCGGCCTTCCTTCTTGAACTCCTCCTGGAGCGCCGAGCCCTCCCAGTTGAAGGTGAAGAAAGCCTGCTTGATCTTGGCCACCAGAGCCGGGTCCAGGTTGTGGGCATGGCCGTAGCCGGTGGTCGGGAAGGTCTGCGACTTGTAGATGCTGCGGATCTGATCCCGCTGCACGACACCGCGGTCCAGCATGCGGTTCATCACCGAGTTGGCGACCGCCGCGGCCTCGTAGTCGTTGTTGGCGACACCAACGACCGAGTTGTCGTGCTTGCCCGAGAAGGCAGTCTGGAAGTCCTGGTCGGCCACCAGTCCGAAGTCGGCCTTGAGGATCGCCGAGGGCGCCTTGAAGCCGGAGTTCGACGTCGGCGAGGTGAAGGCCAGCGTCTTGCCCTTCAGGTCGCCCGGGGACTGGATGGCGCTGTCGGCCGGCACGATGATTTCCATCTCGTAGCCGTAGGAACCATCGGCCGAGGCCATCATGGCGAAGGGCACGAAGCCGGCGCAGGCGACGGCCACCGGGTTGCCGCCGGTGTTCACGCCGGCGATGTGCAGGCGCCCGGAGCGCATGGCCTCGTACTGGGCGGCGTAGGACTGCACCGGGAAGAACACCACCTTCTTGCCGGTCACCTTGCTGAGGTGATCCAGGAAGCCGGCCCAGGCCTTCTGATAAACCGCCGGATCCTCCACGGGCGTGTAGGAGAAGATCAGCGTATCCGGGTCGACCCAGTCGGCCGGGTCGAGCGGCAGGTCGGCGGTCAGATTTCCGTCGCGGTCGCAATACTGTTCGTCCAGGAAGCTGCGCGGGCAGTCTTCCGCCGCCGCCGGTGTCGCCAGCGCCGCGCCGAAGGTCAGCAGGCCGGCGGCCAGAATGAGTGAAAAGAACGTGCGGATCTTGCGCATCGCAGAGCCTCCCATAGCGAATGTTCCCCCCGTGCCGGCCGCGTCGTTGCACGGCGGACGGATGATTTTTTACAATTATATGTAAGAAAAGTTACAGGCCGCAGCGACGGGCTGGCAAATGAAATTTGCCTTTCCCGCCAAAAGGATCGTTTCGGCGCTGCCGGCCGTCCCTGTTGCTCATTCGCCCGGACGCGGCCCGCCCGTTCTATTCCGCTGCGGCGGCGACCTCGCGGGCGGTGTCGAAGAAGGCGCTGATGACTTTGCCGCCGGCGCGTTCGCGCAGGCAAACCAGCGCCTCGTCCATCAGGACTTCGCAGTCGGAAAGACGCACCGGCACCAGGCGGGAGTCCTGACCGAACTCGGCGGCCGAGACCACGCCGACCCCGCCGCCGGTGGCGACGATCTCGCGGACCGCTTCGCGCCCCTCGGCCTCGATCGACGGCGTCAGGCTCAGGCCGCGCCCGCGTGCCGCCGCCTCGATGCTCTGGCGGGTCTTGGAGCCGCGCTCGCGCAGCACCAGCATCTGGTCGGCCAGCTCGGCCAGCGTGATGTCCCGGCGCTTGGAGAGGGGATGCTCTCTGTTGGTGAAGGCGATGAGCGGCGTCGAGCTCAGCTTGATGACCTCGAAGTCGCGGCTCTCCGGCACCTCCCCCAGGATGCCGACCTCGGCCTCGTAGTCGTAGAGCTGGGCGATGACCTCCTCGGAGTTGCCGGAGCTGACCACCATGCCGACCCCGGGGTAGCGTTCGCGAAAGCGCCCGAGGATATGCAGCATGTGGTGGGCCGAATCCGCCACCACGCGCAGGGACTCCGCCCTGAGGGCGCGCGACTCGGACAGCAGTTCCAGAGCCTGTTTTTCCACCTCGAACATGCGCCGGCTGATTTCAAGCAGCCGCTGGCCGGCCTTGGTCAGGCTGACCTGCTTCTTGTGCCTGTTGAAGAGGATGACGTCATACTCCTCCTCCAGCTTGCGCACCTGGTCGGAGATCGCCGGCTGGGTCAGGCACAGCGCCTCGGCAGCGCGGGAAAACCCGCCGCAGATGGCCACGTAGTGGAAGGCCCGCAGTTGTACGTAACGCAAAAGGCCGCCTTTCCTGTTGCCGAGGAGGTCCGGGGATCAGAAAACCGTCATATCCATCCATTACTATAACCTATCCAACTTATACAAAATAACGATTTTACAGATAGGTGGCAGGGCCTCAGGATGCCCGCCGACACCGCCGGAAGAGCCCGGCATCCCGGGGCCCGCCTCGTTTCAGGGCCCCCTTCAGGAGTTCGACGCTGATGAACCGTGACAGCGGCACAGCCATAGTTTTCGAACCGCCCGCCGAGGGCGAACCCTACCTGCTGACGCCCGGCCCGCTGACCACCTCGGCCAGCGTGAAGCGCCGCATGCTGAAGGACTGGGGCTCCTGGGACGGCGACTTCCGCGCCATGACCGCCGAGCTGCGCCGCCGCCTGCTGGCCATCGCCGGCGATACGGAAGGGTCTTACGACTGCGTGCCCCTGCAGGGCAGCGGCACCTTCGCCGTGGAGGCCATGCTGGGCAGCTTCCTGCCGCGCGACGGCAAGGCCCTGGTGCTGATCAACGGCGCCTACGGCCAGCGCATCGTGCAGATCCTGGATATCCTGGGCCGCGCCTACACCGTGATCGACAAGGGCGACTACCTGCCGCCGCGCGGGCCCGAGGTCGCCGCGGCCCTGGAGGCCGACCCGGCCATCACCCACGTGGTGCTGGTCCACTGCGAAACCTCCTCGGGCATCCTCAACCCGGTGGCGGAGATCGCCCAGGTGGTCGCGGCCAAGGGCCGCAAGCTGCTGATCGATTCCATGAGCGCCTTCGGCGCCCTGCCGCTGGACGTGCGCGACATCCCCTACACGGCCATGGTGTCCTCGGCCAACAAGTGCATCGAGGGCGTGCCGGGTTTCGGCTTCGTCATCGCCAGGAAGACGGAGCTGGAGGCCACAAAGGGCCGCAGCCATTCCCTGAGCCTCGACCTGCATGCCCAATGGGCCTACATGGAAAAGAGCGGCCAGTGGCGCTACACGCCGCCGACCCACGTGGTCGCCGCCTTCCTGCAGGCCCTGGCCGAGCACGAGGCCGAGGGCGGCGTCGCCGGGCGCGGCGCGCGCTACGCCGAGAACCGCGACGTCATGGTGGCGGGCCTGCGCCAGCTGGGCTTCGAGACCCTGCTGCAGGACGGCTGGCTGTCGCCCATCATCGTCACCTTCTTCAACCCGGCCGACCCGAAGTTCGACTTCCAGACCTTCTATGATCTGCTGAAGGCCAAGGGTTTCATCATTTACCCCGGCAAGCTGACCGTGGTGGACTCCTTCCGCATCGGCTGCATCGGGCGGCTCGACGCCGCGGCGATGCGCCGCCTGGTCGGCGCGGTCGGGGAAGCCCTGCAGGAAATGGGCGTCGACGACGCCACGCCGCCGGCCGCCGCCATGGACGAGCGCGCCAAGCTGGTCGCCTGACTACGCAAAAGGATAGCCGATGACCAAACCCGCCAGCATCACCGTCAACGACCGCAGCTACGCCTTTCCCAAGGCGCCGGTCGTCGTCGTCTGCATCGACGGCTCCGAGCCCGACTACATGGAAGAGGCCGTAGCGGCCGGGCGCATGCCCTGGCTGAAGTCGGCGCTGCCGGGCGGCGCGGACCTGCGCGCCGACTGCGTGGTGCCCAGCTTCACCAACCCCAACAACCTCTCCATCGTCACCGGCCAGCCGCCGAAGGTGCACGGCATCTGCGGCAACTTCTTCTACGACCCCGCCAAGGACGCGGAGGTCATGATGAACGACCCGGCCTACCTGCGCGCACCTACGATCTTCGCGGCCTTTCAGAAAGCCGGGGCGAAGATCGCGGTGGTGACGGCCAAGGACAAGCTGCGCCGCCTGCTGGGCAACGGGCTGACCATGAAAGCGGGCGAAGCTGTCTCCTTCTCCGCCGAAAAGGCCGACGAGGCGAGCCTCGCCGAGAACGGCATCGACGGTCTGCTCGACATGGTCGGCAAGCCGCTGCCCAGCGTCTACTCGGCCGACCTGTCGGAGTTCGTCTTCGCCGCCGGCGTGAAGCTGATGGAGTCCATGCGGCCCGACCTCATGTACCTCTCCACCACCGACTACATCCAGCACAAGCACGCCCCGGCCAGCGACGGCGCCAACGACTTCTACGCCATGATGGACGGCTACTTCGCGCAGCTCGACGCCGCCGGCGCCATCATCGTGCTGACCGCCGACCACGGCATGAACCCCAAGCACAAGGCCGACGGCTCACCCAACGTGCTCTACCTGCAGAGCGCCCTGGACGACTTCCTGGGCGAGGGCAAGGCGCGCACCATCCTGCCGATCACCGATCCCTACGTGGTGCATCACGGGGCGCTGGGCTCCTACGCCACGGTCTACCTGCCCAAGGAAGCGGACTTCGCCGCCACCGCCGAGTACATCGAGGGCCTGGAAGGCGTCGAGCGGGTCCTGACCCGCGAGGAAGCGGCGGAGACCTTCGAGCTGCCGGCCGACCGCATCGGCGACCTGGTGATCGTCACCGAGAGAACCCGCGCCGTCGGCACCCGCCCGGACAAGCACGACCTCTCGGGCCTGGAGGTGCCGCTGCGCTCCCACGGCGGGGTCAGCGAGCAGCGCGTGCCGATCGTCGTCAACCGCCCGGTGAGCGGCCTGGAGGGCCGGCGCCTGCGCAACTTCGACGCCTTCGACATCGCCCTCAATCACGTCGAGGCCCGCCAGTCCGCGGCGGCCGAGTAAAGGAACCCAGTACCATGAGTATCGCCGAGAATTTCGCCGCGGCCCCGCGTCACGAGCCCATGCGGATCGCCGGGCGCAAGGTCGACGCCGAGGGCGTCATCGAGGTGCGCTATCCCTACACCGACGAGGTGATCGGCACGGTGCCGGCGGGCAACGCCGGCCACGCCCGCGAGGCCTTCGAGATCGCCGCGAGCTATGAGCCGAAGCTGACCCGCTACGAGCGCCAGCAGATTCTCTTCAAGACGGCGGAGCTGCTGGTCGCCCGCAAGGAGGAGATCTCCGACCTCATCACCCTGGAGCTCGGCATCTCCAAGGCCGACTCGCTCTACGAAGTGGGCCGCGCCTACGACGTCTTCACGCTTTCGGCGCAGATGTGCATCCAGGACGACGGCGAGATATTCTCCTGCGACCTGACCCCGCACGGCAAGGCGCGCAAGATATTCACCACGCGCGAGCCCTTGAAGGCGATTTCCGCCATCACGCCCTTCAACCACCCGCTCAACATGGTGGCCCACAAGATCGCCCCGGCGGTTCTGACCAACAACTGCATGGTGGTGAAGCCGACCGAGCTGACGCCGCTGACGGCGCTCATCCTGGCCGACGTGCTCTACGAGGCGGGCCTGCCGCCGGAGATGCTCTCGGTGGTCACTGGGCTACCCCAGGACATCGGCCTGGAGATGATCCAGAACCCCAACATCGAGCTGATCACCTTCACCGGCGGCGTGCCGGTCGGCAAGATGATCGCCGAGAAGGCGGGCTACAAGCGCACGGTGCTGGAGCTGGGCGGCAATGACCCGCTGATCATCCTGAACGACCTGAGCGACGACGACCTGGCCAAGGCCGCCGACCTGGCCGTCGCCGGCGCCACCAAGAACTCCGGCCAGCGCTGCACGGCGGTGAAGCGCATCCTCTGCCAGGAGAGCGTCGCCGACCGCTTCGTGCCGCTGGTGCTGGAGCGCGCCAAGAAGATCCGCTTCGGCGATCCCATGGCCAAGGACACCGACCTGGGCACCGTGGTCCATGCCCAAGCCGCCGAGGTCTTCGAGACGCGCGTCCACGCCGCCGCCGAAGCCGGCGCCGAGGTGCTGTACAACCCGGGCCGCCAGGGCGCGCTGCTGCCGCCCATCGTGGTCGACCGCGTGCCGCACGAGTCGGAACTGGTGATGGAGGAGACCTTCGGCCCGATCGTGCCGATCGTGCGCGTGCCCGACGACGACGAAGCGGTCATGCGCATCTCCAACTCCACCGCCTTCGGCCTGTCGTCGGGTGTCTGCACCAACGACTTCCGCCGCATGCAGGCTTACATCAAGGGCCTGAAGGTCGGCACCGTGAACATCTGGGAAGTGCCCGGATACCGCATCGAGATGTCGCCCTTCGGCGGCATCAAAGACTCCGGCCTGGGCTACAAGGAAGGCGTCATCGAAGCCGCCAAGAGCTACACCAACGTGAAAACCTTCTCCCTGCCCTGGGGGTGAGGGGTCAGCGTTTGGCGGAGGAAATCAGGTCTGCGTCAGAAACTTCAAGATCAAGCCGGAAAGCGCCCCAAGCGCCCAGCAGCCCGCAAAGCAACCGGCCGAGATCAACAGACGGCGCCGGATCAGAAGCCCCTTGGCCGTCAGCTTGTCGCTGAAGAACACGACGTTGAAGGGGTTGAAGCGGAACCAGCCGTGCAGGCTGCCTGACTTGGCATGAAAGGGCACTCGGATCGCATAGACCACCGTCGCAAGCCACGCCACCACACCGAGTCCCCATGCCAACACAAAGATGCCCAAGAACACCTGCTCGAGAAGCGACTTGCCCGCAAACATTTCGATCAAACCGGCTTCCATCCGACTCCCCTCCGTGCGGTGGGCCTGGCCGGCCGGAATGTAGATCCAAGCCTCGCAGCCTTTGCTGCCTGCCCTGCAAAGGGCGACATTCGAAAGTTCAACAAGCGGTCGGCCGCAGAAGCCGGGCCGGCACAAAGAAACTATAAACGCTAGGGTTCTGATTGTCTGAATTCGCTGTCGCGCTGGTCCTGAGCGCGGCGGTGCTGCACGCCACCTGGAACGCCATCGTCAAGGGCACCCGGGCGCGCGCGCTGGTGCTGGCCGCGGTGGCCGGCACCCACGGCACCGTCGGCCTCATCCTGCTGCTGTGGTCGCAAGCGCCGCTGCCGGCCTCCTGGCCCTATATCGTCGCCTCGGGCGTCATCCACTACGGCTACTACTATTTCCTGGCGCTGGCCTACAAGTGGGGCGACCTCTCGCGGGTCTACCCCATCTCGCGCGGCATCGCGCCGCTGCTGGTGTCGCTCGGCGCCCTGATCTTCGCCGGCGAGCAGCTTCCGGCGCTCGGCTGGGGCGGCGTGGCGCTGGTCTCCGCCGGCATCTGCCTGCTCGCCTTCTTCGCTAAGGGCCCCAGCGTCCCCGACCCGCGCTCGACGGCGGCCGCCGTCGCCACCGGCCTGATCATCGCCGCCTACAGCGTGGTCGACGGCATCGGGGTGCGCCTCTCCGGCAGCCCGCTCGGCTACATGGGCTGGCTGTTCTTCAGCGAGTTCCTGGTCAGCCTCTTCGTCTTCGTTCGCCTGCGTCCGAAATTCACGCCGGAGGTGCGCGCCACCCTGCGCGCCGGCTACCTGGGCGGGCTCTGCGCCGTCGCGGCCTATGGCCTGGTGATCTACGCTAACACCCTGGCGCCCCTGGGCATGGTTTCGGCGCTGCGCGAGTCGAGTGTGATCATCGCCGCTCTCTTCGGGGTTGTCATATTTCGCGAACGGCCCTGGATCAGCCGCCTCGCCGCCGCCGCCACGGTCGGCGCGGGAGTCCTGGTCTTGACGCTGACCCGCTGAGCCGCCTTATCATCAGTAGAATCTTTCGTTTCATAAAAAGAATAGATTTCCCCTATTGTAGCAATCCGATCAGACTGCGATCGGGCAAGCTGCGGTCGCGGGTTTAGAGGACGCGACGGCAGGGGGAACGCACGAACATAATAAAACCCGCCAAAAACGGACGTTCGGCTAGATAACAGGGAGCATCAAAGATCATGGCACTTCGTAAAACATTGCTGACCGCGGTCGCGGCCAGCCTCCTGGTCGCCACGGCGGCGAAAGCGGAAGTCGAGCTCACGGTCTATACGGCCGTCGAAGCGGAAGACCTGAAGCGCTACGCGGAGACCTTCAACCAGGACCATCCGGACATCAAGATCAACTGGGTCCGCGATTCCACCGGCATCATCACGGCCAAGCTGCTGGCCGAGAAGAACAACCCGCAGGCCGACGTGGTCTGGGGCCTGGCGGCGACCTCGCTGCTGCTGCTGAAGACCGAAGGCATGCTGGAAGCCTACGCGCCCCAAGGCGTGGAGAAGCTGGACAAGAAGTTCGTCGACAAGAGCAATCCGCCGGCCTGGGTCGGTATGGACGCCTGGGTCGCCGCGGTCTGCTACAACACGGTCGAGGCCGAAAAGGCGGGCCTGACGCCGCCGAAGTCCTGGAAGGACCTGACCAAGCCGGAGTACGCCGGCCACGTGATCATGCCGAACCCGAATTCCTCGGGCACCGGCTTCCTCGACGTCTCCTCCTGGCTGCAGATGTTCGGCGAGGAAGGCGGCTGGGACTACATGGACAAGCTGCACAACAACATCGCCCGCTACACCCACTCCGGCTCCAAGCCCTGCAAGCTGGCCGCGGCCGGTGAGATCCCCATCGGCGTCTCCTTCGCCTTCCGCGGCGCCAAGTCCAAGGCCGCCGGCGCCCCGCTGGAGATCATCGTTCCCGAAGAGGGCGTGGGCTGGGACATGGAAGCCACGGCCATCGTCGCCGGCACGGCAAAGCTGGAAGCCGCCAAGACTCTCGTCGACTGGTCGATCACCCAGAAGGCCAACGAGATGTACAACACCGGCTACGCGGTCGTCGCCATGCCGGGCGTGGCCAAGCCGGTCGAGCACTTCCCGGAGAACCTTGTCGACAAGATGATCGACAACGACTTCGAGTTCGCGGCCAACAACCGCAAGGCCATCCTCGACGAGTGGCAGAAGCGCTACGATTCGAAGTCCGAACCGAAGAGCTGATCGCAGCCTCGGCAGGATCCAGAGGGCGCCGCTTGCGGCGCCCTCTTTCGCTCCTGCCGGCCCTCCCGCATACTGACCGCAAGGCCCGTCCCCGGCCCGGCAGACCTGCCGCGCCGGACAAAGGCGAGCCGCGGCGCGGCCAACTTGAGCATGATCAGGCGAGGCTTCTTCTTGTCCAGCTACCTGCGCATCGACAATCTCTATAAGAATTTCGGGGACTTCACGGCCCTGAAGGACATCTCGCTGGAAATCGAGGAAGGCGAGTTCGTCTGCTTCCTCGGCCCCTCCGGTTGCGGCAAGACCACGCTGCTGCGCGCCATCGCCGGCCTCGACCTGCAGAGCCACGGCCGCATCGAACAGGGCGGGCGCGACATCTCGACCCTGCCGATCACCCAGCGCGACTTCGGCATCGTCTTCCAGTCCTATGCCCTCTTCCCCAACCTGACCATCGAGCGCAACATCGCCTTCGGGCTGGAGAACAGCGGCCGGCCCAAGGCGGAGATCACCGCGCGGGTCACCGAACTGCTCGACCTCGTCGACCTGGCCGACCAGCGCAAGAAGTACCCGGCGCAGCTCTCCGGCGGCCAGCAACAGCGCATTGCCCTGGCCCGCGCCATCGCCTCCTCCCCCGGCCTCTTATTGCTCGATGAGCCCTTGTCTGCCTTGGACGCAAAGGTGCGCGTCCACCTGCGCCACCAGATCAAGGAGCTGCAGCGCAAACTGGGCGTGACCACCATCATGGTGACCCACGACCAGGAAGAAGCCCTGGCCATGGCCGACCGCATCGTGGTGATGAACCACGGCGTCATCGAGCAGATCGGCACGCCGACCGAGATCTACCGCGAGCCCCGCTCGCTCTTCGTCGCCGACTTCATCGGCGAGACCAACCAGATCCCCTCCACGGTCACCGAGCCCGGCCGCGTCACCCTCGGCGACAAAAAGCTGAAGGGCGAGACCCACGGCCTGCAACCGGGCCAGAGCGTCATCGTCACCATCCGGCCGGAGGACATCGTGCCCCACGAGCCGAACTTCCAGGCCGCCGAGGACAGCAACAGCGTTCTGGAGGTGACGGTGGGAGAGATGGAGTTCCTCGGCTCCTTCTGGCGCTCGCGCCTGACCGGCGCGGCGCTGAACGGCGAGGTGCTCTACGCCGACTTCTCCATGAATGCGGTGCGCCGGCTGTCCCTCGACGAAGGCTCCCGCCTCACCATCGAGCTGCCGCCCTCGCGGCTGATCGCCTTCCCGGCGGGAGAGAACCATGACAGCCACGGCTGAAACGGCGCTCCCTAAAGGGCGCCCGCTGAAGGCCAGGCTGGGCCGCGACGACTTCGTCATGCGCGGCTACATGGCCGTGATCGCGCTTTACCTGATCATCGCGCTGGCGCTGCCGCTCTACGCCATGCTGTCGAAGTCCTTCTCGACCTTCAGCTTCGATCTCACCGCCTACGAGTTCCAGGTCAGCGACGAGGCCGGCAACTTCGACAGGCCGCCGGTCAGCGCCGCGGCCCTGAACGAGGAACTGCAGGCCGTGCCGCCGGCGGATCTCGCCACCTCGAGCGACGGCCGGCTGGCGGCGACCAGCTTCTTCCCGGACTTCAGCTTCCGCAGTCCGGTGCTCTACCGCATCCGCGGCACCACGGAGGACGCGGTCTATCTGGTCGGCTCCGAACGGTTCAGCGGCACCGAGTGGCGGGAGGTGGATTCCAACAACTTCCGGCGGGTCATGCTGCGCCCCGTGCGCGACATCGGTTTCGCCAACTACGCCACTTACTTCTCGACGCCGTCGCTGTTCCGCTCCATCGAGAACTCGCTGTTCATCTCGGCGCTGAGCACCGTCATCACGGTGACGCTGGCTTTCGGCTTCGCCTACGCGCTGAGCCGCAGCTGCATGCGCTTCAAGGGCTTCTTCCGCCTGGTCGCCCTGGCGCCCATCCTGGTGCCCTCGCTGCTGCCGGGCATCGCCCTGGTCTACCTCTTCGGCAACCAGGGCATGATCAAGGAGCTGCTGCTGGGTGAGTCGATCTACGGGCCCATCGGCATCGTCATCGGCTCGGTCTTCTTCACCTTCCCCCACGCCATGATCATCATCACCACGGCGCTGGCGATCTCCGACGCGCGGCTTTACGAGGCCGCCGAGTGCCTCAAGGCCAGCCGCTGGAAGATCTTCTGGACGGTGACCGTGCCAGGCGCGCGCTACGGCCTGATCTCCGCCGCCTTCGTGGTCTTCAACCTGGTGATCACCGACTTCGGCCTGCCCAAGGTGATCGGCGGGCAGTACAACATGCTGGCCGTCGACATCTACAAGCAGGTCATCGGCCAGCAGAACTTCGAAATGGGCGCCGTGGTCTCGGTGGTGCTGCTGATCCCGGCGCTGGTCGCCTTTGCCGTCGACCGCCAGGTGCAGAAGAAGCAGGTCGCCCTGCTCTCCGCCCGCTCCGTCCCCTACCAGCCCAAGCCCAAGCCACACTTCGACTGGCTGGCCTTCGGCTACTGCGGGCTCATCGCCGTCTTCATCGTCGGCCTGCTGGCGGTCTGCCAGTACGCCGCGCTGATCAAGTTCTGGCCCTACGACCTGAGCCTCAGCCTGAACAACTACGCCTTCGACCTGATGGACGGCGGCGGCTGGGACTCCTACTACAACTCCATTCAACTGGCGCTCCTGACCGCCGTGGCCGGCACCCTGGTGGTCTTCACCGGCGCCTACATGGTGGAGAAGACCAAGGGCTTCGACAGCGGGCGCGGGCTGTTCCAATTGCTGGCCATGCTGCCCATGGCGATCCCCGGCATGGTGCTGGGCCTGGCCTACATCTTCTTCTTCAACGACCCGCGCAATCCGCTGAACTTCCTCTACGGCACCATGGCGATCCTGGTGATCTGCACGGTGACCCACTTCTACACCGTCTCGCACCTGACCGCCGTGACGGCGCTGAAGCAGATGGACCGCGAATTCGAGTCCGTGGCGGCCTCCCTGAAGCAGCCCTTCACCAAGCTGTTCCGCGTGGTGACCGTGCCGGTCTGCCTGCCGACCATCCTCGACATCTCGATCTACCTCTTCGTCAACGCCATGACGACGGTCTCGGCGGTGGTCTTCCTCTACTCGCCGACCACCACCCTGGCCTCGGTCGCCGTCCTCAACATGGACGACGCCGGCGACATCGCCCCGGCCGCCGCCATGGGGATGATGATCTTCTACACCAACGCCGGCGCCCGCCTCATCCACCTCGCGATCAGCAAAGGCGTCCTGACCCGCACGCAGGCGTGGCGGTTTCGGTAGAAGCTGATCGGGACTACGCCGAGCGGCGGGCGGCGGCGGCGCGTTCGGGGGGGAAGGCGACGGTGACCGTGGTGCCCTCGCCGGCCTGGCTTTCGATCTCCAGGGTGCCGCCGAAGAGGCGCATGAAGTTGTCGCAGAGGTGCAGGCCCAGGCCGGTGCCCCTGTGTTCACGGGCGCGGGCGTTGTGGGCCTGCTCGAAGGGGCGCAGCGCCTTGGCGACGCCTTCCTCGGTCATGCCGATGCCGTCATCGGCGACGCTCAGCAGGATACGGCCCTGCGGGTCGCTCCACAGGCTCACCGTGATGCGGCCGCCTTGCGGCGTGAACTTGATGGCGTTGGACAGCAGGTTGTTGAGGATCTGCGCCAGCACCCGCTTGTCGGCCCAGAGCGCCGGAAGGTCGGGCGCGACGTCGATCGTCAGCTGCTGATCGGCGGCCTGGGCGGCGGTCATCACCTGGCGGATGCAGCCCTGGGCCAGCTGTTCGACGTCGACGTCTTCCTCGACCAGCTCGTACTTGCCCGCCTCGACCTTGGAGATGTCCAGCAGGTCGTTGATGAGGGCGATGAGCAGCGAGCCGCTGTGGTGGATGTCCTCGACGTACTCGTCGTAGCGCGCGTCGCCGAGCGGGCCGAAGGCCCGCGCGCGCATCATCTCGCTGAAGCCGAGGATGGCGTTCAGCGGGGTGCGCAGGTCATGGCTCATGTTGGCGAGGAACTCGGTCTTGGCGCGGTTCGCCTGCTCCGCCTGGAAGCGGGCCTTCTCCAGCTCCGCCGTGCGCTGGGTCACCCGCTGTTCCAGGTAGGCGTTGGCGCGGCGCAGGCCGCGCTCGGCCTGCTCGACGCGCAGCCCGTTCAGCCGCAGGCGCTCCAGCGCCGCGGACATGCGGCTGATCTCGTCGTTGCGGCTGCCCGAGGGCACCTGCGTGTCGAGGTCGCCCTCGCCGATGCGCACCATGGCATCGGTGATCCGCGCCAGGGAATCGGTGATCAGGTTCACGCCCAGGAAGACGATGACCGCGGTGATCACCGCCAGGATGGCGGCGGTCGTCGCATCATCGCGCACCGCCTGCCACACCTGCGTGGCGACGCCGGCCTTGGAGACCCAGACAAACAAGGTCCCGACGGTCTCGCCGGTCTCCGCCGTGATCTCCCGGCTGAACAGCAGCACCTCGGCAGCGCCGTCGGTCCCCAGCCGGTCGGGGTCGAACCCGCCGACCGTGACCTCGGCCAGCAGCTCGCCGTCGGTCGCCAGCACCCGGGCCGCGGCGATCGAGCCGGTCGCGCCGAGCCGCTCCAGGCGCTGCTGCACCCGCTCGTAGTCGTAGTCCCACAGGGGGTCCGCCAGGGTGTCGCCGAAGACGCTGGTCAGCACCTGCGATTCCGCTTCCAGGTCGTCGAGCAGACGCGCGGCGTTCTCGTGGCCGGAGAGCGCCGTGCCGATCATCGACACCACCACCACCGTCGCCAGCACCGTCAGAACGATGCGGTTCCGGATTGACGTGCCGGTAAATCTGACGTGCTTCTCTCGCATACGGCTCTTTGTCGTCTTACACAGCGCAAACCCAAAGACCGGCAACAACTGAGAAGACGAACCTTAATTCAATCAACTGGGTTTGTGCACAGTAGTGTGCCCTGATTAAACGATTCTTTACGCAAATTCGCATAGCTATAGAAATGAAGACGAGAAATTAGTTGTTATGTTTATGTTTCTACCTGTTTTTATTTGAAACGCCGGTCGATCCGACTCCCGCGGCCGGCCCGAAGCGACGGAGATTGAAGCGATGCACCGGATCGCCCGCCTGAACGCAGGAGGCCCAACGGCGGCTGCGCCCCTCATTGCCCCCCTCATCGCCCCCCTCATCGCACTTGTCATTGCGCTGCTGCTTCCCCTCCGCCCCGCCGCCGCGCAGGACATCCTGCACCTGACCACAGAACAGTACGCGCCCTTCAATTACGACAGCGGCGGCGAGATCGTCGGCCTGGGCGCCGACCAGGTGCGCGAGATCATGCGGCGCAGCGGCATCGCCTACGACATGACGCTGCTGCCCTGGTCGCGGGCGATCGGCCTGGCCCGCGAGAAGCCGATGACCTGCGTCTTCACCACGGCCCACACAGTCGACCGCGATGAACATTTCAAATGGGTCGAGCCGCTGCTCGTCGAGCGCACCCTGCTGCTGCGCGCCGCCGGCTCCGACGTCACCGCCAGGACCGTGGTGGAAGCCCGGCGCTATCGCACCGGCACCCAGACCGGCGACTACACGGTCGAGCTGCTGCGCAACGCCGGCTTCACCGAGATCGACCTGGCGCGCGACCTGGACCTCACCCTCAAGAAGCTGCTGAGCGGGCGTGTCGACCTGATGGCGGCCTCCGAATCCTACGTGCGCCGCCTGCAGACGGAGGGCGTGCCGGTCGAAGAGGTCACCGTCCTTTTCGAGCAGGCTTTCTCCATCGCCTGCTCCCCGAAAACGCCGGACGCCTTGGTCACGCGCATGCGCGACGCCTTGGCCGGGATGATCGCCGACGGCACCCAAGCGGAGATCCTCGCCCGCTACCGGTGATTCTCGCGGAGAACCAAAAGAAAAGGCCTTCCCGCCGCGAGAGCGGGAAGGCCGGAAGTCGCCCCAAGAATTGGCAAGCTGGGGCAGGCACGGTTTGCAAAGCGTCAGGAGTGCGCGTGGTGGCCCTTGTGGCCGGCCGTCACGCTGCCCCGCGGCCGCAGGCTGTCGGGCAGCAGGAAGGCGACGGCGATGAAGACCACGCCGAGCACCAGGCCGACGACCTCGCCCGACAGGCCTGGCATCAGCGCGGGGTAGTCCGTCCCGGCGATGGCGCCGAGGGTCGCATTGCCGCCGAGGAGGGAGTCCAGGATGCCGGTCGACTTCACCCAGGCGTAGCTGGCCATGTAGGCGGCCGCGCCGAGCAGCCCGCCGAGCACGAAGGCCAGGCCGTCCTTGCGGCCGGTGGCCGCGGCGGCCAGCCCGGTGCCGGGGCAGTAGCCCGCGGCGGCGAAGCCGAGACCCAAAAGGGCACCGCCGACGAAGACGCCGAGGTAGGCGGTCTTGACGCTCAAGTGGCCCGGGTCGATGACGCCGACCAGCAGACCCGCGAACATCAGCAGCGAGGAAACGCCGATGGCCAGCAGGATGGTCTTCATCAGGTGCAGGTTGCCCAGGCGCAGCATGCCGATGATGTAGTTCGGATTGGTGGCCCCGACGCGGTCGAGCACGAAACCGAAGGCACCGCCAATGACGATGGAGAGAATGATCGTGGTCATGGCTCAGCCCTCCTTCCGGAACATGTAAAACGCCAGCGGAATACCGGCGAGGAAAGCGCCGGCGGCGAAGATGTAGCCGCTGACCGCCGTCTGCATCATGCCGCTCATCATGTGGCCGCTGGTGCAGCCGCCAGCGAGCCGCGCGCCGTACAGCACGACGAAGCCGGAGACGAAGGCGACGAGATAGCGCTTCATCGGCGAGCTGCCGAAGTTGGCGCGCCACACCGGCGGCATGGTCCGGTCCTGCTTCGGCACGCCGCCGCGCAGCAATGCCGAGACCGCCGCGCCGGCGATCATCGCGACCACAAAGACGAAGCTGTAGTTCAGCGGATTGGCGACGTTCTTCGCGTAGGCGCCGCCGCTCTTGTCCAGATAGGCGTTGGGACTGGCATAGCCGCTCTTGGCGTCGACCGACTCGACGACCACGGCGGGATTGACCGCATCCCAAAGAATGCCGTCGAAGATGACGAACTGGGTCGACACGCCGATGGGCTTGACCAGCACCACGGCGGCGAGGAATACGAGGCCTAGGGCTAGGCCTCCGAGGCGCCAAGGCAAAATCATGGGAAACCTCCTCTTTCAGGTGGTCCAACGTTAATATATTCATGATCGTGAATATATGATCTGGATCAAAAGAAGCCAGATACGCGAAACCGGCGGAATTTCCCCATTTTGCCTGTGCCCCGGCGGCGCCGGGCACCGTCTCCTGAGCCGCGTGATCCCCTTGCCACCGGTTCCGAAGAGGCGTACTATTTCACACAAAATAGGTGTACGAGCGCCCGATTGGGGGACGGCTCGGCACCGCCGCTGGCGGCTCCTTTCGGGCTCTCAATCTGCTGTTACAGCAGCTGGGAAGGAGACGACATCATGAATACCACCGTCAAACATCGCTGGTTCACCGAGCACCGCGGCTGGGAGGATTTCTTCTCCGCCGCCCTGGGTGTATTGGTCATTCTCTCGCCCATTCTCGTGGGCGCTGAGGTTTCCCCCATTGTTTCCATCAGCGCCGGACTGGCTGGCGTGCTCATCACCTCGCTGGCCCTGCTGGAGATCATGTCGCTGCAGCGCTGGGAAGAAGTGCTGGAGCTGGCCTGCGGCCTTTGGGTCGTGGTTTCGCCCCTGGTCTTCGGATACGGCGGGCCCTTGCGCCTTGCTCATTTCCTGCTCGGCGCGGCGGTCGGGATACTTGCGCTGCTGGAACTCTGGCAGGACCGCAAACGCCGCATGGCGGGATAACAGGCAGCGCGCCGCCTAGAGCAGATCAGGGTCGGATGGAATCGCCGAAGGCGATCCACCAACCCTGTGAATCCGATCTAGCGCCTGCGCCCCTCGACCAAGGGCGCCAGGATCAGGGCGACGGCGGCCCCGAAGGTGGCGAGCGTCGTGTCCTTCTGGGCGTCGAAGACGTCGCCCTGGGTGCCGAGGAAGGCCATGCCGGCCTCGGGATCGAGCAGCATGGCCACCCCCCATTCCAGCATCTCGTAGCCGCTGGAAAAGGCCAGCACCACGGCGAAGGCCAGAAGGCCGGCGCGCCAGCCCCCGGACTCCAGGCCGCAGCCGCGCATCACCGTCTCGCGCAGCGGATAGGCGCAGAGCAGGCCGAAGAGGAAGTGCACCAGGCGGTCGTAGTGGTTGCGCTCCCAGGCGAAGACCTCCGTCAGCCACCAGCCGAAGGGCGCTTTGGAATAGGTGTAGTGCGCCCCCACCGCGTGCAGGGCGAGGAAGACCGCGATCAGCAGGTAGGAGAGGTTCGACAGCGGAAAGGCGCGGTAGGTCGCGGCCAGGAGGCCGACAAAGACGACCACCAGCAAGTTTTCCAGGAACCAGTCGAAGCGGTTCACGGGCGCGACGGCCAAGGCCAGCCACCAGACCGCATAGGCGGCGGTCAAAACCCACAGCAGGCGGTTGCGGCCGAAGTCCGGGGAGACGGGATCCCGCGCGGTGGTGAGCAAGCGGGCGCTACCCGCCGCTCTTGGCGCTGAGATAGGCGACGGCGCCGTCGATGGTGGTCATCTTGCCGTAGTCGGATTCCGGAATGTCGATCCCGGTGCGCTTGTGCAGCGCGATCACCAAGTTCAGCACGTCCATGGAATCGATGTCCATGGCCTCGCGGATATCCTCCTGCGGATCGATCTCCGCCGGGTCCCATTCGGGCGCGATGTTGTTCAGTTCCTCGAAGAAGACGGCGCGTGCTTCGTCTGGAGTCATAGGGCTTCGGGCTCCTGCAACAATCGGTCGATCTCGTTCAGCAAAAGGGCGCCGCGGTGGCCGTCGCTCACCCGGTGGTCGCCGGCCAGGGTGAAGGTGACCACCGGACGGGCCTCTATCTTACCCTCGATGACCCGGGGCCGCTCAACCACCTTGCCGATGCCGAGGATCGCCACCTGGGGCGGATAGATGATGGAGTACATCCCCTCCACGCCGCGCTCGCCGAGACTGGAGACCGTCACCGTCGGGTCGGCCAGTTCGGAAGAGCGCAGGCTGCCGGCGCGCACCCGGGCCACGAGGTCGCGCATCTTCGCCATGATGGTGTCGAGGTCCAATTGGTCCGTGTCGTGAATCGCCGGCGCCACCAGACCGCCGCCGCGGATCGAGACGGCGGTGCCGATATGAACGGCCGCGCTGGGCGCGAAGCTGCCTTCCCTGTAGAAGCCGTTGAAGGCTTTGTGCTTGTGCAGCGCCAGCGCCACGGCCTTGAGGAACAGCGCGCCCATGAGCAGGCGCTCGGCCGGCTCCCGCGCGGCATTGGTCGCCTCCAGCCAGGCGCTGGCCGCCGCGAGATCGACCTCGTGCGACAGGTAGTAGTGCGGGATCTCGCGTTTGGAACGGCTCATCGCCGCGGCGATGGCCTTGCGCATCTCGTCGAGGTCGAGACCGCCCGCCCCGGCCTTGGGCTTCGGCTTGGGCGCCGCGCCTCCCGAGCCTCCCGCACTTTCGACGTCGGCCAGCACCACCGCCCCGCCGGGGCCGCTGCCTTGCAACGCCGCAAGGTCGAGACCGCGTTCCGCCGCCAGCTGGCGCGCCGCCGGCGAGGCGGACACGCCCGCCGCTGCCGGCTTGGGACGCGCCGCCGGGGGCGTCACCGGCAACGGCAGGGGCGTCGAGGGTTCTTGGACCGCTGCTTCCGGGGCTTCCTTCTGCGGGGCTTCCTTCTGCGGCGCCGGCGCCTCCCCCGCGCCGCGGATGCGTGCGAGCGGCATGCCGACCGGGACGGTCTGGCCGATCTCGACGAGATAGTCTTCCAGCACGCCGTCCTGGAAGATCTCGATCTCGATGGCGCCTTTCTGGGTCTCGACCACCGCGACGATGTCGCCGCGATGCACTTCCTCGCCCGGCTGCTTCAGCCATTCGACCAGCTTGCCGGCCTCCATGTCGGAGCCCAGCGAGGGCATGCGGAAGTCGCTCATGATTTATGCAGACTGCGCTTGGCCGCCGCGACGATCTGCGGCGGCTGCGGAATGCAGGCCTGTTCCAGGTGGTGCGGATAGGGGATCGGCACCTCGGCGCCGCAAACCCGCTCGAGGGGCGCGTCCAGCGACCAGAAGCAGCATTCGGTGAGGCGCGCGGAAATCTCAGCCGCCAGGCTGCCGCTGCGCCAGCCGTCATCGACGATCACGGCACGGCGCGTCTTGGCCACGGACGCCGCGATGGTCTCGTCGTCAAGCGGCCTGAGAGAGCGAAGGTCGATGACCTCCGCCTCGATCCCTTCGCCCGCCAGCGTCTCCGCCGCCGCCAACGCGCGCCACAGGGCGCCGCCATAGGAAATCAGCGTGACGTCCTTGCCGGGGCGCCGCACCGCCGCCCGCCAGACGCTCTCCGGCGCCGCGGCCAGGCCCGCCTCGTCCCCGGCTTTGCGGTTGTAGAGCATGACGTTCTCGAAGATCAGCACCGGGTCCGGATCGGCCAGCGCCGGGGCCAGCATGGCCCGCGCGTCGGCCACCGTCGCCGGGGCCAGGATCTTGATGCCGGGAATGTGCGCGAACCAGCCCTCCAGGCTGTGGGAGTGCTGCGCGGCCAGCTGCTTGCCGGCGCCGGTCGCCATGCGGATCACCAGCGGCACGCCGCACTGGCCGCCGGACATATGACGCAGGGTCGCCGCCGAATTGAGGATCTGGTCGAGCGCCAGCAGGCTGAAGTTCACCGTCATGACCTCGACGATGGGACGCAGGCCGTTGACCGCCGCGCCGACGCCCGCGCCGGTGAAGCCGGACTCGCTGAGCGGCGTATCGCGGATGCGATCCGGCCCGAAGTCCTGCAGCAGCCCCATGGAGACCGCGTAGCAGCCGCCGTAGTGGCCGACGTCCTCGCCCATGAGGAACACGCGCTCGTCCTGGGTCAGCGCCTCACGCAGGGCTTCGCGCATGGCCTCGCGGTACGTCATCTCCGGCGGCGGCGCGGCGCCGACGGTGACGGCCGCATCGGCGCCGTCCTCCGCATAGGTGTGGCGCAGCAGCTTTTCCACCGGCTCCCAGGTGCCCGCCTCGGCGAAGGCGACGGCGGCCTCGACCTCCTGGGCGGCCTCCGCCTCCATGGCCTCGAAGTCGCTTTCGTGGGCGATGCCGGTCTCGCGCAGCCAGGTCTGGTAGCGCAGGATCGGGCCCTTGCCCTTCCATGCCTCGACCTCGCCCTTCTCGCGGTACAGCTGGGCGTCGAACATGGAGTGGGCGCGGAAGCGGTAGGTGCGGCATTCCAGGAAACGTGGCTTGCCTTCCTCGCGCACCGCCTCGACGGCGGCCTGGGCGGCGGCCTCCACCGCCACCACGTCCATGCCGTCGACGACCTGGGACTCCATGCGGTAGCTTTCGGCCTTCTTATGGATGTCGGTTTCCGATTCCGTGAGCGCCAGCGCCGAGCCCATGGCATAGAGGTTGTTCTCGCAGACGAAGAGCACCGGCAGTTCCCAGAGTGCCGCCAGGTTCAGGCTCTCGTGGAACTCGCCCTCGGCCACCGCGCCCTCGCCGAAGAAGCAGACGGTGACGCGCTTGCGCCCCTGCAGCTTGTCGGCCAGCGCCAGGCCGACGGCCAGCGGCAGGCCGCCACCGACGATGGCGTTGCCGCCGTAGAAGTTCGCCGCCGCATCGAAGATGTGCATGGAGCCGCCGCGCCCGCCGCTGCAGCCCTCCTGCTTGCCGTACATCTCCGCCATGACGCCGTTCATGCCGATGCCGCGCGCCAGGGCGTGGCCGTGCTCGCGGTAGGTGGCGACGACGGCGTCCTCGGGCTTCAGCGCCTGCATGACGCCGACGGCATTGGCTTCCTCGCCGATGTAGAGGTGCAGGAAGCCGCGGATCTTCTCCTGGGTATAGAGCTCGGCGCACTTCTCCTCGAAGCGGCGGATGCGCAGCATCTCCTTCAGCAGATGCAGCGCGTGCGTGCGGCTGAGACGGGGCTTGGTCATCGCTTTTCGTCGCTTTCCAGGGTCGAGAGATCGCCTTCCGGCAGGCCGAGCTCGCGCGCCTTCAACAGGCGGCGCATGATCTTGCCGCTGCGGGTCTTCGGCAGGTTGCTCCGGAAGGCGATGTCGCGCGGCGCCACCGCCGGGCCGAGGCGCTTGCGGGCGTGGCCCAGCAGCTCCTTGCGCAACGCCTCATCCGGCTCGAACTTCGGTTTCAGGCCGACGAAGGCCTTCACCACCTCGCCCGCCGTCTCGTCGGGAATGCCGATGACGCCGACCTCGGCCACCGCCGGATGTTCCATGAGGGCGCTTTCCACCTCGAAGGGGCCGATCAGGTGGCCGGCGCTCTTGATCACGTCGTCGGCCCGGCCGACGAACCAGAAGTAGCCGTCGGAATCGCGCATCGCCAGATCGCCGGAGAGGTACCAGCCGTCGGCGAAGCATTTCTTGTAACGTTCCTCCTCGTTCAGGTAGCCGCGCATCATCGACGGCCAGCCGGGGCGCAGCGCCAGTTCGCCCATCGCCATGGGCTTGGTAATCTCGGTCACGCCGCCCTCGGGCTCACGCTCGACGATGCCGGCGGTGATGCCGGGCAGCGGCCGGCCCATGGAGCCGGGCTTCACGTCCATGGCGGCGTAGTTAGCGATCATGATGCCGCCGGTCTCGGTCTGCCACCAGTTGTCGTGGAAGGGCTTGCCGAAAGTCTCGTTGCTCCACATCACAGCTTCGGGATTGAGCGGCTCGCCGACGCTGGCCAGGAAACGCAGGCTGGAGAGGTCGTAGTTGTCGGCGACCTCCTTGCCGCTGCGCATCAGCATGCGGATCGCCGTCGGCGCCGAGTACCACACCGTGACCTTTTCGTCCTGCAGGGTCCGGTACCAGCGCTCGGCATCGAACTCCGCCTCGTCGACGATCATGGTGGTGCCGTTGGTCAGCGGCGCGATGATGCCGTAGGAGGTGCCGGTGACCCAGCCGGGGTCCGCCGTGCACCAGTAGATGTCGTCGGGATGCAGATCCAGGGCGTAGCGCCCGGTGATGTGATGCGCCACCACGGCGCCGTGCACGTGGATCGCGCCCTTGGGCTTGCCGGTGGTGCCGCTGGTGAAGTGCAGCAGGGCGCGGTCTTCCGGCTCGGTCTCGGCGATGTCGAAGTCCGCAGAGGCCTCCGCCATCGCCGACGCCAGGTCGATGCAGCCCTCCGGCAGGGGTTTGTCGGTGGTGCGCACCAGCAGCACGTGGTCCAGCGCCGGCAACTCGCCACGCCAGGCCTCGACCTTGCGCCGGTACAGCGCGTCGGTGGTGACCAGCGCCCGGGCGCTGCCGATGGTCATGCGCGCCTTCAGAGGCTCCGGCCCGAAGGCCGAAAACAGCGGCGAGAAGACGCTGCCGTTCTTCAGGATGCCGAGCATGGCCTCATAGAGCTCCGGCCGCCGCCCCATCAGGCCGAAAACCGCCTCGCCCCGCCCGACGCCGAGCGACTTCAGCACGGAGGCGAAACGGTTGCTGCCCTCGGCCAGGACCCGGTAGCTGAGATCGCGCCGGCTGCCGTCCTTGCCGAGCCAGCGCAGCGCCACCTTGTCGCCGCCGCCGTGAACCAGGTGACGATCCACGGCTTCATAGGCAATGTTCAGCCCCCCGCCGGGCAGGCCGTCCAACTCCGCCCGCGCCGCCTCCCAGGAGAAGCCCTTGTAGACCTCGACGTAGTCGCGCAGATTAGCCTGCGCCAGCAAAGCCGCATCGCGCTTGTGGATGGTTTCGTCCAAAGGGGCCTCCCGCCTTGATCCTTGAGCGGACGTTTTCTCGCGGTTTCCACCATCCTCGACGTCCAGGCCGCGCCGCACTATGACCTAAATCAAGCCCGCCTGCCGCGCGGCGCCTCTACCGCAACGCCGGGGCAAGGGGTAGGCTTTGATCCTGGTCAATGCCGCAGCGGCCGCCGAAACGCATGGTCTCTGCCGGGAACAGCGCCAAAGAAACAAATGACTGGGTAGGCAAGATAAATGGCTGTGGCACCGCTTGCGCCGGAGAAACTCTACACACGCTGCGAGACGGCCGGGCTCGATTTCGAGACCACGGACGACCTGCAGGACATCGAGGAGGTCATCGGCCAGGACCGCGCCCTGGAAGCGATCCATTTCGCCGCGGAAATCGAACAGGAAGGTTACAACCTCTTCGTGCTGGGACCGCCGGGCACCGGCAAGCACACCACCGTCCTGCGCATCCTGAAGGAAAAGGCGGCCAAGGAGGCGGTGCCGCCGGACTGGGTCTACCTCAATAACTTCGTCACACCGCACCAGCCCAAGGCGCTCAGCCTGCCCACCGGCCAGGGGCGCGAGCTGCAGAGCGCCATGAAGCAGCTGGTCGACGAACTGCGCGCCGCCGTGCCCGCGGCCTTCGAGAGCGAGGACTACCGCAACCGCCGCCAGGCTCTGGAGGAAAGCGCGCGCGAACGTCAGGAAAAGGCCTTCCAGGGGCTGCGCGAGAAAGCCGAGGCCAAGGACATCGCCCTGGTGCGCACCCCCATGGGGTTCGCCTTCGCCCCGATGGAGGACGGCGCGGTGATGGAGCCCAAGGCCTTCAACGCCCTGCCCGCCGAGGAACGCAAGCGCATCGAAGGGGAAATCGAGGCGCTGCAGGCCGAGCTGGAGGAGATCGTCAAGCAGATCCCCGGCTGGGCAAAGGAACACCGTGACGCCCTGCGCGAGCTGAACCGCGAGGTCACCGCCCAGACCATCGACCAGCCGATCGACAAGCTGAACGCGCGCTTCGGCGAGATCCCCGGCATCGGCGACCACCTGGAGGAGGTGCGCGAGGACCTGCTGGACAACGTCCACTCCTTGCTGCAGCTGGAGATCGCCAGCCAGCAAGGCGCCGCCGAAGCCGCCGGCCTGGGTCAGGGCCCGGCCCCCGGGCACGGCCAGATCAACGGCTTCAAACGCTATGCCGTGAACCTGGTGGTCAGCGGCGAAGACAGCGAAGGCGCACCGGTCGTCTTCGAGAACAACCCCACCCTGGCGAACCTCATCGGGCGGGTCGAGCATATCTCGGAAATGGGCGCCCTGATCACCGACTTCACCCTGATCAAGGGCGGCGCCCTGCACCGCGCCAACGGCGGCTACCTGATTCTCGACGTGCGCAAGGTGCTGACCCAGCCCTTTGCCTGGGAGGCGCTGAAGCGCGCCCTGAAATCCGGCGAGATCCGCATCGAGTCGGCCGGTCAGATGATGAGCCTGATCAGCACCGTCTCCCTGGAGCCGGGCGACATTCCCCTGAAGGCGAAGGTGATCCTCTGCGGCGAGCCGCTGCTCTACTACCTCCTCGGCCAGTACGATCTGGAGTTCGCGACGCTGTTCAAAGTCGCGGCCGACTTTGGCGGCTCCATGGACCGGGCCGCGCAGGGCGAAAGCCTCTTCGCCCGGCAGCTGGCGGCGATGATCAAGCGCGAGAAGCTGCGGCCGCTCGACCGCGGGGCCGTGGCCCGGGTCATCGAACACAGCGCGCGCCTGGCCGAAGACGCCGAGAAGCTGTCCATCAACCTGCGCGCCATCGCCGACCTGACGCGCGAGGCGGACTTCTTCGCCGGCAAGGCCAAGGCGAAGGTGACAGGCGCAGAGCATGTGCAGCAGGCCATCGACGCGCAGATCCGCCGGGCCGACCGCCTGCGCGAGCGCAGCTACGAGGCGATCCAGCGCGGCATCCTGCTGGTCGACACCGAGGGCGCCACCGTGGGCCAGGTCAACGGCCTCAGCGTGCTGCAACTGGGCAACTTCGCCTTCGGCCGGCCCAGCCGCATCACCGCGCGCGTGCGCGTGGGCGGCGGCAAGGTCATCGACATCGAGCGGGAGGTCGAACTGGGCGGCCCGCTGCATTCAAAGGGCGTGCTCATTCTGTCGTCCTACCTGGCCAGCCACTTCGCCATCGACAAGCCGCTGTCGCTGGCGGCCAGCCTGGTCTTCGAGCAGTCCTACGGCGGTGTCGACGGCGACAGCGCCTCCTCCGCCGAACTCTATGCCCTGCTTTCCGCGCTGGCCGAGGTGCCGATCAAGCAGAACCTGGCGGTCACCGGCTCGGTGAACCAGAACGGCCAGGTGCAGGCCATCGGCGGAGTCAACGAGAAGATCGAGGGCTTCTTCGACATCTGCAAGCAGCGCGGGCTGAACGGCGAACAAGGCGTGCTGATCCCGGCGACCAACGTGATGCACCTGATGCTGCGCCAGGAGGTCATCGACGCGGTGAAGGAAGGCAAGTTCCATATCTATCCGGTGGAGACCATCGACCAGGGGATCGAGTTGCTGACCGGGCGGCCCGCCGGGGCGCGCGGCGACGCCCTCGAGGGCGGGGGCGCCTTCCCGGCGGAGTCCATCAACCGCCTCGTCGAAGACCGGCTGAGCACCTTCGCCGAGGCACGCCGCCGCTTCGCCGTCCACGACGGCGAGGCCGGGAAGGACGGAGACAAGAATGCCGGCGGCTGAAACGACGGTGCGGGAGGCCCTGCGGTTCCGGCGGGTGCTGGTGGCGCTGGACTGTTCCGCGGCCAGCGACGCCACCCTGGAGGTGGCCGCCGGGCTGGCCGCCGCCACCGCCAGCGAGCTGGCCGGGCTCTTCGTCGAAGACCAGGACCTGCTGCGTCTGGCGGAGCTGCCCTTCGCCCGCGAAATCCAGCTCACCCGGCCCCCGCCCGGCAAGTCCATATCCCGGGCCCTGGAGCCCTCGCTCGTGCTGCAGGATCTGCGCGCTCAGGCCGCGGTCGCCCGCGACGCCATGGCCAGGCAGGCGGCCCTGCACCGCGTCGCCTGGACGTTCCAGGTGGCCCAGGGGCGCAGCGAGGAAGCCCTCCTGCTGGCCGCCGGCGCCGGCGACATCATCGCCGTGGCCCGCGGCTTCGGTCCCCTGGCGCGCTTCGGGCGCCTCAGCCGGGAGGTTCGCGTCATCGCCGCCAAGGCCCCGGGGCCCCTGCTGCTGGCCGGGCAGCCGCTCGGCGGCCGGCCGGGCACGGTCCTCTTGCCCTACGACGCCTCGCCCGCCGCCGCGCATATGCTGGCCGTCGCCGCCGACTTGGCGCAGGTGCGCGGCGAGCCGCTGGAGATCATGCTGCTCGGCGACGCCGCGCCCGGGATGGAGGAAATCGCCGCCCGGATCCGCGCCGCCACCGGCAAGAGCCAGTTGCCGGAACTGCGCGTCCAAGTGCCGCGCGACCGCACCGCCGCGCTGCACCGGCTCTGCGGGCTCGAGCGCGGGCTGCTGGTGCTGCCGGCCGACCAGCCCTACTTCGAGAACGGGCAGGTCGAGCAGATCATCGAGCGGGCCAGGGTGCCCATCGTGCTGCAGACGGAAAAGGCACCGCCGGCCGTCTAGTCTCGGCCTTTCCCGGCTTCCTAGAGCAACCCGCGTTCAGGTGGACGCGGACAGGTTGCTCTAACCTTTGAAGATAGATCAATTTATCCCCGGTCAGGTGATCCCACCTGACCGGGGATTGATCTAGCTCAGGTGATGCTTGCCGATCAGCTTCACGGTGCTTGCCTGAGGGCCCTTCTCGCTTTCCTTCTCGGCGACCACGTAGCGCACCTCCTGGCCCTCTTCCAGCTTGGCGAAGTCGCTGTCCACCAGGCTGTTCTGATGGAAGTAGATCTCGCGCCCGTCGGGCGTGTGGATGAAGCCATAACCTTCGTAGGGGAAGAGCCGGGCGACCTTGCCGTGCGGCGGCACCTCGTGAGTCTTCACCTTGCCCGCCTTGCGCCGCGAATGGTCCTCCAGGCGGCGGCGTGCCGCATTGAAGGCGTCGCGCACGGCCACATAGACATCCTCATGGGCGTGGTTCTTGCCGGGATTGCGGTCGACCATGACCTGCTTGCCGGGCACGCCGACTTCGATGTGCACCTGGAAAAGGTTTCCCTTGGTGTGCTGGCGGTTGATCGATTCAACCGTGACACGGCAGGAGGTGATTCGGTCGTAGACCTGTTCCAGCTTGTCGATTTTTTCCCGGATACGGGCCTCGACGGCGTCCGAGTGGTCCATGTTGCGGAAGGTGATTTCAAGAGGTGTCTGCATGGCCGCTACGTGCCTCCCTTACCGTGGGGCGATTAAGTCTTACGAATAATCTTCCTCTTACAGATGTGGGCGCTGCATTGAGTTTGATCAATCGCCGGCATCCGCCTTTTTCGCGCCTCCCGGTCCCTGACGGGCCAAGAGCCGCACCACTTCCGCGTCCTCCACCTGGGTGAAATCGCGGTAGAACGCACCGATGGCCAGAAAATCCTGCGGTTCCGCCAGGCAGACCACCTCGTCGGCCAGGCTCTTCAACCGTTTGACGGTATCGCGGGGCGCCACCGGTACGGCGAGAATGATGCGCTTCGGCCGCAGCCGGCGCAATGCCCGCAAAGCGGCCTCCGTCGTGGCGCCGGTGGCGATACCGTCGTCGACCAGCACCACCGTGCGCCCGGCAACCTCCAGCGGCGCCCGCCCGGCGCGGTAGCGCCCGGCGCGTTCGGCGACGTCCCGCAGCTTTTGCTTGCGTAACTGAGTCAGGTTCTTCTCGGGAAGGCCGAGTTCGGCGACGATGCGCCTGTTCCACACGGTTTCGCCTTCGCCCGCGCCTTCGGCGACGGCGCCGATGGCGAGTTCCGGCTGTCCCGGGGCGCCGATCTTGCGGGCGATGATCACGTCCAGCGGCGCGCCCAGCTTGTCGGCGATCTGCGCGGCCACGGGCACGCCGCCGCGCGGCAGGGCGACCACCAGCGGCCGTTCCCCCTCCAGTGGCGGCAGGCGCTTGGCCAGTCGCTTGCCGGCCTCCCGGCGGTCGCGGAACATCACCATGACAAAATCACACTCCCGCCCTGCGAGTTTTCCTCTGCGCAAGGCTCGGGCGAATCTTTGGCCTTGTCCTTAATCCAGATCAAGCCAGACTGGAGCGGAGAAACCGAGAGCGTCGATGGCCGAAGAACCCGTGAACGACAGCCCCGGGGAAATGCTGGCCGCCGCCCTGGCCTATGCGGCGGCGGGCTGGTCGCTGGTGCCCATGGCGCCGCGCGGCAAGCAGCCGCTGATTGCCTGGCTGGAATTCCAGCAGCGCCGCGCTTCCGACGATGAGATCCGCGCCTGGTTCCAAAGCTGGCCCGAGGCCAATATCGCCGTGGTCACCGGCGAGATCTCCAACATCGTGGTGCTGGACATCGACCCGCGCCACGGCGGCGAAGCCGCGCTGGCCCTGCTGGAAGACGAGATCGGGCCGATCCCCAGCACGCTGGAAGCGCTGACCGGCGGGGGCGGCCGCCATCTCTACTTCGCCTATCCCGGCCGCCGGGTGCGCAACCGCGCCGGACTGCGCCCCGGCATCGACCTGCGTGGCGACGGCGGCATCATCATCGTCCCGCCCTCGATCCACCCCTCGGGTAAACCCTACGCCTGGGCGGCCGGCCATGGCCCCGAAGAGGCCGACCCGGCGCCCCTGCCCGAGCGCCTGCTGACCGAACTGACCGCGCGCGGCGGCCGCCAGGGGCATCCGCTCAGCTACTGGCGCGACCTGGTGGCCGAAGGCGTGGCCGAGGGTCAGCGCAACAGCACCCTCGCCTCCCTGGCCGGCCACCTGCTGTGGCACGAAGTCGATCCGGACGTGGTGAGCGAGATGCTGCTGTGCTGGAACCGGCAGCGCTGCCGCCCGCCGTTGTCGGACGAAGAAGTGCTGCGCACCGTTCAGAGCATCACCCGTCTGCATCAGCGCGAGGACGCCTCGGACTGACGTTGCCGGTCTGCACGACACTTGCATCTCGGCCGCGCACGCCAATATGGCTGGCAGAGAAGCGCCGCCGCTTACGATAGATCAATGCCGCCCCGGCCGCGCGGCGGCAAGGTGGTTTCATCAAGAGGCACGACCACTCCAGTACAGGATGGGAGGATCTACATGACCAGCAGCGACTCCAAGGCGTTGAACAACCTCGAGGCCCAGATCGCCTACAATGAGAAGATGCTGAACGATCTCAGCGACGTCGTCACCGCCCAAGGCCGGGAGATCGACCGGCTGAAGGCCGAAATGGATGTCCTGGGACGCCAGGTCCTGCAGATTACGGAAGGCGAAGCCGGCTCGCACTGAGGTCCGGCCGTGCCGGCCATGATGGCTAACACCCGAAGTTCGAGCGCCCTCGCCGCGCCTGGACTGCTGCTGACCGACCTCTATCAGCTCAACATGATGCAGGCCTACGAGGAGGCCGGCATGACGGAGACCGCGGTCTTCGAGTTGTTCGTGCGCAAGCTGCCGGAAACCCGAAATTTCCTGGTGGCTGCGGGCCTGGAACAGGTCGTCGGCTGTCTGGAGAACGCGGCTTTCACGGCGGAAGAGATCGCCTGGCTGGAGCAAGAGAAGAAGTTCTCCCCCGCCTTTCTCGACCGGCTGCGGGGCTTCCGCTTCACCGGCGACGTCGACGCCGTGGCCGAAGGCGAGATCATCTTTCCCGACGAGCCCCTGCTGCGCGTCATCGCCCCCCTGCCCGAGGCACAGCTCGTCGAAACCCGCCTCATGAATCTGCTGCACTTCGAGACGGTGATCGCCAGCAAGGCGGCGCGAATGCGTCTGGCCGCCGGCGACAAGGTGCTCATCGACTTCGGGCTGCGCCGCGCCCACGGCGCCGAGGCAGGCCTCTTGGCCGCGCGCGCCAGCTATCTCGCCGGCTTCAACGGCACGGCGACGGTGGAAGCCGGGCGCCGCTTCGGCGTCCCGATCAGCGGCACCATGGCGCATTCCTTCGTGCAGGCCCATGACGACGAGGTCGAGTCCTTCCGCCACTTCGCCCGGGCCCGCCCCGACAGCGTGATCCTGCTGATCGACACCTACGATACCGAGGCCGCGGCGGAGAAGGTCGTGGCCCTGGCGCCCGAGCTCGCCGCCGAGGGCATCGCCCTGCGCGGCGTGCGCCTGGACAGCGGCGACCTGGGCGCGCATGCGGTGAAGGTGCGCCGGATACTCGATGCCGGCGGCCTGACCGGCGTGCAGATCTTCGCCAGCGGCGGCCTCGACGAGTGGGCACTGGCCGACCTGCGGGCCAAAGGCGCGCCCATCGACGGCTTCGGCATCGGGACCGGACTCACGACCTCCCAGGACGCCCCGGCGCTGGACTGCGCCTACAAGCTGCAAGAGTACGCCGGCCAGCCCAAGCGCAAGCTTTCCGAGGGCAAGGCGACCTGGCCCGGACGCAAGCAGGTCTATCGCCGTTTCGCTGCGGACGGCCGGCCGCGCGGCGACCTGCTGACCCTCGTCGACGACCGTCAGGACGGCTCCGCCTTACTGGAGCCGGTGATGCGCGCCGGGCGCTGCATCGCCGCCTTGCCCGCTCTCGACGACATCCGGACCGCCACCCTGGAGCGCCTTGCCAAGCTGCCGCCCGAACTGGCGGCGCTGGAGCCCGCGCCGCCCTATCCGGTCACCGTCTCCGAGCCGTTGAAACGCTTGGCCGAGGCGGCGACGCCGCGAAGCCCCGCTTGATCCAGGTCATAGAGCGGGGATCGGGGCCCCTCCTAGGCTGAGACCTGTCTCGACGCTCTTCTTGCAACCGGGAGGCTTTCCCTCATGTTCAAGCATCTTCTCGTGCCCGTCGACGGATCGGAACATGCCGGACGGGCCATCGACATCGCCGGCGACCTGGCGCAGCGCTACGGCGCCAAGGTGACGCTGTTCCACGCGATGACCCAGGTCGGCGGCTACCAGGTACCCAAGGAGTTGACGGACTTCGAGCGCATCGAACACATGCGCGTCACCGAGCACGACCTCATCGAGTCGATCGGGCAGGAGATCCTCGCCAAGGCCGAAAAGCGCGCCCGCGAGCACGGCGTCAAGGACTGCGCCACCCTGCTGGAGACCGGCGATCCGGCGCGTCTCATTGCCGAAGCCGTCCAAAGCAAGGGCGTTGACCTCATCGTCATGGGGCGGCGCGGTCTCGGCGACCTCGGCGGCCTGCTGCTCGGCAGCGTGACCCACAAGGTCTCGCAGGCGGTCGACTGCTGCTGCCTGACGGTGAAGTAGACCGTGGCTCTTTGCCCTCGGCCACGCCCTCCCGCTTCGTCCTGGTCGGCGCTCCGGCGCCCCTTTCACGTTTGGCGGCCGCGCAAATGAAGACCGACACCTCTTTCGCCGACGGGCCGTGAGCGCAGGCCGCCTCCTGCCCTGGCTGCTGTTTCTGCTCGTTCTGGGCGGTTGCGTCACGCCGGAAAGCTGGGAAGCGACCCGCCTGCTGCAGGACATCGACGCCGGCGGCGGCCCCTCCGTGCTGAAGGACACCACGCCGCAGCCGCAGCGCACCACACTCCACTATACCGTGGAGGACCGCGCCGGCCTGGCCGACCTCTACGAGCCGGGCCAGCCGCCCGGCGGTGCTCTGGTGCTGGTGCCGGGCTTCACCGACGCGGGCAAGGACGACTATCGCGTCGTCGAACTGGCGCGCTCCCTGGCGCGGGCCCGCTTTGTCGTGCTGGTGCCGGAGGTGCCCGGCTCCCGCGCGCTGCGGGTCCGCCTGGACGACAAGCGAACCATTGCCGACGCGCTTCTGTTCCTGCATCGGCAACGCCCGGACGTCGCCCGGCAAGGCGTCGGCCTGATCGCCATTTCCTACGCCGTCGGCCTGGCCGTCCTGGCAAGCCTGGAGGTTCAGGGGGACGCGCCGGTCGACTTCCTGGTCGGTCTCGGCGGCTATTACGACACCGCCGCCGTGGTGACCTTCGCCACCACCGGGCGCTACCGCCTGCCGGGCGACAGGCGCTGGTCACGCGGCAAGCCGCAGGCCGCCGCCAAGTGGATCTTCCTGGCCAGCAACGCCGCGGTGCTGGACAACCCGGCGGATCGCCGCCGCCTGGAAGCGCTCGGCGAAAGCTGTTTCCGTGGCTGCGATCCCGACCTCGAGGCTCTGGCCGAAAGCCTCGGCCCGGAAGGCCGTGCGCTGCTGGCGGTCATCGCCAACCAGGACCCGAACCGCGTGCCGCGGCTTCTGGACAACCTGCCGGACAGCGTCACCACGCGGCTGCAGGCGCTGTCGCTGAAGCGCCGCGACCTTTCCCCTTTGGCGGGCCGTCTGATCCTCATTCATGGCCGGCTCGATCCGCTGATCCCCTTCAGCGAGAGTATCGCCCTGGCCGAAGCGGTGCCGGGCAGCGAACTGTTCCTCATCGACGGTTTTTCCCACATCACGCCGCGCGCCGTCGGCTGGGCCGGACAGCTGCAACTGATCAATGCCATCCAGGCGGTGCTGCAGCGCCGGCGCCTGCCGCCGTGACCGGAACCTTGACCGGAACCTTGACCGGGCGGCACGACAGGTTCACTACGGAGTGCAGACAGCAGGAAAGGACGACCGCGATGAGCAAAGAGATCGACTACGACAAGGCTCTCCTCGACCCGACAGCCGTCTTCGAGACGCCGGAAGAGGTGCTGCGGCACGGCGATCTCAGCAAGGAACAGAAGGTCGAGATCCTGCGCCGCTGGGAATACGACGCCAGCGAAGTCGCCGTGGCCGAGGAGGAGGGCATGCAGGCGGACCGCCCGCTGATGCTGCATCGCGTGGTGCAGGCCCTGGAAGAACTGACCGGTGGCGTCTGGGAGAAGCACCCTTCGCCGACCAAGCAGGACGGCGGCTGAGCGCGGCGCCGCGGAGGCCAAACCGGCATGAGTCGTTTCCGATGACAGGGCAAAGCGGCGCGCAAACCCGGCTTGTGCCGCGCCTCGGCCTCGTGGCGGGCCCGCTGCTCTTCGCGGTTCTGCTGCTGTTGCCGCCGCCGGCCGGCCTGTCGCAAAGCGCCTGGGCCGTGGCCGCCGCCGCGGCGCTGATGGTCGTCTGGTGGATTACCGAAGCCCTGCCCGTCGCGGCCACCGCCCTGGTCCCCATCGTCGCCTTCCCGCTGCTCGGCGTGGCCGAGGTGAAGGACGCGACCGCGCCCTATGCCCATCCGCTGATCTTCCTTTTCCTCGGCGGCTTCCTTATCGCCAAGGCGGTCGAGCGCTGGAACCTGCACCGCCGCCTGGCACTGACCATTCTGAAGTCCGTCGGCTCGTCGCCGCAGCGGCTGATCGGCGGCTTCATGATTGCCACGGCGCTGCTCAGCATGTGGCTCAGCAACACCGCGACCACCATCATGATGGTCCCCATCGCGCTGGCCGTGGTCGGCCTGCTGGAAAACGACAGCGGCAGCACCGCCGGCAAACAGGAGGCCGGCGAACAGGAAGAAGGTTTCGGCCTCGCGCTGCTGCTGGGCATCGCCTACGCGGCCAGCATCGGCGGCCTCGGCACGCTGATCGGCACGCCGCCCAACGCCCTGCTCGCCGCCTTCCTGACCGAGCGTTACGGCATCACCATCGGCTTTGCCCAGTGGATGCTGCTCGGCGTGCCTCTGGCCGGCGTTCTGCTCACGCTGACCTGGCTGCTGCTCACCCGCTTCACCTTTCGCATCGCCCGGCGGCCGATCGCCGGCGCCGCCGAGACCATTGCGCAGCAGCTGCACGGCCTCGGCCCGCTGCGCCGTGAGGAGCGGCTGGTCGCCCTGGTCTTCGCCGCCGTGGCCTTGCTATGGGTCACCCGCCCGCTGCTGAACGACCTGCTGCCGGGCGTGCAGCTCTCCGACCCGGTCATCGCCATGCTCGGCGGCCTCGTCCTCTTCGCCATTCCGGCAGACCTGCGGCGCGGCGAATTCCTGATGAACTGGGAGACGGCGAAGCAACTGCCCTGGGGCGTGCTGCTGCTGTTCGGCGGCGGCCTCAGCCTCGCCGAGGCGATACAGTCCAGCGGGCTGGCGGCCTGGATCGGCGCGGTGCTGGCCGGCTGCAGCGCCTGGCCCCTGCTCGCCTTGATCCTGCTGGTGACGACGGTGGTGGTCTTCCTGACCGAGGTCACCAGCAACACCGCCACGGCCTCGGTCTTCATCCCCATCGCCGCGACCCTGGGCAGCTGCATCTCCGCCGACCCGATGGTCTTCGCGATCCCGGTGGCGCTGGCCGCGAGCTGCGCCTTCATGATGCCGGTGGCGACGCCGCCCAATGCCATCGTCTACGCCAGCGGCAGGCTGCGCATTCCGCAGATGGCCAAAGCGGGCTTTCTTTTGAACCTGATCTGCATCGTGGTGATCACCGGCGTGGCCTACGCCGCCGTGGGCTGGGTTTTCGGCAGCCTGCTGCCGAACCCGCCACTCAACTAGGGCCAGATGCCCCGCTCCAAGGTGGCGCGGGCGACCCGCCGCACCGCGACCACCAGGGCGGCGGTGCGCAGGTCGGGGATCCGTTCGGTCACCGGCACGACGCCTGCCTGGGGCGCCTCGGCCGATTCTCCGTTCTGAATCGAGATCCCGGCGCCGCCGCGAATCTCGCGCCAGCAGTCGACCACCGCGTCGACCGCGCGGCGCAGGCGGCGGCGCAGACGGCGGTTCACCTCCTCCAGGTCCCATTCCTCGTTGGCGATGTTCTGCACCCATTCGAAATAGCTGACGGTCACGCCGCCGGCGTTGACGAGGATGTCGGGCAGCACGACGACCCCGCGCGCGTGCAGGATATCGTCCGCCTGGGGCGTGGTCGGCGCGTTGGCCGCCTCGACGACCAGCTTGGCCTGGATGCGGGCGGCATTGTCGCTGCGAATCTGGTGGCCCAGCGCCGCCGGAATGAGGATGTCGCAGTCGATGCAGAGCAGGTCCTCGTTGGTGAGGCTGCGCGTTTCCGGGAGGCCGACCAAGGTTCCGTGTTCGCGCTTGTGGGCATCGGCGGCCGCCAGGTCGATGCCCGCCTCGTTGTGGATGGCGCCCTGGGAATCGCTGAGCGCGACGATCTTCGCGCCCGCTGCCTGAAAGGCCTGCGCGGCGGCGATGCCGACCTGGCCGTAGCCCTGGATCGCGACGCGCGCGCCCTGCAGCGTTGTCAGGCCCGGCGGCGGCGCCACTTCCAGATAGCGTTCCGTCACCATGAAGGCGCCCAGGCCGGTCGCCTCCCGCCGTCCGACCGAGCCGCCGAGATCCAGCGGCTTGCCGGTCACCACCGGCCGGTTGTTGCTGCCGGCGTGCAGAATGTCGTAGGTGTCGTAGATCCACGCCATGGTCTGCTCGTTGGTGTAGAGGTCCGGCGCCGGCACATCGATGTGCGGGCCGATGTTGTCGCCCAGCTCGTGGATGAAGCGGCGGGTGATGCGCCGCAGGTCGGTCTCCGTCAGCTCCTTAGGGTCGCAGACCACGCCGCCCTTGGCGCCCCCGAAGGGCACGTCGACGATGGCGCATTTCCAGGTCATCAGCGCGGCCAGCGCCGCCACCTCACGCTCGGTCACCTGGGGATGGTAGCGGATGCCCCCCTTGCCCGGGCCGAGGACGCGGTTGTGCAGCACCCGGTAGCCGTGGAAGGTGCGGACCGAGCCATCTTCCATTTCCACCGGGAAGCACACAGAGAGGGTGCGCTTGGGCACCTGGAAGAATTCGATCAGGCCACGCTTGAAACCGAGCAGATGGGCCCGCGCCCGGTCGAACTGCTCGTGGATATTGCGCAGGGGATCGAGTTCTTCGGAGGCTTCCGGCGTCCCCGCGCCCGCAACCAACTCATGCTCGGTCATAACCGCCCTTCGGGAGCCCGGGCCAACGCCGCCGCGAAAAATCTCACAACCCGGCCCTCAAGACTTCGTCTTGCTGCCGGTCTCTTTGCCCGCCGCGCGGACACCCTTGTCCAGGGCTTCCATTTCCGACACCCCGGCTTCGGTCTCCATATCGCCCAGCTTGGTCGTTTCCTTCATGTAGTCGACCAGTGCGCGCTGCATGAACTCGCTTTGCAGCTTCAGCAGCTCCGCCGGCGACTTGCAGGCGCAGATCTTCTCGATGAGGTCCATGTCCTGCGCCCAGCGCCGGGTGACGAAGTTGGCCGACTCCCCGGCCAGCTTGGCCCAGGACTCCAGCCAGATCTCCGCAGCCTTGGCATTGGCCTCCACCAGGCTCTCGAAACCTTGAGCCGGAAAGGCCGTGAAGTCAGGTCCGCTCGCTTGTTCTTCTTTCTTTGTCTTTGGCGGCATCGCTTTCCTCCCTTTAGAAGGTTTTCCGCAACAATAAGCTAAGCCTGCAAAGGATCGAAGGGTCATTGACCTGCGTCAAGCCACCGCGCCAAAAAACCGGCCCGATCAGGAACCGGCGTATTGGTTGGCACGTTAGGACCTTAATGCAGGTTTATCCTCTGTGCAAAACCGGCAACAGGAGGCATCAAATGAGCCTTTGGATGATCGAGCCGGTGGCCCCCCGGGGCGACTCGCGCTGGCTGGACTTCCCGCAATGGTCGGAGGTCGCCGTGCGGGCAGCGACCGCGGCGCAGGCCCGGGTGCTGGCCGGCAAGATGGAAAAACGGATGTTCGCCGACACCACGCCGGTCGGCAACGAATCGCACCCCTTCCGAAGCGGCTTCGAGGACGAGAAGCTGTACCATGTGCGCCGTCTCGAGCCCGGTGAACTGCCGGAGGCCGCGTCCGAGGGCCCGCCGGAGGTGCTGCACGCCCGACCGGCCGCCGCCGAATCGTAGCACGTAGGCCGTCAAGCGCAGCGATACGGGGCCCCGCCGTCTCTCACGGCAGGCGCGGCCGGCGCGGCGGTTTCTTCAGCTGCCAGCGTCCGATGAAGAAGGCCGGCACGAAGACCGCGACCAGCATCGCCACCGCGCCCGGCCAAGTGCCAAGCAGCCCCGTCCGGCCCGAGGCCTCGAGCAGGAAGGTGAAGGCACCGAACAGGAAGAACGCCACAGCGGAGAACAGCGTGACAAAGATCAGGTAAGCCGCCAACGGCTTGGCGTCGGGATGGCGCGCCCGCTGGGTGTAGAAAGCGGCGGCGATCATCAAGATGCCCCACAGCCCCAAGGCGATGTATGTCATGCTCCGCCCCTCCTTTGTCTCCGAAGATCTTCACCGCTGGCCGCCTTGCGTCCCGGCGCCATCCTCTTTACGTGATCAGGGGGTGCTGCCACGTCAAGCCGTGTCTTCGCGCGCCGTGACCGCCGCGCCGGGCCGGGGGCGAAAAGCGCAGGCCGCCGTATGTGGCCGTGACGGGCCGAATTTGGGAATCTATACTCGCCGGGAAAACCACTAGGCGAGTCGATGTCCAACCCAAAAGTCTCCAAGGCGGCGAAGGCCGGCGGCCCCAAGGTCGCCGCGACCTCCAAGCCCCCGGCGTCAAAAGCTGCGGCCTCCGAGAAGGACTACCGCTTCATGACGGCCTTGGAGCGCGGCCTCTCGGTCCTGCGCATCTTCCCGACCGGCAACCGGCCGCTCGGCAATGCCGAGATCGCCGAGGCGGTCGGCCTGCCCAAGGCGACGGTGACGCGCATCACCTTCACGCTGACCGAGCTCGGTTACCTGCGCTACGACAAGGAACGGCGAAAATACCAGTTGGGGCCCGGCGTCCTGTCGCTGGGCTACAACGTGCTGGCCCAGATGGAGATCCGCGACACGGCACGCCCGCTGATGCGCGAACTGGCCGACTACGCCGATGCCTCGATATACCTCGCCGTGCCCGACGGTACCGATATGGTCTATGTCGAGGCCTGCCGGGCACCCACCTCGATGGTGATCCGGCTCGGCGTCGGCTCGCGCGTGCCGATGGCGCAGACCAGCATCGGACGCTGCTATCTGGCCGCCCTGCCGGAAGCCGAACGCGACAAGCTGATGGAGCGCATCGCCAAGACCTTTTCCAAGGCCGAGTGGCCGCGCATCCGCAAGGAAGCGCTGGGGGAGATCGCGGCGGCGCAGCAGCGCGGCTACGCCGTCACCATCGGCGGCTGGATCTCAGAGTCCAACTCGGCCGGCTGCGCCATCCGCCGCGCCGACGGCTATCCGGTCTATGCCATCAACGTCGGCGGCCTCGCCTCCCTGGTGAACGAGCAGCGCATCCACAGCGACCTGGGCCCGCGCCTGGTGAAGCTGGCCCGGCAGATCGAAAAGGCCGCCATCTCGCTCGACTGAGCGCGGCCGGACTCCCGCCAGCGGAGCACCGGGAAAACGCATCCGAGCATGCGGCCCCTCCTTCGAGACGCCCCTTCGGGGCTCCTCAGGATGAGGTCACTTCTCTAGTCCCTCATCCTGAGGAGGCGCGACAGCGCCGTCTTGAAGGATGGGCCAACGACACAACGCCGCTATCGCCTAAATCGACATGGCCTGGCCGCCGTTGACGTCCAGGGTGGCGCCGTTGACGAAGCCGGCCTCCTCCGAGGCGAGGTAGGCCACCGCCGCGGCGATATCCTCGACCCGCCCGTGGCGGCGCACCGGAATGCTCTCCACCACCCGCTGGCGCTCCTCGGCGCTCTGCCGTTCGGCCAGCAGACGTTCGACCCGCGGCGTCACCACGGCGCCGGGGCAGATCGAGTTGCAGGTAATGCCACTCGGCCCGAACTCCTGGGCGATCTGCAGGGTGAAGGCCTGCATCGCGCCCTTGGACGCCACGTAGTTGGCGCCAGCGAAGAGGCTGCCGAAACGCCCGGCCTTGGAGCCCATGTTGATGACGCGGCCGTAACCCCGCGCCACCATGCCCGGCAGCAGCGCGCGCGTCGTGCGCACGCAGGCGGTGACGTTCACCTCCATGACCCGCTGCCAGTCCTCGTCGCTCTGCTCGAGGAACTTGAAAGGGGTGTGCAGCGAACCGCCGATGTTGTTGACCAGCACGTCGATACCGCCGGAACTCTCTTCCAGCGCCTGCGCCGCCGCGGCGATCGCCTCGGCGTCCAGCATGTCGACGACCTGGGTGTCGATGGCGAGGTCGTCCTCGGCGGGTTCGCGGGCCGCTTCCGCAAGCAGCGCGCCGTCGCGGGCCCACCTCGCCACGCTGGCGCCCTCGCGCGCGAGACGAAGAGCGACGCCGCGGCCGAGGCCGCTGCCCGCCGCCGTCACCAGGGCGCGCCTTCCTTCAAAGCGGCCTTCCGCGAAGAAGTTTCCTTCAAAGCGGGGCATAATCACAGGCCTCGTGGTGGCTGGCCTCGGGATCGACCTTGGCGTCGATCACCACCGGCACGTCCATGCGGTGCGCCTCCTCCAGCGCGTCGCGCAGCTGGTCGGCGTGATTGACCCGCATGCCGTGGCCGCCCATCGCCGTCGCCATCCCGGCGAAATCGACCTCGCCGAACTCGACGGCGATCTGCTTGTCGCCGAGATTGTCGCGCACCATGCCGAGCCCGGAGTTGTTGGACACCAGGAAGACCACCGGCGCCTTCTGCTGCACGCAGGTGGCGATCACCTGCAGGGTCATCATGAAACCGCCGTCACCGGCCAGGCAGGTGACACGCTTGTCGCGGTGAACCAGCTTGCAGGCCGCGGCGGCCGGCGGCCCCCAGCCCATGATGCCGGTGCCGCCGGGCACCAGCAGGCGCTGGCGGTAGGGCATGCGCAGGCCGAAGGTCGACCAGATACGGTTGGCGCCGGCATCGAGGGCGAGATAGTCCTCCGGCGTGAGGAAACCCTGCAGGCTCTGCACGATGTCCGCGTGATGCAGGTATCCCTGCCGGGCGGAGGCCTGCGGCAGCACGCCATAGCCGGTTTCCTTCTGCACGGCGGCGATGGCGTCGAGCCGCGGCGCGCGCTTTTCCGCCGAGAGGCCGATTTCGGTCAGCAGGTCGATGACGTCACGCACGTCGGCGGTGATGGCCAGATCGACCGGATAGACCCAGCCGGCGTTGCGCGCATCGATGTCGACCTGCACCAGCGTCTGCTCGCCCGGGCGCACCAGCGCCGGATCGCGGAACCGGGTGTAGTCCGGCCCCATGCTGGCCCCAAGCATGACGACCAGGTCGGCGCGGGCCACCGCCACGTTGGCGCAGCGATGCCCCCAGTTGCCGAGCATGCCGACGGAGACCGGCTGGGTCTCGTCGATCACGCCCTTGGCGTTGTAGCTGGTCGCCACCGCGAGGCCGGCCCGCTCGGCGAGCGCTTCCAGGGCGGCGCCGCTGTCCGACTGCAAGACGCCGTTGCCGGCGACGATTACCGGGCGCTCGGCGCCGTCGATGAGGCGGGCCAGCTCGGCCACCGCCTCCGGGTCCGGCTTGGCCGGGCGATGGCGCAGGTAGCCCGCGCTGCCGTAGAGCCGCGGCGACGACTCCTCTTGCATCTCCTGACGGATGATCGAGGTCTTCATGACCACCGCGGCCGGGCCGCGGCGCGGCAGGCTGGCGTGCTTCACCGCCATCTGCACGCCGTAAACCGCTTCCTCCGGCGTGTTGGCATAGGTCGCGTACTTGGTGATCGGCTTCAGGCTGGCCATGGCGTCGGCGCCGCCGTAGTCGCCGGTCATGGTCTGGTAGACGCCCATCTGACCGTAACCGCCGTAGTCGGAGGTCTCGGTGAGGACCACCATCGGCGAGCCGGCGAAATGCGCCTCCAGGATGCCGGCCGCGCCCACCGTGGTCAGCCAGGGCCCCTGGCCCATCAGGACCGCCGGTTTCCCGGTCAGCCGCCCGGTGGTCTGCGCCATGATCGAGGCGATCCACTCCGAACGCGTCAGCACGACGTCCAGTTCGTCGCGGCGCTCGTAGAACGCCGGCAGCGACCAGGTCACCCCCAGTCCGGGCAGCGTGAAGGCGCGGGTGATGCCTGCGTCGATCAGCGTGTCGACGACACGCTCACTCGTCTTGACCATGTGATAACCGTTTCTTTTCTCTAAGGGAAAACGCTGTCTGTCTCTTTGGGAATGCGCTCAGCCGCCCTTGCCGACCTGGAAGTCGTTGCCGGCGCGGTCCCGGCCGCGCACCAGCCACAGCGGACGCTTGGCGTAGTTCATGGTCGGCGACACCTTGGCCGCATAGGCCGTTGCCGGGTGATCGGGACGGCGGTCGTAGAGCGCGTCCGCCGGCATGTAACGGATCGCATAGTCGGCGCGCCGCTTGCCGGAAGTATTCGGATTGGAGCCGTGGATCACGTAGACGTCGTGCAACGAAACCTGGCCGGGCTCCAAAACGCAGTCCTCCGCGCGGCTCTCGTCGACGTCGACGATCTCCTGCTTGATCGCGTAGTCGTCGCGCAGTTGCACCGCGTGTTCCAGCAGCGCGCGCTCCTTATGCGAGCCGGGCACGTAGCGCATGCAGCCGTTCTCCGGCGTCGAGCCGTCGATGGCGATGCGCAGGGTCACGGTCTTCAGCGGCGTGATCGGCCAATACTGGCCGTCCTGGTGCCAGGGCACCGCCTTGCCGGCGCCGCCGGGCTTGGCGAACAGCATGCTGCCCCACAGAATGATGTCGGGGCCGATGACGTCTTCGACCATGTCGAGCAGCTCCGGAAACCGGCAGAACTCGAGAAACTCCTCGGTGCCGAGGATCTGCGCCGACTGACCCCAGGGATTGTGCGGGCCGGAGAGCTGCTCGGGCGGCACGTGCGGGTGCCGTTCGATCAGGTCGTCGACCGCCCGGCGCATCCGGCCGAGCACCGATTCCGGCACCCGATAGTCGGGAATAACCAGCCCTTCTTCGCGGTATTGCTCGATTTCAGCCGGGCTGAGGCGCTTGCCTGCCATGGGTCGTTCCTCCGGGATTTCTTGTTTTCGTTGGACGGATCGTGTCATTTTTGAAATTCAATTTCAATATCTGACATTATCGAAATTGAAATTCACTTTCATAAATGTGATAGTCTGACCATAGCATGCCGGACGGCCGGGCAGACCGGACCCTCGCGAAGGCCAAGAAAAAAGGCACTGGGCAGAAGGAACTGACCCGGCCGGATAAAACGAAATATTGGGAGGAACGCATGAGTTTCAGAACTTTCGTCGCCGCCGCCGTCGGCGGTCTCGCCGCGCTTGGCCTGGTCCAGCCCGCGGCCGCCTTTCCCGACCGTCCGGTGACGATGGTCGTGCCCTTCAGCGCCGGCGGCGGGACCGACATCACGGCGCGCACCCTGGCCGGGCCGATGGCCGAGGCGCTGGGCAGCGAGCTGCTGGTGAAGAACACCGCCGGGGCCGGCGGCACCATCGGCACCGCCGAGGTCGCCGCGGCACGCGGTGACGGCTACACCATCGGCATGATGCCGGTCGGCCCGATGACGACGCAGCCGCACCTGCGCAAGCTGCCCTATTCGCCGGAGTCCTTCGACTACATCTGCCTGGCCTATTCGGCGCCGTCGTCGATCGTGGTGCGCAAGGACTCGCCCTTCAACAGCCTGGCCGACATGGTCGACTATGCGAAGGCCAACCCCGGCAAGCTGAACTTCGGCGTGCAAGCCATCGGCTCCATCCCGCACGTCGCCGGCCTCGGCCTGGTCGACGCGACCGGCATCCAGATCGAGTTCATCCCCTTCAAGGGCAGCGCGCCGACCTTCAAGGCCATGCTCGACGGCAGCGTCGACATGTTCGTCGCCCATATCTCCTTCCTCACCCAGAACGCCGACCAGGTGAAGTCCATCGCCATGCTGTCGGACGAAGCGGTGTCGACGGCGCCCGACCTGCCGACCGCCAAGCAGCAGGGCATCGCGCTGAACTTCCCCATCTGGGGCGGCCTCGTCGCCCCCAAGGGCATTCCCGCCGAAGCGCGGGACGCCTTGGAGTCGGCCTGCGAAAAGGGTATGAATTCGAAAGCTTTCGGCGACCGCATGGCCGACCTGCGCATGCCCGTCACCTTCATGAAGGGCAGCGATTTCCAGGCCTTCGTGCAGGAAGAGTTCGCGCGCAACGCCAAGCTGCTGAAGAAAGCCGGCTTGTCGAACTGACCTGACCCACCCGACCTAGCGGGGGGCGGCCGGCGCGGCGGCCGCTCCCCTCATTTTTCGCGTGATCGAACGGAATGGCCAGCAAGACTCCCCGCCTGCGGGCGACCGGCAGCACTTTCGTCGCCGGCTTCGTCCTCGCCGCCACAGCCTTCCTGCTGTGGCACACCTTCAGCCCGATCTACGAAACCACCTTCGCCACCGCCGGGCGCGGCCCGGTGTTCTTCCCGCGCATCCTGCTGGTCCTCATGCTGCTGCTCAGCGCAGGGGTGCTTGGCCAGTCGCTGATCCATAAAGACGGCAACAGGGCCGGAGGCAGTTTCGGGGGGCCTCATCTGCTGTCCGTCGGCCTCGCCGCCGTCGCGACGGGCGCCTACCTCTATCTGATCTATCTCGTCGGCTACCTGCTGGCGTCGATCGCTTTCAGCTTCACGCTGCCGGTGATCTTCGGCTACCGGCGCTGGGGCGTCATCGCGGCCTTTGCCGCCGTCTACGCGACGGCCACCTGGTACGTCTTCGAGGTCATCTTCCGCATCGTGTTGCCCAAGTCCCCCTGGTTCATCTCTTTCTGAAGGTCATCTGCCGATGGACGTCGCCCTTCTCGGACTAGAGCAGATGCTCACCTGGCAGGTTCTGCTGGCGGTGACGCTCGGCACCGCGCTGGGCGTCGCCGTCGGCGTCCTGCCCGGCCTGGGCTCGGTGGTCGGCATCACCATGGTGCTGCCCTTCACCCTGACCATGGACCAGATGCCCGCCATCGCCGTGCTGCTCGGGATCTACTGCGGCTCCGTCTACGGCGGATCGATCACCGCCATCGTGATCAACACGCCGGGCACGCCCCAGGCCGCGGCGACGGCGCTCGACGGCTATCCCATGGCCGCGCGCGGCGACGCCGACCTCGCCCTCGGCTATGCCACCACCGCCTCGCTGGCCGGCGGCCTGTTCTCGGTCCTGGTGCTCATTTTCGCCGCCCCGCAGCTCGCCGCCTTGTCGCTCAACTTCACCTCCGTCGAATACTTCGCCCTCGGCGTCTTCGCGCTGATCTGCATCGCCCAGGTGTCCCGCGGCTCGATGCTGAAGGGTCTGCTGTCGGGCGCCACCGGCATGTTCGTCGCTACCGTCGGCGTCGACCCGGTGATCGGCGACATGCGTTTCACCTTCGACAACTTCGCGCTGTCCGCCGGAATCTCGCTGATCCCCGCCATCGTCGGCCTCTTCGCCCTGTCGGAGATGTTCGAGCGGATTGCCGAGCGTTTCGCGCCGGCGGCGCGGGTCGACTTCAAGGTCGGCTTCAGGGTGCCGCCCTGGTCGGCCTGGCGCGGGCGCCTGGTCCTGCTGCTGAAATCCTGCCTCATCGGCTCCTTCATCGGGGCGCTGCCCGGCACCGGCGCGGCGACCAGCGCCTTCATCAGCTATTCCGAGGCCAAGCGCTCCTCGCCCAACCGCGAGCGCATCGGCAAGGGCGAGCCCGACGGCATCGTCGCGGCGGAGAGCGCCAACAACGCCGTCACCGGCAGCGCCCTGGTGCCGACCCTGGCGCTGGGCATTCCCGGCGACCCGGTGACCGCGGTCATGCTGGGCACCCTGATCGTCCAGGGCATCACGCCGGGCCCGCGCCTCTTCACGGAACACCTCGACATCGTCTATGCGATCTTCTTCATCCTGATCGCCGCCAACATCGCCATGTTCGCGGTCGGCGCGGTCGGTGCCCAGGCCTTCACCCGGGTGCTGCGCGTGCCGGAGTCGCTGCTGATGACGGCCGTCGTCGTGATCGCCCTGCTGGGCGCCTACGGCGTGCGCGGCAATTCGCTGGACCTGGTGATCGCCTTCGTCGCCGGCATCGTCGGCTTCATCATGCGGCGTATCGGCTTTCCCATCGCCCCGATGGTGATCGGCATGGTGCTGTCGCCGATGATCGAGAACGCCCTGCGCCAGTCCCTGCTGCTGACACGGGGCAGTTTCTGGGCCTTCTTCGAACGGCCCATCGCGACAACGCTCTTCGTGGTGACGGCCGCCATCCTGTTGTGGCCCGCGGCGCGCTGGCTGCTGCGCGTGAAGACCGGCCGCGGCAACGCAGCGGGGCGCGAGACATGAGCCCGCAGGAGGAGAACGCCGCGCGCCCGCTGCTGCTGACCGGCGCTTCCGGCTTCATCGGCGCCTGGATCCTGCGCCGCGCGGCGGAAACCGGCCAGGCGGTGATTGCCTGTGATCTGGCCGTCGACCGCCGGCGTTTCGCGCAGATCGCGCCCGAACTGGCAGACAGCGACCTGCTGACCTGGCAGGCGCTCGACGTCACCGACGACGAGGCGGTCAGCGAAACGGTCGCGCACTACGGTCCGCGCGCCATCATCCACCTCGCCGCCTTGCAGATCCCGGACTGCGCGCGCAATCCGCGCCTGGGTGCGATGGTGAACATCCTCGGCCATCTCAACCTGCTGGAGGCGGCGCGCGCGC
>JBLWUP010000022.1:36397-88347 GCA_048268885.1 Kiloniellaceae bacterium | reverse complement strand
CCCCGCTGTCGTCCCGGGGCTTGACCCCGGGACCCATGGGCGTCGGCGAGTGGCGAGGCCTCGCCATGCTGAAACCCATGCCGTGGAGAGGGCATTGGATCCCGGCAACAAGTGCCGGGATGACAGCATGGGGTGTGACAGGCGGTGGCGTGATCATGATCGGTCTTCCGTTACCGCGGCTGGCCGATGGCGCGGCCGGCGCCCTCGGGCCAGTCGAGTGCCGCATGGCCGGCGGCGATCTCGGCCGCCTTGGCGGCGATGGCGGGCGGCGGCTCGCAGGCGCTGCGCGTCTTCAGGCTGACGTGCAGCAGCAGGTGCTCGCCGGTGGCCAGCAGGCGGCCATCGCCATGTGTGAGACGGTGGAAGAGCCGCAGCTTCTTGCCCTTGGCCTCCAGCACCTGGGTGGTCACCGTGACCGGTTCCAGCGCCGCGACCTCGTCGAGGTGGCGGATGTGGGTCTCCACCGTGAAGTAGGAACCGCCGTTGGCGACGTAGTCGGCATCGACGCCGAGGAGGCGCAGCAGGGCGTCGCTGGCATTGCCGAAGAACTCCAGGTAGCGGCTCTCGGTCATGTGGTTGTTGTAGTCGGTCCAGTCCGTGGGCACCCGCATGTCCACGGTCTTGATCGGCTGCGAGGCGTCGTAGCCTTCGGCCTGCGCGCCGGCGGCATCGGCCAGCTGGCGCTCGTAGGTGGCCAGGGTGCGGCCGGCGCCCCAGTCCTTCACCTTCAGCGCCTGCAAGATGGCGATGAGGTTGTCGTCGCGGATGCGCTCCAGCTCGCGGATCGAATGCTTGCCGGACTGGGCATCGGACTGGCTGGCGACCAGCTCCACCAGTTCCTCGGTGAAGTCCGGCACGTTGGTCAGCTTGGTCCAGGGCCATTTCAGGCAGGGGCCGAACTGGGCCATGAAATGGCGCATGCCGGCTTCGCCGCCGGCGATGCGGTAGGTCTCGAAGATTCCCATCTGCGCCCAGCGCAGGCCGAAGCCGTAGCGGATGGCATCGTCGATTTCCTCGGTCGTGGCGATGCCGTCGGTGACCAGCCAGAGGCATTCGCGCCACACCGCCTCCAGCAGGCGGTCGGCGACGAAGGCCTCGATCTCCTTCCTGACGTGCAGGGGATGCATGCCGAGGCTTTGATAGATCTTCTTGGCGCGCTCGATGGCCTGGGGCGCGGTCTTCTCCCCGCCGACCAGCTCGACCAGCGGCAGCAGGTAGACCGGGTTGAAGGGGTGGGCGACCAGCAGGCGCTCGGGCAGCATCATCTCCGCCTGCAACTCGCTCGGCAGGATGCCGGAGGTCGAGGAGGCGATGAGCGCCGTGGGCGGCGCCGCGGTTTCCACCTCGGCATAGACCTTGCGCTTGATGTCCAGGCGCTCCGGCACCGACTCGACGATCAGTTCCGATCCGGTGACGGCTTCGCCGATGCTCGCGTGGAAGCTCAATTTGCCCTTCGGGCGGCGTGGCGCGAGGGTCAGCTTGGCGTAGGCGCGCTCGGCGTTGTCGAGCACCGCCTGCAGGCGCGCCTCCGCCCCCGGCGCCGGGTCGTGGAGCGCGACGTCGATGCCGTTCTCCAGCAGGCGGGCGACCCAGCCGGCCCCGATGACGCCGCCGCCGATGGCCGCGGCTTTTTTGATCGGTTTCATGGGATTACCAGCGCTTCTGCAGCTTCAGCCTGTCGCGCACTTCCTGCGGCCCCAGCAGGCGGCTGCCCATGGCCCGGGCGATGGTTGCCGCGCGCTCGACGAGCTGGCCGTTGCTCGCCAGCACGCCTTTTTCCAGCCAGATGTTGTCTTCCAGGCCGACGCGGATGTTGCCGCCGGCCAGCACCGCCATGGCGGCGTAGGGCAGCTGGTTGCGGCCGATGGAAAAGGCCGAGAAGGTCCAGTCCGCGGGCAGGTTCGCGGTCATGGCCATGAGGGTCGCCATGTCGTCCGGCGCACCCCAGGGGATGCCCATGCACAGCTGGATCATCACCGGATCGTCGATCAGGCCCTGGTCCTTCAGCCACTTGGCCAGCAGCACGTGGCCGGTGTCGAAGGCCTCGATCTCCGGGCGCACGCCCAGGGCCTGCACCTGGCGGGCCATCTCCTTCAGCATGGCCGGGGTGTTGGTCATGATGTAGTCGCCCTCGCCGAAGTTCATGGTGCCGCAGTCGAGGGTGCAGATCTCCGGCAGGACCTTGGCGACGTGGGCCAGGCGCTCGGTCGCGCCGGCCATGTCGGTCCCGGCGGCGGCCGGGGGCAGGGGGGTCTCGACGCTGCCCAGGGTCAGGTCGCCGCCCATGCCGGCGGTCAGGTTCACCACCATGTCGACGCCGGACTCCTTGATGTAGCCCACGGCCTCGGCGTAGAGCGCCGGGTCGCGCGCCGGGGCGCCCGTTTCCGGGTCGCGCACGTGGATGTGGACGATGGCGGCGCCGGCCTGGGCGGCCTCGATGCAGGAATCGGCGATCTGGCGCGGGGTGACCGGCACCTTGTCCGAACGCTTGGTGGTGTCGCCCGCCCCGGTCACGGCGCAGGTGATGAAAACGTCCCGGCTTGGCTGCAATCCCATGAGGACCTCCCCTTATTAATGGCCCGAATTTGGGAAGGATGATGACGGGATTGCGATTTCAGGCTCTACAGATTACGAAGAAAGCTTGATGAAAAGCGAAACCTCCATCTTCGCGCCTTCCGAGGAGCCGCTCGCGGTGACGCTGCTGCTGCTGCCCGACTCCTCGATGATGTCGCTGGCCTCGACGCTCGACCCCCTGCGGGCGGCCAACCGCCTGGCGCGGCGCCCCTTGTTTTCCTGGCGGATCATCACGCCGGACGGCGCGCCCGCGACGCTGACCTGCGGCGTGCCGGTGCCGGCGGAGGGGCCTCTCAGCCGCGACCTGGAGGGCGATGTGCTGATCGTCGTCGCCGGCTTCGGGCAGGAACAGCATGTCGGCAAGGACGCCCTGGCCCGCCTGCGCGCCGCGGCCCGGCGCTTTCGCGCCCTCGGCGGCGTCGAGGCGGGGAGCTGGCTGCTCGCCCGGGCTGGTCTGCTGGACGGCCGGGCGGCGACCACCCACTGGGAGGATCTGGAGGACTTCGCCGCGCGCTTTCCCGACGTCGATCTGCGGCCCGACCGCTTCGTCATCGACGGGCGCATCTTTACCTCCGGCGGGGCCTCGCCCAGCTTCGACCTGATGCTGCACCTGATCCGCAGCCGCTTCGGCTATCCGCTGGCCCTGGAGGTGGCGAGCGTCTTCATCTACGACGAGGCCCATGCCGCGACCGATGCCCAGCCGCTGGTCTCCCTTGGCCGGCTGGCCGGCCACGAGCCGCGTGTGGCCGATGCCATCCGGCTCATGGAATCCCGCCTCGACACGCCCTTGACCACGGCCGCCATCGCCAGGCGCCTGGGGGTCTCCGTGCGCACGCTGGAACTGCTGTTCAAGCAGGCCCTCGGCGTCGGCCCCGGCACCTACTACCTGCGTCTGCGGCTGCAGGCGGCGCGCCGCCTGCTGCTCGACACCCGGCTTTCCATGCAGGCCGTCGCCGTGCGCTGCGGTTTCGGCTCGCACTCGGCCTTCTCGCGCATTTTCCGGCAACACTTCGGGCTCAGCCCCAGCGCTTTCCGGCGCGGTCAGCAAGGCCCGCGGGGCTGAGCGCCGGAACGTTCAGCGGCCGCGCAGGATGTCGTCGGCCGCTTTCTCGGCGATCATGAAGACCGAGGTGACGATGAAGAAGCCGGGGATGCGCGGGAAGACCGAGGCGTCGACCACCCGCAGCCCGTCGATGCCGTAGACGCGAAAGCGGCTGTCCACCACGCCGCCCTCGGCCTCCGGCTTCATGGCGCAGGTGCCGCAGGCGTGGTGCCCCCAGGCGGTATCGCGGATGTGCTGCTTCAGGTCCTCGTCGCTGACCAGGTGGCGTCCCGGCATCTCCTCCTGGTCGGTGAGGCCTTCCATGCCGTCGACGACCCGCCGCACGAAGCGCACCCCGGCGACCACCGCGTCGAGGTCGTCGCCGCCGGCGTCATTACCTTCCTCGAAATAGCGGAAGGAAATCTCCGGCGGGTCGCGGGGGTCGGCGCTTTTCAGATGCAGCGCGCCCGCGGTGTTGCGGGTGTGGGCCTTCAGCACGATCCACGACATGTAGTCGAGCCGCCGCAGCCGCTCGGCGTAGCCCGGGTAGTAGCCGCGGAAGTCGGCGAGCAGGCCCAGCAGGTAGAGGTCGGGCAGCCGCCGGTCGGTCCGCGAGCGCAGGATCACCGAGGTGAGGGCGCCGTTGCTGGTGTAGAGCCCCATGCGCAAGCGCCACCACAGACGGTAGTGACGGTCGCCGGCTTCGAAGCGCGCGCCGCGCATCGCCGCCCAGGGCCGCTTCATGCGGTTGACCACGCCGACCTCGTAGCGGTCCTGCAGGTTCCTGCCCACGCCCGGCAGCGCCTTGGCGACAGCGATGCCCTGGGGCGAGAGCTGCGCCGGATCGCCGATTCCCGACAGCATCAGCAGTTGCGGCGTGTTGAAGGTGCCGCCGGCGAGGATCACTTCGCGCCGCGCGCGCACGACGATCTCGCGCCCGCTTTCCGCAGAAGGGGCTGTGCCGTCCTGCGCTGCCGCGCGGTAGAGGCCGCGGCCATAACGGTAGGCGACGCCGGTCGCGCGGCGGCCCGTCTCGTCCAGGATCACGCGGGTGACCAGGGCGTGGCGGCGCAGGCTGAGTTTCTCCGGGTGGGCGCGCCGCACCGCCAGCAGCCGTTCGCGCGGGCCGCTACGGGCATGACGGCGGGTCGCCATCGGCGCGATACGCAGGCCGAAGGCGGGGTCGCGCAGGCTGCGCTCGTCGTTGGGATCGCCCTGGCTGGTCACTAGCCAGCGCCAGCGCACCACGGCATCGGGCAGCCAGCGCAGCGTGGCCCGGGTCGAGCTCAGGATGGCGCGCCGCATGAACCAGTCGCGCAGCACGCGCAGGGGAATCGCCTTCTCGGTGGTCAGCCAGCCGTCCCAGCCGTGCCCGGTGGGGTTCCAGCCGGTCAGCCTGGCCAGCCAGCGGTAGAGGAAGAAGCGGTGGCGGCAGCGCTCGATGCGCCGCCAGTAGCGGTTCATGCGCGAGGCGGCCCAGGAGGGGTCGTCCATGGTTTCGGCGATGTGGTTCCAGTCGGCGTTGTGCGGACGCACGATGATCATGGCGTGGTGCGCCGTGCAGCCGCCCAGGGCGCTGCAGCGCGGATAGAGTACGCCGTCCACTCGCCGGCCGTCGTGGGTCTCGCGGTATTTCCAATCGCGCTGGCGGGCCGCCGGGTCGTCGTAGTGGCGCACCCAGAAGTCCCACTTCATGCCGGGATTCTCGGACGCGAAGGGATGGAAGGCCGGCACCAGCACGTCGTCGGCCAGGGGACGGGCGCTCTCCTGTTCGTTTTCGGGGTGTTCCGGCGCGTCCTCGACCGGGTCGCCGCCGGCCTCCAGCACCAGCACCTCCTGGCCCGCTTCGGCCAGGCGCGCGGCCAGCACCGCGCCGGCGGCGCCGGCGCCGACGACGATGTAATCGTAGGTGTTGTCCTCTTCCATTGCCGGGCGGCCCGCGGCCCTCAAAGCCGCTTGAGGAAGGCGATCAGGGCTTCCTTGTCGTCGTCCGCCAGCGTCGCGCCGAAGGTGTGCCCGCGGTTCACGACGTAGTCGGGGCACTTGCTGAGCCCGATGAGGGCGTCGATGAAGCCGTTGTCGGCCATGATTTCCTCGGCGCGCGCCTGGGCGCCCGGCGCGGCGAGTTCGGGGTCGCTGCATTGACCGCCGAGCTGCTTGAAGGTCTTGAGCAGCGCCGGTCCGGCCTTGGCGAGACGCCAGGCGTGCTTCATGCCCATGGGCTCGTCGTTGTCGGGCAGCACCTCGATGTTGGTGACGGTGTTGATGGGGAATCCCTTGGGGAAGGGGCCGATCGCCAGCGAGCCGTCCTCCTTGAAGGCCCAGGGCGCCAGCCAGTGGAACACCTTCGGGTTGTTGCGCACGATCGGCGGCAGATAGCCGCGCGGCACCTTCAGGCAGCTGTTGGCGGTGGTGCGGTAGATGTAGCCGGGCACCGGCACGGTGGTGTGCTGGTCCTTCCGGCGCAGCTCCGGCCACAGCATCTTGCGGATCGACTGGTCGAACTGACGCAAACGGTTGTCGACGCAGGGCAGGTAGGGATCGCGGTCGGAGGAAGCCGGGCAGCGGTTGGCGTAGCCGTAGCCGCCGCCGGGCTGATAGGCGGCCTCCGAATAGCCCGATCCATAACCGCTGCCGTAGCCGCCGTAACCCTGTTCCGTCTGGTAGCCGCGCGCCGTGTAGGGGTAGTCGATGTGGCCGACCGAATTGCTCTGCAGGTAGGGCGCCGAGGTCCAGAGGCTGACCAGGGAGGCGGGCCGCGTGTAGCCGCGCCCGTTGCCCAGCGGCTTCAGCGACATGGCGCCGCCGGAGACCGGGTGATAGGCCGTCAGCTCCTTCACCGGCGGCAGGGACTTGTAGGATTCCGAGGAGAAGTCGTCCCAGATGTCGCCGCGCAGGGCATTGGTCGCCAGCGGCCCGCAGGCATTGGTCTGCAGCAGGTCGACCGGGACGCGGCGCTCGGTGGAGAGGAAATTGTTGTCGAGGAAATCCTCGGCCAGCACCATTCCTGTCATTTCCGCCTTGAAGTCCTCGGTCTGCGTCCAGGCCCAGTAGCGGTCCCAGCATTCGCGGTAGTTCGGGCCGTTGCCGCCGTGGGCGCAGATGCCCTCGTCGACACCTGAACCGGCCGGCGCCGTGGGGATCTTGCTGGAATGGCAGGCCGCGCAGTACTCGGCGAAGACGACCTTGCCGCGTTCGACGGTTTCCGGCGGGTCGGCGGCGAGGGTTTCCGGGCCGCCCGGCGCGTCTTTCAGGTCGTCCGGCGTGGCGGTGACCAGGAAGAAGATCGCCATGTCGGCGGTCTGGTCCTCGGTCGCGCCCCAGTAGGCGGAGTTCTTGTTGGCGTCGGCGATGCGGATCGGCGAGATCTTCTGCCCGCCGATGATCGGGCGGAAGTGCAGCAGCCATTCTTCGCTGAAGGTGCCGATGTTCAGGTAGACGCGGTTGAGGGCCCCCAGGATGCCGGTCGAATCCGCGCCGTCCTTCAACACCCGCGCCGCGCTGATCTCGCCCGTCGCGCCGTTCCAGAAGCCGGAGAAGGCCTGCGTCTGCGGGTAGTCCTGGAACTGCTTGTTGTCGAGCTGGCCGCCGGCCAGTTGTTCGCGGCCCCAGCGCAGGGTCGGCTGCAGCCGCGCGCCGACGCTGTAGACCGCGTTCATGCTGCGCGGGTTGTTCATGTAGTCGGTGGAGACCAGCGAGGTGTCGAGGCTGCCCGGCGGGTTGGTGTGGAAGATCTGGTAGATGAAGCTGCGCTCGTTGTAGGACGGCGCGCCGGCTTCCGGGCGCGGCCCGGTGTCCCAGACGAAGATGCGGTCGACCCAGAAATACTGCGCGCCGGGGTTGGAGGTCAGGTTCGCCCATTCCGGGTTCTCCGGATCTTCCGGCGGGTTCACCGGGTTCGGCCCGACGTGGCAGAAGGCGCAGGTCATGCCGACCCGGTAGGGCCGCACGATGTCCTTGCGGTGATAGTATTCCGGGTCTTCGTAGTAGCGCACCGGGTCCCAGACCTCGGCGGCTTCCGCGTCGAAGTCCGGGTTGGGGAAGAGCCGCAGGCCGACGATGCCGCTGGGCGCGCCGTAGTAGGAGCCGCGCGCCACCGTTTCGCCGCGCGCGCCGATCTGCACGCCGGGATACTTTTCGGCATCGGCGAAAGGGTCCGGCGGGCAGTCGCCGCTGCGCCGGTCGAGCCAGAGGCCGAAGCGCTCCGGGTCCGGGCCGTCCGGCGCGCTGAAGCAGGGCTCGTTCACCAGGCCCAGGTAGTGGCTGCGGTTCTCCCGCCCGTAGTACTGGGAGGGATGGGAGGAGACGACCTTCAGCAGGTCGAAGGCGCCGGCGGTGCGCGTGGTGATGAAGTCCCAGAAGCGGTCGTTGCCGCCGCTCCACACCAGCCAGGTGTTCTGGCCCTTGATGGCGTGGCGGCGCACCGTTTCGGGATCCAGCCCCGTCGTCTCGGCCAGGGCGGCGATCTCCGGCGGATAGGCGCCGCCTTCGGGCGCGCGCAGGGCGCCCTTGTCCATCTCGACGAAGTAAGGCTCCGGCGCGGCGGTGAAGTCGCTCCGGGTCAGGCCGGCCAGCATGGCCTCGTCCTGCACATTGCCGAACAGCTCCTCGTCCGGCTCGACCAGCGCGCGCACCAGGAAGAACCCGGCGACGGCGACGACCAGCACCAGCGTCACCAGTACGCCGCCCACCCATTTCAAAATCCGCCGCAGTTTCATGGCTCGTTCCTTCCCGTGCGGCCCGCCACTTCAGAGCGTCTTCAGATAGGTCAGAAGCTGCCGCTTCTCCTCGGCGCTCAGCTCCGTGCCGAAGAGGTGACCGCCGTTGCCGTTGCCCGGCACCGCCGTATCGTAGCGCCAGCCGTCCTGCTCGGCCTCGGTGCCCGCCTGGCTGACGAAGCCGCCGTTCGCGGCATCGACCAGGTCGATGCCGCGGTAGAACACCGCCGGGCGCTGCTCCGGCAAAGCCAGGAGGGCGCGCAGCGTCGGCACCGAGCCGTTGTGCAGGTAGGGCCCTTTCAGCCACAGCCCGGTCAGCTCGTTGGCGAGGTAGCCGTCCTTGTCCTGAAAGGCATCGAAGCCCCAGGTGTAGTCTTCTTCGTAGGCGCCGTAGCGCCGCGCCGCCTCGGCGGTCCACATATCCAGGCGGTGGCGGTCGGTGCCCAGTTCCAAGGCCGGGATCACCGTGCGGAAGCGCGCGCCCTCGGGTTCGTGGCACTCGGCGCAGTATTCGCCGTAGAGCGCCTTGCCCGCCTCGACCTCCGCAGGGGCCACGAAGTAGGGATCGCCCGGGCGGCGGTGGGAGGAGAAGGGCGAGTCCGGCGGCGGCTGCAATCGGGCCCAGGTTTCCAGTCGGACCAGATGCTCTTCGGTGCCGGGAAAGCTCTTGTAGGTCATGCCGTCGCCGACGGCGCCGGTGACCACCGCTTCGCGCAGGCTGGTGCTGAGGCCGTCCCAGTGAAAGGCGACTACGCGGTCGCCGTCGCCCAGCGCGGTGTCGAGCGCCCACAGGGGCATCATGTCGGAATTGCCGATGGTGCCGTCGTCGCCCATTTTCAGATTGTCGTACTTCACCGGATTGAAGGGATCGATGCGCCCCGGGCCCCAATCCGGCCGGCTGTCCATCCAGGCGTAGAGCACGCTCTGCTCCTTCAGCGCCTTCCTGGTCGCCGGGATCAGCAGGAAGCGGTAGAGCGCCCGCTCCCACAGCGGCATGTCGTAGATCGCCGTGATCGCCGTCATGATGTCGCCGGCGTTGAAGCGGGCATCCTGGCCGGCCGTGGCGAGGAAGCGCAGGTAGGCCTGCGGCTGGACGCGGGTGCCGGCGCCGCCGGGCACCAGGGTCGCCGGGTCGTCGGGCCTGAGGCGGTAGCTGCCCTGGTGGCAGAAGGCGCAGTTCGGCGCGACGCGCGGGATGACGCCCAGGGTCTTCTTGGACAGGCCGACGGGCAGTTCCGCGCCGGCCTGCCAATAGAGGCCGAAGGCGGCATAGCCGTCGCCGCGGCCGGGCAGGTACTCCGGGAACATCTGCGGCAGCACCCGCCAGATCCAGTAGGGCAGGCCCTGGCGTTCCTCGTTGCCGATGGAGCCGTGGTTGAAGGCGCGGATCGGGTCGGCGGTATAGGGCTGGTCCACCGGCCGCAGCAGCACGAGCCAGGCGAAGAGGGTGAGCGCGATCACCGCCGCCAGGAGCCCCGCCAGCGCCTTGGGCCAGGTGAGGCTCATGACGCGTCCCCGATCCAGGCGCCGGCCGGCCCCCTGGCGCGCTCCAGCGCCGTCACGCGGGTGAGGCAGATGAGGGTCGCCAGGCCGATGAAGGCGTCGACCAGCAGGATCGAGATGTAGCCGAGCGGCTGGCCGAAGACGAAGACGGCGAGGAAGAAGAAGGTCGCGCCGAAAGTCCGCGACGGGAAGATCGCCAGCCAGGCCATCGCCCGGTAGCGTTCCAGGTCGATGGTCGGCGGGATGTAGAAAGTGCTGATGATCAGCAGCAGCAGCCCGCCGATGCGCGGCCAGAGCGGGTTGACCGGTGGAATGCCGAGCAGGTCGAGGGCCCACAAGGGATACAGCAGCAGGGGCACGACGAAGAACATGTTCAACAGGATGCCGAGCCAGACGAAAAAGCTGTGCCTGGCGATCCAGAGCGAGAGGGATTGGGGGTCGCGCTTGCTCATAGCGTCTTCATGTACTCGACGAGGGCGTCCTTCTCCGCCGGGCTGAGCTCGGTGCCGTAGAGGCGTCCCTCGTGGCCGCGGTTGGAGTTGCCGGGTACGGCGGTGTCGTAGTGGAAGAGTTCTTCCAGCGCCGCGCCCGTGCCGTCGGCGCGGTAGCCGACTTTCGCGAAGTCATAGACGTCGCTGCCGCGCAGCCACTCGGCGGGGCGGCGGGCGGCCGGCTCCAGCAGGTCGCGCAGGGTCGGGACCGAGCCGTTGTGCAGGTAGGGCGAGCGCGCCCAGATGCCGTCCAGCGGATGGTTGGCGTAGCCGGCGGTCTTGCGGAAGTGGCTGAAGCGCCAGGGATAGCCGCTGTACAGCAGGTTCTGGGCGGCGGCGAAGCCTTCGTCGTAGGAGGCCCAGCGCCCGCGGTCGGTGCCGATCCGGTCCAGCGCCACGACCTTGCCGAGCCTCGGATGGCGGTCGGTGTCGTAGTCGTAGCCGTCATCATCCCCCATGCCGTGGCAGGCGGCGCAGCTGCGCGCGTAGAGGCGGCGGCCTTCGGCGGCGCGGGCCTGGTCGATGGCCTCGGGCTTCGGGAAGGGCGGCGCCTCCAGGTCCAGCAGCCAGTCCGCGACGCGGTGGATGCGCGGGCGGTCGACCGTCACCGGGGTCACGCCCGCGCCCAGCGCGGCGGAGAGGTTGCGCTCGGCGACCGAGGTGTTGTTGCCGTCCCAGTGCAGCTGCATCCCTTCGCGCGGGCGCTGCTGCCAGACCGAGGGGTAGTCGGAACTGCCGTTCAGGGCGACGTCGTCGATCGCTTCCGGGCCCATGGGGAAATTGAACTGGATGGCCTTGTAGGGGTTGAAGGTGTCGACCCGGCCGGGCCCCCAGTCGTGCTGACGGTCCATGAAGGCAAGCTGGCCGCGCACCGCCAGCAGGCCCTGGCGCACCCGGTCGACGATGATCGTACGGTAGAGCAGGCGGTCGAGCGGGCCGAGGTCGCCGCCGACCTCCTCGCTGTTGATCGCGGCGATCAGGTTCTCGGCGTTGAAGCGGTTGTCGACGGCTGCACGGCGCAGGAACTGGATGAAAGCATAGAGCTTCAGGTTGTTCGACGGCGCGCCGTAGATGAGGTGCCGCTCGCCGTTCGGTGCCTCGCGCCAGGTGCCGACATGGCAGATCGAGCAGTTCAGCCAGACTCGCTCGATGCCGGAGACCACGCGGCGCGACACGCCGATCGGCAGGTCGTCGTCGGGAGTCGCGTAAAGAAAGCCGAAGCGGCGGTAGCCGCCGGGGCCCAGCTCCTCCTCATACAGCTTGGGCAGCGCCTTGAAGATCCAGGTCGGCAGGCCGCTGGCGGTCTCGCTGCCGATCGAACCGTAGAGAAAGTGGTCGCGGTCGTCCTCGTGGGCGACGACATAGCTGTTCTCGAAGACCAGCCAGTAGAGCACCGCGAGCAGGAGGGCGAGGATGACCCAGAAGCGGATCCACCACTGCCGTTTTTGGTAGCGCTCGACCGGTGTCAGACGTTCATCCATGGCGGTGTTCCCGGCAGGTGGCGCTCAGCGGAAGGTCGGGGGATCGTAAACCGACATCACTTCCCCGATCATCTTGTCGTAGCGTTCCTCGAAGCTGTTGCCGTCGTAGCGCGACAGCTCGTAGCAGCCGAGCGGGTTCTCGATGTCGTTCAGCAGACACTTGTTGCAGTAGGTGCAGGCCTTGCCGGCGACCGGTCCTTCGGACTGGCGCAGGATCTTCGGCAGGTCGTTGTTGGCGATCAGCGGACGGCCGATGGTGACGCCGTCGCAGGCGCCCTCGCGGATCGCGCCGGCGATCGCGCTGGCGTGCTGGAAGCCGCCGGTGCAGAGCACCTTGATCTCCGGATCGACCTGGCGGATGTCCTCGCGGATTTCCTTGGCGTAGGCCGCGTTGATGCCCTCGATGATCTTGCCGCGCCGCCATTTCCACAGCGCGATGAACAGCTTTGCGGTCAGCCGGTGGCTGAAGATCCAGTAGTTCAGATGTGTGCGCACGCCCTGGGACAGCATGCCGTCGTACCAGCGCACCAGGCCGAGCTCGGGCAGGGTGCCCGGCGGATTGCGCGGGTGCGGGAAGGTCGAGCCGCTGGAGATGTGGAAGGAATCCACGCCCTTGCCGCCGTCCAGCAGCACGCGGCAGATCTTCTTGGTCTCCTCCAGATCGTTGCCCTTCTTCTGCCAGGGATAGAGCCAGTCGTTATGGTCGACGGCGTTGATCTTCATCTGCAGATGGAAGTCGGGGCCAACTTCGCGGCGGATGGCGCGCACGATCTCCAGCACGAAGCGGCTGCGGTTCTCCCAGGAGCCGCCGTAGTCGTCCTTGCGGTCGTTGATGCCGGAGCTGAGGAACTGGGTGATGAGATAGCCGTTGGCGCCGTGCAGCTCGACCCCGTCCAGGCCGGCCTCACGGGCGCGCCGCGCGCCCTGGGCGAACTGCTCGACCACCTGGTGGATCTCCTCCACCGTCATCGCCTTGCAGAGGATGCCGTGGAAATAGTCCTTCTTGTCGGTCGAGCTGAGCGCCACCTTGTGCAGGTTCTCGACGCCGCCCAGGTCCTGCTGCCGGCCGGAATGGCTGAGCTGCATGATGAACTTGCAGTCGTGACGATGGACGCGCTCGCCCACCGCGCGCCAGAAAGGGATCTTGTCGTCGTTGTCGATCATGGCGTAGCGCGTGAGGATGCGCCCGCGCACGGCGACGGGGGTGTAGGAGGAGATGATGGCGCCGACGCCGCCCTTGGCGAACTTCTCCTCCCAGTTCAGCCGCGCGTTGCCGCCGTGGCCGTTGTAGTCGTCGAACATGCCGGAGAGGTTGGAGCGGAACAGCCGGTTCTTGACCTCCAGCCCCCGGAATTTCAACGGCTGGAAGATCAGCGCTGCGTTGTCTTCGTGCAGGAAGGTGTCGTCTGTAGAGACAGCCATGTCATTTTCCCCGCTGACACGAAGAACAGAGATAACATGGCTTGAATATTCAGACTATGGTCCTAGCCGCACAATTTAGGGAGGACTGTCGGAGCATTTGGCGAAAAGCCGGGCGCACAAGTTGCGTAATCGCAAGATCTTATCTGCCCTTGGTCGAAAGACCGCGGTTCGCCGCCCTCGGCCGTCCGAAAAAGATCACAGGCCGTCAGCGCCCCATCGGTGCTGCGCGCCGCCTGCGCCACTGGCGCGCATCGGGGCGTCGAACTCGACTTTGCCGGGTGGCTGGGCCGGGTGGCTGGGCCGGGGGCCGGCGGGCCCGCCGGATAATACGCCTGCCAACGGTCACGCGGCGCCGCTTTTCCGCCGAACGCCTAGGGATTTGACAGCTTCTCCCGATTGGTCAAAACTCAATGGTCAAGTGCCGCCCGGCGGCGCGTCAAACGACATAGCGGATAGACCGCAAGAGGCAATGACGCCCCAGAGCCGCCCTGACCGCAGGGCATGGCTGCGGGGCGTTTTTCGTTTTGGGAGAGGGCGTTGTCGTCAGGGGAGATCCCACTCGGGATTCTGTATTCGGTCACCGGGACCTACAGCCTGATCGGGCAGGCCTGCCTGGACGGGGCGCGTCTCGGCCTGGAAGAGGTCAACGCCGACCCGCGCTATCCCTTCACCTTCCGGGCGGAGATCGAGGACCCCGGCGCCGACATCGACCGCTACCACGCGCTCAGCGAGGCCATGCTGCGCGAGCGCGGCTGCCGCCATATCATCGGCACCATCACCTCCATCGGCCGCAAGGAGGTGATCCCCATCATCGAGAAGTACGACGCGCTGCTGTGGTACATGTGCCCCTACGAGGGCTACGAGTGCTGCGAGAACGTCATCTACACCGGCGCCTGCCCGAACCAGCACATCGTGCCCCTGTTCCGCTACCTGCTGCCGCGCTACGGCAAGCGGGTTTACCTCCTCGGCTCCAACTACATCTGGGGCTGGGAGACCAACCGCACGGCGCGCGAGCTGGTCCAGGCCTCCGGCGGGGAAGTGGTCGGGGAGAAGTACCTGCCCTTCTCCTCCCAGGACGTCGAGCGCCTGATCGACGACATCCGCGAGCAGCAGCCCGACATCGTGCTGAACAACCTGGTCGGCACGACCAGCTATGCTTTCCTGAGCGCCTACCACCAGGCGGCCGAGACGGATATCGCCCTCGCGCCGGAGCACTGCCCGGTGGTGAGCTGCAACCTGACCGAGGCGGAGCTGGACAGCATCGGGCCGGCGGCCGAGGGCCTCATCTCCACCGCGATCTATTTTGACAGCCTGGAAACCGCTGGGAGCCAAGCCTTCCGCCAGCGTGTCGCGGCGCGCTTCGGCCTGGAGCGCCGCAATTCTGTCTATCTGGTGAACAGCTACATCGCCGTGAAGCTGCTGGCCGAGGCGATCCTCGCCTGCGGCAGCGACGACAGCGAAGCGGTGAAGGAAGCGCTCTACGACCTGTCGCTGGAAACGCCGCTCGGCACCCTGCATATCGACAATCTCACCAACCACGCGGCGCTGACGCCCTATATCGGACGGGTCGACGCCGACGGCGGCTTCAAGGTGATCGAGGCGGCCGAGAGGCCGATCATCGCCGATCCCTATCTGGTCGACTTCGATGCCCGCGCATTCGGCGCCGAGGTCAGCCGCGCCGCCGCGGCCCGGCCCGCCGGCGCGCATTTGGCCGCTTCGCATTTGAGGGTGGTGAAATGAGCGCCTTCCTCACCCCGAACTTCCGCGGCTGGAAAGTGGTCGTCCTGCACCGCCAGGACGCGGGCATGCAGCGCCTGGCCCGCCAGCTGGAACGCTTCGGCGTCACCGCGGACTTCGCCTGGCCGAAGCTGGAGGTGCTCGACCCGGAGGTGAAGGCGGTCTTCTTCGACGGCGACAGCGGCTACGACGGCCTCTTTCCCTGGCCGGCCGGCCAGCCGCCGGTCCCGCTCATCGCGCTCATGCGATCGGAGGCGCCGGGCCGCCTGGAATGGGTGCTGGCGCAAGGCATTTCCTCGCACCTCATCAAGCCGCTGCAGTCGAGCGGCGTCTACAGCGCCCTGGTGCTGGCCAGCCACAGCTTCGCGCAGCGCCAGGAACAGGACGCGCGCATCGAGGCCCTGAAGGCGCGCCTCAAGCTGCGCCCGGAAGTGATCCGCGCGGTGCTCACCGTCATGCGCCTGGGCGAACTCGACGAGGACAAGGCCTTCGCCTTCCTGCGCGCCGCCGCCATGCAGCGGCGCATGACGGTGGAAGCCTTCTGCGCGGCGGCCGACGAGGTCAGCTTGCGGGCCCTGCTGCCTCGGCGCCGCCATGGCGGAGGCCTCCGCTGAGTATGAGGGGCCGGCTATGAGGGTTCTGCGGGAGCTGTTGCGGCGCAAGCTCGCCGTTTTCGGGCTCGTGGTGATCGCGGTGATCGTGGTCATGGCCCTGCTGGCGCCGGTCATCACGCCCTACGCGCCCGACGACCAACTGTTCGAAGGTCTGACCCTGGAAGGGGCGCCCCTGCCGCCGGGCGGGAGCTTCGTTCTCGGCACTGACCTGCTGGGGCGCGACCTCTTCTCGCGCCTGGTCTACGGCGCGCGCACCTCTCTGGTCATCGGCATCGTCGCCAACGGGGTCGCCGTGCTGATCGGCGCGGCCATCGGCATCACCGCCGGCTTCCTGCGCGGCTTCGTCGGCACGGTGCTCATGCGCTTCACCGACCTGATGATGGCCTTCCCGGCGCTGCTGCTGGCCATCGTGCTGGCGGCGATCTTCACGCCCAGCCTGTGGATCGTCGCCCTGGTCATCGCCATGGTGAACTGGGTACAGGTCGCGCGGGTCATCTACACCGAGACGATCTCGCTTTCGGAGCGCGACTTCGTCGAGGCCGAGCGCAGCCTGGGCGCCTCGCGCCTGCGCATCCTGGTGCAGCACATCGCGCCGCACCTGGTCTCCACCATGGTGGTCTGGGCGACGCTGGGCATCGCCACCACCGTGCTGCTGGAGGCGACGCTCAGCTTTCTCGGCATCGGCGTGCAGCCGCCGACGCCGAGTTGGGGCAACATCATCTTCGAGAACCAGACCTACTTCACTTCGGCGCCCTGGCTGGTTTTCATTCCCGGCGCGGCGATCCTGATGCTGGCGCTGTCGTTCAACGTGGTGGGCGACGCGCTGCGCGACATCCTCGACCCCAAGCAGAAGGGCAGGACCTGATGGCGGCCTATCTGCTCAGGCGCCTTTTTGGCGCGGCCCTCATCCTGCTCGGCATCAGTCTGGTGACCTTCGTGCTGCTCTACCTGCTGCCGGCCGATCCCGCGCGGCAAATCGCCGGGCGCAGCGCCACCGCCGCGACGGTGGAGAGCATCCGCGAGCAGCTCGGCCTCAACCTGCCGTTCTACGAGCGTTACCTGCGCTACCTCGGCGGCCTGCTGCAGGGCGACCTCGGCCGCTCCTACATCCAGAAGACCGAGGTCAACACGCTCATCGCCTCGCGCCTGCCGGCCAGCCTGCTGCTCATGGCGGCGGGCATCTTCGCCGAACTGCTGATCGGCCTGACCGTCGGCATCGTCGCCGCGGTGCGCCGCCGCACGAACCTGGACCAGGGCCTCATGGTCTTCTCCTTCGTCGGCGTATCGGCGCCGCAGTTCGTGGTCGGCATCCTGCTGATCTACGTCTTCGCCTACTGGCTCGGCTGGTTTCCTTTGAGCGGTTACGGCACGCCGCAGCACCTGGTGCTGCCGGCCCTGACTCTCGGCTTTCTCGGCGCCGGCTGGTATGCGCGCATGATGCGCTCTTCCATGCTGGACGTGCTGCAGCAGGATTTCGTGCGCACCGCGCGGGCCAAGGGGCTCAGCAAGGGGCGGGTCGTGCTGCGCCATGCGGTGCCCAACGCGCTGCTGCCGGTGGTCGCCATGGTCGGCATCGACATCGGTATCCTGATGAGCGGGATCGTGGTCGTCGAATCGGTCTTCGGCTGGCCCGGTATCGGCCAGCTCGCCTGGCAGGCGATTCAGCGCGTCGACATTCCCATCATCATGGGCGTCACCCTGGTGGCCGCCTGCGCCATCGTGATCGGCAACCTGGTCGCCGACGTGGTGGCGCTCTTTATCGATCCCAGAATTAAACTGAGGTGAAGAAAGCATAAGTAAGTGAAGCAAGGGGAGGAACGCCATGCGGCGTTCGGTCAATTTCAGAACAGGGAGAAGTAACATGAAAAAATGGTTGCTCGCAGGCGCGGCGGCACTGCTGCTGTCCGCTACGGCGTTGACCCCGGCCCAAGCCCAGGTCAAGCAGGGCGGCTCCATGACCGTCACCTACAAGGACGACGTGTCCACGCTGGACCCGGCGATCGGGTACGATTGGCAGAACTGGTCGATGATCAAGAGCCTCTTCGACGGCCTCATGGACTACAAGCCGGGCACGACCGAGCTGGTGCCGGACCTGGCGGAGAGCTACGAGATCTCCGACGACGGCCTCACCTATACCTTCAAGCTGCGTGAGGGCGTGAAATTCCACAACGGCCGCGAGATGACGGCCGTGGACGTGAAGTACTCGCTGGAGCGCGTGGTGAACCCGGCGACCCAGAGCCCCGGCGCCGGCTTTTTCGCCGCCATCAAGGGCTTCGACGCCGCCTCGACGGGCGATGCCGACGGCCTGGAAGGCGTCGAAGCGGTCGACGACTCGACGGTGAAGATCGTGCTGTCGCGTCCGGACGCCACCTTCCTGCACGTCATGGCCCTGAACTTCGCTCACGTGGTCCCCTCCGAGGAGACCGAGAAGTACGGCGCCGACTTCGGTAAGCATCCGGTCGGCACTGGGGCCTACAAGCTGGCGGAATGGACCCTGGGCCAGCGCGTGGTCTTCGAGCGCAATGCCGACTACTACCACGAGGGCCTGCCGCGTCTCGACCAGATCGTCTTCGAGGTCGGGCAGGAGCCCGTCGTCGCCCTGCTGCGCCTGGAGCGCGGCGAGGTCGACATCGCCGGCGACGGCATCCCGCCGGCGAAGTTCCTGCAGACCAAGAATGATCCCAAGTTCGCGGACCTGATCGTCGAAGGCAGCCAGTTGCACACCGGCTACGTCACCATGAACGTGAAGATGAAGCCCTTCGATAACCTGAAGGTGCGCCAGGCGGTGAACATGGCGATCAACAAGGACCGCATCGTGCGCATCATCAACGGGCGCGCGGTGCCGGCCAACCAGCCGCTGCCGCCGCTGATGCCGGGCTATGACGAGAGCTACGAGGGTTTCTCCTTCGATCCGGAAAAGGCCAAGGCCTTGCTGGCCGAGGCGGGCTTCGCCGACGGCTTCGAGACCGAGCTTTTCGTCGCCAACACCGATCCCCAGCCGCGCATCGCCCAGGCCATCCAGCAGGATCTGGCGGGCGTCGGCATCAAGGCGGAGATCAAGTCGCTGGCCCAGGCCAACGTCATCGCCGCCGGCGGTGAGGAGGACCAGGCGCCGATGATCTGGTCGGGCGGCATGGCCTGGATCGCGGACTTCCCCGATCCCTCCAACTTCTACGGCCCGATCCTCGGCTGCGGCGGCGCGGTGCCCGGCGGCTGGAACTGGTCGTGGTACTGCAACGAGGAACTGGATGCCCGCGCGGTGAAGGCCGATTCCATGGCCGACCCCTCGCAGGCCGACGCGCGCATCGCGGAGTGGAAGAAGATCTTCACCGCAATCCAGGACGAAGCCCCCTGGGTGCCGATCTTCAACGAGCAGCGCTTCACCATCCGCTCTGCCCGGCTTGCCGGCCCGGAGGGGATCTTCGTGGATCCGGTGCATATTCCCGTCCACTACGACTACGTCTACGCCAAGGATGCCCAGTGAAGTCCATTAAGAAAGGACGTGTCTGAAGCATGTGCAAGAACCATGACTACACCATTCATGGGACGCACCATCATTTCGGGTGGGATCATTCGATCCCACCCGTCATGACCGTTGCGCCGGGCAGCACCATCGAGTTCGAGTGTCTCGACGCCTCCGGCGGCCAGCTCACCAAGGACTCCACGGTGGCCGACGTGGCCGCCCTGGATTTCGGCAAGGTGAACCCGGTCACCGGCCCGGTCTTCGTCGACGGGGCCGAGCCGGGTGACGCGGTCAAGGTGACCCTCCATGAATTCAAGCCTTCCGGCTTCGGCTGGACGGCGAACATCCCGGGCTTCGGCCTGCTGGCCGAGGACTTCACCGAGGCCGCGCTGCATGTCTGGAAGTACGATGCGGGCAGCCTGGCCCCGGCGCTCTTCGGGCCCGGCGGCAAGGTGCCCCTGAAACCCTTCGCCGGCACCATCGGCCTGGCGCCGGCCGAGCCGGGGCTGCACTCCGTGGTGCCGCCGCGCCGGGTCGGCGGCAACATGGATATCCGCGATCTGGCGGCGGGGACGGAGCTCTACCTGCCGGTCGAGGTGGCCGGGGCGCTGTTCTCCATCGGCGACACCCACGCGGCGCAGGGCGACGGCGAGGTCTGCGGCACCGCCATCGAAAGCCCGATGAACGTCGTGCTGACCCTTGACCTGGTGAAAGGCGCGAACTTGAAGATGCCGCGCTTCACCACGCCGGGTCCGGTGACGCGCCATCTGGACGAAAAGGGCTACGAAGTGACCACCGGCGTCGGCGAAGACCTCTTTGCGGGCGCGCAGGCGGCGGTCGCCCAGATGGTCGACCTGCTGGCCGGGCGTCACGGCATGGCGCCGGTCGAGGCCTACATGCTGTGCTCGGCCTGCGGCGACCTGCGGATCAGCGAGATCGTCGACCAGCCGAACTGGATCGTCTCCTTCTACTTCCCGCGGGTCGTGTTGGATTGATGGGCGGGCTCGAGTGATGCCCGGGACCGGTCGATGAGCGGGGCGGGGGCGCGCAAGGTCCTGTCGGTCCGTGGCCTGGTCACCGCCGTTTCCGGCGAGGGCGGGCCGCGCGCCGTGCTGGACGGCGTGGACTTCGACCTCTACGAGGGCGAGACGCTGTGCATCGCCGGCGAGTCCGGCTCGGGCAAGTCGATCACCGCGCTGTCCCTCATGGGCCTGCTGCCGGAGGGGGCGGCGGTGACGGCCGGCGAGGCCCGCTTGGGTGACAGGAACCTCTTCGCCCTGCCGGAGCGCGAGATGCTGCAGGTGCGCGGCGCGGAGATCGCGATGATCTTTCAGGAGCCGATGACCTCGCTGAACCCGGTGATGACCATCGGCACCCAGTTGGTCGAGGCGCTGCGCGCGCACCGCGATCTTTCCCAGACCGCCGCAAAACAGGAAGCGGTGGATATCCTCGGCGCGGTGCGCATCTCCGAGCCGGGGCGGCGGTTCCGCCAGTACCCTCATGAACTGTCCGGCGGCATGCGCCAGCGCGTGATGATCGCCATGGCGCTGTGCTGCAATCCCAAGGTGCTGATCGCCGACGAGCCGACCACGGCGCTGGACGTCACCATCCAGGCGCAGATCCTGGCCCTCATGGAGGACCTGCAGAAGCAGTTCGGCACGGCGATCCTGCTGATCACCCACGACATGGGGGTGGTCGCCGAGGTGGCCGACCGCGTCATCGTCATGAACCAGGGCCGGGTGGTGGAGACGGGCGACGTGCAAAGCCTCTTCGCCGCGCCGCAGGACGCCTATACCCGCAAGCTGCTGGCGGCGGTCCCCAAGCTGGGCAGCATGGCGGGGCGCGACCGGCCGCTGCGCGCCGCCACCGATAAACAGGCGGCCCCCGTCGCCGCCGATCAGCCGGTGGTGCCAGAACAGGTTGTCAGGGTGCGCGATCTCACCGTGCGCTTCGACATCGTCGGCGGGCTGCTGCAGCGCCCGCAGCGCCGCGTCCACGCGGTGGAGCGCGTCTCCTTCGACATCGCGGCGGGCGAGACCCTGGCGCTGGTCGGCGAGTCCGGCTGCGGCAAGTCGACCACCGGCAAGGCGCTGTTGAACCTGGTGCCCTGGGAGGGCGAGGTCTCGATTGCCGGGCGCGACATCGCCGGCCTCTCGGCGCCGCAGATGGCCCCCGTGCGCCGCGATATCCAGATGATCTTCCAGGACCCTTTCGCCTCGCTGGACCCGCGCATGACCGTGGGCCGGCTGGTCGCCGAGCCGCTGGTGATCCATAAGCTGGCCAAGGGGCAGGAGCTGGAGGACCGCGTGGTCGAGCTGTTCCGCCGGGTCGGCCTCGGCGCCGATGCGGCGCGCCGCCATCCGCACGAGTTTTCCGGCGGCCAGCGTCAGCGCATCTGCATCGCCCGCGCGCTGACCCTCAATCCCAAGGTGATCGTCGCCGATGAGAGTGTTTCCGCGCTCGACGTCTCGGTGCAGGCGCAGGTCCTCGACCTGCTGCAGGAACTGCAGGACGACCTCGGCCTGTCTTTCCTCTTCATTTCCCACGACATGTCGGTGGTCGAGCAGGTGAGCCACCGGGTGGCGGTCATGTACCTGGGGCAGATCGTGGAGATCGGGCCGCGCGCCGCGGTCTTCGAAAACCCGCGCCACGACTACACCAGGCGGCTGCTGGAGGCGGTGCCCATCGCCGATCCGCGGCGCCGGCGCGGCGCCAGGACGCGCCTGACCGGCGAAGTGCCGAGCCCGGTGCGGTCGCTGGATTTCAGTCCCGACTACGTGCGCCTGCACGACTACGGCAACGGGCACCTGGCCGCGGAGTAGCGCGCCAAGGCTCGCCTGCGTCTGCGGCTCGACTCAGGCTGCGGCGTTGAAGTAGTCGGGGTGCTCGCTGCGCAGCTCTTCGATGCGCTTGACCGTGCCGGCCAAATGGTCGCGCATGGCCTCCTGGGCGGCCAGCGGGTCGCCGGCCTCGATCGCCTTGAGCACGGCCCAGTGCCCTTTCATGATCCGCCGGACCTTGCCTTCCTTCGGCAGGTCGAGGCGGCGCACGCGCGTCAGGTGCCCCGTCTTGGCTCTCAGCATGTCGTGCAGGTTCAGCTGCCCGACCCCGGCGAAGAGCGTCTGGTGGAAGGCTTCGTCGAGTTCATTGAACAGCGCGATTTCCTCCAGGTTGCCGACCAGGGTGTCCTGCATGGTGAGAATCGCCCGCGCCTTCTTCACCTGGGGCGCGTCCGGTGTCTCGGCGAGGCGGCGCGCCACCTCGACCTCCACGGCGACGCGCAGGAAATGCACCTCGTAGAGCTGGGCGACATCGATCTTCGTCACCACGGTCTTGGACTGCGGATAGATCTTGATCAGGCCGTCCTGTTCCAGGCGCTGCATGGCTTCGCGGATCGGCGTCAGGCTCACGTCGTATTCGCGGGCCAGCTCGACCCGGGACAGGGTGGCGCCCGGCGGCAACTCCAGACCGACAATACGTTCGCGCAGGTCGTCGTAGACCCGCTGCGCCGCCGAGGTCGACTCCCGGCCAGCGCCACGCAGGGCTCCGGCGAGGGCAAGGCGGTCGTCTGGGATCGAAAGGGCCATGGGGTTCCGTTTGCGGTGGGAGTGCCGGGCAGGCTGCAGTCCCTAGATAGCGCAAGAATCTCGTTGCTTCAACTGATCTACTAATATATTAGCATAGAACTGTCATATTAAGGCTGTCTTTCGGCAGTCGCACATCAAAAAAAGACCCCAAGGGGAGGAAACAATGGAATTCAATAAGTTAGGGGCATTTTCTACGGTCGTGGCCCTCGCGGCGGCGCTTGGAATCAGCCTGGGCGCGGCCGCTGAGGCGAAGACGCTGAAGGTGCAGACCAGTTCGACGGCCAGCCACTTCACGCTGGCCTTTCTCAATGAGAAGTGGGTGCCGAAACTGAAGGAAATGACGGGCGGTTCGCTGGAGATCGAACTGCTGCCGATCAAATCCGTGGTGCCCCACCGCGAGACCCCGGAAGCGGTCTCCATGGGCATCCTCGACGGCGACCTGACCTCCATCAACTACTTCGCCGGGCGCGACCCGGCCTTCGCGCTGATGGGCGATCTCATCGCCGGCTACGACAGTGCCGATCAGATCCAGACCTACTGCGCCGACGGCGGCGGCAAGGAAATGCTGCAGAAGCTGTACGACAAGTTCCAGCCGGGCGTGCACGTCGTCGGCTGCGGCGCCTATGCCCGCGAGGCCTTCGTCTCCAAGGTGCCGATCAACAGTGTCGCCGACTTCGCGGGCGTGAAGGTGCGTTCGCCGGAAGGCCTCGCCTCCGAGGTCTTCAAGCGCGCCGGCGCTTCGCCGGTTTCCCTGCCGGGCTCCGAGGTCTATACCGCGCTGGAGAAGGGCGTCATCGACGCGGCCGACAACTCGGCCTACGCCAACAATGACGCCAACGGCCTGCACAAGATCGCCAAGTTCCCGATCTTCCCGGGCATCCACTCCACGCCGATCCTGCAGTTCACCGTGTCGCAGAGCGCCTGGGACCAGATGAGCCCGGCCGAGCGGACGGCGCTGGAGACCTGGTATCTCGCCGCCTACAACGACATGCGCCGCATCGTCGACATGGAAGACCGCAAGCTGGTGGCCCGCGACAAGGCGGCCGGCGACCTGACGGTCATCGACTGGCCCCAGGCCGAGCGGGACAAGTTCCGCGAGATCGCGGTGGGCGCCTGGAAAGACTATGCCGGCTCCTCGGAGATGGCCCAGGAGGTCTATGCCTCGCACATCGCCTTCATGAAGCAGATCGGCCTGCTGAAGCAGGACTTCTAGTCGGGACGGCCGCGCCCTTTCGCCAGGGGCGCGGCCTCCTTTCTTCCCGGATCGGACCTGCGCTCCGGCGTGGGTCCCCGCGCCCGCCGCGGGCCGGCATCTCGCAACCGCCACCGCCCGCACGGCGCTCGGGAACGGCAAAGGTCGCCTCCATGAGCCAGACAACCGACACCCTCGAAGAGACTGACATCGAGATCGCGGCCGACGATCCGCTGCACGAAGAGGCCGCGCTGCCCTTCGACCGCTACGGCATCGTCGATCACATCAGCCACTTCGCCGGCATCACGGTTTCGGCGCTCTACCTTGTGGCCGCCGGCGCCACGCTCTGGGAAGTCGTGGCGCGCTATGTGTTCAACGCGCCGACCCAGTGGGCCTTCGAGGTGGTCATGGTGCTCTGCGCCGCCTCCTGGATGATTTCCTCCGGCTACGTGACGCTGAAGCAGCGCCACATCGGCATCACCGTGTTCCATGTCATGGCTTCCGATCGGGTGCGCTGGTGGCTCGACCTCGTCGCCATGGTGGTCGGCATCCTGGCGCTCTTCCTGCTGTTGAGCGACGCGGCGATCCGCGCCTACACGGCCGTCGACCATGTCGAGCGCACGGGCAGCGCCTTCAACTCGCCCATGCCGATGATCCTCAAGGTGCTGCTGATGGTGGGCGGCTTCCTCTATCTCGCCCAGCTGACGGTGAACCTGCACCGGCATTTCGAGACCACGGCCTGGCGCGGCGCCGTGAAGACGCTCGGCGCCCTCATGACCTTCTACTTCCTGGTCGCCCTCGTCGCGCATTACAGCGGCGCCGACAGCGCCTTCGGCACGATCCAGGGTTTTTTCTCCGGCATCGGCGAGGCGCTGGACCCGCGCCAGGTGGTCGATATGCGCTCCTACGACCTGGGCACCGTCTCGGTGATCATGGTCGTGCTGCTGATCGCGCTGATGATGACCGGCATGCCGCTGGGCATTGTCACGCTCATCGTCTCGGTACTCATGGCGGTGGCCTTCTTCGGGCCGCGCGGGCTCTACCTGGTGTCCACCAACGCGGCCGGCCTGCTCGACCACTACACCCTGGTCGCCATTCCCTTCTTCGTGCTCATGGCCTCGATCCTGGAGCGCGCGGGCATCGCCGAGGACCTCTTCGACGCCATGTCGATCTTCGCCGGCAACCTGCGCGGCGGCGTCGCGGTGCAGACCGTCGTGGTGGCGGTGATCCTGGCCGCCATGTCCGGCGTCATGGGCGGCGAGATCGTCATGCTGGGCCTGGTCGCCCTGCCGCAGATGTTCCGCCTGGGCTACGACCGCAAGCTGACCATCGGCCTGATCTGCGCTTCCGGCGCCCTGGCGACGCTGATTCCGCCCTCGATCATCATGATCGTCTACGGCCTCTCCGCCGAGGTCGGCATCGGCGACCTCTTCATGGCGGGCGCCGTGCCCGGCCTCATGCTGGCGGTCTTCTATGCGCTCTACGTCCTGCTGCGCGTGAACCTCAATCCCAAGCTGGCCCCCACCGCCAAGGAAGTGGAGGCCATGACGGGGCGCAGCAACAAGCTGTCGCGCGCCCGCATGAACGCGGTGCTGCTCTGCATCGCCCTCATCGGCGCGGTCATGGGGTCGATCTACGGCGGTGTCGCCTCGGTGACCGAGGCCGCCGCCGTCGGCTGCATCGGTGCCATCGTGGTGGCCGCGGTGCGCCACGAGATGAAGTGGCCCGTCCTCCAGGCGGCGCTGCTCGGCTCCATGACCACAGTGGGGACCATCATCTGGCTGATCCTCGGCGCGGTCTCCTTCGTCGGCATCTTCAACCTGGTCGGCGGCGGCGATTTCATGCGCTCGCTGTTCCTCGACTTGGGCCTGCCGGCCATGGGCGTCATCCTCATGATGATGGCGATCCTGGTGATCCTCGGGACTTTCATGGAATGGATCGCCATCGTCTTCATCACCGTGCCGGTCTTCGCCCCGGTGGTCATGACCCTGGCGCCGGAGCTGGGCCTCACCGAGGACCAGGCGAAGATCTGGTTCGGCGTCCTCTTCGTGATGAACATCCAGATCTACTTCCTCTCGCCGCCCTTCGGTCCGGCCTGCTTCTGGCTGAAGTCGGTGGCGCCCAAGGACGTCAGCCTGCAGGAGATCTTCATCTCCGTGCTGCCCTTCATCGCCCTGCAGGTCGTCGGCCTGATCCTGGTGATGATGTTCCCGCAGATCGCGCTGTGGCTGCCCACGGCCCTGGGCAACTGAGCCATGCAGAAAGGAGCCTGAAATGATCGGACGCGACAGCAAGGCGGACATGAACGCCTACGGCCTCTGGCCGTGGCTCTGCGGGCTGCTGCTGGCGGCGGGGCTGATCGGCCTGATGTTCGCCCTGGCCCGTGGCTTTGCCTGATGGTGCGGGCTTTGCCTGATATTTTGTTAGGAATCCTGGCGTGACGACAAAGAAGAAGACATACGAAGAGCTGCGCAGCGCGCGCTGGATGGCGCCGGACGACTTCCGTTCCTTCGGCCACCGTTCGCGCACCATGCAGATGGGCTACGCGGCGGAGGACTGGCAGGGCAAGCCGATCATCGCGATCCTCAATACCTGGTCGGACGCGCAGCCCTGCCACATGCACTTCAAGCACCGCGTCGAGGACATCAAGCGCGGCGTCTTCCAGGCGGGCGGCTTCCCCATGGAACTGCCGGCGCTGTCGCTGTCGGAGAATTTCGTCAAGCCGACGACCATGCTCTACCGCAACATGCTGGCGATGGAGACGGAGGAGCTGCTGCGCTCCCACCCGGTCGACGGCGCCATCCTGATGGGCGGCTGCGACAAGACCACGCCGGGCCTGGTCATGGGCGCGCTGTCGATGGGCATTCCCTTCGTCTACGTCACCGCCGGGCCGATGTTGCGCGGCAACTACAAGGGCCAGGTGCTGGGCTCCGGCACCGACGGCTTCAAGTACTGGGACGAGCGCCGCGCCGGCAAGATCAGCAAGGAAGAGTGGGCCGGCGTCGAGGGCGGCATCGCGCGCTCCTACGGCCACTGCATGACCATGGGCACGGCTTCCACCATGACGGCCATCGCCGAGGCGCTGGGCCTGACGCTGCCCGGCGCCAGCTCGATCCCGGCCGCCGACGCCAACCACCAGCGCATGTGCGCGGCCGCCGGGCGGCGCATCGTCGAGATGGTGTGGGAGGACCTGACCCCGGATCGCATCGTGACCGGCGCCGCGGTGAAGAACGCGGTGACGGTCGCCATGGCCATGGGCTGTTCGACCAACGCCATCATCCACCTCATCGCCATGGCGCGGCGCGCCGGCGTGGACCTGGCGCTCGACGACCTGGACCGCATCGGCCACAGCACGCCGGTCATCGCCAACGTGCGTCCCTCCGGCAAGGGCTACCTGATGGAGGACTTCTTCTACGCCGGCGGCCTGCGCGGCCTGATGGCGACCCTGGGCGACAAGCTGGACGGCGCGGCCCTCACCGTCAGCGGGCAGACCCTGGGCGAGACGCTGGAAGGCGCGGAAGTCTACAACGACGACGTCATCCGTCCGCTCGACAAGCCGGTCTACCACGAAGGCTCGCTGGCGGTGCTGCGCGGCAACCTGGCGCCCGACGGCGCGGTTATCAAGCCGGCGGCCTGCGATCCGAAGTTCTACCAGCACGCCGGCCCGGCCCTGGTCGCCGACAGCTATGCCGAGTTGAAGAAGATCATCGACGACGAGGATCTGGACATCGGCCCCGACACGGTGCTGGTGCTGCGCAACGCCGGGCCGCAAGGCGGGCCGGGCATGCCGGAGTGGGGCATGATCCCCATGCCCAAGGCGCTGCTGAAGCAGGGCCACCGCGACATGCTGCGCCTTTCGGATGCGCGCATGTCCGGCACCTCCTACGGCGCCTGCGTGCTGCACGTGGCGCCGGAAGCCTATGTCGGCGGGCCGCTGGCGCTGCTGCGCGACGGCGACATCGTCGAAGTGGATATTCCGAACCGCAGCTTGAACATGCGGGTCTCCGACGAGGAACTCGCCCGCCGCCGCGCGGAGTGGCGCGCGCCGGAGCCGCGCTACGGACGCGGCTACGGCTGGATTTTCGCCAAGCACATCGAGCAGGCCGACAAGGGCTGCGATTTCGATTTCCTGAAGACCGAGTTCGGCCCACCGGTGGGCGAGCCCGAGATCAATTGAAGTGGATGACCCGACGATGACCGAGTTGAAGCCGCAAACCCGCGACAAGCTGCTGCACGTCTCCGTCGCTACGCTGGCGACGGCGCTGTTCAAGCGCGGTTTCCGCAACCAGACGATCCAGGACGTGCGCCCGCTGAAGGCAAAAGGCCGCAACATGGTCGGCCCGGCCTACACCCTGCGCTACATCCCCGCGCGCGAGGACCGTAACGGCATCGACGTGTTCCGCAATCCCGACCATCCGCAGCGCAAGGGGGTGGAGGAATGCCCCGTGGGCGCCGTGATGGTGATCGACAGCCGCAAGGACCCGCGCGCCGCTTCCGCCGGCGATATCCTGGTTACGCGCCTGCAGGCGCGCGGCGTCGCCGGCATCGTCAGCGACGGGGGTTTCCGCGACGCCATGAAGATCGCCGAGCTGGAGATCCCGGCCTATCACAACCGGCCCTCCTCGCCAACCAACCTGACCCGTCACGAGGCCCTCGACCTGAACGTGCCCATCGGCTGCGGCGACGTCCCGGTCTTTCCGGGCGATATCGTCGTCGGCGACGACGACAGCGTGATCATCATTCCGGCCGACTTGGCCGACGAGGTGGCCGCGGAAGCGCACGAGATGACCGCCTTCGAGGACTTCGTCTCCGAGCGGGTGAAGGCCGGCGAGACCATCATCGGGCTTTACCCGGCGACCAAGGAAGAGAACCTGGAGAAGTTCAAGGCCTGGCGCCAAGAGAACGGCCGCTAGAACCATGTATATCGGCGAGCAGATCATCAACCCCACGGCGGAGCGCCTGCGCCTCTCGACCCAGTTCGGCGTCGGGCATGTGGTGCTGGACACCCGCCCCAATACCCAGCTCGAAGGGCCGGACGGCCTGTGGGACGCCGCCAAGGTGGCCGACTACCGCCGCTGGGTGGAGGGCTTCGGGCTGACCCTCGAGTGCATGGCGCTCGACGTCGGCGCCTTCCTGCTCGACACGATCTACGACCGCGAGCGCGCCGCTCGGCGTGCCGCCAAGATGCAGGCGGACATCCGCGCCGCCGCCGAGGGCGGCCTCGATCTGCTGAAGTACAACATCCAGATGGTCGGGATCCCCCGCACCGGCCGCCGCCGCGGCCGGGGCGGCGTGCTGGAAAGCACCTTCCGCGCCGCCGACTATTCGCCGCAGGCCGACCGCGCCCACTCGTACTGGGGTGTCGGCCATCCGGGCGGCGGCGCCGCCGGCGCGGACATCGCCGTCAACGCGGCGGGCACGGTGGAGGCGGTCGGCCAGGTGGTCGCCGAACAGATCAAGGGCGTCACCGCGGCGCAGGCCTGGTCGGCGCTGGAGCAGCTCGTCGAGGTCCTCGTGCCGGCGGCGGAGCAGGCCGGGATCAGGCTCGCCGCGCATCCGCACGACCCGGCCTTTCCGAAGGGCGGCCTCAACGGCGTCGAGCACGTGGTCGGCTCCATCGAGGGCATGGAGCGTTTCCTCGACCTGGCGCCGGGGAGTGCGGCCCACGGCATCAACTTCTGCCAGGGTACCGTGGCGGAAATGTCGCGCGATCCCTCGCCCTACGTGGTCGAGGCGATCCGGCGCATCGGCGGGCGCGGGCGCATCTACATGGTGCACTTCCGCAATATCAAGGGCGGCTACTGCGACTTCTCCGAGTGCTTTCCGGATGAAGGCGACGTCGACATGGCCGCCGCCCTGCGCGCCTACCGGGAAGTCGGCTTCCAGGGCATCCTCTGCCCCGACCATGTGCCGGCTTCCGACCTCGATCCGGCGCGCGAACGCTTCTTCGCCTTTGCGCTGGGCTACACCAAGGGACTGCTGCACGCCGCATGACCAACCAGAGCCGCTCCCCCGTCATCCGCCTCGACACCGCCGACAACGTGGTCGTTGCCCGTGTCGAGATTGCCAAGGGCCGTCTGATCGAATCGGAAGGCGTGACGACGCTGCACGACGTGCCGCTGGGGCACAAGATCGCCACGCGCGATATCCGCAAGGGCGAGCCGATCCTGAAATACAACACCATCATCGGCTTCGCGGGCGAGGACATCGAACCCGGCTGCTGGATGCACAGCCACAACGTGCTGATGGACAATTTCCAGAAGGACTACCGCTTCGCCGAGGACTATCGGCCGGCCGACCTGCTGCCGCCGGCGGAGCGCGCGAGCTTCATGGGTATCCGCCGGCCCGACGGCCGCGTCGGCACGCGCAACTACATCGGCGTCTTCATCACGGTGAACTGCTCGGCCACGGTGGCCCGGCGTATCGCCAACTACTTCGACGAGGAACGCCTGGCCGGCTATCCCAACGTCGACGGCGTGGTGCCCTTCGTCCACGAGCAGGGCTGCGGCATGGAGATGACCGGCGAGCCCATGGACCTGCTGCGCCGCACCCTGGCGGGTTACATCCGGCATCCCAACATGGCGGGCGCCCTGGTCTGTTCCCTGGGGTGTGAGCGCAACAACCTCGCCCGCTTCTTCGAGGAGCAGTCGCTGGCCACCGGGAAGACGCTGAAGAGCGTGACCATGCAGCAGGCCGGCGGCACCGCGGCAGCCATCGAGGAAGGCAAGGCGCTGATCCGCGAGATGCTGGAAGAGGCCAATGGCATCCGGCGCGAGCGCTGCTCCGCCGAGCACATCATGGTCGGCCTGCAATGCGGCGGCTCGGATGGCTTTTCCGGGCTTTCGGCCAACCCGGCCCTCGGCAAGGCGGTCGACACCCTGGTGCGCCACGGCGGCACGGCGATCCTGTCGGAGACGCCGGAGCTCTACGGCGTCGAGCATACCCTGACGGCGCGGGCGAAGACGCCGGAGATCGGCCGCAAGTTCGTCGAGCGCTTCGATTGGTGGCTGGAGTACAACAAGGGCCGCGACACCCAGATCAACGGCCGCGTCTCGCCCGGCAACAACGCCGGCGGCCTGGCCAACATCATCGAGAAGGCGCTGGGCGGCTCCAAGAAGGGCGGCTCTTCGGGCATCAACGAGGTCTACCGCTATGCCGAGCCGGTCCGCGAGCACGGCCTCGTCATCATGGACACGCCGGGCTACGACCCGGTGTCTGCGACCGGCCAGATCGCCGGCGGCGCCAATCTGATCTGCTTCACCACCGGCCGCGGCTCCTGCTTCGGTTCTTTTCCGGCGCCGACCGTGAAGCTGGCGACCAACACGCCGATGTATGAGCGCATGACCGGCGACATGGACATCAACTGCGGTGCCGTGATCGACGGTGCCGCGAGCCTGGACGAGATGGGCGAGATCATCTTCGGGAAGATGCTGGAGATCGCCTCGGGGGAGAAATCGAAGAGCGAGGCGCTGGGCGTCGGCGAGGACGAGTTCGTGCCCTGGCCCATCGGCGTGCTGGCATGAGGGAAATTCGCGTCCTGGGCGCCTCACCGGTCGACAAGTCCGTCTCAGTGAATATGCTGCAGGACGTCGAGCCAACAGACTCGAAATGATGTGAATCCCTCATTTGCAGGCCTGTAGCGCCCAAAAAACAAGGAAGAGACGATGAGCCTTGAGCTGACCGGAAAACACCTGATTGCCGGCGACTGGACCGCCGGTGAGGCGACTTTCGAGTCTTCGCCCGCGCACGGCCCGGCCCGCAGCTATGCCGTCGGCACGCCGGCCAATGTCGACACCGCGGCCAAGGCCGCCGAAGAGGCCTTCTGGAGCTACGGCTATTCCACCCGGGCCGAGCGCGCCGCCTTCCTGAACAAGATCGCCGACGAGATCGAAGCGCGCGGCGACGCCATCACCGAGATCGGCACCCAGGAAACCGGCCTGCCGGAAGCGCGCCTGCAGGGCGAACGCGGGCGCACTACCGGTCAGCTCCGGCTTTTTGCCTCGCACATCGAAAAGGGCGACTACCTGGACCGCCGCCACGACGAGGCCCTGCCGGACCGCCAGCCGCTGCCGCGCCCGGACCTGCGGCTCATGCAGCGCCCCATCGGCCCGGTGGCCGTCTTCGGCGCCTCCAATTTCCCGCTCGCCTTCTCCACCGCCGGCGGCGACACCGCCTCGGCCCTGGCCGCGGGCTGCCCGGTCGTCGTGAAGGGCCATTCGGCCCACCCCGGCACCGGCGAAATCGTCGCCCAGGCCATCGCCGCCGCGGTGAAGGCCCAGGGCCTACATCCCGGCGTCTTCTCACTCATCCAGGGCGGCAAGCGCGACGTCGGCACCAGCCTGGTGCAGCACCCGCTGATCAAGGCGGTGGGCTTCACCGGTTCCCTGGCCGGCGGCCGCGCGCTCTTCGATCTCTGCGCCCAGCGCCCGGAGCCGATCCCCTTCTTCGGCGAGCTGGGCTCGGTGAACCCGATGTTCCTGCTGCCCAAGGCGTTGGCCGGACGGGGCGAGGCGATCGCCCAGGGCTGGGCCGGCTCGCTGACCATGGGCGCGGGCCAGTTCTGCACCAACCCCGGCATCGCGGTGGCCATCGACGGGCCGGAGCTGCAGTCCTTCGTGGCCGCGGCCAGCGAAGCGCTAAAGCCGGTGGATGCCCAGACCATGCTGACCGACGGCATCGCCGAGGCCTACCGCAGCGGGCGCGACCGCGTCGCCGGCTCGGCCGGGGTGCAGGAGGTGCTGACCACGACCTGCGATCTGCGCAACGCCACGCCTTACCTCTTCTCGACGACGGGCAAGGACTGGCTGGCCAACGAGGCACTGGGCGAGGAGGTCTTCGGTCCCCTCGGCCTGGTGGTCGCCGCCAGCGGCTTCGACGAGGTGGTCGAAATCGCCCACAGCCTGCAGGGGCAGCTGACCTGCACCCTGCATATGGACGATGCCGATGCCGAGGACGCGCGGCGTCTGCTGCCGGTCCTGGAGCGCAAGGCCGGCCGTATTCTCGCCAACGGCTATCCCACGGGGGTCGAGGTCTGCGATGCCATGGTGCATGGCGGCCCCTATCCCGCCTCGACCAATTTCGGGGCGACCTCGGTCGGCACCCTGGCGATCCGCCGCTTCCTGCGGCCCGTCTGCTACCAGAACATGTCCGCCGCCGTGCTGCCGGCGGACATCGCCTGATCTTCCCCCGGCGGCACCGCAAGACAGGACCCCTCCATGGAACTTCCTCACAATCCCTTCAAGGAGGCGATCCTCGCCGGGCGCCAGCAGATCGGCCTCTGGTGCATGCTGCCGGGCAGCTTCGCCACCGAGGCCCTGGCCGGGGCCGGCTACGACTGGCTGCTGCTGGATACGGAGCATTCGCCCGCCGACGTGCTGGACGTGATGCCGCAGCTCCAGGCGGCCGCCGCCTATGACGTCTCGGCGATCGTGCGCCCGGCGGCCAACGATCCCGTGCTGATCAAGCGCTTCCTCGATATCGGCGCGCAGAGCCTGCTCATCCCCTACGTCCAGTCGGTGGAAGAGGCCGAGGCGGCGGTGGCCGCCGTGCGCTATCCGCCGGCGGGCATCCGCGGCGTCGCCGGTCTGACCCGCGCCAGCCGCTTCGGCCGCGTCGCCGGCTATGCGCAGAAGGCGGAGCAGGAGATCTGCCTGCTGGTGCAGGTGGAAACCCGCCAGTCCCTCGACGCCATCGAGGACATCGCCGCCGTCGACGGCGTCGACGGGATCTTCATCGGTCCGGGCGATCTTTCGGCCAGCCTCGGCCATCCCGGCGAGCTGTTCCATCCGGAGGTCGTCGCGGCGGTGGAAGGCGCCATCTCGCGGGTGGCCGCCGCCGGCAAGCCGGCCGGCGTGCTGACCTACGATGTCGACTTCGCGAAACGCTGCATGGGCCTCGGCAGCCGCTTCACGGCGGTGGGTGCGGACCTGTCCCTGCTGCTGCGCGGCGCCGACCGTTTGCTGACCGAGTTCAAGGAAGGCTAGAGCCGAAATCCTCCGCGGCGAAAGCGGGCCGGGCTGAGGGTTGCCGGATCTAGGCCCACGGCGGTGAGCTCCCCTGGTACGGCTTCGTCCAGCAGCAACCCGGCGGCGAGCCGTGCTGCCGCGGGCGCGGTCTGAATGCCGTAGCCGCCCTGCCCGGCAAGCCAGAAGAAGCCCTCGGCCGCCGGATCGAAGCCGATCACGAGGGAGCGGTCGGGCGCGAAGGTGCGCAGGCCCGCCCAGGAGCGTTCGACGCGCGTTACCTCGTAGTCGACGGCCTGGGCGAAGCGGTCGAGCCCTTCGGCCAGGTCCATGTCGTCGGGCCAGGCGTCGTGCGGATCGACCGGCGTCTCGTCGGCGGGGGAGACCATCAGCTTTCCGGCCTCCGGTTTGAAGTAATAGGTCTCGGACGCGTTGCCGGTCAGCGGCCAGCGCTCGACGGACTGTCCGGGCGGGGCCGGCAGAATGGCGGCGGAGCGGCGCAGCGGCGTGAGGCCGAGGGGCGCGATTCCGGCCATCTCGGCGGTGAGGTCGGCCCAGGCGCCGGCCGCGTTCACCACCACCGGGGCCTCGAAGGCCTCGGACCTGGTCTCGACACGCCACACCCCGCCGCTGCGTTTCAGGCCCGCCACGGCGGCGTTGCAGAGCACCTGTCCGCCGCCGCTCTTCACCTTGCGCAGGTAGAGCTGGTGCAGGCGGTCCACGTCGATGTCGAGCGCGTCGGCTTCGTAGGCGGCGCGCTCGATCGGCCCCGGGCGCAGGATGGGAACCCGCTTCACGGCCTCGGCGGGCGCGATCTCCTCGACGCTGGGATTGTCGGCCAGAAGCTGGTCGAGCCGGTCATGCTCAGCCGCGCCGGCGATGGTCAGGATGCCGCGCGGCGACAGCACGCCGCCGCCCTCCGGGTCGAAGGGATGCGACTCCAGCAGCGGGCGGCTGCCCCGGTTCAGCTGCCGGATCACGGCGTTGCCGTAGCTCTGGATGAAGATGGCGGCGGAACGCCCGGTGCTGTGGTGACCGGGCTGCGCCTCGCTTTCCAGGACGATGACCTTGGCGCCGCGGGTCATTTCCGCGGCGGCCGAGGCGCCGGCCATGCCGGCGCCGATCACGATGACGGCCGCTGTCTGGGTCATGGGGGTCAGCCGGTCTTGTGGTCGGCTTTGAGGGCGCCGAGAAAGGCGGCGAGATTATCACCCAGGGCGTCGCAGAGATAGCCGCCCTCCTGCACGACGGCGGTCGGCAGGCCGAGGTGCGCCAGGCGCGCGCCGATCTTGCCGAATCCCCCGGTGCTGACCGAAAGGCCGCCGAAGGGATCGCCTTCAAAGGCGTCGAGGCCCAGGGCCACGACCAGGGCGCCGGGCGCAAAGGCCGCCACCGATTCCAGGCCGCGGTCGAGGGCCTGCAGAAAGGCGTCGTCCTCGGAGCCGCGCGGCAGCGGCAGGTTCAGATTGTAGCTGAGACCCGGGCCTTCGCCGCGCTCGTGCGCGTGGCCCCAGAAGAAGGGATAGAAGCGGATCGGGTCGGCATGGATCGAGACCGTCAGCACGTCGTCCCGCTTGTAGAAGATGCCCTGGGTGCCGTTGCCGTGGTGCAGATCGACGTCGACGATGGCGACCCGGTCGTACTTGCGGCGCAGCGCCATGGCGGCGACGGCGGCGTTGTTCACGAAGCAGAAGCCGCCGGCCAGGTCGGCGAAGGCATGATGGCCCGGCGGGCGGCAGAGGGCATAGGCGGCGGGCGCGCCGTCCCGCACCTCTTCGGCGGCGGCGGCGGCGCAGTTGGCGCTCCAGCGGATCGCGCCCCAGGAGTCCGGGCCGATGGGGCAGGCGGTGTCGGCCATGTGGTAGCCCGCCTGGCCGACGGCGGAAAGCGGGTAGCTCGCTTCGCGGCGGTCGGGGTGGATGTTGGGGATCACCTCTTCCGAGGCGCCGGGGATGCGCGCCCAACGCTCGTAGATGTGCTCCAGGAAGCGCAGGTACTCCGGCGTATGGACGGCGGCGAGGGGGCCGAGGCCATGGTCGGCGGGTTCGGTGATGTCATGGCCCCCGGCCCGGGCCGCCTGCAGCAGGCGGTCGATCCGTTCCGGCACCTCCGGGTTCGGCTGCTGCGCGCCGTTGACCAGGAAATTGCGCGGGTAGTGAATCTTCTGCCGTTCGCCGGCGCAGAATACCTTCATGCGCCTCTCCTTCCTGAGGTTCCTTTCGCGCTCTCGGCCAGCGCGGCGAAGTCATCGTTGTCCAGCACGTAGATCTGCTCCGGCGTGGAATGCTTCAGGCCCGTGCGCCGGTAGAAGCTCTGGGCGCGCGGGTTGTCGTCGTCGACCGACAGGCGCAGGTAGCCGGCGCCCCGCGTCTTGGCGATGGCGGCGGTCTCGGCGAGCAGGCGCCGGCCAACCCCCAGGGAGCGGGCGCTGTCCAGCACCACCAGGTCCTGCACGTAGATGCCGCGCTTGCCGCGCCAGGTGGAATAGCTGCCGAAGAAGAGGCAGAGCCCGACCGGCTTGCCGTCCAGTTCCGCGACAAGGGCTTCGAAAGCCGGATTGTCGCCGAAGCCGTCGCGTTCGATGTCGGCGGCGCTGGAGACCACCTTGTCCATGGCGTCGCGGCTGCGCGCCAGCTCCACCACCAGGTCGTGGACCGCCGCCGCGTCGGCCTTGCCGGCCAGGCGAACCGTGATCTCTGCCGTCTGCCCGGGCATCAGAAGGCCACCCGGTCGCCGCCCTTCAGCGCCAGGGTCTCGCGCACCTCGTCCGGCCGGGCGGCCTCGTAGCCCAGCTCCTCGATGATGCGGCGGATCTTCCCGACCTGCTCGGCGTTGCTGCCGGCCAGTTGGCCGGGCCCGATGGTCAGGCTGTCCTCCAGCCCGACCCGCACGTTGCCGCCCAGGATGACGCTCATGGTGCCCAGCGGCATCTGGTGCCGCCCGGCCGCCAGCACCGAGAAACGGTAGGCGTCGCCCAGCAGGCGGTCCGCGGTCGACTTCATGTGCATGAGCTGCTCCGGCGCGGCGTCGATGCCGCCCAGCACGCCGAAGACGAACTGCAGGAAGACCGGCGGCTTGATCAGGCCCTCGGCCAGATAGAAGGCGACGGTCTGGATGTGGCCGACGTCGTAGCACTCGAACTCGAAGCGCGTGCCGCAGCCCTTGCCGAGCTGCTCCAGCACGTTCTCGATGTCGCTGAAGGTGTTCTTGAAGATGGTGTCGCGAGACGCCTCCAGGAATCCGGGCTCCCAGTCGTGCTTCCACTCCTTGTAGCGGCGCGCCAGAGGGAAGATGCCGAAGTTCATGGAGCCCATATTCAGCGAGCACATCTCCGGTTGCGCCTGCAGCGGTGCGGCAAGGCGCTCCTCCAGGGTCATCTGCGAAGAGCCGCCGGTGGTGATGTTCACCACGGCGTCGCAGGCCTGCTTGATGCGTGGCAGGAAGGCCATGAAGGTTTCCGGCGCCGCGGTGGGCCGCCCGTTCTGCGGGTCGCGCGCGTGCAGGTGCAGGATGGCGGCGCCGGCCTCCGCGGCGGCCACGGCCTCGGCAGCGATCTCGTCCGGGGTCACCGGCAGGTGCGGGCTCATGGTCGGCGTGTGGATCGAGCCGGTGACCGCGCAGGTGATGATGACTTTGTTGGAAGACATGCCCGACTTCACCTCACGCGACCGGCAGGCCGGCTTCGGCGGCGAAAGCGAGGAGGCTCTCTTCCAGCAGACCGAGGATCTCGTCGATCTGCGCCTCGTCGACGATCATCGGCGGGCAGACCAGGAAGTGATCGCCCTCGATACCGCCGCGGGTGCGCCGCGAATAGATGATGAGGCCGCGCTGGTAGGCCAACTCGACCAGGCGGCTGTGGGCGTTGAGACCCGTCGGCAGGGGCTGCATGCTGTCGCGGTCGGCGACCATCTCGAAGGCCAGCAGCAGGCCGAGGCCGCGCACGTCGCCGATGAAGGGGAAACGTTCCATCAGGCGGCAGAGTCCGGCTTTCAACAGGCCGCCCATGCGCGTCGCGTTGCCCATCAGGTCCTGGCCCTCGATCTCTTCCAGCACGGCGAGCCCGGCGGCGCAGGCGAGCGGGTTGCCGGCATAGGTGTAGCCGTGGATGAAGCCACCCTGGTCCAGCACCGGCTCCACCAGGCGGCGGTCGGCCACCATGGCGCCCAGCGGCGCGTAGCCCGCGGCGAAGCCCTTGGACAGCGCGATGATGTCGGGGCGCAGGTTCCAATGCTCGGAAGCCAGGAAACGGCCCGTGCGCCCGACGCCGCTCATCACCTCGTCGAGGATCAGCAGGATGCCGAACTCGTCGCAGATCTCGCGGACGCGGGCGTAGTAGCTGTCGGGGGCGACCAGGGCGCCGGTCGAGGCGCCGCCCACCGGCTCCATGATGAAGGCCAGCACCGTTTCCGGGCCCTGCTTTTCGATCTCCGCGCGCAGCATCTCGGCATAGCGCAGGCCGCGCGCTTCCCAGTCCAGGTTGTCGCGGTCCAGGTAGCAGGTCGGCGCCGGGATCTTCGGCATCTCGCGCATCATCGGCGCGAAGGGCGCGGTCATGGGGGTGTAGCCGGTGACGGCCAGGGCGCCCAGGGTCGCGCCGTGGTAGGAGGGAAAGCGCGAGATCACCTTCCAGCGGCCATCCTGTCCCGTCGCCAGGGCATGCTGGCGGGCGAGCTTCAGGCAGGACTCCACCGCCTCCGAACCGCCGGAGACGAAGAAGATGCGGTCGAGGTGCTCGGGCGTGCGCGCCGCGATGCGCCGGGCCAGGGTCTCCGCCGCCTCGTTCTCGAAATGCAGGCGGTAGGCGAAGGTGGCTTCCTCCATCTGGCGGCGCATGGCGGCCAGCACCCGCGGATTGCCGTGGCCGATGTTGGCCACCATGGCGCCGCTGGAGCCGTCGATGTAGCGTTTGCCGTCCTTATCCCAGAAATAAATGCCCTCGGCGCGCGCTACCACGGGGCGCCGGCTGCGCGTCTGATAGAAGAGGTTCGAGGGCTCGCGGGTTTGGGCCGCGGGCGCGGGGGTGGCGGTCATTCAGGTGCTCGTTTCCTAGGGTTGTCCGGTCGTTCTCTCGAACGTCATGCTATTCGGGCCGCAGCAGCACGATGTCGCGCGGGCGGACATGCACGCGGACCTCGGCGCCTTCGGCGAAGGGGTGGCTGTCGATCGGGTTGATCACTTGCAGGCTGTGGGCGCCGACGGTCACGAAGTATCGGGCCGCCTGTCCCTGGTAGTCGACGGTATCGACGCGCCCGGTCATCTGGGTGGCGTCGGGGCCGCCCGCCGGCTCCTCGGAGAGGAACAGCTTCTCGGCGCGCACCACCAGGCGCACGGTCTCACCGGGCTGCGGCGCGGCGCCTCCGTCGATATCGGCGGCGACCGGCCCCAGCCCGTCGACCTCGACGCAGACCCTGCCGCCGCCCTGACCATCACTGGCGCCCGTGGCGACGCGGCCGTCCAGCAGGTTGGAGTTGCCGAGGAAGCGCGCGACGAACTCCGAGCGCGGGCGGGTATAGACGTCTTCCGGCGATCCCTCCTGCTCGATACGGCCCTTGTTCATGACGATGATCTTGTCGGACATCGCCAGGGCTTCCGACTGGTCGTGGGTCACGAAGATGGTGGTGATGCCGAGCTGGTGCTGAATTTTCTTCAGCTCGATGCGCATGTCCTCGCGCAGGTTGGCGTCCAGCGCCGAGAGCGGCTCGTCGAGCAGCAGCACGTCCGGCTCGACGACGATGGCGCGGGCCAGCGCGATGCGCTGCTGCTGGCCGCCGGAGAGCTGGTTGGGGAAGCGGTCAGCCATCTGCGGCAGCTGGACGAGGTCCAGGGCGCGGGCGACCCGCTGGGCGATATCCGCCTTGGCGACATTGCGGTACTTCAGCCCGAAGGCGACGTTGTCGAAAATGGTCTTGTGCGGGAAGAGCGCGTAGTTCTGGAACACGATGCCCAGGTTGCGCTTGTGGATCGGCACCTCGTTGACCCGCTTGCCCTTGATGAGGATGTCGCCTTCCGTGGGCGCCGCCAGGCCCGCGACCATGCGCAGGGTCGTGGTCTTGCCGCAGCCCGAGGGGCCGAGCAGGGTCACGAAGGCGCCGGCTTCGACGTCCAGGTCCATCGGCTCGACCGCCGTGAAGTTGCCGTAGCGCTTGACCACGTCGCGCAGCGCGACGACCGGCTCGCGATCGCTCATCAGGGGTTACTCCGGTTCTTGCACGAAAAGGTGCGGCGGGCCGGGGGAGGAGCCGGCCCGCCGCGGCCCGATCAGTAGCCTTTCTGCACGCGGCCGAACTTCTTCGACCACTCCGCTTCGTGGCCGTTCCAGTAGGCCGGGTCCGCGAAGGTCAGGTTGGCCAGCTTGCCGCTGGGGTCGAAGGCCGGCAGGGTCGGGATCTTCGCGCCCAGGTCGACCTTGGTGGGGTCGAGCGCGGGCGGGTAGTTCTGGCCCTCGGCCACCGCGATGGACACCGCCGGTTCCAGCATGAAGTTCAGCAGCTCTTCACAGGCTTCCAGCGGGCTGCCCTTCAGCACCATGAGGCATTCCTGCCAGGCGTAGCTGTTGGGGGCGTCGTAGTAGGCGATGGGGTGGCCCTGCTGCTGCAGCGCCGCGATGCGCCCGGACCAGCCCTCGGTGACGTAGATCTCGCCCTCGGCCAGCAGGCTCATCAGCTCGGCGCCGGAACCCCAGTATTTCAGCGCCAGGTCGCGGTGCGCGCGGATGGCGTCCCACACGGCGTCCATGTCCTGGATGTTGTTGGGGTTCTGGTCGGTCGCCAGGGCGCCGTACCAGATGCGGGTGCGCCAGTCGCCCCAGCCGCCGATCTTGCCCTTGTACTTGGGGTCGACCAGGATCTTGGCGCCCTTGTCCTCCATCTCCTGCTTGGAGATCTTCTCGGTGTTGTAGGCCAGTCCCGTCGTGCCGTAGTCGTAAGGCGCGGCGGAGAGCTTGCCGCCGGTGACCTTGCGGAAGGGATCCATGAGGGCCGTCATCACGTACTTCAGGTTCGGGATGTTGGCCTCGTTGAGGACCACGTCGTAGCCCAGGTTCACATAGCGGGCGTAGTCGAAGACGCCCGAGGCGTGAAAGATGTTGTATTCGCCTTCCTGGCCGGCCTTCACCCGGTTCAGGTACTCGTCGCCGCTGGCGAAGGTGCCGTCGATGACCGTGATGCCGGTCTTTTCGGTGTAGGGATCGAAGGCGTGCTTGCGGAAAGCCTCCGAGACCACGCCGCCCCAGCCGTCGAAGCGCACGCTGTCCGGCGTGGCGGCCAGCGCCTGGCGCTGCAGGCCCTTCAGCGGCGCGCCGGTCAGGCCGGCCGTCAGGCTGGCGGCGCCCAGCAGCGTCAAGAAGCTGCGGCGATCCAGGTCGCCGTTGCGATAGCGCTCGAGAAGTCGTTGATAGCGAGTGGTGTTATCCATCTCCCGTACCTTTCCCTGTCTGATGTTTGCGGATTTGCGGTTCGTGTTCATTGGTTCTTTGTTTTTATCGAAGGGCGGCGGCCATGCGCCGGGCGATGGCCACGCCCAGCAGCGGCACCGCGACGGTGATCACCACCATGACCGCGCCCAGCGCGTTGATTTCCGGGCTGATCGAGTTGCGCAGCATGGCGAAGATCTGCGTGGGGACCGTCTCGACGCCGCCCGGCTTCCAGAACAGGGTGCCGGTGACGTCGTCGAAGGAAATCGTGAAGGCGAAGATGACGCCGGCGAAGACCGCCGGCATGATCAGCGGCAGGGTCACTTCGCGGAAGGTGTGAAAGCCGTTGGCGCCCAGGCTCATGGAGGCTTCCTCGAACTCGCGGCGCACGGCGACGAGGCGCGCCTGCACGATCAGCACCACGAAGGGCAGGGTGAAGATGACGTGGCCGAGCAGCAGCAGCGGAAAGCTCTTGGGCATCTCCAGCCAGCGCAGGAACAGCAGCAGCGCCACGGCCAGCACCACCTCCGGCACCAGGATCGGCGCGATCAGCGCGGTGGTGATCAGGCTCTTGCCGCGGAAGTCGTAGCGCACCAGCGCCAGGCTGGCGAGCACGCCCAGGGTCGTGGAGACCACGGCCGTCAGGGCGCCGAGCAGCATCGAGGTCTTGAAGGCGCGCACGATGGCGTCGTTGTTCCACAGCTCGACGAACCAGCGGAAGCTGACGCCCTCCATGGGGAAGCTGCCGAACTGGTTGGCGTTGAAGGCCAGCAGCACCACCACGGCCACCGGCAGGAACATGAAGACGTAGACCAGGACGGTGAAGGCCCGGATCAGGCTCCAGCTGCTCAGGATGTTGAGGTTTCCCGTCATCGAAAGCTCTTGGCCAACTGGCCGATGCCGGCATAGCGGGTGTAGAGCACCACCACGGCGCCGAGCACCGCCAGCAGCGCCAGCGAGAGGGCGGAGCCCAGCGGCCAGTCGAGCTGGGTGATGATGGCCTCGAAGACCAGGTTGGCGAACATGGCGTTGCGCGGCCCGCCCAGGATCATCGGCGTGATGTAGGTGCCGGCCCCCAGCACGAAGCAGAGCAGGCTGCCGGCGGCCAGGCCGGGCACAGACAGCGGCAGGGTCACCTCGCGGAAGGTCTGCCAGCCGGTGGCGCCGAGGGAGCGCGCGGCGTCGGCCAGGTTGGGGTCGATGCCGTCCAGGCTGACGTAGATGTTGAGGATCATGAAGGGCAGCAGGAAGTGCACCAGCCCCAATACCACGGTGCCCTCGTTGTAGAGGATCTGCAGCGGCTCCGAGATGACGCCGGTCCACAGCAGGAAGACGTTCAGCGCGCCGCTCACCCCCAGGATGTTGATCCAGGACATGGTGCGGATGATGTAGCTGATCCAGAACGGCAGCATCAGCAGCAGGATCAGCGCCGCCTTGTGGCGCGTGGTCGAGCGGGCGATGAAATAGGCCGGCACGTAGCCCAGCAGGATGCAGAGCAGGGTCGAGACCCCGGCGATGCGCAGGGTCTGGATCAGGATGTCGCGGTAGAAGGGGTCGCTCAGCACCTCGATCCAGTTGTCGAGGTAGAAGCCCGGCTGCTCGCCGCCCACGGCCGTGCGCAGCCAGAAGGAATAGACCAGGATGAAGCAGAGCGGCACCGCCAGCAGCAGGGTCACCGCGCTCAGGGCCGGTGACATGAGCAGCCAGGGGCGGGGCCCCGGCGCGTCGACGTCCGCTGCTGCCATGTAATCCTAATCCTCACTGTTCCATCCGGCTTATCGCCTGCCGGTATGAGGAGATCAGTCTTTGCCTCGGGGCTTCATTGTGCAAATAGATAAGTGCTATGCTGGTCATAGATGTAATCTATGACCGAGGCTGAGAGGGGCGACCATGCTTCAGGACAGCGGCGAACGCCTGGCCCGCGAACTCGACTGGAACCTGCTGCGCACCTTCATGGTGGTGGTCCAGGAAGGCAGCGTCACCGGCGCGGCCAAGCGGCTCTACCTGCGCCAGCCGACGGTGAGCCACGCGCTGAAACGCCTGGAAACCCGCCTCGGCAAGCGGCTGATCGAGCGCGGTCCGGCGGTCTTCCGGGTCACCCCGGCCGGCGAGGTGCTGTACAAGGAGTGTGTCGAGATCTACGGCAACGTCGCCCGGGTGGCGGTGCTGACCCGGGAGATGAAGGACGAGATCACCGGCCATGTGCGCATCGCCATGGCCAGCCACGTGATCTCGCCGCTGTTCGACGAGGTGCTGGCCGCCTTCCATGCCGAGAACCCCAAGGCGACCTACGAGATCGAGGTGGACACCTCCGCCGAGGTGACCCGCGCCGTCCTGGAGAAGTCGGCCAGCTTCGGCCTCTGCCTGGTGCACAAACGCTCGCCGCGCCTCGACTACAAGATGATCTACCGCGAGCACTTCGGCTTCTTCTGCGGCCCGTCGCATGCGCTTTTCGGGCGCGGGGGACTCAGCCTCAAGGACCTGAAGGGCCACGCCGCGGTGTCCTTCAAGACCGACCAGCTGGCCGACGCCCTGCGCCCCGTGGCGCTGCTGCGCGCCCAGCACGACATCGACGACCTGGTGGTCGGCCATTCCTCCCACCTGGAGGAGGTCCGGCGCATGATCATCGCCGGGCTCGGCATCGGGCCCTTGCCGATCCACGTGGTCGCCCGCGACCTGCGTGACGGCCTGCTGTGGCGGCTGCCGCCTTATGAGGAGCCGCCGGCGGGCGACATCTATCTGGTGTGGAACCCGCAGACCCACCTGAACCGCGCCGAATCCGGCCTGCTGGCGGCCCTGCGCGAGGCCATCGACGCCAAGCCACTGAGCGCGCGTACCTACGCCTAGCTGGGCAATCGGTGCCCCTGGGCAATCGGTGCCTGGGTGAGCGGCCGGGCGGGTGGGGCAGCGGGGCCACCCCCTCTGCTGGTACACCGACCCCGCTGGTATCCCTACGCGCTAGTATACCAATGAGGTAGTGAGATTGACAGGATCACGACCGCAAGTTTACTAATTGTTATGATTATCTAAAGAATAAATATGTCGCTTATTTAACCCTTCGGGTCTCAGCCGTTATCGGGGGCCGTGTGGCTGATATTCCTATCTTGAAGATTCCTCAATTGGGGCGACATGCGGCGAGAGATTGACGCGAATTCGATGCGCCGCTGTGCCGTTGCGAGAACCGGGTCTGACCCCCAAACGGGGTTGCGCCCTCGGGGTGATGCGTGGAGGAGCGGGGGATGAAGCTTTCCACGCGTCTGATGCTGGGAATGGTGGTGCTGGTCCTGGGCGCCGCGGTGGTCATCGGGCTGGTCGCCTACAACACCCTCATTCAATCCATCTATCCCAGTCAATTGACGCGCATGGAAGCGGACGCCCACCTGATGGTGGATCGTCTCGGCGGCACGGTGCGCGAAGCGATGGGGGACGTCGCGGTCAATGCCGCTGCTCCGGCCATCGATGAACTGATGCGCGCAAGACGCAACCGGGACAGCTCGGCGCAAGCTGAGTGGCGCCGCCGCTTGGAAGCGCTTTTCGTCGCGGTTCTCGCCGCCAAGCCGGAATACCTTCAGATCCGCCTGATCGGCGTGGATGACTCCGGACTCGAAATCGTCCGAGTCGATCGTTCGACCACCAGCGGCACGGTGCGCGTCGTCCCCGAGGCGGAGTTGCAGGTCAAGGGCCAGAGACCTTATTACGCCAAAACGCTCGCCCAGCAGCCGGGCGAGATCTACGTCGCACCCATTGACCTGAACCGGGAGCGCGGCGAGATCGAGACCCCGCCGGTACCGGTGGTGCGGGTCGCGACACCGGTTTTCGGGCCGGGGGAGCGCACTCTCGGTATCCTGGTGGTCAATATCGATTTGCGTCCCGCCTTTGCGCGGCTGCGCACTTCCGTCGAGGCGGGGGTCGAGGTCTATGCCTTTGATCAGAACGGCGACTATCTCGTCCATCCGGACAGGAGCCGCGAATTCGCCTTCGAGTTCGGCGAAACGGCGCGTCTTCAGGACGACTTCCCGGCTCTGGCGGACCTGCTGCGGCCGACGGATAGCGATATCGAGCTATCACGGCGGGTGGACGACAAAGACGGTGTCGAGTATGTGGCCGGCGGGGCCGCCCAGCGCCTGAGCGACGGCGTCGGTGTAGCTGTCCTTCTGATGGCACCGAGCGAGCTGGTCCTGGCCCCCGCGGACGCCATCTTGTACTCCGCTTCCGAAGCCGGACTGGTTGCGATCGTCATCGCCGCGCTGTTGGCGTTCGTCCTGTCGCGCACCATCGCTCGGCCGCTGGCGCAGCTGACCCGCTCGGTGGATCGCTTCGACCGGGGCGAGCCGGTTCGCCTGCCGCGCCACGCGCCGAAGGAAGTCAATATCCTGGTCGCGGCCTTCCGCCAGCATATCGAGCGTGAGCGCCTGTTCAGCGCCGCCGTCCACAGCTCGACCGACGCCATTATCACCATTTCGCTGGACGGCCGCATCACGGCCTGGAACGAGGCGGCTGAGAAGCTATTCGGCTACCGGGCGGAGGAAGCCGTCGGTCAGCCGCTGCAGATGCTCGTGCCCGAGGACCGCTTAGGCGAATTTCACGAGCTTCGCGCGAACTTCCTGAAGGGCCTCGCCACGGGGCCGATCGAAACCGTCCGCCTGGCCAAGGACGGGACCCGTGCGAAGGTGTCGCTTTCGGTTTCGCCGGTGCGCTCGCTCGGCGGGGAAGTGACCGGCGCCTCGGCGATCTATCGCGATTTCTCCGCGCAAAAGCGTGCCGACGAGATGTTCCGCCTGGCGGTCGACGCCAGCCCGGCGGCCATGATCATGACCGACCATGACGGCTGCGTTGTCTTGGCGAACAGCGAAGCCGTGGAGGTCTTCGGGTTCTCGGCTGAGGAGCTGGTCGGCATGCAGGTCGAAGAGCTGATGCCCGGGCGTATACGCGGCAAGCACGAGAGTCTGCGCCGCGATTTCATGGGGCAGCCGAGCAAGCGGATGATGGGCACGGGCCGCGACCTTCGCGGCCGTCGCCGCGACGGCACGGAGTTCCCAGTGGAGATCGCCCTCAATCCGATTAACGGGCCGAAGGGGCCCATGGTCCTCAGTGTCGTTGTGGACATCACCGAACGCATGCGCGCCGCCGCGGAACTGGAAAGGCGCACGGAGGAATTGCAGCGCTCGAATGCGGAGCTGCAGCAGTTCGCCTTTGTTGCCTCGCACGACCTTCAAGAACCCTTGCGCATGGTCACCAGCTTCTGCGGCCTGCTCAAGGAGCGCTATCGGGATCAGCTGGGCGATGAAGGCTCGGAGTTCGTGGACATTGCCTTCGACGGCGCCGGGCGCATGCGCCAGCTCATCAACGACCTCCTGGATTACTCGCGCCTGCAGACGCGCGAAGTTCCGCTCTCCGAGGTTTCTACCGAGGAGGTTCTCGCCACTGCCTTGCTGAACCTTTCGGAAAGGATGCAGGAATCAGAGGCCGATATCCGGGTGGGCGAATTGCCGAAGGTATTCGGCAATGAAGGACAGTTGGTCCAGGTGTTCCAGAACCTCATCGGCAATGCCCTGAAGTTCTGTGACGACGAGGCGCCCCGGGTCGAGGTCTCCGCCGTCCTGGAGGACGACGACTGGCTTTTCACCGTGCGCGACAACGGTATCGGTATTGATCCCGCGCAGCAGGACACGATCTTCGGTGTCTTTCAGCGGTTGCACACGCGCGAGGAGTATGAAGGAACCGGGATCGGCCTCGCGATCTGCAAGCGTATTGTCGAAACGCATGGTGGGCGAATCTGGATTCAATCGGCACCCGGCCAGGGTGCCTCCATACAATTCACGCTGAAGTCGATTGAGTCGGACTTCGCGGTTGAGCCGCGGGACGAGAAAACACAGGCCGCCGAATAGCTGGGGCAGAGAGCCTCTCAGGCAGGAGCTCGGCGGCTATATCGGGTCAGGTGGGCGGAGCGCCCTTCGCTTCAAGTCGGCAGGTCGATGCCGGAACTCAGGATGGAACCCTCTGACGAGGTCGTAGCGAAGATGAATGACAGTATCGCTGCCCGCAATGTTCTGAAGCTCTTCATCAGTGGCCGCACGCAGCGTTCCGAAAGCGCGATCCACACCGTTCGGGCGCTTTGTGAGCAGGAGCTGGGTGGCGAATTCGATCTCGTGGTCATCGATGTCTGCGAAAACCCGCGAGAGGCGGAGGAAAGACGAATCCTCGCCACGCCGACGGTGGTCAAGGAGCTGCCGCCGCCGATTCGAAAGGTGATCGGCGATCTTTCCGACAAAGAGAAGGTGCTGATTGGGCTCGACCTGCAGAAGCGGACCTAGAGCGGGAGTGGGTCGATGCCGAATCCGGATACACGCCCTAGCGGTGACACGGATCATTCTATCGCCCTATGGCAGCGGAAAATACCTCTAGATTAGCAATTCCTTAACATGCAGAAGTGAAACTAAACATATCAATTAATTAATACATCGAAGTGCGTGGCGCCTTGGGGGCGTCGGATGAGATCGGGCGCTAAATAGATATGTGAATCAGAAGGCTATTACGTAACGCGTCATGGCGAATTTGACTGGGCATCTGCGCCTTGCAGAGGGAGGGATCTGCAAGGCGCGACAGACAATGAAGATTCTGCTGGTCGATGGCGACATCGGCTACGGGCGCTTTCTCCAGGCCGCTTTGGCGGCGCTGCCGGATTGCCCCTTTTCGCTCGCGCAGGCTCCTGATTTCGCGGCGGCCGCCGCCTATCTGTCACAGGCGCAGGCGGTCGACGTCGTTCTGCTCAGTCTCGACCTCCCGGACAGCAAGGGTATGGACACGGCCGTACTGGCCCTGCAGGTCGCTGAAGGCGTTCCCATCATCGTGCTGGCTCAACCGGACAACGAAGGGCAGGCCTGGCAGACCACCCGCTACGGCACCCAAGGTGTGGTCTCACGCGATCGCACCCCGCCGGACGCCCTGGTCCAGGCGCTGCTTCACGCTGTTGAGCAGCAGGATCTCTGCAACTCGTTGGAGCGCCATGTCGGCGAACTGAAGCAGAGTAACGAGCGCTTCCTCAGTCTGGTGGTGGACAATGCCGATGCCATCGTCGTCGTCGACCGCATCGGCATCGTGCGCTTCGTGAACCCTTCGGCTGAAAAGTTGCTCAAGTGCGCGGCGGCGGACCTTCTGGGACAGATGTTCGGTATTCCCCTGGAGGGTGTCCACACGACCGAAATTGATCTCTATACTCGTTCCAACGCGACCTGCACGGCGGAAATCCGGGTAATGCGCACGCTGTGGGACGGCGAGCGCGCCTTCATCATCACCATGCGCGACGTGACAGAGCGCAAGAAGAGCGAGAAGGCGCTGCGCCTCGCCAAGCAGACGGCGGAGCAGGCCAACGCAATGAAATCCCAGTTCCTGGCGAACATGAGCCATGAACTACGGACTCCGCTCAACGCCATCATCGGCTACTCCGAGATGATGCTGATGGGGATATCCGGGCCCGTCGAACCTGCACGCTACCGCAACTACATCAGCGATATTCATCGTGGCGGCAAGCACCTGCTCTCGTTGATCAACGAGTTGCTCGACCTGTCCAAGGCAGAAAGCGGCCAGTTGAGGCTTCTTGAAGAGAGTTTCGACTTGGTGCCTCTTGCCGGGCAGGTCATCGACCTGCTGCGCGGCCAAGCGGAACGGAAAGGCGTAAACCTCTCCGTGACGCCGGAAACTGCTTCCATCTGGGTCTATGCCGACGCACGAATGCTGAATCAAGTGCTGCTGAATCTGCTGGGCAACGCGATCAAGTTCACCCCGGAAGGCGGAAGCGTTGCCATAGTCCTCAACCGAACCTACGAGGGTGAGGCGCGCGTTGTCGTGCGCGACAGCGGCATCGGCATTCCCAAGCACCAGATTCCGCGGGCCTTCGCCGCCTTCGTGCAGATCGAAAATGCCTATACGCGGATCGAGAACACCGGGACAGGTCTCGGTCTCGCCCTCTGCAAACGCTACGTCGAAATGCATGACGGCAAGATCGGCCTGGAAAGCGCTGTCGATGCCGGTACCACGGTGACGGTGACCCTGCCGCAGCAGCGCTCGCTGGTGTCTCAGAAGAAGGGTGGCGACGTGGTGCCGTTGGCGTCCTGCCCCGTTCGCGGCGGTCAGGGAGCGAACGGCGGGTGATCGGGAAACTTCCTAAGAGGCCGCGGGGGCCGGGGGAGAACCAAAGCAATGCCGCGGCTTCAGCCGTTACGCAGGATACGAGAGCAGTTTGACGATGAGCGATACCGCAAGAGATATCCGCAGAACGGCGAGCGACGACCCGACACAGGAGGGCAGCGCGCCGATCCGTGTCCTGCTTTGTGAAGACAATCACGGCGACTATGTTCTGCTGAAGCAGCACCTCAACCTCATCGATCAGCGCCATTTCGAAATCGATTGGGCTAAGACGGTAGAGGAAGCCTTCGTCGAGCTGCGCCGTTTCGCCCATGACGTGGCACTGGTCGACTACCGGCTGATCGGTGGTTCCGGGCTCGATATTCTGCGCGAAGCGGCATCGATCGACTGGCCGGGGCCGCTCATCATGCTGACCAGTCTCAAAGATCCGGTCATCGATATACGCGCTATGCAGCTGGGCGCTTTCGACTTCATCAGCAAGGACGAGCTGCGTCCCTCGCTTCTGGAGCGCTCGATCCGCTACAACATCGAAAAGAAGCGTCTGGAAGCGACGCTCGCCCGGACCAATGTCGAGCTGCTGGAGTATATCGCCGAGCTGCGTACGGCGAACAAGAAAGTCGAGATGCAACGCCAGCGCATCGTGTCCCTGGCCTATCACCTCGCCTCGGCGAGCCATGGCGACTCTCATGCCGACTGGACCGGGATCAGCGTGGTGCCGCAGTCGACCTCCACCGCGGATGAAATGCTCGGCATCTGGCATTTCTCCCCCGATGGCCGGACCCTGCGCGCCAATGACGTGGTGCTCAAGCTGCTTGAGCTGAAGTCGATGGAAGATCTCGAAGGCAGGACTCTCGAGGCCCTGCTGGCCCGGGACAGCCGACGCCGCCTCAAGGAGGTCCTGCATGACCTGGATCCGCAGGCCGCGGTCACGGTGGAGGTCGAGGTGGTCGGTCAGGTTTCGGGGCGGCACAGCTGGGTGGTGATGTCGCTCCTGTCCCCGCCGCCGGATGCCGAGGAAATGGTTTGCAAGGCCACGGTGGTGGATATCACCAGCCGGCGCAACGTCGAGAACGCGACCCACTACCTGGCCAAGCACGACTCCCTGACCGGCGTCGCCAATCGTGCCTCCTTCGACGAGATGCTGCACCATGCGGCGGCCATTGCCCGGCGCAACGGCAGCCTGGTGGGGCTGATCTGCGTCGACCTGGACGGCTTCAAGCAGGTGAACGACACCTACGGCCATCAGGCCGGCGACAGTCTGCTGTGCCAGGTCGCGGAAAGGCTTTCCCGTCTGATGCGCGAATCCGATACGGTCGCGCGCCTGGGCGGCGACGAGTTCGGCATCATTGCCACCAACCTGGGCAGCAACGAGGATGCCCGCACCGTCGCCGAGAAGATCGACGCGGAACTCGCCAGGCCCTTTGACATCCGCGATCGGACCTTGCAGTGCGGCGGCAGCGTCGGCTTCGCGATCTTCCCCTCCGAGACGGAAGACCTGGAGGAACTCTTCGATCTGGCGGACTCCAAGCTTTATCACGTGAAGCGCGACCGCTCCCGCCTCTCCGGCGACTAGTCCTTCCAAAAAAAAGTGCGCCGCCACGTCACAAACGGCGCGGCCGGATCGTCTTCTCTCTGACTGAACGCAATCTTGTCGGAGAGGAGCTGATCATGGCGGCCACGAACGCTGTCGATTTTTACCGGAACGGGGCGCAGATCTACGGCGCGCTGGAAGCGGTGGAGAAGGCCATCGCGGCCCAGGGCATCGAGCCGGCGCTGCACCACCTGGTGCTGCTGCGCGCCTCGCAGATGAACAAGTGCGCCTTCTGCGTGAAAATGCACACCCGTGACGCCCGCAAGGACGGCGAGAGCGACGACCGGCTCGACCGCCTGATCGTGTGGCGGCAGGTCGACGACTTCACCCCCCGCGAGAAGGCGGCCTTCGCCTGGACCGAGGCGCTGACCGATTTGACGGAGGGGAGCGGCCTGGACGCCCTGCGCGCGGAGCTGAAGGCCCATTTCAGCGACGCTGAGATCTCGACGCTGACGGGAATTGTCGCGATGATCAACCTTTGGAACCGCATTCAGATCTCGCAGCACTGATGGAACCGGCCGGAACCCCGATCGAGACCTTCGAGGCCGCCCGGCCGATGTTGACCGGGCTGGCCTACCGCATCCTCGGCTCCTACGCGGAGGCCGAGGATGTGGTGCAGGACACCTTCCTCAGCTGGATGGCGGCGGAGGCGGGGACCATCGAGCGGCCGCGCAGCTGGCTGACCGCCGTTTGCACCCGTAAAGCGGTGGACAGCCTGCGCGCGGCGCGGCGGGCACGGACCAGCTATGTCGGCGCCTGGCTGCCGGAGCCGGTGCACAGCGAGGTGCTCGACACGCCGGAGAGCCAGGCCGAGCTGTCGGAAAGCGTGACCATGGCGTTCCTTCTGGTGCTGGAACGGCTCGCGCCGAAGGAGCGGGCGGCCTTTCTGCTGCACGACGTCTTCGCCATGGACTACCGCGACGTCGCCGAGAACCTGGGGGTCGGCGAGGCGGCCTGCCGCAAGCTGGTCTCGCGGGCCCGCGCCAACGTCCGGCGCGGGGGCGGCGGCCATGCCAC
>JBLWUP010000022.1:0-36387 GCA_048268885.1 Kiloniellaceae bacterium | reverse complement strand
GGGGCGCCCCCCCCCCGGCCGCGGCCGCCGCCGTGGCGCGCCTGCCCTCGCCCGAGGCGACGCTGAGGGCGGACAGCGGCGGCAAGGTCGTCGCCGTGCGCAAGACGCTGGAGGGCGCGGAGGTCGTGCTAAAGTTCATCCGCCGCGTGCTCTCGCCGGCCTGGCGGCAGGGCGAGATTTCCGCGGCCGAGCTGAACGCCCGTCAGGCGCTGGTGGTGCGTCAGGAAGGGCGTATCACCGCGGTGGTCTCCTTCGCCTACGACGCGGACGGCCAGGCCAGCAGCATCTTCATCACGCGCAATCCGGACAAGCTGGCGCATCTCGATCCGCGAGACGACCGGACCGGCTAGCGCCTCTTCGACATCCGACGACCCACCGCCGGCGCGCCTTTCTATGGGCGGCGTGCCGCAGCCCCGGCGCGCGCGCCAAGGGAGCCGACATGACCGCATCCCGCGACCTCTACGACCCCGGTCGGACCCAAGAGACCGCCACCATGATCCTTGTCTTCGTGACGGTGCTCGTCGGCTGGATCGGCTTTTCGCTGCCCTATCCCGTGTTCAGCCACCTTTTCCTCGACCGCGACGGCCCGCTGCTCGCCGCCGCCACCCCGGCGGAGACGCGGACCCTGCTGCTCGGGGCGGCCATCGCGCTCTATCCGGCGGGGCAGCTGATCGGCGCGCCGCTCTTCGGGCGCTGGTCCGACCGCTACGGGCGAAAGCCGGTCCTGCAGGTGGCCCTGGCGGTCACGGTGGCGGGCGCCTGCCTGCTGGCCGCCGGGGTTAGCGCCGGTTCCGTGCCGCTGGTCCTGCTCGGCCGCTTCGTCGCCGGCCTGGGCGAGGGCAACATCGCCATCGTGCAGTCGCTGGCCTCCGACGTCAGCCGTCCGGCGACCAAGGCGCGCAACTTCGCCCTGATCGGCATCGCCATGGACCTCGGCTTCGTGGCGGGCCCGATCCTCGGCGGGCTGCTGGCCGACCCGGGCCTGCACCCCGCCTTCGGTTTCGCCTTTCCCTTCTGGGCGGCGGCCGGGCTCTTCGCGCTCAACGCCCTGGTCGTGCCGCTGTTCCTGCGCGAGCCGCCGCGCCTTGCGGCCGCCGCCGCACCGGCCGTGTGCAGGCTCTGGCGCTCGGCAATCCATCCGGCCATCGCCCCGCTGCTGGGGCTGACCTTCCTGACCTACTGGGCGATCATGATCTTCTTCGACTTCTTTCCGGTCTTTTTCGTGCAGTCCTACGGCACCCCGCCGGCGCAGCTGGGGATCAACGCGGCGCTGCTGTCGGTGCCGCTCATCCTCTCCGGCCTTGTCGTCGGGCGCCTGGTGGCGCGTCACGGGTCCGTCGCGGTCTCGGCCGTCGCGCTGCTGCTCATGCTGGCGGGGACCCTGCTCTTCGTCGGCATGACCACGGAGCTGGCCCACGCCCTGCCGGCGGTGCTCGTGGCCGTGGGCATCAACTTCGGGCAGACGGCGACATCGGTGCTGACCTCCGACGCGGCGCCGGCCCACGAACAAGGCCAGGTCATGGGGCTCTACCGGGCGATGACCGTGGCCGCCGGGGGGCTGGCGGCCCTGGCCGGCGGTTACTGCGCGGCCTTCTTTCCGGCGGCACCCTTCCTGACCGCCGTGGCCGCGGCCGGCTGTGGCCTGCTCCTGCTCTTTGCCTGGAGCCGCCGCCCGCCGAAGAGGTTCCGCGATCAGGGCCTACGCTAAAAGCTTGTATTGCGACTAATTCGCAATAACAATAGATTGGGCCTCGCCGCGGGGGCCCAGGAGGGGCCGGCCGCCTTCTTTCCGGACGCATTCCGACGATGGGCCAGCCGCAACTGTTGCAGGTTTTTCAGGAGCATGAAGGGGATCTGCGCGCTTTCATGGCGTCCCGGCTGCGCTGTCCCTTCACCGCCCACGACCTGGCGCAGGAGCTGTACCTGAAGGTCTCCACCCTGGAGACCCGCCTGGAGGTCGCCAACGCCCGGGCCTACCTCTTCCGCATGGCCGCCAATCTGGTGATCGACCATCAGCGCCGCCAGCAGCGCCAGGCCGGGTTGCTGGCGGAGGTCGAGGGCCTGCTGTGGGGCGGCGGGGAGGCCATCACGCCGGAGCGCCACGTCATGGCGCGGCGCGAGTTGCAGGATCTCTTCGCCGTGGTCGAGCAGCTGCCCCCGGTGACGCGCCGCGTCTTCAAACGCAACCGCTTCGACGGGCAGACCCAGCGGGAAATCGCCGAGGAACTGGGCATCTCGCAAACCGCGGTGGAGAAACACATCCGCAAGGCCCTGAGCCGCCTGGCGGCGCGCCGCCACAAGCCATAAGAGCCGACATAAGAATAAAAATCCCGCCCCGGGGGTTAGGCAAGGCGCCGCCGCAAGCGTTTTACCCATGAGGCGCCGGTGCCCAAGAGGTGCCAGTAGGGGGGCGGAGCGATCAGGAATCTCTTACCGCGCTGAAGAGGGCGCATGACCTTCGAAAACGACGATCTTGAAACTGGCGATCTTGAAGAGGGCGACCTTGACGAGCGGGCGCGCGGCTGGATCGTCCGCCTTGCTTCGGGCGACATGTCGGAAGCCGATCTGGCCGCCCTGAAAGCTTGGCTTGCGGCCTCGGCGCGCCATCGGCAGGCCTTCGCGGCGGCGCGGGCGCTGTGGCAGGACCTGGCGGTGCTGGAACATGCCTTCGCCGCCGCCGAGGAAGCCAGCGCGCCGCCGCCGCGCCGGCCATCTTCACCTTGGCGGCGGGTGTCTTGGGGGCGGGTTGGGCGCCGGGCCGGCTTGCCGGCCGCCCTGACCCTGGCCGCCTGCCTCCTGCTGGCCTTCTTCCTGCCGCAGCTGTCGATCGCGGTGAAGGCCGACTACGCCAGCGGCGTCACGGCGGTCCTGAACGTCACCCTGCCGGACGGCAGCCGTGTCACCCTGGACCGCAACTCGGCCATCGCCCTCGACTACGACGAAGACCGGCGGCGGGTGGAGCTGCTGCAGGGCGAAGCCTTCTTCGAGGTGCGCCCGGACCGGCGGCGGCCCTTCCAGGTGCTGGCCAAGGGCGGCGTCAGTGAGGCCGTCGGCACCGCCTATGCGGTGCGTCTGTCGCAGGACGGCGTGCGGGTCGCGGTCACCCAGGGCCACGTCGCCGTCACGGCCGAGGCGGCCCCGAACGCGCCGATCTCCCTCGGTGCCGGGGAAGCCCTGCACTATCCCGCCGAAGGCCGTCCGGGCGGCAAGTTCGCCCTGGATGCGACGCGGGCGCTGGCCTGGCGGCAGGGCAGGGTGGTCTTCGTGGCGCGCCCGCTTGCCGAGGCGCTGGCGGAGCTGGAGCGCTACCACGGCGGGCGCATCCTGCCGCTGGGCGAGGGGCGCCGCCTGAAGCCCGTCAGCGGCGTCATCGATCTCGACAAGCTGGACCAGGGCCTGGCCGCCCTGGCCGCGACCCACGGCCTCACCGTCGTCGAGGTGACGCCTTACCTCACGCTGCTGCGCTGAGGCGGGAAGGCCGCCACCGGCGGCCCCTTCCGGAAGGCCGGACAAAAAAATCACGCAAGAGGGTTAGGCAGGCCGCGCGGCGAGGCGTCTCTCTTTTGGATCGCGATGCGAATGTGTCGCATTTTCAGTATTTCGGGGGCGGGGGCTATCCGGCCCCCCAATAAGCGGGCGACGGGGATGTTGAAGACAATCATTGCAGGGGAAGAGCCGGGCAGCGATCACGATGGGGCCCTGGCAAGGAAGAGCCATGCCGCGGTTTGCCGGCCGGGCGCGCGTCGGCGCGGCGGCCTGTTGTTGACCACGGCGGTGCTGGGCTGTCTGGCGGTGCCCGGGGCGCCCGTGCTGGCGGCCCAGGGTGAGGGGCAAAACGGGGGCCAGGAAGTGGCCCAGGCCGAAAAACGCTGGCGCTTCGCCATCCCCGCCCAGGACCTGGCCGGCGCGCTGCTGGCCTACGCCCAGGCAACCGGCATTCAGGTGGTGTTCAAGAGCGAGGACCTGCAGGGCCTGGCCAGCGACGGCCTCTCCGGCGAGATGACCGCCGAGGAAGGGCTCGGCCGCCTGCTGGCGTCCTCCGGGCTGACCTACGACTTCACTTCCGAGAGTTCGGCGGTGGTGCGGACCGCGTCCGGCGGCGCGGCGGCGGCGGGCGCGCCCACCGACGTGATCAGCATCGAGGACTACCGCAACATCACCTCGCTGCAGCCGACCAAGGGTTACGTGTCGCACTACTCCACCGCGGCGACCAAGACCGACACCCCGGCGCTGGAGACGCCACAGTCCGTCTCCACCGTCGGCCGCGACGAGATGGACGACCGCAACACCAAGACGGTGGCCGAGGCGATGCGCTACACCCCGGGCGTCAACGTCGACGCCTACGGCGTCGATCCGCGCGGTTTCGACAGCATCCAGATCCGCGGTTTCGACTCGGTGACCACCGGTTCCTTCCGCGACGGCCTGCGCATGGACGGCAACTTCTTCGCGCTCTACACCACGGAACCTTACGGCATCGAGCGCGTCGACATGATGCGCGGGCCCAGCGGCGCGCTCTACGGCCAGGCCGAGGCGGGCGGCGTGATCGACCGCACCACCAAGCGCCCGCGTGCGGACATGACGCAGGACCTGCGGCTGGAGGGCGGCAGCTGGGAGCGTCTGCAGGGCGCCTTCGACATCGGCGGCGCCGTGACCGAGGATGAGAGCCTCCTGTTCCGTCTGACGGGCGTGGCGCGCACCTCTCACACCGAGTTCGACTACAACGACGGCACACCGCAGGAAGACCGGCGTATCTTCTTCGCGCCGGCGCTGACCTGGAATCCGGACGACGATACCAGCATCACGCTCCTCGCCGACTACATGCACGACCGTCGCCCCACCGCCTTCGGCACGCTTGCGACCGAGGAAGTCCGCACCGATGTGGTCGCGGGCGAGCCCGGGTTCGACGAGTTCGACCACGAGCAGTTCGCCATCGGCTACGACGCCCGCCACCGCCTCGACGAGGTCTGGGAGATCCGCCAGAAGGCCCGCTACACCTACGTCGACGTGGATTATCAAGGCGTGTCCGCCGAGGGATTCGACCCCGCCACCGGCACGATCACCCGCACGGTCTGGTCTTCGCCGGACACGGTGCACCAGTTCGCCATCGACAACCAAGTGGAAGCGCGCTTCGAAGTGGGGCCGACCTTCCACGTCGCTCTCTTCGGCCTGGACTACAGCCACAGCGTCGACACCTTCAGCTACCACTACGGCGCCGCCGATCCGCTGAACATCAACAACGTCGTCTATACCGGCGCGACGGTGCCCGATGCCTATCAGCGCACCCGGCAGACCCTGCAGCAGGCCGGCGCCTACCTGCAGGACCAAGTCACCCTTTACGACAGCCTGGTCCTGACGCTGGGCGGCCGCTTCAGCTACGTGGAGCAGGAAACCGAAGACCGGATGACCGGCGTCAGCGAGACCAAGACCGACGACGCCTTCACCGGCCGTGTCGGCCTGACCTACCTCTTCGACAACGGCATGGCCCCCTACGCCAGCTACACCGAGGGCTTCACCCCGCAGAACGGCACCACGCGGCAGGGCGAAACCTTCGTGCCGGAGGAGTCGACGCAGTACGAGGTCGGCCTGAAGTACGAGCCCAAGGATTTCAATGCCCTCTTCACGGTCGCGGCCTTCCAGCTGACCAAGACCAACGTCCTGACCGTGGACCCGGACGACCTCTTCAGCTCGGTCCAGACCGGCGAGGTGCGGACCCGCGGCGTCGAGCTGGAGGCCAAGGCCACGCTCATGGCGGGCTTGGATCTCTCGGCCTCCTACACCTATCTCGACGCCGAGGTCACCAAGAGCAACGAAGCCGACCTCGGCAAGCGGCCGGTCAACGTGCCGGAGCACACCGCGGCAGCCTGGCTGAACTACCGCTTCCAGGACGGCGCGCTGGAAGGCCTCGGCATCGGCGGCGGCCTGCGTTTTGTCGGGCCGACCTACAACGACCTGGCCAACGACTCGGAGAATTCCAGCTACGTCCTGGCCGACGCGGCACTCAGCTACGACTGGAACGAGAACCTCTCCTTTCAGGTCAACGCCAACAACATCTTCGACAGGGAGTACGTCACCATCTGCACGGCCGGGTCCTGTTACTACGGCACGGGCCTGCGCGTGATCGCCGGCATGTCCTACCACTGGTAGTCCCATGATCCGGCGCGTCCTCGTCCTTCTGCACCGCTACCTCGGCCTGGCCACGGCGGTTTTTCTCGCCCTGGCCGGGCTGACCGGCGCGATCCTCGCGTTCCATCACGAGATCGACGAATGGCTGAATCCGCAGTTCTATTGGGTGCCGGCCAGGACGGCGCAGACGGGCGCGCCGCTGGGGCTGGTCGAGCTGGCCGCGCGGGCGCAGGCCGACCACCCGCAGCTCGAGATCATCTATATCGAAAGCGAAGGCGAGGCGGAGCATCCCGCCCTGGCCGTCGGCGAGCCGCGGCCGGACCCGGTGACCGGCGCCTACCCGGAGGTCGACTACAACTGGATCTACCTAGACCCCACGACGGGCGAGACCCTGGCGACCCGCTACTGGGCGCGTTTCGCGCTGACGGCGGAAGACATCATCCCCTTCATCTACGAGTTCCACCACACGCTCACCCTGCCGGGCATCTGGGGCTACTTCCTCATGGGGGTGGTCGCCATCGCCTGGACCCTCGACTGCTTCATCGCGCTGGTGCTGACCTTCCCGCGCGGCCAGTTCTTCTTTACAGGGCCCTTTTTCTCAAAATGGAAGACCGCCTGGCAGGTGAAGCGCGGCGCGGGGAGCTACCGCACGAACCTGGACCTGCACCGCGCCGGCGGGCTCTGGCTGTGGCTCATCCTGCTGCCGGTGGCGGTCAGTTCCGTGGCCATGAACCTGCCGGATCGGGTCTTCCGCCCGGTGGTCTCGCTGTTCTCGCCGGTGGAGCAGAGCGTCTACTACCAGCGCCAGTCCTGGACCGCCGAGCAGATCGGCTTGCGCGGTCCGGACTACGCCGAGATCCTGGCGAAGGCCGAGGCGGCGGCGCGGGACCTCGACCTCGAGATGCCGGTCTACGGGCTCTACTACAACACGCTCTACAACTACTACGCCGCCGGCTACGGCAGCCACGACGGGCAGCCGCTGGGCAGCCCCTGGTTCTTCTTCGACGGCGCCGACGGCCGCCTGCTGCGCGCCGACACCCCCGGCCGCGGCACCGTCGGCGAGATCTTCGAGCAGCTCCAATACCCGATCCACGGCGGCACCATCGCCGGGCTCCCCGGCCGCATCGTCATCTGCGTGACGGGGCTGGTGATCTTCATGCTGTCAGTGACGGGTATCGTCATCTGGTGGAAGAAGCGCGCGGCGCGGAGGCGGCGTGGGGAGCGCGCGGCGGAGGCGGGCCTCAGTTATGAACAGGCTGTCGCCCGGAAGTGTTCGATGCCGCTGATTCCAGGTGGCCGTCTCTCAGATGAAAAATACGATCGAAGCGGTCGAATATCTTCTCGTCGTGGGTGACAGCCAAGATCGCGGCTTCCTGCTCTGCGGCGACTTTGCGCAACAGGTCCATGACGATCCCCGCGCGCTGTGAATCCAGTGCCGCGGTGGGCTCGTCGGCGAGGATGATCCGCGGCCGGTTGGCGAGCGCGCGGGCAATCGCTACCCGCTGGGCTTCGCCGCCGGAGAGATTGGCGGGCAGGGAATTTTTGCGGTGCCCGACTTCCAGATAGTCCAAGAGCTCGACCGCACGCCGTTTTGCTTCCGCCGTGTCAAACCCAGCCAGGCTGAGCACTAAGGCGATGTTATCGGTGCTGTTGAGGAAGGGGAGAAGGTTGTGGAACTGAAAAATGAATCCAATCTTCTCCAGACGGAGCCTGCGCAGATCGCTGCGCAGCCAGTGACCATCATAGACCACCTCGCCATCCAGGTTCACCCAACCGCTGCTCGGTTCTAGAATGCAGCCGATGACGTTCAGGAGTGTTGTCTTGCCCGAACCGCTTGGGCCAAGCAGCGCCACGACCTGACCCGGATAGACTTCCAGGCTCACCTCACGCAGGGCATCGACGCGGGTTTCGCCCTGTCCGAAATGCTTCGAGACGTTGCGCACATGGACAAGGGGGACGTCGTGAACGGGGGCGCTCATTGTCAGCCCGCTAGTGCCGTTGCTGGATCGACCTTGAGCGCAAGGCGTACCCCGAGCCCGCTTGCGACGACGCAGACGAGGATCACCGCCGCCGCCAGCGCCAGCCCGTCCTCTGGCTGGAGGACGACGCGGCGCGGGAAGTAGTCCTTGATGGTCATAATCAGAAACGTTCCGAAGCCGAATCCGATCACCCCCATGGCGAGAGCCTGCTGCAGGACCAGGCCGATAATCGTCCGATCGGGCGCGCCGATGAGTTTGAGTGTGGCGATCTCCCGTATCTTGTCCATCGTCATAGTGTAAAGTATCAGCGCAATAATCACGGCGGAGACCAGCAAAAGGATCGCCGTAAACAGCCCGATTTGCTTGCGTGCCCGCTCGACGACCGATTGGGTCAGGATGACCTCCTGTCCGGCCTGTGTAGTTGCCGAGAGATGCTTCCAGCGGCGCACCGCGTCCGCCACACTTTCCGCCGAGATGTTCGGTGAGACGCGGGCAACGACGGCGTTGATCGTGTCGGTGCTGCCGGGGCCGTTGCCCCGCGCGACCTCCCGCCGGGCGGCGGGCGGCGCGAGCTCGAATTGAAGCTCCTGCGAATCCAGCAGTGTCAAATAGACGACCGGATCGCCGCCCGAGGATACTTGCCCGTCGGTCAGACCGACGACGGCGAAGGTGTTGCGACCCAGCTTGACGCGGTCGCCAAGTGACAACCCGGAGCGAATGTCGGCGACCATTTCATAGTGGCTCCGGGCAATCCGGCGTCCGGTGGCGACTTGTTTGGGACCGCCGGGACGGCCCGGCTCGTAGCCCACGACATAGAGCCGGAGCTTTTCGCCGCGATGCAGCGTTTCAACGGACTGATAGGTGACGCTGCCCGCTGCGCTGACGCCCTGGAGCCGGGCAATCGCCTCGCGCGTGTCGCCGGGAATCCGCGAAGATTCGGCGAACGGTCCGCGCGTGCCCGATTCCACGACCCAGACATCGACGGCGGGACTGCGCGCCAGCGTCAGCGCATCCTCAACCAGCCCTCGGTAAATGCCGATCATCGACAGAACTACGCCCAGCAGCAGGCCGAGGCCGAAGCAGGTCAGCAGGAAGCGCCCCAAATTGTGCCGGATGTCGCGATAAGCCAGATTCATGGCGACGTCTCCTTCAGCACTATCGCCGCGCGGCCTTCCCGCAGTCCCGGTCGCAAGGTGGTCACAACCTGCACGCCGTCCGGCAGGCTCTCGACGATCTCAAGGCGCGAGTCGAGTGTTCTCCGGCCAAACGCGATCTCACGGCGGCGCAGTTCACCATGCTCGACAGTCCACACAGTACCCTTGGTTCCGTCGAAACCGTCCACCACCGTCTCGGGGGCCAGTAGCGCTTCATCCAAAACGGCCGTGGTAATGAAGACTTCGGCCTGTTCACCAAGGTGAAAGTTTTCCGGGCACTTGTCGCAGGAGATGTAGACGCGGCGTTCCTCACTTACCCGGTCGCTCTCGATGTCGATGCGGGTCACATGGCCCTGGAACATCTGACTGGGCAGTGACCGCAAACGCACTTTCGTGCGCTGGCCGAGACGAATACCACCCGCGCGCGCTTCATCGACGTAGGCCAGCACCCAGACCGTCTCCGGGGCCACAAGGGTAAACAGTGGTTCGCCGGGGCTGAGAACCGCGCCCAACTCTTTGTGGCGCTGAACGACAATCGCATCATAGGGAGCTTTCAGGACGTGATGATCGAGCAAGACCTTCTCCAGCTCGTATTGCGCTCCGGCGTCTTCGAGCGCAGCTTTGGCAACCTCGACATCGCTGATCGCCACCGCTAGTTCGGCGGCAGCCACGTCTTCTTCCATCTGCGATTCCTCGGCGGCCTCCACCGAGACCGTCTGCCGGGCCACGAGCGCTTGCCTGCGCTTGTTCGTCTGCCTCTTCTGCGCAAGAACGGCACGGGCTTTGCCGACAGCGGCCTCCGCCATTCGCACTGCTGCCTCGGCGTTGACGACTCCTGCCTTCGCCTTGGCGACACGAGCGTCTTGCTCTGCGCTGTGCAAGCGCGCCAGAACTTCGCCCGTCGCGACCCGGTCCCCGTGATCGGCGTTCAGCTCGACAAGGGCTGCCCCGGCCTCGAATCCAATCTTCGAGAGGATGCGTGCCTCGACTGTGCCGAGGCCGAAGATCTGCACCGGCACGTCTTTAGCGTGCCGCGCGGTCTCCACGGGCAAGGGGCGCATCAAGAAAAAGAGGAAGACGGCAGCCCCGGCAGCGCCGAGTACCAGCAGCGCCAGCAAATATCGGAAGATCCGTTTTCTCATGACGCCGCCTCCTTTTGGGCGGCTCCGCTGTCAGATGCAAACCCACTCAACTGAAGCTCCAAGAGCCGGTGACCTTCCTCTGGAAGATCGAATTTCCGGCCGCTGATAGACCATCTCACGGCAAGGCCTTGAACCAGTCCGATGATGAGATATGCCGCATCGTCGGCATCAAGATTGCGGCGCAGTTCTCCCCTCTTGCTGGCTCCCGCCACCAAATCGGCAATCAGCCGGTGGAAGTGGCTCATGAGACAGAAAAAGGCTTGGCGCAGCCCCTTGTTCTTGGTGTGCAACTCCCGCGAAAACAGGATCGCCGGGATTGCCGGTGTAGATTGGATCAGCCGCAACTGTGCGGCAATCAGCGCGCGAATCTGGTCGATGGGCGTGGTATCCGGGTGATGGGCCTTCGCCCAGCGCGCTTCCATCATCGCACCGATGCGCGCCGCGACCGCCTCCCACAAATCTTGCTTTTTCGGAAAATGCCGGAATATGCCTGGCTGGGTCAGCCCCACGGCCTCTGCAACAGCCTCCGTCGTCAGCCGCTCCGGGCCCAGCTTGTCGGCGAGGCGCAGAGTGGCGTCGATGATTTCGGCCTTGCGGGCCTCGGCAGTCTTTCGTGTGCGCATAGGAGACCTGTTAGTAAGTGATTAGTTACTAACTAGTGATTGCCATGACTGACGTCAATGGGGTATGGCGATCCAGATCGTCACGATTGAAGCGCCCCGATGAGCCGCGACGCAGCGCCAAGACTGCAAGGCGACCCCAACGAAGCGGGCTACGGCCGCAAACGGGCGGCGCGTTTGACGGCTTCTGGCGCATTGGTGGCTACGGCCGATGCAGCATAACTTCGGCTCTGCGCCCGGGAGCGAATCAGGCCTTCCGCTGCTGCGGTAGGCATTCTTTTTGTTGATGCTTTGCTGGCCCCCACCAGAGCGCCCGCGCCACCTGCCGCCTCACACCCCCAGGCCTTCCTCCAGGACCATCGCCAAACGGATCTCGCGCGCGCGGCGGATGTGGGCGCGCATGAGGCTCTCTGCACGTGCGGCGTCGCCGGCGGCGACGGCTTCGACGATGGCGCGGTGTTCGGCCTGGGATTCGCCGGCGCGGCCGCCGGCGGCGAGCGTCGTCGGGCCGAGCAAGAGCAGGGTGGTGGCGAAGGCCGCCACCGCCTCGCTGAGGTAGCGGTTGTAGGCGGCCTCGCAGAGCGTCTTGTGGAACAGCTTGTTGAGCCGGGCGAGCGCCACCGGGTCGCCGCCGTGTTCGGCCTCCTTGGCCAGGATGGCGTTCAGGCGCTGCAGGTCGTTGGCCTTGGCGTTTTGCGCGGCGAAGCGCGCGGCGCTGCCTTCCAGGATTTCCCGCAGATCGTAAAGCTCCTGGATCGCCTCCAGGGAGAGTTCGGTGATCCGGGCGCCGTTGCGCGCGTCCAGGGTGATGAGACCGTCGCGGGCCAGGCGCTGCAGGGCCTCGCGGATCGGCGTGCGGCTGATGCCCAGCTGCGCGGCGAAGGCGGTCTCCCGCACCCGCTGGCCCGGCTTCAGCCGGCCCTCGGCGATCGCCGCCATCAGCGCGTCATAGGCCCGTTCGGCCAGGCTTTCCGCCAATTTCGGTCCTCCTCCAAGCGGCCGGAAGCCGCGATTCCACGGCTTTCCGGCCCCGCTGCACCCCTTGCGAAGATAGCGGCCAAATTCGCCGTTGAGAACCGGAGTATGTCATTGTATACAAGCGTCGACAATAATTCCGGGCCAGATCTTTAGGCCAGACCTTTAGGCAAGATCTTCGGGCCCGGAGAGCGGGAGAGTCAGTGTGACCGGCGGGGCAGGAAACAGCGCCTTGGAGACGTCCTTCGACGTGCTCGTCATCGGCGGCGGCAACGCCGGGCTGAGCGCCGCCATCGTCGCGGCGGAGGCGGGGCGTTCGGTCTGCCTGCTGGAAGGCGCGCCGCGTTTTTACCGCGGCGGCAACAGCCGCCACACCCGCAACCTGCGCGCCATGCATGACGCGCCGACCTCGGTGCTGACCGACGCCTACGACGAGGAGGAGTACTACCAGGACCTGCTGCGCGTCACCAAGGGCAAGACCACCGAGAAGCTGGCGCGCCTCGCCATCCGGGGGTCCCAGGAAAGCGTCGCCTGGCTGCAGTCTCATGGCGTGCGCTTTCAGCAGGCGCTCTCCGGCACCCTGCACCTCGGGCGCACCAACGCCTTCTTCCTGGGCGGCGGCCGGGCGCTGGTGAACGCGCTCTACCGCGCGGCCGAGGACCTGGGCGTCACCGTGCACTACGAAGCGCCGGTCGAGTCGGTCTACCTGCAGGGCAACCTCTGCCGCGGCGTGACCGCGCGCTTTGGCGGGCAGGCAAAGGAGTTCACCGCGCGCTGCGTGGTCTTCGCCGCCGGCGGCTTCCAGGCCAACATTCCCTGGCTGAAGGAGTCCTGGGGCGCGGCGGCGGATAATTTCCTCATCCGCGGCACGCCCTACAACACCGGCGAGGTCTTGAAGCAGCTGCTCGACCAGGGCGTCGCCCAGGTCAGCGATCCGCAGCAGTGCCATGCGGTCGCCATCGACGGGCGCGCGCCCAAGTTCGACGGCGGCATCTGCACCCGCGTCGACTGTGTCTCGCTGGGGATCGTGGTCAACGCGAAGGGCGCGCGCTTCTACGACGAGGGCGAAGACTTCTGGCCTAAGCGCTACGCCATCTGGGGGCGCCTGGTCGCGGCGCAGCCGGATCAGGTCGGCCACGTCCTCATCGACCAGAAGGCCATCGGCCTCTTCATGCCGCCGGTCTTCCCGGCAGAGAAAGCCGATACCATCGAGGAGCTGGCCGGCAAGATCGGCCTCGATCCGCAGGCGCTGGCCCGTACCGTCGCAGACTACAACGCGGCGGTGCGCGACGGCAGCTTCGACCATACGGAAATGGACGACTGCCACACCGAGGGGCTGGAACCGCCGAAGACCCACTGGGCGCGGCGCCTCGATACGCCGCCCTATTACGCCTACACGCTGAAGCCGGGCATCACCTTCACCTACCTGGGCGTCGAGGTGGACGAGAACGCGCGCGTGCTCATGGCCGACGGCAAGCCCTCGGCCAACATGTTCGCCGCCGGCGAGATCATGGCCGGCAACGTGCTGGGCGAGGGCTACCTGGCCGGTATCGGCATGACCATCGGCGGCGTCTTCGGGCGCATCGCGGGACGGGAGGCCGCAGTCCGTGCTTCAAACGCTGCTTAAGACGGACTCGGCCGCCGAGGCCGAGCGCATCATGACCATCTGCAACGCCTGCCGGTACTGCGAGGGCCACTGCGCGGTCTTCCCCGCCATGACCAAGCGCCTGCAGTTCTCGCCGGCCGACCTCGGCTACCTGGCGAACCTCTGCCACAACTGCGGCTCCTGTTTTCACCACTGCCAGTACGCCGAGCCGCACGAGTTCGACGTGAACGTGCCGAAGACCATGGCGGAACTGCGCGTCGATACCTACGAGGCGGCGGCCTGGCCCGCCTTCCTGGGGCGCAGCTTCCAGAACAACGGCATCTGGAGCGCGCTCATCACCGTGGTGGCGCTGATCGCCTTCATTGGCGGCGCCGCGGCGCTGATCGATCCGGCGGTGCTCTTCGGCGGGCACGGCGGCAACTTCTATGCCGTGCTGTCCCACAACACCATGGTGACCATCTTCGGCCTGGTGGCGCTCTTCGTGCTGGCGGCGATTATGATCGGCATGGCGCGCTTCTGGCGCCTCATCGGTGCGCCGCCGCTGAAGGAAGCCGGCCCGCGCGACATCGCCATCGCGCTGCACGACGCGCTGACGCTGAAGTACATGCGCGGCGGCTCCGATCTCGGCTGCGCCTATCCCGAGGAAGCGCCCTCGCATCTGCGCCGGCTGTTCCACCAGTTCACCTTCCTCGGCTTCCTGCTGTGCTTCGCCGCCACCTCGGTCGGCACGCTCTATCACTACGTCTTCGGCTGGGTCGCGCCCTACGGCTACCTCAGCCTGCCGAGCCTGCTTGGCACCCTCGGCGGCCTCGGCCTCATCATCGGGCCCGTGGGCCTGGTGGTTCTGAAGCACCGCGCCGCGCGCCATCCGGTGCAGAACGCCGCCACCAAGCAGCTCGATGCCGCCTTCCTCGTGCTGCTGTTCCTCACCAGCCTCACCGGCCTGGCGCTCACCGCCGGGCGCGGCACGGAGGCGCTCGGCCTGCTGCTGGTGATCCACCTCGGCGTGGTGCTGGCGCTCTTTCTCTCCATGCCCTACGGCAAGATGATCCACGGCTTCTACCGGCTGCTGGCCCTCATCGGCTACGCCATGGAACAGCGCCGTGGCGCGCAATTGCTCGGCAAAGCGCCCGAGGCCGCCCCGGCCGATTCGCCGCAAGCCGCCGAGTAGGCACCCCACCCCTTTCAGAACCCGCGGATTCCCGAGTTAATTCTCGTTAACCATTTAATAAGGTTGAGAGAATTAAACCATATGGCCATGATGATCTTCGGGGGCCGGTTTAACCGGAATAGGTAGAGGAGACGTCAGGGGGATTGGATCCACCGGGCCCTCTTCCGAACGGGAAGATGTGCCCCCAGCCGGGATGCCGGGCGATGGCGAGTGATTCGCTGGAAGCGACCGAGCCGGCGGTGCCGCGGGACGAACCGCGCAAACCGCGACGGCGCCAGCCGGCCAGCCGGCAACCGATCGGCCGCGGCTGGCGGCGGGTGGCGGCGGGCGGCTCGACCGTCCTCTTCCTGACAGCGGCGGGCAGCCTGGCGGTCATTGAGGCCCGGACCTCCACCCTGCAATCCGAAATGTTCGCCCACCTGGCGAGCCAGATGACCTACCGGGTCGCCAACGGGCCGAGCCGCGCCATCACCTTTCCCGAAGACGGCCCCTATGACCGCCGGCTCGGCTACGTCGGCCTGCCGGATTTCGTCGAGACCCTGCGTGGCCGGGGTTACGCGGTCGAGCGCCAGGCCCGCGTCTCCGAAGAGTTCGACTGGTACTTCAAGCAGAACGGCATCGCGCCCTATCGCGCGAAGACCCGCTCGGGGCTGACCCTCGTCGGCCGCGACGGCGCGCCGATCTTCGTCTCCCGGACACCGGAGCGCGCCTTCGAAAGTTTCGAGGCGCTGCCGCCGCTGATCGTCAACACCCTGCTTTTCATCGAGAACCGGGAGCTGCTCAACCCGACCTTTCCGCGTGCCAACCCGGCGGTCGAGTGGGACCGCCTGGCGGCGGCCTTCGCCGACCTGGTGGTGAAAAAGGCCTTCACCGGCGGGCAGAGCCCCGGCGGCAGCACCTTGGCCACGCAGATGGAGAAGTTCCGTCATTCGCCGGAGGGCCGCACCGACAACGTCACCGAGAAGCTGCGCCAGATGGTCTCGGCCACCATGCGCGGCTACCTCGACGGGCGGAACACGACCCAGGCGCGGCGCCAGATCGTCGTCGACTACATCAACTCCACGCCCCTGGCGGCGCGCCCGGGATACGGCGAGGTGATCGGCCTCGGCGACGGTCTCTGGGCCTGGTTCGGCACCGACTTCGCGCGCGTGAAGCAGAGCCTGGCCGGGCCGGAGGACCAGCCTGCCGCCCTGGCGCGCAAGGCCGCCGTCTACCGCCAGGCGCTCAGCCTGCTCATCGCGCAGCGCCGGCCTTCCGAATATCTGCTCGCCGGCCGCCGGTCCCTGCAGCCGCTGGTCGACAGCCATCTGCGCCTGCTGGCCGAGGCCGGCGTCATCTCGACGGCGCTGCGGGACGCGGCCCTGGCGGCACCCGCCGACTTTACGCAAGACCTGCCGGCCACGGCGGCGCCCGCCTCCGAGCTGTCGTGGAAAGCAGCCTCTACCTTGCGCGCGCGCCTGCTCGGGGAACTGGGCCTGGCCTCCTTCTACGACCTCGACCGCCTCGACCTCACGGTGGAGACCACGCTGGACAAGCCGGTGCAGGAAGCGGTGACCGCCGCCCTGAAAGGCCTGGCGCAGCCGCAGGCCCTGGCCGAACGGGGCCTGGACGCGCCGCGTTTGCTGGACCGTGGCGATCCTGCGAAGGTCATCTACAGCCTGACGCTCTATGAGCGGGGGGCCGACCGGAACTACCTGCGCCTCCAGGCGGACAACTTCGACGGCCCCTTCGACGTGAACGAGGGCACCAAGCTGGACCTGGGCTCGACGGCCAAGCTGCGCACCCTGGTGAGCTACCTGGAGATCGTGGCCGGACTCTATGAGCGGCTGCAGGGACAGCCGGCCGAGGTGCTGCGCGCCAAGGCGGCGAAAGGCGATGTCCTGTCGCGCTGGGTCGCCGCCGCGCTGCTCCGCGACGGGGCCGCGGGCCTGCCGGACCTGCTGGAGGCGGCGATGCAGCGGCGCTACTCGGCCGACCCGGGCAACGGCTTCTTCACCGGCGGCGGGCTGCATCACTTCGCCAACTTCGACAGGCACGACGACGGCCGCGTCATGTCGGTGGCCGAGGCGCTGCACAACTCGGTGAACCTGGTCTTCATCCGCCTGATGCGCGACGTCGTGAACCACCACATCGCCGAGATCGTCGCGGCCGGGGGGGATCCGCGCGATGCGGCCTCGCCGCTGCGCCGGGACTACCTCAGCCGCTTCGCCGACCGCGAAGGGCAGGAGTTCCTGCTCGGCTTCTACCAGCGCTACCGCGATCTCGACCGCGAAGAGATCCTGGCCAGGCTCTCCGCCAGGGCGCGCAAGTCGGCGGCGGCCCAGGCGGTGGTTTTCCGCAACCTGAATCCCGAGGCCGCGCCCGAGGCCCTGGCCGCCTTCCTGCGGGCCAACGCCAAGGGCCGGACGCGCAGTGCGGCGGAGGTGCGCAGGCTCTTCGACGACTACGCCCGGGACAGCTTCTCGCTCAACGACCGCGGCTACATCGCCAAGGTTCATCCGCTGGAGCTCTGGCTCGCGGCCACCCTCAGCGCGGCTCCCGACAAAACCTTTGCCGAGGTGGTGGCAGCCGGCGCCGAAGCGCGTCAGGAGGCCTACAGCTGGCTGTTCCGGCCCAAGATGCGGCGCGGGCAGAACCGGCGCATCCGCACGCTGCTGGAAGAAGAGGCCTTCCAGCGCATCGCCGTGAGCTGGCAGCGGCTCGGCTATCCCTTCGACCGCCTTGTGCCGTCCTACGCCACGTCCATCGGCAGTTCCGGCGACCGTCCCGCCGCCCTGGCCGAGCTCATGGGCATCATCGTCAATGACGGTGTGCGCCTGCCGGCCAGCCGCTTCGAGCGTCTGCGCTTCGCCGAGGGCACGCCCTTCGAGACGGTGATGAAGCTGGAGGTGCCGGCGGGCGAGCCCGTGCTGGCGCCGGCCGTCGCCGCCACCCTGCGCCGCGCGCTGATCGATACGGTGGAGCAGGGCACCGGCCGGCGGATCAGCGGCGCCTTTTCCGCTACCGACGGCAGCGTGCTGCCGGCCGGCGGCAAGACGGGCACCGGCGACCACCGCTTCGAGACCTTCGGGCGCAACGGCGAGGTCATCCGCTCACGGGTGGTGAACCGCACCGCGACCTTCGTGTTCTTCCTGGGCGAGCGTCACTTCGGCGTGCTCTCCGCGCATGTCGCCGGCCCGGATGCCGCGGCCTATCGCTTCACCTCGGCCCTGCCGACGCAGCTGCTGAAGTCCCTCGCGCCGCTGCTGCAGCCGATGCTGGAGCGGGCGCCGCCGCTGGTCGCACAGTCTGAGCCGCCGTCCAAGCCGCTGTCTGATCCCTTGCAGGAGTTGCAGGAAGAGCCGCCGCTGATCACCGGCGACGGCGACGTGCCGGCGCCGCGCGGCCCGGACCTGCCGTGCATTTCCACCCGCGACAACGGCTGGCGCTGCTCCCTGGCGGAGCTGCCCCAGTCGGCCCAGGCTCGCTAGCCCGCCGTTCAGTAGCGGTCCTATTTAGTAACGGCCCGACTTAGTAACGGCTGGGGTCCTGCTCGTCGGGCAGGCGCGCGAGGAAATCGCGGTAGACCTCGTCCTTGGAGCGTTCGTGCAGCGCCGCGAGCGCGGTGACCGGATCTTCGTCGTAGTCGACGCGCAGGTTCAGCGCCGCCCCGCTGCCGGCATCGACCAGCAGCGCCGCCGAGCGGGTGCCGCGGCTGTCGCCGCCCGCCGCTTCGCCGGCCTTCAGCGCGGCCAGCAGGCGCTGCGCCAGATCCCCGCCACCGGTTTTCCCACCACTGGCTTCCCGGCCACCGGCTTCGCCGCTGCCGGCCTGAAAGGCCGCGGCCATGGCGGCCAGGACGTCGGGGCCGGTCAGGATGTTGCCGGCGACGATGAAGTTCGCGCCCTCGTGGTGACCCTTGAAGTCGCTGTTGGCGCTGCCGGTCCAGCCGGACGTCTTGCCGTCGCGGTCCATTACCGCCAGCTGGCGGAAGTCGCGGCCTTCGTCCTCGGCCACCAGGGCGCGCATGACGTGGGGCGCGCTTTCGCCCTTCGCCAGGCGCGGCAGGCCGCGGCGCGCGAAGAGCACGTTGGTCGAATAGCCCTGGGTGGCCACCGCGCCGACGCCGAAACGGCAGTGCGGCACCTGGGCCCCGACGGCGATGCTGCCGGTCGCCGTGGCGACGCCGACGGCGCCGCTGTCCGGGTCGCGGCCGATGATGGTGAAGGTCATATCCGGCGAAGTTCCTGCCGCCATTTGAAAGATGGCGAACAATTTATCATGAAAAAATAGGTTACATTTGAATTTATCATGCTAAATTGAGGCTGTAAACGCAGCGTAATTTGCCCACAACCGATCCAGCAGGGAGGCGGTAATGAAAAAGACTTTCTACGCGGCGGCTCTTGTTTCCGGCGTCTTGGCCAGCGGTGTCATGGCAGCCGGGGCGGCCCAGGCGCAGACGCCGCCGGGCGTTCTGATCGTCGGCCAGATCGCCGAGCCGAAGTCGCTCGATCCCCACGCCGTGACGGCGGTCAACGACTTCCGCATTCTCATGAACGTCTATGACGGCCTCGTCCGCTACAAGGACGGGACCCTGGAGGTCGAGCCGGCGCTGGCCGAGTCCTGGACCATCAGCGACGACGGCACGACCTACACCTTCGACCTGCGCGACGGCGTCAGCTTCCACGACGGCAGCGCGCTGAGCGCCGAGGCGGTGAAGTTCAACTTCGACCGCATGCTCGACGAGAACCACCCCTATCACGACACCGGGCCCTTCCCGCTGTCGTTCTTCTTCAGCGCCATCGACACGGTGACCGCCGTTGACGAGGACACCGTGGAGTTCAAGCTGAAGGAGCCCTACGCGCCCTTCCTCTCGAACCTCGCCTATCCGACCGGCCTCATCGTGTCGCCGGCGGCCGTGGAAGAATTCGGCAAGGACTTCGGCCGCCATCCCTCGGGCACCGGCCCCTTCCGCTTCGCGGAGTGGGAGAGCAACGCCAAGGTCGTGGTGGTGCGCAACGAGGACTACTGGGAAGGCGCGCCGGCGCTGGAGGCCGTGGTCTTCCGGCCGATCACCGACGCCAACACCCGTGTCGCCGAGATGCTGTCGGGCGGAATCGACCTGATGGTCGAGGTCCCGCCGGACTCGCTCGCGACTTTTTCGGGCGACGGCACCTACCAGGTCCACGAGCAGGCCGGCCCGCACGTCTGGTTCCTGATCTTCAACGTGAAGGAGGGCCCGCTGGCGGACAAGAAGGTACGCCAGGCCGTGAACTACGCCATCAACAAGAAGGCGCTGGTGGAGAACGTGCTGCAGGGCACGGCGGAAGTGGCCGCCGGCCCGACGCCGCCGGCTTTCTCCTGGGCCTACAACGACTCGCTCAGCCCCTATCCCTACGACCCGGAGAAGGCCAGGGCCCTGATCAAGGAAGCCGGTCAGGAGGGCGCGGAGATGACCTTCTACGTGACCGAAGGCGGCTCCGGCATGCTCGATCCGGTGCCGATGGGCGCCGCCATCCAGGCCGACCTCGCGAAGGTGGGGCTCAACGTGGAGATCGAGACCTACGAGTGGAACACCTTCCTCGGCAAGGTGAACCCGGGCCTGGAAGGCAAGGCCGACATGGCGGAGATGGCCTGGATGACCAACGATCCGGACACGCTCCCCTACCTGGCCCTGCGCAGCGAAGCCTGGCCGGACAAGGGCGGCTTCAACTCCGGCTACTATTCAAACCCGGAGGTCGACAAGCTGCTGGAGGCCGCGCGCAGCAGCACCGACCAGGCCGAGCGGGCGAAGCTCTACAAGGAAATGCAGGCCATCGTGCATGAGGACGCGCCCTGGGCCTTCATCGCCAACTGGAAGCAGAACGCCGTGACCTCGGCCGGGGTGGGCGACTTCTCGCTGCAGCCGTCCTTCTTCCTGATCCTGAAGGACGTCACCAAGGGCTGAGGCAAAACGTCAGCCTTCGAGCGCCCGGGGTCCTCGCAGCAGCGGAGATCCCGGGCCGCCTCGCCCATCCTTCTAGGGCAGGAGGAGAGTGACCGAGATGCTCGCTTACACGCTCAAGCGCCTGCTGCTCGCGGTGCCGGTCCTGCTGGGCCTCACGGTCATCGTCTTCCTCATCATGGCGATGATCCCCGGCGATCCCGCCACCGCCATCCTCGGGTCCTACGCGACGCCGGAAAACGTCGCGCGGCTGAACCGCCAGCTCGGCCTCGACCGTTCCTTGGTGGAACAGTATTTCGTCTGGCTCGGCAACCTGCTGCAGGGCGATTTCGGACGCTCCTACAACCTGAACCGTCCGGTCATCGACGAGGTGCTGGAGCGCTTCTCCGCCACCCTCATCCTGGCCGGCGCGGCCTTGCTGCTCTGCTCGGTCTTCGGCCTCATCGCCGGGGTGGTCACCGCCGTGCGCCAGTACGGCTGGACCGACAGGATCGTCACCTTCTTCGTGCTGATCGGCATCTCGATCCCCTCCTTCTGGCTCGGCCTGCTGCTGGTGCTGACTTTCGCGGTGACCTGGCGCCTCTTCCCGGCCAGCGGCATGTTCGCCATCTACGGCGGCGGCGACCTGCCGGACCTGCTGCACCACCTCGTGCTGCCCGCCGTCACCCTGGCCGTGGTCGCGACCGGCGTCATCGCGCGGTTGACCCGCGCGGCGATGCTGGAGGTGCTGCGCCAGGACTACATCCGCACCGCCCGCGCCAAGGGTGTCAGCGAGCGCCGCGTGGTCTACCGCCACGCCTTCAAGGCGGCGCTGGTGAACGTCATCCCGGTGATCGGCGTGCAGGCGGGCTTCGTCCTCGGCGGCGCCGTCTACATCGAAACCGTGTTCCAGTGGCCCGGCATCGGCCGCATGCTGGTGACGGCCATCTCGACCCGCGACCTGCTGCTGGTGCAGGGCGGGGTGCTGGTGGTGGCGGCCAGCTACGTGCTGTTCAACCTCATTACCGACCTGCTGCAGCACCTGGTCGACCCGAGGCTCCGGTCATGAGGAGCGGGAATCGTCTTGTGTCCGCGTGGGTTCGCACTTTGGCTTCGAATACAGCCATGTCGTCCCGGGGCTTGACCCCGGGACCCATTGCCCTCACCGCCCGGCGACCGCTCGCGGTGAGTGCCTTGCCACCCGTTGCAAACACAGCATTCCTAAGCTGGAAGATCTCGATGGCGGCCGGCGGCATTGGGTCCCGGGGTCAAGTCCCGGGACGACAGCCTTTGTGTGGCGAGGGGGATGCTTGCCCGCAGGCGACAGCCAGGAGAGTTGCAACATGACCGCCGCCGGCACCACCGCCGCGGCGCCGGCGAAGCGCCGCTCCGGACGGCCCTCGGCGCTGGCGCTTTTCGCGCGCAACCAGCTCGCCGCCTTCGGTGCCGGCCTGTTGCTGCTCATCGTGCTGCTGGTGATCCTCACCCCCGTCCTGCCGCTGCACGACCCGGCGGCGACGGATCCGGCCAACCGCCTGCTGCGCCCGCTGGCCGAGGGTCATTTGCTGGGCACCGACCACCTGGGCCGCGACATCTTCTCGCGCCTTATGTGGGGCACCGGCGTCAGCCTGCTGGTCGGCCTCTCGGCCACGGCGGTCGCGGCGGTCTTCGGTTCGGCGATCGGCATCCTCGCCGGCTACTTCGGCGGGCGCGCCGACACCATCATGATGCGCGGCATCGACATGCTGATGGCCTTCCCCTACATCCTGCTAGCGCTGGCCATCGTCGCCGCGCTGGGGCCGGGCCTGCTGAACGCGCTCTTCGCCATCGCCATCGTCAACATCCCCTTCTTCGCGCGCAACATCCGCGGCGTGACCCTGGGCTTGGCCAAGCGGGAGTTCATCGACGCGGCGCGGCTCTCCGGCAAGTCGAACCTCTCCATCCTGCTGACCGAGGTGCTGCCGAACGTCCTGCCGGTCATCGTCATCACCGTCTCGACCACGGTCGGCTGGATGATCCTGGAGACGGCGGGGCTCAGCTTCCTCGGCCTCGGCGCCCAGCCGCCCGACGCCGACCTCGGCTCCATGCTGGGCGAGGGACGCAAGCTGCTGATCACCGCACCGCATGTCTCGGTCATTCCCGGCGTGATGATCTTCCTGGTGGTGATGAGCATCAACCTGCTGGGCGACGGCATCCGCGACCTGCTCGACCCGCGCCTCAAGTCCGGCGCCCTGGCGCGCCCGGCGCCAATGACGGAAGTCGATCGTCCCTCGGCGCAGAGCACGCCGTCGGCCCAGGCCGTCGCGGCGATGAGCGCGGAGCACGGCAGCGTCCTGGCGGTGCATGACCTGCAGACCCAGTTCCGCATCGGCAGCGATGTCTACCAGGCGGTCAACCGCGTCAGCTTCGACATCCAGCCGAACGAATGCCTGGGCCTGGTCGGCGAGTCCGGCTCCGGCAAGTCGGTGACGGCGCTCTCGCTGCTGGGGCTGGTGGCGACGCCGCCCGGGCGCATCGTCGGCGGCCAGGTGCTGCTGCAGGGCCGGGATCTGCTAAGCCTCGATGCTGACGGGCTGCGCGCCGTGCGCGGCGACGGCGTCGCCTACATCTTCCAGGATCCGCTGACCACGCTGCACCCCTTGTTTACCATCGGCGACCAGATCGCCGAGGCGATCCGCAGCCACAAGCCGGTGTCCTACAAGCAGGCCTGGGACAGCGCGGTGAAGCTGCTGGATGCGGTGCGCATCCCCAATGCCGCGGGGCGCGCCTCGGCCTACCCGCACGAACTGTCCGGCGGGATGCGCCAGCGCGTCTCCATCGCCATGTCGCTGGCCAACGACCCGGAGCTGCTCATCGCCGACGAGCCGACCACGGCCCTCGACGTCACGGTGCAGGCCCAGGTGCTGAAGCTGCTGGACCAGCTGCGCGACGACACCGATGCCTCGCTGCTGTTCATCACCCACGACTTCGGCGTGGTCTCGGAGGTCTGTCACCGCGTCGCGGTCATGTATGCCGGGCGCATCGTGGAGATCGGCCCCACCGAAGAGGTGCTGAGCGCGCCGGCGCATCCCTACACCGAGCGCCTCATCGCCTGCGTGCCGCGCCTGGGCCAGCCGGGCCGGCGCCTGGAGGCGATTCCCGGCCTGCCGCCCCCCGTCAACGACCTGCCGCCGGGCTGCGCCTTCGCCGAGCGCTGCCCCCATGCGGAGAACGCCTGCCGCCAGGGCGAAATCACCTTGGACGCCTTGAATGACGGTCACCAGGTCCGCTGCATCAAACCCCGCACGGCACAGCCGACGGGGGCCGCATGAGCGCGCTGATGCAGATCGACGACGTGACCCGCCGCTTCGGCGGCGGCCGGACGCTGCTCGGCAAGCCGAAGCCGGCGGTCCACGCGGTCCAGGGCGTCACTTTCGAGGTGATCAAGGGGGAGACCCTGGGCATCGTCGGGGAATCCGGCTGCGGCAAGTCGACCCTCGCCAAGCTGCTGGTCGGCCTGCAGGCGCCGAGCGACGGCGTGGTTCTGCTCGACGGCCAGCGGCTGCACGACCCCGCCGTTTTCGGCCGTCATGCGCTGGCCAAGCGGGTGCAGTATGTCTTCCAGGACCCTTTGAGCTCGCTGAACCCGCGCAAGACCATCCGCCAGACTTTGGAGGCGCCGCTGATCCACCTGCTGGGGATGCCGGCGGCGGCGCGCCGCGACAAGCTGGCGGAGATCATGGACGCGGTGCGCCTGCGCCCCGAATTCCTCGACCGCTATCCCCACGAGTTCTCCGGCGGGCAGGCCCAGCGTATCGGCATCGCCCGCGCCCTGGCGGCGGAACCGCAGATCCTGGTGCTCGACGAACCGGTCTCGGCCCTCGACGTGTCGGTGCAGGCGCAGGTGCTGAACCTGCTGGACCAGCTGAAGGCGCAGTTCGACCTGACCTACATCTTCATCAGCCACGATCTGGCGGTGGTGGAATCGGTCAGCGACCGGGTCCTGGTCATGTACTTCGGCCGCATCGTGGAGCAGGGGCGCGCCGACGATCTGTTCCATCGGCCGCTGCATCCCTATACCCGGCTGCTGCTGTCCTCCGCCCCGGTGCCGGGGAAGAAGGGCATCGGCGCGGAGTCCAAGATCGCGGAGCTGCCCGATCCCCTGGCACCGCCGCCGGGTTGCGCCTTCGCCGCGCGCTGCCCTCATGCGAGCGATATTTGCCGTCAGACCTTTCCGGCGCTGGAACGCGAGGGCGAAACCGCCTATGCCTGTCACCATCCCCGCAAAGGGGACCCCTGGCCGCTGCCGGATCAGGGCAGGGATTAAGGGGCGGGGCGCTGACGCAAGGATATGAGTGACAGTCTGGATACGCCCGCCAAGCCGCGCTCCAAGAAGCGCCCGGTGCGCATCGCCGAGGAGATGAAGGACTGGATCGTCATCCGCGGTCTGCAGCCCGGCGACCGGCTGCCCGGCGAGCGCGAACTGATCGACCGCTTCCAGGCCAGCAAGGGCACGATACGCGAGGCGCTGCGCGTGCTGGAAACCCAGGGCCTGGTGCGCAGCCGCACGGGTCCCGGCGGCGGCACCTTCGTGGAGGCCCTGTCGGAATCCCGGGCCATGGAGCTGCTCGGCAACTACTTCTTCTTCCGCAACCCGACCATCGGCGACATCTATGCCCTGCGCCGCATCCTGGAGCCGGAGCTGGCGGCGGGCATCGCCGGCAAGCTGGCGGAGGCCGACTTCAAGCGGCTCGAACAGACCATGCAGATCTACGTGGAGCCGCCTCAAGACCTGGAGGAGGAGCGCCGCCAGCGCCATGCCGAGTTGGACTTCCACTCCATCCTGGTGGACTACTGCGACAATCCGGTGCTGGCCTTCATGTGCCGTTTCCTGCAGTCGCTGCTGCGCGACCTGACGGTCTGCAAGCGCATCTACGACGAGCCCAATCCGGATCTGCGCGAAAGCGGGCTCAGCTACCAGGTGCGCCTGCTGCGCGCCCTGCGCCGCGAGGATGCGGCGGCGGCGCGCGAGGTGATGTTCGAGCATATGTGCATGGCTCAGCGCTACATGGAAGAGCGCGAGGCGGTGCTGCAGTCGAAGTTCCTGCAGATCCCCGACTGAACCGGCCTCAGCCGAGCGACCGCGTCGCGGAAGGGGGCGGGACCATTTTGGTGAGCGGGCGGCCGAGCAGCCGTTGCGCCGGGAAGGTGAGGGTCACCTTGGTGCCGAAGCCGCGCCGGCTGGTGATCTCCAGCGTGCCGTCGTGCAGTTCGGTCAGGCTGCGCGCGATCGGCAGGCCGAGACCGGTACCGCGGTCGCGGTTGCGCACATAGGGGCTGCGGATCTGCATGAAGAGACCCATGGCCTGCGGAATTTCGTCGGGGTCCATGCCACAGCCGGTGTCGCTGACGACGATCTGATACGCCCCTTTTTGCGTCGGACGGGCCGCCAGGGAAACCCGTCCGCCTTCCGGCGTGAACTTGATGGCGTTGGTCAGCAGGTTGAGCACGATCTGATCCAGCTTGACCGGGTCGGCGCGCAGCAAGGAGGCATGGCCGTCGATATCGCAGGTCAGGGTCAGGCCATGCTCGCGCGCGTTGGGTTCCGCGGCGCGGGCCGCCGCATGAAGCAGGTCGTCGATGTCGACCACCTGCTCGTCCAGTTCTTCCCGACCGGCTTCGATCTTCGACAGGTCTAGCAGGTTGTTGATCAGGGTCAGCAGGTGGCGTCCCGAGTGGCAGATGGTCGACAGGTAGTCTTCGTAGCGCGGATTTGTGATTTTGCCGAAGACGCCCTGCTGCATCATTTCGGTGAAGCCGAGGATCGAGTTCAAGGGCGTGCGCAGTTCATGGCTCATGTTGGCCAGGAACTTCGACTTCATCTCGTTGGCGAGTTCGGCCTGCTGCTTGGCCAAAACCAGGGCGTGCTCGGTCCGCTTGCGCAGGGAAATGTCGCGCAGCGTCGCAAGGTAGACCGGCTCGTCGTCCCAGGCCGTCCGCGTCAGGCGCATGTCGACCACCATGTCGGAACCGCAGTGCCGGCTGATGACGATCTCCATGGAATCGCCGTTGTCGATCGGGATGCCGGGGGTGCTGCCGATCAGGTTGGCGGGGTCGCGCTTGAACAGGCTGGCTGCGGAGGTATTGGCGAACTTGATGCGCCCGGTGCTGTCGAGCACCAGCATGGCGTCGCAGTTGTCGTGGATCAGTCTTTCGTAGTGCGACTTCAGTTTCTCGGTCTTCTGCCGCTGCTGCGCGTCGTCGCGTGACCGCCGGAAGCGTTCCACGGAGAACCGCAGGCGATGGCGCAGGGTTCCGTCGTCGCAGCTGGATTTCAGGACGTAGTCCTGGGCGCCTTGCCGGACGGCGTTCATGGCCAGCGGCAGGCGGTCGTGGTCGGTCAGAACGATCAGCGGGGCGTCGGGCGCCGCGCCGGCCAGCAGGCTGAGGGCGTCGCCGGGCCGGCACCCGCTGAACCCGGTATCGAACAGCACGGCGTCGACGCTGCCGTCGCGCAGGGCGGCGGCGGCTTCGAACAGGTTGGCGGTCCGGACGACCTCCTCCGCGGTCTCGGCGAGGTCGCCGCGGCCCGAGTCCCGGCCGCAAGGGTCGGTCCTCAGGGCATGGCGCAGACGAAGGGCGTCACCTTCGTCGTCTGCCATCAGCAGGTATCGCATCGGTCTGTCCATTTACCCGATCCTAATAATCCTTAACTACCGGGTTACGCTCATTTGATTAATGCATCGTAAACGATATGCGTCAGTTGATTAGGGAATCGCCTTGCGCGTTTGCGCCGTGGCGCGGCGCTTGGCGGTGCGTCGTTGCGCCGGGTGGATATCCGGGATTTCCATGTAACATATTGTAATAACGCATGATTCGTTCCGGCGTCACGGCCATGACCGGGGCCGCCGGCGTCGCCCGCGGCGTCGGATCGCCTCCGCGTATCGGTAATAAATCCTATATGTTTGCGTCGGCATTGCCCCAATTTTCACACGCAATGCCACAGGCGGAATCGTTGATTGGGGCCCGCGCGCTGCGATACTGGTTAAGATCTCGCCGCCGACCAGATTCTGCCGAAATCCTGCGAAGACAGGTTCGAAAGGGCGGCGCGGCACCACACGGAGACCCTGCCCGGTCGGGTGGCTTTCCGTTGCGGGCCAGTCGACGACATCGATGACCGGACACCCAGAAGCGGGAGCGGAGTCCAGGAAATGGAAATGCCGCAAAGCACAGCAGGCGCCGCCGTACAGATCGGCCAGCGCTTTCAGGAGATGCGCAAGGCGACCCGGCAGTGGGAGGTGGAATCCTTTTTCACCGACTCACGGGAGGTGCGCCACGTCTGCCTGCGGGATATTCTGGATCCGTCGCGCCGGGTGACGCTCGCCTGCGCGGCCTTGATGGACCGCAACCGTTTCCGGCCTTTGGAGGTGCGGCTGCGCCGCTCGCTCTAGATCGGATCACGTTTAGATAGAACCACCAAGTGGTTCTATCTAAACGTGTGAATCCGATCTATTTCTAATACATAGAGCAGATTCGCAGGGTTGGTGGATCGCCTTCGGCGATTCCATCCGACCCTGATCTGCTCTAGGGACGGCGCCCGCCTGTGGCCTGTCGGCCCGCATAAAGATCCAATTTCCCGCAACTTGGCGAATTCGTTAACGAAAGCTTCAGGTCCGAAGGGCGATAATGGGACATGTTGTCTTCATTGTTCCGTCGTTTTGCTTCGCCTGATGCCGATCGCCGCATCGAACCTCGCGGCAGCCAGATCGATGGTTTTATCTCCATCGACGGAAAAGCCTACCCCCTGAAAGACTGGTCGCGCCGCGGCTTCTCCGCCGGCGCCTACGCCGCGGAGCACTATCCCGGCGACAAGGTCTCCCTGAACGTCGAGGTCGACGTCGATGGCGAAGCCCTGTCCTTCGCCTGCCGCGCCGTGGTGATCTGGGTCGACCGCGACCGCAAGGAACTGGCCGGCGTCTTCACCGACCTGGACATGCGCGTTCAGGAGAAGATCATGCGCTCGCTCTTCGAGCGCCGCGCCGACAGCCAGCCGCTCGACACGCCGCTCCACGCCTAGATCGGATTCACAGGGTCGGAGGATCGCCTTCGGCGATTCCAGCCGACCCTGATCTGCTCTAGAAGATTTCTCCGGCGCGGGCCCGGCGGCGGCTAGTCCCGTTCTGGCAGCTTGGCCAGGATGGCGCGCTTTTCCTCGACCGAGAGGATCGGCCAGTCGCGGATCTCGTCGATGTGGCGCCGGCAGCCGATGCAGCGGCTGGTCTTGGCATCCACCTGACAGACGGCAATGCAGGGCGACGGCACCGAGGTATCGAAGACGCGTTGTGGCCGGTTGCGCCGCCTGGGCCTGCGTCCGTCGCTTTCTGTCACCCTGCTTTTCCTCGCCTACGCAAATGTGATCGGCCGTGCCGAAGCCTTTTCCCCGGAACCAACGTAGATCGCTATGCGGGTCCGGCCAACGGCAAGAGGGCCAATAGCAGGCGCAGAGGGCCGTTTTCAAGGCCGCGGCGCCAACCTATGATCTACGGGCCTATGATCTATGGGCCAACTGTCAATGGTTACGCCCCGGTTGCCCTGCCGCTCGCAGCCAAAGCAACGATAGCAGAGGAACAAGAATGCTCCGGCGCCTGCGGCTGATCAGCGGTCTCACCCTCTTTATCTACGTCCTCACGCACCTGCTGAACCTGATGCTGGGGCTGGTCTCCTTCCCGGCGCTGGAGGCGGGGCGGGAGGTTTTCGTCTCCTTCTGGCGCGGGATGCTTCCGAGCGTGCTGCTCTACACGGCCCTGCTGGTCCACCTCTGTCTTGCCTACTACGCCATCTTCAGGCGCGAGCGCCTGGCCATGCCGCTGCTCGACGCCCTGCGCTACTTCTTCGGCGTCCTGATCATCCCGCTGGCGGCGCTGCACATCCTCGGCACCCGCCTCGCGCACGAGATCTACGGCGTCGATGACGACTACCTTTATGTGGTCACCGTGCAGTGGGCCTTCGATTGGACCGACGCCCTGGAACAGACCGTTCTGGTGCTGGTGGTGTGGATCCACGGCTGCATCGGCCTGCACCTCTGGTTGCGGCTGAAGGGCTGGTACCCGCGCGCCGCGCCCTATGGCCTGGCCACCGCGGTTCTGCTGCCGACCCTGGCGCTGGGCGGCTATCTGGCGGCGGGCCGCGAGGTGCTGCGCCGCGCTGCGGAGGACCCGGACTTCGTCGCGGCGACGCTGGCGCGTCGTGCCGCTCTCTCGACGGCCGAACGCGCCGAGGTCCTGGCGCTGCGCGACGGCGTGGTCATCGGCTTCTTCGTCCTGCTGGGGCTGACCCTGCTGGCGCGCCTGCTGTGGCGTTTCTGGCAGCGCCGCCAGGGCATGGTCCGCCTGAGCTATCCCGGCGGGCGGGAAATCATCGTGCGCAAGGGCCTGACCATCCTGGCGGCCAGCCGCATGGCGCGGGTGCCCCATGCCTCGGTCTGCGGCGGGCGCGGCCGCTGCTCCACCTGCCGCGTGCGGGTCGGGCGCGGCGGGGCCGCCCTGCCGCCGCCGGGGCCGGAGGAACGCCGCGTCCTGGCGCGGATCGGCGCCGCCCCCAACGTGCGCCTGGCCTGCCAGACGGCGCTCTTCGATAACTGCGAGGTGACGCCCCTGCTGCCGCCCGGCAGCGGCCCGGCCCTGGCCCAGCCGCGGGCCGGCTACCTGCAGGGCGACGAGCGCGAGATCGCCATCCTCTTCGCCGACCTGCGCGGCTTCACCACCCTGTCGGAAGACCGTCTGCCCTACGACGTGGTCTTCGTGCTCAACCGCTATTTCACCGCCATGGGCACCGCGGTGGAAGAGGCCGGCGGGCGTATCGACAAGTTCATCGGCGACGGCGTCATGGCGCTGTTCGGCATCGAGCGAGGCGTCGAAACGGGCAGCCGCAACGCCCTGGAGGCGGCGCGCCGCATGGCCGAGCATCTGGAGGAACTGAACCGCAGTCTGGCCTCCGACCTGGACCAGCCGCTGCGCATCGGCATCGGCCTGCACAGCGGCCACGTCATCGTCGGCGAGCTGGGCTACGGCCCGGCGGTCTCCCTGACCGCCATCGGCGATGCGGTGAACACGGCCAGCCGGCTGGAGGCGCTGACCAAGGACTACGATGCGCAGCTCATCGTGTCGGCGCCGCTGGCCGCCCATGCCGGGGTCGACCTCAGCGCCTTTCCGCAGCAGCAGATCGACGTGCGCGGGCGCTCCCAGGCGCTGGAAGTGCATGTGCTGAAGAGCGCCCTCGACCTGCCGGCGGTCGCGCCGGCCGCGGGGCGCGCGGCGGAATAGGCTGAGCCGCGGGGCGCGCGGCGGAGTAGGTTGAGCCGCGGGGCGCGCGGCGGAGCAGGTGAACCAATTGACCTCGCGCTCCTGCCTGCGCAAAGCCGGAGCGACTTCGCTTCGGCGAAGGCAGGTCGAGACGCTCGCTCCTCAGCGTGAGGTCAATTGTTTCGCCGCCTCACCCTGAGGAGCGGTCCGCAGGACCGCGTCTCGAAGGGTGTTGCGAGGTGCCCGGCGGAAGGTCAGCTGCCGGCCTTGGCCTTGTACTCGGCGATGGGGTTCTTCAGTTCAGTGTACTCGTCGCAGCCGAAGAAGCAGGCGCTGTCCAGCACGTCGAGGCGTTCTTCCGCCTTTTCCAGGTCGCCCAGGGTCAGATAGAGCTCGCCCAGGTACTCGTTGGCGCCACGATGGCGCGGCTCGATCGCCAGGGCGGTCTGATAGTGGGTCAGGGCGGCATCGTGATTGCCGAGCTTGCGGTTGCTGTACCCGAGGTAGTTGAAGGCGTCGGCATTCTTGTCGTCGCTCGCGACCACCTTTTCCAGCAGCGGAATGGCCTCGGCGTATTTGCCGTCTTCCACCAGCTGCTTGGCGGCGGCGTAGTTCGGGTCCATCGGCGCCTTGGCGTCGTCGTCGCTGCCCATGCCGTAGGCGGCGCCGCTGGCCAGGCCGCCGATCAGGGTCAGGGTGAGGGCGAGGGGGGTGATCAGTTTCAGGATCCGGCTCATCGCGTCATCTTCCGTTTCTGACAGTCAAAGTGGTGCAACCTATGGGGCAGCGCTTGAGCAACTATGTGCCACGGTGTTGCGCTGCACCAAGTGAAATACGGGTGACCTGCCTGAAGGCTTCCCGATTGGGGTCTTGTTTCCACCTACGCAAGCCCGGCACGCGGGGATGCAGCCTGGGGGCGTTTTTTCCGCCTCCGGCGGCTAACTTCCGTCCAGTTCCGTCTCCAGGACCGCGGGATCCTCGCAGTCGACCACGCGTCGGGCGGTTTCGTAGTCGAAACCCTGGCGGCCCATGGCCGCCAGGTCGCGCTCGCGCCGTTCGGCACGTTCTCCGGGCCGCTTCTCCAGGCGGTAGGGGCCGAGACGGCGGCGTTTGGCATAGCGCAGGGCCGCCCGCAGCTCGCGGCCCGGCCCGTTGTCCTCGTCTTCGGCCAGGGCCGCGTCGATCAGCTCGGGCGGCAGGCTCTTGGCGCGCAATTTGGCGCGGATCATGGCGGCCGAGGTGCCGCGCGCCAGCAGGCTGCGCACCCGCTCGCGGGCATAGCGGACGTCGTCCAGCAGGCCGAGCCCGCTCAGCCGCGCGATGAGCCGTTCCACCGCCGCGGCGCCCTCTTCCGGGTCGGTGCCGTGCACCCGGGCGGAAAGCAGGATTTTCCGCTGCAGCAGGCGGCGCAGGTGCCCGGTGGAGCTGTCGTAGCGCTCCAGGTAGTAGAGGGCCGAGCGCTCCAGCCCTTCCGGCGTGGCTTTCAGCGGCTGGCGGCGCTTCTTGCCCCGCTTGCCGGCGGCCCTGTCCTCCGCCTCGGTCACCGGAGCCTGCTTTGCGGCAGAGGGCTCTTGGCTTGCGCCCGGCGTTGGCTCGGACTATGTGAAGCGCTATGGAACATCAGACCCTCTCGCTTGCCGCCACCCGCGTCAGGCAAATGGGGCGCGTGAACTGGCGCGGCCTCTGGACCCTCTACATGAAGGAAGTGCGCCGCTTCCTCAACGTCTTTACGCAGACGCTGCTGGCCCCGATGGTGACCACGCTGCTGTTTCTGGCCATCTTCACCCTGGCCCTGGGCGGCGGCGGGCGCGAGGTCGGCGGCGTGCCCTTCTCCAGCTTCCTGGCGCCGGGCCTCATCATGATGGCCATGGTGCAGAACGCCTTCGCCAACACCTCTTCCTCGCTGGTCATCGCCAAGGTGCAGGGCAACATCGTCGATGTGCTCATGCCGCCGCTGTCGCCGGCCGAGCTGACCCTGGGCATCGCCGGGGGCGGCGTCACCCGCGGCGTCATGGTCGGCCTGGCGGTCGGGCTCGGCATGTGCCTCTTCGTGCCGGTCACCATCCACAACCCGCTGTTCATCTTGTTTCACGGGGTCATGGCCTCGCTGATGCTGTCGCTGCTGGGCATGATCGGCGGCATCTGGGCGGAGAAGTTCGACCACATCGCCGCGGTGACCAATTTCGTCATCACGCCCTTCTCCTTCCTCTCCGGCACCTTCTATTCCATCGAGCGCCTGCCGGAGACCTGGCAGGTGGTCGCCCACTTCAATCCCTTCTTCTACATGATCGACGGCTTCCGCTACGGCTTCATCGGCCATGCCGACGGCAATCTGACGCTGGGAATTGTCGTCATGGCGGGCTTCAACCTCTTCCTCTGGACCGTCACCTACAGGATGTTCGCCACCGGTTACCGGCTGAAGCCATGAGCGGCCTCGGGGGCAGCAGCCGGACCGGCAGTCACGCGGCGCCGGCGCTGCTAGCCTTCCGCGCCTGGCGGCCCCTGACCTTCCGGCGGGTGAACTGGCGCGGCCTCTGGGCGGTCTACTACGGCTACGGCGTCTCGCGCTTCCTGCGCTTCGGCCTGGAAACCCTGGTCGGCCCGCTGGTCTCCAGCCTGCTGTTCCTGCTGGTTTTCGTGGTCGGGCAGCGCGGCCTGGGCGAGATGCTGCCGGGCGTCGGCCTGAAGGAGTTCATCGCCCCCGGCGTCGTGCTCTATGCCGTGGTCTACACGGCGTTCCAGAATTCGGCGGCGATGATCGTCATGGACAAGATGGAAGGCACCATCGCGGACGTGCAGATGGCGCCCCTCTCGTCCCTGGAGGTCGTGGCCGGCTTCGCGCTTTCGGCGGCCACCTGTGGCCTGATGGCGGGCACGCTGGTGGCGGCCGGCACGGCGCTGTTTGTGGATTATTCATACTTCGATGCAACGGTTGTGCTCGGTTTTGCCGTGCTGGCGGCGCTGTTTTTCGCGCTGCTGGGCTCTATCGCCGGCCTCTGGGCGGAGCGTTGGGACCACTATGGCGCGGTCGAGGGGTTTCTCGTCGTTCCGCTGGGGCTCCTTTCGGGGACTTTCTTCTCGGTGGAGCGGCTGCCCGAGGCGTTCCGGGACTGGATCTATTTCAATCCCGTGTTCTATGCCGTCGACGGTTTCCGGGCCGGCTTCATCGGCCAGGCGGAAACCTCGCTGGCGCTGGGCGCCGGCATCCTCACCGCGCTGAACCTGGTCCTGGCGCTGCTGGCCTGGCGGCTCTTCGCGGCGGGCTACAAGATCAGGCCGTAGCTTGCACTTCGCTTCGCTGGCCACCTGAAGTTCGAGAACAGGGACCGGACATCATGCTTCGACTTTCGCGACGGCGCTCTTTCAAGGCGGTGCTCGGTCTCGCCTTCATCGGCCTGCTGGCGCTGGGCGCCCTGCTGCCCGGCGGCGCGGCCACGGCGGCGCAGGACATCCCCTACGGCCAGGGTCTCCTCTGGCGCATCCAGAAAGAGGGTGGCCCGGCAAACCACCTGCTCGGCACCATGCACTCGACGGACCCGCGGCTGCGCCAGCTGCCGGCGGAGATCGACCGGGCGCTCGACGAGTCCCGCGTGGTGGCCTTCGAGGTCATCACCGGGCAGGACGGCGACGCCGACCTGGGCGGGGCCCTGCAGCTGCCGGTCGACCGCCGTCTGGAAGACATTCTGGGGCCGGAGCTGTTCGCGCGGGCGGCGGCGGCGGTGGCCGACTTCGGCATCCCGGCGGCGGGCCTGCAGCGCTTCAAGCCCTGGGCGCTGAGCTTTTTCCTGGCGCGCCCGCGGATCGAGACGATCCGCCAGTCCCAGGGCGAGGCGGCCTTCGATTTCTGGCTGCAGAGCGAGGCGCAGCGCCGCGGCAAGGCGTTGCACGGCCTGGAGAGCTATGCCGAGCAGATCGAGGTCTTCGACGGCCTGAGCGAGGCGGAGCAGGTTGCCATGGTAACCGACCTGCTGAACGACTACGCCAACATCGAGGCGCAGTTCAACCGCATGTTCCGCGCCTACCTGAAGGGCGATACCGGCAGCCTCATGGCGATCGCGAACGACCATAGCGGGGTCAGCGACACGGCGGCGGCGGACCGCCTGGCCGAGCGGCTGATCGACAGCCGCAACCGCACCATGGCCCAGCGCATGTTGCCGCTGCTGGAAGAGGGGCGGGCCTTCGTGGCGGTCGGCGCCCTGCATCTGCCGGGCGAGGAAGGCATCCTCAGCCTGCTGGAGCGCCGGGGCTACCGCATCTCCCGGGTCTATTGAGACAAATCCCCGATTTGGCTGAATTTTAAGGTTTCGCGGTCAGGCTGCTACGCAACCGGCGATTGATCCTGCAGGGGCGCGCCGGTCCCGTGAAGCGCCTGACACGCGAGGCCCGCCATGACCGGATATCGCTGGACGCCCGCCCGGTTCCCCCAGTGGAGCGTCTTCCTTTTCGCGCTGCTGCTGGTGTTCTGGGCCGGCCTTGCCGCGGCCTCCGACGTCCATCCGGTCCGGCACGGCGAGGGCCGCCTGTGGCGCGTCGAGCGGGGCGACGCCCCGCCGAGCCATATTATGGGCACCATCCACATCACCGATCCGCGGGTGCGCGACCTGCCGGCGCCGATCCGCGAGGCTTTCGAGGCCTCCGAGCAGGCCGCCTTCGAACTGCTGTTCACGCCCGAGGAGCGCCGCACCATTGCGCAGGGAACCGGGGCGGCGCCGCGCAGCGGCTCGCTGGTCAAGGCGGTCGATCCCGAGACCTACGACAAGGCCGTGGCCCTGGCGGCGCGCTACGGCATCCCGGCCAAGGCGGTGGACCGCATGCCGCCGGGCGCCCTGGCCTTCCTGTTCCAGACGCCGCCGGACGAGTTCCGCCGCCGGGCCGAAGGCGATCTGTTCCTCGACCTTTGGCTCATCCAGTGGGCCTACGACCTCGGCATGCGCGTGGTCGCCCTGGAGAAGCTGGAAGAACAGCTCGCCTTGTTCGACGACGCCGAGGCCCAGGACCAGGCCGAGGCCCTGCGCGAGGTGATCGCGCAGCTGGAGGAGGAGCCGGATGCGATGGAAACGCTGATCGGCAACTATCTGGACGGCAACATGGCCCCCGCCTACCGACGCATGGAGGCCCTGGCGCGGGACGACAAGGAACCGGGCGCCCGGGAGTTCAAGGAGGCTTTCCTGGACAACCGCAACCGCATCATGGTCGACCGCATGATCCCGCTGCTCCAGCGCGGCAAGGCCTTCGTCGCCGTCGGCGCCCTGCACATGCCCGGCGAGGAAGGCATCCTCGCCCTGCTGGAACGGCGCGGCTACCGGGTCACCCGGATCCACTAGATCGGATCACGTTTAGACAGAACCACTTGGTGGTTCTGTCTAAACGTGTGAATCCGATCTATTTCCAATACATAGAGCAGATTCACAGGGTTGGTGGATCGCCTTCGGCGA
>JBLWUP010000021.1:0-92116 GCA_048268885.1 Kiloniellaceae bacterium | reverse complement strand
TCTGTCTAAACGTGTGAATCCGATCTATTTCCAATACATAGAGCAGATTCACAGGGTTGGTGGATCGCCTTCGGCGAACCCATCCGACCCTGATCTGCTCTAAGGTCCGGGCCCGAAGGGCCTCAGGGCAGGGGGCAGAAGCGCGTCAACGCCTCCTTCAGCTGTTCGGCGAGCACCGGCTTGATGAGCACCGCCGAGGGGTGGTCGGACTGGATCTTCGCGATGGTCTCCGGTTCGGTGGAGCCGGTCACGTAGACGGTCGGTATCGGCCGTTTCCGGTGTATCGCGTTGGCGGCATCCACACCGTCCGCCTGGCCCATCAGGCGCACGTCCATGAAGACCAGGTCGGGTTCTTCCTCCTGCGCCATGCGGACCGCCGCCTCCGCGGTCATGGCGATGCCGCAGACGTTGTATCCGAGGCTCTCGACGTAGACCTTGAAATACTCCGCGATCATGCGTTCGTCTTCGACGATCAGTATTTTTGGCGCAGTTCCCATCATTCCTCCACGGCTGCTCTAAGAGGGATCATCAACTCTACCTGCCGGCCATTGTCGTAGCGTGTCGTCATCTCCGCGCCGAGTTGAGCCACCAGAGACTGCAGGATCATTTCGCCGACCTTTTCTTCCGTGTCGCTTCCGTCACGACCTTCGGTCTCCGCGGCGCGCCCCACTCCATTGTCATGGACCGCCAGCAGGAGTGCATCGTCACCTCTAGGCATCGCGACCACCGAAACGACGCCGTCATGGCCACCGTTCGGGAAAGCGTGTTTCGCAGCGTTCGATATCAGCTCCGTCACCAGAAGGCCGATGGGAACCGCGCTCTCGAAATGAACCCGCAAGGGCGCGACCTTCGCCTCGATCTTGGCGTCGCGCAGGTCGAGCCCGGCCCCCTTCGCCTGGTTGTCGCAAAGCTCCTCGAGAAAAGCTTTCAGATCCAGGGTCGCCAGATCCTCCGACGCGACAAGCCGCTGGTGAACCAGGCTGAGAGCATGCAAGCGCCCCCGAATGGTCGAGAAGCGCCGCGCGACGGCCTCGCTTTCCTCGCCCGTGCTTTCCAGGGCCAACATCGCGTCGATGAATTGCAGGTTGTTCTTGACCCGGTGGTAGACCTCCTGCAACAGGACATTCCGGTCACTGAGGGCCCTGCGCAACCGCTCGTTCGTGGCCAAGAGGACCTTCGCGTCGGCATTTTCCCGCAGGGCGCTCCAGAACAGCAAGCCCACCAGGCAGGCGGCGCTGCTGATCGCCAGCACGCTCAGCCGGAAGTTGGCGTCGAAGACGCCGCTGTCGACGGCGACCAGCGTCGCCCAGCAGAAGACGAAGGGCCCGAGAAGCACGAAAGGCAGATTGCGCCGCAGTATCCTGCTGCCCGGGCCGACCCCGATGGCGATGCGCATCCAGCCCCAGGCCGGATGCGCCAGCAACAGAGCCAGAAACAGCAGGAAGAATCCGGTCGCAGTGTGCAGCGCCATGGCGGAGAACACGAAGACCGCGTGCAGGGCCCGGCTGTCGAAGGCATAGCCGGTCAGGGTAAGGACGGTGATAAAGAGGCCCACCCCCGCCAGGCCGCTGAACAGATCGCCGTTCAGAACGGCGGCGCGCCGCCGTCGCACCAGCAGGCAGCCCCCCGCCAGGGCAAGGCAGATCGCCGTTGCCGGCGACATGTAGATTTCCGCGCGCGCGTCGGGGAAGCCGAAGACGAGCTGGTCCACCCCACGTCCGGAGACCCCCATCAAGAGCCCGAGATCGATCGTGGCGAACGCCAAAGCCATGAACCCCACGAGGGGCCGGTAGTTCCGCCGAAACGACCGCGGCAGGGCGACCTCGAGAATCACGCAAAGTCCGCAAGCGGCCAGGCCGAGGGCTGTACTGATCGCCATGCCCGGCAGGTCCGGACGCAGACGGCGCACCGCGACAACGTCGAAAATCCACCCGGCGACCAAGACCGTGACGGCGAGCAGAACCACCACGGTGGCGAGACAGCCGGCCACTCGTCTGAGGGTCAAGAGCCGGGTGCGCCACGAAGGCCATTCCAGCCCCTTTGCAGGTTCAGGATCGATCGTCGAAATCACAGCCCAAGAACAATAGACAAACTTATTGCAATGATTATACACAATATTTGTGAGGGATTATTCTATTTCATCTCAGCGCCCCGGTAGAATGAACGTGGCGCCAAATACTTAATCCGGTACCGCTGGCCTTCGACCATTCTATCGTAGTCACCGACGCCACTCCGGAGATCCTCTGCGGTCGATTTTCCTCCCCGAAAGCCTGCGAGCACCGGCCTGATTGATTATTTTTCACTGTCCGTCTTGCTCAGGTCTGCCAAGTTCATTATGGAACTGCAAACCTTGGATGGCCGCCCGCCTGTCCATCACCGCCCCCCCCGAGTCCGCCGTTGCCCGAGTCCGCCGTTTCCCGAGTCCACCTCCCCCGAGTCCACGTCCCCCCGAGTCCACGTCCCCCCGAGTCGATGCTGAGAATTACCGACGTCCGTCAGATCGAAAGCGAGGTTATCCGGCGGCTCTTCGTCTATTGGCAAAGTAAATGCCGCAACGGCGCCATTCCCCGGCGCCAGGATATCGACCCCAGCGACATCGCCGCGGTCCTTCCGCAGATCATCATGGTGGACTTCGAACAGCACCCTTTCCGAGTCAGGTACCGGCTGGTCGGCACCCACATCGTCGAGATGACGGGCTTTGAGTTCACCGGCAGGTACCTCGACGAGATCGCCTCGAAAGATGTCCAGGACGACTTCCTCGAATGCTACAGGAAGGTCAGCGAGGACAAGGTGCCGCTGCTGTCACGTATGACCTGGCGTTTTACCGACGACGTCACCGGCACCTACGATCTCTGCGTCCTGCCGCTCGACGACGACGGCCGTGTCGCGACCAAGGCCATCGCGGTGGAATGCTATGCGCGCCTGGAAAAAAAGGTCGTACCCTGAAACGCCCGGCGGAAATCAGCGACCCCCGCTCACGCAGCACTGGATAGGCCTGCGGTTTCGCGGGACAATGACGACCCATGCAACAGATCACCCACGCAGACCAGATCGGCAGCGCCGCGATCCGCCAGTTGTTCGACTACTGGCGGAGCAAGTGCCCGCCGGAAGGGATTCCCCGGCGCGCCGATATCGACCCTGCCGAAATCCCTTCCCTGATGCCCAATCTGCTGATCGCCGACATCGAGGACGCCCCCTTCCGGGTGCGCTATCGCCTGGTCGGCACCAAGGTCGTGCAGATGACCGGCTATGAGTTCACCGGCAAGTACCTGGACGAGATTGCCCTGCCGAACGACGAGGGGCCATTCCAGGAATGCTACCAGCTCGCTTGCGAAACCAAGACGCCGGTCCTGACCCGCATCAAATGGCGCCTCACTGAAGACACGACGGAGGAATACGACATCTGCATCCTGCCACTGTCCGACGACGGCCAGCGGGTCAACATGGCGCTGGCCATCGAGTGCTACGAGACCGTGAAACGCGCCTACAACTTCCAGCCCGGCGCGAATGCCGTGCCGGGGACAAAGACGCCGCGGCGCCGGGCGGACTAGAAGGCAGACGAGGTTCCGGCGGCGCCAAAAGGGGTGACGGCGTCCCCCGGAGTGACTATCTACAGGTTTGGCGACAGTTCGGGCTGCAGATCGGGCGAAGCCAGGGGTGGATGGGGCCGCCGCTTCACGACAAACGGTTTTTTCGGATCCCGCCGATGCGACCAATCACCCACGAAGACGAGATCGAAAGCGCCGCCATCCGCGCGCTCTACCGGTACTGGCACAGCAAGCGCGCCGGCGGGCGCCTGCCCCGGCGCGCCGACATCGACCCGATCGACATCCCCAGGCTGATGCCCAATCTGCTGATCGTCGATCTGGAGCAGAATCCCTTCCGGGTCCGTTATCGCCTGGTCGGCACCCACGTCGTCGAGATGACCGGCTTTGAGTTCACCGGCAGGTATCTCGACGAGATCGCCCTGCCCAACTACGAGGGGCCTTTTCTGGAATGCTATCAGGCCGCCTGCGAAACCAAGTCGCCGATCATCACGCGCATCAGATGGAGCCTCGCACCGGGTATCGTGACGGAATACGACGTCTGTTTCCTGCCGCTGTCCGACGACGGCGAGACGGCCAACAAGGCCATTTCCATGGAATGCTACGAGAGCGTGGAACGCGACTACACGGTTCGCGCCGGCAGGGTCGTCGGCGCAGGCAAGGGAAAGGCCCCCTAGCGACTGGCGCCTAGCGCCGGGCGCCGTGCAGCGGCCGGCGGGCGCCGCCCCGCCTGGAGCCACCCCGCCTGGGACCGCTGCGCTTCGGGTTGGTCACGGCGCCCACGAAGCGCTCCGGCAGGTTCAGGACCGAGCTCACGCCCTTGCCGAGCCGCCCGGCCACCTGCAGCACCTCGCCGATACGCCGGTCGAGGAACGCCCAGGTGGCGGCATAGTCTTCCGACTTGTCGTTCAGCCAGAACAGCAGCGTCGAGGAATAGACCGCGGCCAGCAGCGCGCGCTTGCTGTAGAAATTGTAGTCGGTCGCCTTGTCGCCGGCGGCGTACCAGATGGCGTCGACCGTGCGGTAGAGGCAGGAAAGGCCCGCCGAGGCGTTCTGCGGCAGGGCGAAGAACGTCAGCCCGCTGCGCACCGCCTCACGGTGCGCGGCCACGGCCTCCAGCCGGGTCCGCACCCCGGCGGCCACCTTCTCGCGGACCTTCATGGAATCGAGATCGAGGCCCTCCAGGACTTCCAGCATCTGCCGGTCCGCTTCGGCGCTGAAGCTGCGGATCAGTTCCTGCGGACCGCCGGGAAAGAGCCGCTGCGCCTCGCCGCCTTGCAGGCCAAGATCGCGGGCGGCGGCATCCAGCGCCGTCCAGGTCCAGCCGTCGAAGGGCACGTGACGCAGGGCGGCCTCCAGCAGACTGCGCCGCTGCCGGGCCAGCTTCTCCGCCGCCGCGGCCTGGCCCGCGTCGTCCTTGGCGTCCTGTGCTTCAACCATGGCTCTCTGCCCTTTCCTGTTCGGGACGGTCGTCCTGCTCGGCCTCGGCGTCCGGCCCCGTGGTCTCCGGCCCGGTGGTTTCCGCCGCGAAGCGGCCGGCTTCGCTGGTGAAAGCCAGCAGCGAGAGATCGGTCATGCGCTGAGGATAGAGAATCCCGTCGAGATGATCGCATTCATGCTGCACCACGCGGGCGTGGAAGCCCTCGGCCTCCCGCTCCAGCGGTTCCCCTTCCAGGGTCAGGCCACGGTAGCGGATCCGCGTGACCCGCGGCACCTGGCCCATCAGACCGGGGACCGAGAGGCAGGCCTCCGGCCCCAAAGCCGTTTCTTCCGTCAGGGGCTCGATCAGCGGATTGATCAGCACGGTCAGCGGCACATCCTCGCGGCCCGCCCCGATGCCCGGGCCGTCCTCCGCCGCGGCGCGGTGGCCGGAGACGAAGAACACCACCACGCGCAGCGGCACATGAACCTGCGGCGCCGCCAGACCGGTGCCGCCGGCGTCTTCCATGGTCTCCAGCATGTCGCGGATCAGCCGGCCGATCTCCGGGGCCGTGGGGTCGGCGACGGGGTCGGCCTTGCGGCGCAGGATCGGGTGGCCCATGCGGGCGATCTTGAGAATGGCCATGGGATGAATATGGCCCGCCCCCCAGACCGGGTAAAGGTCTCGGGCAGGGGTCCCGGGCAAAGGCGCCGGGAAGCGGCGTCGCCGAGCGCCGCCCCCCGCGACTCGGGCGGGGCGGCGGCCGGTTCCCCCTTGCCCGGATCGTGCGGAAAACGGCCGAAAAAGGGATTATCTTCCTTCTTTCGGACGGAAGCCGCCGTCGGGCCTTCCCGAGGGCGCCCTGGGGCGGATCGAGGCCCAAAACCCCCTAGAAACCCCTTCCTTTTTCCCAACCTCTGTGATACCAACCCACCTGTCTCCGCGGCATCTGTGTCGCGGAGTTGATTTTTTTGCCCTAATCGTCGAGCAATCCAGCCCGAAGGTCCGTCGGGAGACCGGCTTTCACGGCTTAAGAAAGGAGCGCAGAGCGTCTGTGCAAGTTCAGGTTCGAGACAACAACGTCGATCAAGCCCTCCGCGCGCTGAAGAAGAAGCTGCAGCGCGAAGGTGTCTTCCGGGAAATGAAGCTGCGCCGCAACTTTGAGAAGCCCTCCGCCCGCAAGAAGCGTGAGCGTGCCGAGGCCGTGCGCCGCTATCGCAAGCTGCTGCGCAAGCGCATGGAGCGCGAAGGCTTCTAGGCCTCTTCCCGGCGACAGGACCGACGGGCGCGCTCAATTTGGGAGCGCGCTCCGGGGCCGCCGGGACGGGCCGTGGAAGACGGCTTTGGAAGAAGAAACGGAAGCCGAGGCTTCCGCCTCTTCCGGTGATCGGACAAATATTGAAGTGCCGTCAGGCCGCCACCGTCAGGGTGCGCGGCCTTTGTCGTATGGGCAGCGTCGTTGTGTGGGCCGCGTCTTGTGTGGGCGGTGCTGTAGGGGCGGCCAAGAGCAGATCAGGGGTGGATGGAATCGTCGCAGGCGATCCAGCGACCCCTGATCTGCTCTTGGTTTTTTGAGGTAGATCGGATTCACACAGTCTGACGGGATCGTCAGCGGTGCCGTCAGACTGTGATCCGATCTAGGCAGCGTTCGCGCCGTCACTGTCGAGGGCGACCAGCTTGGCCATGTGGATCGCGGGGACCGCGGTGCCATTGCCGCCGGGGATCGCCAGCTTGCGGATCTCCGCGTAGCCGAGCTTGCGGTAGAGCGGGACTCCCGTCAGGGAGGCCCAAAGCTCCAAGAGGCGAAACCCTGCCGCCACGGCCTCCTGTTCCGCATGGCGCACCAGCCAGGAGCCGAGGCCGCGGCGGGCGTAGAGCGGATGCACGAAGACCGAACGGACCTTGGCCGAGGTGGGCGACAGGATGGAGACCTCTTCGTCGGCCCCCGCACCCGGCGCCTCCGAATGCGGCAGGTGCTGCGCCCAGCCGCCGCTGGCGGCCAGCCTCTCGCCGTCAAGGATCACGAAGTAGGTGCCGTCATGGATCATCGCCGGGTCGTAGGTGCCGTGGCAGATGAACGCCTCCAGCTCGGCCGGGGTGTAGTCGGCCACGCCGAGGCCCTGCACCGAGAGGAAATGCATCGCGTCGATGGCGGGAATGTCGTCGGGCCGTGCGCGCCGCAGCGTCATGGCCCCACCCGAAGACTGAGAGGGCTGCTGGGCTGATGTGAATTTGGAAGCTTCGGTCATCTCTGGCCCCCTGGCATCTTCGACTGCGCCTCCCTGGCATCTCCGGCTGCGCCTCCACGGGGACCGGCATGGCGGCGAAGCAAGGAACAGGTTGCGTGCGGTATGGGGATCGAGGCCGGGCCTCACGCTCCTGCGACGGAGTCGCCGCATGAACCGCCGCGGAAGCTTGAAGCCTTTTCTCGGCAACCCCCAGCACCGCACGCAGAGAGAAACTGGCAGACGAATGTTTCAGGCTGTTTTCGCGGCGAGGGGTAAAGTGTTTTGATTGTTTCCCGCGGCCGAAAAAAAGGGGAGCCCAAAGGCTCCCCGTTCTGCATCGGGATGGGACAGGCCCGGCGCGCGGCCTCAGGCGATCCTCTTAAGCGACGAGCGCCTGCTCCATCCGCCGGAGCGCGGTGCCACGGGAGTCGATCTCTCCCAGCTCGCTGAACAGCGCCGCCGCCCGGCGGTAGTCCTCGGCGGCCCCCATGCCGTCGCCCATGCGGGCACGGCAATCTCCGCGGCCCATGTAGGCCCAGGGCTCGGCGGGATTGAGCGCCACGTCATGCTCGAAGTCGGGCAGAGCCGCCGCGAAGCTCTCCTGGCGCAGCAGAAAGCGCCCGCGCGTCTGGAAGTAGCGGCCGTTGCCGGACTCCAGCTCCACCGCGCGGTTCAGATCGGCCAGGGCGCCTTCCCGGTCGCGCAGCCGCTCGCGCCAGCGGGCGCGCTCGGCATAGATGCGCGCGCAGCTCGGCGCCAGGCTCAGAGCCTGGTCGCAATCCGCGATGGCCCTGGCGTAGTTCTTGATTTCGCCGAAGCAGCGCGCCCGGTCCACGAACAGGGTGGCGCGCCCTTCGCCACGGGTCAGCGCGGCATTGAAGTCGATCACCGCATAGCGCAGCTGGCCCAGCTTGCTGTAGCACTGGCCGCGGCGGGCGTGCGCCTGCCAGGAGCCCGGGTCGAACTCCAGCTCGCGGGTGAAATCCTCGATGGCGCCGCGATAGTCCTCCAGCCGCTGGAGCAGACGCGCGCGGTTGGCGTAGACCGGTGCGAAGGTCGGGTCGGCGGCGATGGTGCGGTCGAAATCCTCCAGCGCCTCGGTCAGCTTGCTCTGCGCCTCGCGCGCGATGCCCCGCCGGTTGAGGATGGCCGGCTCCTCCGCCGCGAAGGCGGCGGCGCGGGTCAGGTCGGCTTCGGCCTCCGCATAGCGTTTCAGGCGATAGTAGCCGGCGGCGCGGTGAAACAGCGTCACCACCTGCTCGCCGCCAAGGTCCAGAGCGCGGGTGAAATCGGCCACCGCCTTGAGATCCTCGTAGCGGTCCAGATGGCAAAGGCCGCGGTTGGAATAGGCGGCCGCGAAACCGGCGTCGTGGCGGATGGCGTTATCGAAGTCGCACAGCGCCCCGGTCAGGTCGCCCTTCTCCCGGCGCACCATGCCCATGCCGTTATGGGCGGCCGCCCAGCCGGCGCCCTGCGCGCCGGCGCGCTCGAAATCGTCGATCGCCAGGTAGGTGTAGCCGAGACTGCGGTAGCTGTAGGCGCGCTCCAGGTAGTAGTCGCCGTTGCGCGGATCGCAGGCCAAGGCCGCGGTGAATTCCGCCACCGCCCCCTGGTGGTCACCGGACTTGGCGCGCTCGCGCCCCCGCTCGAAGCAGTCACCGCCGCCGCTGGCGTGGGCCGCGTCGGTCGTGCCGCTTGCGGAGGTATCGGCGCGCCGCGCCGGGGCGGCGCCGGCGGAAGCCAGGTTCTCGCCCAGGGAATCGAACAGCAGTTCGCGCGGCATGCCGGACGCCGCGTCCTGCGCCAGGGCCGGCTCGCTGTTGGCGACCGGTCCCAGGGCCAGCAGGGGGTCGAGACCGCCCCGGCGCCGCGACCGGCCGTCGGCCGGCAGGTCCGTAGGAAGGAAGTCACACGGAATATGGCGCGCCAGGCGAAGCCCGCTTTCCCGCGTGCCGCCTTCCCGTGCCCCGATCTCCCGTGCAAGGTCCTGCGAGGCAATCTCTTGGTATCCAGCCATTCTACTTCCCCTTGAACGGGCCATCGCCCTTTTCGACGGTTTCTGGAACGGGAGAGTGCCCGAGGCCCGGAATCCGCTCTGTGGGGAAAATCACACTGGAGACAAATCGGGAGATTTCCGCGGAAATTCTGAGGGGCGGCGGGGACGGCGTCCGAAGGGCCGGATCACGAGGCGGCGGCGCCCCTCACCCCCACCGCAGAACGCCGAGAACCCAGTCCCAGAGCGGCAAAAAGACCTCCCAGCTCGTCACAAGGGTCAGCAGAAGAAACAGAATCGCCAGCCCCCCGAGAAGACCACCCCAGGTGGTTGGCGGATCGTCGAAGTAGCGCAGCAGGTTTTTCCGGTCGGGTTCCATGGCGAAAAGATTGCCGCCCGGCCAGAAATATGAAAAATGAATAGTCTACCGATCATTCATAAGATTTTTAAATATCATGCCAAGCCCCCTGGAGTCCGACCTGCTGCGGACCTTCGTCGCCATCGCCGACCACGGCAGCTTCAGCCGCGCCGCGGAACGGGTCGGCCGCTCCCAGTCGGCCGTCAGCCTGCAGATGAAGCGGCTGGAGGCCTCCGCGGGATGCAGCCTGTTCCGGCGCGAGTCCCACGGCGTCAGCCTCACCGCCAGCGGCAAAAGCCTGCTGCTCAACGCCCGGCGCATCCTGCGGCTGATGGAGCGCGCCGCCGGCGAGCTGAACGGCTCGGCCGTCGCCGGCACCGTCAGGCTCGGCATGCCGGCGTACTACGGCGCCGCGACCCTCTCCGCGGTGCTCACCCGCTTTGCCGAGATCTGTCCGGATGTCGAGGTCACCCTCGACTGTAGCCAGGGTGCGGCGCGGGCGGATGCCTTTGACGCCGGCGCTCTCGACCTCATCGTCATCGCCAGCGGCGACCCAAGTGCCGAGGGCGAGGCGCTGGTCCACGATCCGGCCGTCTGGGTCACCTCCGCCCACCACGACACCCACGAGTGCGACCCGCTGCCGGTCGCCCTGTTCGAATCGACCTGCTGGTGGCACAGCCGCGCCCTGCAGATCCTGGAAGATCACGGCCGGCGCTATCGCATCGCCTGCACCTCGCAGAACACGGAAGCCGTCTCTGCGGCGGTGGCCTCCGGCCTCGCCGTCGCCGTGCTGGAACAATCCACCGTGCCGGCAGGCGCGCGCATTCTCACCGAGGCCGAGGGATTTCCGGGCTTTCCCGGCAGCACCGTGATGTTGCGCCGCCATCCGGGCTCCACGACCCCGGCGGTCGACCGCATGGCCGACGTGATCCGCGACGTCTTCTGCCGCAAATAGGGCGCGACGGGAAAGGGCCGCAGCCAACGGCCACGGCCCTTCCCTTCTCAGGTAAAACCGATCAGGTGCCGATTTCGCCGCCGTCCTCCTTCTCGATCACCACGACGGAGGGCCGCGGCGGCATGCCTTCGGCGAAGTCCGGCCAGCGCGTGGCCGGGTCCTCGAAGGTGGAGTTGCGCTCGAAGCCGGGGAAGTCCTTGGTCCCGTCGGTCGCCGGGTGCTGCACCGCGACGAACAGCGTCTTGTTGTTCGCGGTAAAGCGGGGACCGCAGAGTTCGGCGCCGACCGGCGTGCGGAAGAACATCTTGCTGTAGCCGCGCAGCACGCCTTCGGTCTCCACCCCGTAGAGGCCGTCGGCGGTGCCGGTCCGACTCCAGCCCGAGCCCTGGTCGGTCGACACCCAGAGCCGCCCCTTGGGATCGACGGCGCAGTTGTCCGGCGAGCCGAACCAGCCGTTCTCCGAGGTCGCCTCGTGGTACCTGGCGCCCGACTCGGGATCCGCGGGATCGCCGGCGACGACCAGCAGGTCCCAGGCATAGCCCGCGGCGGCATGGTCGCCGCCCGGCGGCGTCAGCTCCACGACCTGGCCGAAGTGGTTGGGCCCGCGCGGGTTGGGGCCGTCGATGGCGTCGGCGGTGCGCTTGGAGTTGTTGGTCAACATGACGTAGACCTTGTTGGTGATCGGGTTCGGCTCCACGTCCTCCGGCCGGTCCATGGGGGTCGCGCCCAGCAGGTCGGAAGCGACGCGCGCCTCGATCACCACGTCGGCCTGGCTGTTGAAGCCGTTCTCCGCGGTCAGCGGCCCCTCGCCATGGACCAGGGGCAGCCAGTCGAGCGACCCGTTCTCGTTGAAGCGCGCCACCGAGAGCGTGCCGTTCTCCAGCAGGTCCATGTTGGCCGCCCGGTCGCCCGGCGTATAGCGGCCCTCGGAAACGAAGCGGTAGAGGTAGTCGAAGCGCTGGTCGTCGCCCATGTAGACCACGACCCGGCCGTCGCCGTTGACGATCGGCTCCGCGCCCTCGTGCTTGTAGCGGCCCAGGGCCGTACGTTTCTTGGGCTTGGAGGCCGGGTCGAAGATGTCGACCTCGACCACCCAGCCGAAGCGGTTGGCCTCGTTGGGTTCGGCGCTGACATCGAAGCGCTTGTGGAACTTCGACCAGGCGTACCAATTGCCGGGCACGCCATAGCGCTCGAAGTTCCGGGCCTCGGCGTGTCCGTCTTCCAGTGTGCCGCCGAAGTAGCCGTGGAAGTTCTCCTCGGCCATCAGGTAGGTACCCCAGGGGGTGATGCCGCCGGCGCAGTTGTTGAAGGTGCCGAAGCAGGCGGTGCCGGCCGGATCCGCCGAGGTCTTCATGCGGTCGTGCCCGGCGGCGGGGCCGGTGATCTGCATCTCCGTGTCCCCGGCGGTGATGCGGCGGTTGTACTGGCCGTCGGTGACCACGCGCCACTTGCCGTCCTCGCGCTTGACCTCGATGACCGAGCCGCCGTGGGCGGCCAGCTCGATGTTCACCAGCTCCTCGGTCATGTCGGCGAAGTCTTTGTTGTCCTGGCGGCCGATGCCCGGGAACATCACCTCTTCGCTGGTGTATTCGTGGTTCACGCAGAGCAGCCCGTGGTCCGGATTGTCCGAACCGAGCGGCAGGCCGACATAGCCCAGGAAATCGTTGTTGTAGCCGAACTGCTTCGACTGAGACGCCGCGCTTTGGTTCATGGGATCGAAGTCGGGCGAGTCGGCGAAAACGGGATCGCCCCAGCGGATCAGCACCTCGGCGCGGTGGCCGGGCGCCACGTGGTGCTTCTCGTCGATGCCGTGGGAGATTTCGTCCCAGACATAGCGGCCGCGCAGCTGCGCCTGGGCGGGGCCGGCGCCGCCGCCGGCCGCCAGCGGCCCCGCCGCGGCCAGGGCCGCGACGGAGAGCGCCCCCTTCATCACCGCGCGCCGTCCGTAGCGGCGCTCGGCGACCTTGCCGAGGGTGGCCTCGAGATGAGCATTGAGGGGGGTGTCGTCGGAAGCTTCGAAGGCCGCGCCTTTGGAGCGAAATGTGTCTTTGACCTGCATGTCTCTGCCTCTCCTGTTTCTTTGCGGAGGCCGCAACAGCGGCTTGTTTCTTGGCTGCCGGGGCAAACCTCCCCGCCAGCAGCCTCATGCTGCGCCGATGACAACCTGGTGGCAAGTAGTCGTGGCGGGCGACACCTGTGGGTCATAGCCGAGACCAGCCCGTTAGTGGTGGATTTCCAAAGGCTTCCACCCTTTCGGCGAAGTCCTGCATCCTCTGCCGCTGTTTCTGCGTAGGTCCCGGACAAGAACAATCGAAACCATTTTCCGGCTGGCGTCACATGCGACTGAAACATTTCCCCGTCAGAGTCTCCTCCGCCGCTTCCGATGCCGCCCCCCGCCCCGAGACCCGGCCCCACACCCGGCCCGGCGGGGTATCGGCCCGACGTCAGAAGCCGGCGCTCGATTTATGCTGGTTCAGTCAGGTCTCCGCCATGTCCAAGCCCGGAACCCCCGCAAACTGCAGCCCCTGCCGGACCACCGCGGTCCTGCAAGACCTCGACGGCGCCCTGGCCGTCGCCACGGGCGGCCCGGGCGAGGCGCAATTGCGCCTAGTCGGCGCCAACCAGGCCTTCGCCGAGGCGGTCGGCTGGGAGGGGGCCGGGCGGGATGGCACCGGGTGGAATGGGGAAGCGATGCCCGGCCGCAGCCTCGACAAGCTCGGCGGCGGCCCCGGCAAGTCCGGCGCCTCGCCGATCGAGGTGCGGCCGCTCTACGACCGCAGCGGCCAACATCGCCATTGGCTGGTGATCCACCGGGAAACGGCGCTGCGCCGGAGCGACCGGCGGAGCGCCGGCGAAACGGAGACGCCCGCGGCCGGCAAGCCGGCGGAGCCCGGCGCGGAAACCGACTTCCGCACCCTGGTGGAAGGCATCAGCAACGGCGTCCTGGTGCACCGCGACTTCAAGCCGCTCTACGCCAACGCCGCCTGCGCGAACCGCATCGGCTTCGACAGCGGCGAGGCCTTGCTGCGCGAGCCGACGCTGCTGCCCTTCCTGCCGATCGAGATGCACAACCGCGCCCTGCGCCGCCACACGCGCCTGCTGGCCGGCGAGGCACCGGGCCCGGCGCACATCCTGCGCTGCCTGACCCGCGGGGGAGAGCCCTTCTGGGTGGAGGCGACGGAAAAGCGCATTCTCTGGGAGGGCGCGCCCGCCATCCTGGTGTCGCTGAACGACGTCACCGAGCAGGTGCGGACGCGGCGCACCGAGCTCATGCTGCGCGAGGCGATCAACAACCTCTCGGCCAGCTTCATCCTCTATGACGCCAAACAGCGGGTCTTGCTGACCAACCGCCGCTTTCACGAAAACTTCCCCTTCCTGCCGACTCAGGACGAGATCGTCGGCCGCCCGATGCGCGAGCTGGTCGAGGCCAGCGTCGCCAACAATGCCGTGACCGATCCCCGGCTATCGCTCGACCGGCAGGGCTTCGTCGATACCTTCATCTCGGAGCGCATGAACAACTACTCGACGGTCAGCGAAGACGCCTGGCCCGACGGCCGCTGGGACCTGGTGAAGGAACAGCACACCCGCTCCGGTGGCTTCGTCAGCGTGCGCACCGACATCACCGAGCGCAAGGCGGCCGAGCTGGCCCTGCGCGACCACGAGAGCCGCCTGGAACAGGCCCTGGCCGAGCGCACCGCGCAGCTGAAGGGCGTTCTGGCCAACATCGCCCAGGGCGTCACGGTGACCGCGCCGGACATGACCGTCCTGCTGGTCAACCAGGGATACCTCGACATATTCAACCTGCCTGAAGACTTCGGGCGGCCCGGCATTCATCTCTCGGAATACATCCGCCACGGCCTGGCGACCGGCGAATACGATCCCGCCGAGATTGCCGCCGCCGGCGGCGACGAAGAATTCGTCGAACATCGCCTCGGCGTCCTCGCCCGCGCGCAACGCGGGGTCGCTCAGCGCAAGCTCGGCGACGGCCGCGTCCTCGAGATCCGCCAGCAACGTTTGCCCGACGGCTGCATCGTCTCCACCTACAACAACATCACCGACCGCGTGCGCACCGAGCGCGAGCTGCAGCGCCAGCGCGAGAAGGTCTATCAGAACGAAAAACTGAGCGCGCTCGGCTCCCTGCTCGCCGGCGTGTCGCACGAACTGAACAACCCGCTGTCAGTGGTCATCGGCCAGGCCGCGCTGCTGGAAACCATGGCCGGCAGCAGCGACATCGCCGAGCGCGCCGTGAAGGTGCGCATCGCCGCCGACCGCTGCGCCAAGATCGTGAAAACCTTTCTCTCCATGGCCCGGCGGCGCCCCGCCGCCCGCCGCGCCATCCAGATCAACGCCCTGATCGGCGACGTGCTGGACCTGGTGACCCACCAGCTCAGCACCGCCGACATCAAGGTGACCTGCGACCTGGCACCGAACCTGCCGCCGGTCGCCGGCGACCCGGACCAGTTGAGCCACGTCCTGCTCAACCTCTTCATCAACGCCCAGCAGGCCATGGCCGCGGCGCCCCTGCCGCGCCGCCTGGTCATCGCCACCTCCGCCCTGCCAGCCAAACGGCAGGTCCGCATCACGGTGCGCGACAACGGGCCGGGCATTCCCGGCGACATCCGCTCGCGCATCTTCGATCCCTTCTTCACCACCAAGCCGGTGGGTCAGGGCACCGGGGTCGGCCTGTCGGTCTGCCACGGCATGGTCAGCGCCCACGGCGGCAGCATCGCCGCCGACGACGCGCCCGACGGCGGCGCGGTCTTCACGGTGCTGCTGCCCGCCGAGACGGCGGTCGAGGAGGACGGCGAACGGCCCGCCGAGGCAACCGCGCTGCCGCGCGCCCCGGCCCGGCACAAGGTTCTGGTGATCGACGACGAGCCGGACATCACCGACTTCCTGGTCGAGATCCTGGAGACCTCGGGCCACGCCGTGGACATCGCCACCAGCGGCAAGGCCGCGCTGGCCCAGCTGGCGGCACACGACTACCACGCGATCATCTGCGACCTGCGGATGCCGCACCTGGACGGCCCCGGAGTCTACGACGCCGTGAAGAAGATGAAGCCGCACCTGCTGCAGCGCATGATCTTCGCCACCGGCGACCTGCTGAACGAGACCACCGACCGTTTCCTGAAGGAGACAGGACGCCCCTGCATCGAGAAGCCCTTCCTGCCTGCGCAGATCCGCGATCTCGTCGAAGAGGTGGCGGGCACGAGCGAGGGCTGAGCCCCTGGCGCGTATTCACGGCGTGAGAGACGAAGCGCACCGGACGCTAGTTGGCCAATCGCCAGTGGCTTAAAACCCCTGAGCGGAAGGCAATGCGCTACCCAAACGTAGTTCGGCGGCAGTCCGCTCTCAACGTCGCCTCAGGCAAGAGCGATCCAAGCATAGATGTTCGGCCTTTGCCAGGAGCGGACGTTGGCAAGGCAGAAAACTGAGCGGTTAGGCAGGACCTCCGTGCCTTCGCTCGAGGTTCCGAACGTGTTCGATATCCGTCTGGCTGCTAATGGCGAACCTAGCTGTTTCGAGCCGTCCGACGCAAAATTGAAGCTGGTCAGGAGACATAACCTCGTCAACTTGGCCGCGCAGGTAGTCGACCAACTCAGAGATGTGGAACACTCCAAGAGGCATCTCAGTCCTGAACTCTGCTTCGCCAGTGAAAACTACGACGGACTTGATGGCGCCGGGAGGTAAGAAGTTAAGCAGATATTGTACCGCGCGGACGTGCCGCATGTTCTGGTGAATCGGATTCTGAAATCCATGTTTTATCCGGAACAATACTTGGGTCCAGCTTCTCTGCTTCGCGCCTCCGAATATCCACCCTTTGTAGTCTTTTGTTTCAATAACGAACACGCCATATCTCGAGATCAAGATATGATCGACCTGGGTTGTGCCATCTTCCATCTGGACAGTGACGTGATTTAATAGGTGGTAGTCAGGCGGTCCAAAGTTCTTCAGGACAACACGAGACACCAGCGCTTCGCCTCGATTCTGATACACTGTCTTGTGATAGGCGCGTGTACGGCCCAAGACGTAGCCAATTGTAACTGCGCTGCAGAGAAGACTGATAAGAACGATCCAGTCGTCTTGCCTCAAGCTTAGGAAGAACTGCGACAGCGGTTGAAACACCGCGTCTCTAAACAGAGCAGAAGCCCTCTGCGCGAGGTCATTGAAGTCCATCTCGCCACCCACCCCACCTAGTCCTTGCGAATTGACAGCGTATCACTTGCCAAAGGCGATATGCAGTCAACCTCTGCTAAGGGTCAATCTCTGACCTCGACCTTCTTTTCTTGAATGTCCGCTATAGCCCTAAATTTCGACCTCGGATTTCCAGTTCTCGACGGCGGGTTTGATCTGGGCCGTCTCCGATGAAGAGCTGGAAGCGCAGTCTCCTTGTTCACCCCTTGCCGCGCAGCTGTTCCAGCTCGTCGATGGACTTCGGCCAGTCCTTCTTCAGCAGCGCCGAGAGGCCGCGGTCGGCGAGCAGCTTGCCGCCGGTCTGGCAACGCGGGCAGTAGTTGGTCTCGTTGTCGGCGTGGCGGATGCGCTGCACCTTGGTGCCGCAGACGGGACAGGGCTGCCCATAGCGGCCGTGTACGGCCATGTCCTTGCGGAAGGCCGTCACCTTTTCCGGAAACTTCCCCTGGGCCTCGTCGCGCAGGCGCTGCGCCCAGTCGAGCAAGGTCTCGCGCGTCGCCGTGAGAAGGCGCGCGGTTTCTTCCGCCGTCAGCTTCTGGGTCATGGCGACGGGCGACAGGCCCGCGCGGTGCAGGATCTCGTCGGAATAGGCGTTGCCGATGCCGCTGAAGATGCGCGGGTCGGTCAGCGCCCGCTTCACCGTGTGATTGCGCGCCGTCAGGGCCGCGGCGAAAACCGCTTCGTCGGCATCCAGCACTTCCAGTCCCCCGGGATCGTGATCCGCCAAGGCGGCCTCCCCCTGCAGCAGGTACAGGGAAGCGCGCTTCTTGGAGCCGGCCTCGGTCAGGGTCAAGCTGCCGCCAGGTCCGTCGCAAGGGGCGAAATCGAAAGCGGCCAGGGCGAACTTGCCCTTCAAGGGCGCGCCCGCCTCCTTCCAGTGCAGGCGCCCGGCGATCATCAGGTGCAGCACCAGGAAGAGGTCTCCTTCCAGTCCAAAGACAATGCGCTTGCCGAGGCGGCGCAGGGCGACGACTTTCCGGCCCTCGGCTTCCTTGATCGGCGGCACCGCCGTGCGCAGCAAGAAGGGACTGGCGAGGCGCACCCTCTCCAGGGTCCGGCCGAGGACGCGCGCTTCCAGCGCCTCCAGATAGACCGTGATGTCGGGCAGTTCCGGCATGGCGGAGAGAGTGGCACGCCCCGTACACAATCGCCACCGTGGCGGTGTCGCTTGTCCAAAGCCCGGAATCCGCGGGTCGATAGCGACGCCGCATAAAATGGTTTAACCTCAGGCCCCATGACTAATGCTGTTCTCAGGATCATTGGTGAACGCGAGGCCGAGGGATCAACGGTACCGACGCCTGTGATCGCCACCATCTACGGCGCCGGGCCTACCGGTCACGGCGACTTTTCCTGTCGCGTGAGCATTCCGGCGCTGCTCGACAAGGATCGTGACATCTTCGGTGTGGATGAAGACAATGCCGAGGAGATCGCAGCCTTCTTCGTCCGAAATCTGTTCCAGGGCCTGAGCATTAGCATCCGTCAGGAAGAGTCAGTAGCGTCAGGACGTGATTGACAATACTTCTTGAGTGAAAAAACAGGTCGATTAAGTTTTCGTTCTGACGCGCCCGCATGGCCGGCCTCGCCGATAACCAGCCGCGGAGAACGTGCCTCCCCAGACAGTCCGCTCTCTCGGCCGTTGGTAGGCCGACAAGGAGCTAGCAACAACACAGCCGCGCGGCGGAGGAGTCGCGCGAGCACATGGAGGCGCTACATTGCCGATTAAATTTCTCCTTCCTTTGCGCGAACCGATCGGGGCGAGCCACGACGTTGATTCAGTCGATGTGGTCGTTGCGAAACGATCACTCAGCCGATTGGGATACTTCGACGACAAGAAGCACGGCCTGACTCCTTTCCCCGACAAGGAACTCTTTAAGGGGATTAAGAGCTTCCAAAGAGAGCAGGGGCTAAGGGCAGATGGTGTGATGAAGCCAGAAGGGCCAACAGTACGAAAGGTCTCGTCAGCGCTCTTCTCGCCGTCTGACTTCAAGGATGCAGAAGCCGAAGGCACGTCGAAAATCGCAGGCAACTCCCGCCCTACGCCAGAACAGTGCGACCACTTGTTCTACAAAATAGACATTCCGGTCTGCCGCGCAATTCAAGGCGGACGAGGCAAGCGGGCAGCAGCGAATTGCTATCATTCCGCGGCGGCACGCTACGCTGCTTGCCTTCATGGAGTCCAAATAGACGATTTACCGCCACTGAACACGTGGAACCAATAACTGGACGGTTTATTCGTGGCTGCAAGCGGGAGAGTACAATAGCTCCCTCGCTTGCAGCCGGAGTAAGACTAACATTTTTGAGAACCAAGTTGATCACCTGTCGAACAAAAGGTTGCTCTTCCAGCGCCTCCAGGTAGACCGTGATGTCGGGCAGTTCCGGCATGGCGATCGCCTAACCCCGCTCGACCAGGTAATCCGCGAGGCGGGTCTGCAAATGGCAGATCGCGTCCGGCAGGGCCAGGAACGTCTCAATGGACATCATCTGCCAGTACTGCCCCTCCTCGCCGAAGCGGATGGCGGCGACCTCGGCGGCGCTGATCTCCGCGGCGAGGAAGTAGCTGCTGCGCTGCGGGTCCAGCATGCCGGGGTAGCGGCGGCACCAGTGGATCCGCTGCGGCGCCAGGGCAAGGCCGAATTCCTCCCGCGTTTCGCGCAGGGCGCACTCGGCCGGCGTCTCGGCGCCCTCGCGCCCGCCGCCCGGCAGGTCCCAGAGCCCCGGCCAGGGAATCACGGGGATGTCGTCGCGCCGGTAGGCGACGAGCTCGCGGCCGCAGACCAGGGCGATCTTGGCGCCGGAAAAAGCATCTCTCTCCATCGCGCAAGGCTGCCACAAGGCGCCTGCGAAGGTCGATAGCGACTCTGCGGCAAATGGTCTAGGCTCTGGCTCCAAGATGACCGAGATGCTCAAGACCGAAACCCCCGACGCCGGGACGCCGGAAGCCTTCACCGATCCGGCCGCCGCCCTCGACCGCCTGCAGGCGCTTTACCGCCAGGCGACGGACTTCCTCTGCCAGGGATTCGAAGAGCTGCTGGCGGGCCAGACGCCGGCGCGGCGGCTGCGCGCCTTCTATCCCCAGGTGGCGATCACCACCACCAGCTTCGCTCACATCGATTCGCGGCTCTCCTTCGGGCATGTGCCGACGCCGGGGAACTACGCGGCGACCATCACCCGCCCGGACCTCTTCCGCGACTACCTGACCCAGCAGCTGGGCCTGCTGCTGAAAAACCACGGCGTGCCCCTGATCGTCGGCCCCTCGTCGACGCCGATCCCGCTGCACTTCGCCTTTCCCGACGGCATGCACGTGGAAGGCGCCCTGGTGGAGCGCATCGCCCAGCCCTTCCGCGACCTCTTCGACGTGCCGGACCTGTCGATCACCGACGACGCCATCGTCAACGGCACCTTCGAACCGAGGCCCGGCAAGCCCCTGCCGCTGGCGCCCTTCACCGCGCCGCGGGTCGACTATTCGCTGCACCGCCTGGCGCACTACACGGCGACGGCGCCCGAGCATTTCCAGAACTTCGTCATCTTCACCAACTACCAGTTCTACATCGACGCCTTCTGCGCCCTGGCGCGGAACTATCTCGCCCGCGACGACAATGACTACGAGGCCTTCGTCGAACCCGGCAACCTGGTGCTGGCGCGCGGCGCGGCTTCGGCGAGCGGCGGGCCGCGGCCGGAGCGCCTGCCGCAGATGCCGGCCTATCACCTGAAGGGGCCGAACCACAGCGGCATCACCATGGTGAACATCGGCGTCGGCCCCTCCAACGCCAAGACCATCACCGACCACGTCGCCGTGCTGCGCCCGCACGCCTGGCTGATGCTCGGCCACTGCGCGGGCCTGCGCAACACCCAGGCGCTGGGCGACTACGTGCTGGCGCACGGCTACGTCCGCGAAGACCACGTGCTGGACGCCGACCTGCCGACCTGGGTGCCGATTCCGCCGCTGGCCGAGGTGCAGGTCGCCCTGGAGGACGCGGTCGAGGAAGTGACCGGCCTGGAGGGCTACGAGCTGAAGCGCATCATGCGCACCGGCACGGTGGCGACCATCGACAACCGCAACTGGGAACTGCGCGACCACCGCGAGCCGGTGCAGCGCTTCTCGCAGTCGCGCGCCATCGCGCTCGACATGGAAAGCGCCACCATCGCCGCCAACGGCTTCCGCTTCCGGGTGCCCTACGGCACCCTGCTCTGCGTCTCCGACAAGCCGCTGCACGGCGAGCTGAAACTGCCGGGCATGGCGACGGCCTTCTACAAGCGCCAGATCGACCAGCACCTGCAGATCGGCCTCAGCGCCATGGAGAAACTGCGCGCCATGGCCCCGGAGCGCCTGCACTCCCGCAAGCTGCGGAGTTTTTCAGAGACGGCGTTTCAGTAGAACGCGCCGATCGACCTCGTGCTTCGAGACGCTCGCTAGCGCTCGCTCCTCAGCATGAGGTCGATGACAGATTCTTCGGTCACCTCATCCTGAGGAGCGGTCCGAAGGACCGCGTCTCGAAGGATGTGGCGGGCTCCTAAAGCTCCACCACCTTGGCCGGGCCGCCGCCGCGGATCAGCAGCGGGTTGCGCAAGGGCCGGCCGAAGACCTTGGACTGGATCTCGAAGACGTCGTTTTCCTGCGCGCGGATGCCGTCGGTGAAGCTCAAGGTGGCGGCGCCGAAATAGTGGACGTGGACGTCGCCCGGCCGGCGGTGTTGCGGATACTTGAAATGGTGATGTTCCAGGTTGGCGAGGGTGTGGCTCATGTTGGCCTCGCCGGTGGCGAAGGGCTTCTCCCAGATCACCTCGCCGGCGCGGCGGATGCACGCGCTACCCTGAATGTCGTCCGGCGCGTTGCCGAGCAGCAGCTCCGGCCCGAAGGAACAGGGGCGCAGCTTGGAGTGCGCCAGGTAGAGGTAGTTGCGCTGCTCCAGCACATGGTCCGAGAACTCGTTGCCCAGCGCGAAGCCGAGCCGGCGCGGCGTGCCCTTGGGGTCGATCAGGTAGAGCCCGACCAGTTCCACCTCGTCGCCGCCGTCTTCGGCGAAATCGACCATCTCGAAGGCCTGCTCCGGCGCCGCCACGATGCCGCCGTCGCCCTTGTAGAACCACTCCGGCGCCACGCCGACGCCGCCGCCGCCATCGACACCCCCGGCGGGCTTGCCGCCCTCCAGGCCCCATTTGAACATCTTCATGGAATCGGACAGCGATTCCTCGCCCTCCTCGGCCACCTTCTTGTGCATGGAATCGCGGGCATCGGCGCTGCCCAGGTGGGTCAGGCCGGTCCCGGTGACCAGGCAGTGGGCCGGATTGGGATGGTCCAGCGGCGCCAGCAGCCGGCGCTCCGCCACCACGGCCTCGTAGTCTTCGGAAGCGTCGCCGACCCGTTCCTCCGCCGCCAGGACCAGGCTCTGGTTGTCGTCCAGCGCCATCTGCGTCAGGTCGTAGACGCTTTCCACCCCGTCGAGCAGCGCCAGCTGCGCCCCGCTGTCGTCGGCGGCGCCCACCGCGCGGTTGCCGTGACGGTCAATGAACTGAACCAAGCGCATATCCGTTCCCACCTAAGCCTTGTTGTTGTCTTCTCTCGGCATTCGCCGGCGGCAGTCTAGACAAAAGCCGCGGCGGCGACCATGCCGTCAAGCGGCCAAAGTTCGGGCAAAGCGGCCGGCTAGAGAGAGCGCGTCATGAGCAGCACTTCCGTGCTGTAGGGATAACACGCGTGGGCGATGATCGGGCGCCGGTCGGCCACGGCGTAGCCGCAGCGTTCGTAGAGGCGGTGGGCGGCGCGGTTCTCGGCGAAGACCTGCACGCTGAGGCTGCCGCAGCCGGCGGCCGCGGCGCGCGTCTCGGCAATGGCCAGCAGCGCGCTGCCGATGCCGCAGCGGCGGTAGGCTTCGAAGACCCCCAGGGCGTTGACGTAGAAGCTGCCGGGGACCTGGTATTCCAGTTCCACCAGGGGACGCAGCAGGGCCGGAATCTCGGGCAAAGCCGCCCGCTCCTCGGCGCTCGGCTCCGCCAGGGGATAGGCCAGCAGCATGCCGGCGATCTTGCCGTCGACGTGGGCGACCACGGTGTTGCGATAGGAGAAATTCGCGTCGTCGCGCGCGGCGCGCTCGGCGCCGACGTCCAGCGCGGTCTCGTCGCCGCGGGCTTGCTGCGCCCAAAGATATGAGGGAATCCCCTCACCGGCGATTTCGATGAGCTGCGCCAGGGTGCGGGCATCGTCTTTCCGGGCATCGCGGTAACGCGGCAAGGAAGCAGCCATGGGGAATATCCGTTCCTTCGCAAAAAGCGGTTCTCATAGTGGGCTCGGCCGGAGGCCCCGGCAACCCGAGAGAGAGGCAGGGGCCGTCACGAGAGGTGTCCAATGCGCAGGCAGAACAGCTTCCGGCAGCAGTACGGCATAGAAAAAGGGGCCCCGGACGGCAAGCCCGGAGCCCCTTGTCTGACCGCTTCCGGCGGCGCCGAAGCGCCGGTCAGGCCGCCTTGATGGCGGCGATGAAGCTTTGCACGGTGTCGCGCATGCGCTCGGCGTGCTGGGACAGCTCTTCCGAGGCGGTGAGCACGTTGCGCGAGGCACCACCGGTTTCGCTGGCGCCGTTCTTCACCTGGGCGATATTGCTGGTCACGTCGCCGGTGCCGCGCGACGCCTCGGCGACGTTGCGGGCGATCTCCTTCGTCGCCGCCGCCTGCTCCTCGACCGCGGCGGCAATGGCCGTGGTGATCTCGTCGATCTGCTGGATGACCGTCGAGATGTGGTTGATCGCGCCGACCGCGTTCTCGGACTCGCCGCGCACGCTGGCGATCTGGGCCGAGATTTCCTCGGTCGCCTTGGCGGTCTGGGTGGCGAGCCCCTTGACTTCGCTGGCCACCACGGCAAAGCCCTTGCCCGCCTCGCCGGCGCGCGCCGCCTCGATGGTGGCGTTCAGGGCCAGCAGATTGGTCTGCTCGGCAATCTCGTTGATCAGCTTGATCACGTCGCCGATGGAGTCGGACTGCTCGCGCAGGCCGTTGATGACGGTCGAGGTCTCGCTCGCCGCCTTCACGGCGCCCTGCGCCACCTCGGTGGCGCGGGAGACCTGCGAAGCGATCTCGGCCAGGGAGGCGTTGATCTCCTCGGTGGCCGAGGCGACGGTCTCCACGTTGGAAGCCGCCTCTTCCGCGGCGGCAGCCACGCTGGTGCTCATCTCCTCGGTGCGCTCGGCGGTCTGGGACATCGAGGTGGCGACGCCCTTCAGCTCGGACGAGCCCTCGGCGACGCTGCTCACCATCTGCGAGGAGGCCTTGTCGAACTCGTTGGTCATGTCCTCGATGCGCTTCGCACGGGCGGCCTTTTCCTCGTTCTCCTTGGCCGCACGCGCTTCCATCTCGCGGTTCTCGATGAGGCGCTGGCGAAAGAACTCGACCGACTTGGCCATCATGCCGATCTCGTCGCCACGCTGCTGGCTGGCGGTCGGCTCGTCGTAGTGCCCCTCGGCCATGCGCTCCATGAAGGAGGACATGCCGTTGATCGGCGTGGCGATGGCGCGCGACAGCACGAACCAGGCCACGCCGGCGAAGATCATCGCCACGGCGGTGCCGATGAGCAGCACGACAAGGGTAATGTCGAAGGCGGAATCGACCGCCTGCGCGTTGCGGGCGGTCAGGCCGTTGGCCAGTTCCGTCAGCGCCGTCAGATCGGCGTTGGCGGCGCTCAGCAGGCGCTCACCGTAGCCGTTGGCCTCCAGCACGCGCGCTTCGTCGACGGTCAGCGGGTTGCGCATCAGGCTGATCTGGCGGGTGACGATCTCCGCCTGCCAGCGGGCAATCTGCTCGCCCGCGGTGGTCATGAGGTCCTTGGCCTTGTCGACGGTCAGACGCGACTGCAGCGCATCGTACAGGCGGTCATATTCCGCCTTGGCCGTCGTGTAGTCCTGGATGTACTGGCGGTTGCCGCTCAGCAGCAGGCCCCGCACGGCCGCCTGCTGCTTGGCGACCTCCTGGCGCATGGCCTCCATGTCGTCGGTGATCGCATTGATGCGCGTGGTGTCGGCGACACGGTCGCGCGCCTGGCCCAACTCGTAGAAGGTCACGCCGGCCAGACAGGCGATGATGAAGACAAGCGTCGCGAAGGCCGCGATCAGCTTGATCGAAATCTTGGTGTTGTTGATGAGGTTCATCTCAGGCTCCTGCGCGGACGGGCGGTCAGACTTTGCCGGCGGCATGGCGGCGGCGAAGCTCGGTGACGTTCACTTCCACCGTAATCGCGCCGACCACCCGGCCGTCCTGGGCGATAGACAGGTTGACCTGGGCGTTCTCGGTGCCCGTGTCATCGTTGATCTCGATCTCGTCGACGAAGATGGCGTCCGGGCCGACCTGGAAGGTCTTCTGCCACTTGCCCTCGTCGCCCTGCCAGAAATCCGAGGTGATCGAGGACTGGCCGGCGTTGAGCCCCTGGGCGTCCATCACGAAGATCTCCGTATAGAGACCGCGCGAGCGCGCCTGGATCTTGGTCAGGTAGCTCGACAGGGGACTGGAGAGCACCGCCGTGATGAGCGGCTGGTCTTCGACCTCTCGCTCCGCTCGCCACTGCTTGTCGAGGGCGTCGATGCCTGCCTGGTCGAGGCTGGCGTAGCGCTCATTGCTCGCTTCCAGGGTCAGCAGGACGACCGGCGAGGTCGACCAGCCGCGGATCTCCTCGACCACGTATTGGCGAATCAGCCATTCGTCGGCAGCGGCAGAACCGGCCCAAGAGAGGGTGGCAAGGCAGGTAATCGCCAGCGCGGCGATTCCACGAAGAGTCGGCATCGGAGGGATCCTCCATGTGAAGCGGGAACGAAGTCTTGCAACTACCCATAGGCACAAGGTCTTAATTAACAGATAAAACTAGTCAATTTCTCGATAAACGAGATTCCCGCATCTCCATTTCACCTTTTGATTTTTCTTGTCTTTTTTCCATACCAGCGCGGAATAGGACCCAATGCTCATTCCCGCGCCTTAACCTTTCGTAGAACGCGAAGCCCCCCGGCGGCTCCTCAGGCCCCGCGGCACTGGGGCCCTTCATGATGTTGAACCGCCGGCGGCACTGCTGCGACCACCTTGGTAATGATCGATCCGGTCCGCGTGGACCGGCGAACCGGAAGGCCGCCGATCGGAGGAGGAAACCGATGTCCATAGCACTGCCGATAGCAAAGCCGAAGTCGCGCCGGGAAGCACTGCTGCTGATGTCGGCGGGGCTGATCTGCCTGGCCGCCGGGCCGACGCACGGCGCCGCCTTGGAGACCCTTGGTCCGCCGGACGCGGTGCGGCGTTTCACCTTTTCCTACGATCCCGGGGCGGCGAAAGAACGCCGGCCGAACCACCATGCCGCCGGGATGCTGGTGCGCAATGCCCTGCCCGGTTGGCTGAAGGCCAAAGCCTGGACGCGGCGAGCCATCATCGCGGCCGAGAAAGACCCGGGCGGCGACGAGATCACGGAAACCGCCGAGGGATACCGCGTCACCGTCAGCAGCTCGCAAGGCCGGGTCTTGGTCGATGTCAGCCCTCAACAGATGCCCGACAGCCCGCCGGCCTCCCTGGGCATCCCCCTCTCCCGGCTGCTGGCCGGCCTGGGCCAAGCCTTTCCCGAGCGCGAGGCAGGCCGGGGCGACCTCTACAGCGGGCCGGGCAGCGTCAGCGACCGCTTCTTTTCCGACAACGCCCACGCAACGCTGGAGACCCTGGGGCCGGAAACCGATCTCGTCGGCCTGCGCTACGTCTACGCCCTGCGCGATCACGACCATCCGCGGGCGACGCGGGACAATTGCGCCTACGCCGTTCGCCTGGTGCGCAACGCCTTCCCGGACTGGCCCGAGGCCGAAGCCTGGCTGCGGACGGCCATGATAAAAGTGGAGAGCGAGGCCGACAGTTCGGCCGACTGAACCGTCATCGACGGCAGCATCGACGGCAAGGGCCCCATCCGCCTGCAGCTGCGCTACTTCGTCGGCGCCACGGCGGCCATCGACCTGCAGATCCTGCCGAAGGGTATGCAGATCTAGGCATTGCTTTCCTGCAGCCCGGACTCCACACTTGTTCGGAGTGACACGCCGTCTGTGAAGCGTCCTCCGGAGACGTATGTTCTCATCACGATTTGTACGCGGCTCCTGGCTCACCCCAAGAGACCGCCAGGATGAATCGAAAGCCCGCCTGGAGGGCGGCCGCGTCGTAGACGGCCGGCCAGAGGGCCTGCGGGATCACTTCGGCCAAGATGACCTGCCCTCGGCCTGCATGCAGGCCGTCTTCGGCTACTGGTGTGACGCGCTGCAGGAAGGCGGCCTGCCGCCGGTCGACATCATCGATCCGACGCGCCTGCCCCTGGGCTGCCTGCCGCATATCGCCCTGCTGGACGTCGAGGCGTCACCGCTCAGGTTCCGCACCCGCCTGACAGGCACCCATGTGGTCGACGCACTCGGCATCGACCACACCGGCCTCTACCTCGATCAGATTCCCGGCATGACCGGGCAGATCGAGCGCATCACCTGGTGCGCCCGGCAGCAGCGTCCCTATCTCTCTGAAGCCACGGTCAGCTTCGCGCCGAACAACTACAAGCGCTATCACGTATTGACGCTGCCCTTCGGCGACCCTGCGCAGGGCGTCGAGCGAATCATGTTCGTCTTTCACTTTCAGGAAAGCGCCGCGAACGGCAGCAGCAAGTGACGACGTGACGCCGGCGGGAACGACGAAAACATCCGCGCAGAAGCCACGAGTCACACGTCAAGAGGCACCCACCCTCCGGATAACCTCCGCTGGTTGCGAAACACCCCCGTCACGGCTTGGCGCGCTTGCCTCGCCCCGCCGCAATCACCACACTTAGTCGATCCGAGTAGACGCCCCAAGCCAAGTGGGAGAGCCCTTGCCTTGTGACATGGTCGCTTGAGGGCCGCGGCGTGATGGTGCGACACGGCACCGAACGGGCGGCCTGTCACAGCGCAAGAGCGACGCTTTGCCGATGAGCCGGATTCCAGACGGGCTGCAAAAAGATTTCACGCGCGACGACCTTGCGCGCGACTACGCAAAGGAACTCTACGACTATTGGCGTGACGCGCGCGGGACGGCGCCCCTTCCCCCGATAGCCGCGCTCGACCCGACGCGGCTGCCGCGCAGCTCCCTGCCCTATCTTTCCTTGCTGGAGGTCGAGGAAAATCCTTTCCGCCTGCGCGCCCGCCTGATCGGCACGGCGCTGGTCGAGCAACTCGGCATGAACCAGACCGGGCACTATCTCGACGAGACACCGGGCATGGAAGCGCAGCTCGCCCGCATGGCATGGTGCGTGCGGGAGCGAAAACCCTACCTCACCACCGATGTTCTCACCTTCGCGCCCAACGACCACAAGCGCTATCAGGTCCTGGTCCTGCCCTTCGGCGACCAAGGTCGTGGCGTTCAGCGCCTGATCGGATCCTTCTGCTTCCTGGAAGGGTTCGAGACCACCCGATCCTGGGCAAGGTAACGGACCGCCGGAGGGCTAGTCCGGACCAGGATCCCCTGCCGCACGCAGGTTCATCTCCCGGCGGTCGCGGGCGACCTCGGTCAGCTTGGAGTGCCAATGCGGGAAGGAGCGGCCCATCTCCTCAAAAGTCGCGCGCGGCAGGAACAGCAGGTGCGAATAGCTGATGGAGCGGACCGGCGCGCTGCGCCGGCTCTGGTCGAGCAAGGCCATCTCGCCGAAGAAATCCCCCCGCCCGAGGCGGTGCTGCTTGTCGCCGATGGATATCTCTACCGCCCCGTTGGCGATGAAGTACATGCCGTCGGCGCGCTCGCCACGCCGGAAAACAAAGGCGTCGGCAGCGAAGACACGTTCCTGCAGGCGCTTGGCCACGCGCTTCAAGTCCTCCTCGCCGAGATCGCTGAACACGGGGAACGCCCGCAGCAGCTCCGGTGTCGTGGCCCGAATGTCGACCGCCGTGGTTGGACGCCTGCTGGCGTGCACGGCCTCCGCCTCGCTGCGCAGGTGGCGGGCAAGGTCTTCGCTGATGATGCCCGAGGTCCGCATCTGCTCGACCTGTTCGACCTCCTCGCGGTAGGCATAGCGCTCCAAGACCGCATGGTCGAGGTCGCGGGCGAAAGTCGGATACTGCAGGCGCAGGGCGTCGATGTGACGCTCCACCTCGGTAAGACGCTGATTGACGATGTCGCCCAGCAGTTCGGTCAGACGATCCCCCAGCAGGCCGGCCAGCTTGAACTCCAGGAAGACCGTCAGTTCCAGAAGGATGATTCGGTTGATCAGCAGGAACTGAAAGCGCCTGCCGAGGTAGCTGGCGAGCGGTCGGCTCAGGCCGACGTGGGAGTGCAGGGCCGAGATGCAGCGGAACCACCAGGTCTGACGATGATGCCGGCGCGCGGCGCGCAGATAACCGAGCCGCCCGTTCTCGCGGACGCCGTCGATCATCGCCTCCACCGTCAACAGATAGCGGTCGATCAGAGGACTCGGCAGGCCGCCGCTCCAGCGCTGCTCCATCACCAGCGTCTTCTCCTGGTTGGCCAGGGCGATAAGGCCGACGGTGAGGCGTTCGCGGTCGCTCAGTTCCTCCACGAAGGAGTTGTCTTCGGCGACCCGCGTCAGGCGGTCGCTGTAGGGACGCACCGCCGAGTCCACCAGTTCGTCGTCCAGTTCGTAACGTCCGGCGAAGGAGCGCAGGTTCGAGCGCACACTGGAAAGCGCCTGGGTCAGCACCTGGCTGCGGAAGGCGCGGTCGACGGGTGAGAGCTCGTCGAGGCCCAGCCAGCGCATCAGCGGACTGAGCGTTGTGCCTTGCACCAGCAGGGTGAAGAGCGCGAAGCCCGTGGCCTGGATGGCGATGAAGCGCTGCACCTCCGGCTCTACCAGGACGTTTTCCGTCACCGCCAGCGCCAGCGCCAGGGTGACCGAGCCGCGCAGCCCGCCCCAAATGATCACGGTCTTCATGGGCATGGACACTCTCTGCACCACCCGCGCCGCAGAAAGCAGCGGAAAGACGCCGAAGAGGATGAGCGCGCGCGCCACCAAGGCCGCCGCCACCGCGACCAGCAGATAGAGCAGGTCGGCAAACGTGGCGTCCTCCAGCAGGCGGGGCACCAGGATCGCCGCCAGCACGAAGACCAGGCTGGTCGCCCAATAGGCGAGCTGCTCCAGGGTATCGAGGCAGAACTGGAAGGCCTCCGGATGGAATCGCGAGCGCCCGACGGCGCTCAGCACCAGGCCGCTGGCCACCACGGCGACGACGCCGGAGACCTGCAGGTAGTTGTTGGAGAGCACGTAGACCACATAGGGCAGCGCCACGGTGACGGTGATCTGCGCCCCGCGGTAGGCGCGCAGGAAGGACAGCAGCCGCGCGACAGCGCGCCCGGCCAGGACACCCACCAGGATGCCGCCGGCCAGGCGCCAGGCCAGGTCTTCCGTCACGATCAGGAAATCCAGCTCCCGGCCGGTGACGACGACCGACAGGAAAGCGCCGAAGGCGGCGATGGCGGTGGCGTCGTTCAGCAGGCTCTCGCCCTCGACCAGGCGGGTGAGCCGCGCCGGCGCGCCGAGGTCGCGGAACAGGGCGATGACCGCGCTGGGATCGGTGGTGGCGACGATGGCGCCGAACAGCAGGCAGACCGCCAGCGGCATGGGCGCCACCAGGTAGACGGCGCCGCCGATCACCACCAGGGCGACGACGACGGCCAAGACCGCCAGCAGCGCCACCGCGACCATGTCCTGGGCCAGGCGCCGCACATCGATGGTGATGGCGCCCTGGAACAGCAGCAGGGGCAGCAGGATCGTCAGGAAGGTCGCGGAGGAGACGGGGATGTCGATCACCATCTCCGCCACTTCGTCCAATTCCTCGGCGACCTGGCTGCGCAGCACCCAGAGCGCCGCCAGACCGATCAGCACGCCGACCACGGCCAGAATCACCGTGAAGGGCAGCCCGGTGCGCCGCGCCAGCGGCTGCACGCTGGCCACGACCATCAGCAACACGGCGGTGGTCAGGACGATATCGGCGATGATCATGCCCGGGCGTCTTTCGTCGCGGCGCCGGCGGAAGCTGCCGGAGTCAGTCTTTGACCTACCGGTCTATCAAATATTCCCGCCCCGCACCAAGCCCGCGCCGCGGCCGGCATGTGGGAAAGCGCACCACGGCCGGACGGTCTTGGGGATTATTGGCGCAGAATCAGGCGATCGCGCCGGACTTCGTAGGACTCGAGCCTGCGCAGAAAGGTCATGCCCAGCAGGGACTCGCCCATGGGCGCCTCGTTCACCGAGGCCGGCAGGTCGTTGTAGACGATGGGGCCGACGGCGAGGCTGTCGAGACGCACCGGGGCGCCGCGGCCGACGCCGTTGGCGGTGTAGTACTGGCGGGTGAAACTGAGGTGGGCCGGATCGTAGCCGATGCGCCGGGCGTCGGCGGGGCTGAGCACGATATCGCTGGCCCCGGTGTCGACCAGGAAATCGACCGGCTGGCCGTTGACCTCGGCGGTCACGGTGAAATGGCCGTCGTTGCCGGCACGCACCTCCACCTCGCCGTTCCCCATCTCCCTGGCCTGGGACGGCAGCAGTTCGCCGCTCAGCCGCGCCCCGACGTTGGAGAAGTCCTCGCGATAGGCATAACCGACCAGAAGCACGCCGCCGATGGCGGCCCAGATCGCCGCATTGCGCAGGGTTTCGCGCAGCGGCACGTGGCGCAGGAAGAGGATGCCGCTGGAACAGACCGCCAGAATGGCCACCAGCTTCACCAGCTGCGCCCAGTCCGTGCTGCCCAGCTGACGCTGGGGAAAGGCTTCCAGCAGCACCCAGATCAGGACGCCGACGCCGGCGACCAGCGCCAGCCAGAGCCAGGGCCCCCGGGAACCACCGCCGCCGCCTTGCCCAGCGTCGTCGCGATCTTGCCTCCAGGGATCTTTCTCGGGGGTCATGGCAGTGTTCCGGTCGCCAGAATACAGGTGCAGCCCGCGGCCCGCCGAAGGCAGGCCGTCTCCTTCCTACACTCAATATAGTGAAGGCCCGATTTACATCCAAGGTTGACGCAAGCGCGCCGATACGCACGGCAGGGCAGCAGACCCTGACGCCCGGCCTGCCGAGCTAGCCGGGCGCGCTCACCGGATTTCCGGCCTCCTGCCAGGCGCCCATCGACCCGAGGAAGACATCGACCTTCCGGAACCCGCCGCGCAGCAGCACCGAAGCTGCGATCGTGGCCCGGGCGCCGCTGGCGCACATCACGGTGGTGCGCTTGTCGCGGTCCAGTTCGCCGAGACGCCCGGCCAACTCCCCGACGTAGATGCACTGCGCACCGGGGACGACGCCCTCGGCGACCTCCGAGGCGCCACGGACGTCCAGCAAGGTCCAGCCATTCGGCCGGTCCTCGACCCGCTGTGCCACCTCCGTCACGTCGACGACGGGCAGAGTGACGAAAGGTTTGGCCGTGGCCGCCCAGCCGGTGATCGCCGCGGGCAGGAAGCCGCGCACGCGATCGTAGCCGATGCGCGCGAGGTGCCGCGCCCCCAGGGTGGCCTGGGCCTCGTCGTCGGCGACGAGCAGCAGGTCCTCCTCCGGGTCCAGCAGCCAGCCGGCAAAAGCCGGCACCATGTCGGCGCTGAGCGCCAGACTGTCGGGCAGGTGCGCGCCGAGGAAGGCGGCGATGCCGCGCAGGTCGACGACGGTGGCCGTCTCGGCCCGGCGCCGGAACTCGGCCATGCCGAGGGCCGGCGGTGTCATGAGCCTGGCCGGCGCCGCAGCACCCTCCAGATTGAGCCGCTCCATCAGCCGGAAGTACGGCGGCTGGTAGTGATGCTCCGAGACCTTGCGCTCGACGAAGGCCTGGCGGTCGCCGATCTGCAGCATCGGGTTGCTGCGCCGCTCGTACCCCAGGGTGGAGAACTCCCGGTCGGCCATGTTGTCTCCGCACACCGAGCCGGCGCCGTGCGCCGGGTAGACGATGGCCTGGTCGCCGAGGGCCAGGATCTTGCCGAGGCTGTCGTACAGCAGGCCCGCCACCTCCTCCGCCCGCTCCGGATAGAAGTCAGTGCGCCCGACATCGCCGACGAAGAGCGCGTCGCCGGTGAAGACACCGACGGCTTGCTCGCCGAAATCCTCGTCGTAGATCGCGAAAGAAAGGCTGTCGTCGGTATGGCCGGGCGTTTCGAGAGTCTCGATTTTCAGATTGCCCAGCACGAAGCTCTCCCCTTCGCGGACGATGCGCGCATAACTAACTTCGCCGGCGGCATTGGGGCCGTGAAACACGGGCGCGCCGGTCATCTCCGCCAGCAGCGGCGCGCCGGACACCAGGTCTTCGTTGCGGTGCGTCTCGAAGATATGCGTGATACGGCATCCCTGTGCGGCGGCCTTCTCGGCGTAGATCTCGCAGTCGCGGCGAGGATCGATGACCGCCGCCGCGCCGCCGGCGCCGATCAGATATGACAGATGCGCCAGACCTTCGGACTTGATCTTTTCCAGAAACACCTCGTTTCCTCCTTCCTACAGACTTCTCGACAAATTCTCCGACGATGCGCTAGCCCGGCCTTAGTGGCCGTGCGCCTCCTTCGGGCTGTGCATCCCCTCCTTCACGCCCCAGGCGATAAGCAGCAGGTTCACCGGATAGGCCGCCAGCAGGCCCAGGGAGAGGGAGAAGACCAGCGAGGCCCAGAAGATCGGGTCGCCCATGGTAGCGCTGCCCGCCAACCAGAGGTCGACGGAGATGGCGACGACCTCCATCACGGTGATACTGGCAGTCTCGCTGTAGACCGCGTCCAGGAGGGCCTGGTGCAGCGGCACGCCCTCCTGCATCAGCGGACCGACCGTCAGCGCGAAGCCGGCGACGTAGGCCAGCGTGAAGGTGACCCCGGCGACCCACCAAGTGCCGAGGCTGAGGAGTCCGGCGGTGATGATCACGCCGACGATCTCCCCCGCACCACAGCCGGAATAGCAGTGCGCGACGGAGCGGAAACCGCGCCGCCACAGCGAGTCCTGGGCGATCTGGCGGCGGCCGGAGTAGAAATAGACGGCCAGCCCCAGCGGCCCGGAATAGAGCACGGTGAAGCCCCAGACCAACTTCATGAGGGACGGCGTCTGCGGGTTGTTCTGAACGAGATCGCTTGTCAACACCACGAGCGACAGCACGACCAAAGCGCCCCAGACCCAGAGGAAGGCGGGGTTGGTCAGGATGGCTTTGAGCAGATCGTCCAGCATGTCCATGGACAACGGCTGGCAGGTTCGTTGGTTCCCGCCGGCGGAAGAGGCTGGCTAGTTGCGGAAGACGTCCGTCAGCGTCTGGTCGCGCTCGGGGCGCTCTTTGAGGTCGAGGCCGGAGTGGAGATCGACGATATGGCTCTTCATGATCTCCTCCGCCGCCTGGCCGTCGTGCGCCGCCATGGCATCCAGCAGGGCGTGGTGGGAGTGGCTCTCGCAGGCGGTGTCCGGGCGCTTCCAGTAGAGCGCGATGATGAGGGAAGAGCGCGAGATCAGCTGGCGGATGATGGCGCCCAGCACCTGCTGGTCGGCAATGTCCGACACCGCGATATGAAACAGCCCCGACAGCGATAGCGACTTGCCCATCTCGCCGGCGGCCAGCGCCACGTGCTCGGCGTCGATGTGGGCCTTCAAGTTCTCCAGCTGCGCTTCCGTCACCGCCACGGCGGCCATGCGGGCGACCCGCGGCTCGATGAGGGCGCGGGCCTCGAAGACCTCGTGGGCTTCGCAGATGGTGGGCCGCGACACGAAGGCGCCGCGGTTGCGCTCGATGGTCACCAGGCCGGAATGGGCCAGGGCGTGCAGCGCGGCGCGCACCACGGTGCGGCTGGCGCCGAAGATGTCGCCGACCTCGTCCTCGGAAAGTTTCATGCCCGGGCTGAGGCGGTGCTCCAGGATGGCCTGGCGCAGATCCAGACAGATCGACAAGGCACGGCCCGGCGGCAGCGAAAAGCCGCTATCCGACCCTTCGGCCTCGACGAGGCCGCTCCCTGCCGCCGCTGCAGATGTCATGTCCTTGCCTTCCCGAAGCGCTCCCTTCAGCGATATCCCAAGACCGCTCGCCAGGCAATTCAAAATCGTATACAATTTTTAGGCAGTTTGTATCACATCTGCCCAATTCGCAGGCAGTCCCCGCGCCCAGAATTTGGCCTCTTTTTTTCTTTTATTGTTTTCAGTTAGTTAAGGCGTCACGCGATCTGGCACGGCAGTTGCGACTAGGGCGGTTGAGGATTCTCAACGGGCTTAGCCGATGACCACAGAGAGCGAACTGGAGCTGGTCTCCGTCACCAAGCGCTACGGCGATACCCTGGCCGTGGATGCCATCGACCACAGATTCGCCGCCGGGACCTATTCCTGCCTGCTCGGCCCCTCGGGCTGCGGCAAGTCGTCGACCCTGCGCATGATCGCCGGCCATGAAGTCGTCAGCCAGGGCGACATCCTGCTGGACAACGCCAACATCACCGACCTGCCCCCAGCCAAGCGCGGCACGGCGATGATGTTCCAGAGCTATGCGCTCTTCCCGCACCTCTCGACCGCCGAGAACGTCGCCTTCAGCCTGAAGATGCGCGGCGCGCCCAAGGCCGAGCGCCTGGCCAAGGCGCAGGAACTGCTGGAGTTGGTCGACATGGCCGACTATGCCGCCCGCCTGCCGGGCCAGCTGTCCGGCGGTCAGCAACAGCGCGTCGCCCTGGCCCGCGCGCTCATCACCAGTCCCTCGATCCTGCTGCTCGACGAGCCGCTGTCGGCGCTCGATCCCTTCCTGCGCCTGCGCATGCGCCTGGAGCTGAAGCGCCTGCAGCGCGAACTGGGCATCTCCTTCATCCACGTGACCCACTCCCAGGACGAAGCCCTGGCGCTGGCCGACGGCATCATCGTCATGAACGGCGGCGAGATCGAGCAGGCCGGCACGCCGCAGGAGGTCTTCAACGCGCCGCAGACCGAGTTCGTCGCCCGCTTCATCGGCGGGCACAACGTGCTGCGCGGCGACAAAGGCGCCATCGCCGTGCGCGCCGACCGCATCGCGATCGCGCGCCAGGCCGCCGGCACGGCGGTCAAGCTGGAAGCGGTCGTCCGCGACGTGGAGTACCTGGGCACCACGGTGAACATCGCCCTCAGCGCGAACGGCACCGGCGACATCACCGCCACGGACATTACGGCGACACTGCCCGACAGCACCTTTTTTCAGCAGCCCATCGAAATCGGCGAGACCGTGTTCCTCAGCTGGAATGCCGCCGACGCCCATCCCCTTGCGGCCTGAGGCCCAAGGCAAAAACCACCAACACCTCCGAAGAAAACTGGGAGCAGAGAACATGACGACAGGGAAAGCTAAGAATTTCAGCCGCCGCACGGTCCTGAAGGGCGCCGCGGCCACCACGGGCCTCGCCATCGGCTCGGGCGCCGTCACCGGGTTTCCGACGATCTGGGCGCAGAACATCAAGGACGTGACGCTGCGCCAGTTCGGCACCGGCGTGTCCAACCTCAACGAGGTCGCCGAGAAAGTGAAGGAAGACCTGGGCTTCACGCTGGAGATGACGGCGCTGGATTCCGACAGCGTCACCCAGCGCGCCGCGACCCAGCCGAAATCCTTCGACATCGCCGACATCGAGTACTGGATCTGCAAAAAAGTCTGGCCCGCCGGCAACCTGCAGGCCATGGACGTCTCCAAGATCAAGAACTACGACAAGATCGTCGGCATCTTCAAAAGCGGCAAGCTGACGCCCGAGTCGACCATCGCCCAGGGCACCGCGCCGCATAGCGTCGGCTTCGTCGACGGCCCGGACGGCACCAGCTTCGCCGACCACGAGAGCGGCTGGATGACCCTCATCCCGACGATCTACAACGCCGACACCCTGGGCATCCGCCCGGACCTGATCGGCCGCCCGATCGACAGCTGGACCGAGCTGCTGAACCCCGAATTCAAGGGCAAGGCCTCGATCCTCGACATCTCCTCCATCGGCATCATGGACGCCGCGATGGTCTGCGAAGCCATGGGCGAGATCAAATACGGCGACAAGGGCAACATGACCCGCGAAGAGATCGACAAGACCATGGCGATCTTCACCGAGGCCAAGCAGAACGGCCAGTTCCGCGCCTTCTGGAAGTCCTTCGACGAGAGCGTGAACCTCATGGCCTCGGGCGAGGTGGTCATCCAATCCATGTGGTCGCCGGCCATCACCGCCGTGCGCTCCAAGGGCATCCCCTGCAAGTATCAGCCGCTGAAGGAAGGCTACCGCTCCTGGGGCGGCGGCATCGGCCTGTCGAGCAACCTCTCCGGCCTGGAACTGGACGCGGCCTACGAGTACATCAACTGGTATCTCTCCGGCTGGGTCGGCGGCTTCCTGATGCGCCAGGGCTACTACTCCGCCGTGCCGGAAACCTCCAAGGACTTCATGTCCGAGAACGAGTGGGGCTACTGGTTCGAGGGCAAGGAGGCAACCGCCGACATCGTGAACCCGCAGGGCCAGGTGATGGAAAAGGCCGGCGCCGTGCGCGACGGCGGCTCCTTCTACGACCGCATGGGCGCGGTCGCCTGCTGGAACGCGGTGATGGACGAGAACCAGTACATGGTCCGCAAGTGGAACGAGTTCATCGCGGCCTAGGGCAAGTCGGGCAGCGTCCGTCCGGTGCGAAAGCGCCGGGCGGACTCCCCGCCAGCGGTTCCGGAATCATGACGATCAAAGGTCTCATCAGCGCCAGTGAGCGCACCTCCTGGCTGCTGGTCAGCCCGCTGGTGCTGATCCTGACGTTCTTCCTGCTGCTGCCGATCCTCGCCATCGTGGTCGTCAGCTTCTGGAACTACAACGAGTTCACCTTCTTCCCCGACTTCGTCTTCGACAACTACGCCTACCTGCTGACCTCGCAGGTCACCCTGGCGGTCTACCTGAAGACCCTGAAGTTCATGGTGCTGACCTGGGTCTTCTGCACCGTCATCGGATTCACCGTCGCCTACTTCCTGGCCTTCCACGTGCGCTCCCTGGGCGCGCAGGTCGCCCTCTTCCTGCTGTGCACCATCCCGTTCTGGACCTCCAACATCATCCGCATGATCTCCTGGATCCCCTTCCTGGGGCGCAACGGCCTGGCCAACTCCGCGCTGATCGAGCTGGGCGTCATCGACCAGCCGCTGGAGTGGCTGCTGTTCTCCGACTTCGCGGTGGTGCTGGCCTTCGTGCACCTCTACGTCCTCTTCATGGTGGTGCCGGTCTTCAACACCATGATGCGCATCGACAAGTCGCTGATCGAGGCGGCGCGCGATGCCGGCGCCAGCGGCTTCCAGGTTCTGGCCAACGTGGTGATCCCCTTGAGCAAGCCGGGCATCATGATCGGTTCGATCTTCATCGTGACCCTGGTGATGGGCGACTTCATCACCGTGCGCTTCATGTCCGGCGGCCAGAGCGCCTCGGTCGGCCGCGTGATCTCCAACGAGATCGCCCTGCTGCAATACCCCGCCGCCGCGGCCAGCGCCGTGGTGCTGCTCTGCACCGTGCTGCTGATGATCGCGGTCATGCTGCGCTTCGTCGACGTGCGGAAGGAGCTGTGACCATGCGCGCCAAGGAACCCCGTCCCGGCTCCTTCTACCTGCTCGCCCTGTTCTTCGCGCTCTTCGTGCTGTTCCTCTACGGGCCGATCATCACCATCGGCATCCTGTCGTTCCAGGGCCCGCAGGGCGGCCTCACCTTCCCGATGAACGGCGTATCGCTGCACTGGTTCTTCGACCTCTTCGAAAAGCAGGCGGTGGGCGACATCTGGGGCTCCTTCCGCCGCTCCTTCGCCCTGGGGCTCATGGTGATGGTCGTGACCGTGGTGCTGTCGGTCATGGGCGGGCTCGCCTTCCGGCGCCGCTTCATCGGCTCGGGCATGCTGTTCTACCTGATCATCGCCAGCCTGATCATTCCCTCGATCCTCGTCTCGCTGGGCGTCGGCCTGATCTTCAACATCCTGGACTGGGAGGTGCATTGGGCGACCTCCGGCTTCGGCGCGCAGCTCACCTGGACCCTGCCGTTCGGCCTGCTGATCATGTTCGCGGTGTTCAACCGCTTCAACAGAGCCTACGAGGAGGCCGCGCGCGATCTGGGCGCCTCCCCCTGGCAGACCGTGCGCTACGTCGTGCTGCCGATCATCGCGCCCATGCTGATCGGCGTTGCGCTCTTCGGCTTCACGCTGTCCTACGACGAATTCGCGCGCACCCTTCTGACCGCGGGCTCCTACAACACCCTGCCGCTTGAAATCTTCGGCATGACCACCAACGTCACTTCCCCGGTGCTCTACGCCCTGGGCACGCTGACCACCTTCTTCTCTTTCTTCATTATCGGCGGGTTCATCGCGCTAGCCGTGGTGCTGCGCCGGCGGCGCGCCCGCCTGGGATCCGACGCCGGCAAGGGCATGGTGTGAGTAATATGCAAATCCTGGTGATCAACCCCAACAGCACCGCGGCCATGACCGAGTCGATCGGCGCCGCCGCGCGCCGCGTCGCCGCCCCCGGCACCACCGTCACGGCGGTGAACCCCGAAGGCGGGCCGGTGGCCATCCAGGGGGCGGAGGACGGCGCCGCCGCCCTGCCCGGTCTCTTCGCCCTCTTCGACGCGGCGATCGCCGAAGACCGCTACGACGCGGTGATCGTCGCCTGCTTCGACGACACCGGGCTCGGCGAACTGAAACGGCGGACCCCGGTGCCCGTCCTCGGCATCGGCGAGGCCGGCTTCGCCGCCGCCATGCTGGTCAGCCGGCGCTTTTCCGTCGTCACCACGCTGGCGATCTCCCTGCCGGTCATCGAGTCCAACCTCGCCGCCTACGGCTGGGCCGGGCGCTGCGCCAAGGTGCGCGCCTCCGGCGTGCCGGTACTTGATCTGGAAGCTGCAGGGAGTAGTGTGGTCGAGACCATCGCGGCGGAGATCGACCGCGCCCTGGCCCAGGACGGCTGCGGCGCGGTGGTGCTCGGTTGCGCGGGCATGGCGGACTTGGCGGAGAACATGACGGAACGTTTCGGAATTCCCGTGATCGACGGCGTCACCGCCGCCGTCACCTTCTGCGAGGCCCTGCACCGCGCCGGCATCGAGAACAGCCGCCGCGCGGCCACACCCGCCGCGCTTTGATCCCTAAAAAGTGATGCCTGCTTCGTTGGAACTCCGCGCCGCCAGCGCCGCCGACTTCGCCATTGCGGTGGAATGGGCCGCCGCCGAGGGGTGGAACCCGGGCCTCGACGACCTGCCGGTCTTCCACGCCACCGACCCCGGCGGCTTCTTCATGGGCTGGATCGGCGGCGAGCGGGTCTCCTCCATCTCCGTGGTGCGCTACGGCACGGATTTCGGCTTTCTCGGCTTCTACATCGTGCACCCGGACCACCGCGGCAGCGGCGCCGGCATGGCCACCTGGAACCACGGCATGGCGACGCTGGAAGGCCGCACCGTCGGCCTGGACGGCGTGGTGGCGCAGCAGGACAACTACCGCAAGAGCGGCTTCGCGCTGGCCGGGCGCAACGTCCGCCACAGCGGCGTGCCCCCGCTCGCCGACGAGAAATCCGCGCTCGAGGTCCGCCCGGTGACCACCGGGGATCTTCAGGAAATCGCGGCCTACGACCGGTCGTTCTTCGCCGCCCCGCGCAACGTCTTCACCGAGCCCTGGGTCCTGCCCGGGCCGGGGGTGCGCCGCAGCGCGCGACTCGCCCTGAAAGACGGCGCCATCGCCGGCTATGGCGTCATCCGCCAATGCCGTGCCGGCAGCAAGATCGGGCCGCTCTTCGCCGAGGACGAGGCCACGGCCACCGCCCTCTTCCTGGCGCTCTGCGCGACCGCACCGGGCGAGGAAGTGGCGCTCGACACGCCGGAGGACAACAAGGCGGCGGTGGCACTGGCCGCGCGTTTCGGGCTCGCGCCGGTCTTCGAGACCGCGCGTATGTACCGGACGCAGGGGGGCCCCGCGCCGGACCTGCCGGTCCAACGCACCTTCGGCATCACGACTTTCGAGCTGGGTTGAGCGCTCCCCATCAATCCAGTTTTCCGATGTCACCCTCGGGCTTGACCCGAGGGTCCAGGGTGCAGCAACGAGATGGCGGAACAATGGATGCTCGGGTCAAGCCCGAGCATGACAGTTGTTATGGCGGTGGCGTTGATGCGAGCATATCGCTTCACCTACACCTGTTGAAAACGACAATGCTGGACCACATCTCGATCACCGTCAGCGACCTCGCCCGCGCCCGACCCTTCTGGGACGCGGTCATGGCGGCGCTGCTGGTGCCCTGCGTGCTGCGCAACGAGCGCCAGCTCGGCTACGGCCTGCGCAACCGCCCGGAAGACGACGGCCACGGCTATATCTCGATCTTCCAGAACCGGGAGGCCGCGCTGGTGCCCGACAACCGCCATTGGTGCTTCCGCGCGCCGAGCCGCGACGCGGTCGACGCCTTTCACGCCGCGGGGCTGGCCAATGGGGGCCGCTGCGACGGCCCGCCGGGCCTGCGCGGCGACTACCATCCCGGCTACTACGCCGCCTTCCTGCGCGACCCCGACGGCAACCGCGTCGAGGCGGTTTTCCACCGCCTGCCCGAGTCCGGTTGAACGGCGCCGCGCCTTTTCTTCAGGCAAAGCGGAAGGGGCCGCGATCAAGCGTGCCAGAAGGCCCTTTCGCCCGCGATGTACGTCGCCGTGACGGCGCGGTCGTCGCCGAGGGTCATGAGCAGGAAGAGTTCCTCTTCCAGGTTCCGGACACGCTTGGCCCGGTGCGCCATGGCCGGCGTTGCGCGGGCGTTCAGCACCACGAGGTCCGCCTCCTTGCCCGCCTCCAGCGTGCCGATGCGGTCATCGAGACGCAGCGCCCGGGCATTGCCGAGGGTCAGCCAGTAGAAGCCAAGCAGCGATGGCAGGTTCTGATGCTGTAGCTGCAGCACCTTGTAGCCCTCGGCCAGGGTCTGCAGCATGGAATAGCTGGTGCCGCCGCCGACGTCGGTGGCGAGACCGACGCGCAGAGGCGCCGACGGATCGTGTGCCTTCGCGAGGTCGAAGAGGCCGGAGCCGATGAAGAGATTGGACGTCGGGCAGAACACGGCGACCGAGCCGCTCTCGCTCAACAGCCGCCGCTGGCTGTCGCTCAGATGGATGCAGTGGCCGAAGAGCGAGCGCGGCCCCAGGAGCCCGAAGCGCTCGTAGACGCCAGTGTAGCTTTCCGCCCAGGGGAAGAGCTCGTGCACCGTCTCGATTTCTCGGCAGTTCTCGCTGAGGTGGGTTTGCAGGTAGCAGTCGGGGTGGTCCTTCAGCAGCGCGCCCGCCGCCTCCAGCTGCGCCTCGGTGGAGGTGATGGCGAAGCGCGGCGTCACCGCGTAGAGCTGCCGCCCCTTGCCATGCCAGCGCCCGATCAGCGCCTTCGACTCGTCAAACCCCGTCTCGGCCGTGTCCAGCAGGCCTTCCGGCGCGTTGCGGTCCATCAGGACCTTGCCGGCGATCATCCGCGTGTTGCGGCGGTGCGATTCGGCGAAGAAAGCTTCCGCCGCCTGCGGATGCACCGTGCCGTAGACCGCCGCCGTGGTGGTGCCGTTGCGCGCCAGCTCGTCGAGGAAGAAGCCGGCGACCGCCGCGGCATGGTCCGGGTCCGCGAAGCGCAGCTCCTCGGCGAAGGCGTAGCGCTCCAGCCAATCCATGAGCTGGGCGCCATAGGAGGCGATGACCTGGGTCTGCGGAAAATGGATATGCGCGTCGATGAAGCCCGGCAGGATGAGCTGGTCGGGGTAGTGATCGACCTGGATCTGGGTGGCGAGGCGCGGCAGCAGCTCCGACGCCTCGCCGACGTCGGCGATCTCCCCGCCGCGCAGCAGGACCAGGCCGTCCTCGATGTAGCTGTAGCTGGCGTCGCCCGCCCCCTCCAACACATAGGGCGCCGGATCGTCACGGAAACTCAGCAGGCGCCCGCGCAGCGCGCGTGTCGGTTCAGTCATTGCACGACCCCCATGCAAACACCGCTGTCGTCCCGGGGCCTGACCCCGGGACCCATTGGCGTCAGCGGCTGGCGATGGCCCACGACATCGACATCCATTGCGCGGTCAGGGCATTGGGTCCCGGCATCAAGTGCCGGGACGACAGTCTCGGAGGCGGCAAGAAATGCGATCATCCCGCGAACCTACCAAGCCGGGGCGCCGGCGGCGAGCCAGGCGGCGAGGATCTGGCGTTCTTCTTCCTCGATGAAGGTGATGTTGCCCGGCGGCATGGCGTGGGTCACGACCGCCTGCATCTCGATGGCGCGGGCGTGGACGCGGATCTGCGCCGGCGTCTCCAGCACCACGCCCTTGGGCGGTACCCTGACGCCTTCCCACAGCGGCTCGGCCGCATGGCACATGGAACAGCGCGACAGCACGACGTTTTCGACCTCCAGGCCGAGATCCGCCGTTTCGATTTCCGGCGGCAGCGCGGCTGCGTCCAGCGACGTCGCCGGCTGGGCCGAAAGCCAGACGATGGCGGCGAAACCGGCCACCGCCGCGCCCCAGGTCCAAATCGGCCCCTTGCCGGTCTTGTGCTTGGTGTTGAAGTAGTGGCGGATGACCGCGCCCATCACCAGCACCACCGCGAGGATCAGCCAGTTCCAAGCGCTGGCGAAGGCCAGCGGATAGTGGTTGGCGATCATCACGAAGATCACCGGCAGGGTCAGGTAGTTGTTGTGCAGGGAACGCTGCTTGGCCTGCATGCCCAGCTTGGGGTCCGGCTGCCGCCCGGCGATGAGATCGGCCACCACCTTCTTCTGGTTAGGAATGATGATGATGAAGACGTTGGCGACCATCATGGTGCCGATCAGCGCGCCCATCTGCATGAACATGCCACGCCCCGAGAACACCAGCGTGAAGAGATAGGAAAGCGCCACCAGGAAGACGAAACCGACCAGGGCCAGCACCGTGTCGTTCTTCCCCAGCGGCGACTTGCACAGCAGGTCGTAGATGACCCAGCCGAGTGCCAGGCCGCCGAGGCTGATCGCCACCGCCACCCAGGGCGTCAGCTCCATGACCTGCGCGTCGATCATGAACAGCTCGGCCTGCAAATAGTAGACCAGCACCAGCAGGCCCATGCCGGACAGCCAGGTGGTGTAGGCCTCCCATTTGAACCATGTCAGCTCGTCGGGCATGCGCGCCGGGGCGACCAGGTACTTCACCATGTTGTAGAAGCCGCCGCCGTGCACCTGCCAGGCCTCGCCGCCGGCGCCCTCGGGCAGGCCTTCCCGTTGCTTCAGGCTGAGGTCCAGGGCGATGAAGTAGAACGAGGAACCGATCCAGGCGATGCCGGCGATGACGTGCAGCCAGCGCACCGCCATCTCGGCCCACTCCCAAAGCACTCCCATCATTTGCGTGGTCCCCCCTGTGGCTGCGCCGTGCCGGATTGCCCTCACCCTTCGAGACGGCGCTGAAGCGCCTCCTCAGGATGAGGTCACTCTCGGATCTGGAGCCTCACCCTGAGGAGGGCCGAAAGGCCCGTCTCGAAGGGCGAGGCCGGCACTCTTCGGCCCTTGGCCCTAAATCCTTCGCCTGCCTACGGAATCTCCGCAAGGCCGCGTGCCATGCTAGCGCGGCCGGGGGCCCGGCGGAACGAAAGGCTGGGCACTATGACTTTCAAAGAAAACGAAATAAACTTCAGAGGGAAATCATAGAGAAGCGTCATGTCCCTTCTGGAAAACATGCGGGTCTTCGTGCGCGTGGTGGAGCAGGACTCCATGTCCGCCGCCGGACGCCTGCTGCGCCTGTCGCCCGCCGTGGTCAGCCACCGCATCCAGGCACTGGAGAGTCATCTCGGCGTGCGCCTGCTGAACCGCACCACGCGGCGGGTGCAGCCGACCGAGCAGGGCCTCGTCTTCTATACCGCCTGCCAGGAAGTGCTGGCCTCGGTGGAGCGCGCCGAGAACGTGGTGGCGGGAATCGGCGGCGCCGCGCAGGGATCTTTGCGCGTCACCGCGCCGCTCGGCTTCGCGCGGCGCATCCTGGCGCCTCTTGTCCCCGAGTTTCAGCAATTGCACCCGAAGGTCACGCTGCAGCTGCGCTGTTCGGAACACCTGCTCGACCTGCTGACCGAGTCCGTCGACGTCGCGGTGCGCATGGCGATCCTCTCCGACTCCTCGCTGATTTCCCGCAAGATCGCCACCTGCGAGCGCCTGCTCTGCGCGGCCCCGGCCTATCTGTCGGAGAAAAGTGCGCCGGAGGCGCCGGAAGACCTGCTGGACCACAACTGCCTGCTCTTACGCTTTCCCGGCTCGCAGCAGTTCCGCTGGACCCTGCAGACACCCGAGGGGCCCAAGACCTATTCCGTGCAGGGCCGCTTCGACGCCGACGACGGCGACGCCCTCACCGGCTGGGCGCTGGCCGGGCGCGGCATCGTCCTGAAACCGCTGTGGGAAGTGGCCGACCACCTGCGCGACGGCCGCCTGGTTCCCGTGCTGCCCGACTTCCCGCCCGAGCCCGTCTCGTTGAGCGTCCTCTACCCCCACCGTCGCCTGCTGCCCGCGCGGGTGAAGGCCTTCGCCGACTTCGCGGTGACCCGCTTCGCCGAGGAGATCGAGGCGCGGCTGCAGGGGATAATGTTGCAGACCCTGCGTGACAAGCCGCGGCGGCCGAAAGGCGCCCGGACGAAAACGGCGAACAAGAAGCGGCGCTGACTCTTCACGCCGCGGCGCCCTGGCCCGGATCGGCCTTCCCCACGACCCGTGAAGAACCTCGGTTACATTACTAATCGATTCCGCTAGTCTCATTCGACTAAGACCTGACACCCGCCGCCACCTTCGGTCCGGCTGGCATTACAGGCACATGGGAGGGGGAGCCGTTATGTTGAACGTTGGACAACGAAAACTATCCCATCTGTTTTCGCTTGGCGTGCTGCTGGCGTTCGGTTCATTGACCGTCGGCTGCGCGACGCAGAGCGAGACATCGGCGGTGACGGAGGAGCAACCGCCGGAGGCCGCCGTGACGGAGCCCGCGGCGCCGGCAGACCTTGCCGCCACCACGCCGGCCGCGCCGCCGCCCAAACCGATCAGCGCGGAGGCGCCGGCGTTCTGGCAGGACGTGCCGCAGCTGAGCGCGTTCCACGGCTACAAGGGCGGGCTGCGCTGGCGGCTGCTGCCCAGCGGCATCGAACTGGAAGGCGCGACCATCGAGGGCCACAAGGCCAACCCCGACGTCATCCGGAAAGTGTGGGCAAGCTACGGCCCGGTCATCGAAAAGTGGTCGGCACACTACGAGGTGCCGGTCGAAGTCGTGATGACCGCCGTCTGCGTCGAGAGCAAGGGGAACCCGCGCGCGAAAGGCGGCAAGAACGTCGGGTTGATGCAGCTTCTCGTGCCCACGGCCCGCAGCGTGCTGGGCGACCCGAGTCTCACCGAAGAATCGCTCTATGACCCGGAGACCAACATCCGGGCCGGCACCGCCTATATCGCGCAGCAGAGGAAATCGACGCTCTTCGACCCGCCCAAGGTCGCGGCGGCCTACAACGCGGGGAGTCTGCGCGCGGCGGACAACCGCTGGGGCATGCGGCAGTACGGCCCGCATCTGGACAAGACGGTGGTGTGGTTCAACGCGGTGCTCGCCTTCCTGGACAGCCAGGCCGAGCCGCCGCAGATGAGCTACGCCGGCTACTTCCAGAAATACCCCTGAGGCGCGCCGCGCAGCGCGGCGTAGGCCATAGCGGCCAAAAAAGAAACGGCGACCCTGAAGGGCCGCCGTTTCCGCAAGGCGTTGTCGCTGTAGAGGGCTCAGGCAGTCCCTCTGCGGCGCAGCAGGCCGAGGCCCGCGAGGCCGAGGCCGAAGAGCGCCAGGGTGCCCGGTTCCGGGATCGCGGCGACCGCGGCGTTGGCCACGATGTAGCCATCCTCGCCCGAGACGTAGTTGGCCAGCGTGTCGCCGAAGACCCAGTTCACGCCATAGGCCTCGTTGGTGCCCAGCTCGCGCGGTGCGCCGCTGCCCAGGCCGGCCCAGCCGGTGGTCAGCTCGCTCACGCTCGGCGCCTGGATCACGAAGCCGGCGAGATCGGCGAAGGTGAGGCCGACGCCGCCGTTGGGCAGCCAAGACTTGTCGTCGTTCTCGTAGATCTTCGCCACCTTGTCGGCGAGATCGTCGAATGTCAGGTCGTAGCCGTCGTTGTAGAGCGGCTGGAACGCCCCGTTCGACGGCTCGTTGGCCACCACGGCGTAGTTGCCGCTGCCGTCGGTGATCCAGAAGTTCAGGTAGGGCGCGTACCTGGCGCCGTTGTTGGTGGCAAAACGCGACTCGTCGTCCAGGCGGTCGATCTTCAGGCGGCTGATGCTGCCCAGCGTCATGCCGTTGATGTCGTTCGAGCCGAGCGCCGCCTTGTCACCGGCATCGTCGGTGATGAATTCGGTCGGCGGGCCGGAGTTGATGATCGGCGTGCCGCGGATGGCGTATTCGACAAAGCCGGCCTCGGCCGGCTGCGCGGCGAAGACGGTGGCGGCGGCGAGCGTCAGCCCGGCCGCGATCATCGCGATCCCGCTTTTGGTACGTACCATGGTAACCCCCATAAAAGTAACGGACTTTCGGGACCGACTGAGCCCCGGCCCTCCCAGGCGTCTCAGGAGTCGCAAGGACCGCGCCAAATAGGCGAATTTCCTTGTATCTGAATAACTTGTAGAGAAGCACAACCTGGAGTTCGCGCCGAACTGTAAAGTCCGCCGACAATTGGGGGTAGGTGCCGGCACAAAATTGTAAAACATCTGAACAGCTTGGCGACCCGTCTAGAGCAGATCAGGGTCGGCTGGAATCGCCGAAGGCGATCCACCAACCCTGTGAATCTGCTCTATGTATTAGAAATAGATCGGATTCACACGTTTAGACAGAACCACCAAGTGGTTCTGTCTAAACGTGATCCGATCTAGGCCGATCGCGGCAGCAGCAGGGCGCAGAGCACGGCGACCAGCGCGCCGGCGGCCAGGGTGGAGAAGGCCAGGCCCCAGGCGGCGGCGCCCGGCGTCAGGTCGAGGGCGAGGCCGAAGAGCGCCGGGGAGAGCGCGCCCGCGCCGACGCCGAGCACGGAGCGCAGGCCCAGCACCCGGCCCAGCTGCTGTGCCGGCACGGCGTCGGTCATCGCCGAGGACAGCACCGAGGAGTCGCCGATCGCGGCGAAACCGTAGACCGCGGCGACGCCGAGCAGCAGCGGCACGCCGGCCTGGGTCAGCCAGCCGATGGAAAGCGAGCAGGCCGCGCCCAGCAGCGCGAAGGCGATGAGCACGCGGCGCGCGCCGAAGCGGTCGGCGGCGTAGCCCGACAGGAAGGAGGCGAAGAAGCCCGAGAGGTGGAGCGCCAGCGCCGTCCAGAGGCCGAGCTGGATGGGCGACATCTCGCCGCGCGTCAGCACGGCGGCGGCCAGGAAGGCCGGGATCCAGGCCCAGGCGCCGAACAGTTCCCAGCAGTGCCCGATGTAGCCCAGGGTCAGCAGGCGCGAGCGCCGCTTCATGGCCGCGTCGAAGACGCCGCCGCCCGGCCCCGCCGCCGCCAACTGGTCCTGTGCCCGGCGCAGGGCGACGAACCCCAGGCCCCAGCCGAGCAGAGTGATGAGCGCGGTCCAGAGGAAGGCGCGCTCGTAGCCGTAGAGCGTGAGCAGCGCGGTCGAGAGGAAGATCGAGATCACGTAGCCCGCCGACATGCCGGCCAGCACCCAGCCGATGGCCGAGGCCTTCTTCCCCGGCGCGGCGTTGGCGGCGACCAGCATAATGGCCGGCGTGTAGGTGCCGCCCTGGGCCAGGCCGACGAGCGACATGAAGATCAGCGCGCTTTCGAAGGAGCGGGCGAAGAGCGCGAAGGCGACGGCGGCGGCGGCGGAGGCAAGCGTCGCCAGGTTGAACACGCGCCGGGCGCCGATGCGGTCGCAGAGGAAAGAGGCGACCAGCAGCGAGACCGCGAAGGCGCCGGTGAAGGCGCCCTGCACCAGGCCGCCCTCGGTCGCCGTCATGCGCCACTCCGTCAGCAGCACGCTGAGGCAGGCCGGATAGGTCATGAAGATGACGGTGGTGCAGATCCGCGCCGCCACCATGAAGGGCAGATGGACGGAGCCGCCGCTTCGGGTGGCGTCGGCCGGGGCGTCGTTGGCGGACGGCGTCATGGCAGGCATTCCTTGAGACGCGGCACCGTGGCTATAGCCCGGAGCCAGGTTCGGGGCAAGGTCCGGGGCAAGCCGTCGCCCCGCGCACTGGCTCTATGGGCCGGCCCCCTTGCAGGTGCCGCAATTGACCATCTGATTATATCAGGGCACTCTTCTGCCTAGGAGCCGTGGCCAGCTGGGGGGCAAGCCGGTGCTCACAGGCCGCGCCCCCACCTGGACCGCGCCGGGGGATCTGTGGGGGGCAGCCGGTGGGACAACCAATCAGGAATGTCACGATCGTCGGAGGCGGCACCGCGGGCTGGCTGACGGCGCTGCTGCTGGGCACCTTCTTTCGCAGCGGCCAGGGCGGCAAGAGCGACCCGCAGGGCCGCCGCATCACCCTCATCGAATCACCCAACGTGAAGACCGTCGGCGTCGGCGAGGCCACCGTCCCGGCCATGCCGCGGCTGTTGAAGCAGGCCGGCGTCGACGAGGGCGACTTCTTCAAGCGCTGCAACGCCTCCTTCAAGCTGGGCGTGCTGTTCGACAACTGGAACGTCGACCGCAACGGCAAGCGCATCGCCTACATCAATTCCTTCAACGAAGGCCCCGTGATCGACGGCATCGACTCGGCGCACCACTTCCTGAAGTTCGGCGCCGCCGGCCGCGCCTTTGCCGACGTCATCTCGCCCGCCGCGGATCTCGCCCGGGCCTGCAAGGGGCCGCGCCCGCTGGACGCCTCGGGTCAGGCGCCGGGCGTGGGCGCCGCCTACCACCTGGACGCCGGGCTCTTCGCCGACCTGCTGCGCGACATCTGCGTGGCGCGCGGCGTGGAGCATATCCGCGACGACGTGGTCGACGTGGAGAAGGACGAACGCGGCTTCATCTCCGCCCTGGTGCTGAAGGAAAAGCAGCGCCTGCCGGTCGAGCTGGTGATCGACTGCACGGGCTTTCGCGGCGTGCTCATCAACCAGGCCCTGGGCGAGCCCTTCGTCGACTACTCCAAGTACCTGGCCAACAACCGCGCGGCGGCGATACAGATTCCCCACCCGGATCCGGAGAAGCTGGAGCCCATGACCCGCTCCACGGCGCTCGGCGCCGGCTGGGTCTGGCGCGTGCCGCTCTACAACCGCGTCGGCACGGGCTACGTCTTCTCCAGCGCCCACCGCAGCGACGAGGAAGCCTGCGACGAACTGCTGGCCCACCTGCACGCGACCGGGCAACCGCCGGCCGAGGGGGCGGCGCCGCGCATCATCCCCATCCGCGTCGGGCGCACGCGCAATCCCTGGGTCAAGAACTGCGTCGCCATCGGCCTGTCCGGCGGCTTCATCGAGCCGCTGGAGTCGACCGCCATCTACATGATCGAGATGAGCGTGCGCTGGCTGCTGGCCTACTTCCCCGACAGCGACTTCGCCGCGCCGCTACGCGCCCGCTACAACCGAATCTCCACCCAGCTCTACGACGAGGTGCGCGACTTCATCTGCCTGCACTACGCGCTGAGCAACCGCGACGACAGTCCATATTGGATCGACGCCCGCGAGGCGCTGGAGCGCCCCGACTCCCTCGCCGCGAACCTGGAGCTGTGGCGGCACGCTCTGCCGACCCGTTACGACCTGGACTCTGCCCAGCTGTTCTCCTACCGCGTCTATCACGCCGTGCTGCTCGGCAAGCAGGTCTACGAGACCGGCTTCGCTTCCGCCCCGCCGGCCAGCGGCGCCACCCTGCGCCGCGACCGCTGGCGCGACTACGTAAAGCAGGTGCGCCGCGGCATCGACCAGGCGGCGCGGACCCTGCCGGACCACAAGACCCTGATCAGCGTTCTCCGCGGCGACCTCGATCCCGCCGCACAGCCCGCAGGCCCGAAGATCCCGGCAGCGCCGACCCCGCGCGCGACGGTCTCCCTGCCCGGCCAGGCCGCGCCCCTGAGGCCACAGATCACGATAAAGCCGAAGCGGGCGTGAGGACCGGGCGGTCTCGGCGCAGTGCCGAGGCCGAGGACTTTGTTGCCGTGCAGCGAAGGGCGAAGAGTCACGGAGGCAAATCTACTTTGCAGCAAAGCTTCGCAGACTGCCTGGACTTGAGATCGCCTAAAGGTCTTGTTCACCGCCTCAAATTAAGCTGCGAGACGATTGGCGCCTGCAGAGCGGTTGATCTCGATAGGGAGCATCCGATACTTCTCAAGGAACGCATTTCTTGGCACGCATACACAGGCAGGAGAGCGTCGGCGCCTCCGGCAGCTTGGGGAGTTCTCGCGTATGATATTGTGGAAGCAACAGAACGGGTGGCGCTACGAATCCTTCGAGCCTGACGCCGACCCTTCCTCGTTTCCGCATTTCGAAGACCTGGTGAGACTGTGGCAGTCCAAGCGGCAGGGCAGACGCGTCCCTTCGAAGGAGGACTTCGACTTCTACGACTTCAAGGGATGGCACGGCTGGATCGTGCTGTATGACGTGAAGTGGGATCCCTTCAACTACGTTGTGAGACTCTCCGGCACGAAGGTGGACGAGCTCTACGGCTTTGGCGCCACAGGGTTCGACCGCGGGAAGATGAACGAGGTCTATGAAGAGACGACCGTCAGGGATGAGTTCGACGAAATGAATTGCAGGAATCTGACGATCTCGCGCATCAGCGGCCCCCTCAACATCAAGGACAGGGGTTTCAAGCGGGTCATCTATCTCGAACTGCCCTTGTCGGACGACGGCAAGCGCGCCTCGGCGACAATCGAGGCCATCGTTCCGCTGAAGAGCGACAAGAAGTGAAGATCGCCGCGAAAGTCCGCCAACGGAAACCACGACGAGCCCTCGAGGGAACAAAGACCCCCTAGCCCAGCTTCACGGCCCCAATTTCAGGGCCCGGTCGCCGACGGAAATGCGGCCGTCCTGCACCACGCGGGCGTAGATGCCGCGCAGCCGCAGGCGCTTGCCCTCGCGGGAGTTCACGAAGGCGCAGGCCTCGCGCCCGTAGCGCTCGACGAAGGACTTGCAGCCGGCGTGCGGCTCGGCGGTGATCTCCAGCACGGCGCTGCCAAGGGAAAGACGCTGGCCCGGCGCGAGGTTCTCCTCCGAGAGGTCCAGGTCGAGAAAGAGGTTGTCGCCCGCCGGCGCCCAGTTCGAGCGCTCCACCGCGATGAGCCCGACGCAGCGCGCAGACATGATGCAAACCTGCACGTCCGGATGCGGCCTGCCGTCCTCCGTCGACTTCCAGCAGCCCTTCGCCCAGTGGTCGCCCTCCAGCCCGCCGGCGAAACTCACCGCCACAGACTCCGGCTCCACCCTCTGCCCAGACTCCGGCCGCACGACGATGCCGAGCAGTTCACCGCTGTCCTTGGGCGCGGCAATGATGTCGGGAAGACCGGCGAGGAGTTCGGTTTTGGTCAGGTGGCGGGGCATGGCGACTTCACATTTAGGAACAGAGGTTTAATCAACTTCCTGCCTTACAGCCGCGATCAGAATACACATGCATGCTACATGCCTCCCCACAATTCCGACCGATTGCGAATAAATTGTAATGTGCGACAAAAATGCCAGTATTAAGTTATTGGTGCGCAGCGAACATCAATTATACAGAGAATATTGCGAATGGATCTCGGGGAGCATTCGTCAGTTGCGGTCTATTGGGCCTATGCCTTTTCGGTAGCTGTGGCCTTCTACTTCACACTGCGTTGGTTTGGAAAGCATCACCTTTCCCAATCGGCAAAGGACACGTTGACGCTGTGGCTCTGGGGCGAATACGAGAGCACATGGTCACATCATTTCTGCAATTTATTCGACGCGGTTTTTGGTGAGCGACACCTGAGTTGGCATTGCTTTTGGCGGTCATCTCTAGCTTCGATCTGTTCAGTGGTCCTCTTATACTTGCTCTTCTCAGAAGTTCTGGGAATATTTGGCAGTAGGGCCTTGGGTCAACTCAACCTCTGGCAAGCGCTGTTTTTCGGTACTTTGATCAACATTATTCCTGACTATCTATCGCTGCTTGAAACTCGTTGGCTCTTAAAACGATTCGAGCGTGTCACTTCTTTTTCTGGTCAGTTAGCGGTTCTCGTATCTGATGCGCTGTTCACCGGAACAATCATTGTGCTCTCGATAAATGGCGCTCTGCTACTTATTCCCTATAGCATCTATCCGACTAGCGGCCCACTTGGCGCTATCGAGATGCTGGCGCTATTTAGTATTTTCTCACTATTCTTCTACTCTACGTTTGCCACCTCAGTTTGGGCCTGGATCTACTGCATTTCAACGTGGAGCATGCGGCTATTCTCCAGGACACCGCTACGAAGCATCTTAGACATAGATACTAAGCCGGTGGAGCAACTTGCACTTGTTGGTGCAGTGTTTGTTGGCATCGTTGCATTCGGAATCACCCCGATGCTCCTCAAAGAAGACAAGAAGAACATCAGCGTTGCAGATGAGTTTTTATGTTCGATTTTCCCTTCCGAAATCTGCCTACACCTACGGCGACTAACATCGGACGAGGAAGAGAAGCTTCGATATTTTCGAGTAGCCTGCGACACGGTCGGGATTCTCCAGTGCCACAAGATGGCTATTGAGCGATCCAATCTCACAAATGGAGAGGCGCTCTACCTTTTTACAAAGTCGTGCGAACTTGGGGACGCCATGTCCTGCACCTCTGCAGGCACAATGTATAGAGGGGGATTTGGTGTCGATATCGACCTCTCGAAATCGAACTCATTCTATCAACAGGGCTGTGACAAAGGAGATGTCTCAGGCTGCGTGATACTGGCAGCTGTTTTCTTGGGCGACTTCGAAGAAATCACCAGTGCGGTCGATGCAGACTCCACTGCAAAGGTTGCCTCCCTCTATGAAAGAAGCTGCGATCTCCAACACTGGATTAGCTGTGCCGCCCTCGGAGACCAATTTGCTAGGGGCTATGGCGTCCCGCAGAGCCATGAAAGGGCTCGGGAATTCTATGAATTAGCTTGCGATCACAATGAGGGCCTTGGGTGTCTCGGTCTCGCCAGAGGTTATTCAAATGGGCTAGGAGTAGAAATAGATGCGACCAAAGCCAGCCACTACTATAGTTTGGCTTGCAACGCTGGGGCAGCGCGGGGTTGTGTCTTGCTGGGAGAGAGTTATTTATATGGCCAAGGAGTCCAAGGAGATCCGTCGAGAGCTGCTTCGCTATATCTGCAAGGGTGTGAGGGAGGAGAACCACTGGGTTGCGTGCGAGCTGGTGTGTCTTTCACTTTGGGCGCGGGAGTTCAAATAGACGACGTAAAAGCTACTGAGCTATTTGAGCGTGCCTGCGACCAAGGAAACAATTTAGGTTGTCTCGCTCTGAGCCAACAGTATCTAGCAGGTCGAGGAGTGAAGCAAAGCGACGAGAAAGCGGAAATGCTCTTCAAAAGAGCCTGTGCAGGAAACGCCTTTGAGGCTTGCCAACATTTTCCGTTCATAGAACAACAGCTTGGTCCAATGTCCAAATGATGTTTGGAAATAGATGAGTTGAGCAATGACCAATCATAGCTCGACTGCGAATCAACCAAGGAAATCGGCGGGGATCACTCCCCGCCGTTTCGCATTTCAGGCTGCTGCGTCGGGCGTAACCGCTACGCCGAAACCCCCTCCACGTACCAGTCCATGCCGAGCAGGTCGTTGTCGGGGATGGTCTCGCCGGCGGCGACCATCTCTTTGCCGTTCTGGTCGTTGATCGGGCCGGCGAAGGGGTGGAGCGAGCCGTCGACGATGCCCTTGCGCACGCTCTCCGCGGCCTCGACCACTTCGGCCGGAAGCTTGGCGTTGTAGGGCGCCATCTCGACCATGCCTTCCTTGAAGCCCTGCCACACGGCGCCGGAAGTCCAGGTGCCGTCCATCACCTCCTGAACGCGCCGGGTGTAGTACGGGCCCCAGACGTCGAGGATGGCCGTCGCGTGCCAGTCCGGCGCGAAGGTCGTCATGTCGGAGGCCTGGCCGAAGCACCACACGCCGCGGCTGGCGGCGGTCTGCACCGGCGCCGGGCTGTCGGTGTGTTGGGTGATGATGTCGCAGCCCTGGTCGATGAGCGCCTTGGTGGCGTCGGCTTCCTTGCCCGGGTCATACCAGGAGTTCACCCAGACCACCTTGATCTCGGCATCGGGGCGCACCTTGCGGGCGGCCAGGATGAAGGCGTTGATGCCGCGCACCACCTCGGGGATCGGGAAGGAGGCGATGTAGCCGAACTTGCCGGTCTTCGACAGGTGGCCGGCCATGGTGCCGATGACGGCGCGGCCCTCGTAGAAGCGCGCGCTGTAGATCGCGAGGTTCTTCAGCGTCTGGATGCCCGTTGCGTGCTCGAACATCACGTCGGGGAACTGCTTGGCCACCTTCACGGTCTGGTTCATGAAACCGAAGGAGGTGGTGAAGATCAGCTTGTTGCCGGAGGTCGCGAGCTGGCGGATGACGCGCTCGGCGTCCGGGCCCTCGGCGACGTTCTCGACGAAGGTGGTCTTCACCTGGTCGCCGAACTTCGCCTCGATGGCCTTGCGGCCCAGGTCGTGGCCGTGGGTCCAGCCGAAGTCGCCCACCGGGCCGACGTAGACGAAGCCGACCTTCAGGGGGTCGGCGGCGAAAGCCGTGCCACTTCCCAGGGCGCCGCCCAGCGAGAGTGCGCCCGCCGCGGCGGTGCTGCCCGCCAGGAAACGGCGGCGCGACAGGTTCTTGAACATCAGATGCCTCCTTGATTGCTCTTGAGCATTTGTTCGCATGCGTTGTGCGAGATTTCTTGCCTTAAGTAGATGGCCTAAACGGCTTGCCAAGGCAAGCCGGCGCGTTGAGCCGGCCCTTCCACGGCCCGGCGGCGATGATGGTGAGGACCAGAATGGTCGCGAGATAGGGCAGCATGGACATGACCTGCGCGGGAATGCCGATGCCCCCGGCGCTCTGCGTATAGAGCTGGGCGATGGTGACGCCGCCGAAGAGGTAGGCCCCGGCCAGCAGGCGCCAGGGCCGCCAGGAGGCGAAGACCACCAGGGCCAGCGCGATCCAGCCGCGCCCCGCCGTCATGCCCTCGGCCCAGAGCGGCGTGTAGCTGAGCGAAAGGAAGGCCCCGCCGAGCCCCGCCATGGCCCCGCCGAAGAGCACCGCCTTGTAGCGCACGGCGATCACGTCGTAGCCGATGGAGTGGGCGGAGATGTCGGACTCGCCGACGGCGCGCAGGATCATGCCGGCGCGTGATTTCTTGAGGAACCAGGCGACGGCGGCGACGGCGGCCAGGGAGAGGTAGACCAGGGCGTCGTGGCCGAAGACCAGCGGGCCCACCAGCGGCAGGTCGCTGAGGCCGGGGATCGCCAGCTTGGCCAACGGCGCGACGGGCACGCCGACATAGCCGGCGCCGATCAGCGAGGACAGGCCGAGCCCGAAAATGGTCAGCGCCAGGCCGGTCGCCACCTGGTTGGCCGCCAGCGTCAGGGTCAGCACGCCGAAGACGAAGGCCAGCGCCATGCCGGCCAGCGCGCCGGCCATCACGCCGAGCAGGCCCGAGCCGGTGCCCGCGGTGACCGCGAAGGCGGCGACGGCGCCGACGATCATCATGCCCTCGACGCCGAGGTTCAGCACGCCGGACTTCTCCACCACCAGTTCGCCCAGCGCGGCGAAGAGCAGCGGCGTGGCGGCGCTGATGACGGTGAGCAAGACGAGGGCAAGCGCGTCGGGGGTCATGATCTTACTCCGCCGCCTGGGGTTGGGCCGCCACTGAAGCCCGCAGGCGGACGCGGTAGCGCACCAGGAAATCGGAGGCCAGCAGGAAGAACAGCAGCAGGCCCTGGAACACGCCGGTCACCGCCTGGGGCAGGCCGACCTCGACCTGCGCGGTCTCGCCGCCGATGTAGCTGAGCGCCATGAGCAGCCCCGAGAGGATGATGCCCAGCGGATGCAGGCGTCCCAGGAAGGCGACGATGATCGCGGTGAAGCCGTAGCCGGGGGAGATCTGCGGGACGAGCTGGCCGATGGGCCCGGCCACTTCGAAGAGGCCGGCAAGTCCCGCCAGCCCCCCGCTGAGCAGCAGCACGAACCACACCAGCCGCGGGCCGCTGAAACCGGCGAAGCGCGCCGCCTGGGGCGCCAGTCCCAGCACCCTCACCTGGAAGCCGACGATGGTGAAGGTCATCAGCACCCAGCCGGCGACGGCGATGGCCAGGGCGATGAAGGTGCCCAGGTGCAGGCGCGTGCCCGACGCCAGGATCGGCAGCAGCGCGGCGTCGCCGAACATGCGCGACTGCGGGAAGTTGAAGCCCAGGGGGTCTTTCAGCGGCCCGTAGACCAGGGTCGAGAGGAACAGCGTCGCCACGTAGGTCAGCATGAGGGAGGTGAGGATCTCGTTGACCCCGAAGCGGGTCTTCAGGAAGGCGGGGATGGCGGCGTAGGCCATGCCGCCGGCGACCCCGGCCAGGCACATGAGCGGCAGGGTGAGCGCCGTCTCCTCGCCCCAGAAGGCCAGCGCCACGCAGCCGCCGGCGACGGCGCCCATGGTGAGCTGACCCTCGGCGCCGATGTTCCAGACGTTAGCACGGAAGCCGACGGCGAGGCCGACGCCGATCATGATGAGCGGCGCGCCTTTCACCATCAGCTCGCTCCAGCCGTAGAGGCTCAGCAGCGGCGAGACGAAGAAGTGATAGAGCGACAGGAAGGGATCGTAGCCCATCGACAGGAAGATGAAGAACCCGGTGACCACGGTGAGCGCCACCGCCAGGAGCGGCGTGGCGTAGAGCAGGCGCCGCGAGACCTCACGCCGCGGCTCGATCTTGATGAGCGGTTGTTTAGGCGACATGCACCGCCTCCTCGCCCTCGGCCGCCGCGTCCAAACCATGCACGCCGCCCATCAGCAGGCCGATCTCCTCCACCGAGGCCGCCTTGGTCACCATGGCGTTGGAGAGGACTCCCACGTTGATCACCGCCAGGCGGTCGGTGATGGCCAGCAGCTCGTCCAGGTCCTGGGAGATCACCACGACGGCGACGCCTTCGGCCGCCAAATCGGCCAGCGCCTGGTGGATGGTCGCCGCCGCGCCGGCATCGACGCCCCAGGTCGGTTGCGAGACCAGCAGCACGGTCGGCCTCTGCAGGATCTCCCGCCCGACGATGAACTTCTGCAGGTTGCCGCCCGAAAGACTGCCCGCCGCCGCGCCGGTGCCCGGCGTGCGCACGTCGAAGGCCTTCACGACATCGCCGGCGAAGCGCGCCGCCGCCCCGGCGCGGATGAACAGCGAGGAGACGAGCCCCATGCGGTGATGGCCACTCAGGACCGCGTTCTCGACCAGCGACATGCCCGGCACCGCGGCGTGGCCGTTGCGCTCCTCCGGCACCGTGCAGAGCCCCTGGCGGCGCCGCGCCCCGGCGTCGCGCCGGCCCAGCGCCGCGCCGTCGATGCGCACGACGCTCTCGTGGTCGGCCAGGCGCTCGCCCGACAGCGCGGCCAGCAGTTCGTTCTGGCCGTTGCCGGCGACCCCGGCGATGCCGAAAACCTCCCCGGCGCGTACGGCAAAGGAGACGTTCTTCAGGTCGGTGCCGTGCACCTCCTCCGATTCCAGGCTCAGGCCTTCCACGACAAGACGTGCCTCACCCAATTCGCCGCCACTGCGCCGGGTCACGGTCTTCAGCTCGGCGCCGATCATCATCTGCGCCATGGACTTGGCGGTCTCCGCCTTGGGGTCGCAGGCCCCCACCACCTTGCCGCCGCGCAGAATGGTGGCGCGGTCGCAGAGCGCCTTGATCTCCGCCAGCTTGTGGGAGATGTAGAGGATGGACACACCTTCGGAGGCCAGCTTGCGCAGGGTCTCAAAGAGCCGCTCCACCTCCTGCGGCGTCAGCACCGACGTCGGCTCGTCCATAATCAGCAGCTTGGGATTCTGCAGCAGGCAGCGCACGATCTCGATGCGCTGACGCTCGCCCACCGACAGCGTGTAGACGTCGCGCTCCGGGTCGAGCGGCAGGCCGTAGGCCTGGCTCACCTCGCGCACGCGCCGCGCCAGCGCCGTCATGTCGCCCGGCTTGTCCATGCCCAGCGCCACGTTCTCCAGCACCGTCATGGCCTCGAAGAGGGAGAAGTGCTGGAACACCATGCCGATGCCCAGCGCGCGGGCGGCGTGCGGGTCGGCGACGGTGACCTCCTCGCCGTTCCACGCGAGGCTGCCTTCATCCGGGTGCAGCACGCCGTAGATGATCTTCACCAGGGTCGACTTGCCGGCGCCGTTCTCGCCCAACAGCGCGTGGATCTCGCCCGGCGCCACGGCGAAGTCCACCTTGTCGTTGGCCAGCACACCGGGAAAGCGCTTGCTGACACCTTTTACCTCGAGGCGCGCAGGCGCAGTTGGCAGCTCGCTCATGCGACCTTCCCCCCCAGCTTGGCCGCTGCCTCACGCAGACGTTCGACCGTCATCAGCACCCGCTCGGGCGTCGCCGGCGCGTCGAGGCGCGGGCAGAGCCGGTAGTCGGCGACGGAGGCGACGGCGTCGGACAACGCCTGCAGCACCGAAATCGCGAGCATCAGCGGCGGCTCGCCCACCGCCTTGGAGCGGAAGATGGTCTCCTCGCGGTTGGGGCTGTCCTTCACCAGGTCGACATTGAAGATTCTTGGACGATCACCGCAGGCGGGGATCTTGTAGGTCGAGGGCGCGTGGGTGCGCAGGTGACCCTTGTCGTCCCACCACAGCTCCTCCGTGGTGAGCCAGCCCATGCCCTGCACGAAGCCGCCCTCGATCTGGCCGATGTCGAGCGCCGGGTTCAGCGACTCGCCCACGTCGTGCAGGATGTCCACGCGCAGCACCCGGTATTCGCCGGTCAGGGTGTCCACCGCCACCTCCGTCGCCGCCGCGCCGTAGGAATAGTAGTAGAAGGGCCGGCCCTTGCCGGCGGCGCGGTCCCAGTGGATCTTCGGCGTCTTGTAGAAGCCGGTCGACGACAGCGAGACGCGCGCCATGTAGGCCGCCTCGATGAGCTCCGCGAAAGGAATTTCCTGGTTGCCGACGCGCACACGGCCCGGCAGGAACTCGACCTGCTCTTTCGGCACCTCCCAATTCTCCGCCGCGAAGTCGACGAGGCGCGCCTTGATGGTGTTGCAGGCGTTCAGCGCCGCCATGCCGTTGATGTCGGAGCCCGAGGAGGCGGCGGTGGCGGAGGTATTGGGCACCTTGCCGGTGGAGGTGGCGGTGATCTTCACCTTGTCGATGTCGACCTGGAAGGCCTCGGCCACCACCTGCGCCACCTTGGTGTAGAGCCCCTGACCCATCTCCGTGCCGCCGTGGTTCAGGTGGACCGAGCCGTCGCGGTAGATGTGCACCAGCGCGCCCGCCTGGTTGTAGGCGGTCAGCGTGAAGGAGATGCCGAACTTCACCGGCGTCAGCGCGATGCCGCGCTTGATGACCGGCGAGGTCTTGTTGAACGCGCGAATCTCTTCGCGGCGCCTTGCGTAGTCGCAGTCGGCCTCCAGCTTCGCGATGATCTGCGGGGCGATGTTGTCCTCGACCTGCTGGTGGTAGGGCGTGATGTCGCGTCCGGGCCCGTAGAGGTTCAGCTTGCGGATCTCCAGCGGGTCCTTGCCCAGGGCGAAGGCGATCTCCTCGATGATGCGCTCGCCGCCGACCATGCCCTGCGGCCCGCCGAAACCACGAAAGGCGGTGTGCGAGCAGGTGTTGGTCTTCAAGGGTTCCGAGGTCAGGCGGACGTCCGGGAAGTAGTAGCAGTTGTCGGCGTGGAACAGCGTGCGGTCGGTGACCGGGCCGGAAAGGTCCGCCGACCAGCCGCAGCGCGCCGCGTAGGTCATCTCGACGGCGAGGATGCGGCCCGCGTCGTCGAAGCCGGCCTCGTAGTCGATGAGGAAGTCGTGGCGCTTGCCGGTAATCACCATGTCGTCGTCGCGGTCGGGGCGCAGCTTGGCGGCGCGCCCCGTCTGCTTGGCGACCAGGGCCGCCACCACCGCGAAGAGGTTGCCCTGCGTCTCCTTGCCGCCGAAGGCCCCGCCCATGCGGCGCACCTGCGAGGTCACCGCGTTTGCCGGCACGCCCAGCGCGCCGGCGACCATGGTCTGGATCTCCGTCGGATGCTGGGTCGAGCAGATCACCGTGACTTCGTCGTCCTCGCCGGGATAGGCCAGCGCGATCTGGCTTTCCAGGTAGAAGTGCTCCTGCCCGCCCAGGTTCATCTGCCCCTTGATGCGCCGCGGCGCCTGCTTCAGCGCCGCCGCCGCGTCGCCGCGCTGCAGGGTCATGGGCTCGGTCACCAGCGCGCCCGCCGCGCGCGCCTCTTCATAGCTGAGCACCGCCGGCAGCACGTCGTAGTCGATCTCGGCGAGCCGGGCGGCGAAGCGGGCCTGCTCGCGGGTTTCCGCCGCCACGGCGAAGATCGGCTGCCCGGCGTAGTGGACCTCGCCCTCCGCCAGGATCGGCTCGTCGTGGCGGTGGGTCGGGCTGATGTCGTTCTCGCCGGGAATGTCCGCGGCGGTCAGCACCAGCCGCACTCCTTCCGCCGCCCGCACCGCCGCCAGATCGACTTTCTTCAGGCGCGCGCGGGCGTGCTCGGAGAGGCCGAGGCAGATGTGCAGCAGCCCCTGCGGCTCGACCAGGTCGTCCGCATAGGCGGCGCTGCCGGCCACGTGCTTGTGGCCGCTGTCGTGGCGCTGCGGCGTCTGCACGCCGCCCCGGATCACGTCAGCTTTCACGTCAGCTTTCACGTCAGCCAAGAGCCTCTCCGTCGTTCCGCCTCGTTGATCGAGGCCGGCGGGTTAATACCCCGCCTCTTCTTCGTCCCGTTCCTTGGGAATGATCACATTAAGCAGGATCGCAAGGAACGCCACCGGCAACAAGCCGGTCTTCAACAGCAGTTGCGCGGTATCCGGCAGGTGCTGCAGCGCCTGCGGCACCGCCTGCAGGCCCAGCCCCACGGACAGGGACACGGCGATGATCACCATGTTACGGCGGTTGAAGGTCACTTCCGAGAGCATGTTGAGGCCCGCGGAGACCACCATGCCGAACATGACGATGACGCCGCCGCCCAGCACCGCGATGGGCATGGCGGCGATGATCGCCCCGACCTTGGGCACCAGGCCGGCGACGATGAGGAAGATCGCGCCGATGGTGACCACGTGGCGGCTCATCACGCCGGTGATGGCGACCAGCCCTACATTCTGGCTGAAGGAGGTGTTGGGGAAGGCGCCGAAGAGCCCGGCGATGGCGGTGCCCAGGCCGTCGGCCATGGTGCCGCCGCCGATCTCCTTGTCCGTGGCCTCCCGTTCGGCGCCGCCCTTGGTGATGCCCGAGATGTCGCCCACGGTCTCGATAGCGGAGACCACCGCCATGAGGCACATGCCGATCACCGCCGCGGCATTGATCTCGAAGCCGAAGTGCAGCGGCGAGGGCAGCGCGAACCAGGCCGCCGAGCCGACGCGGCCGAAGTCGACCAGACCCATGAGCCCGGCGACGATGTAGCCGGCGAGGATGCCGATCAGCACCGCCGCGGCGCTGAGGAAACCCTTGGAATAGAACTTGATGCCCAGGGTGACGAAGATCACCACCAGGGCCAGGAACCAGTGGGTGAAGGAGCCGAACTCCGGCTTGCCCATCAGCGGCACGCCGCCGGCGGCGTACTGGATGCCGACGGGGATGAGGGCCAAGCCGATGGACATGACCACCAGGCCGGTGACCAGCGGCGGCAGCAGGTTGCGGATCCTGCCGATCACCGTGCCGAGCAGAAAGTGGAAGATGCCGCCCAGCACGATGCCGCCGAACAGCGCCCCCAGCCCGGCGACCTTCACCACCGGGATCATCACCGGGATGAAGGCGAAGGAGGTGCCCTGCACCACGGGCAGGCGCGCGCCGACCGGGCCCAGGCCGACGGTCTGGAGCAGCGTGGCGATGCCGGAGAAGACCATGGCCATCTGCACCAGATAGACCAGGTCGGCCCCGGCGAGGCCCGCCGCCCCGGCGATGATGAAGGCCGGCGTCACGTTGGACACGAACATGGCCAGGACATGCTGGATGCCCAGCGGCACCGCGATGAACAAGGGCGGTGTGTAATTCGGGTCCTTCAGCAGTTCCGGGTGCAAACCACCGGCGTCACCGCCCGCTTGCGTCGTCATACGTCAAAATCCCCCTCTTGATGGCCGTCGGCTGCGTTTTCGCTTTCTTGACCGCCGGCCTGCTCGTGCTACTGAGCGCCCCTCCATTCTCCCGCCAGGCGCGTCACGCTTGCCGGAGCCGTCGTCTCGATGAAACAGCGGCGCAGCAGGTTCTGCGCCACCTTCATGCGGTATTCACTGCTGGCACGCCAATCGCTGAGCGGCCGGAAGTCCTCTTCCAAAGTCGCCATGGCCTGCGCCACCGTTTCCTCGGTCCAGGGCTTGCCGGTCAGCGCCGCTTCGGCGGCCGCCGCGCGTTTGGGCGTCGCCGCCATGCCGCCGTAAGCCAGCCGCGCGGAAGCCACCACGCCGTCCTCGATCTGAAGGCTGAAGGCCCCGAGCAGCGCCGAGATGTCCTGGTCGAAACGCTTGGAGACCTTGTAGGCCCGGAAGACGCTGCCCGGCCGCGGCAGCGGCAGGGTGATGCGTTCGACCAGTTCGCCGGGCGCACGGTCCTGCTTGCCGTAGTCGAGGAAGAAGTCCTCCAGGGCCAGCGCGCGGCGTGCGTCGCCTTTGCGCAGATGCAGGGTCGCCCCGGCGGCGATGAGCAGCGGCGGCGTGTCCCCGATCGGCGAGCCGTTGGCGATGTTGCCGCCCAGGGTCCCGGTATTGCGGATCTGGACCGAGCCGATGCGCCGGATCACCTCGCCCATGTCCGGGTAGTGCCTGGCCAGCAGCTCCATGGCGTCGCTGTAGGTGACCCCCGCGCCGATCTCCAGGGCCTCGGCGGTTTCCTCGATCCGCGCCAGGTCGGCTACGCGGCCGGTATAGATCACCGTCTCCGGGCGCTGCATCTGCTTGGTGACCCAGAGGCCGACGTCGGTCGAGCCCGCGCTCAAGGTCGCCTCGGGATAAGCTTCGTAGAGCGCCGCCAGGTCATCCAGGGCCGCGGGGGCGAAGAAGCGCCGCTTTCCCGCGGCATCGTCGACGCTCACGGTCTCGCCGTCCTGCAGGTCCGTCAGGCTTTCCAGCGTCGCCGCCTCGCCCGCCGCGAAGGCGTCGTCACGCGGGGCGTGCTCGTAGGTTTCCCCGTCATAGATTTTTCGGGCGGCGCGGGCGATCGGCGCATAACCGGTGCAGCGGCAGAGGTTGCCGGCCAGCACGTCGTCGATGGTGGCGTCATCGGGCGCCTCGGCGTGATCGCGGGTCATGGCGAAGAGCGACATGACGAAGCCCGGCGTGCAGAAGCCGCACTGGGAGCCATGCTGGTCGACCATGGCCTGCTGCACCGCGTGCAGTTCTCCGTCCCCCGCAGCCTTTGGGGCGAGATGCTCGACGGTAATGAGCTGGCAGCCGTCCAGGGTGCCGAGGAACTGGATGCAGGCGTTCACCGCCTGGTAGCGCAGCTTGCCGTTCTGCGGCTTGGCCACCACCACCGTGCAGGCGCCGCAGTCGCCCTCGTTGCAGCCTTCCTTGGTGCCGGTCAGATGCTCGACCTGGCGCAGGTAGTCGAGCACGGTCATGGTGGGGTCGAGGTGCGTAAGGCGGCGCGGCGCGTCATCCAGCAGGAATCGGATTTCGCCGCGCATGGCCTCAGCTTCCCCGGTAGGTGGAATAGCCGTAGGGCGAAATCAGCAGCGGCACGTGGTAGTGCTGGCCGGCCTCGGCAATGCCGAAGCGAATCGGCACGTCGTCGAGAAAGGCTGGCGCCGGCAGCGCCGCCCCCGCCTCGCGGAAATAGTCGGCGGCGTGAAACACCAGCTCGTAGATGCCGGCGGTGAAGGCGCCGTCCTGCAGCAGCGGGCCGGCGCAGCGGCCGTCGGCGTTGGTCTCGACCGTGCTCAGATGTTCGCGGTTGGCGCCTTCGAGGCGGAAGACCTCGATCCGCACCCCGGCCGCCGGGCAGCCGTTCGCCGTATCCAGCACGTGGGTGGTCAACTTGCCGCTCATCTCGATCTCCCTGCCGGTCAGCCTGCCGCTTCGGCCCTTGCCGGGCCCGCGCCGGTCTAAAAAGGCGCCTTGGTTCTTGTCGCTGACCTTCTGAGTCAGGTAAGTCTCACGGGTTGCGACGGGAAACGGAAGACTACTCCCTCCGGAAGCAGTTTCAAAAAAAACATGCAAATTCAGCCCTGTTCGTCTGCGTTACTATGATCTGGGGCAGTTTGATCTGGGGCAAGGCCGCAAGAAGCGGCGCCCCAAGGGGAAGGCGACAAGATGACCACCGGCAGCTATCCGCGCGACCTCATCGGCTACGGCGCGACTCCCCCCGATGCCGCCTGGCCCGGCGGGGCCCGAATCGCCGTGCAGTTCGTCATCAACTACGAAGAAGGCGGCGAGAACAACATCCTGCACGGCGACGCCGCCTCCGAAGCCTTCCTCTCGGAGATCGTCGGGGCCCAGGCCTGGCCCGGCCAGCGCCACATGAACATGGAATCGATCTACGAATACGGCAGCCGCGCCGGCTTCTGGCGGCTGCACCGGCTGTTCACCGCCGCCGGCATCCCGGTCACGGTCTACGGCGTCGCCACGGCCCTGCAGCGCAACCCGGCCGCCGTCGCCGCCATGCAGCAGGCCGGCTGGGAGATCGCCTCCCACGGCCTGAAGTGGATCGAATACAAGGACTTCGCCAAGGAGGACGAGCGCGCCCATCTGGACGAGGCGATCCGCATCCATACGGAAGTCACCGGCGAACGCCCCCTCGGCTGGTACACGGGCAGAAGCTCCATCCACAGCCTGGACCTGGTGATGGAGGAAGGCGGCTTCCTCTATTCCTCCGATTCCTACGCCGACGACCTGCCCTACTGGGTCGCCGGGCCGAAGGGGCCGCACCTCATCGTGCCCTACACCCTGGACGCCAACGACATGCGCTTCGCCACGCCGCAGGGCTTCAACTGCGGCGACCAGTTCTTCACCTACCTGAAGGACTCCTTCGACGTGCTCTATGCCGAGGGCCGGGCCGGCGCGCCGAAGATGATGTCCATCGGGCTGCACTGCCGCCTAGCCGGACGGCCGGGACGTGCCGCGGCGCTGGCCCGCTTCCTCGACTACGTCAGGTCGCACAACGCGGTCTGGGCGGCGCGGCGCATCGACATCGCCCGCCACTGGCACGCGACTCACAAGTCCTAGAGGAAGACCGCCGTGGACCGCGAAACCTTCGTTGCGCGCTTCGGCGGCGTTTTCGAGCATTCCCCCTGGATCGCCGAAGCCGCCTACGATGCCGGGTTGCCGAAGTTGCCCTGGTCCCCGGAGGGGCTGCACGCGGCCATGGTCCTGGCGATGCGCGCCGGCAGCCAAGCGCAGCAACGCGCCCTGATTGAGGCGCACCCCGATCTCGCCGGGCGCCTCGCCCAGGCCGGACGCCTGACCGCGGACTCGACCCGGGAGCAGGCCTCCGCCGGGCTCGACCTGCTGAGCGACGCGGAGCGGGCCCGCTTCACCGCGCTGAACGAGCGCTACAAGGCCAAATTCGGCCTGCCCTTTATCATGGCGGTCAAAGGGCGTAGCAAGGACGAGATCCTGGCGGCCTTCGAGGAACGCCTGGAGAACGACCCGGCGGCGGAGTTCCAGACCGCCCTGGAACAGATCGAACGTATCGCGCTGTTGCGCCTGAAGGAGATGCTGCCATGACCCTCGCCAATAAACCCCTGGCCGGCGCCGGGACCTGGATCAAGGCGATGGTCGACGGCTGGGCCCGCTTCAGCGAGGCGGACGACAAGCTGACCCGCGTCTTCCTCAGTTCCGAACACAAGGCCTGCGCCGAGGCGGTGATGACCGCCATGCGCGCGGCGGGCATGACCGCCCGCATCGACGCCATCGGCAACGTGGTCGGCCGCTACGAGGCGGCGGGCCAGGAAGAAGGCGGCCCGGAAGGCGCCCCGGAAAACGGCACGGGAAGCGCCAGGACGCTCATCACCGGCTCCCACATCGACACCGTGCGCGACGCCGGCGCCTACGACGGCAACCTGGGCGTCGCCCTGCCCATCGCCTGCATCGCCGAGCTGGATTCCCGCGGCAAGCGCCTGCCCTTCGCCGTCGAGGTCATCGCCTTCGGCGACGAGGAGGGCGTGCGCTTTCCCACCACGCTGTCCGGCTCGCGCACCGTCGCCGGCACCGTCGATCCCGCGGTGCTGTCGGTGACCGATGCCCAGGGCACGCGCCTGGACGAGGCGCTGCGCCAGTTCGGCTGCGATCCCTCGGCCATCGCCGCCGAGGCCCGCAGGTCCGAAGACGTGCTGGCCTTCGTCGAGGTGCACATCGAGCAGGGCCCGGTGCTGGAGGCCGAGGACCTGCCGGTCGGCGTAGTGACCGCCATCAATGGCGCCAGCCGCTATGCCATCACCCTTGAGGGCATGGCCGGCCACGCCGGCACCGTGCCCATGAACCTGCGCCGGGACGCCCTGGCCGGCGCGGCAGAGATGCTCGCCGCCATCGAGCAGCGCGCCGGCGCCGAGGAAGGCCTGGTCGCCACGGTGGGCCGCATCGAGGCGGCGCCCGGCGCGATCAACGTGATTCCGGGCCGCGTCACCTTCACCCTCGACCTGCGCGCGCCGGACGACGGGCAGCGCGCCGCCGCCGTCGCTTCGGTGAAGGAGAAAGTCAAAGAGATCGCCCGGCGCCGCAATCTCGAGCTTTCCATCGAGCTGCTCTACGAGGAAGGCGCGGCCGGCTGCGACCCGGCGTTGATGGAACAGCTCGACAAGGCCGTGGAGCGCCAGGGCTTCCGCGCCCTGCGCCTGCCCAGCGGGGCCGGCCACGACGCCATGGCGCTCTCGGCGCTCTGCCCCATCGCCATGCTCTTCGTGCGCTGCGGCGGCGGCATCAGCCACAACCCGCTGGAAAGCATCACCGGCGAGGACGCCGAGGCGGCGGCCCGCGTCTTCCTGGACTTCCTCGAGAACTTCGACCCCAATTTCGGCTGAGGCCCTTTCCGTATGACCGATTTCCAAGCGACGATCCTGAACACCCTAGAAGCCGAACGCGAGGCCGAGACCCGTTTCCTGGCGGAGCTGGTGAAGGTCCCCTCCGACAACCCGCCGGGCGACTGCGCGGCCCATGCCGAACGCGCCGCCGCGCTGCTGGAAGGCCTCGGCTTCGAGGTCGAGCGCCACCCGGTGCCCAAGGCGACCGTCGAGGCCGCCGGCATGATCGCGGCCACCAACCTCATCGTGCGCCGGAAATTCGGAGCCCAGGGAGATAAGGGTCCGGTGATCGCGCTGAACGCCCACGGCGACGTGGTGCCGCCGGGCGAGGGCTGGACCAAGGACCCCTATGGCGCCGAGGTCGCCGACGGCTGGATGTACGGGCGCGGCGTCGCCGTCTCCAAGTCCGACTTCGCGACCTACACCTACGCGCTCATCGCCCTCGACGCGGCGGCCAAGGCCGGGGCGAAGATCGGCGGCACGGTGGAGCTGCACTTCACTTACGACGAGGAAGCCGGCGGCGAGATCGGCCCGCGCTGGCTGCTCGACCAGGGCCTTTCCAAGCCGGACCTCTCCATCGGCGCGGGTTTCTCCTACAACGTGGTGACGGCGCACAACGGCTGCCTGCATCTGGAGGTGACGGTGACCGGCAAGTCGGCCCACGCCGCCATGCCCTATACCGGCCACGACGCGCTGGAAGCCGCCAACGCCATTCTCAGCGCGCTTTACGACTGGCGCAAAGGCCTCGCGGACAAGACCTCCGAGATCGAGGGCATCGGCAGCCCGCAGTGCACCGTCGGGCTCATCGAAGGCGGCATCAACACCAACGTGGTGCCGGACAAGGTCACCTTCCGCCTCGACCGCCGCATGATCCCGGAGGAAAAGCCCGAAGAGGTGGAGGCCGAACTGAAGGGCCTCATCGAAAGCGCCGCCAAGCCCTTCCCCGGCATTTCCGTCGCCATCCGCCGCATCCTCTTCTCCGCGCCGCTCATGCCGCTCGAAGGCGGCGAAGCCTTGACGCAGAAGCTCTGCCAGCGGGCGACGGGGATCATGGGCGAAACGGTGGAAGCCAAGGGCGTGCCGCTCTACACCGACGCGCGCCACTACACGGCGGCGGGCATCCCCACCGTGCTGTACGGCGCAGGCCCCCACAACATCGAGGAAGCCAACGCCCACCGCGCCGACGAGCGCCTGCCGCTGGACGACCTCTACAAGGCGACCCAGGTCGTGGCGCTGACGCTGTATGATCTGCTGACGGCGTAAGGTCCAAAAAAGTAAGGGCGCCCCCGAATAGAAAGGGAGCGCCCTCGGGACTGAGGCAAGCAGTCCAGAATTACTTGGCCCAGGGTTACTTGGCCCAGGATTACTTGGCCAGACAGTTGTCCACGTTATCCGGCGTGCACTCGTCGAGGCCGGTGAACAGCGTGCCCTCCACCGGCATGCCCTTGATCATCTCGATCATCACGCCAGGCGCCTTGTAGCCCATCTCGAAGGGCCGCTGGCCGATCTGCGCGTGGCTGCGCCCGGCCTTCAGGGCGTCGATCTGCGGCGGCAGGGTATCGCCGGCCACGATGATCAGTTCCTTGCTGTTCAGCTTGTCCATCACCTGGTCCGTCACCTGGGCATAGGCCTGCGGGGCGAACTGCGCCCAGCCGCCGACCAGGATGAAGGCGTCGAGATCCGGATTGGCGGTGAAGGTGTCGGCCATCTGCTGGTTGGCGAGGTCGACCTGGTCGTTGGTGAACAGCGGGCAACCGTCGATCTCCGTCCAGCCGTTGGTGTCAGCCAGGCGGTCGACGCCCTTGGCGCCCGCGATGGTGTCGCGGAAGCCGGCGGCGCGCGCGTTGATGTTGTCCGCCGCGACATTGCCGAGCTGCAGGCAGACCGTCCCGCCCTCGGGCTTCAGCTTCATGGCGTGCTCGGCCATCCTCACGCCCATGAGGTAGTTGTCGGTGCCGAGATAGGTCTCCCGCAGCGCCGAATCCTCTGCCATGAAGTCCGCATCGATGGTCATGATCGGGATATCTGGCGCGCGCTTGCGGATGAGGTTGGCCATGGCCGGGGCGTTGGACGGCGAGATGGCGATGGCATCGACGCCGCGCGTCAGCAGGTCGTCGACGATCTGTACCTCACCGGCCTCGTCCGCGCTGGAGGCGGGACCGGTGTAATAACACTCGTATTCGGACTGCGGATTCTCGGAAATCCACTTCTGGCAGCCCAGATTGATCTGCTCGAAGAAGGGATTGTCGAGGCCCTTGACGACAATGGCCAGGGTCTTCTTTTCCTGCGCCATGGCTGTCGCGGCCAGCACGGAGAAGGCGGCCGCCGTTATGACGGCAAATAACTTCCTAAAAGTCATCTTCTTCCTCCCGTTGTCGCAAGCGGCGGCGCCGCTGCGGGGTTCAGCCCGGATACCAGACCCTTCGCGGGTCATTTTGTTCTCTTCGGTAGCTCCAGGCCTCTTCGATCAGGCGCTGCAGTTCGTACTGCGGCTCCCAATCCAGCAAGGCGCGCGCCTTGCTGTTGTCTTGTCTTTCCAATGGCTGTGACGCTTGCCGGCAATGCGCACGGAGAAGCGCTCCGCAATCGCGCTGTAAACTAGGGAAGCCCGACCGGTTTCTTCGATGCCGCGGTTGTGGCAAAGCGCGCGAATTTCAGCGGCTTCCCACCGTTCGTCGGTCAGCAGGCGGGCGATCAGGGCCTGCCCCACTTTACCCGTGGCACCGGTCACCAACAGTCGCATCGCAATTCCTCGATAGCGCTACCATACTAATCTCTGGTATTTTCTTTAGTCAAATCGATTCCCGCAACCTGTGGGAGTGGTCGACGAAGCCCTGCAAAGCGGCGAAAGTCGCGCTTTTCGCTGCAGTGCAGCGTTGGCGCCGGACCTCGTATGGCGGTCGGCTTCAGCGGCGAAGTATAAGAATGGTTGTAAATAGGAACGCCAAATAGCGCCCGGCTATTGCCTTTTAGGGAGGGGCAAAAGGCCAATGACGACCCTGATGCTTTCGGGAGTCTCTAAGCACTTCGGCGCCATCCAGGCCCTGAGCGACGTGTCGTTGACCCTGCGCTCGGGCGAAGTGGTCGGCCTGATGGGAGACAACGGCGCCGGCAAGTCGACGCTGGTGAAGATCGTCGCCGGCAACTACCCGCCGTCGACCGGCGAGATCGCCATCGAGGGACGCAGCGTCAACTTCAGCGGCCCCGCCGACGCGCGCTCGGCCGGCATCGAGATCGTCTACCAGGACCTCGCGCTCTGCGACAACCTGACAGCCGCCGCCAACGTCTACCTGGGCCGCGAGCTGACCAAGCAGATGGGCCCCTTCCGCCTGCTGAACTACAAGGCCATGTACCAGCGCGCCGGCGAGCTCTTCGCCGAGTTGAAATCCGAAACCCGTCCGCGCGATCTGGTGCGCCGCATGTCCGGCGGGCAGCGCCAGGCCGTGGCCATCGCCCGCACCCGGCTGTCCGACCCGAAGATCGTGCTGATGGACGAGCCCACCGCGGCCATCTCGGTGCGGCAGGTCGCCGAGGTGCTGAACCTCATCCGCCGGCTGCGCGACCACGGCATCGCGGTCGTGCTGATCAGTCATCGCATGCCCGACGTTTTTTCCGTCTGTGACCGCATCGTTGTGCTGCGCCGGGGCAACAAGGTCGCCGACAAGCCGATCGATCAGAGCTCACCCGAAGAGGTGACGGCGCTGATCACCGGCGCCATCGAGACGGCCTGAAGAAGAACCGGAAAGAGGAACAACGCCATGGCGAGGGAAGACGCAGGCATGGTGTCCAGTCTGGAAGACGCGATCAGCCGGCAGACCCACGGCCACCCGCTGAGCTGGCTGACCAGCCGCCAGACCTTCTGGGTCTTCCTCGCCGCCGTCATCGCCTGCGTCACCCTGAGTCTCGTCACCGACACCTTCGCGACGGAGCGCAATCTCTTCAACGTGACGCGCAACTTCGCCTTCGTCGGCATCATCGCCCTCGGCATGACCGCCGTCATCATCGTCGGCGGCATCGACCTGTCGGTCGGCTCGGTCGTCGTGCTCTCGGCCATGGCAACCGGCATGACCATGGCGGCGGGCTACCCGATCTACCTGGCGGTCCCCCTGGCGCTGGCCGCCTCTCTGGCGGTGGGCCTGTTCAACGGGGTCATGGTGGCCTTCCTGAAGGTGCCGCCCTTCGTCGTCACCCTGGGCGTCCTGTCCGTGGCCCGCAGCCTGGCCATGGTGCTGTCCGACAACAAGATGGTCTACCAGTTCGGGCCCGACCACCAGGCCCTGCTGACGCTGGGCGGCGGCTCGACCTTCGGCATACCGCATCCGGTCTACATCCTCGTGATCCTGACCCTGGCCACCGGCTACGTCTTCCGCTGGACCCGCTGGGGTCGGCACATTTTCGCCATCGGCGGCAACGAGCAGGCCGCCACCATGACCGGCATTCCAGTCAGGCGCGTGAAGATCTCCGTCTATATGTTCGCCTCGCTGATGGCCGGCATCACCGGCGTCCTGGAGGTCGGCTGGCTGGGCGGCGTCACCACCAACCTGGGCCAGGGCATGGAGCTGACCGTGATCGCCGCGGCGGTCATCGGCGGCGCCAACTTGGCCGGCGGCATCGGCACCGCCTTCGGCGCCGTGGTCGGCGCGGCCCTCATCGAGGTCATCCGCAACAGCCTGATCCTGCTGGGCATCAGCACCTTCTGGCAGGGCACCTTCGTCGGCAGCTTCATCATCATCGCCGTGCTCTTCGACCGCCTGCGCGTCATCCGCGCCAACGACTAAAGCCGCCAGCAATCTTCATCCGCCGGCACAAGGGTGATACAAAGCTGCGCATGACCACGACCGATCCCGGCAAAGACCGCCTCTACGACGATCCCGATCTCGTTCAGTTCTACGACCTGGAAAACGGCTGGGGGCCGGACTTCGATTTCTGCGTCGGGCTCGCCGCCGACGCCCGCTCGGTGCTCGACCTCGGCTGCGGCACCGGGGAGCTGACGGCGAAACTTTCCGAGACCTGCGAGGTGGTCGGCATCGACCCCGCCGCCTCGATGCTGGAGGTGGCGCGGCGGCGGCCCGGCGGCGAGCGGGTAACCTGGATGGAAGGCGACGCCCGCGGCCTACGCCTGGACCGGCGCTTCGATCTCATCCTGCTGACCGGCCACGCCTTCCAGGTCTTCCTGGCGCCGGAGGACCAGTTGGCCGCGCTCCGGACCATGGCCCTGCACCTCACCCCGCGCGGCCGCTTCCTATTCGACAGCCGCAATCCGGCGGCCGAGGCCTGGAAGACCTGGGGGCCGGAAGCGTCCCGGCGGCAGGTCGAACACCCCACCCTGGGGCCCGTCGAGGCTTGGAACGACGCGACTCATGACGCCGCCACAGGCATCGCCACTTACGAGACCCACTACCGCGTCCTCGCCACGGGCCGGCAACTCAGCGCGGCGTCGAAGATCCGCTTCACGCCCCGTGCGGAATTGGAAAGCCTGATTTCCGAAGCCGGACTTCACGTCACGAACTGGTACGGCGACTGGCACGGCGGCCCCTGCACGCCGACGTCCAAAGAACTCATCCCCCTCGGAGGCCTGGTGCAGGTCGCCTGAGCGCCCCTCACCCGCGCAGGTCGGTGACCACCGGGCGGTTGAGGGCGATGAAGGCGGGCAGCAACGCCAGCAACAGCGTCAGGCTGACGAAGGCGGCGACCAGATGGACTTCCGGCCAGGCGAGGCTCGCCTGCACCAGGATGTCGGTGCGCGCGGTGACGATTTCCGAGATCAGTCCCGCGGCGACATAGCCCACGGCGAGCCCGGCCAGCGCCCCGGCGCCGATCAGCAGGGCGGCGTAGCTCCACACCACCGCGAAGACGAAGCGGCGCGGCGCGCCCAGCGCGCGCAGCAGCGCGAGGCGCCGGGCGAAGAGCCGCGTCAGGATGACGAGACCGGCCAGCACGCTGGCCGTCACCAGCACCTGGGTCACCACGGCCATGACCGACATGACCTGACGCACGTCGCCCAGCAGGCCGTGCAGGCGCGCCAGCACCGCGCCGGGAAAAAAGGCCATGGTGTCGGCGCGGGTGAACTCCGAGCGCAGGGCGTAGTTGGCCCAAAGCTGCTCGGCGCGCAGCAGGATCGCCGGGGTGCCGGGGAAGTAGTCGGGATCGAAGGGCGGGCCGAGCTGTCCCGCGCGTTCCGGCGCGTGGCCGTCGGCCAGGCCGTGGACCTGCCACACCGCTTCGACGGGCACCAGGATAGCCCGGTCCCAGGGGCTGCCGGTCGGTTGCATCCGCCCGACCACGTGGAAGTCGGCGCCGTGGTGGGCGCCTTCCTCGGCGGCTTCGCCAGCGCCGTGGGCCGGCTCGAATTCGTCACCGACCTGCAAGGGAATGGCCGCGCCGATCACCGCCTCCTCAACCGCCGCGAAGGACCGCCCCTCGGCCAGCGCGCCGCTCAGGTGGGCGACGAACTGGGCCGTGGTGCCGACCACCGGCGCGCCCGCGAAGCTGTCGCCGAAAGCGATGGGCGCGGCGATGTCGACCTGTTCGTGGCGGGCGATCTCGTCGTAGACCTTGCCCGGCAGCAGCGGCACGTCCTGCGGCTGCAGGTAGACCGCGGCCATCAGCATGGTGACCTCGCTGCCCGGCGCCGTGACGACCAGGTCGAATTTCTCCGCCGCCCGCGCCGTGCCCTGGCGCAGGCCGCGTTCCTGGGCGATGAGCCCGACGCCGAGGCCGACGGAAACCGCGATGAGCGCGACGAAGAGCAGGTTGGTCCAGCGGAAACGCCACAGCATGGCGCCGACCAATGCGAAGGGCCGGTAACCGGTAACCACCACCAGGCCGGTGAGCAGCGCGGGCAGCAGAAGCAGAACGAAGGTGAGGACGTCCTGCGCCAGCACGGGCAGTTCGTCCCAGAACCCGCCCAGCGCCTCAAGCATGGGCCGTGTTCCCGTTTGAAGGCCGCACGTCGGCCAGGCCGCCGTCCGCGATGGTGATCAAGCGGTCCATGCGGGCGTGCAGGGCGGGATCGTGGCTGACGGCGATCAACGTCTTACCGCCTTCGTGGACCAGCGCCGTCAGGTCGTCGATCAGGCGGTCGGCGGCGACACGGTCGAGGCTGGCCGTCGGTTCGTCGGCGAGAATGATCCCCGGATCGTTGGCCAGCGCCCGGGCGACGGCGACCCGCTGGCGCTCGCCGCCGGAAAAGCTCTCCACCGTGCGCTTTTCGTCGTCGCCAAGCCCCAGGCGCGCCAGCATCGCCCGCGCGCGACGGGCGAGCAGCGGACGTTCAGCCCGCCGCGCGTAGGCCCCGGCCAGGGCGGCATTGGCCGCGGGGCCCAGTTCCTCGAACAGCAGGAAGTCCTGGAACACCATGCCCATATGGGTCCGCCGGAAGGCGGCGCGGGCGTCCTGGCCCAGGGAAAGGAATTCGGTGCCGCCCCAGCGCACCGACCCCTCGGCCTGGGCCGCCAATCCGGCCAGGGCGAACAGCAGGGTCGACTTGCCGGCGCCGGAAGGACCGCGGATGCCGACGCACTCGCCGGGCCGGATGACGAGCCCGTCGACCTGCAGGATCAGGCGGCCGTGGTCCCCGCGTACCCGCAGATCCGACACGGTGAGCGGCAGGCCGGGCGAGTCAGCCCCGCTCATAGACCGCGTCGGCCAGGCGCACGCGGCTGACGAAGCCGGTTTCGGGGTCTTTGAAAGTCCCGATCTCGAGCCGGCCGCGCACGACGAGACCGACATTGAAGGGCACGACCTTCAGCACCCGCTTGGTGTAGACGGCGAGGATGTCGTCCGGCCACTCGGCTTCCGTCTCGCAGAAGGGGCAAACCGCCAGGGGCCGCGTGGTCAGCACGAAAAAGCTCGACTCCGCCTTCAGCGGCGGCGCCATGAAGCCGGTCACGGCAACGCGCCCGCCTGCCTTCGCCTTGGCGAAGTCGGAGAAGCTGAGATCCTTGTTGTACAGGTCGCGGAGCTTGATGGCCTCCTCGGCGCCCGCCGCGCCGGAGATGCCAAAGCCGGCCAGGCCCAGGGCCGCCATGCCGATGAGAAAGTCTCGGCGCTTCACGCCACCGCAACAGTCATTCATGTATCGCTGTCCGAAAAAAATGGAGGAAGGCCCGCACGCCGGCGGGCCTTCCCCGATGCTTTCCCGCCGCTTACTTGGCGTTCGTGGCGTGGCGCATCACGTGGAAGATGTAGTTCTGCTCCACGGTCCCGTCGAAGAGATGCGCCCAGGGACCCTTGGCATAGACCGCCACGTCCTCGCCCGAGTGGGTCTCCGAGGACTTGGGGATCAGCGCCTGCTGAATGTAGTCCGGGTCGACCGCATCGGACTGGGCGATGGTCGGGCGGGCGCCGACGTAGCTGCCGTCCTCCTGCTTCACCAGCACCGACCCGGTGCCGTTCAGGAAAGACACCACGGTGTAGGGCTTGCCGTCATCGGCGGTCACCATCTTGTCCGTGTGCTTCACACCGGCGTTGTCGATGTCGAAGCAGACGCCGTGGATCGGCGTGCCGCGGCCGCAGTAGCCGTTGAAGGCGATGGCGTGCTCGTGGTCCGCGGTGACGATGATCAAGGTGTCCTCGTCATTGGTCAGCGCGTCGACCTTGGCCACGGCCTCGGCGAAGGCGACGCCGTCGGTCAGCGTGCGGTAGAGGTTGCCGTCGTGGTTGGCGTGGTCGACGCGGCCAGCCTCGATGTGCAGGAAGAAGCCGTTCTCGTTGCCCTGCAGCGCCTTGATGGCCGTCTCGGCCATCTCCGCCAGGGAGGGCTCGCCGGTGCGGTCGTGCTCGTACTTCATGTGCGAGGATTCGAAGAGACCGAGGATTGGCTTGTTGTTGCCGAGGCTAAGCGCCGCGGTCGTCTTGTCGTCCCAGGCGTACTGGGCGCCCATGGCCTTGGCTTCCTCGATGAGGTTGCGGCCGTCGGTGCGCTTGCCGCCCTTGCCTTCTTCGCCCTTCACCTCTTTCGGGATGAAGTGGCGGCGGCCGCCGCCCAAGGCGACGTCGATGACGCCGGCCTTCATCTGGTCGATGAGCTGCGCGGCGATATCCGGCTGGCTGCAGCCCTCCGGCAGGCCCGAGTTGTCCTCGAAGTTGCGGTCGGCGGAGTGCGCATAGACCGTGGCCGGCGTGGCATGGGTGATGCGCGCGGTGGAGACGACGCCCACCGACTTGCCTTCCGCTGAGAGGATCTCGGCGATGGAGGCCACCTTGGCACTCTCGACCGCCGCGCAGTCGCCGCGGGTCAGGGTCTCGTCGACGCCGATGACGCCCGCCTTGGTCTTCACGCCGGAATGCGTCGCGGTGGCGGTGCCGGCGGAGTCGGGGGTCTGGGCGTTGGTGTTGTAGGTCTTCACCAAGGCGAGATAGGGGAAGTTCTCCTGCGGCAGGACGTATTCCTCACCCAGCAGGCCCTTCTTCTGACCGGCGAAGATGCGCGTGGCGTAGTTGGTGCCGACACCGTTGCCGTCCGACACCATGAAGATGATGTTCTTGGCGCGCCTGGTGTTCGGCGTGCGCGCCAGCTTTTCCTGGATCGCGCTCTGGCCGGCCTTGAACCAAGCGTTGTTCTGCTGCGGCAGGGCTTCCTGCGCAGCGGCGGCGGTCGTCATCAGCGAAAGGGCCACACCAGCGGCCAGATAGGTTTTCATGGAGTATCTCCCTCGTTCGGCTCCGGAGGGCTCTCTTAGACGGGCCGGGTGAAGCGCTCATGCCACTTTTGTGACGGCTTCATGAACGCCGCGGCCCAACTGTTGATAGTTCTGCCGCAGAGGGCTTGCCGACGCGGGCCGGAAGTCCTGTAATCTCAGGCCCTTCCTGCCCGTAGCGCCCGATTCTCCAGGAGTTCCACCGCCGATGTCCGCTTTCTCCCGTTCCCAGGTCACCCGCAAGCCGGCGACCCGCGCGCCCCGCGGCATCGTCGCCGCCCAGCACCGCCGCGCGGCGGAAATCGGCGCGGAAGTCCTGGCGGCCGGCGGCACCGCGGTGGACGCGGCGGTCGCCACCTCCTTCGTCCTCGGAGTCGTCGAGCCCTGGATGAGCGGCCCGGCCGGTGGCGGCGCGGCCATGCTGTGGGACGCGGCGGCCGGCAAGGCCAAGGCGCTGTTCTACGGCATGCGGGCCCCGGCGGGCCTCGACCCCGCCGACTTCCCCCTGACCGGCGAGGAGGCCAGCGGCGACCTCTTCCCCTGGAAGGCGGTGCTGGAGGACCGCAACGTGATGGGCGCGACCTCGGTGGCGGTGCCGGGACTGGTCGACGGCCTGGGCAAGGCGCACGAACGCCACGGGCGCATGCCCTGGAAGGAGCTGCTGCAACCGGCCATTGCGCTGGCCAAGGAGGGGTTCCTGGTCGACTGGTACGTGGCGCTGCTCATCGCCGCCGCCGCGCGCAACCTGGCCAAGGACCCCGACGCCGCCGCCCGCTTCCTGGACGACGGCCAATGGCCGCGTATGGCCAACTGGACCGCCCTCTCCGACCAGCGCATCGACATGTCGTCCATGGCGCCGACCCTGGAAAGCCTGGCCGCCGACGGCTCGCGCGCGCTCTATGACGGCGACCTCGCCGCCGCCCTGGCGAAGGACGTGGCGGCCAAGGGCGGCTCGCTGCGTCTGGCCGACCTGAACGCCTACCAGGCCGAGTGGCAGGAGGCCCTGACCTTCGGCTACCGCCAGGCGCGTTTCCACGTGACGCCGCAGCTGACCGCCGGACCGACCGTCGCCGACGTCTTCGCGCGGCTTGGGTCCGGATTCGCCCCTGGCAAGGCCCCCGGCGGCGCCGCCTACGCCGCCTATGCCGCGGCGCTGAAAGCCGCCTACGCCAAACGCCTGGCCGAAGACGGCGACAACGAGGACCCCCGCGCCCCTGCCTGCACCACGCACTTCTCCGTGGTCGACAAGGACGGCAACATGATCGCGGTGACCCAGACCCTGCTCTCGGCTTTCGGGTCGCGCGTCGTCTCGCCCTCGACCGGGCTGCTGCTGAACAACGGCCTCATGTGGTTCGACCCGGAGCCGGGCAAGCCCAATTCACTGGCGCCGGCCAAGCGCTGCCTGATGAACGTCTGCCCCCTGATCGGCGAAGCGGGCGAGAAACGTTTTGCCCTCGGCGCCTCGGGCGGGCGCAAGATCATGCCGGCGGTGGCCCAGCTCGCCTCCTTCCTCGCGGACTTCGGCATGGATCTGGACGAGGCCTTCCACCACCAGAGGATCGACGTCTCCGGCGGCGACACGGTGATTGCGGACGACTCGCTTTCGCAGGAGGTTCTGGACGTGTTGGCGCGGGACAACCAAGTGACGGCCACCCGCCGGGCGCCCTACCCCTACGCTTTCGCCTGCCCCGCCGGCGTACTGCGCCAGAACGGCGAGAATTGGGGCGCGACCGAGCCCCTTTCGCCCTGGGGCGAGGCCGTGGCCGAGGCCTGAAACCGGGAAATTATTGATCCAGCGCAAGGCCGCTTTTCCTGGAACGCCCGATACTTGGCTAAATTCCACAGGAGGGCCTGCCTGATGACGTCTTTCTTTTCCCGGCTGGAAACCCACAGCAAGTTGATGGGCCAGATGATGGAGCGTTGCGGGATCGATCCGGTGCACTTGGCGCAGGACCGCTTCGGGTCCACTTTGACCGCCGCCGCGCGGGCCTGCATGGTCTGCGGGCGCACCGAAAGCTGCCAGCGCTGGCTGCACGCGACGGAAGACGGGGTTCAGCAGGACCCGCCGACTTTCTGCCCCAACGCCCAGCGGTTCCGCGCCGCGCAGTCTTAAGGTCCGGCAGGTCCGGCGCGGAGCCATTTCAGGGCGCCGGCTTCCATCCCCTTGAACTTGGGGTGCCCTTTTACGCGCGCGACGAACAGCCCCTCGGGCTTCATCCAGCGTTTCAACGCGTGGTACAGCCGCGATTGCGGATGCGGCGAGCGAATGAGGTAGAGCCCCTCCGCCATGCGCTGGCAGTCGGGAATCAATTCCATTTCCTCAAGCGACGCACTGCCCTCCAGAAGGACGACATAAAGCTCGCAAGGGTCGTCAGCTTGCATCGCAGGCACCTCCCTTCCCTTCCGGGCTAACTCAGCGAAAGCCCTGGAGGTTCCCCGCCGGACGACGCGGCGGCGACCTCGGCGCGCGCGCCTGCCGGCGACGGACGGACGCCGGCGTTCTCCGCCGCTGCGGCATGCCGCGTCGGATTGACCTAACTCATTTCATTTTTATGACAGTTTTGTTTCACTCCAGATGCACGCACACGTTTTCCCGACGCGTTCGTAGCGGAACTTTTTGCTGGAGCTGCGACAGCCATGAGCATGATGAACGTCCAGAAGGTCGAAAAAGCTCTGCTGGTCAACCGCGGCGAGTTGTTCCGGCTCGGATCGGCGCTGCTGTTCATCGTGGCCATCATGCTGTTCACCGTAGCGCGGCATGGGGCAGGCACGGACGGCACGCTGCTGGTCATCGCAGCCATGATCGGCGGCTACATGGCGCTCAACATCGGCGCCAACGACGTCGCCAACAACGTCGGCCCTGCCGTCGGCTCCCACGCGATAACCCTGGGCGGGGCCATTCTCATCGCCGCAATCTTCGAGGCCTTCGGCGCCATCATCGCCGGCGGCGACGTGGTCGGCACCATCAAGAGCGGTATCATCGACCCCTCTCTCATCGGGGACACCAACACCTTCATCTGGCTGATGACCGGGGCGCTGCTGGCGGCCGCCCTCTGGCTGAACCTGGCGACTGCGGTCGGCGCACCGGTCTCCACCACGCACTCCATCGTCGGCGGCGTACTGGGGGCGGGGATTGCCGCCGGCGGCTGGGGTATCGCCGACTGGGCCGTGGTCAGCCGCATCGCCGCGTCCTGGGTTATCTCTCCCGTGCTGGGCGGGCTGATTGCCGCCGGAATTCTCTATGTCATCAAGCGCAGCATCACCTACCAGCCGAACATCCTGAGCGCGGCGCAGCGGGTGGTGCCTCTGCTGATCGCCGTGATGGCCTGGGCCTTCACCACCTATCTGGCACTGAAGGGCCTGAAACACATCCAGAGGATCGACTTCTTCACGGCCGCTGCGCTCGGCCTCGCCGTCGCCGGCATCTTCTACCTGCTCATGCGCTATAACCTGAAACGCATCCTCCCTTCGCTGCCCGAGGGCAAGGAAGGGGTGAACGACATGTTCACCCTGCCGCTGATCTTTGCCGCCGCGCTCTTGAGCTTCGCCCACGGCGCCAACGACGTCGCCAACGCCGTCGGGCCGCTGGCGGGAATCTACGACGCCGTCGTTTCCGGCGGCATTACCCAGAAAGCGCAGATCCCGCTGTGGGTGATGCTGGTCGGCGCGGTCGGGATCGCGCTTGGCCTGGCGCTCTACGGGCCCAAGCTGATCCGCACGGTCGGCTCCGAGATCACCGAGCTCGACAAGATGCGCGCCTTCTGCATTGCCCTCTCGGCGGCGCTCACCGTCATCATCGCCTCTCAGCTCGGGCTGCCGGTGAGTTCGACCCACATTGCCGTGGGCGGCGTCTTCGGCGTCGGCTTCCTGCGCGAGTACCTGAAGGTCAGCTACGCCCGCAGGATCGAGGAGATCCGGCGCCACCATCAGCAAGACGATCCCGCTGCCGTCGAGGCGTTCCTCGCCCGCTTCGAGGCCGCCACGATCCAGGAAAGAGACGAGATGCTGAAAGAGCTGAAGAAGAAGGCGGCGCCCCCTCTGCTGCACAAGAAGGAGCGCAAGGATCTCGGCAAGATTCACAAGCTCGAGCTGGTCAAACGCTCGATCCTGCTGCGCATCGCCGGCGCCTGGCTGATCACCGTGCCGGTCTCCGCCGTGGTGGGCGCCATGATCTTCTTCATGATCCGCGGGGCCATGTTGCCATGACCGGCCTCCGCGACACGATCCGGCATTCGCGATGACGAGCCCGATCCTCTGCGCGGTCGATTTCTCACCCGATTCGCGGGCCGCGCTGTCCTGGGCCTGCGACCAGGCCGAGCTTTTGGACGCCCCCCTCGTCGTCCTGCACGTGGTGCACGACCCGGCCGCCAGTCCGGGTTTCTACCGCGAGGTGGAGGAAGACTGGATCCGTCCCATGGCGGAAGTCGCAGAGGAGATGATGGCGGAATTCATGGCGCAGGCGCGCGAGGCACGGCCCGGCTGCACCGCGCTGGCAAGCGCCGAAACCCGCCTGGTGCCGGGCCTGCCGCCCGGCCGCGTCGTCGAGGTAGCCAAGGCCGCCGGCGCCGCCATGATCGTCATCGGCAGCCGGGGCCGGACCGGGCTCGCCCACATCCTGCTGGGCTCCGTCGCCGAGCGGGTCGTGCAGACCGCGCCGGTGCCGGTGGTGGTCGTCAAGGTCCCGGAAGAAGGCGGCACCTGATGGAGGGCGGGCTGAACCAGTTCGATCTCTGGACCGGCCTCTTCGGCGGCCTGGCGCTCTTTCTTTTCGGCATGGACCTTATGACCCGGGCGCTGAAGCGCGCGGCCGGAGATCACATGAAGGAATTGCTGGGCAAGATGACCCGCAACCGCGTGGTCGGCGTCGGCATGGGCGCGCTGGTGACCGGTGTGGTCAATTCCTCCTCCGTGACGACCGTGATCCTGGTCGGCTTCATCTCGGCCGGCCTCATGTCCATGGCCCAGAGCGTCAGCGTCATCATGGGCGCCAACATCGGCAGCACGGTGACGGCACAGATCCTGGCCTTCAATGTCACGCGCTTCGCCCTGCCCATGATCACGGTCGGGTTCCTGCTGACCTTCGCCACCAGATGGGAGAACTGGTCAGAATACGGCCGCATCCTGCTGGGCATGGGGCTCGTGTTCTTCGGCATGGGGGTGATGAGCGATGCCATGTCCCCGCTGCGTGCCTACCCGCCCTTCATCGATTTCATCGCCACCCTGTCGCATCCCTTGAGCGCAGCGCTCGTCGGCGCCGTCTTCACCGCGGTCATCCAGTCTTCAGCCGCAACCACGGGGATCGTCATCGTGCTGGCCGGACAGGGTCTGATCGACCTGGAGACGGCCATCGCCGTGGCGCTTGGTGCCAACGTCGGCACCTGCGCCACCGCCGGTTTGGCCGTGATCGGCAAGCCGCGCGAGGCGGTGCGTGCCGCCGTGGTGCACGTCCTCTTCAACGTCGCAGGCGTGCTGATCTGGATCGGTCTGATTCCTTTCCTGGCCGACCTGGTACAGTTCATCTCGCCGGGCGGCGGCACCCTCGAGGGGACAGCGGACGCGGCTGCGGCCGCGCCGCGCCAGATCGCCAACGCCCATACCATCTTCAACGTCGCCAACACGTTAATTTTCATCGGCTTCACCACGCAGATTGCGCGCCTCGTGGAACGGCTTGTGCCGGACCGCCCGCTGGCCGGCGAAGAGGTCCTGGCGCCCAAATTCCTCGACGACAACCTCCTGTCCACGCCCGCCATCGCGCTGGAGAACGTGCGGCACGAGATCGGACGCCTGGGCGACTATGTCCACGGCATGCTGGACAAGGCCCTCCCGGTGGTTCTCGGTAACAACCGCCGCCAGCTCGAGGAATTGGCGAGCTTGGACAGGCCGGTGGACCGGCTGCACCAGGCCATCATCGGCTATCTGGGCCGCATCTCCCTCGGGTCCCTGTCTTCGGAGCAGGCGCGCGTCCTGATGCAACTGGTCGAGATCGCCAACGACCTGGAACATATCGCCGACCGCATCGCCACCGACATGGTCACCTCCGCCCGCAAGCGGATCGAGGAGCACGCGGCGATCCGCCCGGAATCGACGGGACATGTAAGGACGTTCCACCAGGAGGTCGCGAAGGCCCTTGCCGGAGCCCTGCAGGCGGTGACAACACACGATCCCAACCTGGCAGCGCAGGTGCGCGGGATGAAACGGGAGGTTTCGCAGATTGCCCACACCATCGAGCGGGAAAGCTTCCACGAGCTGCCAGCGCACAAAGGGACGGGCGTTCTCGGCTACGTGCGGGAGGTCGAGCTGCTTGAGATCCTTGACGGAGTCTTCAAGATCGCGCGCCGCATCGCCCGCAGCGAACTCAACCTGCAGAAGCCGCCCAGCGACACGGCCGCCGCCTGACGCCGGCCCCGGGGGCCGTTGCACCTGCCTAGCCGGCCGACTGGCGCGGGGCGCGCTCCATGCCGATCAGCAGGCGCACCACTTCCCCGTTGCGCACCAGCGGCAGGCCGATGCGCCACCAAGCCGAGAGGAAGAACTCCATCGCCGGCGTGTAGCGCAGCAACAGCGGCTCGGGCCGCAGCAACTGAGCGCGATAGGTCACGATCAGGAAAGCCATAAAGGGTACGTCCTTCTCACCCATCTTCCACCCGGTCATGTCGACGCCCAGTGTGTCGCTGATGTCCGAGCCATGCAGGCGCAGCTGGAAATCACGGCCGCCGTCAAGCACATCGAGCAGCGAAATCGCACCCAGCGCCGGACGCAGCACCAGAGGATCCACCATCTCGGGTGTCGGAGGGCCGCCGGCTGCCGCAATCGTTTTTTCCCACCAGCTGGCGAGGTGGCGCAGGACTTCTGACTCGATGTCGCTGGGCTTCGGGTTCCAGGTCATCACCGGCGGCGGGCTGCCGAGCCTGGCCATCAGTGCGTCGCAGGCACCTCCCTCCACCCCCCGGGGCAATACCTCACCACCCGCTGAAGTTGCCCGCCAGAAAACCCGGCGGCGGTCAGGCCTTGTGCGGCGCCTCACAGATCGCGGCAGTAGATGTGGTACGCGTTCTCCGGAATTGCCGGCGGCGACAGGTGACGAGACCCACCTAGAGAATAGAGGCTGAGACCGAGAATATAGTTCCGCGTGCCCGCCGCATCCGAGAGGGGAACCACGATCCGTTCCGCCGCGTAGAGCTTGTTGCCTGACAGACGCTCCAGCTTTCCGTAGTGGATCAGCGGGGCGTTCAGGATCGTCTTCCAGATTTCGACAACCAGCTCGTTGTCGTGCTCACCGAGGATCTCCCGCGACGTCTTGCCGGCGATCGAGTGGCCCCAGGCCTTGTTCACGCGCTCTCCCGCCAAGCGGCAACGAAAGACATCCTCATCCTGGCTGTAGTGGTAGAGCCAGAGGTCCGGAAGCAACGGGAACACCGAGAGGGGGTCGAAATCCTCCTTCTTCGGCACCAGATTGCCCTGCCGCGCCGCCTTCCAGGCATCGAACAGGCATTTGGCCGCCTCGCTTGGTGCGGGCAGTCTCGCCATATCCGGAACTACAGAAACCTCTGTCGAGGGCATTGAGCCAGACCGCCACATCGGCGTTGCGGGAAAAGTAAACAAATCGACTATAAATGATGAAGTGAGGTCCGGGAAGAGCGGTCGAACGGCAGCCGGCTTCGCCGGGCCTGAGGGCCTCAGCGCACCAGGATGTTGCGGAACTGCCAGGGGTCGCTGTCGTCGATGTCCTCGGGAAAGAAGCCGCGGCGGTCGCTGAGCGGGGTCCAGTCGGTGTAATAGCCCTTCACCGGCCCGAGATAGGGCCGCTGCACCTGCAGGCAGCGCAGGTGATCCATCTCGTCGGTCTCGACGATGCCCGCCTCGGGGTTCTCCAGCGCCCAGACCATCCCGGCCAGCACCGCCGAGGTCACCTGCAGGCCGGTGGCGTTCTGGTAGGGCGCCAGGTTGCGGGTCTCTTTGATCGAGAGCTGCGAGCCGTACCAGTAGGCGTTCTTGGCGTGGCCGAACAGCAGCACGCCCAGCTCGTCGATGCCGTCGATAATGTCGTGCTCGTCGAGGATCTTGTGCACCTCCGGCGCCCGGCCGCCCTGCCCGAACATCTCGTGCAGGCTCAGCACCGCCACGTCGGCCGGATGGTAGGCGTAGTGGCAGGTCGGGCGGTAGACCGCCTCGTCGGCCTCGCGCAGCGTGTAGTAGTCTGCGATGGAGACCGCCTCGTTGTGGGTGACGAGAAAGCCGTACTGCGCCTCAGCGGTCGGCGTCCACGACCGGACGCGCGTGTTGGCGCCCGGCTGCAGCAGGTAGATGGCGCACTGCGGGCCGTCGTCGAAGCCGCGCGCGTTCTCCGGCATCCAGGTCTCGTGAGTGCCCCAGCCCAGCTCGGCCGGCTGCAACCCCTCGGAGATGAAACCTTCCACCGACCAGGTGTTCCAGAACTGGTTCATCGGCCGCGGCTCGCGGGCGCGCTGGGTATCGCGCTCGGCGATGTGCACGCCCTTCACGCCCAGGCGCTGCATCAGACCGGCCCAGTCCTCGCGGCTCTGCGGCGTAGCGGTCTCGACGCCGGTGTCCTTGGCGATGTCGAGCAGCGCCGCCTTCACAAACCAGGAGACCATGCCCGGGTTGGCGCCGCAGCAGGAGACCGCCGTGGTGCCGCCGGGATTGCGCGCCTTTTCCCGGCGCACGGTCTCGCGCAGGGCATAGTTGGTGCGCTCGGCCGGGTCGGCGTTCTCGTCGAAATAGAAGCCGGGCCAGGGCTCGACCACCGTGTCGATGTAGAGCACGCCGAGCTCGCGGCACAGCTTCATCACGTCCAGGGAGGAGACGTCGACGGAAAGGTTCACGCAGAAACCCTGGCCCTCGCCGTCGGTCAGCAGCGGCGTCAGCAGCTCCCGGTAGGTCTCCGGCGTCAGGCCCGCCTGCACGAAGCGGATGCCGCGCTCGTCCAGCAGCGCCTTGTCGCCGTCGTCCGGCGCGACGACGACGAAGCGGCTGCTGTCGAAGTCGAAGTGCCGTTCGATCAGCGGCAGGGTGCCGCGGCCGATGGAGCCGAAGCCGATCATGACGATGGGGCCGGAGATCGCCCCGTAGTCGGGCCAGGGGGTGGTCATGGCGCAGTCTCCCTTGCTGCGTGGATCAGAAGGCGTGCCGTCAGGCCGCGGCGGCAGCGTGCGGCGCCGGGAACGGCGGCAGGTTCGCCGGAACGCCGGCCTGCCAGGCGCCCGAGGCGCGCAGCAGCCCGCGGGCCTCGGCCAGCGCGCCGGGACGCAGCTCAAGCGCCAGGAAGCGGTGCCGCGCCACCGGGCCCGGCAGCTCCAGCCGGTGCGTCGGGGCCGCAGTAAAGCCGAAGCGGCCGTAATACGGCGCGTCCCCGACCAGCAGGACCGCGCCATGGCCCGCCGCCGTCGCGCGGTTGAGCGCCCGGCGCATCAGCGCGGCGCCGATGCCTTCGCCCTGCCGTTCAGGCGCGACGCCGAGCGGACCCAGCAGCAGCACGCCGCGGCATCCGAGGGCCTCGACCGGCCAAAGCCGGAGCGAAGCGACCAGCTCGCCATCTTCGCGCGCCGCCAGCGCCAGAAAGGGAAAGCGCCCCTCGCGCAGACGCTCCGAGGTCTTGGCGAAACGCCCCGGCCCCATGGCCCGATCGAGCAGCGCCTCGCGGGCGCCGGCCTCGCCCGGCGCTTCCTCGTCGATCACGAACATCGGTCCGTCTCCGGGACTAGATGACGAAGGACTGCAGCGGCGCGAAGCCGTTGAAGCCCACCGAGGCATAGGTGGTGGTGTAAGCGCCGGTGCCCTCGAACAGCAGCATGTCGCCGATCTCCAGCGACAGCGGCAGCAGGTAGGGCGTCTTCTCGTACAGCACATCAGCCGAATCGCAGGTCGGACCGGCCAGCACGCAGGGGCCGGTCTCGCCGCCGTCATGCTCGCTGCGGATCGGATAGCGGATCGCCTCGTCCATGGTCTCGGCCAGGCCGCCGAACTTGCCGATGTCGAGGTAGACCCAGCGGGTGTTCTCGGAAGGATCCTTCTTCGAGATCAGCACCACCTCGGTCTTCAGCACGCCGGCGGAGCCGACCATGCCGCGGCCCGGCTCGATGATGGTCTCGGGCGGGCGGTTGCCGAAGTGGCGCAGGATGGACTCGCGGATCGACTGGCCGTAGCGCACCGCCGCCGGCTCGTCGCCGCGGTAGCGGGCCGGGAAACCGCCGCCCAGGTTCACCAGCGTCAGGCGGATGCCGCGCTCGGCCATGGTGCGGAAGATCGCGCTGGCGCTGGCGACCGCCGCGTCCCAGGCTTCGGTATTGCGCTGCTGCGAGCCGACATGGAAGGAGATGCCGGCTGCCACCAGGCCCAGGCGGTGCGCCGCCTCCAGCACGTCGGGCGCGTGCTCGGGCGTGCAGCCGAACTTGCGCGACAGCGGCCAGTCGGCGCCGGCACCGTCACAGAGGATACGGCAGAAGACGCGGGCGCCGGGCGCGGCGCGGGCGACCTTCTCCACCTCTTCGATGCAGTCGACGGCGAAAAGGCCGACGCCCAGGCGGTGGGCGGTGGCGATGTCGCGCTCCTTCTTGATGGTGTTACCGAAGGAGATGCGGTCGGCGGTCGCGCCGGCGGCCAGCGCGGCCCCGATCTCGACCACCGAGGCGCAGTCGAAGCAGGAGCCGAGCGCCACCAGGGCCGAGAGGATCTCCGGCGCCGGGTTGGCCTTCATGGCATAGAAGATGCGGCTGTCGGGCAGCGCGCGCTCGAAGGCCAGGTAGTTTTGGCGCACCTCTTCCAGGTCGACGACGAGGCAGGGCCCCTCGTGGCGGTGGCGGCGCAGGAATTCGCGAACACGGTCGGTCATCGGGCACTCCCGTAAAAACAACGTCCAAGATATGCCGGCGTCGCTTCGGGAATCCGCCGTCCAGGAAGACGGCGGCTCTCTGCGATGCCGGCCGTCGCGCAACCACGCCGCACAGCGGCTCGGTCGTCGCGACCCCTAAAATTCTGCCTTGGCTTGGAACGGGAGACCCGGTCCGCACGGCGGGCAAGGAAGTAGCTGCCTCTTCAGTAACCCCGGCCTGTGGAAAGGCCGGCAGAGACCAAAAAAGCCCTCTACGTCGTTGCTTTAAGCCGCTCGGCCCTCCTTAGCCCCGGTAAGGACATTCAGAAGAGCCCCGCCATCTGGGCGGCGTGGGAGCGACCACGGGCACGTGCGAATTTGGGCGAGCGGTAGATAGGCCGGAACGGGTTTCGGCGCAAGAGGGTTTTTTCAGTTTTTTTGCTGGCCGATTAAGGACTTGTTCATTCGGCCCGCCGGGGAGCACGGCCGGTGGGGTCTCAGGAGCCCTTGGGCCGCCGGGTCATGCGCCGGTACTGCCGCGGCGTCATGCCGGTGCGCCGTTTGAAGGCCCGCTCGAAGGCCGTCTGGTCGGAATAGTTGAGCTCGAAGGCGATCTGGGCCAGCGGGTGGGAGGTGTCGACCAGGGCATGGCGGGCGACACGGAAGCGGCAGTCGTCCAGCAGCGCCGAAAACCGGATCCCTTCCTCGCCCAGGTGCCGGTGCAGGCTGCGGCGCGACAGCCCCAGTTGCCGGGCGATACTCTCCTGGTCGACGTCCTGGCCGCCGAGCCCGGCGTAGATGGCCGTGCGGGCGCGGCCGGTGACGGAACGGGCGCGGTTGCGGTTGATCAGGCGCCTGGTCAGGTCCTCCAGCACCGTCCGGTGGCCCGTCGCCCCATCGCGCGGCAGGGGGTCGCGCGGCAGCGGACAGTCGAGGATACGCTCGGGAAAACTCAGGGAGTTGGTCTCGCACTCGAAGAGGCAATCGACCCCGGTCGTCTCGCACCAATGGCCGAGCGGACGCGCCGGCGCGTGTTCGAAACAGATGAAATCCGGCTTGAAGCCGGCGCCGGCGCCCCGGGCGATCAGTTCGCGCAGGACGGAGAGGGTAAACTCGGCGTCCTGGCGGCGGGGCCAGATGTCGGGATTGAGGATGCGGTAGCTGAGCGTCGCGACACCGCCTTCGACGTCGAGCCGCATGTCGGTCTCGCTCTGCACGAACTGCAGGAAGCGGACGAAAGTCCTGAGGGCGGCGCCCACGGTCGGCGCGGAGAGAATCGCGCGCCCCAGGTCGCCGAGGTCGGCGAGATTCAGCAAGGGGCCGGTTTGCCAGCCGATACCGGGCCGGTCGAGCACCATGGAGCCCTGCTCGTACATCTGCACAAAGGCGGTCAGGGGAACCTCGACCTCCGGATTGCGCCAGGCGCCGGCCGGAATGCCGCTCTTGCGCCCAAGATCGGCCGGCACGAGTCCGTCACCTGAAAGCAGGTTCTGAAGTCCGGTAAGGGCGCCGGACACGATCGTCGCGCCTTTCGGCATGCAAGCCTCCGGAACATCTGCGCTTGACGGGACGGCCCGCGGAAGGGTGCCGCCCCCCCAAAGCAAAGCAAAGCCGGAAAAAAATTGCAATGCACAAGCCGCCGCCGGCCCCGCGCCAGCCGGTTGTTTGGCAAAGCCCGGTGCAGTTTGGCCAGAATTGTCGAGAAGCGGGAAATGTCCCTCTCCTTAGATGGAAAGAAAACAAATCCACGTCGACACCGCGAAAACGCGGGCGATCAGGAGGGGGGCAGAGTGGCAGTCGCATACGATGCGGCGGTCGTCGGCGGGGGACCGTCCGGCGCCTTCGCAGCGCATGGCCTCGCGCAAGCGGGCCGGCGCGTCGTTCTTATCGACCCGGGAACCACCCGCCCCCGCCTGGAAGGGCTCGGCGAGCGGGTCGCGCATCTGCTGCGCCTGAAGGGGTTGGAGCGCGCCCTTGAAGCAGCGGGTGAGCCCGTCCCCCGAACCGTATGCTGGGCCGGGCTGAATGAGCCGTCGACCGGCGAACGGCTGGTCCGGCGTCATCTCTTCGACGATCTGCTGCGCCAGGAAGCGGCCAAGGCCGGCGCCGCGTGGCGCCGCGCGCGCCTCGCCCGCCTGCTGAGCGCCGATCCGGAAAAAGGCGTCCGTCTCAAGCTTTCCAGCGGCGAAGTTCTCGATGCACGGTTGATGATCGACGCCCGCGGCCGCCACGCGCCGGTCCGTCAATCCTGGGCCCGTGAAACCCGCGTTGGGGCCCGCCGGCAGGGCCCGCAGACGCTTTCCATCTCCGGTCTTCTGGACCGCCCGCTTGAGCGGCCGGGCACCCACGTCGAGGCCACGCCGCAGGGCTGGCTCTGGGAAGCGCGCGACGCGGCTTTCGGACACTGGGTCCAGATCAGCATCGACTCCGACGACCTCCCGGGCGCGGGCCAGGCCGCGCTCAGCGAACGGCTGCGCGCCTTTCTGGCGCAGCCGCAGTTCGCCGGACGCTTCGAAAACTGCGTCCTTAAGGGCAAGCTCTTAGCGCGCCACAGCGGGCTGGTGCTCTCCGCGCCGGAGCTGGCGCCGCCCGTGCTGCCCATCGGCGATGCCGCGGTGGCGATCGAGCCGCTCTCCGGCCACGGCATGTTCTGGGCGCTCTCCTCCGCGCTCGCCGCCGTACCGACAGTCCTGACCATCCTGGAAGACGCAAAGGACGGGGCCGCGCTGGCCGCGCGCTTTCACCGCGACCGCGTGGTCGCCACCTTCTGGCGCCAGGCGCGCGTGGGCCGCGACTTCTACCGTCTGGAGGAGAACCTCGCCGGGCATCCCTTCTGGGCGCCGCGCGCCGCCTGGCCGGATGACGCCCCGGACGACGCCGCATCTCACCCCGCCGTCGAGACCGTCCGCCGGGAGCGCCGCGTCGTCGTCGCCGGCAACCGCCTCGCCGAACGCGAGGTTTTCGTCACGCCGCAGGACCCCGACGGTGTCGCCTTCGTCTGCGGCCTCGCCGTCGACGACCTGCTGGCGCGCCTGCACCGCGGCGACGCGGACATTCCGCCACCCGCGCGGCACTGGCTGCGCAGCCGCGGCCTCTGCGGCGAACTTCCGAACCGCGAACTTTCAAATCCGAGCGACACAGCAATCACCAGAGTGAGGGACTCAGCATGATGAAACGGCTTCGAAAGGGGCAACTCGCCGGCATCGCCGGTCTGGCGCTCCTGATGTCGGCCCCGGCAGAGGCGCAGGACGGCGCCGCGCTTTTGCAGGAAAACTGCAGCGGCTGCCACGCGGCCGATGCCAGCGGCGCCCTGACCCGCATCAAGGGCCAGCGCAAGACGCCCGAAGGCTGGCTGATGACCATCGTGCGCATGCGCCAGTTCCACGGCATGGAGATCACCCCGGCGGCGCAGAGCCAACTCGTCCACTACCTGTCCGAAACCCAGGGGCTCGCGCCTTCCGAGACGGAGGGCTACCGCTACATCCTGGAGCGCGCGCCCAACACCGTGGAAGCGCCGGAAGCCCCGATGGGCGAGATGTGCGCCCGCTGCCATTCCGAAGCGCGGGTCGCCCTGCAGCGCCGCACGCGGGAGGAGTGGGACCTGCATATAGACTTCCACGTCGGGCAGTGGCCGACGCTGGAGTACCAGGCCCTCGGCCGCGACCGGGAATGGCTGAAGATCGCCCGCGAGGAAGTCGTGCCTCTGCTGGCGGAGAAGTATCCGCTCGAAACAGCGGCCTGGACCGCCTGGCAGTCGGCGGAGAAGCCGACCGCGACGGGCACCTGGGTCTTCACGGCGAAGCTGCCGGAAAAGGGCGAGGCCTACGGCAGCCTGGAGATCTCCGGCGACAGCCAGCCCTATGCCGTCAGCGGCAGCCTGAAGACCGCGTCCGGCGAGGAGCTTCCGGTCTCCGGCAAGCTCAACCTCTACACCGGCTATGAATGGCGCGCGAACCTGGAGATCGGCGACACCGTCTATCGCCAGGTCATGGCGCTTTCCGAGGACGGCGCGACGGCCTCCGGCCGCCAGTTCCTCCATGCGGA
>JBLWUP010000020.1:0-94002 GCA_048268885.1 Kiloniellaceae bacterium | reverse complement strand
CCCTCGGCGAGCCGGGGGGAGAGGCCGACGCCCGCCAGCAGCTCCGTCAGGACCTGGCGCGGGGCCGGCGGCGGACCGTCGGGGAAAGGGCCGTTCATGCCGCGTCTTGCGGTCGGGCGAGGGCGAGGGCTTCCTGGAGGACCTGCATGTCGCCGATGTGATTGGCCAGCAGCAGGATGAGCTTGGCGTTCACCTTGGCGCTCTCGGCGTCGTCGAGGTCACGGTGCAGCGCCGTCAGCGCGGCATAGAACTCGTCCGGCGCGGCGAGGTTGGTGTCGGTGACGAGGTGTGAGCTCACGAAATCGCTCCTCCTAAGACAGGGCCGCGGCCCGGCTGCGCGCGGCGGCGTCGCAGTCCAGCAGCGGCCAGCAGTCCACCACATGCTGGTCGGGGCGCACCAGGGTGAAGCTGCCGGGCGTGGCGCCGTAGCGCGCCTCGAACAGGCCGTCGCAATCCTGCCAGACGTCCAGCTCGCCTTGGGAGGTGCGGCAGCCCTGCCTGGCGATGATCAGGCTCTGCAGGTCCGGATGTTCTTCGCTCAGGCGCGCGAGCTTGCCGCATTCTTCCTCCGACAGCGGCGCTTCGGTGAAGTAGATGCCGAAGAAGCCTCCCTGCAGCTGGTGCAGCAGCCAGGAACGCTGGTTGCCGCGCTGCAGGGGCGCGTCGGGGCAGGGGCTGCCCGGTCCGAGAGAACTGGGCCCCAGCGGGCCCTTGCCGCCATGCGGCGGGCAGTAGGCCTGCGACAGGCGGCCGCTGTTCACCAGGGCGCGGGCGAAGGGCAGCTCGGCCGCCAATTCCAGGGTCGCATCGCGAAAGGCGCGGCTGATGGCGTTCTTCGGGGTAATGAAGTCGGTGCTGCGGGTCGAGTGCAGGATGTTCTCGTCGGCGGCGGGAATGCGCTCGGCGTCGTAGCTGTCGAGCAGGCTTTCCCGGGCGCGGCCCTCGAGCACCGCCGCCAGCTTCCAGCAGAGATTGTCCGCGTCCTGCACGCCGCCGTTGCCGCCCCGCGCCCCGAAGGGCGAGACCTGGTGCGCGGAATCGCCGATGAAGAACACGCGGCCATGGCGGAAGCGTTCCAGGCGGCGGCACTGGAAGGTGTAGACGGAAACCCATTCCAGGTCGAAGTCGACGTCTTCGCCGAGCATCGCCTTCAGGCGCGGGATCACCTTCTCCGGCTTCTTCTCCTCTTCCGGATCGGTGTCCCAGCCGAGCTGCAGGTCGATGCGCCAGACCCCGTCGGGTTGCTTGTGCAGCAGGGCCGACTGATTGGGATGGAACGGCGGGTCGAACCAGAACCAGCGCTCGGTCGGGAAGTCCGCCTTCATGATCACGTCGGCGATGAGGAAATGGTCCTGAAAGACCTGGCCGTCGAAGGAGAGGCCGAAGCAGCGGCGCACCTGGCTGCGCGCGCCGTCGGCGGCCAGCAGGTAGTCGCAGGTCAGGTCGTAGGGACCCTCCGGCGTCTCGATGGTGAGCGTGACCGCATCACCGTCTTGGGCGACGCCGGTTACCTTGTTCTTCCAGCGCAGGTCGACCAAGCCGGTCTCCGCGGCGCGTTCGACCAGCCATTCCTCGGGGTAGTACTGCTGCAGATTGATAAAGGCGGGCCAGCGGTGACCGCCCTCCGGCTGCAGATCGAAGCCGTAGATCAGGCGGTCCTGGAAGAACACCTTGCCGCGGTTCCAGGTGACGCCCTTGGCCTGCAGCTTGTCGCCCAGCCCGAGGCGGTCGTAGATTTCCAGGGTGCGCTTGGAAAAGCACAGCGCACGGGAGCCGAAGCTGACCGTGTCGTCGTCGTCCAGCACCACCGTCGGCACGCCGCGGGTGGCGAGATCGACGGCGGCGGTCAGCCCGACCAGCCCGGCGCCGACGATGATCACCGGATGGTGGCCGGTCCCCTCATCCTGGTCGGCGGAGCGCCGGTAGGGGTAGCGCGGGTTCTGGTAGGTCTTCGGCATAGCTTTCAACGCACGGCAGTTGAACGGCTGGCGCGTCTTGCCTCGCCCTTCGAGACGGCGCTGGCGCGCCGCCTCAGGGTGAGGCAAGACTCCGACCTCATGGTGAGGAGCGTCGCAGGCGCGTCTCGAACCATGGGCGGCCGCAGGAGCATGTCGATCATGACGTTGCTCAGTCCTGTTCGAGCGACCGCCACATTTCCTTGTCGCGCTCCGCCGTCCAGATGCGCGGGTCCTTGATGCCCGAGGCCTCGTCGTAGGCGCGGGTGACATCGAAGGGCATGCAGTGCTCGAAGATCACCCACTTGCCGAAGTCGGGCTCCAGCTTGGCGAAGGTGTCGCGGTAGATGTCCTTCAGTTCGCGGCCGTCGGCCACGCCCTTGGCGACCGACTGGTACATCTCCGTCAGGAAGGCCTGGGTGCCGGCGATGCCTTCTTCGCATTCCTTGGCGGTCTTCAGGGCCGCGCCGCGGCCGGGCACCAGCTTTTCGGGACCGAGGGCGCGCAGGTTCGCCAGGGTCTGCGGCCAGTCCTGCAGGTAGGCGTCGCCGGTGTAGGGCGTCGCGCCGTATTCCACCAGGTCGCCGGCGAACATGACCTTCTCCTTGGGCAGCCAGACCACGGTGTCGCCCTTGGTGTGGCCGCGGCCGAGCTGCAGGATCTGCACCTCGCGCTTGCCCATGAAGAGGGTGAGCGACTTCTCGAAGACGATGGTCGGCCAAGTCAGGCCGGGCACGGTTTCCACCGACTGGAAGAGGCGCGGGAAGCGCCCGACCTCGGAATCGTAGTCCTGCTGGCCGCGCTCGACGATCAAGTCGTAGGTGTCGCGGCTGGCGATGATGTGCTCGGCGCCGTAGGCCGAGGCGCCCAGCACGCGCACCGCGTGGTAGTGGCTGAGCACCACGTACTTGATCGGCTTGTCGGTCACCTCGCGGATGCGGTCGATGACTCCCTGGGCCATGACCGGCGTCGCCTGGGTGTCGACCACCATGACGCTGTCGTCGCCGACGATGATGCCGGTGTTGGGGTCGCCCTCGGCCGTATAGGCGTAGAGGCCGTCGCCCAGCTGGTCGAAAGTGACCTGTTTTTCCTCGAGATCCGCCTGGGAGGCGAAAGTCTTGCCGCTCATGTCTCTTCCTTTCCTTGCCGCCTGCGGCGCGCGGGGCCCGTTCTTCCGCGGGGGCGCCGTTCAGGGTCTTGTTGCAGTTTCCGCCATAAGAGGGTTGCGCAGATGTAACCGTCAAGGCGTGGCGCGGCGGATTTCCGGCCTTCCGGGGAGATCGGCCGCCCGGCTGGCGTCGGCCCCGCCCGCGTCTTACCTTTGGCAGGAGTAGAATCGGGGCCGCGAACCGTCAAGAAGGGGGAACCGCGTGAACGAGAACGTCGAGCAGTGGCAGGTCCGCAAGGGCGCCGTCACCTCCGGCAAGGGGGCGGTGGCGGCCCAGCACTGGCTGGCGGCCCGGGCCGGGGCGGCCCTGCTGGCCGAAGGCGGCAATGCGGTGGACGCCGCCGTGGCCTGCGCCATGGCGCTGAACGTGGTGGAGGCCTGGATGTGCGGCCTGGGCGGCAGCGGCTTCATGGTGATCTGGCTGGCCAAGGAGAAGCAGGCCCGGGTCCTCAACTTCCAGGGTGTGCTGCCCCAGGCCATCGACAGTGCCGACTATCCGCTCGATCCCGCCGAACCGCCCTCCCTGATGCTCTATCCGGGGGTGAAGGACCGGGCGAACGAGCGCGGCTACGGCTCCATCACCATCCCCGGCGCCGTGGCCGGCCTGGGCCGCGCGTTGACGGACTACGGCAGCCTGCCCTGGGCGCAGGTGCTGGCCCCGGTGGTGCGGCTGGCGGAACGCGGTCTGCCCGTCGACTGGCACGGTACGCTGCAGATCGGCCTCGCCATGGACTTGCTGCGCCGGGATTCCGCGGCCAGCGGGATCTACCTGCCGGGCGGGGTGCCGGCCCAGCCCGAGAGCCTCCACCCGCTGCCGGCCCTGACGGGGACGCTGAAGACCCTGGCGGCGGAAGGGCCGCGCGCCTTCTACGAAGGACCGCTGGCCGAGGCGATTGCCGCCGACCTGCAGGCCGGCGGCTCGAAGATCACCGTGCAGGATCTGGCAGCCTACGAAGCCGAGGAACTGGCGCCCTTGAGCGGCACCCACCGTGGCTCGGCGGTCCACACGGCGGGCGAGGTTTCCGGTGGGCCGCGTCTGCTCGACATGCTGAGCTATGTGGAGGCCAAGCTGACGCCGGGGGCGGCGGTGGGGCCGGAGACCTGGATCGCCTACGCGCGCGGCCTGGACGCGGCCTTTGAGACCCACAAGAAGAAAGTTGGGCTGGACCAACAAGGGGGCTGCACCTCGCACATGAGCGCGGTGGATGCCGAGGGCAACATGGTCGCCCTGACCTACACCTTGCTGAACCGCTTCGGCAGCGGGGTCGTGCTGCCCTCAACGGGCATCCTGATGAACAATGCCGTCGGCTACTTCGATCCGCGCCCCGGCAACCCGGTATCGCTGGCCGGCGGCAAGCGCATCAACTCCTCCAACATGTGCCCGACCATCGCGACACGCGACGGCGAGGCGATCTTCGCCGTCGGTGCTTCCGGGGCCAACCACATCGTGCCCTGCACGGCGCAACTGACGGCGCTGCTGCTCGATTACGGCATGTCCTTGGAAGAGGCCTTTCACACGCCGCGCATCGACGCCTCGGCGCGCGGCTCGGTCCGGGCCGACCCGGCAATGGGCGAGGCGGCGCTCGCCGAGCTGAAGAAAGTCTTCCAGGTCGAGGTCGCCCAACAGTTGGTCTTCCCGAAGCTCTATTCCTGCCCTTCGGGGGTTGCCCGCGACCCGGCGACGGGGCAGTGCTGGGGCATGGCCGACAAATCCCAGCCGGTCGCCGGCGCGGCAGCACCTGCGCCCTTCGAGTTGGCGGAAGAGGGCGTGAAGGCGGAGACGCCGCGGGCGTAGGTTCCGGTCGGGCCTCGCTGCCATTGCGCACCACCGTCGTCCCGGGACTTGATCCCGGGACCCATTGGCCTTCCCGGCTAGGGAAGGCCTACGCCACCACCATCGACCAAGCGGCCAGGGTATTGGGTCCCGGGGTCAAGCCCCGGGACGACAGCCGTGGGTTGGCAAGGGCGAGCTTCCTCTTGCCGGCATCCTACTGCGTCGCGGCCGCTGTGCCCTTCAGGTTCACCCGGATGATGCGGTTGGTGGCGCTCTGGTGGATCAGCAGGTTGCCGTCTTGGGTGGCGCGCATATGGCGCACGATGCCCGCGTGAACGCCGCCCGAGGGGATGGCCCAGCTCTGGAATGTCTCGCTCGCGGGATCGAAGCGCACCAGGGGGTCGGGCCGCACGCCGGACTCGTTGTACCAGACGATGCCGTCGATCACCGCGATGGCGTAGGGGTGCGACTTCGACCCGGAGGGTGAGTCCCATTCGGTGATGGCGCCGGTCGCCGGGTCGTAGCGGCCAAGTTTGCCTTGCCCGGAGTTTACGTACCAGATCATGCCGTCGCCGGCGATGTCGAGGCGACGCACGGTGGTTCCGGGTGTCGGCAGCTTCACCTCGGTGATCTCCATGCTTCCCGGGTCGACCTTCAGCAGGCAGTTGCTGCCGTTGCAGGCGACCCAGGGACTGCCGTCCCTATCGATCTTGATGCCGTAGGGTTTGGAGCCCGCTGTGGGCGGCGTCACCAGCTTGATGTTGCCCGTTGCCGGATCGAGCCGGCCGATCATGTTGCTGTGCTGCAGGGTGAACCAGAGGATGCCAGCCGTGTCGAAGATCGCCGTGTGCGGGTCGCGCGCCGCCGGGTCTGGCATTTCGTAGACGGTGATTTCTTCGCTTCCAGGATCGAGCTTGCCGACGGTGCCGTTCTTGTTGCCGGTGTACCAAACGTTGCCGGCGGCATCGAGCGTGACGCTGTGCGGATAGCTGCCTTCCGGCAGGACATATTCTTTCATTGCGCCCGTGGCGGGGTCGATCTTGCCGATCAGGTTGCCCCACTGTCCCGCCCACCAGATTGTCCCGTCGCGCGCCTCGATGGGGTCGCGGGAGCGCTGTCCGAGGGTCGGCACCTGCCATTCCTTGAAGGCGATCTCATGATTGCCGGGCACGAGAGAAGCGGCGCGGTTGCCGCTGGGCGGGAAATGCGCCGCGAGATAGGCGGTGATCTGCTCGCGCATCGCCGGATCACCGGTGAGGTCGATCATGGTGCTGGTGAGTTCGCGCCACTCTGCCTGTGTGTAGCCGGAGCTGCGGGTGATCTGGTTGGTCTGGTGGCAGGCGGTGCAGACGCTTTCGACGGCCTCCCGGCCATCACCCGGAGGCAGGCTCTGCGCCTGCGCCGGCGTGGCCGCGAAGGCCAGGGCCGCCACACATGACCCCGCGGAGAAGGAGGAGATCAATGGATTTCGCATCGCACACCTCCCGATCTGACTTTTCCCGATTGTAGATCGGAATGCTTCGCCTCTGCCGTGTGGAAGTCAAGCGTCAACGCCGCGCCGGGGTCTAGCTGCCTTGCATCAGCAGCGTCTTCAGGTCGTTCATCAGCAGGCGCGGGTCGAGGAAGTCGGCGCTGTAGATGTTGCGGATGGTGCCGTCGCCGTCGACCAGGAAGACGCGCAGCAGGTGACTGAGCGGGCCGCTGGGATCATCAGGGTCGGCCTTGCGGCCCACCGGCTGGTTGTAGGCTTTCAGCACCGGCGCGAGAACCGCTTCGCTTTCCGACGTGAGGAACAACCAGTCCGGCGCGGCGGCATCTGGCAGGCGCATCGCTTGGCCGTGCTCGGCCATGCGCGCGGGTGTGTCGTAGGCGGGGTCGAAGCTGAGCGAGATGAGCTGCAGCTTCCGCGACAGCGCCGGGTCGTCGGCCGCCAGGACCTGCAGATCCGCCATGCGCGTCATGGCCAGGGGACAGACGTCGCCGCAACGCAGGTACATGAAGGCGAGGATGGTGAGGCGGCCCTTATAGAGCCCGGCCAGGTCGACCGGCTGGCCGTTCTCGTCCAGCAGCGCCGCGTCGGCGGCCTCGCGGATGCGCGGCAGGTCATAGGTTCCGGGGGCGGCGAGCTCGTAGACATAGGCGTCGGCGGGTCCTTCGATTTCCACTTTGGGCGCGGGATCGTGCGCCGAAGCCGTGACCGGCGTCAGAACGGCGAGCGCAACGGCGCTCAGCAGATAGAAGGTTTTCATGCGGTTCTCACGAAGGCTTGCCGGAGGAGGCGCGATGCCTCCTCCGGGCTTGCAACATCAGTTGCCGTAAAGCGCCGCCGAGCCGAAGCGCATCAGGTGCGGACGCCCGAGCTCTTCCGCGATGAAGTCGATCTCGAAACGCGGCTTCAGTTCCTGATCCTCCCAGAAGTAGGCCTTGAGGAACTGATCATTCTCGTCGCCGGTCTTGTCCCAGTTGGCCAGCAGCGAGGAGGTGTAGTAGAGGCGCTCGCCGTCCCAGCTCTGCGAGACCATGTTCACCTGGCTGGCGATCTTCTTCTCGTAAATCTGTTTCGGCGCGTGCGGGTCGGTGACGTCGTAGATCCGCGTCATGCCGTCCAGGAAGCTGTTGACGATGAGCGTCGAGTCATCGGCGCTGAGACTGATGTCCACCGGCAGGGGCAGCGTCGCCGGATCGCCGATGTCGGCCACCGCCTCGGCGTGCCATTCCTGGTTCTCGTCCTCGTAGACCAGCCAGATCTGGGAGGTGAGAGCGGTGGAGGTAAAGGCGTAGTTGTTGTTCGGTCCCCAGGCCCAGCGCACTTCCAGCGGCACGCCCGGCACCTCGAAGACCTGGCGCGGCTTGCGGGCGTGGAAGTCCCACAGCACCATGGTGCCGCCGAAGGCCTTCATCGCCTCGGGGTCGTTCACCACTTCGCCCAGCGGGCGCATGTAGTTGTTCCACCCAGTGAAGGAGGACGACAGCATGACGTTGCGCCGCGGCAGCACGCGGGCGTCGTAGCCGTAGCCGTCGGCCTTGTCGCCATTGATCGCGCCCTGCGGGTTTTCCGCCGTCGGCATCCAATGGGTGGCGATGTACTCGCCGTCGTTGGTGTATTCGACCAGACCGGTCTGGCCGGTCTTCTTGCTGTTCGACAGGCCGGAGATGAGCACGCGCCCCGGCAGGGCATAGGCGCCGTGCGGGCCGACCACGCCGCCGCTCTTTTCCTCGAAGTCGTCGATGGTCCTGACCAGCTTCGGGTTCGCCGGATCGCTGGCGATGTCGAAAAGGAAGATCATGCTGCTGTCCAGGCCCGAGACCCAGTAGAGGCGGCGGTCGTCGGTCAGGCCGCCGTGATGCGCCTCGTGGCGCCCGCCGACGGAGTCCACGTCGATCACCTGGCCGAAGGTCGGCGAGCCCGAGCGCACGTCGACGGTCACCAGCTTGTCGGAGCCGTCGCCGAGCCCCTCCATGCCGAGGGTCCAGACGTAGACGTATTCCTCTTCGCCGGTGATCTTCGCCATATAGGGCGACTGGCAGGTTTCGTCCGCCAGAGCGGCAGAGGAAGCGAAGAGCAGGCTCGCGGCCACGGCCAGCGTCCGGCCAAGGTAAGGACTGTGGCGAGGGGTGTGCTTCTTTGTCATGGCAATACCTCCAGCTGCGGCCGTTCGGCGTCAGGGAGCGCTTGCCGGAGAGCACTCGCCAAGGAGTACAGGGCGGACAAGCGGGCCGGAATCGCCTCAGGGCACTTACACGGCAAAACCATTTAACCAAGGGGGCGCCATGATGCGCAAAGACTATTGTGTGTAATCCAATGATTTATGCGGCCCCCCGCCGCTGTTGACGCCTGTAGCGGGCGAGGTGTCTGCTGACTTACTCTCATGCCGTGCTTTGCTCTCAGGAGTTCGCGATGTTGCTGTTCCGCCTGCTGTTCCCCAGCATCCTGGCCGTCTCCCTGGCGTTGCCGCTGTCGCCGGCGCAGGCGCTGGACTGCAAGGAGGGCGCCTTTCCCATGGCCCGGCTGGAGCTCTACTTCGGCACCCAGCGTCCCGGCGGCGCGCCGGTGACCTCGGCCGAGTGGGCGGCCTTCCTTGACGAGGAAGTCACGCCGCGCTTTCCCGACGGCCTGACGGTGCTGACCGGCAACGGCCAGTGGCGCAACAGCAAGGGGATCGTCACCAAGGAGACCTCGGCGGTGCTGATCATTCTCTACGACCCGTCGGTCGAGAAGGAAACGGCGATCGAGGACATCCGCGCGGCCTACAAGGACCGTTTCCAGCAGGAAAGCGTCATGCGCGTCGATGCCGGAGAGTCCTGCGTTTCATTCTAGCGCTGAGCGGCGGAGCGGCGATGTGCCGCCGTTCCGCTGGGCTCCTCTCTCCCTATCGATGCCGTGTTCCAGGATCTGCGACGACGGCCGGCGCTTGGCGTCCTAACTCGGCAGGGTGAGGCCGTTGCTCTCCAGGAAGGACTTCATCTTCATGTCGCCGCGCACCACGTCGTCGACCAGGAAGGTCATCATCTCGTCGCAGCATTCCTCGAAGGCTTCCGGAGATTCGATCTGGGCGCAGGCCCGCCGCACCGCCTTGGCCCGGTCCAACAGACGCTGGTGGTAGTTGGCGTGCATCTTGGCGTCGGGATAGCCCCAGCGCAGCAGCAAGGTCTCCTCGCGCATGAAATGGTTCTGGGTGACGGCGAAGAGGCGGTCGAGATAATGCTCGACCCGCTCCCGGTTGCCGGCGGCGGCGGCGGTCCGGACCGCCTTCATGAGGTCCAGCATGGCGCGGTGGTCGCCGTCGATTTCCGGCACCCGCAGCTCGAAGCTTTCAAGCCATTCGAATTTATTCAAGGAGTTAACCGCCGATTGTGTCCGGTTGAATAAGCCAAAAACCCTATAAACTATATGGAGATTGTCATAGGCCTAAGGTACTCTTCAACCTGAAACATCGTGGAGCCCTGCATTCTCTTGGATAGGGGACTCCTCTCGGTTGTGCGGTCGGCCTGCCGCGACCGTGTCCCTTGCGCCCAAGCATCGCCGGGGAAACGGCCAGGCGACCGGATCGCGTCGCCGCGGCCCGGCCGTCATCGGTTTCCGCCCGTCAGCGGGTCCAGCCCTCACTGGCAAAAAGGGCGGCGCCCTCGGCGCTCTTCACGAAGGCGATGAAGTCGGGCGCCGCCGGGTCCGCGGCGGGGGTGAGCACCACGTTGGTGACCCGGTAGATGCGGCGCTCCGGCTCGATCTCGACGTAGTCGGCGACATCGGCATTGGTGACCGGCCAGTGGATCCAGGTGATCCAGCCGTCGGCGGTCATTTCCTTGAAGGCCCGGAAGCTGGCGCCGCTGCCTTTCTCGAAGGAAGCGATATTGGCGCGCAGCGTCTTCACGTCCTCGAGGGAGCCGAGGCGCCCGGCGACGTCTTCCCAGACGCCGGTGCCCGAGGTGTTGTAGACACCCTTGCCTTCGGTGACGACGACCTTCATGCCGGGCTGCAGCAGGTCGTTGAAGCCGGTGATGTGCTTCGGGTTTCCCTTCTGCACGACGATGACGCTGTGCCGGGTGTAGAGCGGCTCGACGTTGTCGCTCTTCACGAAACCGTAGTTCTCCAGGAAGGCCGTCATCGATTGTTCGGAACTGCCGAAGAGGATGTCGGCGCCGGCCTGGGCATCCTTTCTCCAGCGGCTTTCCGGCCCGAAGACCACCTCGACCTTGGTGCCGGTCTTGGCTTCGTAGGCCTTGGCCGCCTTGATGTAGGCCGTGTGCGGGCCGCCTGGCCCGAAGAGGCGCACCACGCCGTCCTTGGGCATGTGGGCGATGGAGGGGTCGGTGAGGGGGCCGGCCTGGGCGCCGGCCGCGCCCGCCAGCGTCAAGCCGGCCAGCAGTCCAGAGGTAAGAAAGGCCGAGAGTTTCATGGGTAAGGCTCCTGACAGGGATGGATCGCGCGAGAGCGGGGCCACGCCGGGCCCGGCCTCGCGCTCCACTTACGCTGCGGAGCCGCCGTGTATTTCACGCCGGCGCGATGATCCGGATCACGTTTATGTCAGGCAGGCGCTAGGCGCCGGTCTGCTTGATCACCCTCGCCGGATTGCCGACGGCGACACAGCCGGCGGGGATGTCCTTGGTCACCACGCTGCCGGCGCCGACGATGGCGTCGTCGCCGACGGTGACGCCCGGCAGCAGGATGGCGCCGCCGCCGATCCACACGTTGCGTCCCAGGATGACCGGCCGGGCCGTCTCGGATGCGGTCGCGCGCAGTTCCGGGTCGAGCGGGTGCTCGGCCGTGTAGATCTGCACCGCCGGGCCGATCAGCGTCTTGGCGCCGATCTCGACGCGCGTGCAGTCCAGGATGACGCAGCCGGTGTTGAGGAAGACTTCGTCGCCCAAGAAGGTGTTGACCCCATAGGCGCAGCGGAAAGGCGCCTCGACGAAGGCGCCCGCGCCGAAGCCGCCGAGCAGCTCTGTGAGGATGGGGCTCGGCGGGTCGCCTTCCATGGGGTCCGAGCAGTTGTAGGCATAGAACGCGCGCCGCGCGGTCTCGCGCAGCTCGATCAGTTCTGGATCCATGATGGTGTAGGGCAGGCCGCTCACCATCTTTTCGCGCTCGCTCTTGGCGCTGCCCGGCCCGCTCATGTCAGCGCCACAGCGCGTGCGGATTGTTCAGCAGCTTGGGCGGTACGGCGAGGCAGTAGACCCCGAGCTCCTGTAAATGCTGGCAGGCCGAGCCCGCGTCCTCCTGCGCCAGCCCGACCAGCAAGGCGCTGTAGCGGTGGGTGGCGATGCTGGTCCGCGCGATAATCGCCGGCTCGCCCTTGCCGACGACCTCTTTCAGCGCGGCCTGGTTCTGCGAGATGCGTTGGCTGGCCGCGTCCTTGCTGACGAAGGAGCCGAACACCAGCCCCCAGCCGGGCAGCTTGCCAGCCACCATGTGCTCGGTCCCCGGGCTGGGCGCCACGGCGCAGCGGCCGCCGCCCAGCACGTAGGGCGCGGCGCTGCGGGCATGGCCGCGCAGGGCCCGGACGAGAACGGCGCCGGAGGTGGCTTCCCGCGGCGTGGCGAAGCCGGCGTCCATGAGCTTCCTCATGCGCACGTTGCGGTCGCCGCCGCTGCGCGCGCCGAGCACGACCCCGATGAGCCGCCGGCCGTCGCGCTTCGCAGCGGCCAGCAGGTTGTAGCCGGAGCCGCAGGTGAAGCCGGTCTTGATCCCCTCGGCCCCCTTGTAGGCGCGCAGCCAGCTCATGATCGAAGGCCGGACCTGCCCGTTGAACGACACCTGGCGCTTGCTGAACAGGTCGAAGCGGTCGGGGAAGTCGGTCATCAGGGCGCGGCCCAGCAGGGCCAGGTCGCGCGCGCTCGTCACCTGCGCCACGTCGGGCAGGCCGGAGGCGTTGGCGAAGACCGTCTGGGTCATGCCGAGGGCCTGGGCCTGGCGCGTCATGGCGCTGGCGAAGGCGGGTTCGCTGCCGCTGACCGCCTCGGCCAGGGCCACAGCGGCATCGTTGGCCGAGCGCACGATCATCGCCTCCAGCAGCAGCTTCACGCTGACCTTGGTGCCGGCGCCGAGGCCCAGCTTGCCGGGCGGCTGGCTGGCGGCCTTGGGCGAAATCTTAACGCGGTCCTTTAAGCTCAGCCGGCCGTCGGCGAGGGCCTGGAAGACCATGTAGGCGCTCATGGCCTTGGTGACGGAGGCGGGATACCAGGGCTGGTTGGCGTTCTGCTGCGCCAGGACCGCGCCGCTGTCGGCGTCGATCACCAGGTAGGCGGGCTCGGGCAGACTCCCCTTGGCCACCGCGCCCTGCGGCGCGATGAGGCTCAACGCCAGCCCGAACAGGACGGCGGTCAGGACCCCGATGTCCCAAGCCTTTCTCATGCTGTTCTTTTCCCGGTCGACAGCCCTGGGCGCAGAATAGGCCGCCAGGTCGCCCATGAGAAGCCTGCTGGCTGGAGCTAGCTCCGATTTGTCGCTGTTTACGCCTCCTGTGCCGGCCACCCGAGACAGAGGTAGAGCAGGGGGGCGAGGGGCGCTTCGAGGCCCAGCACCTGCGCGGTCGCCGCGTCCTGGAAACCGGCGACCAGCACGCCGCCCAGGCCTTCCGCCGTGGCCTGCAGCAGGGTATTCTGCGCCGCCGCGCCTGCTTCGATGTAGAGGTAGCGGGCGCCACGCTCGCCAAGGGGTGGCTGTTCGGCGAAGTGACGGGTCACCTCGTCCAGGTCGGCATAGATCGCCAGCAGCGCCGCCGCCTTGCCGACCCAAGGCTGTTCCTCCAGGGCCGCGGCCTGTAGAGCAGGGCGCGGGTCACCCGTCTTAACCAACTTCGGGGCCGGCTGATTGCCGCCCAGGTCGTAGAGGCCGGGCGCCAGCCCCTCGACATTTCCGGCGACCAGCCGCAGGCGCAGGGGATGCAGCGCGTGGGCCGAGGGCGCTGTGCGCTTGCCCGCGTCACCGGTGACGCCCTGCGCCGCCCAAGCCAGCCGCTTCAGGCTTTCCAGCGGCACGGGCTTTTCCGAAAAGTCGCGGACGCTGCGGCGCGCAGCGAGCGCGTCGTGCAGCGGCAGGTCGGTTGCCATGCGATCAGTACCCCTGCTTCAAGTCGACCATGTCGGGGACCGGCTTGCCGGCCATGAAGAGCTTCAGGTTCTCGGCGATCACCTTGGCGCCGCTTTCCGGGTCGATGAGGCTGGCGATGTGCGGGGTCAGCAGGATCTTGGGGTGGGCCCAGAAGGGGTGATCCTCCGCCGGCGGCTCGTTGTGCAGCACGTCGAGGGTGGCGCCGCCCAGTTGGCCTGAGTCCAGCGCCGGGATCAGATCTTTCTCCACCAGGTGCTGGCCGCGGCCGACGTTGATGAGGCAGGCGCCCTTCGGCAGTTTGGCGAAGAGGCGGTGATTCAGAATTCCTTCGGTGGTCGGCGTCAGCGGCAGCAGGCAGATGAGAATCTCGCTGCGCGCCAGGAAGTCGTCGAACTGTTCTTCGCCGTGAAAGCAGGTGATGCCATGCAGGCGCTTGGGGCGGCGCGACCAGCCGCGCACGGCGAAGCCCAGCTCCGCCAGGGTGTGGGCCGCCTCGGCGCCCATGTTGCCGAGGCCCATGATGCCGACATGCCGCTGCGGGGCGGGCGGTGTGATGACCTGGTCCCAGGCCTTGCGCTGCTGGGCGGCCTGGATGTCCGGCAGGCGGCGGTGGAAGCGCAGCACGTGCAGCGCCAGGTACTCGCGCATGCGCTGGCGCAGGTCCGCGCCGACGGTGCGGATCACCGGCAGGTGCAGGGGCAGTTCAGGATCGGCCAGCAGGTGGTCGATGCCGGCGCCCATGGAAACGATGCACTTCAGGTTGGGGAAGGTCTTCAGCCCGCCCGGCGGCGGTTTCCACACCACGGCGTAGTCGATGTCGGCCTTGTCGCCGGGATTGTCCCACAGGCGCACCTCGACGCCGGGCAGCAGCTTCTCCAGCGCGTCGCGCCACCACTCGGCGCGGGCATTGCCCAGGCGCACCACCACGGCCACGGCGCGGCTCCTCAGGCGGTCGGGGTGAAGGGATGCTCGTCGACGACAATGCGCTTGCGGTCCTTCACGTGGGCCATGGAGTCCGCTGCCACTGCCTTGCCGTGCGCGCTGCCGTAGGCGGCCAGCATAGCTTCTTCGCTGTCGAACCACAGTTCGCTGACGCCGTCGTAGTCGCCGTCGGAATCGCGGGAGATGTTCACCTGGTAGCGCTTCAGGCCGTCGAGCTTCAGCGCCAGGGGCACGTGCTCCTTCAGCATCCAGTCCGAGAAGTCCTGGAGGGTCATGTCGTCCTTGCGCTTCAGCAGGATTACCGCCTTGATCATCTTTCGCTCTCTCGTCTGTGTCACGCCCCGACCTTACTAGGTGCCGATGCGGGGCTCGTAGTTCAGGCCGCAGCCTTTCAGCACCATGCGCACGACGGTTTCCGCCGCCTCGTCGTAGTCCTTGGCCGCGAGCTGGCGGCGGCCGACCAGGGCGCCGACCTGAACTTCGAAGTCGGCGTAGTGCTGCGTCGCCGCCCAGATGATGGAGAAGAGGTGCACGGGATCGACCGCCGGATCGATCTTGCCGGCCTTGGCCCAGGCCTCCAGCACCTTGGCCTTTTCCTTCACCAGGCTGCGCAGTTCGTTCTTCAGGAAGTCACGGGTGTGGCGCGCGCCGCGGATCATCTCGTTGGCGTAGACCTTGGAGGCGAGGGGGCGTTCGCGCGAATGCCGGATCTTGGCGCGGATGTAGGCCGCCAGGGAGTCGGCCGGGTCGCTCGTCGCGGTGATGCGGTCCAGCTCGCCCAGCCACAGGCCGAGGATGTCTTCCAGCACCGCGCGGTAGAGCGCTTCCTTGGTGCCGAAGTAGTAGTGCACGTTGGCCTTGGGCAGGCCGGCTTTCTCGGCGATGGCCGCGGTGGTCGCGCCGCGGTAGCCCTGGGTGGCGAAGACCTCTTCGGCGGCGGCGAGAATCAGGGCGCGGTTGCGGACGCGGATATGGCCGGGAGAGGACTCGTCCTTGCCGTTCTCCTTCGTCTCGCCTTCCTTCGCTTCGGCGCCTCTGGCCACCGTGTCGGACATTTCCACTCCCGTTTCTGCGCTTCCGGCGCCAGGTCGTTCGACCACAGGCATCTTTGAATTGCGCCGATTATTGCCCTTGGCAAGCCGCAAATCAAAACCTGACCATTTGGTCAAATTTAATTGACCGCTTGGTCAGGACAACGCTACAGTCTTCGGCAACAAGGACGCAAGACGCCGCAAGAGCGTTTGCCGTCGAATGATCAGGGAGTTCACGATGGGGAACCAACCGGACATCCGGGCCGGGCGTTTGCCGGAGTCCGCCTATGCGGAGAACTTCAGCGACGTTCATCCGCCGCTCGACCGCAAGGCGGCGCTGATCGAATCCAGCCGCTGCTACTTCTGCTACGACGCGCCCTGCATCGAAGCCTGCCCGACGGGCATCGATATCCCGAGCTTCATCCGCAAGATCTCGACCGACAATGTGCGCGGCGCGGCCCAGGACATTCTGGACGAGAACATTCTGGGCGGCGCCTGCGCGCGGGTCTGTCCGACCGAGGTGCTGTGCCAGCAGGCCTGCGTGCGCAACACCCAGGAGGCCAAGCCGGTCCAGATCGGCCTGCTGCAGCGCTACGCCACCGACAAGGCGATGGAGACCGGCAGCCATCCCTTCACCCGCGCCGAGAAGAGCGGCAAGACGGTGGCCGTGGTCGGCGCCGGGCCGGCGGGCCTCGCCTGCGCCCACCGCCTCGCCCTGCTGGGCCACGACGTGGTGATCCTGGAGGCCAAGCCGAAGCCGGGCGGCCTGAACGAATACGGCATCGCCGCCTACAAGATGCCCGACGCCTTCGCCCAGAAGGAGGTGGATTTCGTGCTGCAGATCGGCGGCATCGAGATCCGCAACGACCAGGCGCTGGGGCGCGATTATCAGCTGAACGACCTGCGCCGCGACTATGACGCGGTGTTTCTCGGCATGGGGCTCGGGGCGGTGCGCCGGCTCGGCCTGGAAGGCGAGGATCTGGAGGGCGTCTACAACGCCGTCGACTTCATCGCCGAGCTGCGCCAGAGCGACGACCTCAAGGCCCTGCCGGTCGGCCGCAAGGTGGTGGTCATCGGCGGCGGCAACACCGCCATCGACATTGCCGTGCAGACCAAGCGCCTGGGCGCCGAGGATGTGACCCTAGTCTACCGCCGCGGCCCGGAGGCCATGTCGGCGACCCACCACGAGCAGGAGTTCGCCCAGGTCAACGGCGTGAAGATCAAGCATTGGGCTCAGCCGCACGACATTCGCGGCATGAACGGCCACATCACCGACGTGATCTTCGAGTATACTCAGTTGGGCGGTGACGGGCGCCTCGCCGGCACCGGCGATGTCTTCAGCCTGCCGGTGGACATGCTGTTCAAGGCCATCGGCCAGACCCTGCTGCCGCTGCCACAAGCGAATGGCGGCAGCGAGCTGCTGGAGATGGACGGCGAGTGCATCGCGGTGAACGAACAGCGCCAGACCTCGCTGCCCGACGTCTGGGCCGGCGGCGACTGCGTCGCGATCAGCGAGGACCTGACCGTCGCCGCGGTACAGGACGGCAAGCTGGCCGCCGAAGCGATCAACGCGTTCCTGCGGGGAGCTGCGCGATGAGACAGACTGCGCAGGGGCATCGCCGCTTTCCCGTTGTCACCCTCGGCCTTGTGCCGAGGGTCCAGGGGCAACCGTTCCGTCGCTTGCCCTGGATGCCCGGGTCAAGCCCGAGCATGACAATAGAGTGTGAGGCACAGGCGCAGCGAACTTGGGAGACGAGACATGGCTGACCTTCGTTGCGATATCGGCGGCGTGAAGTCGCCCAATCCCTTCTGGCTGGCCTCCGCCCCGCCGACCGACAAGGAATACAACGTCGTGCGCGCCTTCAAGGCGGGCTGGGGCGGCGTGGTGTGGAAGACCCTGGGCGAGGACCCGCCGGTGGTGAACGTCTCCTCGCGCTACGGCGCGATGAGCTACAACGGCACCCGCATGGCCGGCTTCAACAACATCGAGCTGATCACCGACCGGCCGCTGGACGTGAACTTACGCGAGATCAAGCAGGTGAAGCGCGACTGGCCCGACCGCGCGATGGTGGTCTCCCTCATGGTCCCCTGCGAGGAGGAGAACTGGCGCGCCATCCTCGCCAAGGTGGAGGACACCGGCGCCGACGCGGTGGAGCTGAACTTCGGCTGCCCGCACGGCATGTCGGAGCGCGGCATGGGCTCGGCCGTCGGCCAGGTGCCCGAGTACATCGAGATGGTGACGCGCTGGTGCAAGTCGCACAGCCGCATGCCGGTCTTCGTGAAGCTGACGCCCAACGTGACCAACATCCTGGGGCCGGCCCGCGCCGCCAAGGCCGGCGGCGCCGATGCGGTGTCGCTCATCAACACGATCAACTCCATCACTTCCGTCGACCTGGACGTCATGGCGCCGACCCCGACCGTGGACGGCAAGGGCACTCACGGCGGCTACTGCGGCCCGGCTGTGAAGCCCATCGCCATGCACATGGTGGCCGAGATCGCCCGTGATGCGGAAACCGCCGGGCTGCCGATCTCCGGCATCGGCGGCATCTCAAACTGGCGCGACGCGGCGGAGTTCATGACCCTGGGCGCCGGCTCGGTGCAGGTTTGCACCGCCGCCATGCACCACGGCTTCAAGATCGTCGAGGACATGATCGACGGCCTCGGCTATTGGATGGACGACAAGGGCTACAAGACCCTGGACGACTTCCGCGGCGCGGCCATTCCCAACGTCACCGACTGGCAGTATCTCAACATCAACTTCGAGAGTGTCGCCAGGATCGACCAGGATCTCTGCATCAAGTGCGGCCTCTGCCACATCGCCTGCGAAGACACCTCGCACCAGGCCATCGCGGCGCAGAAACCGGACGGCGCGCGCCGCTACGAGGTCATCGACGAGGAATGCGTCGGCTGTAACCTCTGTATGCATGTCTGCCCGGTAGAGGGCTGCATCTCCATGGTCGAGGTGGACAACGGCAAGGGCTACCTGAACTGGAAGGAAGACCCGAGGAACCCGATGAATCAGAAAGCGGCGGAGTAGGCGGCCATGGACGCAGTAAATCCGAAGAACCTGAAGGTCGACGGCGACCGCCTGTGGAACAGCCTGATGGAGATGGCGAAGATCGGCCCGGGCGTGGCCGGCGGCAACTGCCGTCTGGCGCTCAGCGACTTCGACAAGGAAGGCCGTGACCTCTTCGTGCGTTGGTGCCAGGAGGCCGGCTGCAGCATTGCGGTCGACAAGATGGGCAACATCTTCGCGCGCCGTCCCGGGACCGACCCCTCGCTGCCGCCGGTCACCACCGGCAGCCATCTGGACACCCAGCCGACCGGCGGCAAGTTCGACGGCGTCTTCGGCGTGCTGGCGGGGCTGGAGGTCATCCGCACCCTGAACGACAACGACATCGAGACGGCGGCGCCCGTCGAGGTGGCGGTCTGGACCAATGAGGAGGGCTCGCGCTTCGCGCCGGCCATGGTCGCCTCCGGCGTCTTTGCCGGGGTCTTCGATCTGGAGTACGGCCATTCCCGCGCCGACGTGGACGGCAAGACCATCGGCGAGGAGCTGGAGCGCATCGGCTATCTGGGCGAGCAGACGCCGGGCGACCATCCGATCCGCGCTTTCTTCGAGGCGCACATCGAGCAGGGGCCGATCCTGGAGGCCGAGAAGAAGACCATCGGCGTGGTCGTCGGCGCCCAGGGCCAGCGCTGGTTCGAGGTGACCCTGACGGGGTCCGAATCCCACGCCGGCACCACCCCGATGAACCGTCGCCGGGACGCCCTGGTCGCGGCCTCGAAGCTGGTGACGAAGGTGAACGAGATCGCCCTGGCCCATCCGCCCCACGCGGTCAGCACCTGCGGCATGATGCAGGTCAGCCCCAACTCGCGGAACACCATCCCGGGCAGCGTCTTCCTGACCGTCGACCTGCGCCATCCGGAAGACGAGACGCTGAGCGCCATGGAGGCGGAACTGCGCATCGCCTGTGACGAGATCTGCGGCCCGGCGGGGATCTCCGCCGACGTCGAGATGATCTGGTACTCGCCGCCTATCGCCTTCGACAAGGACTGCGTCGGCGCGGTGAAGCAGGCGGCCGGCGAGGCCGGCTACGGCAACATGGACATCATCTCCGGCGCCGGCCACGACGCCTGCTACATCAGCCGCGTGGCGCCGACGGCGATGATCTTCGTGCCCTGCGAGGACGGCGTCAGCCACAACGAGAGCGAAAGCGCGACGCCGGAAGACCTGGCGGCGGGCTGCAACGTGCTGCTCTATGCCATGCTGGAGCGGGCCAGTGCTTGACCTTGGACGGGGGCTTGACCTTGGACGGGTGCTTGACCTTTCCGCTCTGAGAGGTCGGAATGGCCGCAGCCCCGGAAGAGGGTGGTAGGCCATGGCAGTCGAGGCGGTAATGCAGCGGGAAGCGGCGGTTGAGAGTCCGGCGGGACAGGCCGGGAAACCTGTCATCGAGGTTGAAGATCTCTCGCTAACCTTCCAGACGGCCGACGGTCCCGTCTATGCGCTCTCCGAAGTGAACCTGACGGTCGAGGCCGGGGATTTCGTGTCCTTCATCGGTCCCTCGGGCTGCGGCAAGACCACGCTGCTGCGGGTCATCGCCGATCTGGAGCGCCAGACGGCGGGGAAGATTTCGGTCAACGGCGTGAGCCCGGAAGAAGCGCGCCTGGGGCGTGCCTACGGCTACGTCTTCCAGGCGCCGGCGCTCTATCCCTGGCGCACGGTGGAGCGCAACGTCATGCTGCCCCTGGAGATCATGGGCATGAGCACGGCGGAGCGTAAAGACCGGGCCGCGCGCTACCTCGACCTGGTGAACCTCAAGGGCTTCGAGAAGAAGTTCCCCTGGCAGCTCTCCGGCGGTATGCAGCAGCGCGTCTCCATCGCCCGCGCGCTCTCCTTCGAGCCGGAGCTGCTGCTGATGGACGAGCCCTTCGGCGCTCTCGACGAAATCACCCGCGATCATCTGAACGAGCAGCTGCTGCGCCTCTGGGAGCGCACCGGCAAGACGGTGATTTTCGTTACCCACTCGATCCCCGAGGCGGTCTTCCTCTCTTCCAAGATCGTCGTCATGTCGCCGCGGCCCGGGCGCATCATCGACGTGATCGACTGCAACCTGCCGCCGGACCGCACGCTGGACGCCCGTGAGAGCCAGGAGTTCGCGGAGATATCCCACCGGGTGCGCGAAGGCCTGCGCGCGGGGCACAGCTATGACGACTGAGGCGCTGACTTCGCCTCATGCCGCAACGCCGGGATGGCTGTCCCGCGTCTTCGCCGGCCGCAGCGGCCCCCTGGCCGTGGTCGTCTTCTTCCTTTTCGTCATCTGGTACCTGGGCGCCGTCTGGCTGAACGCCCCCCTTCTCATCGACGGTTACGAACGCCGCGATGTCGACTGGAACTTCTCGCGGTTGGTCGAAGATTCCATGGTCATGGAGCGGCCGATTCTGCCGGCGCCGCACCAGGTGGTGGCCGAACTCGACAAGTCCATCCTCGGCTACAAGATCACCTCCAAGCGCAGTCTCGTCTACCACGCCTGGGTGACACTCTCCTCGACGCTCCTAGGCTTCGTCATGGGCACGCTGCTGGGCATCGTGCTAGCGGTCGGCATCGTCCACGTGAAGACCCTGGACCGCAGCCTGCTGCCCTGGGTCATCGCCTCACAGACCATTCCGATCCTCGCCATCGCGCCGATGATCATCGTGGTGCTGGGCAACATCGGCTTCACCGGCCTGGTGCCCAAGGCGCTGATCTCCATGTACCTCTGCTTCTTTCCGGTCACCATCGGCATGGTAAAGGGGCTGCGTTCGCCCGACCCGCTGCAGCAGGATCTCATGCGCACCTACAGCGCCAGCACCAACCAGGTGTTCTGGAAGCTGCGCTGGCCCTCCTCGCTGCCTTTCCTTTTCGCCAGCCTGAAGGTCGCCATTGCCATCTCCCTGGTCGGCGCCATCGTCGGCGAGCTGCCGACCGGCGCCCAGGCGGGCATCGGCGCGCGCCTGCTGGTCGGCTCCTACTACGGCCAGACCGTGCAGATCTGGGCAGCGCTCTTGACCGCCGCCGCCATGGCCGGCCTGCTGGTCGCCGCCATGGGCGGGCTGGAGCGGCTGGCGAACCGCCGCATGGGGGTGAGGTCATGAGGCTCGTCGGTCGCCTGCGGATTGACCTCTGTTGCATTGCCTATCTGGCCTGTACGGTGATCTCCTTTGCTCTCCCCATCGGCACTTGGGACCAGCTTGGCGCTCACCCAGAACGGGTGGGCTGGTTCAGCCACACCTACTGGCTTTATGGTCTACTGTCGCCGGTCGTGGCGGCTGCAATCCTGCTCGTTGTGTTTCTTTTCAAACGGTGCGGCCCCTACCTGAATGCGGGACTGGTGACACTCGCCGCCTTACTGGCCGCCTGGCCGCCGCCTTACGCCATCCACCTGCAGGCAACGCGCCCCATTGGATTTGCGGCGCAACCCACGGATCAGGGGCCGCTTGGCATCGATGCCATTGGCGTCTGGGTCTACCTGGTCGGCGTGGGTTTCCTCGCCTGGAAGGCGATGAGCCTGCTCTCCGAAGCGGCCTCTCAGCGCGAGGCGCCGCGCGCCCTCGGCCTGCTGGTGCCGGCGCTGTTCGGGGCCTGGCTGCTCTATCTCTGGCAGGTCCTGGTGACCGGTTTCGGCGTCCCCTCGGTGCTGCTGCCGGCGCCCTCGCTCATCGCCCAGGTCTTTGCCGCCTCGACCCACACTCTCTGGGCCGACTTCTACCAAACCTTCCTGAAGTCGGTGCTGGCGGGCTATGCGCTCGGCTGTGGCAGTGGCTTCCTGGTGGCGCTGCTGGTCGACCGGGTGCCTTTCCTGCAGCGCGGCCTGCTGCCGCTCGGCAACTTCGTCTCGGCCCTGCCGATCGTCGGCGTCGCGCCCATCATGGTCATGTGGTTCGGCTTCGACTGGCAGTCCAAGGCGGCGGTGGTGGTCATCATGACCTTCTTCCCCATGCTGGTGAATACCATCGCAGGCCTGCACGCCACCCAGGCCATGGAGCGCGATCTCATGCGCTCCTACGGCGCCAGCTATTTGCAGACACTGTTCAGGGTACGGCTGCCCAACGCGCTGCCCTTCATTTTCAACGCCCTCAAGATCAACTCCACCCTTGCGCTGATCGGCGCCATTGTGGCGGAATTCTTCGGCACGCCCATCGTCGGCATGGGCTTTCGCATCTCCACGGAGATCGGCCGCATGAACGTGGAGATGGTCTGGGCGACCATCGCGGTGGCGGCGGTGGCCGGCTCCCTGTTTTACGGCCTGCTGGCGCTGACCGAGCGGGCCACGACTTTCTGGCATCCGTCCTACAGGCACTAAAGGAACAAAAATCAGGGCGAGGCCGGCAATAAGGCGAGGAAGCCTTCTTAGGACAAGAATGAACCTTCTGAAGAAGAGGAGAGGCGAGATGAGTAAGTTCTACACGAAAGCACGCGCAGGTGCCTTGGGCGCGGCGGCAGGGGCGGGGCTGCTGCTGGCGGCCGGCAGCGCCGCGGCGGCGGACGACGTGACGATCCAGCTGAAGTGGGTGACCCAGGCCCAGTTCGCCGGCTACTACGTGGCCCAGGAGAAGGGTTTCTACGAGGAAGCCGACCTCAACGTCACCATCAAGCCGGGCGGCCCGGACATCGCCCCGCCGCAGGTCATCGCCGGCGGCGGCGCCGACGTTATCATCGACTGGATGCCCTCGGCCCTGGCGTCGCGCGAGAAGGGCGTGCCCCTGGTCAACATCGCCCAGGTCTTCGAGAAGTCGGGCATGATGCTGACCTGCCGCAAGGACAGCGGCATCACCTCCCCGAAGGACTTCCCGGGCCACACCCTGGGCGTCTGGTTCTTCGGCAACGAGTATCCCTTCCTGTCGTGGATGGCCAAGCTCGATATCCCGACCGATGGCGGCGACCAGGGCGTGACGGTGCTGAAGCAGGGCTTCAACGTCGATCCGATCCTGCAGAAGCAGGCGGCCTGCGTCTCCACCATGACCTACAACGAGTACTGGCAGATCATCGACGCCGGCCTGACCGAGGAAGACCTCATCGTCTACAAGTACGAGGAGCAGGGCGTGGCGACGCTGGAGGACGGCCTTTACGTGCTGGAGGACAACCTGCAGGACGCCGCCTTCGTCGACAAGATGGCGCGCTTCGTGAAAGCCTCGCTGAAGGGTTGGGACTACGCCCGCGCGCACCCGGACGAGGCCGCGGAGATCGTGCTGGAGAACGATGCCACCGGCGCCCAGACCGAAAAGCACCAGAAGCGCATGATGGGCGAGATCGCCAAGCTGCTCGGCACCGAGAAGCTCGGCTTCCTCGATCCGGCGGACTACGAGCGCACGGTCGACACCCTGTTGGCCAACGCCTCGACGCCGGTCATCACCAAGAAGCCGGAAGGCGCCTGGACCCACGAGGTCTGGGAAAAGGCCATGGGGATGTGACCCGGGGCATGTAAGACTGGACGCCTTGCCCGTTTGGCAGGGGAAGGGGGGAGCGCTTCGGCGCTCCCCTTTTTTCTGTGCGTCAACCGGCGGTCACTCTGCTGAGCGGCCCTGTGATGGCGGCTTCGGGCGGCAGTCCTGGCTTTGCAGGACGGCCCGTGCGTGCCGCTTGGCGGCCTGGTCGTGGCCGTGGTGGCGGACCAGGAGGAATTCGAAGCTCTGGCCCGGGCTGATCTCCCGCACCCGGCCGCGGTAGGCGATGGTGATGGGATAGGCCGTGAAGAGGCGGCTCGACACCTTCAGCTTGTCGGGGGTGACTTCGACATCCAGGCTCTGGCCACGGTAGCGCACGGTGGTCTTCAGGCGTTCCAGCTCCCGTGGCAGCTGCGGATTGAAGGTCAGCACATTGGCGCGGGGTTCGATGCCGAGATAGCAGCGTTGAACCAGGTCGACGGTGCCCGCCATGCCGCCCAGGTGGATGCCCTCGGCGGTGGTGCCGCCCTGCAGGTCGTGCACGTCGCTGTCCAGCGCCTGGCTCAGCAGCTTCCAGGACCGCTCGCGATCGGCGCGCGCCATCACCCAGGCATGGACGATCCAGCTCAGCGTGGAGCCGTGGGAGGTCCGCTGCGTATAGTAGTCGATCGTCTTGAAGATCGTGTCGGGCGTGAAGGGATAGTCCAGCCGGCTGAAGATCTCGGTCAGCTCCTCGGTGGAGAAGAGGTAGAAGATCATCAGCACATCGGCCTGCTTGGAGAGCTTGTAGTCGTTGGGGTTGAGGCCTTCGCCCTCCAGGATGCGGTCCAGGCGCTGAATGTCGCCGTACTTTTCGCGGTAACCCTCCCAGTCGAACTCCTTCAGCGCCTCATACCCCTCGAACTGCGCGATTACGCCGTTGCTGTCGATGGGAATCACGAGATTGCGGCTGATGTCTTCCCAGGCGCGCAACTCTTCACTGCTGATCTCCAGGGCATCGAACAGTTCGCGCCGCCGCGACCCCGGCAGCAGGTCGAGCATGTCGAGGGTGCGCGTCATGAGCCAGGACACCATGACGTTGGTGTAGGCGTTGTTGTCCAGTCCGCCGTCGGTGCTGGGATCCTTACCGGGATAAGCGGTATGGAACTCGTCGGGGCCCATGACCCCGCGGATCGAGTAGCGTCCGCTTTCGGCATCGAAGCTGGAGAGGCTCGCCCAGAAACGCGCGATCTCCAGCATCAGTTCGGCGCCGAAATCGTAGAGGAACTCCCGGTCCTCGGTCACCTCGTAGTACTGCCAGACGTTGAAGGCAATGGCCGCGTTGACATGGCGCTGCCGTTGCGAAGTGTCGGCGATCCAGCGTCCTGACATGGGGTTGAGGTGGTACTTCTGGCTTTCCTCGCGGCCGTCGCTGCCGCTTTGCCAGGGGAACATCGCGCCGCGGTGGCCGGCCTCCCGCGCGGCGCGGCGCGCTTCGGGCAGGCGCCGGTGGCGGTAGCGCAGCAGCGTGCGCGTCAGCACCGGCTTGCGCAGGTTGAGGAAGGGGAAGATGAAGAGCTCGTCCCACATGATGTGGCCGCGATAGGCTTCGCCGGTCCAGCCGCGCGGCGGCACGCCGGCATCCAGGTCGATGGAGTGCATCGAAACCGTTTGCAGCAGGTGGAAGATGTGCAGGTGCAGCTTCATCTCCACCTGGGAATTCGCCGTGGTCTCGATCTCGATGCCGCATTCCTCCCAGAGGTGCGCCCAGTTGCGGCACTGCGCGCGCAGCAGCTTTTCGAAGGAGGCGGCGTTTTCCAGCAGCGTCGTCGCCGTGGTGCCCGGCTCGGTAATGCCCATGTCCTTCGAGGTGCAGACGGCGGCGACCTTCTCGACCGTCACGGCCTGGCCCGGGGCCATATCGACGGCGATATTCTGGGCCACGAAGTCGGGCAGGCGTTCCACTTCGCGCGCGTTTTCCAGTAGGGTCCCGTCGCGGTACAGGCGGGTGCGTGCGGCCGTGGCGATCTCCCGCCGGCTCTGCACCGTGCGGCAGCGCAGAAGGACGACCTCGTCGCTGATCAGCAGGGTCTCCAGCGGTTCCAGATGCCGGCTGCTCAGATCGCGGTAGCGGGGCACACCGCTGTTGATGACGCTGCCGTCGACCGCCGAGCGCAGCGTCATCTGTCCGGACCAGTTCTCGGCGGTCAGCTGCACCTCGATGGCCGCCAGATGCGGGCAGGCCATGGAGACGAAGCGCCGCTCCTCCCACAGGGTCGTGCGGCCTTCCGCGTCTGTCAGGCGCAGGCAGCGGGAAAGAACGCCGTCGTGGAGGGAAAGCGCCAGGCGGTAGTCCTGGATCTCCACCTCCTGCGGCCGCAGCCACGGGCCGTCGTCGATCCGGAACACCAGGGGCAGCCAGTTCGGGATATTGACCAGGTCTTCGTTCTCGACCTCGTGCCCGCCAACCTCCGTGGTCAGCCGGTTGTAGCCGCTGGCCAGGTAGGTGCCGGGATAATGGGTGTCGTCGGCCAGCGCATTCGCCGCGGCGCCGCGGCTCGCCATGTAGCCGTTGCCCAGGGTGCAGAGGGTCTCACGAAGGCCTTCGAATTCCGGGTCGTAGCCCTCGTAGCTGAGGGTCCATTCGCTCATGTATGCTTCCTGCGGCAAACGGTGGTGAGGGCGTCGAGAAACTGACGGACCTCGTCGGTATCGGCGAGGCGATAATCGACGTCTTCGGCCTGCGGCTCGTCCGACACGAGAAGGGAGAGTCCCTTGCCGCGCAGCGCCCTGAAGGCGTCGTAGTCGGTCAGGTCGTCGCCCAGATAGAAGGGCACCACATCCTCACCGTGGAGTTTCAAGGCATCGAGCAGCCAAAGGACCGCCTTGCCCTTGTCCCAGTCGATGTCCGGCCGCAACTCGAAGATTTTCTTGCCGCCGGTCCTGCGCAGCTGCGGATGTTTGCCAAGGACCTCGTCGAGGGCCTTCTCGATGGTGGGGAGCTGCTCCGGCGGCACCAGGCGGAAGTGCACGGCGAGGGCGTAGGTCTTGTCCTCCACGATCACACCGTCGATCGACGCCAGGCGCCGGCTCAGTTCCTCGGCGGCCTCTCTGATCGCGGGCACATAGCTGCTGCCCTCCGCGTGTTGGATCTCGGTGCCGGCCGGCCCGGAGATGTCGAAGCCGTGGGCCCCGGCGTAGACGATATCCTCCAGGCCCACCAGCCGGGCGACGTTGGCGCGCTCCCGCCCGCTGACGATGACGACCGTGCAGCAGGCCGCCAGGTCTTTCAGGGAGTCCCGCATCCCGGCCGGCAAGACGGCCAGATCGGGTCGTTCGACGATGGGGGTGAGGGTGCCGTCATAGTCGAGAAAGACTGCAATCCGCTTGTCCGCAACACGCGCCGCGATCTCGTCCAGGTGGTTGAGCGCCAGGGGGGGCATCGCGGCCGGCTGCGCGTCCGTGTCCTCGAAGGTCAGGTCGCCAAGGTCCGAAACGACGATATCGGCGCCGGCGTTGCGCAGCAACCCCGGCTCACCGATACGGTCGACGCCGATGACCAGGCCGAAATTGCCGGCTCTTCCCGCTTTGACGCCCGCAATGGCGTCCTCCACGACCGCGGCGCGCGATGCCGGCACGCCAAGGCGCCGTGCAGCCTCCTGGTAGGTGTCCGGCGCGGGCTTTCCTTCCAGCATGCAGTGGTGAGCCACGACGCCGTCGACAGCGGTGTCGAACAGGGCGTCGAGCCTGGCGACCGTCAGGATCTCCTGGCAGTTCCGGCTGGAAGTGACGATGGCGACCTTGAGGCCCCGGGCCTTGGCCTGCTTGATGAAGTCGACCGACGATTCGAAGACGTCGACGCCCATTTCCCGCACCACCGCGAGGAACTTCCGGTTCTTCCTGTTTCCCAGGCCGCAGACGGTTTCCTTGTCGGGCGGGTCCGTGTCCTGGCCCCGGGGCAGCATGATGTTGCGCGACTGCAGGAAGCTCGCGACGCCATCCAGGCGCGGCTTGCCGTCAACGTAGCGGGGGTAGTCGTCCTTCAGGCTGAAGGGCACGAAGCGGCTGCCGAGGCGTGCCGCCCTTTCTTCAAGGTATTCGTCGAAAGCCGCCTTCCAGGCTTCTGCATGGACCCGCGCCGTAGCGGTCACGACTCCGTCCAGATCCAGAAGGAGAGCATCAAGATTATGCAGACTTGTCGAGGGGCGTTTGTCGTTCACGTCGGCTGTCCGCTTCTCAGGAGTTGGTGTCGCCGCTGTGGTCTTCAGGGGCATGGTCGCGCCTCTCGGTGTTCGGCAAAGCAGGCGGGACAGTCGTTCTCACTAAAGCCCCAAGTTTCCTGCGGTTTCCGAAAAGAATTCCCGGACGCAGCGGTCCGACATCACGCTGTGCGCCGCGCTCTCAGGCAAGTGACGGTCATGTTTCGGCACCCGCGCGCGAAACGCCGTTTTCCATTTGTATTCAAACTGTTGCCGGCGGAAGTCGAGGCCGGCGCGTCACCGGGACAACCTCGGGCCGATTGCGCTTCACGGCATTGACCGAGGTCAATCGGCGGGCGGCAAATCGTGACGGCCTTGTTCCCTTCGCCAAAATCACACTGATTTTTCGGGAATTTACAAGTTATGCCTTGAGCGCTATGGAAAACCCTCGTACTTCCTTACCTCAATCCGGCGAAACCCCTCCATAATCGATACCTGACGATGCCCATCAAGATTCCCCATGACCTGCCGGCCCGCGAGGCGCTCGAGCGCGAGGGCGTTCTCATCATCCGTGACACCGACGCCATCCGGCAGGATATCCGGCCGATGCGGATCGCGCTGCTGAACCTCATGCCCAAGAAGATCGAGACAGAGACGCAGATCGCCCGTGTCCTGGCCGGGACCCCGCTGCAGGTGGAGATGACGCTCTTCGCCCCCGAGGGCTACGTGCCTAAGAACACGCCGCGCGAGCACATGCTCGATTTCTATCATCCCTGGCAGGACATTCGCGGCGAGAAGTTCGACGGCCTCATCGTCACCGGCGCGCCGATCGAGCAGCTGCCGTTCGAGGAAGTGACCTACTGGGACGAACTCTGCGGCATCTTCGAGTGGTCGCGCAGCCATGTACACGGCCTTTTCGCCCTCTGCTGGGGCGGCCAGGCGGCGCTCTACCATTTCCACGGCATCCCCAAGCACCAGCTGCCGGAAAAGCGCTTCGGGGTCTTCACCCACCGGGTGCTCGACCATACCTCGCTGCTGATGCGCGGGCTCGACGACGAGATCCACATTCCCGTGTCACGGCACACCGAGAACCGCCGCGAGGACCTGGCGGGGCACGAGGATCTGCAGGTGCTGATCGATTCCGACGAAGCCGGCCTCTGCTTGGTGCACGACAAGCGCCTGCGCCACGTCTACATGTTCAACCACCTGGAATACGATTCGACGACCCTCGACGCCGAATACCGGCGCGACATGGAGAAGGGCGATCTGATCGGCCTGCCGGCGCACTACTATCCCGGCGACGATCCCTCGCGCCCGCCGGTGAACACCTGGCGCGGCAATGCTCATCTGCTCTATTCCAACTGGATCAATTATCTCTACCAGACCACGCCTTTCGACCTGACGGCGATCGGCAGCTGAGTTCCTCGCCGCGTCAGGCGTCAAGAGATTTGACAACCCTGGACCCGCATATCGGCTAAGTCATTGTAGTTCCGCACTGGCACGGCTCTTGCTGTGTGATTTTGCAGAACCGTTGAGTAGCACCTTTGATTTTGCGGCGCTTGCGGCGCCCCCGATACCGGAGAACGAGTCTTTCTCGTAGCGGTGTCGGCCCTGCCGCAAGCGGGGGGGCGCAGATGAGAACTCTTTTGGTCGTGCTTTGTCTCGCGCTGCCCTTTCCGGCGGTCGCGGAGTCGCTCTATCCCAGTCCGCCGGCCTATGCGGAGTTGCTCGCGCGGCGGCCGGGCCTGGCGTTCGAGGGCTGGGCGCCCTGGCGGGTGGACCTGGACCTGCTGCGCGAGGTGAATCGGGAGGTCAACGCCTCGATGCCCTATCGCGCCGAGGCGCGCGACGTCTGGGGCCGCGGCGCGGATTGTGACGACTACGCGGTGCGCAAGCTGGAGACCCTGATCGCCGCCGGGGTGCCGCGCGGCGCGCTGCGTCTGGCCATCGGCAGGGTGCTCGGGCGCGGCCATGCGGTCCTGGTGGTCCGCGATCTCTGGGTTCTCGACAACCGCCGCGACGACCTTTACCGCCTGGATACCTCCGCGCCCGTCATCGAAGCCTGGGAGTCGACCGGCGGCGCCTGGGACCCGGCGGCCTCCTTCGCCAGCCTGGCCGACCACCTGCGCCTGGCCGAAGACCCCTAAAGGGTTCGGGCGCCGGGAAGGAAGGCGCCTTACCCCGCCTTCTTCAGCGTGACGCCGGCATCCTCCATCAGCATGGTCTTGTTGAGCAGCTTCACGCAGGCGTAAATCGCCTCGATGGCCGGCGAGGGCGCCTCGACCAGCTGGCCCATTTCCAGGATGGCGCCGATCAGGGCCTCGGTCTCCAGGGAGCGGCCGGCCTCGACGTCCTGCAGCATGGAGGTCTTGTGCTTGCCGACCGACTGGGCGCCGTCGATGCGCTTCTCGATGGTGTGGCGGAAATGGACGCCCAGCTTTTCGCCGATGACCTGGGCCTCGCCCATCATGGTGGCGGCCAGCCGGCGCGTCTCCGGGAAGGTGCAGATGTCTTCCAGGGTGGCGTGGGTCAGCGCGCTGATGGGATTGAAAGAGAGATTGCCCCAGGCCTTCAGCCAGATCTCCGAGCGGATGTCGTCGAGGATGCGCGAGCGGAAGCCGGCCTCGACCAGTAGGTCGTGCAGCTTCTGGACGCGCGCGCTCTCCGAGCCGTCGAGCTCGCCAACCGGGAAGCGGTCGCCTTCCACATGGTGGATGACGCCGGGCTCGGTGACCGCGGCGGCGGGGTAGACCACGCAGCCGACGATGCGGTTGCCGGGGATGTAGCGATCCAGCACGCCGGAGGGATCGAGGCTCTTCAGCCGGGTGCCGTTCAAGGGGCCGTCAAAGCTATGGAAGTACCACCAGGGCATGCCGTTCTGCACGGTCATGATCATGGTGTCGTTATCGAGCAGCTTCTCCACGTCGCGCGCCACCTGATCCAGGAAGTGCGCCTTCACCGCCAGGATCACCAGGTCCTGCGGCCCGGCTTCGGCGGCGGAGCCGACGGCCTTCACCTTGGCGACGATCTCGCTGCCGTCCTCCCAGATCAGCTTCAGGCCCTTCTTCTGAATGGCGGCCAGGTGCGCGCCCTGGTCGATGACGCAGACCTCGTTGTCCGCCCCCTCAAAACTAGACTGGGCCAGCTTGGCGGCCATCAGGCCGCCGATGGCGCCGGCGCCTACAACACAAACTCGCATGGTCGTTTTCCCTCTGCGTTGCGCCGCTGTTTTCGCGGCTTCGTTGCTGTGCCTTCGAATGCCTGCACGTTGCGGCAGGTCGTTATTCGTTCAGGTAGGTATTGGTGAGTTCGCCGATCCCCTCGATGGCGATGGTGACCTCGTTCTCCGGTTGCTTCATCGAGCCGACGCCGATGGAAGTGCCGCAGGCGATGACGTCGCCCGGCAGCAGCGTCATGTCGTGGGACAGCAGGCTGACCAGTTTCAGCGGCGGAAAGATCATGTCCGCCACCGGATAGTTCTGCCGTTCGTCGCCGTTCAGAACCGTGCGGATCGACAGCGCCATGGGATCGAGGCCGGTGGCGATCACCGGCCCGAAGGCGCCGAAGCCGTCGTAGCTCTTGGCGCGGGCCCACTGGGCGAAAGTCGGATCCTTCTGGAGGACCTTCGCCGCCGTCACGTCGTTCACGCAGGTGTAGCCGAAGATGTGGTCGGCGGCCTCGTCCTCGGAGATTTCCCGGCAGGCCTTGCCGATAACGATGCCCAGCTCGCCTTCGTAGACCACCGGTCCGTCATAGCTCGCGGGGCGGTGGATGGTCGTGCCGGCGGCCGTGAAGGCGCTGGGCGCCTTCAGGAACCACAGCGGCTCCGGCGGCTCGGCCACCTCCAGCTTGGCGGCCAGGGCGTGGAAGTTGTTCCACAGGCAGACCATCTTCGATGGGTCGCAGGGTGTCAGCAGTTCGACGTCGGCCAGCTGCACCGTCTGGCCCGTGGGGGCCGCGCCGTCGAAGATATCGCCCGAATAGACCTTGAGGCTATCGCCTTCCAGCTGGCCATACCCCACGTGACCACCCCGGCGGAAACGGGTCCACCGCATAGCTTTCCTCCCTCATGTGCCTGTCGTTTTTCTTTTCAGCTTAGCACCGGAGGTGCCGACTGCCGACAATCCATGTGGCCCGGAAAACAGACCGGAGGGTCACTTTTTGCATACCGTATTTGTACAGGGGATATGAACACACTCCGCTGTCGTCCCGGGGCTTGACCCCGGGATCCATTGGCATTGGCGCGTGGCAAAACGGAAGATGGTGTGGCGATAGCTGTGCAGGCGGGAAGGGCATTGGGTCCCGGCAACAAGTGCCGGGACGACAACCTTCGTGTGGCGAGGGTAGAGCGCTCCTTAAAGAGACGCGTCCAAGGCCTTGATCAGCTTGTCGATTTCTTCCGGCGAGGTGTAGTGCACGAAGGAAAGGCGCAGCACGCCGGCTTCCGGGTCGAGGCCCAGCGCCTGCACCAGGCGGTAGGCGTAGAAGTTGCTGACCCCGGCGGCGATGCCGCGCTGGGTCAGGCCCTCCAGCACCGTCTCGGCGGGCTTGTTCTTGGGGTGCAGCGCCACCGTGGGCGCCCGCTCTGCCGGGTCGGTTGGGCCCAGCACGCGGATGTCGTTGCGCTGCCGCAGCCAGTCGAGCAGCGGTGTCAGCAGAGCCTTCTCCTGCGTTTCCATCAAGGAATGAACGCGGCGGCCGCGCTCGGCGGCATCCGCCAGGCCGTCGAAGTGGTGATCGTGCAGGGCGTCGAAGTAGTCGGCGATGCCGGCAGAAGCCGCGATCTGCGCGTGGTCCGGCCCGGCCGGCGTCAGGCGCTTCAGGACGCTGCCGGCGTTGAAGAAGTGTGCCTGGTTCGGCAGTCGCTCGGCGAGCGCCTTCTTCACCACCATGAGTCCCTGGTGCGGCCCGTAGGTCTTGTAGAGCGAGAAGAGGTAAATGTCGGCGCCCAGCGCCTTCACGTCGGGAAAGCCGTGCGGCGCGTAGGAGACGCCATCGACCACGGCGACAGCCCCGGCGGCCTGCACCTTGGCGCAGATCTCCGCCACCGGGTTGATGTGCCCGACGATGTTGGAGCAATGCGGGAAGGCGACCAGCCGGGTCTTCTTGGTCAGCAGTTCGTCGAGGTCGGCCAGATCGAGGCGGCCGCTCTCCGGGTCGACCTGCCACTCGCTGACCACGATGCCGCTGTCGGCGAGTTTGCGCCAAGCGCCGGAGTTGGCCTCGTGGTCCTGGTTGGTAACGACGATCTCGTCGCCTTCCTCCAGCATCTCGCGGAAGGCCTGCGCCAGCACGTAGGTGTTCTGGCTGGTCGAGGGCCCGAAGTGCACCTCGTCGGTGGCGACGTTCAGGTAGCCGGCCAGCCGCGCCCGCGACTCGTCCATCTCCTCGCCCGCGCGCTTGGAGGCCGGGAAGGGGCCGTAGGGCTGCACCTTGGTCTCGCGGTAGAAGCGATTGAGACGCTCGATCACCGGCCCGCAGGCGTAGGAACCGCCCGCGTTCTCGAAGAAGGCCCAGTCCTGCAGCGACGGCTCGGAAAAGGCGGGGAACTGGGCGCGGACGAAGGCGAGGTCGAGGGTGGGCAAGATGGTTTCCTTGGAAGCGAGGTTACTTGAGGAAATCGATAGCGGGATTCCCCAGCACCTTCAACTGCGCTCTCATCGCTGGTGTCTCGGCGATCACCTTGCCGCGGCGGATGACGGCGAGGCGGGCGGGCTTGAGGCGCAGAGCCTCCAGGACGTCCTGGGCTTGCAGGATCACCATGTCGGCGTGGCAGCCGGGGGCGAGGCCGTAGCTTTCCAACTGCATCACCTTGGCGCCGATTTCGGTGACGGCGGCGAAGCAGGCCTGCTGCTCGGCGACGCCGGTCATCTGGGCGACGTGGAGCCCCATGTGCGCGACCTCCAGCATGTCGTGGCTGCCCATCGAATACCAGGGGTCCATGACGCAGTCGTGGCCGAAGGCGACATTGATGCCTTGCCGCAGAAGCTCCTTCACCCGGGTCATGCCGCGGCGCTTGGGGTAGCTGTCGTGGCGGCCCTGCAGGGTGATGTTGATGAGCGGGTTGGCGACGGCGTGGACCTCCGCCTCCTTCATCAAGGCCATGAGCTTGGTGACGTAGTAGTTGTCCATGGAGTGCATGGAGGTGAGGTGGGAGCCGGTGACCCGGCCCTGCAGGCCCAGGCGCTGTGTTTCGTAGGCCAGGCTCTCGATGTGGCGCGACAGCGGGTCGTCGGATTCATCGCAGTGCATGTCGACCAGCAGGCCGCGCTCGGCGGCGATCTCGCAGAGCAGGCGCACGGAAAAGGCGCCGTCTGACATGGTGCGCTCGAAGTGCGGAATACCGCCCACCACATCGACGCCCTTGTCGAGGGCGCGCTTCAGGTTCGCCGGGGCGCCGCCATAGCGCAGGTAGCCATCCTGGGGGAAGGCGACGAGCTGCAGGTCGATCCAGTCCTTCACCTCGTCGCGCACTTCCAGCAGCGCCTCGACGGCCAGGAGACGGTCATCACAGACGTCGACATGGCTGCGGATGGCCAGGGTGCCCCGCGCGATGGACCAGCGGCAGAGGGCCAGGGCGCGCCGCTTGATCGCTTCCACCGTCAGATCGGGCTTCAACTCGCCCCAGAGGGCGATGCCTTCCAGCAGAGTGCCGCTCTCGTTCAGCCGCGGTAGGCCGAGGCTGAGGGTCGCGTCCATGTGGAAGTGGCTGTCGACGAAGGGCGGGCTGACCAGGTGGCCGCCGGCGTCGAGGGTCTCCGACGCCTCGGCCTCGATATTGGGGCGCACCTCGGCGATGCGGCCGTCCTTGACGGCGATGTCCTGGCCGGTTTCGCCGGAAGGCAGGGTGGCGTTGCGGACGAGAAGGTCGAGCATCACTAAAATTCCATCGAGAACTCATCCTTCGAGACGCCGCAGACGCGGCTCCTCAGGATGAGGCTATCTTCTAGCACAAGCTCAGCGGGGGCCGGCTTTCCTCCACCCTCATCCTGAGGAGCGCTGCGAAGCCGCGCGTCTCGAAGGATGGGCCGCCGCCTCATCGTTCCCCCTTCCTGAAGGGCACCAGCAGGGCCTTGGGATAGGCCGCGCGGCGCGACATCACGATCATTGCCAGGATGCTCAGCAGGTAGGGCATCATCAGGAAGAACTGGTAGGGGATGAGCACCGAGGAGGCCTGCTGCACGCGGATCTGCAGCGCCTCGAAGGCGGCGAAGAGCAGGGCGCCGGCCAGCGCCTTGCCGGGCCGCCAGGAGGCGAAGATCACCAGGGCGATGCAGATCCAGCCGCGCCCGTTGATCATGCCGATGTAGAAAGCGTCGAAGACGGAGATGGTCAGGAAGGCGCCGCCCACGGCCATGAAAGCGCTGCCCAGCATGACGGCGCAGGTGCGCAGGCGGTGCACGTCGATGCCCTGGGCCTCCACCGCCATGGGGTTTTCGCCCACCATGCGCACCGCAAGGCCGAGTGGGGTGCGGTAGAGGCCGTAGCCGACGATGGGCACCAGAACGAAGGCGAGATAGGTCAGCGGGCTCTGGGTGAACAGCACCTCGCCGACGTACGGCAGTTCCGACAGCCCCGGAATGGCGAAGGGCTTGAAGGGCTCGATCTTCGGCGGTGTCGTCACGTCGGGCAGCAGCATGCGGAAGACGAAGTAGCTGAGCGAGGCCGCCAGCAGGGTGACGCCGATGCCGGTGACGTGCTGCGAGAGGCCCAGGTAGACGCTGAAGACGGCATGCAGCAGACCGAAGAGCGCACCGCAGGCGGCGGCGAAGAGCACCGCGGTCCAGAGGTCGCCGCCCTGGTAGACCCACATCCAGGCGGCCATGGCGCCCATGGTCATGATGCCCTCGATGCCGAGGTTCAGCACCCCGGCACGCTCGCAGATCAGCTCGCCCAGGGTGCCGAAGATGAGTGGCGTCGCCATGCGGACCAGGGCGCCCCAGAAGCCGAGGGTGATGAAAATTTCGAGGAGGTCCATGGCCCGCTCCTACCGCAGCCCTAGCGCAACCGGGGCCGGAAGCGCACGAAGAGTACGCTCGCCAGCACCAGCAGCAGGGCCGTGGCGGTCAGCACGTCGGCCAGGTAGTTGGAGATCGACATGGCCCGGCTCATGGCGTCGGCGCCGTTGTAGATCGCGGCGATGAAGATGGCCGAGGCGATGACGCCCAGGGGGTGCAGACCCGCCAGCATGGCCACGGCGATGCCGGTGTAGCCGAAGCCCGGCGAGATATCGAGGGTCAGGTAGCCTTTCAGGCCGGCCAACTCGCAGACCCCGGCCATGCCGGCCAGCCCGCCGGAGAGCAGGGCGGTACGCAGCACCGTGGCGCCGATGGGAATGCCGGCGAAGGCCGCGGCCTCCGGGTTGTGGCCGACGGCGCGGATCTGGAAGCCCCATTTGGAAAAGCGGATGAAGGCCCAGGCGATGAGGGCAAAGGCGATGGCCCAGAGAAAACCCTGGTGCAGGCGCATGCGCGGCACCAGCGGGCTGAGAACGCCTTCGTCGATGATCGGGGCGGCCTGAGGCCAGCCCATGGCCAGGGGGTCCTTCCAGGGGCCGAACAGCAGGTAGTTGGCGAAGAGCAGCACGACGAAGTTCAGCAACAGGGTGGTCACCACCTCGTCGACGCGCAGTTTCAGCTTCAAGATGACCGGCAGCAGCAGCAGCAGGCCCCCGGCGATGGCGCCGACCAGGAAGAGGAGGGGGATCATCAGGATCGGCGGCAGGGTGATGAGCCCCGTGCCGAAATAGGTCGCGGCCAGCGCCCCGGCGTAGAGCTGCCCCTCGCCGCCGATGTTCCACAGCTTGGCGCGGAAGGCGACGGCGGCGGCCAGGCCGGTGAAGATCAGCGGCGCCGCGCGGGTCAGGGTCTCGGTCAGGGCGAAGGTGGAGCCGAAGGCGCCCTTCAGCAGGGCGGTGTAGGCGGGAATGACCGGCGCCCCGGCCCAGAGGATCAGCAGGGCGCAGAAGGCGAAGGCCAGCACGACGGCGCCGACCGGCGCGGTGATGTTCAGCCAGAAGGGGACGTGCGCCCGGGGCTCAAGCCGCATGGCCGCGCGCTCCTTTGCGCCGCTCGAATTCGCCGTGGCCGGACATCAGCAGGCCCAGGGTCTTCAGGTCGGCCTCTTCGACCGGGACCGGCGTGGAGAGCCGGCCCTGGTAAAGCACGGCGATGCGGTCGGAGACCTGCAGCAGTTCCTCCAGGTCTTCGGAGATCAGGATGATGCCGGCGCCCTGGGCACGCGCTTCGAACAGCAGCTCCTGCACCTTGGCGGCCGCGCCGACATCCAGGCCGCGGGTCGGCTGGTTGGCCAGGATCACCTTGGGCTGCTCGCTCAGCACGCGGGCCAGGATGACCTTCTGCATGTTGCCGCCGGACAGCGCCCGGGTGGTGGTGGTCGGGTCGGCGCCGCGGATGTCGAAGCGCTCGATCTTGTCCTTGGCGTTGCGCCGGATGACGCCGCCCTTCAGCAGGCCCAGGTTGCAGAAGCGCGGGCTGCCGCTGGCCTCCAGGATCAGGTTCTCCTCGACGCTGAGGTCGCCGATCACCCCGGTGGCGTGGCGGTCTTCCGGGATGCGACCGATCCCGCGGCGCTGCATCTCCGCCGGCGATGTCTGCTTCACCGCTTCGCCGAGGATCTCGAAGGTCCCCTCGTCGGGCAGCTTCAGACCGGACAGCAAGGAGGCGAGGGCGCCCTGGCCGTTGCCGGAGACCCCGGCGATCCCCAGGATCTCGCGCCCGCAGAGCAGCAGGTGCAGCTCGTCCAGCAGGGTCTGGCCTTCGTCGTTGCGCAGGGTGACGCCGGCCATCTGCAGGACGACCGGCCCGAGCGGCTGCGGCTCGCGCTGCGGCATCTCGATGGCGTGGCCGACCATGACCTCCGCCAGGGCCTCCTTGCTCGTTTCGGCGATGGGGAAGTCGCCTACCAGCTTGCCAAGGCGCAGCACGGCGACGCGGTCGGCGACGGCCATGACCTCGTTCAGCTTGTGGGAAATGAAGATGATGGAAAGGCCCTCGGCCACCATGGTCTTCAGGGTGGCGAAAAGCGTGTCGACCTCCTGCGGCGTCAGCACCGCCGTCGGCTCGTCGAGGATCAGGACGCGGGCGCCGCGGTAGAGCGCCTTCAAAATCTCCACGCGCTGACGTTCGCCCACCGAAAGGTCCCGGATCAGCTTCTTCGGATCGACGGTGAGACCGAAATGCCCGGCCAGTTCGGCGATGCGCCGGCGCGCCTTGCCGGTGTTCTGGCGCGGCGCGAAGAGCGATTCCGTGCCGAGCACGATGTTGTCGAGGACCGTCAGGTTCTCGCCCAGGGTGAAGTGCTGGTGCACCATGCCGACCCCGGCGGCGATGGCGGCTTTGGGCGAGCCGGCGGGCAGGCGTTTGCCGAAGGCTTCGATATGCCCTTCGTCGGCGACGTAGTGGCCGAAGAGGATGGACATCAGGGTGGTCTTGCCGGCGCCGTTCTCGCCCAGCAGCGCCAGGATCTCGCCTGACTTCAGCTCCAGCGAGATGGCGTCGTTGGCGGTCAGCGCCCCGAAACGCTTGGTGACGCCCTCCAGACGAAGCACGGCATCTGCGCCGGCGCTTCGCGGCACCGCTTCGTCTACATCAGAGATCGACATGCTTTCCCCACAGGACGCTTCGGCAAGATCATAGCGCAGGCAGGACGGCAGAGCGCAAGTTCTTCGATCTATGCGGCACGGAGAAGCTACACACCGCTGTCGTCCCGGCACTTGTTGCCGGGACCCATTGCCCTATCCACTGATAGGTGGGCGACCGTTGCCGGCGTCATTGGGTCCCGGGCACCAGCCCCGGGACGACAGTCTTGGGTGTGGCAAGGGTTAGGCAATGAGGATTGCTACCCGGTGCCGCCTAGAACGTGGACTTGGGTTCCTCGTCGTTGATCTCGACGACCATGTCCCCGGCCTTGATCTTCTCCGCGAGGGCATCGATCTTGGCCTTGGTTTCCGCCGGGATCTTGCTGTCGAACTCGTAGAAGGGCGAGAGGGAGGCGCCGCCGGCCTTCATCATCGTCCATTCCTTGTAGTTCTCGGCCTTGAAGCTGCCGGCCTTGACCTGCTCGATGGCGTAGTCGATGGCCGGTTCCATGTGCCACAGGGCGGAGGCCACCACCACGTCGGTGCCGTTCTCCGCCTTGTTCATGTCGTTCACGTTGCCGAAGGCGATGATGCCCTTCTCGCGGGCGGCGTCGACCACGCCGGCGCGCTCGGCATAGAGCACGTCGACACCGGACTCGACCTGGGCGAAGGCGAATTCCTTGGCCTTCGGCGGGTCGTACCAGGAGCCGATGAACGAGACCTTGAACTCCACGTCGGGGTTCACGGACTTGGCGCCCGCCATGAAGGCGTGGAACAGGCGGTTCACCTCGCCGATGGGGAAACCGCCGACCATGCCGATCTTGTTGGTCTCGGTCAGGGTGCCGGCCACCACGCCCATCAGGTAGCAGGGTTCGTGGATCCAGTTGTCGAAGACCGAGAAGTTGCTGCCGTGCTCCACACCGGGATCGCCCATCAGGAAGGCGATCTCGGGATAGTCGTCGGCCACCTTGCGCGCTTCGCGGCTGATGCCGAAGGCCTCGCCGACGATCATGTCGACGCCGCCCTCGGCGTACTCCCGCATGACGCGGACGTAGTCGGTGTTCGGCACCTTCTCGGAGAAGCTGTACTCGATCTCGCCGCGTTCCTTGGCGGCGGTCAGCGCGCGGTGCAGCGTACCGACCCACTTCTGCTGGATCGGCACGGTGTAGATGCCGGCCACCTTGATCTTCTCCTGCGCCAGCGCGCTTTCGCCGCCGAGGCCGAAGGCGGCCACGGCCGCGACGGCCAGGCCCATCGCCCGGATGGCGCTGCGCCGTCCCAGCTTGGCCTTAAGCCGCGCGCGAAGGTTTCCTTGCTTGAAGGATGTCATGCCCCCTGTCTCCCTTGTTTTTTGGAGTTGTCCTGCGTCACATACGATCGACCTACATGCGATCGACGGCCACAGGCGTCTTGGCCTCGCGCTGCCGTTTCACGGCCTCGTAGTAAGGCGCGAAGGTCGGGCGGTTCACGTAGCGGCCGGCGCCGCGTTCGGTGCGGATGTCGCCGTCCTGGTAGACCACCTTGCCCTGGCTGATCGTAACGGTGTTGATGCCCTTGACGGTCATTCCCTCGAAGATATTGAAGTCCACGTTCTGATGGTGCGTGTCCTTGGAGATCGTGCGTTCCTTTTCCGGGTCCCAGATCGCGATGTCGGCGTCGGCGCCGACGGAGATGGAGCCCTTGCGCGGATAGATGTTGAAGATCTTGGCCGCGTTGGTGGAGGTGATCGCGACGAATTCGTTCATCGTTAGACGGCCCGAATTGACGCCGTGGTGCCAGAGGACGTGCATGCGGTCCTCGACCCCGCCGGTGCCGTTGGGGATCTGCGTGAAGTTGTTGTGGCCCATGCGCTTTTGCGGCGCGCAGAAGCAGCAGTGGTCGGTCGCCGTGGTCTGCAGCATTCCCGACTGCAGGCCGCGCCACAGCGCTTCCTGGTGTTCCTTCGGGCGAAACGGCGGGCTCATCACGTGGGCGGCGGCGTAGTCCCAGTCCTTGCTGCGGTAGACCTCGTCGTTGACCAGCAGGTGACCGGCCAGGACCTCGCCGAAGACCCGCTGGCCCTCGTTGCGCGCGCGGGTGATGGCCTGGAGGGATTCCATGCAGGAGTTGTGGACGATGTAGAGCGGCACGTCGAGCACCTGGGCGACGCGGATGGCGCGGTTGGCGGCCTCGCCCTCGACCTCGGGCGGGCGGGAGAGGGGATGGCCTTCCGGCCCGGTGATGCCGCGCTTCAGGATCTCGTTCTGCAGGTGGAAGACCAGCTCGCCGTTTTCCGCGTGGACCGTGCAGATGGCGCCCAGCTCCCGCGCCCGGGTGAAGGAGTTCACCAGCACCTCGTCGTCGCACATGATGGCGCCCTTGTAGGCCATGAAGTGCTTGAAGGAATTGACGCCGTGCTCGGTCGTCAGGGTTTCCATGGCGGCCTTTACCGTTTCGTCCCACCAGGTGATCGCGACGTGGAAGGAATAGTCGCCGGCGGCTTTCTCGGCCCAGCCGCGCCAGGTGTGATAGGCCTCCATCACGTCCTGCTGCGGGCCGGGAATCACGAAGTCGATGATCATGGTGGTGCCGCCGACCATGCCGGCGGTGGTGCCGGAATAGAAATCCTCCGACGCGACGGTGCCCATGAAGGGCAGTTCCATGTGGGTGTGCGGGTCGATGCCGCCGGGCAGCACGTAGGCGCCGCCCGCATCGATCACCTCCGCGCCGGCGGGGGCGTCGAGGGATTCGCCGATGGCCACGATCTTGTCGTCCTGCGTCAGGACGTCGGCGCGATAGGAATGGTCCGCGGTGACGACGGTGCCGCCCCTGATCAAGATGGCCATGGTGGATGTCCCTCCTAGTCCCTGTGTCTCGTTTTACGGATCAGAAACTTGTCCGTTTGGTCAATTTTGCACCATGTCGCGGGGTGATGCGAGTCCGCTTTTCGCGGGCGAAGCCCTTTTCCGCTCCCGGTTACACGCGAACGAACGACCCGGTCGCGAAGAAGCCCTTGCCAGAGAACCTGACCAAATGGTCAAATCCTTCGGCGGTTCCGCGGCGCCAGCGCGGCCGCGCAATAACAGGACGCAAGAACAGGGAGACCGGCGATGGCGATGGTAAGGGCAGGGCTCATTCAGATGGCCCTGAAAGCGGAGACCGGTGAAAGCCCCGAGGCGATCCGCGACAAGATGAACGAGGCCCATCTGCCGCTGATCGACGAAGCCGGCAAGAAGGGCGTGCAGGTGCTCTGCCTGCAGGAGGTCTTCAACCAGCCCTATTTCTGTCCCAGCCAGGACGCCAAGTGGTACGGCGCGGCGGAGAAAATCCCCGACGGACCCACGACCAAGCTGATGCAGGACTACGCCAAGAAGCACTCCATGGTCATCGTCGTGCCGATCTACGAGGAGGACATCACCGGCGTCTACTACAATACCTGCGCGGTGATCGACGCCGACGGCAGCTACCTGGGCAAGTACCGCAAGACCCACATCCCGCAGGTCGCCGGCTTCTACGAGAAATTCTTCTTCAAACCCGGCAATTCCGGCTGGCCGGTGTTCGACACGGCCTACTGCAAGCTGGGCGTCTACATCTGCTACGACCGGCATTTCCCGGAGGGCTGGCGCGCCCTGGCGCTGGCCGGCGCCGAGTACATTGTCAATCCCTCGGCCACCGTGGCGGGCCTCAGCCAGTATCTCTGGAAGCTGGAGCAGCCGGCCTCCGCCGTTGCCAACGGCTGCTACATCGGCGCGGTCAACCGCGTCGGCACCGAGGCGCCCTGGAACATCGGCAAGTTCTATGGCTCCAGCTACGTGGTCGACCCGCGCGGCGAGTTCCTGGTGGAAGCCAGTGAGGACCAGGACGAGCTTGTCACCGCCGACATGGACATGGACAAGGTGCGCGAGGTGCGCAATCTCTGGCAGTTCTTCCGCGACCGGCGGCCGGAGACCTACGACCTGCTGACGCGGATCTGAGCGCCTTGGCCAGGAACGCCCGCCCGCGCGCCTGACGGCGCGGGATCGCCCTCTTTTTCACACTTTCGGCGGCGTCGTTCTTGGGGCACTGCTTGTCTTTAGGGTGCCCCGTTCTAATTTCGGGGTACGGAACAAATCTACCCAAGGAAGGACGCAGAATGCGTTGTACGATTCTGGCGGCGGTGATGACGCTGCTGGCCGGCACGGCTTTGGCCGGCGAAACGCCGTCGCCGGCCGGTGCCGAGCTCTATTTCATTTCACCGCAGGACGGCGCGACGGTCTCTTCGCCGGTAACGGTCCGCTTCGGCCTGAAGGGCATGGGCGTGGCGCCCGCCGGTGTCGAGGACAAGGCCAACACCGGCCACCACCACCTGCTGATCGACACGCCGGCGCCCAGCGGCGCGGCGCTCGACGAGCCGCTGCCGGCCGACGACCATCACAAGCACTTCGGCGGCGGCCAGACGGAGACGTCCATCGACCTGGCGCCGGGCACCCATACCCTGCAGCTGATCCTGGGCGACTGGAGCCACATCCCGCACAATCCGCCGGTGTTGTCCGAGCAGATCACCATCACGGTGCAATAGAGTCGCCGCCGCGCGGCCTTAACTGCAGCAGCCCCGTGTTGAGTATCGCGGGGCCGCCGCATTGCGTTTTACTCCCCTAAAACAATCATTTGGGCGTTTTGATCTCGAAGCCGCTTCTGGTCGGCTGCTGCTTAGTCCCTTCCCCCTAGGTTTGCTAAGCAAAATGCGTTAGTTTTAGTATTCATGGCCACAAGTGGGGGGCGTCTATGACTGCCGATGGCCTCAAAAAACGGTTTGTTATCGAACTAATTAAGCCGTCGCACTACGATGACAACGGTTACGTCATTCAGTGGGCCAAGGCCTGGGTCCCCTCGAATACCCTGTCGAGCCTCTACGGCATCACCCTGGACGTAATCGAGCGCCGCCTGCTCGGCGACGACGTCGAGGTGGTGCTCAATGGCTGCGACGAAACCAACACCATCATCCCGATGAAGGAGATCACCGAGCGCCTCAAGGCGCCGGGCACGACGGGCGTGGTCTGCCTGGTCGGCGTGCAGTCGAACCAGTTCCCCCGCGCCCTCGACATCGCGCGCCGGTTCCGCGCCGAGGGCCTGCAGGTCGCCATCGGCGGCTTCCACCCCAGCGGCTGCCTGGCGATGCTGCCGGAGCTGCCGCCGGACCTGCAGGAGGCCCTGGACCTGGGCATCACGCTCTATGCCGGCGAAGGCGAGGGGCGGCTGCAGGAGTTCTACCGCGATGCCCTGAACGGCGACTTGAAGCCGATCTACAACTACATGACCGACTTGCCGGGGATGGACGGCCAGCCGACGCCCTATCTGCCGGAGTCCATGGTGCGGCGCTACGGCGGTTCGGTCGCCTGTTTCGATGCCGGACGCGGCTGCCCCTTCCAGTGCAGCTTCTGCACCATCATCAACGTGCAGGGCCGCAAGTCGCGCTTCCGCGAGGCCGATGATGTCGAGCGGCTGGTGCGCGCCAACATCGAGCAGGGCATCTGCCGGTTTTTCATCACCGACGACAACTTCGCCCGCAACAAGAACTGGGAAGCGATCTTCGACCGCCTGGGGGATCTGCGTGAGGAGACCGGCCTGCCGTTCTCCATCATCATTCAGGTCGACACGCTGTGCCACCAGATCAAGAACTTCATTTCCAAGGCCAAGCGGGCCGGCGTGGCGCGGGTCTTCATCGGGCTGGAGAACATCAATCCCGACAATCTGATGGCGGCCAAGAAGCGCCAGAATCGCATCACCGAATACCGCGCCATGCTGCAGGCCTGGCGTGAGCAGCAGATCCTGACCTACGCCGGCTACATCCTGGGCTTCCCGGCCGACACGCCGGAGAAGATCGCCCACGACATCGAGGTCATCAAACGCGAGCTGCCGATCGACATCCTGGAGTTCTTCTGCCTGACGCCGCTGCCGGGCTCGGAGGACCACAAGAACCTCTACCTGAAGGGCGTCCCCATGGACCCCGACATGAACATCTACGATCTGGAGCACGTCTGCACCGGCCATCCGCTGATGTCGAAGGAGGAATGGCAGGGCATCTACAACGAGGCCTGGGAACTCTATTACTCCGACGAGCACCTGGAAACGCTGATGAAGCGGATGGTGGTCAGCGGCAACAAGCCGGAGCGCATCTGGGCGCACGCCCTGCAGTTCGCCGGCTGCATCCGCTACGAGAAGGTCCACCCGCTGCAGGGCGGTTACTTCCGCCGCAAGGTGAGGACGCAGCGCCGCGCCGGCCTGCCGCTGGAATCGCCGCTGGTGTTCTACCCGCGCCGGCTGTGGGAGATGCTCTCGACCTACGTCCCCTTCACCTGGTTCGCCCTGACGCTGTATCTCAAGTGCCAGCGCATCAAGCGCGACCCGGCGACCCAGAGCTACACGGACCAGGCGCTGACCCCCGTGGACGACCATGGAGAGGAAGAGGAGCTGGAGATGTTCGCGCTCACCGATTCAGCCCAGGCCGCCGTCGCCAAGGCCCAGCGTGAGGCCGCGGCGCGCGAGAAGCACGCCAAGAAGACGGTCTCGGCGGCGGAGTAGGCGCCGTCTGTCCTTCTTGACATCACAGGTTGAAGTGGGTCCTCTTACCTGAACCGGTGTTTGGGGGAGAGAATGCATGCGGCCTGCCGGCGCTTATATGAACTTCACTTGGTTGCGGACGGCCGGACTGCTGATCTTTCTCTGGCTTCCTTGTCAGGCCGCCGCTCAAACACTTCCGGATACCTCGGACTGGCGCAGCTACAGCGCCGACGACTACGGCGTCTCAATCAAGGTTCCGCCGGACTGGCGGCTGGACGAGGCGAGCATGAGCAGGGGCGATATTCTCAGCTTTCGGGCGCCCGACCTTCCCGGGAAGCCGCCGGCGGGCTGCGGCATTAAGGCCTTCAACCTGGGTTCTGACAAGCCGGTGGACCTGGATGCCTACATCCGGGCAATGAGCAAAGAAGAACGCTTTCTGAGGGCGCTCCAGAAGACGTTCGGTAAACCCCATATCCATGACGTGAGTGTTGTCCAATTGGCCGACCGCAAGGCTTTCCACTCCATCGTCAGCGGCAATCTGACCAACGCCCGCTGGACCTTCATGAACTTTGACACCGCCGACGGTACCCTCTTCTTCAAGCTGCAGTGCTTCATGAACCCCAGGACGGTGGAAGACCATTACTACACCTTCATGGCCATCGGGCTGTCGCTGACCTTCAGCGCCGGCTAGGACGGTCGGGGATGACCTTGTCGATCTTCGATATCGTCGCGATTCTCTTCGGGCTGGTCGCGCTTTTCGGCTACATCAATCATAAGCTGCTGAGGCTGCCGCACAGCATCGGGCTGATGATCATCGCCCTCGCGGCGGCCCTGGGGCTGGTCGTCCTGGAACTGCTGTTTCCGGCGACGGATGTCCACGGTCCGGTGACCGCCGCCCTGGCCCGCATCGACTTCGACGAGACCCTGCTGAACGGCATGCTGAGTTTTCTGCTCTTCGCCGGCGCGCTGCACGTCGACCTGACGGCCTTGCGCAGCCGTCTGGCGGCCATCACCGCCATGGCGACCCTTGGGGTTGTGCTCTCGACTTTCGTGGTCGGCACCCTGGCGTGGCTGGTTTTCGGGCTGCTGGGGCTGGAGATCCCCTTTATCTGGGCGCTCGCCTTTGGGGCTCTGATCAGCCCGACCGACCCTGTCGCGGTGCTGGGAATCCTGAAAACCATCAAGGTGCCGGCTGCGGTGGAGGCGAAGATCGCGGGCGAGTCCCTGTTCAACGACGGCGTCGGGGTGGTGATTTTCCTTATCGTGGTGGCCATCGCCAGCGGGGGGCCGGAAGCCGATGTCGGCGCCCTGGAGGTGGCCCGGCTCTTCGCGCAGGAGGCGGGAGGCGGGGCGCTGCTGGGGGCGGTGGCCGGCTATATCGCCTACCGGGCCCTGGCCAGCCTGGACGAGCACAACCTGGAGATCATGATCACCCTGGCGCTCGTGACCGTGACCTACGCGCTTGCCCATCTGCTGCATGTCAGCGGCCCGCTCGCCGTCGTGGTGGCCGGCATCTTCATCGGCAACCACGGCGTGGCCTATGCCATGAGCGAAAAGACGCGCGAGCACCTGCTGAACTTCTGGGAACTGCTCGACGAAATTCTGAACTCGCTGCTGTTCCTGCTGATCGGCTTGGAGGTGCTGGTGATTCGGGTGAACCTGGTCTCGGCCGAAGCGGCCCTGCTGGCGATTCCCATCGTCCTGCTGGGGCGCTTTATCGGCGTCTCGGTCCCGATGAGCCTGCTGGCGCTGCGTCAGACCTTCACGAAGGGCGCGATCCCGGTCCTGGTCTGGGGCGGCCTGCGCGGCGGCATCTCCGTGGCCCTGGCGCTGTCTTTGCCGGAAGGGCCGGAGAAGGCGCCCATCCTGGCCATCACCTATGCGGTGGTGGTTTTCTCGATCGTCGTCCAGGGGCTCACCTTCAAGCGGGTGGTGAGCCGCAGTTTGAAGCCCGGCAGCGAGATTTAGACCCTAGCTGTCGTAAAACAGCTCCTCCACTTTCACCCAGTCACCGTCTCCGGCGCGGCAGGCGATGGCGCGGATCTTCTCCTCGGTAGTGTCGGAAACCTTGGAGGCGAGGTACTCCCGGCACCAATGGTTCGACTTGCTGCGGTAGGTGCGCACCGGGACCACCTGGCCGTGAGCGCCGCTGTCGGGATTGCGCCATTCGACGCTCTGACCCGACGTGCTGCGTTCCAGCGCCTGTTCGATGGCGGCCGCCAGTATGCGCTGGTCCTCGGCGTCCCGTGCGGCGATGGCCTCCAGTTCGCTGCGCAGCCGGTATTCGCCGGCGAGATAGCCCGCCAGCCCGCCGACCAGCGCCAGCGCGATGGCCGCCGCCAGGGCCAGACGCGGCGCTGACTTGCGGCTGCGCCGGCGCCGTTCGTCGAAGCCGTGGTCAATGGTCGCCAGCAGCGCCGCGGGAAGTGGTTCCTCGGCGGCGTCCTGATAGGCGGCGCGGAGCAGGGCACAGTCGCCGTGCAGGGCGCGTACCCTGGCCAAGGCCTCGGGGTCTTGCATCAGGCTTTCGGCTGTCTCAGCCATGGCATCAGGCTCCAGCTGGCCGTCGACATAGGCCTCTATGGTCCCGGGGTCGAGACGCTTGCTCATCCGACGTCTCCTTTCTGGCGCGCTTCCGCGGCAGTGTGTTCCGTCCCCGGAGCGGCGGTTCCATGGTCCAGATATTCCCGCAAGGCCGCCCGGGCCCGGCCGAGGCGGCTGGTGACGGTGCCGATCGGCAGGCCGGTGATGGCCGCGACCTCCTTGTAGGAGCGGCCCTCGACACAGACGAGCAACATGATGGTCCGTTGCTCCTCGGGCAGCTGCTCGACGAAGCGGCGTACCTTTGCCAGGGTGGCCCGGCTTTCCTGTTCGCGCAGACCGTCGGTGCTGCGATCCATCTCCGCACCCAGTTCGGTCAGCTTGCGGGCCCGCGAGGCGGCATCCCGGATCGCGTTGCGGTGCAGGTTTTGAGCAATGCGATACATCCAGCTGTCCAGTCTGGTGCCAAGCTCCCACTTGTCGAGATTGGCGATGGCCCGCTCACAAGTCGCCTGCACCAGGTCATCCCCGTCGGGGATCGACCCGGTCAAGCCATAGGCGAAACGTCGCAGTTGCGGCAGGACGGCGATCATTTCCTTGCGAATGCCCTCGTCCAAACGTTGTTTCCTCCGACAGCATTGCGCGACAAGTCCGCGGTGCTGCTCCCTCAACAGTCCGACAACACCCGGCGACGCCGTTTCATCCCGTCTGAACACCACTTTTTGTGTCCAACGAGAAATTTTTTCCTAATGATGGACGGACTCGGGACGAAAAGACAATCTTGAGGGTTGTTAGGGTAACTTAGATGTCCTCTTAGGACCCTAGACCTACTGTCGATTGAGGGATCGCTATCCATGAAACGCCGGAACAGGGTTGCCTTCGCCAGGCTGATGGCCACGACCAGCATCGTCGCCCTTTCCCTGACCGTTGCTCCCGTCGTGATGGACCCGGATTTTGGCGGCGCGTCGGTGAGCTACGCGAGTTCATGCTTCGTGCCTGGAACCAGGGTTCTGATGGCCGACGGTTCGGAAAAGGTTATCGAGGAGGTCCGGCCGGGCGATCTGCTGCGCGGCGGCCGTGGCGGCGTGAACCGTGTGCGGGAGGTGGAAACGCCGAAGCTCGCCGGGCGGCGGCTCTATGCCTTCAACGGCGGCGCGCCTTTCGTCACCGCCGAACATCCCTTTCTGACCATGGCCGGCTGGAAATCCATCGACCCGGCGGCCACTGCTTGGGAAAACGCAGCGCTGAAGGTGGGTAGTCTGGCGGTCGGTGATCTGCTGACCCGAGCTCGGCATGCCGGTCCTGTCAGCGTCAGCGACAACCTGGCGCGCAACGTCGAGGTCGAACTGTGGTTCGAGCCGCTGCGCCTCTTGGATTCCGTGACCGGGGATGCTGAAGCCACGGTTTACAACCTGTTGCTGGACGGTGACCACAGCTACATCGCCAACGGCTTTGTCGTGCACAACAAAGGCGGCGACGACGACGGGGGCGACGACGACGGGGGCGACGACGGCGGGGGTGACGACGGCGGGGGTGACGACGGCGGGGGTGACGACGGCGGGGATGACGACGGCGGGGATGACGACGGCGGAGAAGGCGGTGACGATGGGGGCGACGACGACGGAGGTGAAGGCGGCGAAAGCGGGGACGACGACGATAGCGGTGAGTCGGGCGAAAGCGGCGAGTCGGGCGATGACGACGATGGCGGCGAGTCGGGAGATGACGACAGCGGCGAGTCCGGTGAGGGTGGCGATGACGACTTCTTCCCCGGCAATCCCGGCGCGGCGGACCGAGACCTCAGTCCGGCCGAGGAAGCCGACCTGATCGAGAGGGGGTGGCGGTAATGTCGCGGCGCTGCACGGCAAAACCCCTGCCGCTGGCAGCTGCGGGGGCCACTTTGATGGTGCTGGGCGCCTGCGCCCAGACATCGGACTCGCGTGACGCGGGCGATCCGGCCTATAACGCGCTGACGCCGCGTGCCGAGGTCCTGGCGCGCAACACGGTCCAGGAAGCCCTGGAGACTGCGCACAGCAAGACCAGCCTGACGTGGAGCTACGTGGAAGATGGCAGCCGCGGCGAGATCACGCCGCTGCGCACTTACCGGAGCTCCGCCGGGTTCTATTGCCGGGTCTATATCGAGGTTATCGACGCCGGCGCAGAGGACCGCACCAGCCGGGAACGCACAGCTTGCCGCGACGATGACGGCTTGTGGAAACCGGTCCGGTCATAAGGTATAGGCCCATGCTCGCAACTATCGATTCCGTGCTGGACTGGCCGGCCCTGAAGACCATCCGCAAGGCGCTGACCGATGGCGAGTTCATCGATGGCCAGAAGACCGCGGGCTTCCGCGCCAAACGCGTGAAGCACAACGAGCAGCTCAGTCCGAAGGACGACAGCCGCAAGCAAATCGACAAGATGGTCGTCGACGCCCTGCGCCGCAGTGCGGAGTTCCAGCGCGTGGCCTTGCCCAAGTCGATTCAGCGTCCCCTGTTCAGCCGCTACAGCACGGGCATGAATTACGGCATGCACGTCGACGATGCGCTGATGGGTAGCGGCACGAAGCTGCGCAGCGATCTTTCGGTCACCGTCTTCCTCAGCAGCCCCGATGACTACGAAGGCGGCGAGCTGGAAATGGCAAGCCCCTTCGGCCCGCAGGAAGTGAAGCTGCCGGCGGGCGCGGCGGTGGTCTATCCCTCCAGCACCCTGCACCGGGTAAAGCCGGTGAGCGAAGGCGAGCGCCTGGCGGCTGTGACCTGGGTGCAGAGCTATATCGCCGACCCGGCGCGGCGCGAAATCCTCTATGACATCGACAAGATCCGGCGCCGTCTCGGTTCCGTCGATCCCGACGGTGAGGAAACCGACCTCGCCTTCAAGGCCTATGCGAACCTGCTGCGCATGTGGTCGGACGTCTAAAATAAATCTAAAAAACCTGAAATAAAAAAATCACGGACGCGGGATGATTCTTCCGGGCCGGGGTGTTGTTTAAGTATCTGCACCTCATTGACTGGGAGAATTACGATGTCGGTCAAGAAAAGTACAAAGCATTTTAGGCTTCTTGCGAGCACGAGTATCCTGGGTCTGGCCCTGGCGGCGACCCCCGTCACCTTGTCGGTCGACTGGCAGGGCGCGGACATCGCGGTGCAGACGGCGCAGGCCAAGAGCTGCTTCACGGCGGAGACCCTGGTGCTCATGGCCGACGGCAGCGAAAAGCGCATCAAGGACATCAAGACCGGTGACCGTGTGCTGAGCGGCGATGGCCGCGTGAACCGCGTCGTCGCGGTCGAGCGGCCGCGCTTGGCCGGGCGCAATCTTTTCGCCTTCAACGGCGGCGCGCCCTTCGTCACCGCGGAACACCCCTTCCTGACTCCGGCCGGCTGGAAAGCGCTTGACCCTGTCGCGACCGCCGAGGAGAACCCGGCGCTGACCGTGGCGAGCCTGACACGTGGCGATCTGCTGACCGTGGCGCAGCCTCAGCGTGACGGCACCCTGGGCAACCTAGCCCTGGCGGCCGAGGTGGCGACCAGCCTGGTCCCGCTGCAGCGTATCGAGACCTTCGACGCGGATCCCCAGATGCAGGTCTACAACCTGCTGCTGGACGGCGACCACACCTACATCGCCAACGGCTTCGTCGTGCACAACAAGGGCGGCGGTGATCGTGGCGGCGACGACCGGGGCGGCAACGACCGGGGCGGTGACGACCGCGGTGGCCGTGGCGGCGGTGAAGGCGGCGAACGTGGCGGCGGGGAGCGCGGCGACGATGACGACGGCGGCGAGTCGGGCGAGCACGGTGGTGGTGAGTCTGCCGAAGCCGACGATGACGACGATCATGGCCGTGGCCGTGGCCGGGGCCGGGGCCGGGGCGGTGACGACGTCGCCGGCACGGACGACGCAGGCGAGCATGGCGAAGGCGGTGAGTCGGCCGAGGACGAGGATGAGGACGATCACCAGGGCCGTGGTCGTGGCCGGGGCCGTGGTCGGGGTGGTGATGATGTCGCCGATGACTCCAGCGACGACAGCTCGACGGATGACTCGGTCGACTCGGCCGGGAGCGAAAGCGATACCGAACAGCTGCCCGCTGAGCAGGAGGCGTCAGCCGCCGAGGACCAGCGAGAGTAAGTTTCGTATCACTACGCTTCGTATCGCTGAAAAGCCGTGGGGGATGTCCCCCACGGCTTTTTCATCTGTGCTTCCGGGCTCAGTTGTCCGGAACGGCGATGACGGCCAGGGTGTCGCCGCTTTGGACCAGCCCGGGATAGTGCCTTCCGGCCAGCACGCCGTCGCGGTAGGCGGTGTATTCGACCGGGCGCCAGCCGCTGCGTTCCAGGTCGTAGACCCGGGCGATGAGATCGCCTTCGGCGACGCTGTCGCCCAGCTCCACCATGAACTCCAGCATCCCCGAATGCTCCGAGGTGACGAAGCAGCGTTCGTCGGGCATGTCGAGCTGCCGGCTCGGCCGCATGTCGACTTTGCCGGGCAGGATTCCGGCATGATGCAGCACATTGCGCAGTCCCCGCTTGGCCACCGTCACGGTTTGCGGGGTCGTGCTGCCGCCGCCGCCAAGTTCGGTGGTGACGAAGACCTTGCCCCGCTTTTCGGCTTCGGTGTCGAACATCCCGACGTCGTCCAGCTCCAGCATGACCATGGAGTAGGGCGCATTGAAGGCCTGCATCGCCGCCGCACAGCGGGCTTCCAGATCCCTGTCATCCGGCAGGCGGTGACAGGCGGCGTAGGGCACAAACTCCAGCGTCTTGCCGCCTGAATGGATGTCGACGATGAAGTCGGCCAGCGGCAACAGGGTGGCGGTGACGTAATCGGCGATCTTCTGAGTGATGTTCCCGTCGGGCTTGCCGGGGAACAGGCGGTTCAGGTTGCCACCGTCGACAGGGGAGGTTCGACGGCCACCGCGCACCGCCGGATAGTTCATCATCGGCAGCAGAATGACCCGCCCGCTGATTTCCCCAGGCTCGAGATTGAGCGCCATGTCGAGCATGGCGATCGGGCCCTCGTATTCGTCCCCGTGGTTGCCGCCGGTGAAAAGCGCCGTCGGTCCGTCACCGTTCTTGATGACGGTGATCGGGATGAGAATGGCGCCCCAGGCGGAATCGTCGCGCGAGTAAGGCAGCTTCAAGTGCCCGTGGTGAACGCCGTTCTGGTCGAAGTCGAGGGAACAGGAGATCGGATTGACTGCCATGAAGAACCCAGGTCTTTGAAGAAGGTTAGTCTTTGACGAAGAGCTTGCGCGGCACGGAGGCCAGACAGCGCGCGCCGTTCTCGGTGATGACGATACTCTCGGTGGTCTCGAAACCCCAGTCGTCGAGCCAGAGGCCGGTCATGAAGTGGAAGGTCATGCCGGGCTGCAGCTCGGTGGTGTCGCCGGCGCGCAGGCTCATGGTGCGCTCGCCCCAGTCGGGCGGATAGCTGAGGCCGATGGAATATCCCGTCCGGTTGTCCTTCTCGATACCGTAGCGGGCCAGCACGGCGAAGAAGGCCTTGGCGATGTCCTCGCAGGCGCGCCCCGGCCGCGCCTCGGCGAGGCCCGCTTCCATGCCTTCCATCACCGCCTTTTCGGCTTCGACGAACTGCGGTGTCGGCTTGCCGAGGAACACGGTGCGCGACAGCGGGCAGTGGTAGCGCCGGTAGCAGCCCGCAATCTCGAAGAAGGTGCCCTCGCCGGACTTCAGGGGACGGTCGTCCCAGGTCAGGTGCGGCGCGGCGGCGTCGGGGCCGGAGGGCAGCAGCGGCACGATGGCCGGATAGTCGCCGCCGAAGTCCTCAGTGCCCAGGGCGCCGGCGTGAAGGATCTCCGCGACCAGGGCGTTCTTGCGCATGCCGGGCTCGATCTTCTCGAAGATGCGCTCATGCATGCGCTCGACGATGCGTGCGGCATGTTCCATGTAGGTCAATTCTTGAGGAGACTTAACCGCGCGCTGCCAGTTCACCAGACCGGTCGCGTCGTGGAAGGTGGCGTTCGGCAGCTCCTTTTGCAGCGTGGCAAAGGCCGCCGCACTGAAATAGTAGTTGTCCATCTCCACGCCGATGCGCCGCTTGCCCCAGCCGCGACGCTCGATGATCTCCGCCAGGACCTGCTTGGGATGGCGCTCGGTCGACTGGACATAGTGGTCGGCGTAGCTATCGATCCTGTCCGGTGTGATCCAGGCTGTGCGCCGGGCGCCGTTGGCGTCCTGGGAACGCCCGAACCAGATGGGATCGTCGTCGACCGGCACGACCACCGCCTGGTGGACATAGAACGACCAGCCGTCATAGCCGGTCAGCCAGGCCATGTTGGAGGGATCGCTGACGATCAGCGCGTCGATTCCCTGCTGCTCCATCGCCAGCTGGGTCTTCTCTAGCCGCGCCGCGAACTCCGCGCGGCTGAAATGCAACGTCGGTGCCATGCCTGCTCCTGTGAAGGCGCGGCCTGCCAGAGGCGGCGGGCGCGCCACAACGGCGGAAGTCTAGGGGAGGGCGGCGCGGGCTTGAAAGCCCTTTCCTGCCTGCGTGCCCCCCGAGCTCTACGTGTCTTGTGATTCAGCGCCTGGGGCCGAGCCGGCCCGCCAAATCGCGCCTTCCTTTCGTCTGCGGGCGACGGGCGGCCGCCAAAGTCACTTCGGAGGAGGCGGGGAGGGGCCGGTTGCCATGATCGGAAGTAGCACTCCGAAGATGCAATCTGTAGTAGCAGATTGCGATGATCTTGCAAAGGAGAGGGGATGGTGGTGATACTCCACGCAACGGCGAGTGAATGCGCCCGGATAAAGAGGGGGAAGCTGTATCAACCCGCGGCCGCCCGGTTCTTTGGGCGAGGAAGGGACCGAGCCGGTCTTCGAGCACTTCTTCAAGACGGCGGCAGGCGGCGAACTGCTGATGCGGCGCTACCACTTGCGTTGCGTTCCCCAGGTCTTCGGAGAGCTGGCGCCTTTCTATGAGATCTGGCGCGCCAAGCTGCACAGCGAGGACCTGACCGGCAAGTGACTGACCGAGTCGATCCCTGAGGCCGAGCGAGACGGCGTCATCGATCATTTCGGGCATATCCGGGACGAGCGCCTGATTGGATTTCTGGTCGGGAGAATTGGCAAGAAAGGCCGTGAGTTCCTGAACTTCAAGGTTATCGAATTGCCCCTGGTGAATGACGAGGGCCGGGTTACTCAGATTCTTCACGCCTTTGGCGAACCGCTGTCGGAGAGGGAATGGAAGAAGGTGGAAGAGGCGTGAACGCCGGGACGTTCGGAGCGGCCATGGAGCGGCTTGGCGCCGAGGCTTGGTTGGAAGCCGAAGCGCCGATTTCGTCCCTGGGGCGGGAATTCCTCAACTACTGGCATTCGAAGTGCTCAGCGGCGGACGGCGAGCCTGTCTTCCCGCGACGCCGCGACATCCACCCTGAAGAAATTCGCAAGTTGCTGCCTTTCATTTTCATGGTCGACGTACTGCGCGAAGGCGCGGAGTTGGACTTTCAGTTTCGCCTCGTCGGAACCGCGATCACGGATATCGAGGGAGAGCATACCGGCCTGCGCATCAGCGGGATGTTTCCGGACCGCGAGGCCTACACGGTCCTGTGGCAGCAGTACAAGGACGCCGCAGCGGGCAGGGTGTGGGTCCGGCATGAAACCCTGCGCTGGCAGGACCGCGAACACGTCGCCTATGAAGTGATTCTGGCGCCGCTCCAGGATGACAGCGGCTTGGTGACCATGCTCATCGGCCTGGCTCACGCGCAAGATGCCTAGCCGGCCATGACAGCGGTAAGAGGCTGACAGCTTTAGGCGGTCTTGGTCGCCTCCATCAGCGCGTACCAGGCCCACCACTTGACCGCGGGCAGGGCGAAGAGGCCCTTGTCGAGCGCGCGGGTCACCGAGAACAGCGGCGCCTTGGCTGCCGTGTTGCGGAAGGGGACGACGGCCAGGGTCGACAAGCCGTAGAACCGGCAGGTCGTGGCCCCGAAGGCGGCGTCGAAGCGGCGGAAGTCCCGCTTCAGCAGGGGATGCTCGTCGGGGGTTCGGGCCCCCGGCGTGATGCGGCGATACAGCTCGATGGCCGGATTGTGCCCGAGGGGCTCGACGAAAACCGCGTGGCCGCCGGGGCGCAGCACCCGGGCAAGCTCCGCGTAGGCCCGGTCGATATCGAGGTGATGGATGATGCCGCTGCCGAAAACCAGGTCGAAGCTGTTGTCGGGAAAGGTCATCGCCTCGGCATCCATGGCCTCGAGGCGCACGTTCGTCAGGCCCTTCTGCTTCGCGCGCTGCCGGCCCCGCTCGATGGCCACGTCCGAGATATCGATTCCGGTGGCAGACCTTGCCGAGGGCGCCAGGCGCAGGGCGTTGCTGCCGTAGGCACAGCCGTACTCCAGCAGGTCGGCGCCGGCCGCGAGTTGCTCGACACGCGCCCAGTAGTCTCGAAAGCAGTCGGCGATGGCGTCGTAGTACTTCAACTGGGCGTCGCGGTCGTCGTGCTCGAAGCGGGCATTGTGGAAATCCCGCTCGCGCGTCAGTCGGGCTTCGTCATCGTCCGGGCGCCGTACCGTTTCGGCCATGCCTGTCCCCTGCGGTTGAAATGGCTGGTCCAACCACAAGGCGGCGGGCATCCGGGGTCAAGTGTCATAAAGACGGCACGCGCCGCGGCGGCCCGCAGGCTACTCGCCGCCAGGGATTCAGGCCGGCCGCGGCGCGGCCAAGACCCATCCGGACGGCGCCGGAGAGTTGTTGGGCCACCCACAATCCGTGCCGCCGTAACCCAGAAGAGTGTCTCCGCCGGGCCGATCGCCGTTCGACCGTCACAGATCATGGTTTAAACTGGCGCCCGGGACGAATCGTGGCCGCGGCCACCGGCCTGCAGTTTGTAGACCGCATAGGGGAAGCATTGATGCGCTCTTGGCTTGGCAAAACGGCCCGGTGTGTACCTGGGTTGTGGCGGGCGCGTGCGTTCCTGCGGGCCAAGGTGGCGGCGGCGCACCGCAGGCGGCTGGGAAAGACCACCTTCGTTGCCGTTACCGGCAGTGCGGGAAAATCCACCACCACTTTCCTCTCCATGGCGGTGCTTGGAAGTGCGGGCAAGATCCGCCGCAGCTCCGGAACGCTGAACGATTTCGATCACATCAACAGGCTCGTCATCGCGACCCCGCCGGACGACGACTTCAGCGTCATCGAGGTTTCGGCCGGCCGGCCAGGGGCCATGGACCAGCCCCTTGGCATCGTAAGGCCGGTGATCGGCGTGGTGACGTCGATCGGCACCGATCACATGAAAGCCTTCCAGTCGGTCGAGGCGATCGCCGAGGAGAAGTCCAAGGTCGTCTCCTGCCTGCCGGCGGAGGGGACGGCCGTGCTGAACGCGGACGACCCCCTGGTGCTGGCCATGAAGGCGCGTTGCGCGGCCAAGGTCATAACCTACGGCCGCGCTCCGGACGCCGTGTTGCGCGCGGAGGATGTCCACTCGGCCTGGCCGGAGCGTCTTTGCTTTACCGCCGTCTACCAGGGAGAATCCGTCGAGGTCCGCACCCGGCTCTGCGGCACGCACTGGACCACGGCGGTTCTCGCCGCGCTCGCCGTGGGCCTCGCCGCGGGCATTCCCCTGGCGCAGGCCGCCGAGGCGATCGCGGCCGTCGAGCCCCATCCGAGCCGCATGTACCCCGTCTCCAGCAACGACGGCATCACCTTCATCATGGATGACTGGAAGGCGTCCCTTTGGACATTTCCCACGGTCTTCGATTTCCTCAAGGCCGCGCAGGCGGAGCGCAAGGTCATGATCATCGGGACCTTGTCGGACTACACCGGGACCGCGACGGCCCGCTACAGGGAGACCGCCGACAAGGCCCTGGAGGTCGCCGAGCATGTGATCTTCGTGGGTCCGCAGGCGACCCTCGCCCTGCGCGCCAAACGGGCGGAAAATGCCCACCGCCTGCACGTCTATACGGCGATGAAGCCGGCGGCAGGGTTCCTCCGTTCGCTGCTGCAAGAAGGCGACCTCGTCCTCCTGAAAGGATCGATGAACGCCGATCATCTGGGCCGGCTCGCGCACCACTGGCTCGATCCGATCTCCTGCTGGCGCATGGACTGCCGCAAGAACATGCGCTGCGAGCGCTGCGTGGCCTTGCGCGCGGATGTCGGCAAGCCGGCTGCCGGGCCAACTGCTGGCGCGGTACAGTCGGCCAAGGTGCCGGATTGCCAGGGCCCCTACGAGATCTTCGTCGGGATCGGGAACCCCGGCGACCGCTTCATGAACTCGCCGCACAACCTCGGCTTCGAGGTGTTGGATAAGCTGGCCGGGAAGCTTGACCTGGCGTGGCGTGACTTCGGAGATTGCCTGGTGGCGCAACTGCGGTTGAAGACCAAGACGCTGCTGCTGATCAAGCCGCAGGAGAAGGTCAATCACACCGGCAAATCCCTGGAGCGACTCTCCGGCGCCCTGGGCTTTGCGGCGGAAGACTGCCTTCTGGTCCACGACGATACCCATATGCCGTTGGGAAAGCTGCGCTATCGGGGGCGCGGCAGCGACGGCGGCCACAAGGGCGTCCGCTCCGCCCTGGTGACCTTTCAGACGGACCGGTTCCGGCGTCTCAAGATCGGTGTGTCGCTCGACGGCAGCCGCAACCCGCCGACGAGCTATCTCATCTCCCCCTTTGCGCCGGAGGCCGCCGCCGTCGTCGCGCCCGCCATCGACGCTGCCGTCGAACGGTTGCTGGAAACCTTGTCGGGAGAATTGCCGGAAGCAGCTGCGGCCAGTCTGGCCGAGACGGCCGCCGTCAACTGAGGCGGGGTCGCCTGAAGCAAGCGAGCCCTTCAGCCCTCCGCCAAGGTCTGTTCGACCTGCCGGGCGAGACAGCGCGAGCGATAGGTCAGCTCCTTACCTTCCCGCAAGCGATCGAGGATCGTGGCGGCGCGTTTGCTGCGCTGCTTCACGGCGAAACTGGCGGCGGCGTTGTGCTTGGCGAAATAAACCAACTCGGCCAGGCTGCGGAGCTGGACGCTGCCGTGCAGCATGTTGTTGTGGTAGCAGGAGAGCGCCTTGCGCCCCTTGGCGCCGTCGTTCAGCTGCCGGGGCAGCCAGATCGCGAGGCCGGACTTGCGGGCATAGACGAGATCGTTCTTGAGGCCCTTCTGGTTTGACCGTTTTATCTTGGAGTCATCTATCGGGCGCTGGGTGAGATCGAGCACATCGAAGTTCGGGTTCCAGCTTGTCATCGCTTCCAGCGCGCGGTGGGTATCGTCGCCGTCCTCGACCGTGGCCAGCCGGTCAATGTCGTCGCCTTCCAGCACCGTGACGATGCTGAAAGGCTGGTTGCGTCCGGCGTGCTGCGCCACACCCTCGAAGCGGGTTTCGTGAATACGCTCCCGCAGCTGGTTCCCCAGAATATCCAGCGTGTAGCGTTGGTTCCCCGCGTCTGGCAGCGCCAGGATCCGGGCATGCCGCAGGGCCATGGCGCGCTTGGCCGCTTCCAGCTCGGAGATCGCTTGACGGCGCAGGTTGAGGGTCACCACCAGGGCGCTTCCGTGGCTGAAATAAAAGGCGGAGGCATGAAGTTCCGAGAAGGCTTCGCCCTCGGGAGTGAAGCGGATCAGTTCCTCCCGGAAGGGAATCAGTTTCTTCCAGGCCTGGCTGCCGGTAACCGCCGAAGCTTTTTTGTCCTCGAAATAGTGCCGCCAGAAAGACCAGCCGCTGTCGAGCCCTCGCCAGGGCGTGCTGATGGCCCAGGGCACCACGCTGCCGGTACGCTGGGCCAGTTCGAAGTTGTAGATGAAGTCGCCACGCTGTCCGAGCCAGGCGAGACTTGCCGCCGCCGCACCCCCGTCCAGCAGGCCCGGCAGGGTGTCGACCCATATGAAAGACAGCCGGATGTTCTTGATCGTCGCCATTGGCCCTTGTCCTCCCAGGCAGTGGCTCCTACACTATCAGCGACTAAGTCCTGCCGAGTAAAGTCCTACCTGGGATAAGGTAGTGCGATACGAAGCGTTGCCGTTACTTACGGCGTTGCTTTGGCGCAACAAGCGGTGGACAGACGCAACGATCTACGTTGCCGAGGCGGCGGCCGCAAGGCCGCCGCCTCACCTTTTTTGCCTGCGCAGAGCGCCGTCCTGCCCGCCGGCTTGAGCGATCGCCGCGGGTGTGTCATGGGGCTTCCCGCAGCAGCCGCTCGCGTTGCTGGAGGCGTTCGACGTTGTCCGGCGCCACGGCGACCGGCCCGACGACCGTGCCGATCTGCGCCCACTCGACGGTCCACCACGCCTTGGTTTGGCCGTCCTTCAGGATCTGGCCCGCCGTGGCGGCGTCCACATCTTCGGCCTCGATGAGCCGCTGCAACGCGTTATTGGCAAGGCGGCCGTCTTCCGGATCCTCGAAGTGGTCTCTGATCTCCAGCTGTGCCGGTGGCGTCACCCAAAGCGTCTCGGCTGTGCTCCAGGGCGACAGCAGCAGCAAATGTTCGGCCGCCGCGGTCCCCTTGATATGGACGGCCGGCAGTTCGAGAGTGAAGTCGCTTTTCGCAAGGACAAGCTTTTGGAGGATCGCGGCCGGATCGTCCCCGGCTTGGGGAAGGCAGCGTCGCAGCTGCGCGGCCCGGTACAGGGAGGCGCACCACAAGAGGATGCGCCAGACAAAGAAGACCAGGCATCCCAGGATAATCGCCGCGGCGTAGACATAGACGAGGTCGCGCAGGCCATAAGCGATGAGGTAGTCGCGCCGGCCCTCCGGCACGAGTTGCTCGGTGGCCCAGGGGTAGAGGAAGGCGAAGGCGATCGACAGCGCGATGGCCACCGCCCAGAAGTCGGCCTCCTTCGGTTTGAGGGCGGCGCCCTCCACCGGCGCCACGAGGCTGACCTGAAGGAGGCGCAGGGTGATGAGAAAGAGGAAGCCGGGCAGCAGCAGAAGGGAGGGAACGCCCAGCAGGTTGAGAAGGTCGCTCTCGCCGAGGACGCCGACCTCCACGGCCTGGCTGACGCTCAAGGCCGCCAGCACCGTGCCGTCCAAAGTCACGTTGGCTGATGCCAGCAGGTTGTATTTTCCGGGGACGATCTGCTCTTCCGGACAGACGAGGATTGGCAGGACCGCCTGTTCGTAGGGGGCCAGGCTGCGGGAGGTCACCGGGCCCGGGGAGGCGTCGTCAGCCGTGCAGCTCTCCGAGCCTTCCCGCAGCACAATAAAGCCGGGTCCGAACCAGCGGATGTCCGTGACCTCGACCGCGAGGTCTCTTTGGTTCTTCAAGACCATGTAGAGCGTGCTCGGACGCTGGCGTGAGACCACCGCTTCGTCGCCCTTGATCTCCAGGGTCACCAGGGACGTCAGGACCTCGGTGGCAGGGGGCTCGATCTCCAGGATTGCCGAAAGGTGGCGCTGCACGGAGGCCTGGACCTCTTCTGGCGCGGTCTCGTCATCCGGCTTCCGTTCTGTCGGCTCCAAGGTGAAGGCGACCTCGAAGACGACCTGGGCCTTCTTGGCCAGAGGGCGTGCCGCCGTCAGCCGCACGGTCCAGCTGTGCTCGTCGTTCGGCGCGAGGGAGGTGACCCCTGCCGCATCGGGGCCGCCTTCGATGGCCACCATGACGGCGTCGTTGGAGAAGCTGGTCAGGCGGAGGTCGCGCAGGGTTGCGCCGGTCGGCGCCCGCAGCCGCAGGCGCGCCTGCATCGATTCCGGGCGTTCGATCGTCGCGGTGGCGATCGACGTCGGGATCAGTTCCAAGGTGGGCTGGCTGTTCTCGCCCACCGCCTGGGCGGGCAGCGACATCAGAAGCGCCGCGACGCCATGCAATACCCGCCGGACGATCCGGCGCGGCCGCCTTGCACGCAGCTTCAGGATTTCGGTCCAGCCCGGCACGCGGTTCCCCCGGTCATCGCTCCAGCATGGCACGCCTCGGCCCGAAGCGGCCCCTCCGGCGCGGTTCTGGAATACTAAGCCCAAGGCCGCCCTTTCTTCCACTCAGTTTTCCGGGGAAAGAGTGGGCGGGCCAGAAAATGATGGAGGCAGGCAGAATGGCGGAGGGGGTGGGATTCGAACCCACGATGAGCTTCCACCCATGCCAGTTTTCAAGACTGGTGCCTTAAACCGCTCGGCCACCCCTCCGGAGGTTGCGAAATTAGAGAGTGCGATTGCCGAGATCAAGCGGGGAAGGGCGCGGAACTACCAGATTGCGCCACGCTTGCCATAGGGGGCTGGCCGCTCCGGCAGGGGGGCTATGGTTGAGACAGCAGGGCACCCGGTCATAGCTTGCGCCAAGCCGCTCCCCTAAGCCGGGGTAAGCCGGGGTCGGCCTTGTTATGGGGCTTGGCCTTAGACGGAAGTCGGTTTGCGCTGGTGCCTGTGCAGATTGCGCTTACCGGCGCAGCGCGGTCGTTGTTGCGGGCCGGCTGCGGATCTCCAAGGGCGTTTGTTGCGATTTCTGACTGCGATTGGAAGTTGTCCAACTTCAGGCGCCGCACCTCGTGGCGAGCGACGAGAAGATAGCGTTGGTCAGGTTCTCGCTGTCCGAGGTGATCCTGCCGACGATGCCATCGCCATGCTGGCGCACGAAATCGTTGTAGAAGCCCGTAACCCCGTCAGTAACAAGAAAGATGGGTGTGGCGTCGTGTGCCCGCAAGGCCTGCGAAACCTGGTCAAAGGAGGGGTAGTCTTCGTTCATGGGGTCGCCGTCTGCAAACCCATCTTCCGGCGCCGGCGCGTCTGGCCATCCGCCGGCCGATAAAGCTTCGGCATCGGTAACGATGATGATGATCTTCTTGGCGCCTTCTCGGAAACCGACCGCCGCCGTATTCCCCAGCAGCTCGATGATGGCCTCGTATTGCGCTTCGGCATCGCTTACGCCGCCGTATCCGGCTTGCAGGCTTTCCGCGGCCGCCACGATCTCTGAAGAAGACGCCTGCATGCTTGCCATGGGGCGAAAGGTGTAGTCGCCCCTGACCTGGGCCCGGAGGCTCAGGGGCTTGTCGATGAAGCTGCCGAAGCCTATTGAGACATCCCTTCCCAGGGCGCCGCTTTCGTGCCGCCTCACCAAATCTTTGATCATGCGTTGAAAGTTCGGCAGGTCGTCCCTAAAGGAGCTTGATAGATCTTGTAGGAAATAGAGATCAACGCGTACGTCGGCCTTGCTCAGGATGCAATCCTCCCCACACTCAGGAATAGCCGATGTTTGGCGATTCAGGCTGTGCAGCTGTGTGCGCAGTGCTTCTTCCTCGGCGCGCAAAGCGGCCAGCTCCGAAAGTTTGCCGGTCTCTGCCGAACAGTAGGCAAAGAGAGGTTGGCTGCTTCCCGGGAGCACCAACCCGCAGCCGCGCAAGAACAGCCAGCCCGCTGCCAAGAGCAAGCTGCCAAAGAGCACCCATAGCAAAGTGGCCGCCACGACTCTGCGCCGGGGAAGAGGGCTTTCATACGACGTTTCGGCCATTCTAACCTCTGCCAGCAAAGGGCCCGAGCGGCTGTCGTCCCCAGGGCGCTGTTTCCTAGCCTCGTTCTATGCTCTCGATCAGACTCTTGATCGCCTGTTGTTTACGGGCGATCTCTTCCTCGAGCTCCGCGATCTCGGCTGCCCCTTCGGGGGGACTGCGGCGTGCGGCCGCCAGTCGTTGTTCCGTGGCGGTCAACTGTTCTTCCAGGGCATCCAGGCGCGCTTGATCCTCCGCGTTCTTCGCGCGGACGCTGTTCAGTCGCAAGCGCAGGACAGCGAGTTCACTCTCGGTTTCGTTCAGCTGACGTTCGAGAGCTGTCTGATCCTCCGCAAGCTCAACGGCCCGCGCTTCCAACTCGTCAGTCCGCTGCTGCGATAGCCGGGTGTCTTCGACCTTGCGGTGGGTGTCCTGTTTGATCTGTTGCAGCCGCGCCTCAAAACCACCACCACGCAGGCAGGCGCTCGCGCTGAAGACGCTGCCTGCGTCCGTGGCGTCGCATTCCTCGGCGGAGGAATTTGCGCAGGCGGATAGGAGGCACAGCAGGCCAAACGAAACAGTGAACCGCCGGATCATCCCTTACCCATTTCTAGCCAACTCTTGGCGCTTCTGTTTTCGGCGTCGGGTTCGATGCTGCTGCGTCGCCGGAAGTGGGCCGGGGTAAGCCCGTATTCTGGTCGTGGTTTTCTATCGTTGTAATCAGCGTCGCGAGCTGGCGATCGAGGTTGTTCTTCGTCCTATGCAGATCGGCACGCTTCGCGAGAAGTTTGCGGGCTTCATCTGGATCGCTTCGAGAAACCAGTTCGATCCGGTTGTCGACTTCGTCGATTGCATCTTGTACGCGGTTCACCGACCCACCCAAGTAGGCCTGGAACCCCTTGGCATCCTCAATAGCGGACTCGTACTCGTCATACTTCTCGGAATTGAGGTATGCCTGCTCACGCAACTGGTTCAATTTGGCCTGCTGTTCTCCTACGACCCTTGCGGCCGCGTGTTCGGCCGCCTGAGCGCTCTGCAACTCCCGATCGGCCGCAGCCAGCGCTTCCTCCTCCGTGACCTGCTGCTCGGCAATTCCTTCGGTTTCGGTTCCGACCGAGGCGCCATAAAACGCGCCCCCCACGGCGCCAAGACCGCCACCCAGCAAGGCGCCGCTGCCGCAGTCGTCAAAGAGGAGCTGTCCGACCACACAGCCTGCGATCGCGCCGCCGGCCGCCCCGATTAGGCCGGCCTGTACGGCATAGTTCTCTGCGTAGTTGTTGCCAGAATAGGCCGCGACTTCTTCTGCATCCGCCGAGCCGATATTGCGGGTCGATTGACAGCCGCTGACGAAGAGCGCCACTCCGCAAATGGCGGCCGCGGCTTTCAAGTGTTTGAACCCCATCCTAGCCCCCTTGCCGCTTCCCGAATTGAGGATCTATGTTATCTATGCAACCATCAGTGTGTCTAGTGCCGATCCGCCGCCTATCCAAAAGAGCGGCTGAAATGATCGGCTTGGCCGAACGCCGGGCGGCCCTACTTCAATTCTTCGGTTAGTTTGTCTATGTCGAGGCCACCCGTGGACTGCCACCGCTGAACGTGCTCTGTGAAGGTTTCGGCATTGCGCGCGAGGTGGCCGGCGCCTAGTCGTTCAAAGCGGTCGACTACGATATCGAGCTGGGTTTGCAGCAGTTGCGGCGCGTAATCATTGGCGGTCTGTGTCAGAACTGCCGCGTAGACGTTTTTGTTCAACTGAAGTCGCATCTTAACGGTGTCCAGCGCACGCTTTGCAGCGTCCCAATTGGCGCGGCTTTCGGGATCCTTCGGGCGTTCTCCCATGATGTCCATAACCGTCTCCAGCGCATTCATTTCGCTCGCATCGACCTTGTACTGACGAATGATGAAAGCGGCGGATTGAATCGATGTCTCGACAGCGCGCCGCTGCACATCCGCCCGGGCTGAGTCACGGGCCCGGACAATTGCTGACACCTGCTTCAGGGCATCTCTGATCTCGATATCCGTCGTCGCGTCCGCTAGATCGACAAGGGACTGTGCCGGATCGGCCGAAAGGCTTTCTTCGGCGGGTCCGGCGCGATAGGTGGCCGCTTCCGGCCAATCCCGGCTGAGAGCCTGCAGCCGCTGATGGCTGACCACGATCGGCGCCGCGATCAGGACGCGGAACCCGGCGGATTCCAGGGTCATCGGCTCGCCGGTACGGCTGTTGAAATAATGGAACTCGGTGCGGGCTGCAGTGCTGAGCCTACGGCTGTCTGTGAGGCAGGAACCGCCTTTCAGCAGCATTCCCCCGGTCTGCCCGTGAAGTCGCCCGCCGCGGTTCATGTGGAAGGGATTGAGGACAATCTCCTCAACGTTTCCAAGAATATCGAAGATGCCAAGGGGATTGGGCTTTAGCTGTCCGACCAGTTGGTATTGGCCGTTGCAGGACTGTGAACTTTGGTGCCAGACGTATTCCGAGAGTTCGCCTTCTTCCATCGGAAACATTTGACGGCGAAACTCTCCTTCGCCGACCGCCCGACCACCTCGGGCGGCGAATTCCCATTCCGTCTCAGTCGGCAAGCGCAGAAAGGCCCGCGGACCATCCTCGGTGGGGAGTGCCTCCGGGGCGTTCTTGTTGAGCCAGACGGTCAGTGTTTTTGCAAAGTTGACCGCATCGAACCAGGAGATCCGCGTCTGAGGCAGGCGGCCGCGCAGGCTTTCGCGCGGGCAGTCGGCATCCATGACAGAGGAATACTGATCCTGGGTGACTTCATACTTCCCAATGAAGTAATGGCGTGTCGCCGGGTCGTTCCTTTCCGACAAGGATCCAGCGATATGGTCAAAGCGCACGAAGCTGGCATAGTTGTCGTCGTTGGAGGCTGACCCAAGTTGGATCCGGAAATCGGTAAGCCAGTTCTCAGGCAAGGGTGTGTCAACGCGCCGAAAAGCCATTGCTCCCCCGCACGGCAGGGGAACGACAAAATCGTCCTCCAAGGAATGCGGATTCCAGAACCGCTCTTTCCACTCGACCGGTAGTTCGGCATGGCCCGGGGTGTCGCCAAGGATCACCGCAAGGACAACACCCGCAATGCGGATGAGGTAGTGCAGCCGCCGCGGTTGCACTCGGCGTCGCCGACTAATCATGGTGCAATCCTCCCACAGCATTGATGCGCGTGACCCGGACCGCTGCAGCGGTGGCCGCGGCCGCAGAAACGGCGCACCCAATAAGAAGAGCAGCCACATAATCCAAAGCGCCCAAGCTACATGCGGCCGCGGAGTCCGGAAGGCCCTCGCTGAAGGCGAAGCCGACCCACTTGCAGGTCAGGTTAGAGAGGCCCGCAGCCAGCAGGGCCCCGATGCACGCGACGACCAAGGCTTGGACCAGGGGGAATAGGATCGCGTGTGATCGTTGCAGGCCCTGCAAGCGCAATAGTCCAAGCGCGGGTGCTTTGCGTTGGACGTTCGACCAGAGGGTGGCGCCGAATGCCAGGACATACCCGCTCAGTGCTACAGTGGAGATGATTGCGAAGATGCCGCCCAGGCTGCGATCAAGGCCGAGTAGCGCTTCCACGTCGGAAAGGTCGCTGCTCACCAGGTAGCCATTCTCCAGGAGTCTCTCCACGAGAGGGCGGACATCGGTCAACTCGGCAGCATAAAGACGGACGTTAGCAAAGCGGTTGCCGCGCCCGCTGTCCGGGCGGCCCTCCCAGCCATAGCGTTCGATGGCGAAGCCGTCACGCCACCGCTCGAATGCGATCAGCACTGAAAGGTGTACCAAAGCCCCACGCTCTTGCCAGAGAGCCGGATCGATGACACCACTGACAGCAAGATCTAAGGTGACGCGGCTCGTTGAGCCTTCGGCGCTGCGCGACAGAATTGCCGTCATGTCGTCGCCGGGTCTAACCCCCAGCGCCTTGGCGAGGGGGGTGCTTATGACGACCTGAGTCTCGTTTGGGGGCTCGTTCCCTTCGGAGAGCAGGGGGTCGCCAGCCCCAGAGGCCAGCAGGCTTACCCTTTCGATGCCCTTGTCCGGGCGGCCTGACAGCATGAATTCCGCGTTGGCCGCCAGTGAGCGCGTGTGCGGCATCGCGAAGCCGACCTCCTTCCTCGCCCGCAGTTCCTCGATCCATGTCGCCTCGTAGAGACGGTCGCCAAGAAGATTGACTTGGCGCGTTCGCGGGTCGGCAACCAGGTCCGATGTCAGGGTATCAATGACCCCGACCCGCAGGCCGTGAAGTACCAGAAGGGGCGTGACGATCGCCGCAAAGGCAAGAACCTGACACAGCGTTGCGGTATGCTCGCGGAACAGATCCCGCAGCGCCATTTCGGCTGCCAGGAAGATGTCGTGCATGTCGTTACGCCGCACGGCAGAACTCGCTGCTTTGTCCGTCGGGTGAGACCGAAAGGGATGCTGTGACAGGCTCGAAGTCGAACTGCGAGACCAGGTTCAGATCGTGACTCGCCAGGATGACCGTCGTGCCGCACTGTGAGGCTTCCTCGACGAGAAGCTGCATGACCCAGGCCGCGCTTGCGCTGTCCAGGGAGCCCGTGGGCTCGTCGGCGAGCAGGACCAGCGGGCGGTGTGCCAGGGCGCGTACGATGGTGGCACGCTGGCGCTGGCCAATCGATAGTTGGCTCGGATAGCGATCCAACAGGTTTGCAATGTCGAGGCGTTTGATCAGGGTGGCGAGCCAACGGGTGTCACTGCGACCGGTTAAACGCTGGGTCAGCAAAACGTTCTGGCGCACCGTCAGAAAGTCGAGAAGCCCGCCGAGTTGCTGCACATAGCCGAACAGGTCGCGCCGCAGGCAGGTCAGTCTCGTGTCGTTGCTGCTACGCCACAGGCCCAGTGCGTCGATACTTTCCGCGTGCAAAGGCACGTTGATGTAAAAGTAGCGGCCTTCCTCGGGTGCCAGGGCCAGTGCCAGGATCTTGATGAGTGTGGTCTTGCCGCATCCGTTGGGGCCCGTCAGAACAATCCGCTCGCCGCGCCGGACGGCAAATCGTGGCACCGAAAGATCGAAGCGCCAGTCACCGTCATGGCGGTGGACAGCGATCTCGGCGATGTCGAGCAGCGGGGCGTCCGGCAGCGAATGGGCTGTCACGGCAGGAGTTCCAGGGGAAGGGGATAGATCAGTTCGTCATCGCTCGCGTCGGCGCTGAGCCGGATCCAATCCGCAGAATCGTGGATATGCTGGTAAGCTTCAGTTTTTGATCGCACCGTGGCGATGATCTCCGCCTGTCGGGCGGGACCCGCCAGCAACCAGCTTTCCTCGCTCAAGGTCAGCAGCTGGCTGTGGTACGGGAGCCTCTGAAGGTAGGCATCCAGCAGATCCGCCAGGCTGTCGATACTTGCCGGATCTACCGAACTAGGGTCGGTGGCCGTCCGCGCGACCACACTGCGGAGTTGATCGAAGAACTTTCCGGGGTCGCTGTCGAGCGTCTCGCGCCCCGCCGTAAGAACAGCATCCAAAGCCGTTGCGAGGTTGCTTAGCTGTTCCTTGGTTAGCATCACGCGGACGGAGAAGGCTTTGCGGTTCGGATTGTCGAGCGCAAAGTCGGGCGCCCAGGCCCGGAAGAGAGCGGGGGCGGCCGCGCCGCGTTCCCGGCCCAGCCAAACCAAGCGTTGAGCATAGCCGGCACAGCGAACCGCTGCAGTTAGGCCGGATCCCGCGCTGTCGTCCAGATCGCAGACTTCGGCTTCGCGCGCGCGGTCCCTCTCGCCGGTGGGGCCGGTCTCGATCTCGGCGGTGATCTGATCGATCATGGACGTGACAACGCGGTCCAGCTCGGGCTCGAAGGCCCGAAGATCGCCTTCCGGGACACGGTAGAAGGCAGGGCGGCTCATACCCTCCCAGAAAGAAAGCTCGCGGAGCTGGCGTTCTGCGTCCTCGTGATAGGAGGATCCCATCGGCGTGGCGAGCAGCATCGAGACGATGGCGATGTTCTTGTCCCGCGCGAGTTCATTTACTTGTGAAGGATTCAGTCTCGTCGCCGAGTAGGGGTCGCTGCCGTCGCGCAAGCCCGCGTCGGAGAGGAAAATGATGTAGCGGCCCGCGAAGTCCTTCCATTCCTCTTGGCCGATTGCCTCAACAACCCCGGCCAGGCCATCTTCGTTGAAGCCGGCACTGGATGCCAGGGAGGCCTCGACAGAACTCAGCGCCTCCTCGAAGGCGTCATGGTTCGGCGGAGTCTGAAGCGGAGCGACGAGCTTGGTGAGGTATTCCAGTTCGGGGGCTGACCGCAGAGAGTCGCGATAGGCCACCATCCCAAAGCTGATGCGTTCGCCCACCGCCGATCGGCGGAGACCCCTGAAAACACGGCTAACGGCTTGCCGGGTGCGGTCTATATAACTCTTCATCGACGTCGTGGTGTCCACGACGAACATCACGCCCACCCGGTAAGTCTCACTTGTCTCCGGACGATCCGACGGCTCGGGATCTTTAGGGATAGACGCAATCTCGACCAGATTGCCGCGCGCGCCGGAGGCCAGGAAGGTGTCTTCAGCGCGCAGTATCGGCAGCAGGTAAAAGTTTTCCCGCAGATCGACCCACTCTTCCGGTTCGATCGAGATGATGCGGTCATCCGCAGGAGACCGCCCCGAGCGAGCTGCTTCGACGAGCTGCGGCGCGACGACAGGAAGGCGCTCGTCTTGTACGACATCCAGCAGTGAATCGCGGTCCTTGAAAAACAGGACGGGCAAGCGCGCCGTGGGCGGATTGAATGCCAGGACCATGGCTTGGTCCCAACTGACCGTCTGCTCCAGCGGTAGCCATCCGGTCGGGTCCTCAAGGCGATTCGGCCCGACCGCGAGCCACGTGCTGCCCGCGACATCTTCTCGGGCGAAGACGTAGAAGGGGGTAAAGGGTGGCGGCAGGTTTCGGGTTGTGTCACTGCCTGCGGCCTCCATCAGGCGCGCATCCGGCCGAGTTAGGATGCGTTGATAGAGTCCGGGGATGCTTTCATCGACGAGCTGCGGCTCGCTCGCGCGAGTGCCTAGCGGCGAGAGAGAGGCGAGAAACGCGATCCCGGCCAAAACGGTAAGGAGAAGCGTCCGACGGCGTCGGGCCTGGGGCTTTGTGTCCTTGCTGAAGTCGGCTGTCATGCTCGTAGTCTCCCTGCCGTATCAGTCTAGGGGCGGCAAGCTGCCGCGGCCGAAGGCCCCCTTGTGGAAAGGGCGACGACGGCCAAGGCGTTTCCTTGGTCCGCTTTTGCTTCGACATCCTCTAGAAGGCTGTCGTAGAAGGCGGTGGCGCCGGTGGCGCCAGCCTCGCATGCGTCGGTCACCAAACGTAGCGCTTCCGCTGGATTGCTATCGGCAAAGTATCCAGCCAGACTTAGCAACGACGGGCCATAACCTTCTCTCGCGTTCTGGCGGAGCAGTGGAATCGCCTCGTCAAACCTTCCTGCTTCAAGGTCTTCCATGGCCCGGGCGTGACGCTCGGCAGAAGACATGGGCGTGACAACCGGCGAAGGGGAAGACGGTGCAGGTGTCGGAGGGGAGGGGGGCTCGTCTGGACCCGAAAACCCAGCCAGTTCGGCGAGTTCGTCCCAGTAATAGTAGGTTAGGGCACCGACAGCGGCCAAGAGTAGAAGCGCCAAGATAAGGAAACGCGTGCGGAACGGCGCGGCTTTGCGACGGTGTTCCGTGTCGGTGTCCGCCGTCGCTTCTCCATTGTCTTTCCGGCATTCGGTTTCGCCCTCTACCGGGTCCTTTTGTATGGCGTCCGCGTTCCCTGGGAGCGTTGCCGGGTCCAGGTCGAGCGGAACCTCCTCCCGTGTCCTGTCCACTTCGGTTTGGCGGTACGGTTCAGCGCTGGCGGAGCGGGCCTCGGTGCCCCCCGGCATTGCGGTGTCGCCGGTCGCCAGGGACTCGGTGTCCAGTACTGGAATGTTGCGGCTGGGGGTCAGAGGAGGCCAAGGAAAGGCCTCTTGGAGTCCGATCTCGGGAATGCTGACAGACACCTGTTCGTATTCTTCTACGGCATCGACAATGCGCGGACCTATGGTGAGGACGAGCTCCCCGCCGCGTGTTGCCATGGCGGAAGGTTTGAAGGCGTACTCGGCAGGCTGCCAGCCGTCCGGTCCCAGGCAGGAATCGCCCTGCTTGAACCGCCTCACCATGATCGTGATTTCGCCCGTGCCTGCCGCTTCTGCCTTGTCCGGGATTCGCAGCAGGGCATAGCCGCCTTGCGGGTGGGTCGGATCGTCCTCGATCAAGAGTGGCATGGCTTGTTCTGTCTCTACTCAGCAGCGCTTCTTTGTGTCGAGATCCTGGACCTTTCGATGAGTTCCCCCAGGCGCTCATTCTCTTCCGGATTTACCAGGCCGCCCTCCGAAGATGCGGCATTCTCGCCGGCAAGAATAATCAGGGCTTTGAGCCAGTTGCCGACGTACTGGCCGCGCACACGCAGCATCTCTCTGGCGTCCGCCGGCAGATCCGGGAAATCGCCGACAGCGGGCGCCATTGGCTTGGCGAAGAGATCCTTGCCGTATTCCTCACTCTCGGCCTGGTCCCGTGCCAGATGGCTGATGAGGCGGTTGACCACCTGGTTGGTGGCCATCGCCACGCGTGGTCGATGCTCGTCCGGCCTGCGGTGATACTGAATGATGGGTTGTACGGTTTCAGCGATTCGACTCCTGAGACCGCAGCGTCGTGCCGCGGCCGAGAGTTCATGCACAACCGTGGACATCTGTTCTGGCGAAAGGTCGTAAGTGGCTACCAGGCTGTCGTTTGCCGCAATATCCTCGAGGCGTTGCAGCCATGCCGCCAGGACGGCGTCTGCATAGCGCAGTGCGAGTCCGCCTTCGGGGTCCCTCGCTGCTTCTGGCCCTTCGTCGGTCAGAAAGTCGTCTTCGATTACCAGGTTGCTGGTGGCGGTCTTTCGGAATCCGGTGCTTTTGTCATCGCCGTCACCGCGCTCGCTGCCCTTTGCCGTCTCCATGAAAACCCGGCCGAGCATGGCCTCATCCGATTCGAGCAGAGCGATGAACTGGCCAACATGATAAGGCGTCGCAGAGAGCTTGCGCGCGACCTCACGGGCCTTCTCCTGGCGTTCCCGCATGCGTTGGGCGATGTCGCCGGCTTCATGATATTCCGAAAGCTCGGCGCATATCCGCTCTGACAGGCTCTCGGCGCGGGGCTTGATCTGTCGATACTTGAGGTCGGGCTCACAGGTCGGTGTAAGGAGTTCAGCAAGATAGCTGATGCCACCGTCGTTCAGAGTCAAGCTTGCGTCAATCTTGCGGATCGGGTCGCTGATATGGTCGGCGACCAGATCGATCGACGCGAAGGTCGACTTGTAGCTCGACAAGCGCGCCTCTAGTTCTTCTCTCAGGCCGACTTCAGGCGGTACATAGCCTTCCTCGGCTCCGTCGGGGCCTGGTTCATATTCGAAGAGGTCAGCACGTTTGCACCGAGGATTTCGGATCAGGAGCGTGTTGTTGAAGGGTTGCTGTGGAACCCATTCCGTCATCCAGGATTTGTAGAATTCGACATCCTTGTTCAGCCGGTTGCGGACAATTTCTTCCGTCTTCGCGCCGGTCTTCACGTCGAATAGTAGGTCGGACTTCGTCAAGCAGAGGAACAGCGTTACGCGCTTGCCGACCCGGTCAGAGGGACGCTGACCATGGGTGCGGCTGGTCCACCGATGAATCAGTTCGGGAAGCTGGCGTACTTCCTGATTGCGATCATCGGTACACAGCAGCATCGTGTTGAGATCAAGATCGGCAGAGTATTTGTCGAACAAGACGGCCACCTTGCCGCGTAGGTAACAGTAGGCGCGATTCGTGGGCTTCGCGTCCTCACCTCGCAGAAAGCGTTGCGGCGTCGTGTTCTCGCGTCCTCGGGCGCCGGGAAAGTCGAGCAGGTCGGTGTGCTCGAAGAAGGGCCAGGGCGTGCTTTCCAGGGTGACGCGCAGTTCGGCGGTCAACGCCGTGACGATTGCCTTCGGCAAGGTCGCCGTGCGGCCATCCGGCATCATCAGGGTGACCTGCCCCCCGGTGTTTCCAGTGTCCGTATCCAGTTCGTAGATTGTCGAGACGTGGAGGATGCCGTGGGCCCGGTCCCGGATAGCATCGAGGCGCGCAAAGGCAAACTCCGGATGTTTCAGGGCATCGAGTGCTTCCTTCAGTTCGCGGAAGAGGGCGGTAAACTCCGGAATGCCACCCCACAGCGGGGCCAGCGCCTCTGCCCGTCGATCCGCGGGCAGATAGGGAGCAAGACGCTCAAGCCGGCTCCAAAAGACGTCGCGGGTGCTTGCAGGGCTGCGGTTTAGCGCATGGTTCTCCAGTTCCTCGACGACGTAGTCCGAAATGTCGAAAACGTCCTCAAGAGCCATGCCCGGATGGGGTTTCTCGTCGACATGGCCCTCGAGGTCGGCAAAGAGCTCTTCCAGCGCGGGCGCGTCGAGATCGGTTTCGGAGCGCGCACTCAAATCCAGAGTGAAGCAGTTGGCGAGGATTTTAACGATATCGGCTTCGCGCAGCATGCGCAGGACGACAGGATAATCGGGGTTGGGGGCAGCCATTGGATTCACCGAAAAGCGGGTGACGAGCCCGGTCGTTTCATCGCCGCCGACCGGGTTGATCTCGCTTAAGAAGTCGAGGCGTTCCGCACGCTCGCCAGAACCGAAGACGATCGGCACGGCCTTTCCGCCCGGCGAGATGAAACTGCCGATCAGGAACGACTTGCCCGATTGACTTGGACCGAAGACGCCGACCGACATTGGTCGCTCGGCCGCGAGAGAGAGCTTCTGGGCTTCGACGGCAGCCTTCTTGAAACTGCGCTCGAGCCCGCTGCGGCGGGGGCCGAGCAGTTTCTCGTTACGCTTGAACCACTCGAGTGATTCCTTCGCCGCTTCTGCCATGGCCCGGCAATCCTCGGAAAGTGTCTCGTCTTTGGGGCGCATTGTTCAACCTACGTACCGTTGCATCAGCCTGATTTTGTTGCGCCGCGTTGGCCAGTCTGGGTCAACCATCGCTGCGCCTGTCTATAGTTCTCGCGATGTCCTTAGGATTCCGCTGTCAAGCCAATAGCCCATGTCTACGCTCTGGTCCGTCTTGAGCGTCTGAAGCCTGAAGTCGACTTGGCGCAGACAGGGCTTGTCATTTGCGTCAATAGCCACTCTCGGTTTGAAATCCTCGAAATCGGAGGCGTCATCGCCGGCGACAGATCGCTCGAAATGCAACGCAATCGGGGGGGCTAGCGTCTTCGTGCGTCCGTCGTCGGGATTGCGAAACGACATGTAGTAGAGTGGGGTGGTTTTCCAGCGCGCCAGGGGGAGTTGACGAAAACCCAAAAAAGTCGGTCCTTCCATAGCAAGATCGAACCCGATAACGCCATCACCGGTTTTGAGGTTCACGTTGTCTAGCAGGACATTGTCTTCCGTGATTTGCCCCGCCTGGTTCATCACACCGATGTAACGGGCGGTGGACTCCATTTGGAGCTCACTCGATTTCATGTAGAAGCCTTCGATCCGGCCTTCGCAGACTTGGCATAGCATCGCGCCGACCACCGCAGTCGTTTTCGGGTCGCTGATCTCGAAACTCGATTTACGGAAGGGGTACCAGGGGCTGATTTCGTAGCGATGCATCGAGACGACGCGATGGGGTGGCAGAGGGATCTGTGAGTGGATGATGTCGCGCACTACCGGAAGGCGCGATGGACGCCCGGTGAGCAGTAGAAGGTCGCATTGGTAATAGCGCACCACATCGCAGAGGTCCTCGAGGGTCGAACCGAAGACCGAGATGACAATTCCGGCAAGCTCTTGCGGGTCCATGTCGATCTTTACCTGGTCGATGTCGAAGCCCGCTGCTCCGTTCTTCTTTGCCGCGGTTTCCAGGTAGGCGCGCACATGTCGCTGCGGCGCATGGTCCGCGTCGAGCAGGTCGGCGACGGTCGAGCTCTCTACGCCTGCGCCGCGGCGTCCTTCGGTTTGTTCGTAGAGCGATAGCAGGCTCAGGGCGACGGGGACCAGGACCTGGTTGACGAAAGTGGCACGGAGCGTGCGGTCCTGCTGCGACATGCCTTCATGGTTGCCCCCGAAGAGTTCGGTCATCATGTTGCCCGCTTGCGCGACCCCGCTGTTGCGCAGAGCGGTCACGAATTGGGGCAGCACGCACTCCTCGATAACGACCTTGAGCAGATCGTCGCCCGCCAGGCGGAAGCCCTCACGGAACATCTGCTGGGGATGGACGATACGCTTACTCTGACTCTCGACTTCGTGCTGGATAATCATGAGATCGGAAGTGCCGCCACCGATGTCGATGCTGGCGATGCGAACGGCGGGTCCGCCCAGGCTGCCCGTTCGCCCCTGACTTATCATCGAGAAGAGCTCCGACGGATCGCTTTGAAATTTGTGGTTGGTCTCGTTGTAGAGGTAGACTAGGTGTGTGCAGGTTGCCTCGTCCCAGTCCATCTTGACGGCGGGTTTCTTGTGCAGAGGATCTTCAGGCGCCTCTGTCTCCGCCGGTTCGGCCCTCTCGAGTTTCTTCCATCCCATGATGTCCCACAGCAGGTTGCAGGCGTCGTTGGCGCGCCGCTTGAGGATCTTCTGTTCTGCAATCGGTGTGGCCGAAGGCAGGGTCAGGATGATGTTTTCCAGCCGGCGCGGCAGGTCTCGGTCGGCTTTCTGGCTCCGGAACGATAGGGAATTGATCTGCACAAGCGCGTGGGACAGCAGTTCAACCAGCATCAACATATAAATGGAACTGCGTGAGTAGCGAGGTGATGTGCCGACCGGAATCGACATGCTCGTCAGGCGGCCGTCCTCCGCCAGGCGGGCGACCATCGGCCCCTTGATATCCGGTACTTCCTGGCCCGCGGGCGTTAAGCCGCGGGTGTTCGACCAAGCTTGCGGCCGTGTCTGGTCGTCCCAAAGATAGCGTTTCGGGCTCGACAGACCGGTAATGCCTTCCGTTCCGTCAGACTTCGCCGCCAGCCAGGAGGCCTCAGGGCCGACCCGCACCAGGCTTGGCCACCAGAAAGTGTTTTTCTGGCTCAGCCGACGCGCGTGCGCCTGACTGCCGAACTGGGCCGGGGAGAACTCAACCCAGGTCTCGAAAGGCTGGGAATAGACAAACTCGGGGCGCGTCAGATCGCGCAGTTCAAGCCGCGTTGCCTGGGTGATATCCACCAGGTCGCGGCCTGGCGCCTTCTCGACCAGGATGCCGCAGGTTCGACTGTTGCCTACGTCGATCACCAGGTCGATACCGATGGTCGAGATGTTTTGAGGATCCGTCACGGTATCGATGAGTTTGATCCGCGGGATACGGCAGGCGCCGGCGACGGCTTCCAGCAGCACGAAATAGGTACCCCAAAACTCACCGGGTTCGCGCTCGTCTTCTTCGATCGGGCGGTTGAAACGTCGCTTGAGACCCTTGAAGAACATGTCACGTATCCAGCGGCGGACTGGTACGGACTCAACGAAAAAACCAATCTTGAAGGGGTCGCAGGCGAGCTGGAATTCTACCGGGTCCGAGGAATCGCGAGGTTCCGGAGCCAGGTAGGGGGCATCGGACGTCTTCGGTGGCCCCAGCGTCGTATCGAAAGCCAAGACGATCCGGTGGGTATTCCCGGCCTCATCCGCCTCGTCTAGTTTGACCACACGCATGCGGCACCATCCGACCGGACCATAGTCGAAAGCGCTCTCCCCGGCGTCTTCGTCAATACGGCGGCGCAGGAATGGTGCCGGCAGCCATTCGCCGTTAAAGGTGTCGAGTGCCTCGGTTGCCCTGACGTCGTAGGTCTGATCCTCGGGCGCCCGCCGACCCTGGGGGAGTTCTTCGGTGAAGTAGACCAAGTCCTCGCCGCGTTCGGCAAGCGGGTGCAGGCGTACTTTGGTGCGCCCCAGATCGTCGCGCTCATCCAATGGTTGCGGCCAGAAACTGCGAACAACGCTCGCGACCGCGGAACCCTCCAGGCCGAAATCGAGCATCTGAATCCCGCTGTTGGGAATGACGGTTACAACATCGTTGAATTCGATCAGCGGTTTAAGCATTCAGGCAACTGCCTCCAATTTTAAGCGCGCTCCATTTTCTCGGTGCTGCCTAAGGGCTCTCGACCGAAAAGCTGGTGACGAAGTCACCCTGTCCCGGCGGGGCCACGCGGCCCTCATGGTGGGTCTTCGATTCGCCGATCTGGACCTCCAGGTTAAAGGGGACACTCCTGTCGCCGAGATTGCGGCCGTCGTAGTTGTCCACGTAGACTTGATAGATCCCGGGTTGTGCCGCGCCTTCGGGCCAGAAGATATTTTCAACGGGCTCGGCACGTCTGTCGGCGCCGCCATTGGCATCGACGTCCAGGTTCCCGCTACAGGAGGACGGGGACCGATAGTTGATCGTGTCTCCGGCGGGACAGATCACCTTCAGGTCGAGATCAGGGTACCCAGCGCCGTCCCATATCAGTGTTACGGTGACCTCTCCGGTTTCCCCGCCGGCTTGGGCGCGGCGCCGCTCAAAGACACTATCTTCATCTTCGGGAGGGGATGCTTCCGGGTCGGGTGACTGGGCGGTTTGTAGCCGTGCACAATCGGGAAGCTGGGCCGTCGCCTCCTCCATCCGCCTTATTTCCGCTTCTAACGCCGCGCCGCGCTCGCGTTCGCTCTCCAGCGCCCCGCGAGCCAGGGCCCTGCCGGGGCAGTAGTCGAGCAGGCCGCCCCGAAATGCGGAGAGTCCTAGGCCACACCCGAACAGCAGCAGGAAAAACAGAAAGGCCAGGAGCAGAGTAAAAAGGAGCCACAGCAAGTTCCACCAGCTCCAGCGATCGTGAATTGCCAGTGTGCTGTGTAGAACCGATGCGGCAGCGGGGGGCTCGGAAACCGGCAGTTCGGAGACCGGCGGCGGTGTGGCTCTGAGATAGTCTTCCAGGACCGCGAGCGGGGGCTCGGGGACATCGTTCAATGTGCCCCAGTTTATAAGGACCGGGCTCCCGTCAATGCTGAAGAGAATCTCCTCTTCTCGCGGCAGTAGCAGGGCGGAGGACAGCGTTTCGCCCATGCGGCGAAGATCCTCGCGGCTCTCCGAACGGAGCTCCTCGGCTCGGTTTCGGATTGCCTCCGTTAGTTCCCGGGCACGGGTCTTGAGCGCCTCCTGCTCCACGGCCGGCAAGTCGGAGATCGCGATGGCGTTTCCGTCGAGCCCGGAGGGCTTATACCACTCGACACTCCCGTCGTTGCCGATGACTGGTTCCGCGAGCACGCGGGCGTGTTCGGGGCCCAGCTTGTCGTCATAAGCAATGAAGGCCGAGAGCTGATCCCAGGCGTCCAATGTTCGTCGTCCGCCGATTCCGGCAGGTCTCAGCCCCGCAAGAGTGGTCTCGGCGATGCTCTCGCGATTCATTCGGCTGCACCGTCGCTGGGGGCAGAAGGAGCCGGTATCCCGGCGTCGGAAGGGGAGGGCGAAGCGGGCAGGGCGCACGGGGCCGTTGCAATCTTCGCGGTGAGCCCGTTGGCGTCCAGGAAGTGCCCTAGTTCAGCCGCTGAAAGGGCATAGTTGACGCGCCTGTACGTTTCTTCCGAGATGACGAAGGTATTCACGCCGACGACGCGGCCACACCTGTCGACAAGAGGTCCGCCGCTGTTTCCGGGAGAAACCGCAGCGCTGTGAAGTATGAGCTCCGAGCCGGACGGGTTTTGAATCGCGGTCACGATGCCTTCGGTGAACGACACGGTCGGAATGGCCGAGAAATCGCCTGACATCAGGCGGGCGAAATTCTCGTCCGTTTGCGTAACGACCCCCGGAAACCCGGCTGCGATCACGTTGTCCAGACGTGTCGCGCCTTCGACGAGGCTCAGCGTCGTCGGGCTTCCGGCGCCGGGCAGGCTCAAGACGGCGAAATCCGGCTTGCCAATGTCATGGTTCGGCGAACGGGCGACCACGGTGGCGCGTGTCGGCTCGCTCAGGCTCGGCGAGACCACGAAGATCTCAGGTCTGGGCGGGTCACTGATGACGTGCAGGTTCGTTACGATGTGGTTGGGCGTAATGAAGAAGCCGGTTCCCATTCCGATGCCTTCTTCCGCGGGATCGGCAGCAATAATCAGCGCCGTGGCGGTGTCGAGGAGGCTGACGAGGGAGGTGCTTTGTGGGCCGCCGGCTGTGGCTTCATCAACGGGGGCCGGTAATTCGTGGAGCGGTGGCGTCAGTGCGCCGGGCCGCGTTTCCAGCGGGGTTAAGCCAGCTTCTCCCGGCGCCGTGCCGTAAAGACGTCCTTCATCGCGGCAGACCGCCTGCTCGCTCAGGCCCAGCAATTCCTGGATGCGCTCTTCCAGGGCCCTGTTGTTCTCTCTCTGCATCTGCAGAAGCTGGTCGTCGTCTAGATCAGCCGCGACTTCTGGATAAAGCAGGACACCAGGTATCAGAAGAAGAAGTATGATCAGGGCGATTGCGGCGCTGGCGATCGCTGGTCCAAGCCAGGGGCGCCGGCGATCATCGATGAAGACCTGCCGAATTGCCGTAGGTTGGTCCGTGGCGCCGCGCTCTTCGGGTCGAGTACCGACTTCCGATTGATTTTCTTCGGATCCCGGGTTCTGGCGGCCGCTTCTGTTCTCGTTATTCCCCACCATCCTGCCCCCGTACTAAGCCACAGCTCAGACGATAAATCCTATGAAGCTTTTCTATAAGGGGCAACTACCCTTACGCGTCCAAAGGTGGCATTATTGACCGAAAAGAGGGAGTAGTACTAGTTAAAGTCGTATAAAAATCAGACTGTTCTACTTTAGTGGCTTCAGGTGCGGTGAAACCGACTCTGATGGCCGGGAGCCGGTTGGGGCCGCTAAAGGCTGGCCAGCGGGGCTGCCGGCGCGCGCCAACGGTGCACCCATCGAGAGAAAGAGGCGTCATGTCGCCAATATATTGCGTTGGATGAGTGGCGTCGTGGATGGATCGCTTTCCCAAAATCCGAACGATCGTGAACCTCCAGTGGTGGTTCACAGGCTTTACACTCAAGCCTCCACTCAAGCCTCCACTCAAGCCTGCGTCGAACGGACTCGGTCGATGAAGTGCAACTCCACGAGGTCGCTCAGTTTTGCGGAGCTCGACCCCGATCAAGGCCGCTGCGCCAGAGTGAGAGGGAGTGACGAAAGCCAATGAGCGAAGCAGCACGACAGGAAACGCTCAGTCGGGTGCTTCACCGGGACCGCATGATCTATCTCACGACGGTGACGGTTGCCGGGCTTTCTGCGGTGTTGCTGGTGCTTGTGTGGTCGGAGCTCGCGGCATTCATGTCTATGCTCCCTTCGATCCTGTTGGCAATCGATCCGACAACCGGAAGGCCCATCGAAGGGCGGCTTCCCTCAATGACCGCTGGGCGGTTGATGTGGTCGACTCTCGGAGTGGCGGCGGCGGTGTCCTTTGCGACGGTCAGCGTCGTCCTACCCCGACAGGTCGTCGTTGAGCTGTTGGCTGAACGCCTGCCTTGGATTCCCTGGTTTGCGCGTCGGAGGATCTACAAGCCCTTTCCCTGGGCGGGGCAGGCCCTCGACTATGTCCGACGTTTGGAGCCGGGCTTCGTGCTGGACAGTGCTCTGAGGGCGACGAGGTGGGGAGCGGAGACCGCCGTCCGGCGGCGTGTGCTTCTGCTGTCCGCAGCAGACTACAATAAACTCTGGCAGAACATCTTCGGCCCACGCAGCGAAAGCAGTCCGGCGCGGCAGAGGAGAGACGAGGAGCGCCGGCAGGAGCTGGCTTTCATCGTACATCATGAGTTCCATCACGCCTTCTGCTTCGAGAGTTGGCTCAACCGAATCTACGAAGGCGCAATATTCGTCTGCGCGACCCTGGCGTCCATCGGGGCCGTTCTAGCGACCACAAGCGTCTTTCCCACGTCAATCCTTGTCGTCGCGATCCCCGCGACCGCCGCCTTAATGATCTGGGTTGGGTTTTGGGGACACCACTGGATGAAGAACCTCGAGATTTTCTCGGAACTGCGCGCCAATGCCTATGCCGCAGCGCGGTTGGGGGTGGTGCCGGAAAGTGATCAGAGCAAAACCCACAGAGATCGAGTGTTCAGCCGTAGCTATCCATCGAAGGAAGAGTGGCACGTCTATGCCTTCGGCGCGGAAGCGTCGGGAACTCGCCGTGCGGTGGCGGCTTGGTGCGTTCTCCTCGTATGTGCCTCGCTTGGGATCGCCCTGCGTAAGGGCCTGCCTGCGGGTATGGAGGGTGCGGATCTCGGCCCAGTGATCGGGGGGCTCCAGCTTCTCATTCTCTGCGGCGCGGCTGTCGGCGGTCAGCTGCTTCCCGACACCCGCGGCACGAACCGCAAACGCCAACGGCTATGGAGCGACCTAGGGTGCATGCTCCTGCCCGGCGGAGTCTTTGCGCTGCTTTTGCTGCGGCAGCCGGCCCCCTTGCTCGACCTGCTGTGGGCCGTTGCGCTGGGTGTAGCGGCTTTCGGGCCGTCGTTTCTTCGCGGATTGAGGCGGCTTGGCGCCGAAGTCGAACCAGGCCAACTGCAGCAGTCGATCGTGGAGGCTGCGTCGATCCGCCTGCCGCGGCATATCGACCAGAGGCGCACGCTAGGATGGGGTTCGAAGCTCGCGCTGTTGGTCCATGAAATCGGCCGCTACAGCGCCTTTTGCCTTGGGTTGGCGCTCGTTTTTGCAGCTGTTCTCATGGCGATCGACCCGGCGTTCGAGCGCCCGTCACCCAGCCTGTTGGCTCGCCTTATCCAGTTTGCCCTGATCGCCACTCTTTTTCTCAGTTGGACATTCAAGGCATCGATCCTTGCACTCCTTGGCGAAGGCATCGGCATCAGCTTCTGCGTCTTCCTCGGCGCAATCGTCCTGGCGAGCGGCAGTGTCTGGTTGACGGAGAGCGGGGTCGGTTTGGCAGAGGCCGTTCAAGCGATGCAGCTGGGTCAGACTATGCGGGTCGACCCGAACGACTTCATGGCGAGCATCGAAAGAGATCTAGGGATCGTCCGGGAGATTCAAAGGCGAACGGGCTTCATTCTGCTTGTCAGCTACAGCGTCGTCTTTGTGGCATATGTCGTGCGGATCTTCGGGGCGCGCGAGATGAAACGCCTCAGTGTAGAAAACGGATAGGGAAGAGCCCATGGCAGCCTCGCCGAAAGATGTACACGAACTTCTGGGACCTCTCATCGGGCGGTTTGCCGCCGAACTCGGCGAACCGATTGCCCCCGATCTACTGGAGGATCTGGTTTACCAGTCGGTTCGCCCGGGCGGAGCCGTCGAGCTCCATGTGGCAGGTTCGGGCCAGAAGTTTCGCGGCGACATTAGCAATGCCATTGTTGGCATCGTGCTCGTTGCCTATGCGCCGGAGATAGCCGAGGGACGAAGAGCTATGGATCACGCGCTGGGTGATCTCTGGCAACGTGTCGAGCTGATTGTCGAGCAGGGTGGAAGTTACCTCTCCGGTCAGCATGAGCCGGAGGAAATCAGAGCCGCGATTGAGAGAGCCATCGACGAGCTTGAGCAGCAGCGCGGCGGGTCGAGCGGTGGTGGCTGAGAGCCATGGTAACCTTGCGGCAGAGATTTGATCTCGACGTGGTATTTGGTCGATGTACCCGGCCTGAGCAGGCCTACAGATGAAGCTACGAAGGCAAACGATGGGCTTCCACCCATACCCGTTTTCAAGACTGGTGCCTTAAACCGCTCGGCCTTCCCCTCCATCCGGGCGGCTGGAAACCCTGAAATGCGGGCCGGTGCGTCCGGGCGCCGCCGCGCCGGGGCGGGAAGCTGTTGCGGCGCAGCAAAACTCGCGGCACACTTCCCCCCGCAATCAAGAATGCTCAAAGCAACAGGGGGTGCGGTCATGATGAAGGTTTCTCGGCGTCGACTTCTGGCCGCCGGCGCGGCGGCCGGCGCGGTTTCCACGCTGCCGGGGCTGGCCACGCGGGGCTGGGCGGCCGAGCCGATCAAGGTCGGTGCGGTCCTGCCGTTCTCGGGTGGCCTGGAGCTCTTCGGCAATCAGGCGAAGCTGGGCCTCGATCTGGCGATGCAGGAGATCAACGACGCCGGCGGCATCCTGGGCCGGCCGCTGGAGGTCCTCTACGAGGACAACAAGACCGACCCAAAGACCTCGGTGGAGAAGGCGCGCACCCTGATCGGGCGTGACGAGGCCGTCGCCCTGACCGGCCCGATCCTCTCGTCGTCGCGTGACGCCATGGCGGCGACCGTGGAACGCGCCAAGGTGCCGCTGCTCTACGCCACCAACTACGAGGGCGGGGCCTGCAGCCGCTATATCTTCTCCTTCAACACGGTGCCGAACCAGGAACTGGCCAAGCTGCTGCCCTACATGCACGAGAACTTCGGCGGCAGCACCTATATGTTCGGCGCGGACTACGTCTGGCCGCAGAAGATGTTCGAGGCGGCCAAGGGCATCGTCGGCGGGCTCGGCGGCAGCGTCGCCGGCGAGGAGTTCACGCCCTGGGGTGTGAAGGAGTTCGCGCCGGTCATCCGCCGCATCGCCGACAGCGGCGCCAAGGTGCTGCTCTTCGCCTTGCCGGGCGGCGACGGCATCACCTTCATCAAGCAGGCGGAGGCCTTCGGCCTCTTCGACAAGGTGACGGTGGCCTTCCTCGGCTTTGCCGAAACTTACCTCGGCGCCTTCGGCCCGGGCGGCGGCCAGAACATGTGGGTGACGGTGCCCTTCGTCGCTTCAGGCGAACAGCCGGGCGTGACAGACTTCGTCGCCCGCCTCCGCGCCCAGGCGGGGGACGAGGTGCCGATCTCGCACTACGTGATGACCCACTACAACGCGATGAATGCCTTGCGGGACGCCTTGGAGCGCAAGGGCGAGGTGGGGCCCGAAGCCGTGGTCGACGGCCTGGAAGGGCTGACCGTCTCGACGCCGACCGGCCCGGTGAGCATCGGTGGCGCCGACCACCACGTGACCCTGCCGATGTTCCTGGCCAAGACCGAGGGCGAGGGCCTCGTCACCGTTGACGATCTCGGACGTATCGCCCCGGACGCCGGTTGCAGCTAAGCTGTCGCGGACGGCAAAACAAGGAGGCGGTCATGCCCGACAGCTTCGATCTTCCCCAACTGACACGCCAGGTGGCCTCGGCCCTGCCGGTGGCCCCAGCCAACCTGCGCCTCGGCGGCGAGGAGGCCGTCGGTCTGGTGATCGTCGACGAGGTGAACGGCTTCGCCACGGTGGGGGCGGGCAACCTGGCGCCACCGGCGGAAAATCCGCAGGTCTCGGCCATGGTCGCCGAGACCGACCGCCTGGCCAAGGCGTTCAGCGGCCAGAACTGGCCGGTCCTGGCCTTCCTCGATACCCACGTGCCGGGCAAGCCGGAGCCGCCCTATCCGCCGCACTGCGAGGCGGGGACCGGAGAGGAAGACCTGGTGCCCGAGCTGAAGTGGCTGGAGCAGGACGCCAACGCGACCTTGCTGCGTAAGGACTGCATCAACGGCTTCGTCGGCGCCATCCGGAAGGACGGCAGCAACGCCGTGGTCGACTGGGTGAACGCCAACGAGCTTTCGCGTCTTCTGGTGGTGGGCATCTGCACCGACATCTGCGTCATGGACTTCGTGCTGACGTTGCTGTCGGCGCGCAACCACGACCTCATGCCGACACTGAAGGATATCTCGGTCCACGCCGGGGCCTGCGCGACCTACGACCTGCCGAAGGAAGTGGCGGCAAGCCTCGGCCTGCCGGAGACGGCGGCCCATCCCCAGGACCTGACCCATCACATGGGACTCTACTTCATGGCCTCGCGCGGCGCGGAGATCGTCGGCGACGTCGTGCTGGCCGGTTGACCATCTTTCCATGACGGCCCTTTTGGAAGTCGCCGAGGTCGAGAAGGATTTCGGCGGCGTCCGCGCCGCTGCCGGCCTGTCGCTCAGCCTGGGGGAGGACGAAATGCTCTGCCTCATTGGCCCCAACGGCTGCGGCAAGACCACGCTGTTCAATCTCATTACCGGCGCCTTGCGGCCGGACTCCGGAGAGCTGCGCTTCGCCGGCGAGACCCTGATCGGGCGCGAACCCCATGAGATCGCCCGGCGCGGGATCCTGCGCAAGTTCCAGGTGCCGGGAGTCTATCCCGACCTCTCGGTGGCGGAGAACCTGACCGTCGCCATTGTCGGCAGCGGCGCGGAAGGGGAGGGACGGGTGGCGGAACTGCTGGCCCTGGCGCGACTAGAGGGGAAGCCCGGCCTGCCCGCGGGCAGCCTGGCGCACGGCGAGAAGCAGTGGCTGGAAATCGCCATGGTCCTGGCGCGCCGGCCGCGCCTGCTGCTGCTCGACGAGCCGACCAACGGCATGACGGCGGCCGAAACCGCGGCGACGGTGGCGCTGATCCGCGACCTGCACGCGCGTTTCGGCTGCGCTGTCCTGGTGATCGAACATGACATGGGCTTCGTGCGCGATCTCGCCTGTCCGGTCGCGCTGATGGTGCGCGGACGTATTGAGCGGCAGGGCAGCTACGAGACCCTGCAGAACGATCCCCTGGTGCGCGAGGCCTATCTCGGCGCTGCCGATCTGGAGCCTGCCGTCGGGGGGAGCGGGGGCTGATGCTCGAGATCGATGCGCTGGAGAGCGGCTACGGCGGCAGCCGCGTCCTGCGGGGGATCGCCCTCAGCGTCGCCGAGGGGGAGAGCGTGGCACTGCTCGGCCGCAACGGCATGGGCAAGACCACGTTGCTGCGCAGCATCATGGGCCTGCTGCCGGCGACCCGCGGGGAGGTCCGCTTCGCCGGACAGCGCATCGACGGCCGGCGGCCGGAGCAGGTGGCCAAGGCCGGCATCGCCTTCGTGCCGCAGGGGCGCGAGATCTTCGCCGAGCTGACGGTGGAGGAGAATCTGCTGCTCGGCGCCATGGGTCGCGGCGGGCTCGGCGCGGCGGTGCCGGAAGAGATCTACGGCCGCTTCCCGATCCTGAAAGAACGCCGGGCGCAGCGCGGCGGCACGCTGTCCGGCGGCCAGCAGCAGCAGCTCGCCATCGGGCGGGCGCTCGCCGGCCGGCCGCGCCTGCTGCTGCTCGACGAACCCTCCGAAGGCCTGCAGCCCTCCATCGTCATCGAGGTGGCCGAGGCGCTGAAGCGCGAGGCCGCGGAGCAGGGGCTGACGCTCATCACGGTGGAGCAGAACGTCGACCTGGCGCTCAGGGTGGCGGACCGCTGCCTCTTCATCGAGAACGGCGGCCTGGTGGCGGAGGCGGCGAGCGCGGCGCTGCGCCGCGACCCCGCATTGATCCACAAGCATCTGGCGATTTAGAGGGGCGATCGGGGACAGTGATGGATCAGGCACTCCTGCTTCTGCTCGACGCGGCCAACTACGTCCTGGTCATCGTGCTGGTGGCCATGGGTCTGGTCATCGTCTTCGGGCTGATGCGTGTCATCAACATGGCCCACGGCGAACTCTTCCTGCTCGGCGCCTACACGCTGGTGATGCTGCAACAGGCGGGCTTTTCCTATTGGGTCGGGCTCGTCGCGGCGACACTGTTGGTCGGCATCGTCGGCCTGCTCATGGAAGAGCTGGTGATCCGTCATATCTACCACCGCTTCCTCGACACCATCCTCGCCACCTGGGGCTTGTCGATCGCCATCAAGCAGGCGGTGATCCTGCTCTTCGGGCCGGGCGCGCAGTCGACCACGTCCCCCTTCACGGCACAGCTGGATCTGTTCGGCACGCCTTATCCCGCCTACCGGTTTTTCATCATGGCCGTGGCCCTGCTGGTGGTGGCGGGAACCTTCTATCTGTTTTTCCGCACCCGCTTCGGCCTCGCCGCCCGCGCGGTCATCGCCAGCCGTCAGACCGCCGCCTGCCTGGGTATTTCGACCCGTACTTTCGACCGCGCGACCTTTGCCTACGGCGCGGCGCTGGCCGGCCTCGCCGGCGCCGTCATGGCGCCGATCATGAGCGTCGATCCGCAGATGGGCCTCGGCTTTCTGATCCCCGCCTTCCTCGCCATCCTGGTCGGCGGCGCGGGTCACCTGGGCGGACCGGTCCTGGGCGCGGGCCTGATCGGCGCCACGGACAGCGTCACCGCAAGCCTCTGGTCGCCGGTGCTGGCCCAGGTCGTAGTCTTCACCATGGCGGTCATCGCCATCCGCCTGTTCCCCGGCGGTCTTCTGAAAAGCGGCGGGCGGCGATGACCGCGCTATGGACGAAGCTGCGCGACCGGCGCCTGGCGATCGACGTTCTGGTTTGGGGCGGGCTGGCGGCGCTGCCGCTCTTCATCGGCGCCTGGCAGGTGGGACAGATCGCCCAGTACCTGACCTACGGCATCTTCGCCATGAGTCTCGCCCTGATCTGGGGCCAGTGCGGCCTGTTGTCGTTCGGCCACGCGGTGTTCTTCGGTCTCGGCGCCTACGCCATGAGTCTTTCGACCCTCGGCATGATCCCCGGCCTGGAAGGCTGGACCTCCAGCTACCTGGGGATCGTCCTGGCGCTCGTTCTGCCGGCGCTGGCCGCCAACCTGCTGGGGCGCTTCCTGTTCTACGGACGCGGCCTGCAGGGCGCGCAACTCGCCATCGTCATGCTGGCCGTCGCGGTGGTGGCCGAGCGGATCATGACGCGCTGGTCCTACGCCGGTGGCATGAACGGCCTGATGAGCGTGCCGCCGGTCGATGTCGGCGCCTTCGGCTGGCACTACGAACTCTACGATCCGCTGCCGCTGTTCTACGGCACGCTGATCGCGGCGGTGCTGGTCTATGCGCTGCTGGAGAGCCTCGTGCGCTCGCGCCGCGGCGTGGTCCTGCGTGCCCTCGGCAGCGACGAAGCGCGCACGGCTTTCCTCGGCCACAACACGCGCGGACTGAAGCTCTCGGTCTTCACGCTCTCCGCCGCCGTCGCCGGTTTCGCCGGGGCGCTCTTCGCCGGCCAGTTCGGCTTCGTCTCGCCGCCGCTGATCGGCTTCGGCCTGTCGACGGAAGTGCTGATCTGGGTGGCGCTCGGCGGACGCTCGGCCCTGCTGACCGCTTTCCTGGGCGCCATCGTCGTGCGCCTGGCGGAAAACGCCCTGGCCGACATGCTCGGCGCGGCCTGGCTGCTCGGCCTCGGCCTGCTCTTCGCGCTCTGCATGATCTTCCTGCCGCGCGGCCTGCTCGGCGAAGCCTACTGGCGGATCATTGCCCGGGAACGGGAGGGGCGCGGCGCGCAGTGAGGGCGTGCTCTTCGCAGCGGATGCGCCAGGCCAGCACTGCGGCATTGGCGAGCGAGAAGATCATCGCAATTTCCCAGGCGCCGAAGGCCAGCGGCAGCACGGCGATCTCGCCGGCGACCACCACGTAGTTGGGGTGCTTGATGAAGCGGTAGGGACCGCGGCGCACCAGCGGCACGCCGGGCAGGGTGATGATGCGGGTGGTCCAGTAACGCCCCAGGGTGGCCAGGATCCAGATGCGCAGGCCCTGCAGAACCACGAAGAGACCGAGGAGCAGCCAGTTCGGCGCCTGGTCGGCCGGGACGAAGACGGCGAGGGAGAGCAGCCAGAGGGTATGCACGGCGACGATGAAGGGATAGTGGCCGGGCGCGACCTCGTCGGCCCCCTCGGCCCTCAGGACGCGCGTGTTGCGCCGGGCATAGGCCAACTCGGCCAGCCGCTGCGCGGCTACCAGGATCAGCACGACCCACAGGATGCTCACGGCCTCACGCCTCCAGGATCTGGAAAGCGGCGGTGAAGCCGGGGCCGAGCGCGGTCATGAGATAGCGGCCCTTCAGCCCCGCGCGGCGCATGCGCTCCAGCACGAAGAGCACGGTCACCGCCGACATATTGCCGTAGTCGCGCAGCACCGAGCGCGCGTCGGTCAGGCCGCCATCCGGCACTCCGAAGACTTCCTCCAGGGCCGAGATGACCTTGGCGCCGCCGGGATGGCAGATGTAGCCGTCGATGTCACCGCGCCCGAGGCCGTGGCGCGCCAGGAAGGCGTCGGCCGCCGCGCCCATCCGTTCGCGGATGAGGGCGGGGATGTCGCGCGAGAACAGCACGCCGAGGCCGTCGTTCTCCATCTCCCAGCCCATGACGTCGAGGGAGGCGGGCCAGGTGTACTCGCCGGCGGCGCCGAGCCGGGGGGCGCTTGCCGCGCCACCGCCCGCCTTGGGCGTTTCCAGCAGCACCGCGGCGGCGCCGTCACCGAAGAGGGCGGTGGCGATGACATTGCTCTTGGAAGGATCGTTGGCGCGGAAGGTGAGGCCGCAAAGCTCCACCACCAGGCAGAGCACCTTGCTGCCCGGGGAGACCTTGGCCAAGGCCGCGGCTCGCGACAGGCCGAGCACGCCGCCGGCACAGCCCAGGCCGAAGACCGGCAGGCGCGTGACGTCGCGGCGGAACGGCAGCCGCTCCATCAGGCGCGCGTCCAGGCTCGGCGTCGCGACGCCGGTGGTCGACACGGTGACGATGCCGTCCACCTCGTCGAAGGCGACGCCCGCCTCGGCCAGGCAACGCTGCGCGGCCTCCGCCAGCAGATCGACGGCATTGTCGATGAACAGGCCGTTCCGCGTCTTCCAGTCGCTGGGCGTGAGATACCATTCGATGGGCACGCAAGAGTGCCGGGTCTCGATGCCGGCGTTGCCGAAGGCCGGCAGCAGGCGCTCGATGTCCAGGCGCCGGTTGCCGAACAGGGCCCGGACCCGGCGGACCACGTCCTCCTGGCGCAGAACATGGCGCGGCGCGGCGGTGGCCACGCCGGCAAGGGTCACCGGCAGCGTTTGGGCTGCCTCCTGTTCGACTCGGCCGTGGGTTGGCGCGTCTAAATCCAGCATGCTTTGTTCGTCTCCCTTGATCGACTGGCGTGCCGCCCGGACCGCAGTCGAGGGCTCACTAAGCTACTACGAGATTCCCGGCCGTAAGGTTTCACCCAGAGTTAATCCGCGTTAAGCACGGCTCTTAACCCGAGGCTAGCCTAATGCCGCTAGGCTGAGGTCTGCTCAGGATGAGCTATTCCTTACCACAGCCTGGTAGGTAACCATGGGTAAGTGGTTTATATACATTGTTTTTTCCGCATGCGCGGCTCTTGCCAACAGCGCGGCGGCGGGGGCGGCAGACCTGCTGTCGACCCATCCCAGCCATTATTCGCAGCCCGGCACCACGCAGGGCGGCGGTGGAGCCTCGATTCTCAACCGCACAAAGCAGGCGCGGGCCGGCTCGCATGTGATCGTCCGCGACGAGGATGCCCTGCTGGAGCGCTGGCGCCTGAATCCGGACCTCAGCCGGGCCTGCAACCGTCGGCTGTTCCGGCAAAAACGCGATCAGTTCCTTGTCGGCGTGGTTGAGGGACGCACCTACGGGGCCGCCATGGGCGGCCACAGCAGCCTCGTGGACCGCGTGAAAATGGCGGAAAACCAAGTGATTTACCTGTTTCGCGGGCAGGGCACGACGGATTGCCGTGTCTACCACCGGACGAAGTGAAAAGTTTTAAGAAATTTCGCGCATTCGTTAACCTTTTATTTACCATGTGGGCGCCATACTCAAATCACGGTTCATCGACCGTCTCCTGAAATTGATTGCATCGACCTCTCAAAAGCCCCGCCCTCCCCGGCGGGGCTTTTTTTTCTCAACCGCTGGCCAGGCGCGGGGCCTCGCCGTATCCCAGCCTTGCCGCAGGAGACGGCGGCCACTAGATAGAATGACCTTCAGCTGACGGATTCCCGATTTATGCGTTTGATCACCACGACTTTGGCTTTCCTCGGTTTGCTGCTCCTGGCGGCCTGCTTCGCGCCGAGCAAGGCGGATCTGATCAAGAAGGCGGAAGGGGCAAGCAGCAAGGCGGAACTGGAAGCCGCGCTGGGCGAGCCCAGCGAGGTCTCCAAGCTGGGGCCGATCGAAAAGTGGACCTACAAGGCTTCCGACGGGGCCGTGGTCTTCGTCCTGGCGGGCGACACCATCACCTTCGAGGTGACCGAGGAGCACTGAGCTTCCCGCGACTCGGACCGGCGCGGTTCAGAGGGCGGCCTTCGGCGGCTGCGTGGGTTTCTTGCCCAGCACGCGCTCGCGCAGCGAAATGTAGAGTCCGCTGCCGATGACGATGGCGATCCCGGCCCAGGTCCAGAGCTGCGGAAAATCCCCGAAGAACACAAAGCCCAGCAAGGTGGTCATGACGATCTCGCTGTAGGTGAAGGGCGCCAGAAGCGAGGCGGGGGCGTAGTCGAAGGACTTGATGAGCAGGAAATGCCCGCCGGCGGCCACCGTGCCCATTAGCGCCATGGCGCCCAGGTCGCTGGGGCTGGGCGGCACCCAGACCGCCGGCATGACGAAGCTCATGAGCAGCGCCCCGACGGCGGCGGTGTAGGTGAGGGTGACCAGCGGCGGGGCGGAGCCCGCCAGGCGCCGCGTCGACAGCAGGTAGAGTCCGAAGACGATGCCGGCGCTCAAGGCCAGCAGCGCCGGCCATTGCAGGCTGCCGAAGCCCGGGCGGATGATCAGCAGGGCCCCGCAGAAGCCGACGACCACCGCCAGCCGGCGGCGCAGGCCGACGGTTTCGCCCAAGACCCAGGGGGACAGAGCGGTGACGATCAGCGGCGAGACGAAGACCAGGGCCAGCGCATCGGCCAGCGGCATCCAGGAGATCGCGGCGAAGAACAGCACGGTCGAGGCCAGCAGCAGGGCGCCGCGCACCAGTTGCAGCGCCGGCCGGCGCGGCAGCAACTGACGCGGCCCGTAGCGCAGCAGCACGATCGGAAGGATCAGGCAGAAATGGACGAAGTAGCGGGCCCAGACCACCTGCAGCACGGGGATGTGGCCGCTCAGGTGTTTGGCGATGGCGTCCATGAAGGGCACCACCGACATCGCGGCCACCAGCAGCAGGATGCCGACAAGCGGGCGGTCCTCGGCCGTCGCGGCGGGAAGGGGCGCGGAACTCGCCATGAACTGGACGGCCTTTACGGAAGCTTTACTGCGGATTGCCAAGGTTAACGGGCTTATGGCACAAGTGCCTAGCGAAGACGTCCGCCTCTCAAATGAGCCACAGCGCCGGGAGTTGTACCGCAGCGTGGAAGATCAGCAAGTGAGTTTCTTGAACCGGATTCTGCGCAGGGCGGCTTTCGCCCTGCTCGGCAGCCTGATGCTGCCGTTGGCCGCCTGTGCCCAGAGTGATCCTCAGTCCGCCGACCTCCAAACCGGCGGGGCCCAAACCGGCGAGGCCCAAACCGCCGAAGTCCAGGCCGCCGTTCCGGCCGGGGCGTCCGACCGTGGCGACTTCGACACCTGGCTGGCCGCCCTGAAGCAGGAGGCGATCGGCCGCGGCATCCGGGCCGCAACGGTGGAGAGAGCCCTGGCCGACGTACGGCCGCTGCCGGAGGTCATTCGGCGCGATCGCAGCCAGCGCGAATTCACCCTGACCTTTACCCGCTATATGCGCGGCGCGGTGACCGAGGGCCGGGTGGAGAAGGCGCGCCAGTTGCTGAATGAAAACCGCGCGCTGCTGGACAAGGTGGCCGCGCAGTACGGCGTCCAGCCGCGCTTCCTGGTCGCCTTCTGGGGCCTGGAGAGCAATTTCGGGCAGCACACCGGCGGTTACTCGGTGGTGGCGGCCCTGGCGACCCTGGCGCATGAGGGGCGGCGGCATGACTTCTTCCGCGCGCAGCTGCTCGACGCCCTGCAGATTCTGGACGAGGGCCACATCAGCGTCGGTCAGATGACCGGCTCCTGGGCCGGCGCCATGGGGCAGCTGCAGTTCATTCCCTCGACTTTCGTGAACTTCGCCATCGACTACGACGGCGACGGCCACCGCGACATCTGGAACAGCCTGCCGGATATCTTCGCCTCGGCGGCGAACTATCTGTCGCAGGAAGGATGGCAGGGCGACAAGACCTGGGGCCGCCAGGTCACCTTGCCGCCGGGCTTCGACTACAGCCTGGCCAGCCTCGCGGAGCAGAAGCCGCTCGCCGAATGGGCCGACACCTACGGACTGCGCAGCCTCGACGGCGGCGCGCTGCCGCGGGTGGCGGGGCTGGAGGCCTCCCTGGTGCTGCCGGCCGGCCAGCGCGGTCCGGCGTTTCTGGTCTATCAGAACTTCCGCACCATCCTGGTGTGGAACCGTTCGATCCTCTATGCGCTTTCGGTCGGGCATCTGGCGGACCGCATCGACGGCGCGCCGGCGCTGAGCGCGGCCTCGCTGCCCGAGGAGGAACCGTTGAGCCTGAAGTCGATCGAGGAGATGCAGGCCCTGTTGAACGCCAAGGGCTACGATGCCGGCAAACCCGATGGGTTGGTGGGTCCGCAGACGCGGGAGGCCCTGCGGGCGTACCAGGCGAGCCTGGGAGTGCCCGCCGACGGCTATCCCACTCAGGAGCTGATCGACAGGTTGCGGCGCGGCGGCGGCCAGTAACGGGCGGCCAGGAGAGAGCGACCAGTAATGGAAAGCGGCAAGGAAGCGCGGGGGCCGGGTTGTTTCACCTTCCGATGCGCCGTAAACTACCAAATCGAGTGGGAATATTGATGCGGAGCACAAGATGATGGCCAAAGGGCTGACATTTGGCGTCCTGCTGCTCGGCCTGCTCGGGATTCTGGCCGGCTGCGCGGAAACCGAACTGGCGGTGCACAACGCCAAGCGCTTCCAGACACCCTCCGAAAATTACGGGACGATCGGCCGCTACAAGGTCGGCAAGCCGTACCAGATCGCGAACGTCTGGTACTACCCGCGCGCCGACTACCTCTACGACGAAACCGGCATCGCTTCCTGGTACGGACCGGGCTTCCACGGCCGGGAGACCGCCAACGGTGAGGTCTACGACCAGCAGGCCATGACGGCGGCGCACCGGACGCTGCCGATGCCGTCGCTGGTGCGGGTCACCAATCTGGAAAACGGCCGCTCGGTGAAGGTCAGGGTCAATGACCGTGGACCTTATGCGCACGGCCGCATCATCGACCTGTCGAAGCGCGCCGCTGAACTGCTGGGGTTCGTGAACCAGGGCACCGCCAAAGTGCGGGTTCAGGTCCTGGAGATGGAAAGCCGGGAACTGGCGCTGGCCGCCGGCGCCGGCGAGGATGTCCTGGGGCCGCGGCCGCCGGCCGTGCCGGTGGAGACCGTCGCGGTGCAGGAGCTGCCGCCGATCGGCACGACAGCGTCACAAGCCGCGCCACAGACGG
>JBLWUP010000019.1:0-103342 GCA_048268885.1 Kiloniellaceae bacterium | reverse complement strand
CTGATCGCGTCGCCGTAGCGCTCCACGAACCTGGCTCCGGCGGCCCTCACCGCCTCAATGGCCGCCTCGGTGGCCTTCAGCTGCCTGTGCGCCTCGGCCACCCTGGCGGCCGCCGCCTCCCGGACGTGCCCGTGGTTCTCCGCGGTGAGCCCCGACAGGTACGGCGGAGCCGACAGCACCGCGGCGACCGTGCGGACGTCGCCGGCCCTGATGCGGTCGCTCATGAACTTCAGCTGCTGCGACCCGCTCTTGATGCCGCGGACGTGGCTGCGGATCTCCGCCGCCAGCTCGTCGGGCTTGCCGAGGGACTCCTCGACCCTCTTCGCCAGCGTCTCCCGCTGGCGCTCCATCTCGGAGAGCCGCGCGTCCACCCGCGGCGACACCCGCTGGAAGGCGGCCGTGACCGCCTCGGCGAACTCGGCCTCGCGGCCGGTCACCACCCGGAGGCCGGTGCGGTCGTGCCTGATGCCCTTGCTGACCTCGCCGGGCCTGTAGCGCTCGCCGTCGGCCGTCTCGACCAGCGCGTGGTAGGTGTCCTCGATCGCGCCGTAGGTCTCGTACATCATCGCCAGCGCCTCGGTCGCGACCGTCCCGACCGGCTCCGGCGCCCCGGGGCGGATCATCCCGGGGTGCATGCTCGCGGGGACGTCGCCCCGCACCTTGATCTCCTGCTCTGCCATCTTCTCCTCCTCGGATTGGCCGGCGGGGCGTCATGCCCCGCCCTCTCAGTGGAGCCCCCTGACCCGGCTCACCCGGGCGGCGGGCGGCTTCCAGACGCACGCGTAGCGGACGGCGTCGGCCCCGTGGTCGGGGGCGCTGCTGTCCAGGTCCTCCGGGTCCCGCTCGTCCCTCGGCAGGTACGGCACGGTCCGCCAGAAGTAGTCGCAGGCCCGGCTGACGTAGAGGCCGGGCCTGTCGGGCGACCCGGCGTCCGCCATGAGGCGGCGCACGGTCTCCCAGCCGCGCTTGCGGCTTCCCTTGCCCGCCGGGCGCAGCCGCACCCCTGCCTGGGCGAACTCGTCCGCGATGGTCAGGGCGGCGTGGCCGCGGGCCCTCGCGAAGATGGCGTCGTCGCCGCACCCGGCGGGCCGCGCGGACCACTTGGCGCACATCTCCCTGATGCCGTCCGCCACGCGGTCCACCGTCCAGCCCATCCCCTCGTTGATCCTGTTGGGCCGCGCGGTGTGGAGCTCGTCGAGCAGGACGAGCGAGCCGCGCGGGAAGCCGACGACGCCGGGCGACCGCGCGACGAGGTAAGTGACCGACGGCGCCGCGGAGCCCCAGTCGTGCGCGACGAACTTCCGCCAGCCCGCCGCGACGCCGAGAGCCGCCGGGTCGACGCCCGACCTCGCCTCGGAGAGCACCCCGGCGAAGAAGGCGCCGCGCAGCACCGACCAGTCGCCGTCGAGCCATGCGCGCAGGAGCTCGGGGTCGTCGGGGCAGCTGGCGCGGAGGCTGGCCTCGTACTCGTCCCTGTCGATGAACGGGTTGTCCCTGTAGGTCGACGGGCAGCGCACGAAGGACCGGCCCGACGTCGGCTCGACGAACGGCCGCCAAGGTGTGCCGCGGAAGACGAGCCGCTCGGTGATCCAGTGGTGGCCGACGCCGCCGGGGTTCGCCGCGATCACCATCCGGGTCGGGACGCCCTTCGGGCCGCGCATGTTCGAGCGGAGGCGGTCGACGTCGGATGGGTCGGCGTACTGCTGCGCCTCGTCGACCATCACCAGCCCGAAGCTGCGCCCCTGATACTTCTGGTAGTCGGCGGGGCCGTCCATCTGCCCGAGCTCCATGTAGGCGCCGGTCGGCAGCCTCCACGCGTGCTCGGCCGCGTTGTAGCGGGCCGCGGGGCCGTAGACGGTGCCGAACACCTCCCGCGTGATCGCCTCGAAGTCGGCGAGCCCCTTGTAGGTGCGCCGGACGTAGAGGATGCGGGCCGCCTCGCGGTGCTCCTCCGACCTGCGGAGCGCGAGCAGCGCCATGAGGTGGGACTTGGCGCCGCCGCGGCCGCCGTCGAGGCACAGGTCCATCGACTCCGGCACCGAAAGGACGCGGCCCTGGAAGGGGGAAAAGCGGAGCTCAGCCATCGTACAGCGGGTGGTCCGGTCCGACCGCCCCCTCTTCGTCAACGATCACCGCCTCGCCGTCGATGAGGCGGCCGTACTGCTCGGGGCCGACGGCGCCCGGCAGGTGGATGTTCACGGTGACGCCCGGCTCGCGCCCCTCGAAGGCGCCCTGCTCGCGGTAGCCGTGCCGCGTCTTCAGCAGGAACATGGCGCTCGGCCTGTGCCCCTCCATCGCGGCCTGGAAGAGCGAGCCGAACAGGCGCTCCTCCTCGACGAGCTTCCCCGCCTGGAGGGCAGCCGCCACCCTCTCGTCCCGCCGCTTCATGGACCGCCAGGTGCGCACGTCGACGCCGAGCGCCCTGGCGATGGTCGCCTCGCGGACCCCCTCCGCAGAGGAGCGCACGATCATCTCCAGCTCCGCGTCGGTGGCCGTCCGGGCGGGCCTGCCCACGTCACGGGCCAACGACGGGGTCCCCCAGGCCGTCGGGCAGGACGACGCGGCGGCCGAGGCGGAGGAGCTCGTCCACGAACTCCCGCCGTGAGACGCCGTAGGGCCGCCGGTAGGCGGCGTACTCCTCCCGCAGCGGGCCGAAGCCCTCGACGCGGCAGCCGAGGGCGAAGAGGCCGTCCACCAGCTCCCTGCGGCTGGGCACGCCCACCGTCGGCACGGAGTTGCAGAAGGCCCTCAGGCCCCTGTGGGCCTCGGCCAGGTCTGCGACCGGGCCGAGGCCCTCACCCCAGAGCCAGAGGTGGAGGAGCCCGGCGGCCGTCGTGCTGCGCTCGTAGTCGAAGGTGCGCATCCTCGGTGTCCTGCACGGTGCTCGGGTCAGCGGAGGGCGCCCAAGCCCTTGATCTGCAGGGGAGGAGCGCCCGATCCACGATCAGACGCTGTCGGTTTCCGCGAGTCGCGTAACCCATTTTTGCGCCAGGGCGCCTTTTTTAGGCGGCGGCGGACGCGATCCGGAGCGACCAGGGGTCCGGGCCCTCGTCGGGCGGCCCGGCCGCATCTGGCGCATCCCTGACGCTTCCGCCCGGGTCCGAACGCCTAGGAAACCAAGGCCTCCTGACGCTTCTGACGCTTTTTACACTTCTATCTATAGAGAAACGGATACATACGGCGACCGGCGACGCGGCCCAACGCCGTCTCACCGAACTCCGGAAAAATGCGTCAGGGCGTCAAAAGCGTCAGAAGCGTTGCCGATCAAGGCTTTGCTCCTGACGCTTCTCTGACGCTTCAGTCCTCCCACTCGATGGCGCCGGCTCCCAGGAGCTCCTCGAAGGCGGCCCGGGCCTCGGCGAGCCTCGGCACGGTCCAACAGCGGTTTCCGCGGCTGTCACGCCCGTTCACCTCGACGCCGACCCTGCCGAGGAACCTCGCCAGGGCGTTCTTCGTGGTGCGCCTGGGGTCCCTCTCGGTGAGGCCCCGGTTGCACTGATAGACGAGGGCGTCCTTGTCCTGACCGGCGATCTGGATGGCGACGTTCGCCCAGGCTCCGTCGCCGTCGCCCTCGAAGATCTTCAGGTTTCCCTCTTCGAGGCAGTCCAGCCACCACCGCTCGACGCCCCTCAGCGAGCGCAGCTTCTGGCCGGCGAGGGCGTCCGTGGCCGGGACCTCGCGCGGGTGCCAGCCGGTGATGTCCCTGCGGAGCATGTCGTGCAGGAAGCCGGCGAGGCCGCCGCCGTCTAGCTCGCGGTTGAGGGCGACCCAGAACGACCTGTCGCCCCTGCGGCGGTCGGAGACCTCGGTCACGAAGAACCGGCGCTCGTCGATCGAGGCGGGCACGACCCAGTCCGAGTTCGACGCCATCAGGACGTGGAGGCGGTTGCGGCCTATCGAGGCGTCCTTGCCCTTGGCCTCGTAGGCGAGCGTCCTCTCGGTGAGGAAGGCCTTGAGCCTGCTCTCGCCCTCGGCGTCGCCGGCCCAGAAGCCCTCGTCGGAGAAGAGGAACACGAGGTCGCGCAGGTGGTTGTTGAACCTGCCCGTCACCAGCGCCGTCCCGGAGACCGGCAGTCCGTGCTGGCCCGCGATCCTCAGCAGCGCCTTGCCGAGGGTGCTCTTGCCCGTGCCCTTGCCGCCCTTGAGCACGGCGGCGACCTCGCCCTGCTCGCCGGGACGCTGGAACAGGTGGGCGCACCAGTTCAGCAGGTACCGGGAGCGGGACTCGTCGCCGTCGCAGAGCACGTCCTCGACGAGCTCGCGCAGGAGCGGCCACTCCGCCTCGGCGGACTCCACGGCCCAGCCGGTCCAGAGGTTGAGGGCGCCGTCCAGCGCACCGCCATCCGGCCTGAACACCACGTCGGTGTAGGTGCGGCGCCTCGGGTGCTCCAGCCACCAGTCGGCGAGCGGCACGAGCTTCGTCCGTCCGCCGGGCGTCGCCAGTTCGACCTTCGGCCGGTTCCTGTAGAGGGCCTTGAGGTCGGCCTCGCCGGACTCGGCGAAGTACCGGCGGCCGAGCTCGTCGTCGTGCTTCGGCCAGAGGATGCGGAACCTGCCATTGATCATAACCGCGTAGTGGTCGCGGTTGAGGACGTCGACCAGCGGCTCGTCCTCCGACCGGCTCGGCGGCTCGTCGGCGAAGTCCGCCTCCGCGCTCGACGAGCCCACGGCTGACTCTCGGTATCGATACGCGTTGCGCACCTTCACCGCGAGATCATCCGGGTCCCAGGGTGGCTCGCAGCGCTCGTTGTAATGTTCGAGCATGAGCTCAAGGCAGACTGCCTTCGAGACTCCGCGGTCGCCGACGGCCATCGCGACCTCGACGGTCTGCCGGTCGCCGCCCTCACCCTGGATCGCTGGCGGGGCGTCCGAGCGGAGGTAGAGCGCGGCCCGCTCGATGCTGTGGTCGGTGTCGAGTTCGCAGGCCGGCTCCTCGAACCTGTCCGCCAGCGACGGCCTCGGCCCACCTGCTAGGCGAAGCAGCCAGTCCGGGGCCTCGGCAGGCTCGCCCTTCGCACTCCAGGCGTAGCTGCCCGTGTCGGTGACGGACGGCGGGGCGACGACGTACCCGCCCGCCGACCTGACGTCCAGGCCGTCTCCGATCCGTCCGGCCGAGCTCGCGGCGGAGCCGAGCAGGTAGTAGTGCTGCCCGCCGGAAGCCGTGACGGCGACCGGCGTCCTCGGCAAGTCTTCGTGCTCCATCTCCAGCATGGCGAGGGTCACGTCGCCGCGCTTGCCGCCCTTCACGTCCACGTCGAGGACGATGAGCCCGCTCGGCTCCGTGGCGATGCCGACGTTCGCGTCCGGCCACTTCGACCACCACCGCTCGATGGTGGCGCGGTCGGTCGTGGCCTCCGCCTTCCAGCTGTGCAGCAGCTGACCGGCCTTCGTCCCGGCTTCGATCGGGAAGACGTGCCAGCCGCGCCTGGCGTAGGCCAGGGCGGAGGACAATGATGGGTTACGGCGGCCGGGCTCCGCGGCAGCATGTGAGGGCTGCACATCGCCAGGGCTCGCCAGAGCCGCCTCTGAGGGGCCGACGTCGCCCATTGCGTCGGCCCCTTCCTTCTTCTTCAAGGTCCCGCTCACCGGTTCGCCTCCCCGCGCATCCACGCGTCTAGGTCGCCGACGTGGTAGCGAGTGAAGCGGTGGCCACCGTGGTAGGCGGGTCCGCGGCCCTTCTTGCGCCAGGTCTCCAAGGTGCCAGGGGTCGACTTCAGGTAGGCCGCCGCCTGCTCGGTCGTGAGCCAGGGCGACGACGGCGACAGCCGCTCGACGGTGCGCTGCACGGCAGCGTCGACGGCCTCTTCCAACTTAAATGACGAGTTGCCCATTGGATGGACTCCTCCTGTCTGGTGGAGGAGCATTTCCGGCTGGGCTACCGGTTGCACTCGTCGCCGCATCGGCCACAGCGCACTCATCGGACCCACCGCCCCATTCTGGCGCCTAGGGCGCGCGGGGGTCCCGCATGGTCATGGCCCGGTCTGGCGGAATGCTCGGTGTCGCCGCCGCCGGGCTAAGATCGATCACACTATACCACCTCCGGCTGTCCCGAAGATACAAACATTTGCTCCCCGCCGATCAGGCCGAGCAGGTGGTCGGTGACCATCTGCTGGTACCCCCTGAGGTGCTCGACGAGCTGGTGCGGGTGCACGTAGCCGCCCGAGGCGCCCGGCAGGCGCTGCCCGAGCAGCAGGGCGGACTCAGCGTAGGGGACGCCCGCCGCGATCGAGAGGGTGCGGTAGTGGTGGCGGTACTCGTGCGGGGACGGCAGGCCCGGCTCCTTCGGCTCCTCGACGTGGCCGCTCTTGCTGGTCGGCGACGGCCAGAGCCACCGGCTGCCCTTCTTCACGTCCTCCTCCATCCGGCGGCGGATCATGTCCGCGAGGAAGTCGGAGAGCGGCAGCACCATCGGGCCGCTCGACTTCATGTGGCGCAGCAGGAGCGTGCCCTCGTCGGGGTCCGCGTCCGTCCGCTCGCAGGCGACGAGGGATCGGCGGCGGGCGCCGGTGAACAGCATCGCGCGGTGGAGGTCGCGGCGGATCGGGGTCAGCGCCTCGGTCCTCGACCACCAGTCCTTGAGGCCGAGCTCGCCCACCTCCCTGCTCCTCGGCGGGGGCAGTCGGATCGCCGAGACGGGGTTGTCGGTGATCGTCTCGTCGAGCCGCATAGCCTCGTTCACGAGCGCCCGGAGCGTCCTCATCACCGAGGCGGCGGTCGTCCCGCCGCTGCGGCGGCGTAGCTCGTCGTACAGGTCGCGGACGTCCTGCCGCGAGAGGTCGGCCACGGCCCGCTTCCGCCATCGCTTGAGGTACTTGTCGACGTGGTACTGGTAGCCCTCCACCGTCGCGGGCCTCAGCTCGCGGTCGGCGAGGTAGATCTCCAGCGTCCGAGAGAGGGTGATGCCGGTCTCGGTCGGCCCCGCCGTCGGGTCGACGCCGGACTGTATCTGGCTCATCAGGGCCTTCGCCCTCGCGCGGGCCTTCCGAAGGCCGATGCGGTCGCAGCGGTCGATCTTCTTTCGCACCGAGCGGACGAGCCTGCCGCTCCTGCGGACGTCGCCCTGGACGGCGTAGGTGCGGGTCGTGCGGTGGCAGACGACCATGAGGCCCTTGACCTCGGTGTCCCTCCAAATCCCCGAGCCCAGGGGCAGCTTCTTCACCCCCGCCTCGGTCAGCTTGATGACGGCCATGGCGGCTCCTCCGAGTACCGTGTTGAGTACCGTAGGGTCGCCCGGTTAAGGCGCCCCTAAGCCACCGATAGTGCCGCCTAACCCATTGAAAGTAAGCGCATTATCCCCCTATGCCCCGGCCAGGGCCGGGCAGCCGCGCAGGATTTGTAATCAGGGGGTCGCGGGTTCGAATCCTGCAGCCGGCACCAACAAAAACAAATACTTACAGGACTTTTTCGCCCTTAAAAGCATCCCTGGGTAGCGAATTGGGTAGCAGATTATGTGGAGGCGCTTTCGTGCACGAGTTTGGGCGCTCACAGCACGCGATCCTCTTATCAGTCCTTTTCCATTCCGGCAGAGAGAAGACCTGCGGCAGGTCTCACTGCAAACGGACAAATTTGCAGCGGGACGCGCTCACACGTTTTGCGCACGCTCCAAATCAGATCAGCGCCGCAGCTCTTCAGCGCATTGAACCGCACCCGTTCGCCTTTAGATAATATTCGCACTTCTCTTCCTCGGTCAGCGGCTGGAGTTTCTCCACGACTTTGCTCGCGTGTTCGTAAAGTTCTTCCATGGTCCTGTAGTGGTGCCACAGCCGCGCCACCTTGTTCCCAGAGATGCTAAGAATCTGCGTCCCATCGGGCGAGAATGCAGCAGACGCGACAGTGCGCCCATGCCCGCGCAGCACGGCGGTTTCGGTGCCGCCTCCAACTTCCCAGATCCGTACGGTATCGTCCCAAGAAGCGGTGACGACCCGACCCCCGTCAGGCGAAAATGCCGCAGACCAGACGGGCCCCATATGCCCGCGCAATACGGCGACCTCAACACCACTGGCCGCGTCCCATATCCTTGCCGTCTCATCGAGAGAGGCAGTTATCACTCGTGCCCCGTCGGGCGAGAACGCCGCAGATTTTGCTACCTCCGAATGGCCAAGCAACACTGCGATCTCGGCGCCGCTGACGGCATCCCAGATACGGGCCGTAGCGTCCTCCGAAGCAGTGAGCCCCCGCTTCCCGTCGGGCGAAAACGCCGCCGACCAGACGGGGCCCTCATGCCCTTGCAACACGACGATCTCAACTCCGCTGGCGGCATCCCAGATCCGCGCCGTATTGTCTGTGGAGGCAGTAACAATCCGCGTCCCGTCAGACGAAAACGCCGCAGACACGAGTTCCGCCCCATGCCCGCTCAGCACGGCGACCTCGGCGCCGCTGGTGGCATCCCAGATTCGCGCCGTACTGTCTCTGGAGGCAGTAACAACCCGCGTCCCGTCAGGCGAAAACGCCGCAGATACGACTTCCGCCCCATGCCCGCGCAGCACGGCAATCTCGGCGAGACCAGCTGCCTCCCAGAACTGAGATCTATGTTCTGACGCATCCCAGATCCGCGCCGTACCATCGCTGGAGGCGGTAACAACCCGCTTCCCGTCGGGCGAAAACGCCGCAGACACGACCTCCGCTTCGTGCCCGCGCATCACGACGACCTCGGCGCCGCTGACGGCATCCCAGATCCGCGCCGTACCATCGCTGGAGGCGGTAACAACCCGCCTCCCGTCGGGCGAGAACGCCCCAGTTCTGACAGACTCCTGGTGCCCACGGAGAATCGCGACCTCAATTGCGTCAATCGTACCCCATAGCCGCGCCGTACCATCGCTGGAGGCGGTAACAACCCGCTTCCCGTCGGGCGAAAACGCCGCGGACACGACTCTCGCCTCGTGCCCGCGCATCACGACGACCTCGGCACCGCTGACGGCATCCCAGATCCGCGCCGTACCATCGCTGGAGGCGGTAACAACCCACTTCCCGTCGGGCGAAAACGCCGCAGACACGACCTCCGCTTCGTGCCCGCGCATCACGACGACCTCGGCGCCGCTGACGGCATCCCAGATCCGCGCCGTACCATCGCCAGATGTGGTGATTACCCGCATACCGTCACGCGAAAACGTGGCAGACTTAACAACATCCCCATGTCCGCTCAGGACAGCGATCTCAGTGGCACTGGTCACGCCCCCCCACATAGACGCCAGACGTTCTTCTACATCCCAAATCCGCGCCGTGTTGTCATGGGAGGCGGTAACAACCCGCGTCCCATCAGGCGAGTATACGGCAGATATGACACCGTTCTCGTGCCCACGCAGCACGTCGATTTCGACACCGGTGGCGGCATTCCAGATCCGCGCCGTACCATCGTTGGAAGCGGTGACAACCCGCCTCCCGTCGGGCGAAAACGCAGCAGATGTGACAGTGAGCTTATGCTTGCGCAGTACAGCGATCTCGGTGGCACTGGTCACATCCCAAATCCGCGCCGTAGCGTCGCTGGAGGCGGTAGCAACCCGCGTCCCATCGGGCGAAAATGCGACAGATGTGACGTTCCGCCCATGCCCGCGCAACACGGCGATTTCGGCGCCGGTGACGGCATCCCAGATCCGCGCCGTATTGTCTCTGGAGGCTGTAACAACCCACGTTCCGTCGGGCGAGAATACGAAAGACTCGATACCCTTCTCATGGCCACGCAGAACGGTGATCTCGCTGCCGCTGGCGGCTTTCCAGATTCGCGCCGTAGCGTCGCTGGAGGCGGTGACTACCCAGGACCCGTCGGGCGAAAACGCCGCGGACCGAACCCCGCTCTGATGCCCACGCAGCACGCTGATTTCTCGCCTCTCTAGTAGTGCTTGCGTTAAGGCCACCGGCACTTCCGGCGTTTCATGCAGGTTAGGCCACCCACCGGGATTGGCTTGCGGCATCGCGGTCAAAGCTAAGGCAAGTGCGGTTGACGCGTCTCCGGCAGAGAGAAGCTCGGTCGCCTTGCTCGCGCGAAAGCGCGCCTGTGCAATTTGTGCTTGGCGCAGCTGCTGCACTGCATTGTTCCGCTCTTCATCGGCACGACGTTTCTCCTGCGCCGCTCGATCGAGAGCCTGTTCGGCCCGATCGCGCTGGGATTCCGCTTCTGCCTTCGCAACTTCTGCGTTGTCAGCGGCCGTTTGGGCAACTTCCTCCGCTTCGCTCGCTGCAACTGCAAACCAGGTGGCTCCGCCAGTTGTTGCGACTAGTACCAGAGCTGCTGCCACTCGTGCCAACATCGTGAATCGACCAAAGCGCTCAGAGGAACGGTAGAAGTCGAGCTCAAGCTTGCTCATCTCCTGCGAATGGCGCTTATGATAGCGGCGCAGCAACTCGAGATCCGGCTGGCGCCAGAGACTGCCGGTCTTGCGTCCACGCTCGTCCCAATTGCGTGCCGCGTCTCGCACACGACGGCGAAAGATCTCGTCACTCCGTCCCTCGTCGATCCATTTGCGCAAACTGGCCCAGTGCTTGAAGATTGCCTCGTGGGAAACCTCAACCCAGATCTTGGTAAAATTAGTGATTCCGCGAACAGGCTCGCCTACGCCGAGGTCCGGCTCTTCTGCGGCAAGGCTTATGAGCCTTTGCCCCGGTCTTGAGAATGCCCTCAAAACCTCTAGCACATGCTCAGGGTCATCCTTCTCGGCCACAATCTCACTGAGGTTCGCTCGGCGTCGGGTGTCCGCCACACCCTCACCAAAGCGGACCATGCGCAGAAATGCACGTCTTACGATGCGTTGATCGGCTTTTGGCAGACGCTCATATAGACGGCTGGCCTCATCAGCCAACGCTCCACCAACGCCTCCGATCCTCTTCAGTGCGTCAGCAGAGGCCATACCGACCTGCATATCTTCCCAGATTCGGGACAAGGCAAACTGGAGCAGCGGCAGAGCTCCTTCTCGGCTCTCTGCCTCGTTAAGCAGAAGTGCGACCGTTGCCGGATCCAAGGGTGTCCCTGTCAGGCGCGCTGGCTCGCTAATGGCTCGCTCGAGATCCTCGCGCATCATCGATGGCACGATCACACTCTGGCGCGAGATCGCGACGTTAAGCTCCGGCTCCCTCATCGTCGAATGCAGAAAGTCGCTGCGCAGGGTCATCACCACCGTGACCCGACCGCTGCGATCAGCGGCAGCGCAGAGGAGGTTCCTGATGAAAGCCGTAGTGTCCGCCTCGTTGTCAGCCAACGAGTAGAGTTCCTCGAACTGATCAATCAGAACCACAAGCGGCGATTGATCGACTCCGTCCAAGCCATCTACAAATCGCCGAAGGCCATCGAAGTTGCCCTCTCCGTCAGCCCCACGTAGCAGCTTCTCAATGTCTTTTTCCGTCTGATACTGCCGAGGTTTGTCGGGCCCCGCGATGCGCGCCAGAACGATCGAAAGCGCCTCCAGGGGCCGTGTCCCCGGCGTCAGGACCGCAACCCGCGGCGCTCGCATCCCCCCGATCGGGCGTTTAAGCAGAGCCGGCAGCAGTCCCGCTCGGGCAACCGATGACTTGCCGGACCCAGATGGCCCGAGGATGGGCAGCAAGCGTAGCGGCCGCGCGCCGCCCGGTGGCAGTTCGCAAAGATCCCGCAGCCTCTGCCAAAGTTGATCGACCACTTTCTCGCGACCGAAGAAGCGATCCGCATCGCTCTCTGTGAAGGCGTCCAGGCCCTTGTAGGGATTGCCAGCCTCTTCGGCCTGTTCGGCCAAGGACATCCCTGCGCGCTGGGCTATGCTGACTCGATCACCCTCTAGAACGAGCTGGTGATCAGCCGATGCCACAGCGCCCGCGAAGACCTGGACGATCACGTCCCGGCCGGCGGAAACCCCCTCTAACGCAGCACCTGGCCCGGGATTGTTCCCCGATGCTGCTAGGCTTTTCCCCCTGCGCCCGGATCCTGACCTGCGCGAACACCTTCTGCAGTAAAGTCACCCTCCGCCATGACATCTTTGGCAATGATGCCGCTCCCAGAGGAGACGATATCGCGCAGCGTAATGTTGCGTGCCTTCACACCCTGGAGATCAATGCCGACGATCTCTGCCGCCAGTGGCGATTGTTCGATGGCCGCGATCAGGGCTTCGGCCTTGGCGACGAGTTCTGCGTCCCCAACAGCGCCTGTCTCCTCAAGATCCTCAGCCAGGGTGGTGCGCCGGCCATCAGACTCCGGCTTCTTCTCAATTTGCCCAACGTCCACCCCACCAAAGCGCTCGGCGAGAAGGCCCTTAAGCGCTGCATAGCCATCCTTGACAGCCGTCTCAGCCGTCTCCTTCAGCGCCGTGCTCGCCCCCATCACCAGCGCCGTCACAAGCGTCGTCAATGGATCCATGACCGCCCCCATCGCCAACCGATAGTTGAGGCTATCACAGGAATTGACCTCCGATAACAGCGATTCTGGGGCAGCGCTGTTTTCCTTGTCACGACCGAGCTCGGTACGCGGAGGCGCTGAAGCTCTTGGGCGATCACGCAATCCTCGAACCTCGTCGCTTCGTCAGCCAGGTTGAAGGCCAGGACGATGACCGCCGAGGCGCACCTTCTCCCATGTGCACCGCGGACTTTGTCCTTCAATAGGCGATCCGCGCCACGCGCGGGTGCCTCGCTTTAACTTCGGGGACAAGCCCCAAAATGCCGTAGCGGCAGAATAGGGAGGTTCGGACAAAGCGCACTATGTTCCTCTGCACCGTCGACCGATGGAACACAAGTCCGATCTTTTATAGGTTCCTTAGGCCTCACTCAAATATCGAACTTCGCATCCTTCAGGATCCTGTTGAAATCACCGCGAGCCCAGCTCACCTCTGCAGCATGGTACATTTCCGCAAGATTTTCATAAGGTTCTGCACCGCGCCCGGCCCGTAGGGCGAGATCGTAGAGCACGAGGTAGTTGACCGCCGGTCCGCGCTGCTGAAGATCGATGACATCCTGGTCGGGGAAAATGCTGTCGCGCAGCATATGACGGTCGATCCGCTGTGCTGTTCCTTCAAAACCCGCGGGAACTCCTCGCCCAAATGCCGCCACCGTCGTGCTGGCGATGATGTCGGCAAGCTGGACAGACGGATGGTCCCGGGAATCCACAAATGCAATGGGGGCAGCTAGATCCCAACCGAGAGGCTGATCGTGACCTATCGCTCGCATGCGGCCGATGCCAGGGTCTCCTTGGCTTTCTGAGAATTCTGCCGCGATCTCTTCAAGTGGTTTGCTGGCGTCACAGCGCACGAGCAGCGGCCTTCTTGTCTGCCCCCAATGGTTCAAGTGGCTCCACAATCCCGATGCCGACAGATCAAGGAGCCATCGTCCTTCATCTGGTAGGGACTTATCGAGCCGGGCGTTGTCTGCGATGATGATATCCCGGTACCCACGCGCAAAACGGAGAATGAGCTCGAAGGGATGGGGGTGGTCCACTTCTCTGAGCGGTGCATGAATCTGATCGAACAATAAAGGCGCTACACCCTCGTCCCGCGTTCGCATGTAGTGTTGAAATTGTCGAACCGCCTCCGCAGCCTGACTACCGGCATCCTTGAACCAGAGCCAAGTAAACATAGCCACAAATCGGTGAAGATTTTTCTGGTAGAGCAACCAAGGCTCGCGCTGGTAAACCGGCTCATAGATGTACTCAAAGACCCAGCCACAGAGAGCGAGCAGTTTCTCATGTGCATTGACCGCGAACCGCCCTTCGGCAGCCTCAATCAAGTCGCTAATCAAGGCTCGGCCGTTGGCGCTGCGCATGAGCCTGGCGGCCTTGAGTTCAGGCATTTGGACCGGGTGAGCCCGTCGCGCTGCATCAATCATCGCCCAGGCTTCGTTGTCTGGGATCGCCACTGATCCATAGGCGAAGAAGCGCTGCTCTTCGTGCAAGAGGTCAGGGCCGGTATGCCCCGCTTCGTCGCAGGCTATTTCGAGGGGCTCACTCATTGCTCGGCCCTGCCGCTGCCATTGAAAGTGTTTCCCGCATTCAGCACAGGGCATTGAGCGCACGTTCTCTGCACATTCCCTATCACTCGCCGGTAAAGGAACGCATCAGTTCCGGTCCAAGATCGGCACCCCCGGGCCCTGGGATCCCGGGAATTGATATCCCATGTGCGTCACCGTATTGATCACATCGCACGCAAGCTTGGTAACGCTTGCTTGCAGGTCACTGAGATATTGGGTGTCGATGTGATCCTCGAAGATTCTCCGTTGCCTATCCACGAAGAATGGAAGGGATCTTCCCTGCTCATCGGGCAGCCGCCAGGATCCGTGACAGACGACATTTCGGAGCCTAGTTGCTAGGCGCAGGTCTGCCACCAACTCATCAAGGTTGGGAATAGTCGCGTCTTGTTTGGCCCGTACTGCCCCCTCATAGGTCGTGATCAGGCTACCAAGCGTGTCGCTAAGTGCCCGTTCCAGGGTGGGCAACCAGGCGTCATAAGCGGCCTGCAATTCCTCTTCCGGGTATTCGCGCGTCGCAGTGAATGAGAAAATTGCCTTGCCCAAGATCTCTTCAAGAAAGCCAAAAGTGGCCACCACCCGGCCCAAGTTCTCCCAGAATTCTGCACTGTGAACATGTGTCGGGAACCCCGGCGGCAGCTGGTCTTGATCAATGACATAACACTTGGGTACCTGTTCCTCGGCCATTGAGTAACTCCTGCTCAAGGAAGGGGAGCGATTGAGGCTGCAGCTTTCGGCGCCAGTCCAGAACTCACTCGGATCACCTCCGCTCCACCTCATGCCTTCGCCACCCGGGCAGGTGGGCGGTCATCAGGGCCTTGAAGAGCCGGCCGTGGTTCGGGACTCGCAGATGCAGGAGCTCGTGGGCGATGACGAAGTCCTGAAAGCCTTGGGGCTCATCGGCCAGGTCGGTCGCCAGGGTAACGATGCCGTTGGTCGAGCAGGAGCCCCACTTGCGGGTCATGCGCTGGACCCGGACGATCCGCGGCGCCACCTTCAGCCGGACTGCCCAATGCTCAACCCGCCGGCAGAGGATCTGCCGCCGGTCCTTACGCGCCGCCATCGCTCTCCCCGTCCAGCAGGATGGCGAGGGCGAGGTCGACGACCCTGCTGCGCTCGTCCTTACCCAGGGAGAGAAGCGGGCGGTAGAGGGCGGCGCGCAGCTTGCGGCGCTCGTCGGCGTTCACCGAGGCGTTGGGGAAGCGGCCCGTCAGGGCCTCGGCTTCTCTCGCCAGGTCCATGGCCGAGACCTTGGCGGCCTGGAGGCCCTTGTCGTCCTTGAGCGTCCAGTACACCCCAAAGGCGCGGACCGAGAGGCCGCTGTCCTTGGCCGCCTGCACCGCCGCTGCCTTCTCCTTGGCCAGGGCGGCCAACTGGTCCATGGCGGCGAGGCCGGTGGTGTTGCGGTTTTCCAGGTCCTTCAGGATGCGCTCGGCCCTCTCTCTGATCGATTGCAAGACCGGCGCCGCGTCGGGCTCGTCCTCGATCTCCTGCTGCAGGCCACGCACGAGGTTGAAGACTTTGCCTTCGTCGGTGCCAGGCCCCTTCCTCAGGCCCTCCAGGGTCTCGACATCGAAGGTGATGGACTTCGTGAGGCGGCCGAGCCCCTCCTGGGTCGCGCTTTCCTCGACCAGCCGCCTGGTCTTGTAGGCGAGGTCGGCGGTGTAGCCGCCGCCCTGCGCATAGGCATTGCGGACGGCGGCATAGAGCTGCGCAAGGTGCTTGAAGGTGGTGATGTGGTCCCGGAGTTCCGGTGACGGCGAGAGGATCTCCCAGAGGGCCTCGATCTCCTTGTAGGCCTCGAAGAAGGCCTTGCGGGGTTCCGGGTCGAGAAACCGGCCGTAGACCATCCGCTCTAAGCGTTCGTCGGCGCTGCCCTCGCCGGCCGTCTCCAGGTAGTCGGCCTTGGCCGCCGCGATCTTCTTGAGTAGGTCCTCCAACAGCAGATCGAGGTCCTCGATCACCCCGCTGACATCCTCGGAGTCGAACTGCAGGGCCTTCTTCAGCTCGCGCAGCACGCCGACGAAGTCGACCACCAGCCCTACCTTCTTTTGGATGCCGTCCTTGTCAACATAGGGCCGGTTAACCCGCGCGATGGCCTGAAGCAGCACGTGGTCGCGCATCGGCTTGTCGAGGTACATGCAGTAGAGCACCTCGGCGTCGTAGCCGGTCAGCAGTTTGTCGGTGACGATGAGGATCTTCGGATCCTCGGCCGGCTTCTTGAACAGCTTTCGGACATCTGCCTCGCGCTCCGGTGAAAGCTGCAACTCGGCGACCAGCGGACGGTCCACCACGTCGGCGGCATTCTCGGTATAGATGGCCTCCGACCATTCGGGCGGCAGCAGCTTGTCGAGGGCGCGCTTGTACTTAGCGCAGGCCTCCCGGTTCACGCCAACCAGGAATGCCTTATAGCCGAGCGGCAGCACCTTTTCCTTGAAGTGATCGGCCACGAAGGCCGCCACCTTCTCGATGCGGTCATCGGCAGCGAGGAAGGTGCGCAGACCCACCGCCCGGTCCAGAACCCGGTTCAACTCGTCGATGTCAGTGATGCCCTCAGCCTCAGCCAAGGAGAAGAATTCCTTGTCCAGGCGCTCGGCCGGCACCGTCATCTCGCTGGGCGCCATGGTATGGCGCAGCGGCAGGGTCGTCTCGTCGGCGATCGACTCCCGGATTGAATACTTGTCGAGGTAGCCCTGCTCGTCATCGGTGCCGAAAATCTTGAAGGTGCCCTCCCCTTGGGCCGTCTTGGCGATGGGCGTGCCGGTGAAGCCGATGATGGTGGCGTTGGGCACCGCGGCCATCATGTAGGTGCCCAGGTCCTTCGCTACCGAGCGGTGGGCCTCGTCGATGAAGACGAAGATGTTGTCCCGCGTGTTGGCGTCCTTGTCGATGCCCTCGAACTTGTGGATCATCGAGATGATAAGACCGCGCTTGTCGGTCGAAAGCAGCTCCTGCACCTCGGCCTTGGAGTTGGCGCGCCAGACCGGGATGTCCTGCTGCTGCATCTCGCCGAGGAGCTTCTCGACCCAGCCCTTGAGCTGCCCCTCGATCTCGGTGCGGTCGACCACCAGGATGACTGTCGCGTTACTGAACCGCGCCTTTTCCTCCAGGATCAGCCTGGCGGCCGTCAGCAGGGTGAAGGTCTTGCCGGAGCCCTGGGTGTGCCAGATGAGGCCGCGCTTCTTTTCCACGTCCTCACAGCGGGCGACGACCTTGTCAATGGCCGTGCGCTGGTGCTGGCGCAGAACGGACTTCCGGGTCTCACCGTCCTGGACATAAAACAAGATCCAGTGCTGCAGCGTGCGCAAGAAGTCGGTCGGCTCAAAAAAGGCCTGCACGGCGAACCTGTAGGTCTCGTCCGGCCTTGACTTCCAGCGCGCCATGAAGCGCCGATTGGCGTTCCAGGTGACACCGTACCAGTAGTCCAGCAGATGGGTGACGTTGAAAAGCTGCGGGGCGCCCAGAAGCTCCGGCGTCTCGATCTCGTAACGCCGGAGCTGCTTTACGGCAATGTTGAGGGCGTCTCTATCCTTGGGGTTCTTGTGCTCCACGACGCAGACCGGCACGCCATTGATGACAAACATGACGTCTGCACGGTTGCCTTTGCGGGCCGGCGGCTTGATCTTCCATTCCCAGGTGACATGGAAGACGTTCTCTGCCGTCTGCTCGAAATCGACAAGCTGAACGTGCCGATGGCGCTTCTCATCCTCGTCGTACCACTGCCGCTCGCCACGCAGCCAGGCCAGCATCTGGCGATTGCCCTCGATGGTCGGCGGCAAGGCCTCCAGCTTCTCGATGACCTGCCGGGTCGTTTCGCCCGGCATCCAGGGATTAAAGCGACTGAGCGCAGCTTCCAATTCGTCCCGGAACAGCATCCCGGCCTCACCGCCCCGCTTCCGCTTGGCGACCTCGGGCCGGATCGCTGTCCAGCCGATTCCATCCGCATGAGCAACCATCGGGAATTGGACGGTGCCCGCCTCATTAATCGCCAGCTCGCTCACGCGGCCACCTCCGGCGCCTCCTTAGGCGCCAGCGCTGAAAGATCGAGATCGGCGACACGGATCTCACCAGTCATCATCTTGTGCAGCAGAACATTGAAAAGCTCGTCGAGAACAGCGAGTTTTCTGCGGTGCAGTTCAACCTTGCTGTCGATAGCGTCGAGAATAGCCACGATCTCCTTCTGCTCGTCGAGAGTCAGCGGGAGGGGGACCGGCATGCTGCGCAGGAATCCACAAGTCAAGGCACCCTTGGTACTTCCGCCACCTGCTCCAACTTGACGAAGGTACTCGTACTGCGTCTCAAGATACCCGCGAATGAAGGATGGATCTGCCCGATCAAGATCCGTCGCGACGTAGGCAACGTGTTGGTTGATAGTGGCGCGCGTCCGCAGCACCGCACAGTGCCCGAGGGTCTTACCTTGCCCGGTGATGGCAATCAGAACCGCGCCAGGCTCGATTTGCGGTAAGTGGCACTCTCGCAGTGCTGTCTCAGTAACGAATTGATCTGCTGCAATTATATCTCGATCGTAGACCTTGGCACTCGTAAGCCATGGAAAGTTCCCCCCGCTCCAGTACTCGCTGACGCTCTTCTTCGGGGTCGACCCGTTACCAACCCGACCGAGCGAGCCAAGTGGGACTACGTCCCAGCTCGCCGGTAACGGGCCAATTTCGGATTCCTGCTGCGCCTCATCCCTCAGCCCCCCCGTGAAGAGTTCCCGCATCGCTGCACGCTTGAGTTCCTCGGAAGTGCGAAGCCCCTGTTCTTGAACATGAATGGCCCTCCTGATCAGATCCAATACATCAGCGATCCGAGCCTGTTCGTCATACGGCGGGAGCCAGATCTCAATCCGATCAATCTTCTCCCGATTGAGCGTATTGCCCTTGACCTGTCGATCTTGAAGCGCGTTGTAATCAATCTGAGCCAGAAAATATCCGAGAAACCGCTGCTCCACCTCCTTCCTCGGATAAATCGAGATGATTGCCTCATTGTGGCAGGCGTCAATACCGAGAGTGGCGACTCGGCCAATCGTGAGTTTGAAGCTCATCACCAAGGTGCCCGCAGGCACGGTTGCTCCGCGAAAAACCTGTTTCAAGGCCACATTGCTGATATTCTCCTTCGTCTCTGTGACTGTGCCGAACTCGGTCATGTCCGAGATTGCGACCCAAGGGACACCATCTTCGGCGCCGTCCCAATAGTCGGATCGGGCGCGAGCGGGAGTTCTGCCCGCCTTGTAGTCAGCAATGTCTGCGAAGCGTTTGACTTGCCAGCCCTGTGGGGTCATTGCTGCGCCCCCAATGGAGCCAGCATGCCTGCAAGCTTGGTGTCGATTTGGCGGGCCTCGTCATCGAGCTTAAGAAGGTCGGAGATGATCTCAGCTATTGGTTTTTGCTCCTCAGCCGCGGCACTGCCGACCCATCGGCTCGGACTGAGGTTGTAGTCGGCCTCCTGAGCCTGCTCACGCGTAATGACGGTGACCTGCCCCTCAACCGGCTCGCCCTTCAGGAAGCTCGCGGCCAGCGGTCGGATGGCGTCCAAAGGAATGTAGTTCTTCGGCCGCCCCTTCTGCATGCGCTGACTGGCGTTCAGCAGGATGATCTTGTTCTTGCGAGTCGCCGGCTTCCGCTTCGATAGCACGACAATCACCCCGGCCGCCGTAGTATTGTAGAAGAGATTGTCCGGCAACAGGATGACGCCGTCGATCAGGTCGTGATCGACGAACCACTTGCGGATATTGCGCTCCTTGTCCTCATTCTTGGAACCGGAGCCGCGGGTCACGGCGCCGGTATCGAGCACCACAGCGGCACGGCCGCGGTCGTTCATGCAGGCCAGAGTGTGCTGCAACCAGGCCCAATCTCCCCGGCCAGTCGTGATGCCGCCCTGGCCGCTGAAGCGTTCGAAGGGGTCGTCGGCGAAGATGTCGGGGTTGAACGGCTGATTCCACATCGGGTTGGCCACCACGATGTCGTAGGTTCGAATCCCGCCATCGGCGGTCTTGAACTTGGGATTGATCATGGTATCGCCGCGGGCGATCTCCACCTCCATGTCGTGGATGATCGCGTTCATCTGGGCCACGGCGTAGCTTTCGGCTTGCTGCTCCTGGCCGTAGAGCTTCAGCGGCACCTTGCTGGTCGGATCTAGATCGCGTGCAATTAGCTGCAACTTCACCAGCAAGCCGGCAGAGCCGCAGGCGTAGTCATGGCACTCCTCACCCGGCTTCGGGCGCAGGATGTGAGCCATGAGGAAGCCCACCTCGGTCGGCGTGAAGAACTCGCCGGCGCTCTGTCCGGAGCCCTCGGCGAACTTCCGCAGCAGGTACTCGTAGGCTCGACCGAGGAAGTCCGGCTGCACATCGGCGAGGCCAAGGCGATAGCGTTCGTCGGAGAACTTCTCCACCACTTCGCGCAGCTTGGCCGGGTTGATGTCGCGCTCGCCGTTACGCTCGGCGGCGAAGTCCACGATGTCGATGACGCCGGAAAGCGAAGGGTTCTGACGCACCACCGCCCGGACGGCCTTGGTCAGGTGCTCGCCGATGTCCTTGGGCGCCGTGTTCTTGCCTTTGTCGTCCAGAGGCCAGTCGTGGGGCTCGCGACCACTGATGACGGCCCAGCGCGCCTCCGGCGGCAGGTAGAAGCGCAGCAGGTCGTGATCGCTCTCGGCAATCTCCAGGGCCGTGCCGCGGTCGCCATACTCCTCGGCCAGACGGTCGATCTCGTCGTCGAAGACGTCGGAGAGCCGCTTCAGGAAGAGGACCGGCAGGAGGTAGTCCTTGAACTTCGCCGCGTCCTTCTCGCCGCGGATCGAGCAGGCGGCGTCCCAGAGCATCTGCTCCATGGAGCGGGTAGAGGTGGCGTCAAAGCGGCCACCCGCCCGACGGCCACCGCCCCGGCTGCCGCGCCGGCGGCGGGTCACTTCGGCTGCGGACACACCTGGTGCCGTGGTAGACTCCTCCAGATCGACTCCGGCCTCGGCGGCCAGCGATGCGATGGCTTCTCTGGCAGCTTTCTGAGGCCGATTCGCCCCACCCTCCCAGCGGTTGATGGTGGCAAAGGAGACGCCCAGGCGCTCGGCGAGCCCCTCCTGCGTCAGGTCCAGGCTGGCGCGGATAGAGCGCAAAACCTCAGGGATTGAATCTAAGCTTGTCATATTTGTTATAATTGCAATATAACATAAATGAGTCAAGCTGATCGTCGGCCCCGGGGTTCCTCTTCTCGAAGAGAACACCGCGCCGCCTTAGGTCGGAGCCATTGTGCCATGCCATTTCCCGTCCCCTACCCCCCGGACGCCTTGGATGAGCGGGGCCTGTTCGTGGTCCAGGATCCTGCGCTAAGAGCCCGCATCTTGCCACTTTTCAGCTTCGACCCGCGCGCCGCCGGCGACAGGCCCGTGGGCCACGGCACGGCCTTCAGGATCGACCCGTGGTCGCGGTGCGCGACGGCGTTCCACGTAGTCGAGGATTGGTTCGAATTGAACGCCGCCGGAACGTTGGCCACGCCCAGGCCGGACTTTGGCCTCGCCGCCCTCGAGCTCGACTTCGATCAGATTGCCTATGGTTCGGTTCCGCTGCCGGAGAATGCCTGGAGGCCAATCGCAGAATGGCACACCGTGGCGGGGATTGAGAGGTTGGTCATTTCTGACGCAAGGCTGCGCAACCTCTCAGAGCTCATAGCACTGCGCATTGACCCGCGCTTGCGCAGCGACGCCGGCACCCCGTTCCTGCCGACGGACCTCCAGCGCTGGCGCCCGACGGTTGGCGAGCAGGTGCTTGCTCTCGGCTATGCCGACCTCGACCGGAACGACGATGATCCGGACTCCATCCGGCCAATCTCACAGTATCTCTACGGCTCCTTCAGCACGATCACTGACATCGAATGGGCGGACGGAGATCGAAGCAGCCCCTGGCCGTTCTTCCGCGTCGAAGCGACCTGGCCCGGCGGCATGAGCGGCGGTCCCATGTTCAACGAAGCCGGAAACGTGATTGGCCTTGTCAGCAGAGGCTTCTCGGGCCAGGACAGGAGCTCTGCAGCATTCTTCTCCGGCTGGGACGCTCCTCGGCAGGTGTTCGGCTCGTTGGACGCACTGAACCCCGGTCATTTCTGGTGCTATGGCGCCTTTGACGTCGATGGAGAGCTTGCGCGCTGCGGGCAGGATAGGGATGAGATCGAACGCTACGGCCGGGAGGCTGGACTGATCGACTTCGGCCTCGTGTCAGTCAACCCGTCCACGGGCGACTATATGCGGGAGTGATGCGGCATCCCCTTCCATCCCGCGCATCCTTCGATGATGATGCGAGAAACCTCGAAACCGATCGTTCCGAAGGACTGGTTCAAAGAGCGGCGCGAGCCGCCCGGAGCCTCCAGGCTGCGGAGGAGTAATCGACCGCAGTGAGTAAAGCGGTCAGTGATGCCGGAGATTACCTCGAGAAGAAGTTGGGGCCGTAGCGCCTCAACCACGCATTTGGGCTCTTTGGCATTGATCTTGTTCCTCTATGACGTGGTTTCTCTAGTGGGCTAAATGCGATCAATTCCGGGGCATGAGCCGCCTTTCTGGAGATCACCTCCGCAGGTCTGGTCAGCGCCACTTAGCGGGCATTCGAGGAATCCTTGAGCAAGACCAGAGAGCGGAAGACAACTTCGCGGACGAAGTCGCCGATCCCTGGACTACCGCTTTCTCTGTTTCCCGCGACGTTCAGGACGCAGATTTCCTCGCTGTACAGCCAGTCAGCTAATCTCCGAGCTGCATCCTCTACATCGGTTCGCTCGCCACCGAATGGGACCCGCAAAACTGGCCTGCCGAGTTCCTCGCAACAACGTTCGGTAAGCGCCGACCCCGTGGAAAGATGGCTTCCGAAGATCACCGTGCCGTCGGCCGCCTCGGCATTGGCGCGAGTCCGCGCGGCATAGGACTTGCTCCCGCCTTCGTTCAGACCGAACTCAGCTAGCCAAGGAGCAGCTCCGTCCTCTGTGCGCCAGCCTCTTGGAGCGGTGCCACCCGTTTGGACGCCGGCATCACGGGCACCCAACAGGCCTCCCTGGTCGGCGCCAGTCTGGCCGCCTGAAATCACTAGTGGTACAAGTGCCATTGACGATGCAGTCCAGTAGTCTTCAACGCCGGCGACGGTTGTCGGTTAGGTTCATCCTCTGAGATGACCCCACGACAGGATGTCATTCATCCTTACTGTGAAGGGGTCACCTGTCCTGAGCATACACCGGCGTGCCTACGACACCACCGCCCTCACGAACCGCCGATATGGCCCTGTTTCCCCCTGGGCTGGGCCAAAACCATTGAGCGGCAGGGGGCCGGAGCCCGGACCGGCTTGATGGCCCGGGGGTGGGGGCATTTGCCCCCAACCTGGCCTCTCACAAAGGACAGCCGAATCGCCCCTTAGGCGGCCTGGTGCGGTTCTGGTGCACTCTTGGTGCACCATCTTCGGAGAATCGAGTCGACTCGAGTAAGTAGGGGATGGCTTACTCAAACCCCTAGGATTCCTTGCTTCTACGAAGCGACTATCCCCACCGCCAGGGACAGCCATGGCGGCAGTTCCCGCCAATCATGACACCAGTGCGGCGGTGCGCTCATGGAGCGCATGCTGGGAAGCCAGCGCAGTTCTAGGGGGCCTCTCGGAGGGGGCCTGAGCCGGTCATCGAGAGGGGTAGAGGCCCCCAGTGCGCCCGACCGCCCCGCACCTGGGCCCCTGGAGAGGGGGGAGTGAAAGAGGATAGGCCCTACTCATTGGTCCTCTCCCTTTCAGTCCGCTTGAAACCCCTGACCATCCCCTTCTCCTCTGGCGCCGTCAGGACCTGACCCAGGGGTATGGCCTCCCCCGCTGGGCCGTCGATCTCGATCAGAAGGCCGGGCCGATGGGCCTGAACGACGGTGGTGAGGGAGCCGCGTCATGGCGTACTTATCACGTTGGCTGAGTCTTCCCCGTCAATTGCGGGATGGTTCTTTGCGGGCGCCCGTCGTCTTGCAGCGCGGCGGGGTGTGTGTCCCCCTACAGGGGACACACACCCGCCCGCACCCCGGACCGGCCTTTGCGGGGCGGTTGCGGGATAGTTGCGGGATGGTTCATGGTCGAACTATCCCCCACTTTCGACGCCCTCTCCTCGGGATGAATCTTCTCGCCGAGCGATACCCTTGCGCCAATGCCTGTCTGCGCCCTGGCAGATGGGATGCCCAGCGATGATGGTGCCACTGCCGAACAGCCTCTCCATCGCCTGCTCGATCTGCTTACGCGTCAGGTCGCCGGCATCGGGGCTGCCGAGCATCTCCTTGGCCGCGTAGTTGGGGGCCTGCCGGCTGTGGGACACCGGCCGGCCCTGACTGTTGCGCTTGTCGATGAAGGCGAGAAAAGCTGCTTCGGCTTTTTTAGCCTTGTTGTCGGCGGCGATCCGGTCAACCACACTCAGAAATTCGGGAGACTCAGCCCGGAATGATCCGCGATCCCAGCGCATCCCAAGGCCGTCATCGGTGCTGGCGTAGTTGGCCTTGGGGCGCTTCAGCAGGATTATTTCCCTGTCCTGCTCGTCTCGCTCCAGCAGCAACCGAGACCGAACCGCGTTCTCCCACTGCACGGAACCAAAGAAATCACCGGACTTGCTGTTATGGGCTAGGAGAACTACGGAGGTGCTGAAGTCCTCACAGAGGCTCCGCAGCATGGAGACGGCCCGGTTGACCTCGGTGTTGCTGCTGTGGTCGATGTCGAAGAGTCTGGCCGCGTTGTCCAGCACCACAAGCGCGGGCTCCAAATGCTCGATGCGTTGGCGCAGGCTTTCGAAGGTCGGCAGCGGACAGACGCCCTGACCCTGCATCGTTCGAGCCATAGTGATGTCGATATGGGGCGCAGCGAGGATCTCCAAGCCCTCGGCACAATCGTTCAACGAGACCTCGGCCCTCCTGCAGATATCCACCTGGCGCCGCCATAGTTCGTCGTGGTCGTCCTCGCCGGCCAACAGGAGCGCTCCCCCGCCCGCCACGGCACCGCCGAAGAGCGGCTGGTTGACGGCAAAGGCCGTGCAAATTTGCTGCGCCAGAAGGGTCTTGCCAACACCGCCGAAGCCGTGCAGTAGCGTGACCGTCTGCGCCGGCATCCAGGGTTCCCATGCGAAGCGGCGCGGCGGCGGCGTTTGCTCTGCCAGTTTCGCCCAATCCAGCGAACAGACGGAAAGATCTGGTAAGGCCTTCCTCTGGCGCTGACGGGCTTCTTCGATGGGGATAGCCACTAAGCCAACTCCATCCGGTCGGCCACCAGCACCGCTGGGCGCTGAGGGCTGCGGGCAATGAAGGCGCGTTCGACCAGTTCGGCAAATCCCAGACACTTGCAGATGACGCGCTCCACACCTTCCAGCTCGCCTGGGCCATGGGTCCAGTCGAGAATGCAGGCACCTTCAAACCCCGCCATAACGTAATCGCGCGGGCTCTTGTGCAGTGTCAGGGTCGGCGGTGGGGGAGGGTCGCCATAGCCGAAGTCCCAGACCGTCTGTCGGGCCTTCTGCACGTTGGCGAAGCCAAGTACCATGCCGTTGCCTTTACGGCGCCACCAGCGAGCAGGATCGCCCGGGGACCACGCCACCAGATCGTCCAGCATCTCGGGCCTGACGATGCCGTAGAAGCACGGCGCAACCCACAGCCACTGGCCGCCGTCATCGATCGGCTGATAGGTGCCATCCTTGAACGTTTCGCCCCTTACAATGCCGAGGCCTCCGGCAGCCCAGACGGTTTCAGGGTCGAGTCCCGCCGCCTTCATTGCCTCCGGCGCTACGCGGTCGCTCGCCCTGTTCATCTCGGCATTGAGGTCGACGCTAGCCATCGGCCCCCTCCTCCATCTCGGCGCTGGTGACACGGCGACGACGCCTTACAGGGATGGCCGAGCAAACCGCTGCATCAGACATCGCCGTCTCCGCCGCCTGGCCGGATTCACCGGCTCGGTGTAGTGGGTGAGCAAAAGAGGCTTGGTGGGGATGGAGCTTGCGGTTACTTTTCTGGAGATCGCGCGCCAGCGAGAAGACTAGAATTTCAACGAAAGCGGCCCCCAGTGTGGGGGCCGTTTTCACTCAGCTGTCACTCCGGGCACCGCATTGCGGCGCTGCGGCGTCTGTTGTTGGCGAGCCTCCAGGCTGGCGTCCGCGGATGCAGCCTGGCGCGACTGAAGCCACTCCATGACTTCGGAGAGAAGCCAGCCAACAGAATTTGCGGAGATTTGCCGGCGCTGCGGGAATTTTCCGGCGCGCTCCAGGCGCCAGATTGAAGTGCGGCTCAAGCCGCTCAGTTCGCGGCACTCAGGATCTCGGATGATGCGGTCTGCCACTTTGCTGTCCTTTACGCTGTGAAGCACCAAAACGCGCTGACACAGTCAGAACAGCAGGCGAAAAATACGCCGTCCAAATACGCCAAATACGCCGCCTCATTTTCCGGCGTAATTTTCTTGTCGGTCGGCCGTGCCCCCTAGTTCTTTGACGATCGACCACGCCGCCTAATGCAGTCCTCTCCGAACTGGTCTACGAGACTCCTGGCTCTGTTGCGGGTCAGAAGCTTGCCCTCAGTACGTGCAGCCTCTTGGAGCGCAGCAGCATGGTTGTCTTTGGACCCTTCTTCTTTGGCCTTTCGCTTCTGGTCAAAATACCGCCGGGCCAACTTTTCAGCTCCGGCGGTGCTTATTGGCGCCATTGGTTTTGCTCCAGAAGTGTTTGCGCCCATGCTCGGGTGAGCTTCGTCGGCACCGCCAGCGTCGTCCTTCGGCGGGAACAACAGCACCAACTGCGCAGCAGAGAAACGGAGGGAGTGCCACACCGCCTTCTTGCTCTGCGAATCGTAGAGAACAAAGCGCATAGCAGGGTCCTGCCAACACAGTCTCAGCCACTCGATCTCCGAGCGTGCCAGTGGGTCGGCCGCCTTTCCGATTCTCGTTTTGGCGCTCAACCAAAGGGGCTCCAGATCCGCCCAGGCCTCCATTGAAATTGGATGCCAAGAGCCGCTACCCTGCCTGCCTTCCGGGGTAATCCAACCTTCGCGACAACCCGTGTGCAGCGCTAAACAAGCTCCGTAGTACTCCATTTCCACCGGCTCATGTTCATCCAGCAGCTTTCCCAGGAGGCCCGGCGGTTCACGGTCAAATGACAAGCAAGCTTGCCCCACGAAATTGACAAGGAGCATTCTCCGGTAAACCATCCAGGTCATCGCTTGAAGCCGCGACCAATACTTGATGCGTGGTCTACCTGCGCTCACGGTCTGCGCATCCTCCTGTCGGGTCCCTGGCGAGGTGTGGCAGCAGCTCGGCCAGGATAGCCGGCGTTTCGGGAGCTACCTTTGCCGCGGCGATAGCAGTCTAGCCCGCTGGCTGCAGTCTCACCACGTTCAAGGCCGGAGCGTGGCCAGTAGTGATCGCTTCCAGCATGCTACCCCACTCATCGAGAGCAGCCCGCTTCTCTGGCAGATAGTCGTACCGGTCGTAGTGCCTTCCGCCGACGCTGGCATCTACGTGGCCCAGCACGCGGTCCCGGACGAAGCGGGAGAAGCCGAGTTCCCCAAGCTTGGTGTCCACAGTGCGTCGGAAGTCATGCGGGCGAACGTTTTTAAGCCCCAGGGCCTTGAGGTTCTTGCGAAGCGCCCGGGTGATCGGGTCCGGGGTGATTGGGCGATCCTGGCGCGGGGCCGGAAAGAGGAAGGGACTGACTGGCAGGGCCTCCTTGCGCTTCTTGGTCGGCGCCGCCCGTTCTTCCCTCAGGTCGTCGATCTCCCGCAGGAGTTCGGCGGCGATCTGGGGGAGGGGCACCACCTGGGGGCGCCGGGCCGACTCGCGAGTAGCCTTTACCCTCTCAGCCGGGATCTCCCACAGGAGGGTTCCGTCCTCCGCCTCGGTAATCTCGTCCCGGCGGGCGCCTGCCACCATGGAGCGGCGCTGTCCGGTCACCAGCGCCCACTTGATCGCCAGCCGAACCGTGCGGGACATGTCGATGTCGTCGCCGTCCAGGCCCAGCCAGAGCGCCTTGATCTCCTCAGCCTCCATGCTGCGCTCCCGCGGCTTCTCCGGAATGCGGGAAATCCTGGCGCAGGGGGTTTCCTCGATCACGCCACGGTCGAGCGCCACGCGGAAAAGCCCCTGGATCGCGGAGAGCAGACGGTTGCGCAGGACGGGCGCCCCACGGTCCTCAACCCTGTCCAGGGCGGCGATCACGTCGCGGCGCTTGATGCTCTTGGCCTTGCGCCGGCCCCAGAGGGGCTCGATCTCACGGCGCAGGAGACGCTCGTCCTCCTTGCCGGTCCGCTTCCGTGACCCCTTGCGCTGCATGTAGATGTCGATGAGTTGGGAGATCGTCTCGGCCTCGCGCTCGGCCTTGTTCTCCGCTACCTGCTCGACGCCGGGGTCTTTGCCGAGGTCCAGCGCCTTCTTCGCCTGGCCCCACTTGAGGCGGGCGTCGGCCAGCGACTTCTCCGGATACGTGCCGAGGGTCATCCGCCGCGCCCGGCCGTCGTAACGGTACATGAAGACCCACGTCTTGCGGCCCCGGTGGCTGACGCGCACGCCCAGACCGGTCTTGCCGTCTTCCCAGGCCTCGTACCGCTCAGCCTTCGGCTTCAGGGCCTGGATGCTCTTGTCTGTGAAGCGCATGACGCTACCCCGCTACCCAAAATCTGCTTTTGGGTAGCAATATGGGGGCAACTTGGTGAAACAGCAAGGTATGGCGTGAAAAGAGAGCTGCTGAAGATTCTGATGTTTTTCGAGACCATAGCTGTTGCGGCGTGTTTCACCACATACCGATACTGACTGATTTGTAATCAGGGGGTCGCGGGTTCGAATCCTGCAGCCGGCACCACGCCCTCCCTTCCCAAACAGTTGATCCATCCGGCTCAGCCTGACGTAAAGAGGACATAGCCGTCTGGGGACAACCCATGGTAAGTTGTTGTTCTCCTATGCCTCTTAGAGGGGAAGAAGATGCGTGTACGAACGTCTGTTCTCCCTGTTCCGCGGTCTCCGCGCGCCAAGCTCTTGAGCCTTGCTTCAGGCGGGCTGCTGCTGGGCGCCTTGCTGTTCTGCGGCGGCGAGGCCCGCGCCGAACCCGTCAGCGCGACCTATGAGGTCTACTTCGGCGGTTTCCATGTCCTCAGCGCCGACGCGCTGTGGGAACGCGGCGCCGGGGGCTACCGCATCTCCGGCGAGGCCGAGACCCGGGGCATGATCGGCTGGCTGCATCCCTGGAAAGGCAACACCGAAACCCGCGGCCGGGTCGCCGCCGGAAAGATCATTCCGCAGCGCCACGAAAACCGCGGCGCCTCCGACGAGGGCGAGAAGCTGGTCCTGCTCGACTACGACCCCGACGGCGACATCGCCAAGACCCTGGTGCAGCCGGCGCAGGACTGGGAGGACCGCCATCCCCTGCCCGCCGATGCCGGGGAAGGCACGCTGGATCCCCTGAGCGTCGTCGCGGGCCTGTCGGAAGTGCTGCAGAACGGCGGGCGCTGCGAAGGCAGCTTCCCGGTCTTCGACGGCCGCAAGCGCTACGACCTCACCATCAGCGACGCCGGCGAGACGATCCTGGAGCCGACGGACTATTCGATCTTCGCCGGCAAGGCCCACGGCTGCCGCCTGAACTACGAACTGCTGGGCGGCCACCGCATCGAGCGCAACAAGTATGCCGCCACGGCGCGCGAGCGCATCGTCTGGGTCGCCCGGCCCCACGAAGGCGCGCCCCTCATTCCCGTGCGCCTGCAGATCGAAACCGCCTACGGCACGGTGATGGGCCACCTGACCGGCTTCGCCCAGGGGGCCCAGGCAGAGGCGAAACTGGCGGAGTAAGCCGCGCTCCGGCTCACCCGACCTGAATCGCCTCGCGCCTGAAGGGCGTGACGTCCGGATCGATCACCTCGCCGAACTCGCGGGCGTAGCGGTGGCCGGCGTAGACCGCGGCGGCGATGGTCGCCGGGGCACGGCAGTCGCCGATGGCCTGCACGCCTTCGATGCCGGCCTCCGCCCATTCGGCTTCCCGCGTCCTGAGGTCCTGATAGACCTCATCCTTCGGCAGGCGCGAGGTCACCAGCACCAAAGCCGCACAGTCGAGGCGCGACGCCGCGCCGCTATAGGCGCAGGCGAGAGCCAGCGCGGCGCCATCGCGCCCTTCCAGGCGGGTGTTCAGCCGGATGCGCACTCCCGTCTCGGCGAGGCGCTTGTGGATGAAGGGCTGATCGAGGGCCCTGGCCGTCCAGGGCGACACCATGGTCGCCGGGGTCACCAGGGTCACGTCATGCCCCGCCTTGGCGATGAACTCGGCCAGCACGCCGCCCATGACGTAGCCTTCGTCGTCGTAGACCACGACCGGTCCGTCCGGCAGCCGTGACAGGCCATCGCCCTCCCCAGTAAAGTCGTCGGGCGTGAAGACCGCCGCGTCGGTCAGCCCCGGCAGCGGCTGGAAGCCCGTCCGGCCGATGCCGTCGCGCCGCCAGGCAGCGCCGGTCGCCAGCGCCACCTGGGCGATGCCGTAGCTGAGGATGTCCTCGGCGGTGAGCGGACTCGCGAGATACATCTCCACGTTGGCCAGCTTGTGGAGCTGGCCCAGGCGCCAGTCCTTCACCCGGCCCCAGGAGGCGAGCCCCGGCAGGCGGGATTCGTGCAAGGAGCGTCCGCCCCAGTCTTCACTCGCCTCGGCCAGCACCACCTCCAGCCCGCGTTGACCGCAGGCGCGTGCCGCCTCCAGGCCCGCCGGGCCGCCGCCGACGATCAGGACGCGTTCGCGGTTCTTCGCCGCGGGAATGACCTCCGGGTGCCAGCCGCGCCGCCACTCCTCGCCCATGGTCGGGTTCTGGGTGCAGCGGATCGGGGCCGAGACGTCGTCGCCGGTGACGCAGATGTTGCAGCCGATGCACTCGCGGATGTCGTCGATGCGGCCTTCCTCGATCTTCTTCGGCAGAAAGGGATCGGCGATGGAGGGCCGCGCCGCGCCGATCATGTCCATGATGCCCTGCTTCACCACGCGCACCATGGCGTCCGGCGAGGTGTAGCGGCCGACGCCGACCACCGGCTTCGTGGTCAGTGACTTCACGAACTTGATGTAGCGCTCCTGGTAGCCTTCCTCGGCGAAGCGCGCGGTCTGGCTGTCGTTCTCCCAGGTCGAGACGTTGACGTCCCAGAGGTCGGGCAACTCGGCCAGCCGTTCGACGACCTCGCGCCCCTCGCCCTCGGCGGAGATGCCCGCCTCGCCCAGCAGCTCGTCGACGGCGAAGCGGAAGGCCACGGCGCAGCGGTCGCCGACGGCCTCCTTGGTGTCGATGAGGATCTCCCTGGTGAGGCGCAGGCGGTTTTCCAGGCTGCCGCCGTATTCGTCGCTGCGCTCGTTGTGGCGGCGCGAGAGGAAATGCTGCAGCAGCGACATATCGTGCCCGGCGTAGACGTAGACGACGTCGAAGCCGGCATCGCGCGCGCGGATCGCCGCCTGGCGGTGCCAGCGCCGCAGGTTGGCGATATCGGTCTTGTCCATGGCGCGGGCCTGGAGCGGCGCGCCGTTGTCGATGGCGCGGTGCGACGGCCCCATGGGCACCTCGCGGCTGTAGTGGTTGGCGGCATGCTGGCCGTTGTGCACCAGCTCGATCCCCGCCAGGCCGCCGTTGGCGTGCACCGCCTCGGTCAGCGCCTTCAGATGCGGCAGGTCCTGGGCGTCCCAGATGCGGTTTTCAAGGTAGGGCGTGATCTCGGCGGAATGGTGGATCTCCGCCTCCTCGGTGCAGACCACGGCCCAGCCGCCCTCGGCCTTCACGCCGCGCATGGCGGCGCTGGAGCTGGGATAGCGGTAGCCCATGCCGCAGCAGTGCGGCACCTGGTAGAAGCGGTTGCGGGCCGTCACCGGGCCGAGTTGCACCGGCTCGAAGAGGATGTCGTAGCGGGGGTCGCGCATGGAAGGATCAGTACCGAGTCAGAAGGAGGGAAAGGGAGAGGCTAACGCCTGTCACCCTTACCATAGTACGCCTCGAGGCGGGACTGCAGCACTTCGAAGACCACCGACATGATCCAGTAGATCACCGCCGCGGCGATGAGGAACTCGAAGACCTGGAAGTCGCGCTTGCCCAGGACCTGCGCCGTCTTGGTCAGCTCCCAGACGCCGACCACCGAGACCAGCGAGGAGTCCTTCAGCATGGCAATGAACTGGTTGCCGGTCGGCGGCACGATGAGGCGCATGGCCTGGGGAAAGACGATCTTGCGGAAGATCAGCCCGTTGGGCACGCCCAGAGCCCGGGCCGCCTCGCGCTGGCCGTCCGGCACGCCCTCGATGCCGGCGCGGAAGATCTCCGCCATGTAGGCGCCGTAGCAGAGCGACAGCGCGGTGATCCCCGCGGGCACTGCCTCCAGCACGAAACCGAGCTGGGCGAAGCCGGTGTAGATGAGCACCACCTGCAACAGCAGCGGCGTGCCGCGGAAGAAGGAGATGTAGAAGGTCGCGATGGCATAGGCCATGCCGTTGCGCGACAGCTTGCCCAGCGCCCCCAGCAGCGCCAGCACGCAGGAAATGGCGATGGCGATCAGCGAGACATAGATGGTGGTGAAGGCACCGGTGGTGATGAGGAAGTAGAGATTGGAAACGCCGGAACGCGCACCGACCTCGAAAATCACGCTGAAGTCGCGGTCGAAAGACAGCACGAAGACATAGAACAACGCCAGCAGCTCGGCCCAGACCACCAGCACCTGGTAGCGGAACAGCAGCAGGCGGATGAACTCGAGATTGAGCACGAAGACGACCGCGAGGACGAGGCCGACCAGCAGGTCGCGGCCGAAGCCCGCCTCGGTCTCCGGATCGCGCAGGCCGATGAGCGGTGAGAAGAGGTCACCGACCGCCGTGCCGCCGAGGCCGAAAGCCGTCAGCGCCACCGCGGCGACAAGGAAGAGGATCGCCCGCGAGAACCAAGGGCTCCCGCGGGCGCTTTCCAGCACCGGAACCCCGCTTACTGGAGCGTCGTCAGGTCGACGCCGTACCACTTCTCCGACAGCTTCTTCATCGTGCCGTCGGCTTTCATCTCGGCCACGATCTCGGCGATCTTCGCATCGAACGCCGCGTCGCCCTTGTCGGTGGCCACCGACAGCGGCTCGTAGAAGGCCGGCTTGCCGATGATCTTCAGCGGATAGCCGTTCTTGATGGCCTCCTGGATCGTCGGCAGGGCCGAGAAGGCCGCATCGAGGCGTGTGCCGTCGCCGAGACGCAGGTCGTCGAAGGCGTTGGTGTCGGTCTCGTAGGTCTTGATCTCGCCGGCGGTGACGTCATAGCTGAAGGGTGGCGCGCCCTCGGCGTCGATCTCCAGATCCTTCTGCAGGTAGGCGTCGTAGGTGCAGCCGCCGCAGGAACCGATGGTCTTGCCGTTCAGCCCATCCAGCGAGTCGATCTGGGAGTCCTTGTGCACGGCGAAGGCCGCCGGCGTGTAGTAGTAGACCGCCGGGAAGTTCAGCACCTCGGCGCGCTTCTTGGTCGGCGTCATCGAGCCGACGGACATGTCCCAGCGGCCGCCCCAGTTGCCGCCGGTGATGATGTCCCACGACGGCGTGACGATCTTCAGCTCGACCCCCATGCGCTTGGCGATCTCCTTGCCGACGTCGACGTCGAAGCCGTCCATCTCGTTAGCGTCGTTGAGGAACGACTGCGGCGGATACTCCGGATCGGACGACATGGTGAGCGTCTTCGAACTCATCACCCGGTCCAGCGTTTCGCCGGCCTGCGCCGCCGGAACGGCCAAGGCCGAGGCCAGCAGCGCGGCGGCCCCATATCGCATGAACCCGTATCGCATGAACTTTTTCATTCTGATTTCTCCCTGTTGTTAAGCCTGTCCTGTTTCCGCCTGCGTTCTTTTGGCCGCTCAGTCGAGGGCGCGCAGGGCGGATTCAAAGTCCTCGTGATTGTGGTAGCAGCCGCAGAAGACGCGCTTGCCCGTGTAGCCCAGGCGGCCATGCAGCAGCCGCCAGTTATCGAAGACCAGCGCCATGCCCGGGCGCAGCGGAATCGTCAGCCAGTTCTCGCGCGCCACGATGCGGGCATGGAAATCCTTGTAGGCGCGGTAGAACGCCTTCATGCGCTCCGGCGCCAGCAGGAAGGGCGCGCGGTCGTAGTTGTTGAAACTGACCTGCCGCAGGCGGCCCTGGCCGTCCAGCCGGATCGCCGGCCGCTCGGTGCGCAGATGCACGCCCGGCTCGATGTAGCGCCCCGGTACGGAGACCTCGGTCAGCACCTGGAACAACTCGGGCTGCTCCTTGCGCAGTTCCTCGGCCAAGGCGAAGCCGTCGACCAGAACGGACTCGCCGCCCTTGCCGTCGAACTCCTGGCAAAGGAAGCACTGCAGGCCCGGCGCGTCATGGCTGTAGGTGGAATCGGTGTGCGGCTCCAGGTACTGAGTCGAATAGGCCGTGTCCTCGTGATCCTGCAGCTCGGCGGAAAGCGACCAGAGGCCGCCGAAGATGGTCTCGCGGATATAGCCGAAGTTGCCGAAGAGCTGACGCGCCGAGGCTTCGTCGGTCGGCGCGCCCTCGATGACCACGAAGCCGTCGCGCTGCAGCTGCTCCAGGCAGCGCCGCCGTCCCGGCTTACCCTCGTCTCCTTTTGGGCCAATATCTCCATAAGGCACCGGCTCCACCGCGGGCAGCGACGTCGCGGCCGACCACAGCCGTGGCGCGCGGCCCGGCTGCGCGGCGATCGCCTCGGGCAGCAGGCCGGCCATGGTCGCCAGGAAGTCGGCGCTGTAGCGGCTCTCGGCCTCCGTCGCGCCGCCGGTCGTATCGGGCCAGGTCACGGCGAGGGCCCGCCCCTCCTCCAGGACCGTGCTGTTCTCACCCCGGATCGCCTCGTCGAGCGCGAAGGTATCGACGCGCCGCTGCAGGGTCTCGGGATCGAGGCTCGCCGGGTCCTGCCCATGGTCGCGCAGCCAGAACCAGGGAAAACGGCTCTCCGCCCCGTTTTCCCAGCGCAGGACCAGTTCCTCCGCCCGCCCTTCGGCCTCGGCAATTCTCGGCATCAAAAACAGCTCCCTGGTTTGACGTTCTGTCCCCCGGTCCCCAGTCTAGCCATTGCCGGCTGGGAGAGTAAAACGGAGAGATTCGGCCCGCCGCTCCAGAGCCGCTCCGGAAGAGCCCGCCGATTGATCGGCGCCGCCAAAGGCAATAGACAGGGTCGACCAGCAACCGCCACGGCAGGACCGCAGCATGCGCAGCGACCGCTCCGCCCCCAGGGGCCAGCTCCACACCCTCGCCCTCGACTCGCAGCTATTGCGCGGGAACCTGCTGGGCGATCCCGCCGAACGGGAGGTCGTGGTCTATCTGCCGGCCGGGCACGACGGAGAGGGCCTGCCACTGCTGGTCGATCTCGCCGGCTTTACCTCCACCGGCCCGGCCCACCTCAACTGGAAGAACTTCGGCGAGAACCTGCCGGAGCGCCTCGACCGGCTGATCGCCGCCGGCACGCTGCCGCCGGTGGCGGTGGCCCTGCCCGACTGCTTCACCCGCCTGGGCGGCAATCAGTACGTCAACTCCGCGGCGCTCGGCCCCTGGGAGGATATCCTGAGGACGGAAGTGGCACCGCTGGTCGAAGACCGCTTCGGCTGCGGCGGGCCGGGGCGGCGCGGCCTCTTCGGCAAGTCGTCCGGCGGCTACGGCGCCCTGGTCAACGCCATGAAGCACGCCGATTTCTGGGCCGCCGCCGCCTGCCACTCCGGCGACATGGCCTTCGAAATCTGTTACCTGCCGGACATGCCCGGCACCCTGCGGGCCCTGGCCAAGAAGGACGGGTCGATCGAGCAGTTCATCACCGACTTCGAAAGCGGGCCGAAGTGGTCCGGCGGCGACCTGCATATTCTGATGAGCCTGGCGATGTGCGCCAGCTACGACCCCGACCCCGCCGCCTTCTGCGGCGTGCGCCTGCCGGTCGACGCGGAAACCTGCGAAGTGATCGACGAACGCTGGGCCAACTGGCTGAAGTGGGACCCCGTGCGGATGGCAAAGAGCGCCGCTCCGGAACTGAAGAAGTTGAAGGCGCTGTGGATCGACTGCGGCACCCAGGACCAGTACAACCTGCTCTACGGGGCCCGGCGCCTGCACCGCCTGCTCGAGGCCCAGGGCGTCGACCACGTCTACGAGGAGTTCCCGGACACCCACTCCTCCATCGACTACCGCCTGGACCGCAGCCTGCCCGTCCTGGCCAAGGCCCTCACCTAGACGCCCTCACCCAGACACCCTTACCCGGACTGCGGCACCTAGTCGCCGGCTGGCGGCAAGCCACTCAAGAAAAAAGGCCACCGCAAGCGGTGGCCCAAGTTTAGGGAGGAAACGCCCTATGGACGTCCAAGCCAGCGCGTCGCGCCGACTTGAAGAGATATATGATCATTTCTTCAGCAGAAATCAAAGAAGAATCTGTATTTGGTCATTTATTGTGCAAATGGGTGAAAATTGGGCGACCGACTGCGGCCATTCTGCAACAGGGTGGCGAGCGCACTGGCGCAGTGATTCCTGGAGAGGACGGCGGGAAGGCTGAGCCGGCAGCGGCCAAAAGACGGGCAGCGCCGGGGGCGCCAGCCGCGGCTAGCGCGCGGCGGAACCGGATTCGGCAGAGGGAGAGTCGAGAGCATTTTCCGCCACGGCGGGGTCGTCCATGGGGGGTCGAGCCGCCTCGGGCATGAAGGACCGCAGACTCTCCGGCACCTCGCCGGCGGCCAGGGCATTGAACTCCCGCGACACCGCAAGCGCGCCCTCCAGATCGTGACGCTGCAGCTGTTGCCAGACGACGTCCATGTTGGGGCGCACCCGCTTTTCCCCGGCGAGGAAAGCCAGTCCGTACCAGCGGTAGGCCTCCGCATAGTCGCGCTCGACCGAGACCCCTTCGGCATAGAGAAAGCCGAGGATCTCCATGGCCTGCGGGTCGCGCCGCTTGACCGCGCGCAGACGGATCGTGGCGACGTCCTCTTGCGACAGATTGTTGGGATCGGCCTGGTCCAGGAACGCGAGCCAGCGGGCATCTTCCTCGATCAAGGGCGGCCCCTGCGAGTCGGGCAGCTGCGCATCGGCCGGCAGCCCCTGCGGCTCCCCGCACCAGCTCGGCGGCCGGCGGGAATGATCGCAGAGATAGATCCGCATCATCGTGGTGGCGTTGGCCCACAGCGAGTGCTCCCAGGGCGAGTGGCCCGGGTCGGCCGGCGCAGCCGCAGGAGACGAAGCCGCAGGAGACGAAGCCGAAGAATGCGCGGCGCTGGGCGCCGCTTCAGGCGCGTGGCCATCGGCCGCCAAGACAGGCGCCGCGTCGAAAGCCCCCAAGATCATCGCCGACAGCAGAACCGTCAGGAGAGTTGGCAGCAGAGTTGGCAGCCGAATTGGAAGGAGTCTCGAAGGGCGTGCGGATCGCATGGCCATACCACTGTTCCTGCGCCGCCTCGCCGGCTCAGCAGGCGTTGGCGGCCGCCGGACGATGGGCTTCGAGGGCGCCCGGCAGGGCGGAGAGGACGTCGTCGATCAACTGCCCCTGGGCCAGCGGCTGCCAGGCGGCATCCAAGGCATAGTACCAGCCCTGGGATTTGCCGATGGCGCAGATCAGGCATTGATGGTCATAGTCGAGCAGAGCGATGACCAGTTCACCCGCTTCGGTCTCCACCGGCACACAGGCGCCGGCCAGACCACGATCCACAAGCTCGCCACCACGATTCAGCAGGACATGAATGTCCGCGCGCGTGAAATCCAGGTGACCAATAGGCTTTACCGACATGGATAGCTCCACGGTTCGGGGTAATTTCCACTACATTCACCCCCAAACGTAACCATGTGGTAAACGCGCAGCCGCAATCATCCGGATTGACCGGCTTGCCGAAACGTTTTGGTTAACAATAAGTTACCGAATGCCGCGCAAGACGGCGGGGCAAGCGTCACGAGCCTCTGCGGCGCGCCGGGAAGCCGCCCGCCCAGGAAACGTCCGGTCCGGAAACCTCCGGCCCGGAAACGTCTGGCCCGGAAGCGTCCGGCCGGGGGACAGGCTCAGTCGCGGAAGTTCTCGTACTGCAGCGGCTGATCGATCTTCATGTCCTTCACGAAGGCTATGGCCTCCTGCAGGTCGTCACGCTTCTTGCCGGTGACACGCAGGCTGTCGCCCTGGATCGAAACCTGCACCTTCAGCTTGCTGCCCTTCAGCTCTTTGACGATCTTCTTGGCCAGCTCCTGGGCGATGCCCTGCTTGATGGTGACCACTTGCCGAATGGAATTGCCGGAAGCCTTCTCCGGTTTGCCGAGGTCGCAGGCACTGGGATCGATCTGGCGCCGGGTCAGATAGGTGCTGAGCAGCTCGTGCATCTGGCGCAGCTTCAGGTCGTCGTCGGCGAGGATGGTCAGCACCGCGTCCTTGCGCTCGATCGAGCAGTTCGAGCCCTTGAAGTCGTAGCGGGTGCCAATTTCCCGCACCATCCCGGCGACGGCGTTGTCGACTTCGTTCAAGTCGGTTTCCGAGACGATATCGAACGACGGCATAACGAGAGACCCCCTGATTTACGAAAACACCTTCCCTGGCGCGCCCCTGCCCGGGCCGAGTCGCCAGGCTGCCAGTTTCGCGCAGATCGCCGCCGGCGAGAAGACTTCAAGGCACGGCGCCGTCCGCCGCGCCGGCAGGACGGACGTCCTCAGCTGCCGCAGGAAGACCTGGCGAAGTAATCACCCGAGATAGGCCCGCCACCGCCGGCACCCGGCAAGCGCCGATAACCGGGAGGTTCCCGGCCCAAAGGCGAACACGCGCGGCCTACACTGCGGCTGACAGGATGCTCCTTTTGGCCTGGATGCAAATTACCCGCAAAGTGAAACACAGCAAATACACGGGATTCCCAGACGAATCAGAGCAGTGACATTTTTATAACTTCGGCTACTTGCAAAAAGAACGGTAACGATTAGCAACTTATTAACCTGTATAGGATATCGTCTAACTGGGCCTGAATAGCCTGTTTTTTGGAGCACCTATGAAAACCAAGGTTGGACCAGAGCACCTGCGAGACTTCGAGCGCCGCCGCTCCTTGCGCTTCGTCCTGCCGCGTCAGGAAGACATCGTCCTGACCGCCGAAGGGCGCGAGTACCACGGCAAACTCGAAGACGTCTCCATCGGCGGCGCGAAACTGCGTCTGACCGGCGACATGCCGCCGCCGTCCGATCTGCGCATGGCGCACGAGAGCGCGGGGACGATCGAGGGAACCTGCATGTGGCATGACGGCCAGTGCATCGGCGTCGCCTTCGAACTGACCGACCCGGCGCTGCGGCTGATTTCACTCTGCCTGCGCCAGGGCGTCCCCAGCAGCTCGATTCACGCGGCCTGACGCAGCGGCCGCGGGCGCGACACCCCGCCGCATTCCCGACAAACATTCACTGGATGCAGCGCGCTTGAGATGGGGCGCGGGCGCGCTCAGCTGCCTTCGCGCTTCACGATCTCGGTGATCTCGATGGCGATTCGGTCTTCCACGACCACCACTTCGCCCTTGGCGACCAGTTGGTCGTTGATGCGCATCTCGATCTCATCGCCCAGGCCGGTCTCCAGCTCGACCACGGCACCACGGCCCATGCGCAGCAACTGGCTCACCGGCATCGAGGCGGTGCCGAGAATGGCGTAGGCCTCCAGCGAGACTTCGTGGATAGCCGGGATCTTGAGCCCCACCGTGACCTCAGCGGGAGTCTCAGCCTGGGCCGCGCCGTCATCCGCGCCTTCTTCGTCTTCGCCTTCCGCCGCCATGGCTTCCCATTCCGCCATCATGGCGTCCTGGTCTTCCTCCCCCTCCGACTCTTCGGTGGCGGAGTCCTCGGCCTCTTCGGCTGGCGTCTCGGCCTTCTTCTCGTCTTCGTCCGGCATGTCTGACCTGCCCGATGTTCGGCGCGTCCCCTCGCCCTCTCCCGCCGCGTGGCGAAAGAACCGGCGAAACGGCTGCCTGATAATAGGAGAGCGGCCGCCCCTCCGCAAAGCGATCCTGCGACCGCCTTACCTTGTGGCCGGGCTTGTGGCAAGTTTGACCGATGCACAAGGTTCTTTCCGCCGTCAGCCGGCCCCTGGTCACTCTTGCCCTCGCCGCCCTGTTCCTCCTCGACCTCACCATGAGCGCCCCGGCCCAGATGGGCGACGCCGGCATTCGCGGGCGCGCTCCGGCGGCGCTCGACTCCGGGCTGCTCGATTTCGCCGGCCAGGCAGTCTACCTCTACGGCCTGCGCGGCGCCCCGCCGGACCAGGTCTGCACGCTTGGCGACGGCCGGGCCTGGGCCTGCGGACAGGAGGCGCGCTGGGCGGCGCGCCACCGCATCGCCAACCACTGGGTCGAATGCGTCGAACGCGCCCGCGGGCCGGGCGGCGAGATATTCGCGCTCTGCTATCTGGGCGGGGTCGGCGGGCCGGAGCTGAACAGCTGGCTGGTGGAACAGGGCTGGGCGCTGGCGGCGCGCGACTACGCCGATGACTACGTGGCGGCTGAAGAGCAGGCGCGCGAAGCCCGCCGGGGCCTGTGGCGCGGCCAGTAACTCAAACGCTAACTTTAACCGAATCACAATTCGTTAACGTTCGTAAACTCGCGACTGCAAAAAAGTCGCGGCTTCTCTCGGCCGTTAACTATTAACCCGAAAAATTAAATAAAATTAGAAACGAAACTTGCTTTGTTTATTACAGAATATAGTTAATTATTTGTATTTGGATTGATTTTTTAGGCCTTCTAAGCTACCATCTACGAACTGCTATGCCAGTACTAGGTTCTATACGGTGTCTAGCGACAACACTGTGTGACCTACCTAAAGCCACGAATATTCCTCTCGGCCCCGGATTCCCCTCCGGGGCCGATTTTTTTGGGTGAAGAGAGAGGAAGGGGCGACGCCAGGGCGGTCAGCCGCGACCGCAGCCAAGAGGGCTGCCGGTGACCGTGGGCGCCGCCCCCAGCGGCGGCGGGATCAGGAACCCGCGCGAGGTGCCGCTGATAGGGATCGTGCCCGCGGGCAGGAAGGGCAGCAGGAAAGCGAAGTTGTAGCTGACCTCGACCGAGATGGTCCTTGTGTTGTCCACCGGGTTGATCGGCCCGGTGACGACAATGGCATTGATGCGGCCACGGTCGATACCCAGCAGGCAGTCTTCGGTCAGGTCCCGCACCTGGTCTTCGCTGATCGCGTAGTTGACCACCGCATAGCGCGTCGCTTCCTGGGCGGCGAAGCTGACCACCCCTTGGGTATAGGCCGCCCGCCCGATTTCGATCACCCCCAACACCATGCCCAGGAAGACCGGCGCCAGCAGAGCGAACTCGACGGCGGACAGCCCGCTGCGGTCGACCGCGAGCCGGCGCAGCCGCCGGGCGAGCCACGTCGCGCCCCGGCGCGCGCTCCAAGCTGCGGCGCCCCGGCCTCTATATGCTTGCTGCATGACGCTCCTCCCCCGGTCAGTTGAGCCGCACCGAGCCTTCGGCGGCCAGGCTGACGCTGTCGCCGATCCCCGGATAGGTGAAGATCAGGCCGTAGGTTTCGCTGAGGCGCACGCGCAGGAAGGCTTGTCGGTCGACGCCCCCGGAACAGAGCGCCACCCCGCCGGCCGCCGAACACTGCGCCGGCGTCCCGTCGGGGCATTCGCAATAGAAGTCTATCGCCAGGCCTGTCCCCGGCGTGCCTTCGGTGAAGGGTGCCGTCTCGTATACAGCGCCGCGGATGGGATCGGTGTCGCCCTGCTGCGGACGCCGCACCATGGCGTACTGGGTGCCGGCGCGCACCGCGTTCTCCAGCTGCGCGTGGCGGCGATACGCCAGACCGAAGTCGATCACGCCCAGCAGCAGCACGCCCAGGATGGTCGCCACGAAGGCGCCTTCCACGGTGACCGAACCCCGCGCGCAGCGACGCAGCTCGGCCAGGCGCCCGGCGAGCGCCGCCGCGGCGCCTGGTGAAATGAATTTCAACATGGTCTGGCCTACTCGATGAGTTGCACGCGCAGTTGGTTCACTTCCTGCACGCCGGAAGCGGCGCAGGTCGCCGGGTCGTTGGTGATGTTGGCGTTGCCGGTGAAGGTGACCTGCCGCGCCACGATGTGCAGGCACACCGCGCCCGCCGCCGCGGCGCTGCCGCCGTAGTCGACTTCGCGTTGCGGGAAGTAGAGTGCACCGGTCAGGTTGACCTCGGCATTGCCGTTGAAGTGGGCCTCGCCCAAGGAACTGCTGCCGGCCGGATCGGCATTGGGATCCTGATAGAACAGGATGCCGGCCATCTCGCCGCTGGTGGTCGGTGTCAACGTCACTTCGGCGCCGCCGTTGATCACCGCATTGCCGACGGACGCAGGGGTCGTGCCGGTCAGCACGATGGTCACCTCGTCGCCGGTCACCGTGGCCTGTGAACCGACCTCGAAATCACCGTCCGCCACGATGTAGATGCCCGGCGCCAGGTGCGCCGTCCCACTGATCCGCAGGCCGCCGCAGTAGCGCCCCGGCTGCAGCGGCGGGCTGACATAGGTGTCGTTGGTCTGAACCCAGAAATTCGTCTGGCTGCAGGACGCCGGCGATACCGGCATGATGACGTCGGCGTAAGGGTCCTGAACCCGCTGCGAATAGGGCTGGACCGGGCTCTGCGTCGTCAGCGTCGCGCTGTTGCCCACATAGATGTCGCCATAGGCCTGTGCCGGGTTGGCCTCCAGCGTCGCGTTGCCGCCGACGTAGATTGATTCATTGCTGCTGGAATTCGACGCAACGCCGCAGCCGAGGATGACCGTCGAGTTGCCGGTGAAGTTGACTGCCCGGTCGGCGGAATGATCCAGCGCGATGACACACTGCGGGCCATTGTCGACACCGGCGCCGGTGGCCCGCGCCGTGACCCGCACCGGCGTCATGCCAAGGGCGCCGAGGAAGTAGAGCGGCACGTCGCGGCCGACGCGGACCTCCGCCGCCCGCGCCAGGCCCGGATACATGCCGCCTTGCGGGGGCGCGAAAGCCTGCAGGGTATAGCCCGCCGCCGCGGTCCAGCCGTTGCGCACCGCACCTTCGACAGCGGCATCGCGGACGGCACTGTCACCGGCATTGGCCATGACAGCGTGAGTCGCCGCGATCGCCGCACCGTCGGCCATGTTCTGCATGGTTCGCCGCTGCGAATACCAATGCGTCAGATCGACCCCTAGGCCGGCAAAGCCCGCGATCATCGGCAAGAGGATTGCCGTGACCGCCAAGGCACCGCCGTAGCGGTCGTCTATCAGCTTCCGGGTCGCTCCCGCCAGCGCCGTCCAGCGGCGCTTCACAAATATGAGCGTCACCTAAGTTACTCCTGTTGCATCGCCTCGCAGGAGGGATTGCAGCAGGTGCGGGGTTAACGCCTAGCTAAATCATGGAATTTAACTAATTGTTTTTGCTAGACTTTTCGTCTAGAGATTGCAACCCGACAGGGTTCTTTTTTGCCGGATTGTATTTTTAGCCGATGAGTTGACCGAGGTCCGGTTTGTACGACCGGGTGCTTTCGCTTTCGGCGAGTACCGCCTCCAGAGCCAGACCCAGGCGCAGCAGATCGGCGTCCCTGCCTCGCCGGCCGACGATCTGCAGGCCGAAAGGCAACCCCTCCTCGTCCAACCCGCAGGGCAGCACCAGCACCGGATGACCCGCCAGCGTCAGGCCATAAGTGATGGCGATCCAGGAGATGTAGGTCTTCAGCGGCTGGCCGTCGATCTCCTCCGGGAAGAGCTGCGTCTTGTCGAAGGGCTGCACCGAGGCGACCGGACAGATCAGGGCGTCGTAGCCCTCCATGAAATCGATGAAGCGGTGATAGAGCCGCGTCTGCTGGGCCATGGCTTCGGCCACGTCCGTGGCGCTGAAGGTGAGCCCCAGCTTCACGTTGTTGCTGACGTTGGGCCCAACCTTGTCCGGATTCTTCTCGACCAGGGACTTGAGCTGCCCGAGGAAGCTGACCGCGCGCAACACCTCGAAGCAGCGGTCGGCGCCGGCCAGCGGCGGCGCGGCCTCCGCGCAGGGCACCAGCCTGGCGATCTGCTCGACCCGGTCGCGAAACAGCTTGCGCACCTGGCCGCTGACCGGCGCGAAGCCGAGATCCTCGGAAACGGCGAAGCGCAGGCCCTCCAGCGCGGCGGGACGCAGATCCTCGAAATCTCCCGGCGCGGCAAAACCGCTCAAAGGGTCGCGCGCATCGCTGCCGACCATCGCCTGGAGGAACAGCGCCAGGTCGCCGACGCTGCGCGCGAGCGGGCCCTCGCTCCACAGCGGCAGCCAGGCCATCTCCTTGCGCAGCGTCGGCACCAGGCCGGGCGTCGGGCGCAAGCCGACGATGCCGCAGTAGGCCGCCGGCGTGCGCAGCGACCCGCCGAGGTCGGAGCCGCTGGCCAGCGGCAGCATGCCGGTCGCCAGCGCCACGGCGGAGCCGCCGGAGGAGCCGCCGCAGGTCCGCGCCGGCGCCGAACTCCGGCGTGTTGGTCTTGGCCGCGATCACCGCGCCCGATCTGCGCAAGGTCGCGACGAAGGGCTCGTCCTTGGACGGCACATGATCGGCGAACAGCGCCGAGCCGAAGGTCGTGCGCAGACCCGCCGTCTCGTTCAGGTCCTTGATGCCCACGGGCAGTCCGTGCAAAGGCCCCAGTTCGCCCCCCGCCGTCACCGTCGCCTCGGCAGCGCGCGCCGCGGCCAGCGCCGCTTCCCGGTCCTCCGCCACGATGGCGTTGAGCGCGGGGTTCACCGCGTCGATGCGCCGGTGGCAGGCGGTCAGCAGGTCGACCGGCGAGACCTCCTTCGCGCCGATCAGGCGGCGCAGTTCGACGGCGGAGAGGTCACAAAGGTTTTCGTCTTGGCTCATAACGGCTCTTGCTTCGGCTGCGATCAGGCGAGGTCGGGATAGCCGGCGGCGACAGCCTCGGCCTCCAGTTCGAGAATACGGTCATAGTCGCTGAGCGGCCTCACCACCACCCCCTTGATCGCCAGCGCGGCGCGCGCCTCTGCCAAAGCCGGATCGGCACAGGCGCGCGCGAGGCCGGCACGCAGGTGTTCCAGGTCATCCGCCGGGATGTCGCGCCGGGTGATGTAGGGCAAGGCCGGCGCCGCGGCACTGCGCGCCATACTGCGCAGGCGGCCGGTGAGGTCGGGATTGCTGCGCCGTGCCAGATGATAGGTCACGCAGTCGACGGCGCAGACGTCCGCCTCCCCCGCTGCCACCAGCGACATGGATGCCAGATGGCTGCCGCTGACTTTCACCTCGGCGAAGAAGCGGCCGTCCCGGGCGAGAGGCGCGACGGCATGGCGCAGGGCACTGTAGCCGCTCTGGGAGTCCAGGGCGTTCACCGCGGCGTGGCCGCCGCGCAGAGACGCGAGGCCCGCCGCCGGGTCTTCGGCACGCAGCAGGATCTCGCTGTGGTACATCCCGCCCGCGCAGCCCGGACAGTCGTAGACCGGCGTCGCCACCAGGGCCACCCGCCCGGCGAGGTCATGGGTCAGGGGATAGCCGCAGGTCTGGCTGAACAGCAGGTCCGGCGCGGTCCAAAGCGCCGCGACATCCCCGCCCCTGGTCAGGCGTGCCGGCACGCCCTTCAGACGCTCGGCGCGGAACGCCGTGGCGAGCCCCGCCCACCAGGCATCGGTCGCCGCTTCCAGTCCCGGCAGCTCGTACATGGGCAGACTGGCCTGCAAGGCTTGTTTGGCGGGCGCCATCAGGCTTTGCCGCCTCCCGGCCAGGGATCGCCGCCCTGCCCCGCGGGGAGGACTTCCAGGCCGTCGCCGATCTCGTAGAAGTCGGCCTTGTCGACGGCGAAGATGTGACGCACCTGTTTCAGGCCCGACGGCTGGTCGAGCGAACCGGCGGCAACGGAGACGAAGTCATGCCCGGCGTTATCCCAGAACAGCCCGGCGCCGCAGCGGCGGCAGAAACCGCGCCGCACCCCCGCTGAGGACTCGAACCAGGTCAGCTCGGCCTCACCGTCGATCTGCAGGTCGCCGCGCTTGGCCGCGGAGAAAGCGGCGTAGTTGGTGTAGGTCTTGCGGCACTGGCCGCAATGACAGGCGACCACCGGGCGCATCTCGCCGCTCACGCGGTAGCGCACGGCGCCGCAGGCGCAGCCGCCTTCGCGGGTCTTCGTCGCCACGCTCACGGCTTGGTTTCCTCCATGCCTTCTTCTTCCAGTTCCTTCAACAGCCGCTTCAACACCTGCGGCACGTCCGGCGGCTGCACGATAGCGCCGCGGATCAGATTGTCGAAGTGTTGCGTCAGGGCGCGGATGTGTTCGGTGGAATTGAAGACGAAGTACATGTTGCCGATGTAGACCGCCGCGCGCGACGGCCCGAAGATGGTGACCGGCGCCGAGTAGTGCTCCAGGCCGTCGAAGAGGAACCAGCGAAAGGTGGGGTAGAGCTCGTCCACCAGGGCGATCATCCAGCCGAGCTGCTGCCTGCGGCTCGCCGCCGGCAGCTTCTCCCAGATACCCTGGCCGCGCGCGAAGCCTTCCAGCGCCTGCAGCGACGAGCAGGCTTCGAGGTCCGTCTCCGGACGGCGGCTGTAGGCGAGACGGGCCTCGGCCTGCTCCAGGCGGATGGCCGGCATCTCGCTGCCCTGCTGGGTGTATTCGTAGCGGATGACCTCTTCCCCCTTCAGCAGGTCCGGCAGGGTGGAGGGGACATAGCGGATCTTGTAGCCCACCGCCTCGGCGCGCCAGCGGGTGAGACGCTCGTCGGAATAGGACGAGGCGCCGCGGGCGATCTCCGGCGCTTCGCTGAGGATGTTGGTGCCGATCTTTTCTTCCTGCACAAGGCCCAGCAGCCAGTCGGTCGAGACCTGCTCCTGTTCGGCGATGGCGGCGATGGTCTCCGCGCGCGGCAGGCGGTCGTTGTTGCCCGAGAGCAGCTGCGACAGGGTCGAGCGGTCGAGGCCGGCCTTGGCCGCGAAGCCGGAGCGGCTGAGGCCCGAGCGCTCGATGACCTCGCTCAGGCGCTCGCGGAAGGTTTCAACGGTGAGCCGGCGATCCATAGCGAAATATGATGATAATTAGCGACATCTGGTGACTTTCCACACATATTAGGAACAATACGCTTCATTTGTAAACAATGATGACTAGAAACTGCGAATTGTGCGCAGTCTCGCATTGTTTGCGCGACCTCTCTTCTGACACCCTCCTGACAGTCTTTTCTTGGGGGTTCAGTTTTGAAGGTTCGTACAGGTGGTTGAAGAAGGACGCATTTCCACAGGTTTCACCAGGGGTACACAACAGCAGGCAACGAGATCCGGCCCGGCCGCGGCGTTAGAATCGCGCCTCCTGACGCGCCGCCGCCTGCCCGCGCGCACGGAACTGCCGACGCTGCTGATCGCCCTGGTGATCTACGGCGGCTTCGCCGCCCTGACGTGGTTTCACGCCGCCTTGCCCTGGTGGCTGCTGCTGCCGCTGGGCGCCTACCTGGTTGCCTGGCACGGCTCGCTGCAGCACGAGGTGACCCACGGCCACCCCTTCCCCAGCGCCCTGGCCAACGAACTGCTGGTGCTGCCGAGCCTCTGGCTGTGGATCCCCTTCCGACTCTACCGGGAAAGCCACCTCGCCCACCACGACGACGCCCGCCTGACCGATCCGCTGGAAGATCCGGAGTCCTACTACCTGGACGCCGCGGGCTGGGCCGCGGCCGGGCCGCTGACCCGCGCCTTCCTGCGCGTCCACAACACCCTGGCCGGCCGGCTGCTGTTCGGACCGCTGCGCTGCCTCCACGTCTTCGCCAAGGCCGAGGCCGCCCGCGCGCTGCGCGGCGACACGAGCCACGCAAAGGCCTGGGCGCTGCACCTGATCGGCGTGGCCCTGGTGCTGGGCTGGGTCATGGGCATCTGCCAGATGCCGTTCTGGCAGTACCTCGCGCTCTTCGTCTATCCCGGCATCTCGCTCAGCCTCGTGCGCTCCTTCCTGGAGCACCAGGCGCGCCCGGAAGTGGCGGAGCGGTCGGTGATCATCGAGGCCGGGCCGCTGATGAGCCTGCTGTTCCTCAACAACAACCTGCACCTGGTGCATCACGACAAGCCGGGCCTCGCCTGGTACCGCATCCCGGCGCTTTACCGGAAGCGCCGCGCGCTCTTCCTCGCCTCCAACGGCGGCTATTTCTTCAAGGGCTACGGCGAGGTCTTCCGCCGCTATTTCTTCCGGGCCAAGGAACAGCCGCTGCATCCGGCGGCGGCGGCCTGAAGCTCCTCTGTTGGCAAGCGCAGCGCCTTAGGCTATCCCAGGGCTGGCCCGGTCGTTTCCCGGCCGGGCTGATTTGTAGTCCAGCGACGCCCCTTTAGCGCCCGCCTTTCCCGGAGCACCCTTTTTCATGATCACCGAAAAACCCGGCCTGATGGATGAAGTCCGCGGCCGCTTCGCCCACATCGACACCTGCCCCATCACCGGCCCGCGCATCTTCTTCGAGAACGCCGGCGGCGCGCTGACCCTGAAGTCGGCGGTCGAGACCTCCGCGACCTACGCGGCCATCCCGGACAACCAGGGCCGCGACAACCCGGCCTCCAAGGAGCTGATGCGGGTGATCGACGAGGCGAAGGCCGACATGCGGACCTTCTTCAACGCGCCGCAGGGCAGCTTCTTCGTCGGCGAGAGCGGCACGGAGGTCCTGTTCCGGCTGATCCGCACCGCCGCCGGCGGGGGCGCCGAGGGCGGGACGATGCTGGGCAGCACGCTGGAGCATCCCGCCTCGCGCAGCGCCATGGCGCACTGGGCGGGCAAGACCGGGCGCACCCACGTGCTGGTCGCTCATGAGAATGCCAGCGGCACCGTCGACGTCGAGGCCTACCGCCCGCTGCTCTCGCCCGACCTGCGGGTCGCCACCATTCTGCACACCTCGCCGGTCACCGGCATGTCCGTCGACGTCGCCGGGATTGCCGCCGCCATCCGCGAGGCCGCGCCGAACTGCCTGATCATCGTCGACGGCATCCAGCACGCCAGCCACGGCCACGTCGACATCGCCGCTTACGGCATCGACGGCTACGCGGTCTCGCCCTACAAGGTCTTCTCGCGCCATGGCTACGGCATCGGCTGGGCCTCCGACCGCCTGACGGCGCTGACCAAGGAACAGATCATCGGCGGGCCGGCCGAGAACTGGGAACTGGGCACCCGCGACACCGGCGCCTATGCGACCTTCACCGACGTCGTCGACTACTTCGCCTGGCTCGGCGGCCACTTCACCGACAGCGGCGACAAGCGCGCGCAGATCGAAGCGGCGGCAAAGGCGATCCACGCCCATGAAAAGACGCTCACCGACGCCATGCTCTACGGCACGGGCAACCTGAAGGGCCTGACGGAAATGCCGGGCGTCGGGATCATCGGCGGTGCAGAGAACCCCGCGCGCGAAGGGTTGGTGTCGCTGACGGTCGAGGGCAAGGATGCGGCGGAAGTCGTCGCCGCGCTGAACGCGCAGGGCATCCGCACCCATACGCGCAAGGCCGACCACTACTCGGGCAACATCCTGGCGCCGCTCGGCCTGCCGTCGGCCGTGCGGGTCTCGCTGTGTCACTACAACACGGTGGAAGAAGTCGCCCGTTTCCTGGCCGTCATGGCGGAGGTCACCGAAGACGCGGCCTGACCCGCACCTCGGCCCCTATTCCGTTTGGGGCTCGGCTCTGACGCGCTGGGCCAGCGCGATGACGGCGTTCTGCAAGGTGCCGTGGAGACGCTGGGCGTCGCTCGCGTCGAGCATTTCGACGTCGATGAAGACGTTCATGCCGGAGCCGTACTCCTTGAACACGGCGGCAGCCTGGACCTCCTCCGCCTCGCCTTCCACCACGTAGGGCACCACGTCGCGGTTGATGCCCTTCACGCGGACCGGCTCCAGCTTTTTCGTGCGCACCAGGTCCTGAACCAGGGCGAAGGTCTCGTAACTGATCACGATGCTGCCGGGTTCGGCGATGGACTGCAGGCGCGCGGCGAGGTTCGCCTCGGCGCCGATGATGGTGTAGTCCATGCGGTCGCTGCTGCCGAAGTTACCGACGTTGCAGTAGCCGGTGTTGATGCCCATGCGCACCATGAAGGGATCCTGCAGCCCCCGCCGCCGGCGCCACTCGATGTTCAGCTCATCCAGACGGCGCTGCATGGCCATGGCCATGCGCAGGCAGGCGCGGGCATCCTCCTCGACCCCCTTGGTTTCCGGGTCGCCGAAGAAGGCGAGAATGGCGTCGCCGATGAACTTGTCGAGCGTCGCCCCGTGCGCCGAGGCGATGGTCGACATCTCGGTGAAATACTCGTTCAGAAGGTCGGTCAATTCTTCCGGCTGCAGGCGTTCCGACATGGAGGTGAAGTTCTGAATGTCGGAGAAGAAGATCGTCAGCTTCTTGCGCTCGGTCGAAATGGCGACGTCCTTCTCGCCGCTGAAGATGCTCTTGTAGATCTGCGGCGAGAGGTACTTGGCGATCTTCATGGAAACCGAGGCCAGGAAGGAATTGGCGGTCTCCAGCTCGGCGTTCATGCGCTTCATGACCTTCGCCTGGCGCGACTGCATGACCACGAAGGCGATCCCGGCGCTGCCCGCGCCCAGCAGGTAGAGCAGCAGGAACTTGAAGGAGAAGAGGTTCGCGGCGATCGGCTGCTCCACCGTGATCGCCTGGATGCCGCGCACGTCGCCCGCCTGCCAGTCGTGCTTGGGACTCTCCGGGTGGGTGTTGTGGCACTCGACGCAAGCGGCGCCCAGCATGACCGGCGTGGCGATGCGGACGCGCCGGTCGAAGAAGGAACCCGATGTCTCCAGGATCGCGGCATCGGCCTGGCGGCTCCGGCGGAAGGCCTCCAGGGCGTTCGTCTCGAAGCTGTCGAGGGCGTGCCGCGCGCGGTTGGCGAAGGGATAGTCGGAAACGAAACGGTAGCCGACGATGCCTTCCTTGGCGCCGATCACCTCGCCCAGCTCGATGGAGAGAGTCGCCGGGATGGGGATGGCGCCGGGAACGTCGTGATAGTTGTGCAACGGGCGCGCCTGCCCCGGCGCATCCAGGATGCGGCCGACGACGTTACGCGCATAGTAGCCGCGGATGTTGTTGATGACGGAACTGAGACTCCCCGCCTGGGTCTCCAGTGCCTGGTCCGACAGGTTGCGCAGATCCAGCCATACCGCCACCGGCAGCATGACCAGACCCAGGACGACCGCGGCCGCCAGCAGCTGCGGGCGAACGATTTGTGAACGAACGGCATTGGGCATGACGGGTTTCCGGAAGCAGCGGCAGGCGCAGACTATCGCAAAACGTTCTGCGAGGAACATAGCAACAAAGCGTCGCGCCGTAACGCTTTCGAGAGTGGTTTAGCGGCCCACAGCGGCCGTGTCACTCCGCCGTCGGCTTGGCCGCCGCGGCGACCGCCGCCGCGCGCGTGAGGCGCTGCTCGCGGTAGAAGGTATAAATGCCCATTCCGACCACGATGGCCGCGCCGAGCAGCGTCCAGTTATCGGGGAACTCGTCGAAGACCAGAATGCCGAGGACAAGGGCCCAGATCATGATGGTGTAGCGGAAGGGCGAGATGACGGCGACCTCCCCCACGCGCATGGCCATGATCGAGAAGAGGTAGCCGAAAAAGAGGAAGCCCGCGGAAGCGCAGAGGATGCCCAGGTGGTGCAGCTGCAGGGGTTGCCACTCGCGGGTCAGCGCCACCGCGCCGGCAAAGGCCGCAGTCAGGAGCGCGGTGATGAAAGCCGCATAGAGCGACGGCAGGGCATGGGAAAAACGCCGCGTCGAGAGATCGCGCAGCACCATGAAACCGACCGCCGCGATGGCCCAGACGGAATAGACCGTGAAGCCTTCCGCGCCCGGCCGCACGATGATCATGACACCGGCGAAGCCGACGGCGATAGCGCTGTAGCGCCGCCAGCCGACCTTCTCTCCCAGGAACAGCGCCGCCGCCAGGGTGATGGCCAGGGGAATGGCCTGGATGATCGCCGTCGCGTTGGCGATGGGCATGTGGTAGAGCGCGCTGAGAAAGCAGGTGGCGCTGCCGATCTCCCCGAGGACCCTGAGGCCGAGGAAAACCCTGTCCGGACGCGACGGGCGGTAGAGCAACTGGTTGCGCCGCAGCCCCATGATGGCGATCAGGATCGACAGCAGCAGGCCGCGCAGGAAGATCGCCTGGAACAACTCCAGGTCGGCGAAGACCAGCTTCATCATGGTGTCGTTGAGGCAGAAGCCCGCCATGGCGACCGCCATGAAGAAGGCGCCGCGCAGATTGTCGGAAAGAACCAAGGGCGTTGTCCGCTGATCAGGCCGTCAGGCGTCCGTCATACCCTATCTCAGGCCGCCTCGGCACCCCCTTCTGAGGTGCGGCGCAGGACGAAGGCGTCGACGGCCTCGTGGATCGCCGGATCGAGCGGCGGCGGCGTGAAGTTCTCCAGCACTGCCTTGTAGATCCGGTTGGCGCGCTGGGTGGCGGTTTCGCTGCCCCCTTCCTGCCAGGTCTCGAAGTTGCGCCAGTCGGAGAGCATGGGGCTGTAGAAGGCGCGCTCGTAGCGCTCCAGGGTGTGGGCGGCACCGAAGAAATGACCCCCGGGGCCGACTTCTCGGATCGCCTCCAGCCCGATAGACGCCTCGCTGACCTCCAGCGGGGTCATGACCTCGCTCATCATCTGCAGCATTTCGGCGTCCAGCACGAACTTCTCGAAGGAGGCGCAGAGCCCGCCTTCCAGCCAACCGGCGCCGTGCATGATGAAGTTGGCGTGGCCCATCAGGGCGCCCCAGATCGACATCTGCGATTCGTAGGCCGCCTGCCCATCGACGCAGTTGGCCGCGTTGGCGTTGGAGGAACGGTAGGGCACGTTGATATGCCGCGCCAGCTGCCCGCCGGCGATGGCGGCGCGGGTGTATTCCGGCGTGCCGAAGGCCGGCGCCCCCGACTTCATGTCGACGTTGGAGGTAAAGCCGCCGTAGATCACCGGCGCGCCGGGATTGACCATCTGCGCGAAAGCGAGCCCGGCCATGGCTTCGGCATGCTGCTGGGCCAGCGCCCCGGCCAGCGTCGCCGGGCTCATCGCGCCGGAGAGGGTGAAGGGCGTGACCGCCACCACCTGGTTGCGCCGCGCCATCTCGATGACGCCCTCGATCATCGGCCCGTCGAGGCGCAGCGGCGAGGAGGTGTTGACGATGGTGAAAAGGCGCGGCGCCTCGGCCAGCTCGGACTCCGTCAGGCCGAAGCCGAGACGCACGATCTCCAGCGCATCGAGGATCCGGGTGCGACCCAGGGAATAGGCGTGAAACACCTTGTCGGTCAGCGTCAGGCAGTCGCGCAGGCAATCCAGGTGCCGGGTCGCGGGATGCAGGTCGACCGGCTCCACCGGATAGCCGGCGACGAAGTGGATGATGTTGAAGGCCTGGGTCAGCCGCAGGAAGTTCTGGTAGTCGCGCTGGTTGCCCGGCCGCCGGCCGGCGTCGAGGTCGGAGGCGTTGGGCGCCGAAGCGACGGAGCCGAAGACGACGCTGCGCCCGCCGATCGGCAGGTCGTGCTCGGGATTGCGGGCATGCAGCGTGAACCGCGCCGGCGCGCTCGCCAGCGCCTGCTTCACCAGGCCGCGGTCGAAGCGGACCCGCTCGCTGCCCGGCGTCACCTCCGCCCCGGCCTTGGCCAGAATATCCAGCGCCTCCGGATGCAGGAAGTCCATGCCGACTTCCTCGAGGATGCGGAAGGCGGCGTCACTGATCATCTCGAGCTGCTCGGGCGAGAGTACTTCCAGCGGCTGATAGGGGCTTTCCAGCACCCGCCAGGGCAGCTGCTTCAGTCCGTCCGTGGCCCGGCCGGCGACCCTGGTCCCCGCCCCCTGACGTGCCCGCCGGCGCCCTGCATCCCTTGCCATCCTGCCTCCTTCTGGCGGCCTGCATTGGCCGCTCTAGCGATTCCAGGCTGCAGTATGAGGCGAACGCTGTCTCTTGCATATACGACAGGGCGTGTCGCTGCTGTCTCACTCGCCCGGCTCCTGCCGGTGGGCGGGAACTCCAGATAAATCAGTCCTTTAACCCTGCTTTATAGCTGTACCGCCAAAGCCGCGAGCTGGTCGGCGCACTGTCCCCAGCCTTCGTGGAAACCCATCTTCTCGTGCGCTTCGCAGTCTTCGCGGGACCAGTGACGCGCCCGCGCTGTGTAGCGCGTCTTGCCCCCCTCCTCGACCAGGGTGACGACTCCGGTGAAGAAAGGCTTTTCCGACGGCTCCCAGGCCCGTGTGAACGCGTCGGTGAAGACCAGGCGCTCGTTCGGCACGACTTCCAGATAGACACCGCGCATCGGCATCTCCTGGCCCTCCGGGCTGCGCATGACGATGTAGGTGGCGCCGCCGGGCCGTACGTCGAGTTCGGCGATCGGTGTGGTATAGGGCCGAGGTGCGAACCACTGTTTCAGCAGATCCGGCTCCGTCCAGCAGCGAAAGATGTTCGTGCGCGGCACATCCATGAGACGCGTCAGCACGAGTTCACGGCTGGACGGCGAGGCAGTTTCGGCAAGCGAAGTCATGAGAACGTTCTTCCTCTCCTGTCAGAGACGTGGCGGGCCGCGGCCCGCCCCTTTACGTATCGACTGCTCAGGTGCCGCAGGTCAGGCGGCGGCGTTCTCGCGAAAGGGTTTCCGCTGCGCTTCCAGCGCCCGGGCAAAGGCCGGACGCTGCGTGCACCTTTCGACATAGGCGGAAAGCGCCGGATAGCCTGTGAGGGCGCCGAAGTGATCCAATTCACGCAGCGCGGTGGACATGACGATGTCGCCGGCGGAGAAGTCCTTCTCGAGATAGTCCTGGCCGGCGAGGCGTTTCTCCAGAGGTGCAAGCCGGCTGTTCAGGGCTGCCTCCAGCTCCTCCCGGCGTTTCTTGACCCAGTCCGCGTCGGCGCCTTCGCCGTCGAAGAAGAAGGTCACGTTCCAGCCAAAGGGCTCGACGGAATTGAGAGCCGCGATGACCCAGGTCATCACCCTTGCCCGGCCGGCGGCGTCGTGGGGGCAAAGCACCGTCGACTTCTCCGCAATGTGCAGCACGATGGCGCCGGACTCGAACATCTCCACCTCATCGTCCCGGTAGGCCGGCACCTGGGCGAAGGGTTGCCAGGCCCGGTAACTCTCCGACTCCTTTTCGTCCAGTCCGATCAGAACTGCCTCGTAGGGCAGGCCCGCCTCCTCCAGCGCCCAGCGCACCCGCAGGTCACGAACGTAACCCTGCGCGAATTCGGGGACCCAGCGAAAAGCGGAGACTTGATTGGTCATGAAACTTCTCCCTGTGAGATATCGCGGGCGCAGCCGCATTTCGGCGGCCGCCGGCTCCGCTGAAAGATAATCAACAATATGTCTCTGTTCGGGCTTACTCAGCCGCCGAATGGCAGGACGCTGCATCGTTGTCGCCGTAGCGGTCGTGCAGCTTCACCCAGTCCATGATGCCGGTGACCTCGTTGCGGCCCTTGGGCACCATGTCGAGGAACCAGAAAGCGCCGAGCAGCTGCTCGCAGCCGCGGGCGTAGGACGAATAGGTGTGAAAGACCTCCCCCTCCTCGTTCCTGGCGAAGACGCTGCAGCCCGGCAACTCGTCGATGCCCGGATCGAAGCTGCGGTAGTTGTAGAAAACTTCGCCGCGCTCGACGTCCTCCTTTTGGAAGGACACATTGAAGTCGTAGTTGAAGCTGTTCTTGTTCGAGGAGACCCACTGGAAACGCCAACCCATGCGCTTCTTGAAAGCTTCGATCTCGTCAATGGGCGCGCGGGACACGGCCGCGAAGGAAAGATCGGCCTGCTCAAAATGCTGACGCGCCGCGTCCACGTGATCGGCCATGAAGGAGCAGCCGGAGCAGCCCTCGGCCCAGCCGGGACCGAGCATGAAGTGCTGCACCATGAGCTGGCTGCGGCCATTGAAGAGTTCGGCAAGGCTGACCGGCCCCTCGGGGCCTTCGAAGGCGTAGTTCGCCTCCACCTTCACCCAGGGCAGAGCCCGGCGCTGCGCCATCAGCTTGTCACGCTGCCGGGTCAGTTCCTTCTCGGCCTCGAGATGCGCCTTGCGCGCCTCGAGCCATTCCTCTTGGGATACTACCGGATGTTTCATCGTTCGTTCTCCCTTGCTCAGTCTTTGGACTCCATTTGCGGCAGGTAGCCGCCCAGACGCTCGAAGGTTTCGCTCCAACCCTGCTTCACGCCGACCTCGATAAGCCCGTCCCGATGCTCCCGCGACATGCAGAGGTTATGAACCTTCACGTCCGTCCCCTTTGCAGTTGAGGTAAAGGTCACCGTCACGAGCGAAGAGAGGTCGGGCCGGCCCAGGCAGCCGAAAACTTCGTCGTAGACCAGGCGCGACGGCCGGGTAATTTCCCGGTAGATCCCGTCGATGGGATAGATGGTCCCGTCGGGCCCGAGCATCTCGATCCGAAAAGCGCCGCCGGGGCGCAGGTCGATCTCGCAGAGCGTGGTGGTGAAGCCGTGCGGCCCCCACCACTGCTTTACGTGCTCCGGCTCGGTCCAGGCGGCGAAGATCAATTCCGGCGGCGCGGCGAAGCTACGTTTGACGACAAGCTCCACATCGGAGGGCATTGTCAGACTGGTCGCGCCGCCGTTTCCCCTTGGCGCATTCTGTTCCGTTATCGTGTCCATGCCAGCGCCAGTCCCTAAGCGGGACCCGTCTCCAGGCTGTGGGCGAAGCTCCAGGCATGGCCGAAGGGATCCGCCACCACGGCGAAGCGGTCGCCCCAAAACATGTCCTCGGGCGGCACCACCACGATCGCGCCGGCCTTGACCGCCCGGTCCACCGCAGCATCGCAGTTCGTCACGCGCAAGTGCAAAGTCACCGGGCTGCCGCCCAGCGTCGTCGGCGTCGCGTCCTCGCCCTCCGCACAGCGGTCAGAAAAGGCATCGCGGACGAAAACCCGGGCTTCGCCCAGCTTCATCTCCGAATGCATGAGGCGCTTGCCGTCCTCGGCGGGCAAGCGCATGACCTCCTCGGCGCCCAAGGCCTGCTTGTAGTATTCCAGGGCCGCCGCGGCGTCGTCGACCACCAGATGCGGGATCACCGCTTCGATCGCTGAAGTCACTACGTTCTCCTCACTCCGAGTAAATTGCATCTACGGTCTCGGCGAGGCGCAGCAGGCTCTCGCTCCAACCCTGCTCCATGCCGGCCAGCGCTCCCGTGACCTCGGGCACGGCCCTCACCACGCGGGCCTCCAGTGTGACGATCGTGCGATCGCCCACTTCCACAAAGCTCACGGTGTTGATGGCTTCCAGGCCGGGCACGCCCTCCGCGTCTTCAAAGGCTGTAGAGGCGAAGACCAGACGCTCAGGCGGCACGATCTCGCGGACCTCTCCGCCCATGGGATAGACCGTGCCGTCGGGCCCGGTCATGTCGATGTAGATACGCCCGCCCGGCCGGGCCTCGAACTCGCAAACCGGATTGGTGAAGCCCGCCGGCCCCCACCAGCGGGCCAGGCGCAGCGGATCGGTCCAGACCCTAAAGACCAGTTCGCGCGGCGCGTCGAATTCGCGGGTGAAGGACAGCGTATAGCCGACGCCCAGTTCGATCTCTTTCACTGCGTCCATGATTGTCTCCTAAAGCCCGGCCACGTAGGCGGCGAGACGGTCCATGGTCTCGCTCCAGCCTCCGTTGTGCGCGTCGCGAGCGCTTTCCGATTCGAAAATCGCGTGGTGCAGGGTGAGTTTCGTCTGCGCGCCGTCCGGGCCCGCCTCCTCCAGCAGCACAGTTACCAGGGTCTCGTGGCCGGCCTGCCCTTCCTCATCGACCCAGCACCAGGTGAAGGAGATCTTCTCCGGCTCGACGATCTCGCGGTAGACGCCGTGCATGCGGTGCTCGGTGCCTTCCGGCGAGCGCATGAGGCAGCGGAAAGCGCCGCCGGGATGGAACTCGACGGTGCAGTCCGGCAGGGAAAAGCCGGTCGGTCCCCACCAGCGCACCAGGTGCTCCGGCTCGCTCCAGACCTTGAACACCAGGGCGCGCGGCGCGTCGAGCACCCGGGTGATGATAAGGACGCGGTCTTCCGGCTCGCGGGCCAGTTCAGGATTTGCGGCCATCGGGCTTTCCTTTCATCTGCAGCTCGTCGAGGTAGCTCTCGAGGCGGTCCAGGCTCTGCTCCCAGAACTGGCGGTAGCGCTCCAGCCAGCCGGAGGCGTCCTTCAGGGGGCCCGCCTCCAGGCGGCAGGGCCGCCATTGGGCCTCGCGGCCCCGGCTGACCAGCCCGGCGCGCTCCAGCACCTTCAGGTGCTTGGAGACGGCGGGGAGGCTCATCTCGAAAGGCTCGGCCAGTTCGCCGACGGTGGCCTCGCCGGAACAGAGCCGCGCCAGGATCGCCCGGCGGGTCGGGTCGGCCAGGGCCGAGAAGGTGGCACTCAAGGGATCGACGGACATTTGATAACCGCTCAGTTAAATAACTGATAGGTTAAATAAAGAAACTCGCTTCAGCGGTCAAGCAGCTTTTGCGGGCCCGTGATTGGGCCCGCGATTGGGCCCGTGATTGGCAAGTGCCGCCACGGGTGGCATAGGATGACCGGACGGCGCAGCCCGCGCCCGACCCTGCAGCCACCACACATCCGGTGACCCCTTGCACGACACCCCGTCCCCCCTCCTCCTCAACGGCGACAATCTCACCGCCGCCGGCATCGCCGAGATCGCCCGCGCGAGACGGCCGCTGGCCCTCGCGCCGGCGGCCAAGGTCCGCCTGATGGACAGCCGGCAGGTGATCGAAACCGCGGTCGAGGAGAACCGGCCGGTCTACGGCCTGACGCGCGGCCTCGGCCCCCAGGTGACCCACAGCCTGAGCCGCGAGGACATGGCGGCCTTCTCGCTACGCACCCTGCGCGGGCGGGCCCACGGCGTCGGCCCGCGCCTGCCCGAAGACCAGGTCCGCGCGGTCATGGCGGTGCGGCTCAACGGCCTGCTGAAGGGCGGCGCCGGGATCTCCCCGGCCCTGGCCGAAATGCTGGCCGCCATGCTGAACCGCGGTCTGCATCCGCAAATTCCCAGCATCGGCTCGATCGGCGCCAGTGATCTCTGCGTCCTCGCCCATCTCGGCCTCGCCCTCGTCGGCGAAGGCGAGGTGGTCATCGACGGCACCGCCCTGCCGGCCGACGAAGGCCTGGCGGGCGCCGGGCTGAAGCCCGCCAGGCTGGGCCCCAAGGACGGCCTGGCGCTCTGCAGCGCCTCCTCGCTTTCGACCGGCCTCGCGGCCCTGGCGCTCTTCGACGGCGGCGAGCTTTGGCGCCTCGCGCAGCTGGCCGCGGCGACGACCCTGGAAGCCTTCCGCGGCAACCTGACCCCGCACGATCCCGCGGTGACCGCTGCCCGCCCGGCGCCCGGCCAGCAGGAGTCCTCGGCCCATCTGCTGGCGATCCTGGACGGCAGCGCGCTGCACGATCCGGCGCAGGCGCGGCGTCTGCAGGACCCGCTCTCCCTGCGCAGCGTCGGGCCGCTGCACGGCAGCCTGCTGGCCGCCCTGCGGTTCCTGGAGCCGGCGGTCCTCGCCGAGGTCAACGGGGCCGGCGACAATCCCCTGGTGGTCATCGAAGAAGGCCCCGACAAGGAAGGGCGCGTGATCTCCAGCGCCAACTTCCACACCGCCGCCCTGGCGCTGGCCCTGGAGACCCTCTCCCAGGCCCTGGCCCAGACCGCTTCGGGGGCCGTGGCGCGGACCGGCAAGCTGCTGACCCCGGCGGTCAGCGACCTGCCGCTGGGCCTTTCGGCGCGCGGACCGGGCAATGCCGGGCTCGCGCCCTTCCTCAAGACCGCGCAGTCCCTGCTGCAGGAGATCCGCCAACTCGCCCAGCCGGTGCCGAGCGACCTGCGCCCGGCCGGCGACGGCGTCGAGGACGAGGTGACGGCCGCCCCGCAGGCGGCGAAGAAGCTGATGGAAGCGATCTGGCGCCTGCGCCTGCTGCTGGGCGCCGAGCTGATCGTCGCCGTCCAGGCGCTGGAACGTCGCGGGGCCACCCTGGCCCCAATGGTCGCCAAGGCCGTCGCCGCGATCCGCGAGGTGGTGCCGCCGCTGGACGAGGACCGGCCCTACGGCGCCGACCTGGAGCGTCTCGACGCTACCTTGCTGAAGAACGGCGAACTGCTGGCCCGCGCCGGCGTTCCGCCGCTGCCGGATCAAGCGTAGCGCAAGCTCTGCCCCAGGCCGCGCGCGGCGGCCTTTTCCAGCATGGCGGCGCCAAGCGCGATGTCCGAGAGCGAGAGACCGCGGTGCCAGAAGAGGATGGTCTCCTCGTCGCTTTCGCGTCCGGGCTTTTTCCCCGTGACGATCTCGCCCAGTTCGCCGTGCAGGGTTTGCTCGGACAGCTTGCCGGCCTCCACATGGGCGCGCAGGGAGCCCAGCTTGCCGCCTTTGCACTGGCCCCAGTCGTCGACGACCATCTTGTCCATGACGTCGGTGAGCGACAGCTCCACGGCACTCATGGTGCCGTAGGGCACGACGAAGTTGCCGGGCTCCACCCAGGCGGTCCTGAAGTGCGGCGTCGGCTCCAGCAGGCGCGAGGCCTCGACCTGGATGTCCGCGCCCTCGAGGCACTCCTGCCAGCTCTCCACGGCCGTCACCTCGCGCCCCAGGTCCTGTGTCAGGCGCGCGGCGAAGGGCTCGCGGCTCTCGGGACGGCGGGAGTGGACGCGGATCTCCTCCAGCGGGAAGAGGTGGTTCAGCAGGCGCACATTCCAGTAGGCCGTGCCCCGCGCGCCGATGTGCCCCAGCACCTTACTATCCTTGCGTGCCAGATACTTGGCGCCCAAAGCTGTCACGGCGCCTGTGCGCATTTCGGTGATCGCCGTGGCGTCCAGCAGGGCCAGCGGCATGCCGGTCTCGGGGTCGAAAAGGTTCAGCAGGGCCATCTCCGAGGGCAGGCCCTTCTTGTAGTTATCCACGTAGTCCCCGACGATCTTCACACCCGCGAGCCCACCCATCTGGAAGCCCGCCGCCTTGCCGATATAGCCGCGCAGAACGTTGAAGTGTCCCTTGAAGGCGGGGTCCGGCTCCAGGTGCACACGCGGCTCGATGACGCTCTGACCCAGGCCCTGCGCCGTGAGGCCGCGCTCCACCGCGGTCAGAATCTCATCGTCGGTCATCTCCAGCGCCGCGATGTCCGGCCCGGAGAGGTAGGTGAAGGAGATGGAAGTCATCTTCGAGTATTCCCCTGCCTCAATTGATGAGTGCCGCCACGGCAGAGCGATAGCTCTCGAAGACGCGCGCCTCGTCCCGGTGCCGCCCTTCCGTCACCACCCAGCGGCCGCCGACCATGACGTCGCGCACGGGGTTGCGGTTGCCCGCGAAGATCACCGCGTCGAGCAGGCGCTCGGCCGGCAGCGTGGCGACGTCGGGGTGTTGCGGATCGAGCACCAGCAGGTCGGCGCGCTTACCTGCCTGCAGCGCGCCGATGGGGCGGCCGAGGGCCTGGGCGCCGCCGGCGAGGGCCTGGCTGTAGAGGCGGCGGCCGACCGAGGCCTCAGCGCCCTCGCCCGCCAGCACGTTGCGGCGCCGGGTGACGAGACGCTGGCCGTACTCGAAGAGCCGCAACTCCTCGATCGGGCTGACGGAGATGTGGCTGTCGGAGCCGATGCCCCAGCACCCGCCGGCGGCCAAGTAATCCTCCGCCGGAAAGAGGCCGTCGCCGAGGTTCGCCTCGGTGGTCGGACAGAGCCCGGCGACGGCGCCGCTGGCCGCCAGGGCCGACGTCTCTTCCTGTGTCATGTGGGTCGCGTGCACCAGGCACCAGCGCGCGTCCGGCGCGTGCATTTCGAACAACTGCTCCACCGGCCGGCGGCCGCACCAGGCGATGCAGTCCTCCACTTCCTTCACCTGTTCGGCGATGTGGATGTGGACCGGCGCCGTCGCGTCCAGCGCCGTCAGGCCCTGGACGACTTCAACCAAAGTCTCAGGCGTGACCGCGCGCAGGGAGTGCGGCGCGATGCCGATCCGCACTTGAGGGTTTTGTTCATGTGACGCGCGAAGTGCTTCAACGATGCGCAGCAACCTGCTGGGATCGTTCAGGAAACGCCGCTGTCCCTCACCCGCTTTCTGAGCCCCGAAACCGCCATAGCCGTAGAGCACCGGCAACTGGGTGATGCCGATGCCGCTCGCCTCTGCAGCGGCCAGGGTGCCGCGCGACATCTCCGCCACGTCGTCGTAGGGCCTGCCGTCAGGCCCATGATGCAGGTAGTGAAATTCGCCGACGGCCGTGTAGCCGCTCTTCAGCATCTCGACGTAGAGCTGCGCCGCGATGGCCTGCAGCTGCGCCGGCGACAGGGCGGCGACGAAGCGGTACATGACCTCGCGCCAGGTCCAGAAGGAATCGTCCTTTCCGGCCCCCGGCGCGCGGTGTTCCGCCAGGCCCGCCATGGCGCGCTGGAAGGCGTGGCTGTGCAGGTTCGGCATGCCGGGCAGCACCGGTCCCTTGGCGCGCTCGGCGTCCCCCACCTCGGCATTCGTTGTGACGCCAACGATGCTGCCCGCCGCGTCTAGTTCAAAGAGGACAGACTCGGCCCAGCCGTCGGGAAGAAAAGCCTGCGCGGCAAAAAGCTTAGGGTTCGTCATCGAGTCCTGCTATGAAAAAGGCGGGGAAGCGGTCTTGTCTCATGGGCCCCGCGAGGGTAAGGCAACGAAGTTGTCTATACAACTCAGGGAGAGAACCGGCCGCGTTGAGTGGGTAGGTCTTTAGGTATGTGGGACGATCTCTGGACAGGCGCGCACCTGGCCACCATGGTGGCTGGGAACGCGGGGAATGCGACACCCTACGGCAGCGTCATGGATGGCGCGCTGGCGGTGGCGGACGGGCGTATCGCCTGGGCCGGCCCCGCCGCGGAGCTGCCCGGCGCGCCCGAGAGTCTGGCCCGGCGCGTCCATGACGCCGGCGGCGCCTGGATCACCCCCGGGCTCATCGACTGCCACACCCACCTGGTCTACGGCGGCGACCGCGCCCGGGAATTCGAGCTGCGCCTGACCGGCGCCTCCTACGAGGAAATCGCCAAGGCCGGCGGCGGCATCCGCTCCACCGTCGAGCAGACCCGCGCCGCCAGCGAGGACGAACTCTACGCCGCCGCCCTGCCCCGCCTGCGCGACCTGCTGGCCGAGGGCGTCACCACCATCGAGATCAAGTCCGGCTACGGCCTGTCGCTGGAGCACGAGTTGAAGATGCTGCGCGTCGCGCGGCGCCTCGGCGAGAACGCGCCGGTCACGGTGAAGACCACCTTCCTGGGCGCCCATGCCCTGCCGCCGGAGTTCGATCGCCGGCCGGAAGATTACATCGACGCCGTGATCGCCATGCTGCCGCAGGTCGTGAGCTCGGGCCTGGCCGACGCGGTCGACGCCTTCTGCGAGCGCATCGCCTTCTATCCGGAGCAGGTTGCCCGGGTCTTCGAGGCGGCGGAGACCGCCGGCCTGCGGGTGAAGCTGCACGCCGACCAGCTCTCCGACCTGAAGGGCGCGGCGCTGGCCGCCCGCTTCGGTGCGCTCTCCGCCGACCACCTGGAATACACCGGCGAAGACGGCGTGAAGGCCATGGCGCTGATGGGCTGCGTCGCCGTGCTGCTGCCCGGCGCCTTCTACATGCTGCGCGAGACCAAGCTGCCGCCCGTCGACGCCTTCCGCAAGGCGGGCGTGCCCATCGCGCTGGCCACCGACTGCAACCCCGGCTCCTCGCCCGTCACCTCGCTGCTGCTGATGCTGAACATGGGCTGCACCCTGTTCCGCCTGACCCCGGAAGAAGCCTTGGCGGGGATCACGCGCAACGGCGCCCAGGCCCTCGGCATGGCCGAGACCCACGGCACCCTGGAAACCGGCAAGGCCGCCGACTTCGTGCTCTGGGACATCCGCCACCCGGCCGAGCTGGCCTACCGCATCGGCCACAACCCCTGCCGCCAGGTCGTCAAGGACGGCAAGATCGTGCGCGGCGGCTGACGCCCCCTCGCCCTCCCTCTCGCCGTTCACCCCTCTTGTCACCCTCGGGCTTGACCCGAGGGTCCAGGGGCAGGTGACGGAACGCTTGCCCTGGATGCTCGGAACAAGTCCGAGCATGACGATTGTTGTGAAAGCTACCCCTGCTGCTCCATCTCCGCCCAGGCCAGCATCGTGTGGATGAGGCCGGAGAGCACCGGGCGGATCTGTTCGGCAAGGTCCTCGCGGAAGGCGAAGGGCGGATCCTCGTCCATGTAGGTGATCTCGGAGAGTTCCAGCTGCACGGCATGGATGCCCCCCGCCGGATCGCCGTGGCTGCGCGTGATGTAGCCGCCCTTGAAGCGCCCGTTGGCGGCGTGGGTGTAGCCCAGGTGTTCCGCGTCGCGGGCCACCGCCGTAAGAATATCGAGCAGGCTGCCGTCTGCCGCCGCGCCGTCGGCGGTGCCGAGGTTCAGGTCCGGCAGGCGCCCCTCGAAAAAGCGCGGCACTTCGCTGCGGATCGAATGGGCATCCCATAGCAGGGCCAGGCCGTGCTTGGCCTTGATCGCCGCCAGGGTCTCGGCCAGGCGGTCGTGGTAGGGCTGCCAGTAGGCCGCGCGGCGCGCCTCGACCTCCGCGGCGTCGGGACGCTGGCCCTCCAGGTAAATCTCCTGCATGTCGAAGGTCTGCAAGGGACAGAGTTCGGTGTTGCTGGCCCCGGCGTAGAGCGCCTGGTTGTCCGGCGCGCGGTTCAGGTCGATCACGTAGCGCGAATGGGTCGCCTGCAGGACCGAGACGTCCATCCCGGTGAGGAAGTCGTAAAGCTGCGGCATGTGCCAGTCGGTGTCCGGCACCGTCTTCGCGATGTCGGTCATGCGCCCGGCGATCTCCGGCGGAATGTAGGTGCCGGGGTGCGGCATGGAGACCAGCAGCGGCAGGCTGCCTTCGGAGAAGCGATACAGCTCCATGAACAAAGTCCTCGTTCGCGCGGACGGCCGGGCAAGCTGGCCAGAGCGGCGGCTGTTGTATATACAAGTTGGTATAGAGCCCCTTGATATAGAGCAAGGGGCCGCCGCGGCCAACCTCCCGGACCTGATGCGTTTTCTTTCATGAGCAACTCCCCCGCCGCCGAGCCGCCGCTGTACCAGCAGGTGAAGGATTACATCGTCGGGCGCATCGTCGCCGGCGACTGGCCGGAAGAGACCAAGGTCCCTTCGGAAAACGAACTGACGCGCGAGTTGAAGGTCAGCCGCATGACCGTGCACCGGGCCCTGCGCGAACTGACGGCGGAGGGCTGGCTGGAGCGGATGCAGGGTGCGGGCACCTTCGTCGCGCCGCCCAAGCCGCAGTCGGATATCCTCGCGGTGCGCAACATCGCCGAGGAGATCCAGGCCCGCGGCCACCGCCACAGCACCGAAGTGCTCTTCGTGCGCCGCGAACGCGCCCGGGCCCTGGAAGCCAAGCTGCTGGGGCTGGAACGCGGCGAGCCGCTGTTCCACTCCCTCATCGTGCACCGGGAAAACGGCCTGCCGGTCCAGCTGGAGGACCGCTACGTGAGCCCCAGGGCGGCGCCGGACTACATGGAGCAGGATTTCACGGCGATCACGCCGCACAAGTACCTGATGCAGGCCGCCCCCATCAGCGAGGCGGAGCACCTGGTTATGGCCGTTATGCCTTCCACAGAAGAGCGCAAGCTGCTGGACATGAAGGCGGGCGAGCCCTGCCTGCTGCTGCGCCGCCAGACCTGGTCCGGCGGCCTGCCGGTCACCTGCGCGCGCCTGCTGCACCCCGGCGAACGCTACCGCCTGGGCGGGCGCTTCGCCGGGGAGAAGTCCTAGGAGCCGGCCTCAGTTCAGGCGGTTGTCGAAGGCGGCAAAGCCGACGCCCGGGCTGTAGACATAACGCTCGTTGTAGATTACGGCGCCGTTGGCGTCGGTCATGATCCAGTCGTAGCGCAGCGAGTGCGGGACATCGCGGAAGGTGAAGTCCAGCCGGCGGATCTTGATAGTGATAAGGCGGGTCTGCGGCCCGGCCTCGGTATACTCGATCGCTTGGAAGGTCCGGCTCTCACCGCGCGACCAGGTGCCCAGCGGAAAGAAGGCATCGTTCACGAAATAGCGGTCGGCGCGCCCCGGGCGGCTGTCGAAAACCCGGCCCAGCGCCTGGCCGTCGGCCCGGCGCACGTAGTACTGGGTCTTCGCGCCTTGGGTTTCGGCATTGCTGCGCTCATAAACCTGAAGGGACTGGCCGGTCTTGGGGTTGGTCCAGGCCTTCGGCCCGCTGATGGTACGGGTGCCGTGAGTGACCTGCGCCTGCGGCAGGGTCACACCGGCAATGGCGGGATCGCCGGTCCAGAGATCGAGCCCGATGACGCGGGTGTCCGGCTCACGCTCCACCGCGCAGGCAGCCAGTGCTGCAACCAAGGGAACGACGAAAAGGAAGCGCCCCAGGGGGCTCTGCCGAAAACCGGAAATCAAACGCCCGGAAAACAAACGCCCGGAAAACAAACGCATGGAATCTCTCCTTACTTTCTCTCGCCCGCTGATGCGAGCGTTTGCGGGCCGCCGCGGCCGCCCGCCCTATCAGCAGCCCCTACCGCTGCAACCAATGACTAACCACGGCCGTCAGGCCGCCGATCTCGACACAGTCATCAAAGGCGTGACCGCAGGACGGCAACATCGAGAACTGCAGCGTCGGCGACACGCCGCTCCGCGTCGCGGCCTGCAGGAAGGCGCTGCTCCAGCGGCTGGCGCGCTCGATGCGATTGATACCTTGCTTGATATCGACGTCCGGAATCTTGCGCAGGGCGGCGTCGCGTTGGCTGTCCAAGGCGCCCACCAGCACCAAGGCGGGAATCGCCAGGAAGCGCGACAGGTTTCCGGCGGCACGGCGACCGCGCCGGCTGTCGGATTTGACGCCGTAAGGAAAACTTTCTGCTACGCTGGGGAAGGTGTACCACCCTGCAGCCACCAGGATCATTGAATTCACGCGCTTCGGGTTCAACATGGCATAGCGATGCACGAACTGCGCGCCGCCGGAAAAACCCACCATGTCGAGTTTGGCGATCGTCATCCCGGTAAAGCTCTCGACATCCAGCCAGAGCGCCTCGACGGCAAGCTCCGTCTGCTTGGCCAGGCGCTGGAAGCCGCCGAAGCGCGCTGCGTCGAAGTGCGGCGCGATGAGGAGCCGGCGCTGCGCCACAGCCACTTCAGCGAAGGCCTCCAGGTGTTCCTCCGCATTGCGCGAGATGCCGTGCACGGTGACCAGCGGCGGCAGCGCCGGGTCGAAATCGTCGGGTTGAAACAGGAAGTAGTCTGGCCTGCTGCCGTCCTCGGCGCCCTCACCCTCGGCAGGACGCATCACCAGGCGGCCCGGCAGGGCCGGCTGGCCGGATAGCGACGCGCCACCGCGGGCGTCCGGGCGGGTGTTCCGCGCGTTCATGTGGCTGCCCTCAAGTGACTGCCCTCAGATGACCGGCGGGTAGTTCCGGCGCCGCGGCGATGACCGCCGGCTTCCCGGCGGAGAGAGTGAGAACGCGCGACGCCAGGGCGGCGCGCTCGCGCTGATGGGTGATGAAGACCAGCGGCCCTTCGAAGGTGCGGATCACTTCGTCCAGAACCTTCACGCCCTCCGCATCCAGGTGCGATTCCATCTCGTCGAGCAGCAGCACCTGCGGGCACGACAGAAGCCCGCGCGCCAGGGCGATGCGCATCCGCTCGCCGGAGGAGAACCGCGTCTGCTGTTCCTTCACCTGCGTGTCCAGCCCCTGCGGCTGGCGCGCCACCAGGCCGGTCAGACCGCAGCGTTCGATCACGTCGGCCAGCTCCTCATCCGAGGCCTGCGGCAGACCGTAGCGCAGGTTGAAGCGCAGGGAGCCGCGCAGCAGCGGCAGATCGCAGGACACCAGGCTGACGGCCTGCCGCAGCTGCCGGGCGTCGGTCACGGCCAGGTCCTGGCCGTTCAGCTCCACCCGGCCCCCGTCCGGCCGGCGCAATCCCGCCATGACCTGCAGCAGGGAGGACTTGCCGGTCCCGTTTTCGCCGAGGATACAAAGCCGCTCCCCCGGCCCGACGGTCAGCTCCAGCGGCGGCAGCAAGCCATGGAGTTCCACGCCGTGCAGCACCAGTTCGCCCCGGCCCTCCGCCAGAGCGCGGCCGCCGTTGGCCTTGGCGCCTGCGGACGGCGGGCGCAGCCTGAGCAGACGCTCCTGCTTCTCGCGGGCGATGGCCGCGGCGGTCCAATACTCGTAGATGCGCCCGAGTTCCTGCAGCCGTGGCGCCAGCAAGCCGGCGACCAGCATGGCGGCGACCACGGCGCCGGGGCTGGCGGCCCCCAGGACCACCAGCTGTGAACCCACCAGCAAGGCGCAGAGACTGGCCGTGGCGGCGCCGGCATCGGCCAGCGCGCGCAGCAGGCCGATGGCCTTGGCACGATCGACGAAGGAGGTCTTCAAGCGGCGGCTGAGATTCTTGAAACGCTCGGACTCCCGCCGTTCCTGCCCGAAGGCCTGCACCAGATGCAGGTGGGCGATGCGGTCGGTCAGGAGCGCGGCGAGGTGACCGCGGCGGCGGCGCACTTCGCGCGTCGTGGCCTGCAGGCGGTTGCCGAGGCCGAGGCCCAGCAGCGCCGCGAGCGCGACACCGGCGCCGACCGACAGCGCGATCACCGGTTCGATCACCGCCAGCGCCGCCAGGGCCAGGAAAATGACCACGCCGCCGACCAGCAGCCGCGCCAGGCCGAGACTCACCCAGCGGCGCAGCGCCGAGAGGTCGCCGACGAAGCGCAGCGTCACCGCGCCGCGGCTGACCTTGCTGGAAACGCCCGGCCCGAGGCGCAGCAGGTGACGGTAAAGACGCACCCGAAGGGCATGCACATAGGACTGGCCGACACGCTCCGCATCCAGATGCTCGCGGTAGCGCAGGGCGGCGTTCACCGCGGCGATACCCACGAGGCCGCCGACGATGAGCAGGCCGTGCGGCCCCGCCCCGCCGACGCCGCTGCGAAGGAGACCGTCGAAACCGGACTGCACCAGCAGGGCCGTGCCGACGGCGCCGGCGGCCTGCACAGCACCGTTCAGCACCAGCAGAACAAAGTCCCGGCGCCGTGCCCCGGAGAAGAGAGAAGGCAGATTCATTACCCGGATGTCGCCCTAAGCCGCGTCACGCTTGCGCTCGCGGCCGACCTGCCTGGTCCACTTGCCGGACTCGAGATCCTCGAGGTCCAGCACGGGAACCTCCGAAGCCTTCTCGACCTCCCGCACCATCAGCGGGCTCGAGGTCAGCTTGCCGGCCAGGGCGAGCAGCGGCAGGTCGCGGCTCTCCAGCCAACCGGCGCCATAGCTCGCGCTCATGGAATCGGTGGCGGCCAGCACCACACCACTGACCAGCTGGACGAAACGGCGATGCTCCACCAGCGCAGCCGTTTCAGGGAAAAGCAGGCCGTCGGCGAGTTCGACGACGATGACATCGCAGCCTTCGCGGCCCAGCGCCGCAATTGAGGCCTCGAGAATCGACGCCGTTTCAGCCAACGGCACCTGATAGGTCGAGGCATGGCCGAAATCGGTGAAATCGATCACCACGGCCGCGCCGGCATCCACCATGGCCCAGCGGTCGCAGCCCGCGCCGGTGCCGGTAATCTTGGCGGCGCCGACCTTGAGGCCGCTCTTGGCCAGGCCGCGGATCATCGCGGCGACGGTGGTGGTCTTGCCGGCGTTCATCGAGGTGCCGACGACCGCCAGTGTGTAAGGGCGCCGCGTCGTCACCTTCGAGCGGGCTTCGGCCACGTCGGCAAGGTTCAGCACGCGCCCTTGCGCGTCGGCGACCAGACCAAGCGGCTCGATCTCCGTCGGCTTGCGCGCGGCGGCATGCTTCAGGCTGCAGAGCGCGGCAATGCCGCCCGCCGCCACCAGGTTGCAGGGCTCCAGGCTGTCGGGCACCAGCGCCTCGAACTGATCGCTGGCGTAGCGCGCGCCGTAGCAGACCAGGATGAGGTCATTCACATACAGCGTCTGGCGGCGCCCCTCCGGGCTCTCGAGCTTGCGATGGTGGCCGAGGCGCAGAACACGGGCGAGCACCAGATCGCCGGCCTTCGGCGTCACCGCGCCGGTCAACAGACGGTCCGCACGCGTGAGGTCCAAACGGCTGGTCGCATAGGCGCGCTTGGCGCGCCCCAACTCTTCTCCGGTCAAGGGCCGGAAGCCCGGAGCCGAGACTTCCGTTTCGACTTCGTGAAGCAGCTCATTGGCCGCGGAAATCATACCGTGAATCTGCTGCATCTTCTCTGCAACTCCGTCTTTCTCCGGCCCTTGAGGCCGGGGTAAATCAAAGGTGCGACAACGCAGCACATCAGCGGCTCTTTGAGGAGAGTTGCGAATGAGACGCGATACCCCTCACCTCACTCAGCCAATCCGCAAACTGCGTGCCTTCCTTCCCTGCAAAAGCGTCAGGCGCCACCTCTTCGGCGCTGAAAACCGACTGTCCAATGACAACACCTGGCCAATGGATTTCTTCCCAACCAAATCTCATTTCCGGGGAATCGGCACCGATAAAGGCGGCCCAATCCCGTTCAAAGAGCGGCAGAGAGGGGCACCATAGGCAGGCAAACTGACCGTAACCTTAAGCCTGGCGTTTATGTCAAATGCGGCTGAATAGTCGACGCGGTACCGAAACCGGGCCAAAGGCGCCCTGGACGGCGCCGGCGAACCCAGATAGAAAGGGCCGCTCGTCGCCGCCATCCCGAGTACTGATGCCATCCGGAGATTCGCGATGCGACCCAAGCAACTTGCCTTCCTCCTCTGCTCCTTCCCCCTCTGCTTGGCCTTGTCCCTCGGACTGGCCTTGCCTGCCGGCGGCGCCCCCTTGGCGGAAACCCTGGCCGGCGACTGGACCTGCAAGGTGAAGGAGGACGAGAGCGACATCGCCATGACGCTGAACTACCGGCGCAGCGATGCCTTCCTGGTCGGCGAGATCACGGAGGACAACGGCGCCGTCCTGCTCGACGTCTGGCTGGACGACAGCGCCGCGCCGCTGGCCCTGCGCCGCGTCATCTCCTACGACGCCACCATCGAGATGAAGCTGGTGGAAGAAGCGCCGGGCTTCATGAAGCTGCAAGGCGAAATGCGCCACATCCTCGGCACCACCGCCAAGGTGCGCGAAGTCTTCCGCTTCACCGGCACGGAGGCGTTCCGCGCCACCTGGGAGGCCGACAACGGCGAAGGCTGGGAACTCATCATGGATCGCAGCTGCACGCGGAAGTAGCGCCGCTCTCTCCTTCAACTACATACCCCGTCGACTCCCCCCATCGACTCTGGCAGCAAAGTTGTATATACAACTTCCTTCGGTTTTTCGGAGGATCGCCGCCATGCCAGATTCCAGCGCGTCGTCGCGGCGGGACAACGCCCGCGTGATCCGTTCGCCCCACGGCACCGAGCTGTCGGCCAAGACCTGGCTGACCGAGGCGCCGCTTCGTATGCTCATGAACAATCTCGACCCGGAAGTGGCCGAGAAACCGGAAGAACTGGTGGTCTACGGCGGCATCGGCCGGGCCGCGCGCGACTGGAAGTGCTTCGACAAGATCGTCGCCTGCCTGCGCGAGCTGGCCGCGGACGAGACCCTGCTGGTGCAGTCCGGCAAGCCGGTCGGCGTCTTCCGCACCCATGCCGACGCGCCGCGCGTGCTCATCGCCAACTCCAACCTTGTGCCGCACTGGGCGACCTGGGAGCATTTCAACAAGCTCGATAAGGCCGGCCTCATGATGTACGGCCAGATGACCGCCGGCTCCTGGATCTACATCGGCAGCCAGGGCATCGTGCAAGGCACCTACGAGACCTTCGTGGAGATGGGCCGCCAGCACTACGGCGGCGACCTGAAAGGGCGCTGGGTCCTGACCGGCGGCCTGGGCGGCATGGGCGGCGCCCAGCCGCTGGCCGCCACCATGGCCGGCGCCTCCATGCTGGCCGTGGAGTGCCAGCCGAGCCGCATCGAGATGCGCCTCAAGACCGGCTACCTGGACAAGAAGACCGAGAGCCTCGACGAGGCTCTGGCGCTGATCGAGGACGCGACCAAGAAGGGCGAGGCGGTTTCCGTCGGGCTGCTTGGCAACACCGCCGAGATCCTGCCGGAGCTGGTGAAGCGCGGCGTGAAGCCGGACGCCGTCACCGACCAGACCTCGGCCCACGACCCGCTGAACGGCTACCTGCCCGCCGGCTGGAGCCTGGAGGACTGGGAGCGCGAGAAGACCGCCGATCCTGAGAAGGTCGTGAAGGCCGCCAGCGAGTCCATGGCTGTCCACGTACGCGCCATGCTGGACTTCCACGCCCAGGGCATCCCGACTTTCGACTACGGCAACAACATCCGCCAAGTGGCGCTGGACGAGGGCGTCGCCAATGCCTTCGACTTCCCGGGCTTCGTGCCGGCCTACATCCGCCCCCTGTTCTGCCGTGGCGTCGGCCCCTTCCGCTGGGCCGCGCTGTCCGGCGATCCGGAGGACATCTACAAGACCGACGCCAAGGTGAAGGAGCTGATCCCCGACGATCCGCACCTGCACAACTGGCTCGACATGGCGCGCGAGCGCATTCACTTCCAGGGCCTGCCGTCGCGCATCTGCTGGGTCGGCCTGGGCCAGCGCGACAAGCTTGGTCTCGCCTTCAACGAGATGGTCGCCAAGGGCGAACTGAAGGCGCCGGTGGTGATCGGCCGCGACCATCTGGATTCCGGCTCGGTCGCCAGCCCGAACCGCGAGACCGAGGCGATGCAGGACGGCTCCGATGCGGTCTCCGACTGGCCGCTGCTCAACGCCCTGCTCAACACCGCCAGCGGCGCGACCTGGGTCTCGCTGCACCACGGCGGCGGCGTCGGCATGGGCTACTCACAGCATGCCGGCATGGTGATCTGCTGCGACGGCAGCGAGGCCGCGTCCAAGCGCCTGGCCCGCGTGCTGTGGAACGACCCGGCGACCGGTGTGATGCGTCACGCCGACGCGGGCTACGACATCGCCATCGATTGCGCCAAGGAGCAGGGACTCAACCTGCCGATGGTGGACTAAGGGAAACGCCTGTCGCGAAACTGTGTTTGGGGCATTCAACAGGGAGAGCAAGAGATGAAAAGACGTGAGTTCCTGAAAGCCGGGGGCGGTGCCGCCGCCGGTGTCGCCGCCGCGGGCGGTCTGGCCGCGCCGGCCATCGCCCAGGGTACGATGCAGTGGAAGATGGTGACGGCCTGGCCGAAGAACCTGCCCGGGCCCGGCGTCGCCGCGCAGCTGCTGGCCGACCGCATCACGGCCCTCTCCGGCGGGCGCATCGAAGTGAAGCTCTACGCCGCCGGCGAACTGGTGCCGGGCCGCGGCGTCTTCGACGCGGTGTCCGAGGGCACCGCAGAGCTGTACCACGCCGTCCCCGCCTACTGGGGCTCCAAGTCCAAGGGCATCCTGATGTTCGGCTCGCAGCCTTTCGGCCTGCGCGCGGACGAGCAGGTCGGCTGGCTGACCCACGGCGGCGGCCAGGCGCTCTACGACGAGATCTACGGCCGCTTCGGTCTGAAGCCCTTCCTCTGCGGCAACTCCGGACCGCAGTGGGCGGGCTGGTTCCGCAACGACATCAACTCAGTCGACGACCTGAAGGGCCTGCGCTTCCGCACCACCGGCCTGGCCTCGGAGATGTGCTCGAAGCTCGGTATGGCGGTCCAGGCCATGGGCGGCCGCGACATGTTCCAGGCGCTGCAGTCCGGCGCGCTGGACGCCGGCGAGTTCATCGGCCCCTGGACCGATTCCGCCCTCGGCTTCTACCAGGTCGCCAAGAACTACTACTGGCCGGGCGTCGGCGAGCCCTCCTCCGCCGAGGAGTGCGCGGTGAACGCCAAGGCCTACGCCGACCTGCCCGACGACCTCAAGCAGGCCGTCAGCTTCGCCTGCTCGTCGCTCTACAACGACGTCTGGACGGAGTACACCACCAAGCACGCCCAGGCGCTGCAGAAGCTGGTGGCCGAGCAGGGCGTGCAGGTGAAGAAGCTGCCCGACGACGTGATGGTCGCCATGGGCAATGCCGCCGGCGAAGTCATCGCGGAGCTGCGCGACGACAGCGACGAGCTGGTCAAGCGCATCACCGAGAGCTTCCTCGCCTACCGCAACTCCATCGCGGACTACATGGTCTACGCCGACAACGGGCAGATGAACGCCCGCGCGCTGGACTACACCTACGCCAAGGGTTGAGGCAGCGAGTACCGAAAGCGCACCTTTGTGCGCTACACACATCACTGTCGTCCCGGGGCTTGACCCCGGGACCCATTGGCGTGAGCCGCGAGCGAAGTCCCCACTAGACTGGCTCCGGTGAAACGGCTAGGCCAATGGGTCCCGGCAACAAGTGCCGGGACGACAGTTTTGTTTGCATCAAGCACCAGGGCGACAAACGGAGGGAATGGCAGCGTGCATTCCCATCGGGGGAAAACTCAATGCAGCAGTGGATTGCCCGGCTGGAAGCCGTGAACCAGGCCGTCGGGTCGGCGGTGCGCTGGCTGGCGCTCTTCATGGTGCTGCTGCAGTTCGCCGTGGTGGTGCTGCGCTACGTCTTCGGCATCAGCTTCATCTTCCTGAACGAAGGCGTGCTCTACATGCATGCCGCGCTCTTCATGCTGGGCGCCGGCTACACCCTGCTGGTTGACGCCCATGTGCGCGTCGACATCTTCTACAGCAAGCTCGCCCCGCGCGGGCGGGCGGCCATCGACCTGGCCGGGGCGCTGGGGTTCCTGCTGCCCTCCATGATGGTGATCGCCTGGTTCACCTGGCCCTCGGTGCGCAATTCCTGGGCGGTCTTCGAGGGGCCGATCTCGGTGGGCGGCATTCCCGCCTCTTTCCTCTTGAAGTCGCTGATCCCGGCCTTCTGCGTGCTGCTCGCCTTGCAGGGCATCGCCTGCGGCCTGCGCGACCTGCTGCGCCTCAGAGATGACCGGGCTCAGGAAGGCGGCGGCACCGCATGATCGAGTACCTCGACCTGCTGATGTTCGCGGTGCTGATCGGCGCCATCCTGCTCGGCTATCCCGTCTCCTTCACCCTGACCGGCGTCGCGGTGGTCTTCGCCGCGCTGGGCTGGGCGTTTGGCGCCTTCGACGTGGCGCTGCTGGGCGCGCTGGGCCAGCGCCTCTTCGGCACCATGACCAACGACGTGCTGATCGCCATCCCGCTCTTCGTCTTCATGGGCGTGGTGCTGCAGCAGAGCAAGATCGCCGAGGAACTGCTGGAGACCATGGGCCGCCTCTTCGGCAGCCTGCGCGGCGGACTCGGCGTCTCGGTCATCCTGGTCGGCGCCCTGCTGGCCGCCTCCACCGGCATCGTCGGCGCCACCGTGGTGGCCATGGGCATGATCGCCCTGCCGACCATGCTGCGCAACGGCTACAGCCCGAAGCTCGCCTCCGGCGTGGTCTGCACCGCCGGCACGCTGGGCCAGATCATCCCGCCCTCGACCCTGCTGATCATCCTCTCCGACGTCATGTCGAACGCCTATCAGCAGGCGCAGTTCCGCCAGGGGCTCTTCACCATCGACACCATCTCCGTCGGCCAGACCTTCGCCGCCGCGCTGCTGCCCGGCCTGCTGCTGGTGGCGATCTACGTCGTCTATATGCTGGGCAAGGCCTGGCTCTCGCCCCAGGCGGCGCCGGCCCTGGCGGTGCCGGACCGCCGTCCCGAAACGGGCGACGTGCTGCGTGCCCTGGTGCCACCGATGCTGCTCATCGTCGCCGTGCTGGGCTCCATCCTGGGCGGCGTCGCGACGCCCAGCGAAGCGGCCTCGGTCGGCGCCATCGGCGCGCTGCTGCTGGCCGCGGCGCGGCCGCAGGGTTCCCAGGGCGGTTCGCCCAAACCGATCTACCTCGGCGGCGCGGCGCTGCTCGCCCTGGCGGTCCTGGTGCGTCTCGCCCCGGTGCGCCTGCAGCGCGGCGACACCGACCTGGGCGACTGGATCGTCGGCGGCATCGCCATCGTCCTGGTCGCCGTCGCCGCCGGGGTCATCGGCATCGCCCTGCGGCGGGCCTGGCGGGCCGACCTGCTGCGGCCGGTGATGACCTCGACCCTCACCATCACCGCCATGATCTTCGCCACCATTCTGACGGCCAGCGTCTTCTCGCTGGTCTTCCGCGGCCTGGGCGGCGACGAACACGTGGAGGCCATCATCGGAGCCATGCCCGGCGGCGCCAACGGTGCGCTGCTGTTCGTCATGCTGCTGATCTTCGTGCTGGGCTTCTTCCTCGACTTCGTCGAGATCTCGGTCATCCTACTGCCCCTGGTGGCGCCCGTGCTGATCGTCATGGGGCACGACCCGGTGTGGCTGTCGATCCTCATCGCCATCAACCTGCAGACCAGCTTCCTCACCCCGCCCTTCGGCTTCTCGCTGTTCTACCTGCGTGGCGCCGCCCCCAAGGAGATCACCACGGGGCAGATCTATGCCGGGGTGGTGCCCTTCATCGGCCTGCAGATCCTCGGCATGGCCGTCCTCTGGCTGTGGCAGCCCCTGGCGACGGCGGTGCCGGACTGGCTGTTCTGAGCCGCCGGCCCGCCGCCTTCGTTTTGGCAGAGCGCTTTTTCGGGAACATTTTCGACATTGCGGCGTCTGTATGACGACCCGCCGTTTCCGCCCCTGAAACGGCTTTCTCCGCATCGCAGGAGGCCCGAAGACATGCTCCGAACCATTGCCGCACTATCCGCCCTGGGCGCCCTGGCGCTGGTCATTGCCGTCAGCCTGAGCGGCGAAGGCGAAAATTTCTCCGACCTGCTCGCCGGCGGCCCCCAGACAGAATCGCTGGTCAACCCCAACACCGGTGAGCCGGTGACCCTGGAGGCGGTGCAGAAGGACGTCGAATGGCACCGCGAAACCGCCCAGAAACTGCGCGATCGCGACTGAGTCTGCCCTGGCGGCGGTTTTATCCGGAACCTTCGGGAGCCGGACCCGTTGTCATCGCGAATCGCGGCCTCAGCGAGAATGGGCCGCCAACTTCAATCTTAAAGAGGTGCTTCCCATGCTCCGCCGGAAAACGGCCCTCGCCGCCCTTGGCGCGGCAGCGGCGCTTTTCACCCTCAATCCCAGCTTCGCCGAGGAGCCGAAGGTCGACGGCGCGCAGCAGGCCGCCCAGCCGCGCGACACCGCCGACGGCAACCAGCCGGGCATTCGCGTCACCAACGAGAAGCCGGATGACGCCAGCCTGGTGAACGGGCGCAACGGCAAGACCGTCACCCTGGAAATGGTGCAGAACGACGCTGAATGGCGCGAGGATACTTCCGAGATGCTAAAGCGGGACAAGGCGTCCGACGCCAGCCGCTAAGCAAGCGCGCGCCGGGCGGATCGGCAAGTAGGCCGATTCAGCGGCCCGGGTCAGACGCTTAGGTCACAGAAAAGACTCAACCCAACAGTCACCCACCCCTCGTTTTCCCGCTAAGCTGTCATGCAGGGCAGACTAACGTTGGGGGGAAGGGCCTTTGCGCCTCGGTAATGCGATCTCGGCCTGCGCGGTCTGCGCGCTGGCAATGGTGTTCTCGGTACAGCAGGGCGAACACGGCCCGCTTGTCGTGTACAAGCTGAAAATGCCTGCTCCGGCCGGCTCTGCAGCAGCGGCAAAGCCCCTGCCCTCCCTCGTCATGCCGGCGCCGCAGGGCGCCGTCCCGCCCCCGTCCCCCCAAGGGAAAACGGCCAGTCCCGGCCCAGCCTCCCCGCGGCTCAGTCCGCTGGAGCCGACGATCCTCGGCACCGTGGTCATGCCCGCCGAGCGGGCGCTGGCGCTGGCGCCGCCGGCCGCCGCCGAAACGGCGACACCGGTCCCGCTGAGCGTTCCCGACATTCAGTCGGTCTCGCGCATCGCCGCCGACTACGAGAGCGGCGACGAAGCGATGATCAACACGGAAACCGGCCGCGCCCTCACCCTGCAAGAGGTGAACGAGGCCGTGCTGTGGCGCCGAGACACGGCGGAGAAGCTGCGCAGCCTGCCGGTCGGGCCGCGCTTCTAGCGCGCAGCGGCCGCGGCGTCAGGCGCTCTCCGCGCCGATCTCCTCCATGATGAAATCGCGGAAGACGCGGACCTTCTCGCGCTCCAGGGCGCCCGGCAGATAGACCAGGTGATAGCCGAGGTCCGTCAGCATCGTGATGTCGAAGGGAGCCACCAGCCTTCCCTCCGTGAGGTCCCGCGCCAGGACGCTGGGTTTGCCCAGCGCGACGCCGCCGCCATCGATGGCGGTCTGCGTCAGCACCGTCCAGTCGTCCATGATCGGCCCGCGGCGGGGGTTCACGTCGCTGACGCCGGCCACCGCCAGCCACTGCGTCCAGCCGTCGTAGTCGTCTTCGTGCAGCAGCGTGTGGTGGCGCAGGTCGTCCGGGCATTTCAGCGGGTGTTTGCCCTGTAGCAGGGCGGGGCTGCACATCGGGGTGTAGTCGACACGCAGCATGAACTCCGTCTCGACCCCCTCCCAGCGGCCGGCCCCGAAGCGCACCGCGATGTCGACGTCGTCCTGGCGCAGGTTGCAGACGTGAATCGAATGGTGCACCCGCAGATCGATATCCGGATGCTTCTCCCAGAACTTCGGCAGGCGGTAGACCAGCCACTTGGCGCCGAAGGCCGGAGTCACCGAAACGGTCAGGGTGCGGCTGTCACCTTCATCGCGCAGATCGTCGGCGGCCTCGGCGATGCGGGTGAAGGCTTCGCTCACCACCGGAAACAGCACCCGCCCCTGTTCGGTCAGGGCCAGTTTGCGGGTCAGGCGCTTGAACAGGGCATAGCCGAGGTGCTCCTCCAAGGCCTTCACCTGGTGGCTGACGGCGGCCTGGGTGACGTGCAGTTCCTCGGCCGCCTTGGTGAAGCTGAGATGCCGGGCGCCGGCCTCAAAGGCCCGCAAAGCGTTCAACGGCGGGAGTTTTACCGGCATCACACATACCTTACTTCAGCTAATCCATAGGATGAGAAAGCGTCGTTTGTCCGGCGCCTGGATATCCGTATCTTAAGACCAACAGCGGCGCATTCAAGGGCGCCGGAACGGTCCACCCCTCAAACGAATGAGAATTATTATGTCATACATTCTCTATAGCTCCATAGCCCGCGCCGGCGGCATCGACCTTCTGATGGGCACCGAAGCGGTCTCCCATGCCCCCCTTGATCCGGCCCTGCGCCGCCGCCGTGCGAACAACTTCCGCAAGCTGCGGCTGCGCAGCGCAGAGACCCTGATCCGGTTCGGCGAGTCGCTGACCCGCTGGGGCAAGCGATTGGCGCCGGCAAGCTGCCCCGTGACCGGCCAGGTGGCGGGGTCACCCCTGAAACTGGTGGCGGAGTAAGCGACGCCGCCTGACGAAGGGCCGGCCGCGTCTCCCTGAGGCCGGCCCTTCTTATCAAGCCATGGAAAGGGGACGAGTGATGTCGACCTGCTGCCCAGATACCAGTCTCAGAACCGATCAGACCGTCGCCGAGTCCTGGCGGTCCGGCACAAGGGCGCTGCGCCACACGCTTGAGCGGCTCCGGCAGCTGGTGACCGCCTGGCGGGCCCATCAGCGATTTCGCAGGGATCTGCGCCGCCTGCCCGACTATCTGCTGCGGGACATCGGCCTCGATGTCGAAGACGCACGCGAGGAGAGCCGCAGACCCTTCTGGCGGATCTAGCCTCCCCGGCAAAGTCACCCCGGCGATTCCGCAAGGGCGGCCAAGTCGGGACCACGAACGAACTTCGTTGAATTTCTGCTGCGCCTCAGGGCCGGTCGCTTCCGCCCCCCGGAAAGACCGGCCCTCTTTTTTTCCGATGCGCTGCTAGCGCAGCTTTTCCGATCCGATCTATTTCTAATACATAGAGCAGATTCACAGGGTTGGTGGATCGCCTTCGGCGATTCCAGCCGACCCTGATCTGCTCTAGCGCAGCCAGTCGACCAGGAAGCGGCGCAGCCAAGCCTCCATGAGGCCGTCGAAACGCTCGTTGTCGGCCAGCTGCACCTCGCTGGGATGGGCGCCGGGCTCCTCCAGCATATGGGCGGCCTCGCGCATCCAGCGCTGCATCACCTCGCGCGGAACCTCCGGATGGAACTGGATGCCGTAGGCCTTCTCGCCATAACGGAAGGCCTGGTTCCGGAAGACCGGGCCGGAGGCCAGCAGCTCGGCGCTGGCCGGCACCTCGAAGCCCTCGTTGTGCCAGTGGTAGACGTGCATGGCGTCGTCCATGAAGCCGCTGGCGGCCTGCGTCGGCTGGATCTTCACGTAGCCGATCTCGTGCAGGCCCTCGTCGTGCGGCCTGACCGGCGCGCCCAGCGCGCGGGCCAGCATCTGGGCGCCGAGACAGATGCCGAGAAAAGGCCGGCCGCTCTCCGCCCACTGGCCGATCCAGTCGATCTCCTCGCGGATGTAGGCTTTGCTCTCGGCCTCGTTGACGCTCTCCGCCCCGCCATAGACCACCACGGCCACATGGCCGTTGTCGACCGGCGGCAGGCTCTCCCCCTTGCCCGGCGAGCACCATTCCGTGTCGTAGCCCATCTCGCGCAGCAACGCCGAGGCACGGTCGTCGCGCTGGCCCACCGGGTGATCGATCAGAAGGATTGACGGCTTCATGGCAACTCCGCGAGGCAACTCAACTCAATTGAAGGCCGGCTGAAGGCCGGCTCTATTTAAGACCGGCGCGCGTTAACAAAGGCCTCCATATGCAGGCGGGCCTGGGCCGCCGGATAGAGGTAGTCCCGACCCACCGGACAGGCCCGCCGCGCCCGGCAGCCGAGGCCCAGGCAGTCGGCCCCGCCCGGCGCGGCGACGTGGTCCGCGCAAGCCGTAACGTCATAGCCCGCCGCTGTAAAGGCGTTGACGGGGCAGGCCGCGAGGCAGGGTTTTGCCGCGCAGGTCTCACAGGGGCTCGCGCGCTTGTCGCGGGGCGGCAGGGCTAAAGTCTCGGCCAGGGCGAGGGCGCCCCGGTAGGCATGCCAGAGGCCGTAGTCGGGATGGATCAACATGCCGAGCGGGGACGGCGCCAGCGCCTCGGCGCGCTGCGCCCAGCGCAGGAAGGGCCGGTAGGGCGGCCCGTCGAAAGGGAAAAGCGCCAGACCGGCGACCTGCCCGGCCAGCGCGCCGATGACCCGCGCGCTCCAGCGGTTCAGCGGATCGGGCCGGCCGTCCTGCGCCTCCGGCGATGCCTGGAAATGCGGCCAGAGGCCGCCGCCGCGGTTGCCGATCAGCACCAGCGTGCGGCTCTCGCCGCCGTCCGCCTGCGGGGGCACCTCGTCGCCCGCCGCGCAGTGGAAGGCCCCGCGCAGCACGAGGCCCGACCGCCCGACCGCCTCCTCAAGTTGCGCCAGGGTGACGCCGCCGGCCGTCAAACTTCGGCCTCGTCCACCAGGGAATCGTCGTCCAGGGCCTCCTCCTCCAGAATCTCGGCATCGACGCAGGCGTCTTCCGAGGTCGGCCAGTCGACGATGTGGTCCTCCAGCTCGGCGTCCTCGACACCCGCTTCGGAGACCGCGCGCCCCCTGACCGAGATGCCGGCCCAGTGCACGCTCTCCGGGTCGCCGGTCACCAGGGGATGCCACCACGGCAGCCCCCTTCCCTCCGCCAGCAGGCGGTAGGCGCAGGTCGGCGGCATGAAGCCCAGTTCCCCGACGTTCTGCGGCGACAACTGCACGCAGTCGGGCACCAGCTCGGAGCGCCGGGCATAGTTCGAACAGCGGCAGGTCTTCAGATCCAGCAGGTGGCAGGCCACGTCGGTATGGTCGAAGGAGCCGTCGTCGGGGTCTTCCAGCTTGATCAGGCAGCAGCGTCCGCAGCCGTCACAGAGGGATTCCCACTCGGCGGAGGTCATCTCAGCCAGGGTCTTGGCCTGCCAGAAAGGGGGCTCGGGAGAAGGGCGTCGGGTCATGGCGGGAGACTAGACCGCAGCGCCCCCCTCTCCAAGCGCCTTGAGCCGAAGCCCATTCCTCTCAGGGCCCCCCGCCTCAGGCAGCGGGACGCATGGACTGGCGCGGCAGCAGGATATCGAAGCGGCGGCGGATCTCTACGTCCAGGTCCTCGGGGATCACTTCCGGCCAGTGCTCGGCCAGGACCTTGCGGGCGTGGTCGCGGGCCGCTTCGCGGATGTCGCGGGCACCCTTCATCTCCCAGTCGTCGCGGCTGTCGCGGTTGAGCAGGCTGGGATAGAGGTACTCGCTGTTCATCAGGGAAAGGGTCTGCGGGTGGCCGAGGAAGTGGCCCGGGCCCTTGCAGACCTCGTCGATCACGTCGAGCGAGAGCGACTCCTCGGTCACCTCGATGCCTTTCAGCATGCGCATGATCTCGCCGTTCACGTCGTTATCGATGACGTACTGCTCGTAGGCGACGGTCAGCAGGCTCTCCAGGAATCCGGCGGAGTGGTGGATGTAGTTGGAGCCGGCCAGCGCCGCGGCCAGGCCGGTGATGCCCTTCTCGGCGCCGGCCTGGGCGTCCGGCACCTTGGAATCGGAGATGCCCGAGGAATTGTAGATCGGCACCTGCAGATGCTGCGCGATCTGGGCGCAGGCGGCGTTCAACAGGGCAAATTCCGCCGAGCCGCCGACGAAGGCGCCGCTGCGCAGATCCGCCTGGGCCGGCACGCAGCCCATGATCAGCGGATGGCCCGGGTTCAGCAGGTTCACGTAGACGATGCCGGAAAGCTGCTCGGCGGTGATCTGCACCAGGGTGCCGGCCAGCGCCGCCGGCGAGGTGGCACCGGCCTGCGGCGCCGAGGAGATCACCACTGGCATGTTGTGGGCGACGATCTGGTCGAGGATCTCCACCGTCTCCATGGCGTAGCGCAGCGGGCTGACGGTCCAGCAGGCGCTGTAGGAGATCAGGGGGCGGGCGTCCAAAGCCTCCGCCCCACCGGCCAGTATCTCCGCCAGGGCACGCTGCTCGGCGACTTTTTCCGGCAGGTAGGCGTTGGCCATGACGTGCTTCCCGGTGGCCGAGAGGCAGGCATAGAACTGATTGATGTCGATCTGGTCGTTGGCCAGGTCGCGGGGCACCACCGGGCGCATGTAGAAGTGGATGTGCTCCAGCGTGTCGCAGAGCCGGCCGATGTCATAGTTGTCGGAGAGCCGCGTCTCGCGCACCTTGCCATCGAGGTCGAGGATCTTCACCGCCTGGCCGCCGGTCCCCATGTAGACCCGCTGGCCGCCGAGCCGCAGATCGTACTGTGGCCCGCGTCCCGCCAGCAGCACTTCGCGCGCCGCGGTCTTCAGCCCTGCCTCGACCAGCTTGCGGCCGATGTAGACGCGGTTGTTGTCCTCGTCGATGCGGCAGCCGGCGGCACGAAAGGTTTCCCGGCAGGGGCTCGCGGCCACCTGGATGCCGGTGCGTTCCAACACCTCCATGGCCGCCTCGACGATGTGCACCAGGTCTTCCGCCTTCAGGGGCTGGTAGCTGCCGCCGGTCAGCCCTGCCGGTGCCACCGATGTCCGGGTTCGTTCTGCGCCGCGTCCGCGCCGGTTGGGTGCCATGCTGGCGTGCCTTTCTTGCAAGTCCGGCGCACCCGTCCGGGAGCGCCCATATCACGGCCAAGGTTGCGTCCCCGGGCGCGGCGGGCTGTTCCGCATCCGACAGAAACTATCGCAGCCTGCAGTCCCCTTCGGCGGCAAAGAAAAAGGCCCCGTTTCCCGGCCTCAACTCGGCAGGGAAACGGGGCCCAGGGGATGTGCCTCTGGGGAGAGGGCCTGTCTAGAGCAACCCGCGTCCAGGCGGACGCGGACAAGTTGCTCTAATCTTCCAAGACAGATCAATTTATCCTCGGCCCGGTGATTCCACCGGGTCGAGGATTGATCTACGCCACTCTGATCTGGGCGATGAACTGGTCGACCTCGCTGCGCAGGCCCTCGGACTGCCTGGCGAGTTCGCCGGCGGCCTGCAGAACCTCGTTGGCGGAGTTGCCGGTCTCGGCCGCGGTCTTCGATACCGCCGCGACGTTGCCCGCCACCTTCTGCGTCCCGGCGGAAGCCTGCTGGACGTTGCGCGCGATCTCCTGCGTCGCCGCGCCCTGCTCCTCCACCGCCGCGGAGATGCTGCTGGCGATGTCGTTGATCTCCTCGACCGTCTCGCCGATCGACTTGATGGCCGAGGCCGCGTCGGTCGTCGAGTTCTGGATCTCGCTGATCTGCAGGGCGATCTCTTCCGTCGCCTTGGCGGTCTGGGTGGCCAGCGACTTCACCTCGTTGGCCACCACCGCGAAGCCCTTACCGGCTTCGCCGGCGCGCGCCGCCTCAATGGTCGCGTTCAGCGCCAGCAGGTTGGTCTGCTCGGCGATGTCCTGGATCAGCTTCACCACGTCGCCGATCTTCTGCGCGGACTCGACCAGCCCCTCGACCTTGGCGTTGGTCGCGCGGGCATTGTCGACGGCCTTGTTCGCCGTCTGCGACGAGCGGTTCACCTGGCGGCCGATTTCCTCGATGGAAGAGGTCAGCTCCTCCGCCGCGGTCGCAACCGTCTGCACATTGCCCGAAGCATCCTCCGACGCGTTGGCCGCGGAGCCGGCCTGCTGCTCCGTCTGGTCCGCCGCCGCGGACATCGACTTCGCCGTGGCCTGCATTTCCGTCGCGGTGTGCGACAGAGACTCGACCACCGACATCACGCTGGCCTCGAAGTCGTTGGCGACCTTCTGCATGGCCTGGCGCTTTTCTTCCTCGGCGCGCTTGGAAGCGAGCTTACTCTCCTCCTCCAGGTGTTTCTGTTCGATGGCGTTGGCCCGGAAGATCTGGACCGCGTCGGCCATCTTGCCGATTTCATCACCGCGCCCGATGCCCGGAACATCGGTTTCGAGATTGCCGCCGGCCAGGCTGCGCATGGCCTCGCTCATGCCGTTGATCGGCCGGGTGATGCTGCGCGCCATGACGAGGGAGACGCCGATCATAACCACCAGGATCGCGGCGATCATGCCCATCTCGAAAATGGCCTGCTCCCAGAAGATGGCAGCCAGCTCGTCAATGTAAACGCCGCTGCCGATGATCCAGCCCCAGGGCGCGAAGCCCTTGACGAAGGATTCCTTGGGGACCGGCTGCTCGGCGCCCGGCTTCGGCCAATAGTAGGTCACGAAACCCGCCTGCTGCGCCTGGACCACCTTCACGAAATCGATGAACAGCTTCTTGCCGTTGGGGTCCGCCAAGCCCGAAAGATCCTGGCCGTTGAGGGCCGGCTTGATCGGATGCATGACCATGTTCGGGTGCATGTCGTTCACCCAGAAATAGTCCGACCCGTTGTAGCGCATGGCTTCGATGGCGGCGAGAGCGGCGGCCTGCGCCTCTTCCATCGACATTTCACCGGCTTCGGCCCGCTTGTGGTAGCCCTCGGCGATGGAGACGGCGCTCTCGACGAGCTGCCGCAGTTCGGTGCGCTTCTGCTCGACCAGTTCGATGTCGAGCTGATAGAGCCGGAAACCGGTGACGGCGAGCATGCTCAGTGCCATGAGCACAATCAGCATGATCACGCGATGGGCGATTCCGAACGACTTCAATGATTTCAAAGGCATGGTTGGACAATCACTTTGCTGGCGGGCTAATTTCACAGGCAAGCTACGTCATTTCGTTTAAGCAATTACTTCCTAACTACTAACAAAAATCCTCAATTCAATTCTATTAGTTGAAGGAAATCACTTCACTCACCCTTTGGTTTAGGCAACGCGGCGCAGCCAGCCCCGCGCCAGCTTCCTTCGGCGCGATAGAATGAGGCCTCGGCGGCCCCCCAGGTCGCCCTTCCCGCAGGACCGCAAAGGATGCTACACAGGCGGTCAAAGTTGTATATACAACTTTACTCTGGAGGCGCCCGTGACCGAGACCCCGTTCCTACTGCATGCCGGCCGGCTGACGCTCGAAGACCTGCACGCCTTCTGGCGCGGCCCGGCAAAGATCGCGCTCGAGCCGGTCTGCTACGAGGCGCTGGACCGCTCCGCCGCGACGGTGGCGGCCGTGGTCGCCGAGGAGCGCACCGTCTACGGCATCACCACCGGCTTCGGCAGCCTGGCCCGCGAACACATCTCCGCCGACCAGGTCGCCGAGCTGCAGACCCGCCTCGTGCTGTCGCACAGCTGCGGCGTCGGCGAGCCGCTGGACGACCGCCTCGTGCGCCTCATCCTTCTGCTGAAGATCAACGCCCTGTCGCGGGGGCATTCGGGCATCCGCCGCGACGTCATCGACCGCCTCATCCAGCTCTTCAACGAGCAGCTGTATCCCGTGATCCCCGGTCAGGGCTCGGTCGGCGCTTCCGGCGACCTGGCGCCGCTGGCGCACCTCTCCGCCGTGCTGCTGGGGCACGGCGAGATCAACCACAATGGCACCCGCCGGCCCGCCGGGGAGGTGCTGGCCGAGCACGGCATCGACCCGATCGAACTGGCCGCCAAGGAAGGCCTCGCCCTCTTGAACGGCACACAGGTCTCAACCGCGCTGGCCCTGCACGGCCTCTTCGCCGGCGCCGACGTCTTCACCGCGGCAGTGACCGCCGGCGCCCTCTCGGTCGACGCGGCTCTCGGCAGCGATACGCCCTTCGACCCGCGCATCCACGAGCTGCGCGGCCACCCCGGACAGAGCGACGTCGCCACCTGGCTGCGCCAGCTGCTGGCGGACAGCGAGATCCGGCGTTCGCACCTGGACTGCGACCGGGTGCAGGACCCCTATTCCCTGCGCTGCCAGCCGCAGGTCATGGGAGCCGTGCTGGAGGTCCTGCGCAATGCCGCCGTCACCCTGGTGCGGGAAGCCAACGCCGTCTCCGACAATCCCTTGGTCTTCCCGGAAAGCGGCGACGTGCTTTCCGGCGGCAACTTCCATGCCGAGCCGGTCGCCTTCGCCGCCGACGCCATCGCCCTGGCCCTGGCCGAGACCGGCGCCCTGTCGGAACGCCGGGTCGCCATGCTGACCGACGCCAACATGAGCACCCTGCCCCCCTTCCTGGTGGCCGAGCCGGGACTCAACTCGGGCTTCATGATCGCCCACGTGACGGCCGCCGCCCTCGCCGCCGAAAACAAACAGCTCAGCCACCCCGCCAGCGTCGACAGCCTGCCGACCTCGGCCAATCAGGAAGACCATGTCTCCATGGCCACCCACGGCGCCCGGCGGCTCTCCGCCATGGCCGCCAACAGCGCGCGCATCGTCGCCATCGAACTGCTGGCCGCCGGCCAGGGGATCGACTTGCGCCGCCCGCTGGCGACCTCGCCGCGCCTGCAGCGGGCCATGACCACAATTCGGGAGGCCGCCGCCTTCCTGAGCCACGACAGGCCGCTTTCCGGGGATATCGAAGGGGTTGCCGAGCTGGTCCGAAATGGCCGGTTTTCCGCGGAATTCCACGGTTCCGGTGGCGAAATAGGCTGGCTCGGCGGAAATTTGTGAGCAGGTGCAGCATAGGTTGCTGGACGCCGGCTTCGCGACTGCTGTATATTCGGCTTTGGCAGAGGACTTGTTGGCCTTCAAGCGATCCGCAAAAGACGGGCGCAGGGTCATCGATTTAAGATTTCGACCACCGTGAGGGTGACCAACTTGTCCAGCATTCCAGAGAAAATATCCGCTATTTCCACGCCCGGCGCACAGCCTCCGGTCGAGGAGTTCGTCCTCGACGAACAGGTCGCGCACCTGCTGCGCCGTGCCCATCAGCGTGCCTCGGCCCTGTTCCTGACGGTCCTGGCCGATGCCCAGCTGACGCCGACGCAGTTCTTCGCCATGGCCCGCCTGCACGAGATGGGCAAGCTGTCGCAGAACCGCCTGGGCCGTCTGGCGGCCATGGATCCAGCCACGATCCAGGGCGTCATACGCCGCCTGCATGAGCGCGGCTACATCGAGCGCCTGGCCGACCCGACCGACCGGCGGCGGATGGTGCTGAGCCTCTCGCCCCAGGGGCAGGAGACGGTGGTGCGCCTGCTGGGCGACGCCAACCGGATCGGCGACGAGATCGTCGCGCCGCTCTCGCCGGATGAGCAGGGCGTCTTCGTCAGCCTTCTGAAGCGACTCGTCTGACGACAGCGACAAGGTGCGGGGCTTCGGTCCGCGGTCCGTCGCGGCCGCCCCGCACTAACGCGCCCTGTCGGGACCGAGGAGGTCGGCCGGCAACTTCAGCGCGGCGACCGTGCCGCCGTCGGGCAATGACCTGATATCCAAGCGCCCGCCTATAGCCTTGGCGGAGTGCCGGCTGAAGGCGAGGCTGTAACCGATGTGATTGTCGCCGGTGGTGTAGACGCTGCGCGCGACAAAGCCGTCGTTGATCGAGACGAGTTTGTCCTCGCTGCCGCCGGCGCCGTCCCCCTTCACTTCGATGACCAGCGCCTCGCCCTGGCGCCAATCGACCGAGATCTCGATCCGGCCGCCTTCGCGGCTGATCTTGGCCGCATTGCCCAGGAGATGCGTCAGGATCTGCGTCACCAGAGAATGATCGGCCCGCAGCTTTGGCAGGGCGATGTCCGCCGGAACCATGATCTGCAGGTGCCGGTTCTTCGCCAAGGGCTCGACGACCTTGAGGCAGGATTCCAGGCATTCGCGCAGATCGACGAGCGCCTCGACCGTCATTTCCTGCTCTGCTTTGTCCTCCGCGCTGAGGTGCAGGACCCGGTTGACGAGCGACAGCAGCGACTCGCCGCTGGCATGAATACCGTCGATGTACTCCTCGTACTTCCCCGCCAGGGGCCCGAAAGGCTTCATCCGCATGAACTCCGTCATGCCGAGTATGGCGTTCAACGGCGTTCTCAGGTCATGGCTCACCTGCGACATGACCTGGTCGCGAAGACTGTTCAGCTCGTGCAGCTCCGCCAGCGCCGAACGCAGACGTCCTTCCATCGCCCGGCGGGCCATGCATTCCTCATTGAGTTCATCGACGAGGCGGGTGAGATCGGTGAAGGGCGAAAGTCCGTCACCGTCGCGATGGAGCCGGATCATCGCCGCAGGTTCACCGTCCAGATTGCAGCGCCAGCCTTCGCCGCGCGCCGTCAGCGTCGCCCCGCCGGCCGGGGACAGGAACAGCCGCAGCGGCACCGGCGCCGTCGTCGCCAGGCAAAGATGCAGCAGGTTGTCCAACTCGGCGGCCGAGAGACTTGCGATCTCCCGCAGCGTCACTTCCGGCGCTTCGCCGGGCGGCAGGTGCAGCACCTCCTCGGCAGGACCGTTCACCGCCAGGACCCTGCCGCAGCGGCCCACCACGACGAGGGGGTCGGGAAAAGCCCCCAGCACTTCCGGCGAGATCGTTGTGACCATGTCTAGGAGTTCACCTCTTCCCGTTCTCTCGCCTGCATCTCGCCGACACGGAAATACTCCACGCCCTGCCCGCCGTCATCGCCGGCCGACGGCTGCAGCTTGACCCGCACGAGGCAGCGTTTGCTGCCGGTGGCAATGGCCTCGTCGACCTGAACTTTCGCATAGCCGAGGTTCTGGGCCGCGATGCGCCCGAACACGCTCGATGTCATGGCGCAGAGGCAGCGCCGACCCTTGACCTGCTGTCCGAAGGGGCAGCAATTGTTGCGCAGGACGATCTCCCGATCGTCCTGCTGGACAATGTGGAAGCCTCCCCCCAGGCGCCGCTTGAGATCGACCATGGCCGCGGCGACCTCCTCGCGGCTGAGCCGGCGGCCGCCCACCGCCTCCCGGTAGGCGGCGTTGAAGGCATCGCCGATACGCGCGCCGACCACCGCAACGAAGCCGCGCGCCTCTTCACCGCCGACGACCTCCTGCAGCACATCGGTGAGCTCGTAGACGAGCAGACGCGTGAAGCTGTCGGCATCGAAAGGAAGCTTGGCGTCTTTGAAGCGATCCTCATTCATGGCGCATGGCTCCTTCCGCAGCGTTCCGACCCGGGACAGGCCTTGTGACGGCGCCGGATCAGCCGACGAACCTCTTGATCTCAGAGTTCGTGATTTCCTGCCGCACACCCCGAGCGGCCCACAAATCCAAGCCGCGAAGCAACCTTCCATCGCTGCCTCACACCCCCCGGCAGCTTGTCTCAAGCGGCTCAGGAGATGCAAGCATTTCGTGTAATTCCAGAGGGATTGCGCACTTCAGGCGAACGCGCCCGGAGACTGCCGGGGGTCGCGGCAGGGAAATGTTCCAGGAGATGGACTCTAGGTAACGGTCCCTAGGTAACGGACCAGGTATGGCCCTTGTGCAGCAGCTCGGCGAGGCTGGCCGGATGCGAGCGTCGGGCCGCCTCGACCTCGTCGATGACGCTGGTCTCGTAGCTGCGCGCCGGATCGCAGTAGAGCACGCCCAGCGCGACGGGCATCTGCGGTGGCTGCAGCGCCGCCAGCATAGCGGCCATCACCCGGTCGGTCTCGTCGTGGACCAGGATGTCGGCCTCGGTCATGCCGTTTTCGCCCAGGCTTACCACTTCCAGCGCAAGCCGGTCCTTCGCCAGGCGCAGGCCCTTGTCATTCTCCTTGCCGAAGCGCATCGGCTTGCCGTGCTCCAAGAGGACCTGCATGTCGGCGGCCAGCGCGCGGTCGGTGAAGCTGTCGAAGGCGCCGTCGTTGTAGACGATGCAGTTTTGAAAAACCTCCACCAGCGAGGCGCCCTGGTGGGCCTTGGCGCGCTTCAGCACCTCCGGCAAATGCTTCTGCTGGGTATCGACGGAGCGGGCGAAGAAGCGCGCGCCCGCCCCCAGCGCGAAGGCCCCGGCGGAGACCGGCGTGTCGATGGAGCCGCCCGGCGTCGAGGGCGAACGCGTGCCGACCCGCGATGTCGGCGAGTACTGTCCCTTGGTCAGGCCGTAGATCTCGTTGTTGAACAACAGGATCTGCAGGTCGACGTTGCGGCGCAGAACGTGCAGCAGGTGGTTGCCGCCGATCGACAGCGCATCGCCGTCGCCGGAGACCACCCAGACGTCGAGCTCCGGATTGGTCAGCTTCACGCCCGTCGCAAAGGCCGGCGCGCGGCCGTGGATGGTGTGAAAGCCGTAGGTCGACATGTAATAGGGAAACCGCGCGGCGCAGCCGATGCCGGAGATGAACACCGTCTTCGCCGTGTCGGCCTGCAGCTCGGCCAGGGTCTTCTGCACGGCCTTCAGGATGGCGTAGTCGCCGCAGCCGGGGCACCAGCGGACTTCCTGATCCGAGGCATAGTCCTTGGCGGTCTTGGCGGGAGGCGTTGCTATGTTCATGGACCGGCTCTTCCCTATGACGCTTCCAGGCGGGCGCGGATCGCCGCCTCGATCTCGGCAATCTTGAAGGGCTTGCCGGTCACCTTGCTGAGGCTTTCGGCGGGCACCAGGTACTCGCTGCGCAGGACCGTCACCAGCTGGCCGTCGTTCATCTCCGGCACCAGGATCTTGTCGAAGCCGCGCAGCAGTTCTTCCAGGTTGCGCGGCAGCGGCCAGATATGGCGCAGGTGCAGGTGCGCGACCGGCAGCCCTTCGTCCCGCAGATTGTCGACCGCGCGGCTGATCGGCCCGTATGTCGAGCCCCAGCCGACCACCACCAGGCCGTCGTCCGGACCACCGGCCTCGAAGCGCTGCGGCGGCACGTCCTTGGCGACGCCCAGCACCTTGTCGCGGCGCAGGTCGGTCATCTTCTGGTGATTGGCCGGGTCGTAGGAGATGTTGCCGCTGTCGCTGCCCTTCTCGATGCCGCCGATGCGGTGTTCCAGACCAGGCGTACCGGGCGCCGCCCAGACACGCGCCAGCGTCTGCGGATCGCGTTTGAAAGGATGAAAGCCTTCCGGATCGGTCTCGAAGGTCACGGGAAAGCGCGGCAGGCTGTCGGCGTCCGGCAGCAGCCAGGGCTCCGCGGCGTTGGCGATATAGCCGTCGCTCAGCAGGATCACCGGGGTCATGAACTTTGTCGCGATGCGCACCGCCTCGATGGCGACGTCGAAGCAGTCGGCGGGCGAACGGGCGGCCAGCACCACCAGCGGACTGTCGCCGTTGCGCCCGAAGACCGATTGATGGAGGTCCGACTGCTCGGTCTTCGTCGGCATGCCGGTGGACGGCCCGGCACGCTGCGAGTTCACGATGACCAGCGGCAGCTCGGCGGAGATGGCGAGGCCGACGGCCTCCATCTTCAACGCCACGCCCGGGCCGGAGCTGGAGGTGACGCCGATGCCGCCGGCATAGGACGCGCCGATGGCGGCGCAGACCGCGGCGATCTCGTCTTCCGCCTGGAAGGTCACCACGCCCTGGTCCTTCAGGCCGGCCAAGGCGTGCAGCACCGACGACGCCGGGGTGATGGGATAGGAGCAGAAGACCAGCTTCAGCTCGGCGCCCTTGGCGCCCGCCACGAGCCCCCAGGACAGCGCCTCCGCGCCGGTGATGTTGCGGTAGAGGCCGGGCGCGATCTCGGCCGGCGGCACGGAGAAAGCCGCCAAGTCCTCGCCCACCTCCGCCGTCTCGCCGAAGGCATGGCCGGCATTCAGCGCCGCGACGTTGGCGCCGGCAATCTCCGGACGGGAAGCGAACTTGCCGTTCAGCCAGTCGACCGTCGCCTGGCGGTCGCGCCCGAACATCCAGTAGACCAGGCCCAGCGCCCACATGTTCTTGCAGCGCAGGGACTCCTTCTTGGTCAGACCGGACTCCTTCACGGCGTCCTGGGTCAGCTGCGACATGTCGACCTCGAACACGCGGTAGCCTTTCAGGCTGCCGTCGCTGCGCGGATCGCCTTCGTATCCCGCCTTGTGCAGGTTGCGCTCGTTGAAGGCGCCGGAATCGAGGATCAGCAGGCCGTGCGGCTTCACGTCCACCAGGTTGACCTTCAGCGCCGCCGGGTTCATCGCGACCAGCACGTCGAGCTCGTCGCCCGAGGTCTTGATCACCCGCGCACCGAAATTGATCTGGAAAGCCGAGACCCCGAAGGTCGTGCCGACCGGCGCCCGGATCTCCGCCGGAAAGTCCGGGAAGGTCGCCAGGTCGTTGCCCGCCAGGGCGGTCGAAAGGGTGAACTGGCTGCCCGTCAACTGCATGCCGTCGCCGGAGTCGCCGGCAAAGCGCACGACCGCAGACTCGAGAACCTGGCGGCCGGAGGGGTCGGTCGCTAGCGCCGTCGAACCTTCCATACCTCAAAACCCTTTCGCTGAGTGGTCGGCAAACAGCCCCTCGCCCGCCGCGGAGAACCAAGGTAGGCGTATGGTCGGACCTGAATATGGCACCCCCCGATTGGGCTTGCCAATGCGCCAGATCAAAAACACTATGGTCGCGGGTAGAATATATAATAATCACAAATTATTTGTGTCTATCTGAGTCGCCGCCGATTTTTCGCTTCGCGCCGCCGCAGCCTCGGCCGCACAATTAACAAAAGCGAAGGCTTCCGGGCGCAAGCTTGCCGGGTCGGCGCGGCGGCCGTTGGAGATTAGGTCGGGAAGCGACCATTCCCGGCCCCCCGCCGACATGGATCAGAGGCGCGCAAACGCTTGAGTTCCCGACTGATTCCGCTTTGTCGCGATTCAGACACGATCAGTCGCCGCAGGTGTAGCCGCTGAGGCCCCGGTCAAGGGAAATGATCTCGGGGACCAATACCTCCCGGGGCCCGTCTGTTGGTTGACCGGCCCGGGACGTTCTTGCCGTGAGGAATGACGATGGCGGACGACGACGATCTCGATCTCAACAGCCTTGACGACGACGAACTCGTCAAGCAGATGCACGACGACCTGTACGACGGCCTCAAGGAAGAAATTGAGGAATCCGTGCACATCCTCCTTGGACGCGGCTGGGCGCCTTACAGGGTCCTGACCGAGGCGCTGGTCGAGGGCATGCGTATCGTCGGCATCGACTTCCGCGACGGCATCCTCTTCGTGCCGGAGGTGCTGCTGGCGGCCAACGCCATGAAGGGCGGCATGTTCATCCTGCGCCCCCTGCTCGCCGAGACCGGCGCGCCGAAGCTCGGCACCATGGTCATCGGAACGGTCAAGGGCGACATCCACGACATCGGCAAGAACCTCGTCTCCATGATGATGGAAGGCGCCGGCTTCGAGGTCATCGACCTGGGCATCAACAACCCGGTCGAGAACTACCTGGCCGCGCTGGAGGAGCATAAGCCCGACATCCTCGGCATGTCGGCGCTGCTGACCACCACCATGCCCTACATGAAGGTGGTCATCGACACCCTGAAGGAAAAAGGCATCCGCGACGACTACGTGGTGCTGGTCGGCGGTGCGCCGCTGAACGAGGCCTTTGCCGAGGCCGTCGGCGCCGACGCCTATTGCCGCGACGCCGCGGTGGCCGTGGAGACCGCCAAGGACTTCATGAAGCGCCGCCACAACCAGCAGGGCGCCGCTTAGGGCGGCCCCGGAGGAACAGCGGGAGCAAGAGCGCCATGCCGGCCCTCCAGCCTGCCCCCTACACCTCGGCCCTTGGCCCGCAGGAGCGCACGCTGCTCATCGCCTGCGGCGCGCTGGCGCGCGAGATCGTCACGCTGATCCGCGTCAACGCCTGGCGTCACCTGACGGTGAGCTGCCTGCCCGCCTCCTGGCACAACACGCCGGCCAAGATCCCCGAGGGCGTGCGCCGGCGCATCCGCGAAGCCCGCGGCCGCTACGACTCCATCCTGGTGCTCTACGGCGACTGCGGCACCGGCGGTGAGCTGGATCGGGTGCTGGCCGAGGAAGGCGTGGAGCGGATCCAGGGGCCGCATTGCTATTCCTTCTACGCCGGCAACGAGACCTTCGATGCCATGCACGAGGAAGAGCCCGCGGCCTTCTACCTGACCGACTACCTCGTGCGCCACTTCGACCGGCTGGTGATCCGCGGCCTGGGGATCGACCGCCACCCGGAACTGCTGGAGATGTACTTCGGCAACTACAGGAAGCTGGTCTACCTGGCGCAGACCGAAGACGAAGACCTGAAGGCCCGCGCCGCCGCCGCCGCCGAGCGTCTCGGCCTCGCCTTCGACTACCGCTTCACCGGCTACGGCGGCCTCGGCGGTTTTATCGACCGGCGCATCGATCTGCCAGAGATCGAGGACTCTGCGGAGGTCGCGGCATGGCTCAGCTGACGGTCGTCTACTGGCGCGACATCCCCGCGCAGGTCACCGCCAAAGCCGGGCGCAAGAATGCCAAGGTGCAGCTCAGCGAGCGCTTTGAAAAGGCGATCGACCGCGCCGCCATGCGCGCCAAGATGAGCGGCAGCGACGCCTACCTGGAACAATGGCGCCGCGGCGCGCCCCTGGACTGCGGCGACGACCTGGAAGCGGAGGCCAGCGCCGCCGCCCAGCGCCTCGAGGCCGACTACGACGACTCCCGCCTGGCCCAACTCGTTGCGGCCGGCGGCGAGGATGGCAAGTGATTCTCCGCGTCATGATGCGGGCAGAAGGAACAGTGGAATGTATGCCGTGAGCAAGGCCATGCAGCTCGACCCCGCCGCCGAGCAGAGCAAGCAGCAGATCCTCGATCTGGTGCGCGACTTCACCGTGGAGACCACCCCCGGTTCGGCGCTCAAGACCCCCGACTACCGCGATCACCTGCGCCCCGGCACCCGCGTGGCGGTGACCTTCCTGCCCGGCTCCGACTTCGCCGACACCGTGGCGACGGCCAAGCGCCTGCAGGAAGAAGGCTTCCAGCCGATGCCGCATTTCGCGGCACGCTCGATCCCCAGCCGCCAAGCGCTGGAGGACTACCTGAAGGCTCTTTCCGACGTGACCGAGCTGCGCCACGCGGTGGCCCTGGCCGGCGCCGTCGACCAGCCGCTGGGTCCCTTCGACAGCTCCATGACGATCCTCGAGACCGGCCTCTTCGACAAGTACGGCGTCGAGACCGTCGGCGTGGCCGGCCACCCGGAAGGCAGCCCCGACATCGCGCCCGCGGCGCTGAGCGAGGCCCTGGCCTGGAAGAACGCCTTCGCCGAGCGCAGCGACGCCAGCCTCTACATCGCCACCCAGTTCTGCTTCGAGGCGGCGCCGATCATCGCCTGGGACAAGGCCATGCAGGCCGAGGGCAACCGCCTGCCGATCCACATCGGCGTGCCGGGCCTGGCGACCATCAAGACTCTGATCAACCATGCCAAGGCCTGCGGCGTCGGCCCCTCCATGCGCTTCCTGACCCGCCAAGCGCGCAACGTGGCCAAGCTGATGACCGTGAACGCGCCCGACAAGCTGCTGCTGGACCTCGCCCGCTACAAGGCGATGGACCCGGACTGCGGCATCGCCCGCCTGCACATCTATCCCCTGGGCGGCCTCAAGCGCTCGGCGGCCTGGACCTACGCGGTGGCCGACGGCGACTTCGAGATCAACACCAAGGGCAACGGTTTCAAGGTGACGCGCGAGATCGAATAGCACGGAGCCCGATTGCGCGCCCGATAGCGCGCCGCGATAGCGCGAATGGGCCACTGCTGGTCGTCCCTGCGGCAGCCGCCGCGCCGGGCGAAGCGCACTAATGCCGCCCATCGGATTTGGGCACCCGGCGATCCGCAAAGCGTCTCGGCCCGGGGTGAAGAGGAGTAACGGAACTATGTCACGCACGGTTGTCAGCTCGCATTCCAAGGAACTGGTGATCGGCTTCGACCAGCCGTTCTGCATCATCGGCGAACGCATCAACCCGACGGGACGCAAGCTGCTGGCCGCCGAGATGGCCGCCGGCGACTTCAGCCGCGTCGAGGCCGACTGCCTGGCCCAGGTCGCCGCCGGCGCCCATATGCTGGACGTCAATGCTGGCATCCCGCTGGCCGACGAGCCCGCGATCCTGGCCAAGACGATCCAGCTGGTGCAGTCGCTGACCGACCTGCCGCTGTCCATCGACTCCTCCATCGTCGAGGCCCTGGAGGCCGGGCTCTCCGTCTACCAGGGCAAACCCCTGGTGAACTCGGTGACCGGCGAGGACGAGCAGATGGAGCGCGTCCTGCCGCTGGTGAAGAAATACGGCGCCGCCGTGGTCGCCATCTCCAACGACGAGACCGGCATCTCCGAAGACCCGGAAGTGCGCTACGCCGTCGCCAAGAAGATCGTCGAGCGCGCCGCCGACTACGGCATCCCCAAGGAAGACGTGGTGGTCGACCCGCTGGTCATGCCGATCGGCGCCATGGGCACCGCCGGACGCCAGGCCTTCTCCATCATCCGCAAGCTGCGCGAGGAGCTGGGCGTCAACACCACCTGCGGCGCCTCCAACATCTCCTTCGGCCTGCCCAACCGCCACGCCATGAACGCCTTCTTCCTGGCCATGGCGGCCGGCGCCGGCATGACCTCGGCGATCATGAACCCGCTGCATGAGGAAGAGCTGACCGGCATCATGGCCGCCGACGTTCTGCTGAACGCCGACAAGGACTGCCGCGCCTGGATCAGGAAGTTCCGCGAACCCGCGCCGGCCGGCGCCGAGGGCGAAGGCGGGCGGCGCGAGCGCCGCCGCCGGCGGGGCTGAGGGATAGGCTGCCCTTGGCTGACGCCGCTGCAAAAGATACCCCCAAGGACGCCCTGGCCCCCAAGGACGCCCTCATTGTCTTCACGCCCTCCGGGCGGCGCGGACGCTTCCCGGTCGGCACGCCGATCCTGAAGGCCGCGCGCAGCCTGGGCGTCGACATCGACTCGGTCTGCGGCGGCCGCGGCCTCTGCGGGCGCTGTCAGGTCGAGATCGGCAACGGTGAGTTCGCCAAGCACGGCATCACCAGCCGGCCCGCCCACGTCTCCGACTGGAACCAGACCGAGGCACGCTACCAGGAAAAGCGCGGCATGGCCGAGGGCCGCCGCCTGTCCTGCCAGACCCTGCTGCTAAAGGACGTCGTGATCGACGTTCCCGCCGAAAGCCAGGTGCACAAGCAGGTGGTGCGCAAGCGTGCCGAGGCGCGCGACATCGAACTCGACCCCGCCATCCGGCTGCACTACGTCGTGGTTCAGGAACCGGACATGCACAACCCGACCGGCGATCTGGAGCGCCTGCTCGCGGCGCTGGAGGACCAGTGGCAGCTGACCGGGTTGGAAACCGACCTGCGCATCCTGCAGACCCTGCAGCAGACGCTGCGCGCCGGCAGCTGGAAGGTCACCGTCGCCGTGCACCGCGGCCAGGTGATCACGGCCATCTGGCCAGGGTTTCACGACCGCTCCTTCGGCCTCGCGGTCGACGTCGGCTCGACTACCATCGCCGCCCACCTCTGCGACCTGCACAGCGGCGAGGTCATCGCCTCTTCCGGCATCATGAACCCGCAGATCCGCTTCGGCGAAGATCTCATGAGCCGGGTTTCCTACGTGATGATGAACCCGGGCGGCGATGTTGAGATGACGAACGCGGTGCGCCGCGCCATCAACGAGCTGACCGGCGCGGTCTGCGATGAAGCCGGCATCGACCGCGAGGAAATCCTCAACGCCACCTTCGTCGGCAACCCGGTGATGCACCATCTGCTGCTCGGCATCGACCCGACGGAACTGGGCGGCGCGCCCTTCGCCCTGGCGGCCAACTCCGGCATCACGCTGTGGGCCAGCCAGCTCGACCTGCGCTTCAATCCCGACGCCCGCGTCTACGTGCTGCCCTGCATCGCCGGCCACGTCGGCGCCGATACGGCGGGCGTCATTCTTTCCGAATCGCCGCACAAGACCGACAAGATCACCCTGGTGGTCGACGTCGGCACCAACGCGGAAATCGTGCTGGGCAACCGCGACCGCCTGCTGGCCTGCTCCTCGCCCACCGGGCCGGCCTTCGAGGGCGCACAGATCTCCTGCGGCCAGCGCGCCGCGCCCGGCGCCATCGAACGCGTGCGCATCGATCCCGAAACCCTGGAGCCGCGCTTCAAGGTGATCGGCAGCGATCTCTGGTCCAACGAGGACGGCTTCGCCGAGGAGACAAAGACGATCGGCGTCACCGGCATCTGCGGCTCGGGCATCATCGAGGTGCTGGCGGAGATGTACCTGGCCGGCATCCTGACCGTGGACGGGTCCATCGACGGCCGCCTGGCCGCACGCAGCCCGCGCGTCCGGCCCGACGGGCGCACCTTCTCCTACCTGCTGCACGACAGCACAGAAGAAGGCGGACAGGAAATCAGCATCATCCAGAACGACGTCCGCGCCATTCAGCTTGGCAAGGCCGCGCTCTACGCCGGTATCCGCCTGCTGATGGACCGCCTGGGCGTCGAGCAACTCGACCAGATCATGCTGGCCGGCGCCTTCGGCAGCCACATCGACACCAAGTACGCCATGGTGCTGGGCATGATCCCCGACTGTCCCCTGGAGAAAGTCTACTCGGCCGGCAACGCCGCCGGCACCGGCGCGCGCATCGCCCTGCTGAACCAGGTGGCGCGCGACGAAATCGAAGAGGTCATCCGGCAGGTCGAGAAGATCGAGACGGCGGTGGAGCCGAAGTTCCAGGCCCACTTCGTCGAGGCCATGGGCATTCCCCACACGACCGCGGCCTTCCCCAACCTGGCCAAGGCCGTCACCCTGCCCGTCGCGAAGCCGCGCGCCACTGCCGACGACAGCGGCGACACCAACGGCGGCCGGCGCCGCCGTCGGCGCTCCCCCGCTTAGATCACAGAGAAGCCGGCCCGACAGCCGACGCTGAATCAATTTTGTAGGTTAGAACAACTTGTCCGCGTCCGCCTGGACGCGGGTTGCTCTAGCGCAGCGCCTCGATCTCTTCTTCCCCCGTCTCGGGATCGTTCTTCAGCGGCAGGCCGCGTTCCTTGCGCGGGGTGCGGCCGAAGAAGTCGCGGTAGCACTTGGAAAAGTGCGAGGCCGAGACGAAGCCGCAGGCCAGCGCCACGTCGATGACCGACATGTTGGTCTGCAGCAGCAGGAGGCGCGCCTTGTTGAGGCGAAGCTCCAGGTAATAGCGTGCAGGCGAACGGTTCAGGTACTTGCGGAACAGGCGCTCGAGCTGCCGCGTCGAGAGGTCGGCGCCGCGCGCCAGCTCGCTGCGGCTCAGCGGCTCCTCCAGGTTCTGCTCCATGGTGCCGATGACCGCCAGCAGTTTGGGATGGCGCACCCCGAGGCGCGCGGGCAGAGAGATGCGCTGGCGGTCGTGATGATCCCGGATCCGCTCGTGCATGAACTGGTCGGCGACGCTGGCGGCCAGCTCGTGGCCGTGCTGGCGGGCGATGACGTTCAGCATCATGTCGATGGCCGCGGTGCCGCCAGAGCAGGTGAAGCGGTTGCGGTCGATCTCGAACAGCTCGGTGGTCACCTCGATCTCCGGGAAGTCCTCGCAGAAGCCGGCCAGGTTTTCCCAGTGAATGGTGCAGCGGTAGCCGTCCAGCAGCCCGGCCTTGGCCAGAACGTAGCTGCCGGTGCAGATGGCCCCGATGTCCGAGCCGCGCCGGTCGGCCTTGCGCAACCAGCCCGGCAGGACCTTGTCCTTGATCAGGTGGACATCGACGCCGCCGCAGATGATGACGGTGCCGCAGGCGTCCGCCGCCGAAAGATCGCCGGCTACGACCAGCTCCAGACCGTTGGACGCGGCCACCGGCTGGCCGTCGGCCGAAACCAGCTTCCAGCGGTAAAGCTCCTGCCCGCTCAGCCTGTTGGCGAGCCGGAAGGACTCGATCATGCCGGTGAAGGGCAGGAAGGAGAAGCGGGGCAGCAGGACGAGGGCGATCTGCTGGGGCAGCTCTCTGGGGACGTTTCCGAACATTGACCGACAGCGGCTCTTAAGCTGATTCTGAATTACCGATTTAGCGACTTTGGCATATCTCGCAGTGTCGCGAACAGAGAATTTTCCGCCGGGGAAACGCGAGCCCAAATCCCGCCAATCGAGTGCCCTGGCGGCCTGCGAAAAGCGGCGCGGCCCGGCCCGGAATCGGGACCCGTTGCCAAGCCGGAACGCGGATGCCAGCATGGTTACCGAGGGGGCCGGAGAGCCCTCCCCGCCAGGGCTTCGGGAACCGGCTTAACAAAGGGAACGGGATCGGGCATGACGCCGCGCTATTCAGTCTTCAGCCTCCTGCGCAATGCCCTCAGCTACCATGAGAACTGGCAGCAGGCCTGGCGCAGCGCCGAGCCCAAGGCCCACTACGACGTGGTCATCGTCGGCGGCGGCGGCCACGGCCTGGCCACGGCCTACTACCTGGCCAAGCTGCACGGCATCAAATCCATCGCCGTGGTCGAGCGCGGCTGGCTGGGCGGCGGCAACACCGGGCGCAACACCACCATCGTGCGCTCCAACTACCTCTGGGACCAGTCGGCGGCGCTCTACGAGCACGCCCTGAAGCTGTGGGAGGGCCTGTCCCAGGATCTCAACTACAACGTTATGTTCTCCCAGCGCGGTGTCCTGAATCTGGCGCACAACCAGCACGACCTGCGCGAGACCCTGCGCCGGGTGAACGCCAACCGTCTGAACGGCATCGACTCCGAATTCCTCAACGCCCAGCAGGTGAAGGAGATCGTGCCGATCATGGACCTGCGCGCGGGCGGCCGCTACCCGGTGCTGGGGGCGAGCCTGCAGCGCCGCGCCGGCACCGCGCGCCACGACGCCGTCGCCTGGGGCTACGCCCGTGCCGCCGATGCCCTGGGCGTCGACATCATCCAGGAATGCCCGGTGAACGGCTTCCGCATCGAGGACGGCAAGGTCACCGGCGTGGAGACCGGCAAGGGATTCATCGGCGCCGGCAAAGTCGGCATCGTCACCGCCGGCCACTCCAGCGTCATGGCGAACATGGCCGGCTTCCGCCTGCCGGTGCAGTCCGTGCCCCTGCAGGCGCTGGTCTCCGAGCCGGTGAAGCCGATCATCGACACCGTGGTCATGTCCGGCGCGGTGCACGCCTACGTCAGCCAGTCCGACAAGGGCGAACTGGTCATCGGCGCCGGCGTGGACGGCTACATCGGCTATGGCCAGCGCGGCAGCATGCAGGTCACCGAAGAGACCATGGCCGCCATCTGCGAGCTCTTCCCCCTGTTCCGGCGCATGCGCATGCTGCGCCAGTGGGGCGGCATCGTCGATGTCTGCCCGGACGCCAGCCCGATCCTTTCCAAGACGCCGGTGCAGCACCTCTATCTCAACTGCGGCTGGGGCACCGGCGGCTTCAAGGCGACGCCGGGTTCCGGCTGGGCCTTCGCCCACACCATCGCCAAGGACGCGCCGCACGACCTGAACGCGGCCTTCTCGCTCGACCGCTTCCGCACCGGCTACCTGATCGACGAGCACGGCGCGGCAGCCGTGGCGCACTAGAGGACGAAAGACCCATGTTGCTGATTTCCTGTCCTCACTGCGGCCCGCGCGCGGAGACCGAGTTCCACTGCGGCGGCGAAGCGCATATCGAGCGTCCCAAGCAGCCCGAGAACCTGTCCGACGCCGAGTGGGCGGAGTTCGTCTTCCTGCGCGACAACCCCAAGGGCCTGCTGTTCGAACGCTGGAACCACACCCAGGGCTGCCGGCGCTGGTTCAACGTGGCGCGCGACACCGTGACTTACGAGATTCTCGCTGTTTATCCCATGGGGTCGCCGCCGCCGGCGCTCGACCCGCGCAGCTACGTCTGAGGAGGCGTTTGGACGTGGCAGGACGCATGCGGTTGCCCCAGGGCGGACTCGTCAACCGGGACCAGACCCTGACCTTCACCTTCGACGGCAAGACCTACACAGGCCTCGCCGGCGACACCCTGGCCTCTGCGCTGCTCGCCAACGGCGTGCACCTGGTCGGACGCAGCTTCAAGTACCACCGCCCGCGCGGCATCGTCAGCGCCGGCGCGGAAGAGCCCAACGCCCTGATGCAGGTCGGCGACGATCCGCGCACCGAACCGAACCTCAAGGCCACCCAGGTGGAGCTTGTCGAGGGACTCAAGGCGCGCCCGCAGAACGCCTGGCCGTCGCTGGACTTCGACATCGGCGCGGTGAACAGCCTGGCCTCGCGCTTCCTGCCTTCCGGCTTCTACTACAAGACCTTCATGTGGCCGGCCAGCGCCTGGAAGACCTACGAGCACTTCATCCGCCGCGCCGCCGGACTGGGGCACTCCCCAACGGAACGCGACCCGGACCGCTACGACAAGACCTTCGCGCACTGCGACCTGCTGGTGGTCGGCGCCGGCCCGACCGGGCTTGCCGCGGCGCTGGCCGCGGGCCGCGCCGGCGCCCGCGTCGTGCTGACCGAACAGGATCATCTGCTGGGCGGCGGCCTGCTGAACATGAAGGGCGAGACCATCGACGGCCAGCCGGCCCTCGACTGGGTGGCGGACGTCGAAGCGGAACTGGCCGAGATGCCGGAGGTGCGCATCCTGAAGCGCACCATCGCCTACGCGGCCTTCGACCATAACTTCTTCGGCCTGGTCGAGACCGTGACCGACCACCTGCCCGAAGCGCCGGCCAATCTGCCGCGCAAGCGGCTGTGGAAGCTGCGGACCAAACAGGCGGTGTTCTGCACCGGCGCCATCGAGCGGCCGATGGTCTTCGCCGACAACGACCGCCCGGGCGTGATGACCGCCTCTTCGGCGCAGATCTACGTCAACCGCTACGCGGTGCGGCCCGGCCGCCGGGCCGTGGTCTTCACCAACAACGACAGCGGTTACGGGCCGGCCCTCGACATGGCCGCCGCCGGCGTCGAGATCGCCGCGGTGGTCGACACCCGCCCCACCCCCGCCGGGCCGCTGACAGAGCGCGCCGAACGCCAGGGCCTGCGCATCATCGCCGAGTCCGCCATCGTCGCCGTCGAGGGCAAGAAGCGCGTGAAGGGCGTCCGGGTCGCCGAGCTGACCGCCGACGGCAAGAACATGGTCGGCACGCCGGAGGTCATCGCCTGCGACCTGGTGGCCAACTCCGGCGGCTGGAACCCGACCGTGCATCTTTTCTGCCAAGCCAAGGGTAAGCTGCGCTGGGACGACGCGCACGCCTGCTTCGTCCCCGAGCAGGCGAGGCAGGCGGGCCAGCGCGGCGCCGGGGGGGGGGGCGGGGCCCAGCGCCCCGCGCGCGGCGCGCCCG
>JBLWUP010000018.1:0-112082 GCA_048268885.1 Kiloniellaceae bacterium | reverse complement strand
GCAGCTGGATTTCAGGACGTAGTCCTGGGCGCCTTGCCGGACGGCGTTCATGGCCAGCGGCAGGCGGTCGTGGTCGGGCAGAACGATCAGCGGGGCGGCGGGCGCCGCGCCGGCCAGGGCCGTCCCAGCCAGGGCCGTCAAGCTCAGCAGCAGGGCGGCGAAGAGGCGCAGGGGCTGGATCATGACTCAGGCTCCATAGAGGTCGCTGGGATCGGTCGCCACCGGCAGGATTTCCTTGAGGCCGCCGTCTGCGGTCACGGCCCGATAGAAGCAGGAGCGCCGGCCGGTGTGACAGGCGACGCCTTTCTGGTCGACCAGCAACAGCACGGCATCGCCGTCGCAGTCGATGCGCAACTCGACCAGCTTCTGCGTCTGGCCGGAGCTCTCGCCCTTGCGCCACAGCTTGCCGCGCGAGCGCGACCAGTAGCACACCTGTCCCTTGGCCAGGGTCTCGGCCAGGGCCTCCCGGTTCATCCAGGCCACCATCAGCACGTCGCCGCTGTCGTGCTGCTGCGCGATGGCGCAGACGAGCCCCTTGTCATCGAAGGAGAGGGCTTGCTCCAGATCTTCAGGCAGGGCGTCGGGCAGATCACTCATTTCACAGGTCCATAAAGGCTGGTCACAAATCCATAGCTGCTGGCAGGCGCGGCCCTGTCTTACCCGGCGCGCGCCGACTGTCCACGATCAATTTCGGCAAGGCGCGCAAAGCCGGCCTCGAGGTCGGCGATAAGGTCGTCACTGTGTTCCAGGCCGGCATGGATGCGCAGCGTCGGCCCTGCCGGGTCCCAGCGCGTCGCCGTCCGCGAGACGGCCGGGTCGGTCAGCAGGATCAGGCTCTCGTAGCCGCCCCAGCTGGCGCCGATGCCGTAGAGCTCCAGGCCGTCGATGAAGGCCATGACCGCTTCACGCGAGCAAGGCTTGAGCGTGAATCCGAAAAGACCGGAAGCGCCGGTGAAGTCGCGCCGCCAGATCTCGTAGCCGGGATCGGACGGCAGGGCGGGATAGAGCAGGCGGTCGACCTCGGGGCGCTGGCCGAGCCACCGGGTGAGGGTGAGCGCGTTGGCCTGATGGCGCTCCAGGCGCACCGCCAGGGTGCGCAGACCGCGCAGGCCCAGGTAGACGTCGTCCGGCGCCGCGGCGCAACCGAGCTGCTGGCTGGTGCGCCGCAGCAGCTCGTAGTGTTCCTCGCGGCTGACCACCACGCCGAGCATGGCGTCGGAATGGCCGACGATATACTTGGTGGCCGCGTGCAGCACGATATCGACGCCAAGGTCGAGCGGCCGCAGATACAGCGGCGTCGCCCAGGTGTTGTCGATAGCGGTCACGACCCCGGCCGCCTTGGCCGCGGCAACGATGGCCGGGACGTCCTGCACCTCGAAGGTGAGGGAGCCCGGCGATTCGAGATAGATCAGCGCCGTGTTGTCGCGGATCAGCGTCGCGATGCCGCCACCGATCTGCGGGTCGTAGAAGGTGGTCTCGACGCCGAGGCGGGCCAGCAGGTCCTGGCAGATCTTGCGGGCCGGGAAGTAGACGCTGTCGGGAATCAGGAAGTGGCGGCCGGCTTCCGCGAAGGCCATGAGGGTGACGGCCACGGCCTGCAGGCCGGAGGACACGGCGACCGCGCCATAGCCGCTTTCCAGCGCCGCCACGGTCTCCTCGAACGCGAAGGTCGTCGGGGTGCCGCTGCGCCCATAGGAACTTTTTCCCTTCTCCATGCGGTGCCGGCCGGCCTCCTGGAAGCCCTCCATGGTTGCATGCAGCAGGGTCGAGGCGTGATAGACCGGTGTGTTCACCGTGCCGAAGTGAGCGGCCGGGTCCCGCCCCAGGTGGGACAGGAGTGTTTCCGGATGGCGGGCGGCGGCTTTTTTCATGAGTCCTGGATTCCAACGGGTTTCGCTATAGCTCGGCGCGGTTGCGCCCGGCGTCTGGGCCCCGTCAAGGGTCACCGATCCGCCCGCGTTAGCCAAGTCCGTTTCGCCGTCCGGAAACGATAAGAGAAGGGCTTAGACGGGGCGCTTGCCGCTGTGCAAAAAGCCTATGACGTGAGTGCTGGTGTAGGCTCATTTTTTTGTCACACCCCCTGTACCAAGCTGTTGCCTTTCCTCAAATACTGAGACATGGTTCGCGGGTGTGGAACGAAGAGACCTCGCCAGAAGCCTGTAGTCAAACGACAGTAGTCGGGCTGTGAGAGTGAGGGTCGTTATCCACCTTGAGACAAAAAACTGTGAACAGCAGGGAAGGTTACTCCATGTCTAAATTGAAGGTTTTGCTCGCGGCAAGTGCGCTCACCGTGGTTGGCGCTGCCGGAGCCAATGCCGCAACTCTTGACGACGTCCGCGCGAAGGGCTTCGTCCAGTGCGGTGTCTCCACCGGCGTGCCCGGTTTCTCGTTTACCGACGATTCCGGCAACTGGCAGGGCTTTGATCCGGCGGTGTGCCAGGCCGTGGCCGCGGCCGTGTTCGGTGATTCGAGCAAGGTGAAGTACACCTCGACCACCGGCAAGACGCGTTTCACCGCGCTGGCTTCCGGCGAGATCGACATGCTCGCCCGTAACACCACCTGGACCTTCAGCCGCGACGTCGACCTGGGTTTCACCTTCGTCGGTGTGAACTACTATGACGGCCAGGGCTTCATGGTTCCGAAGGCGCTGGGCGTCACCAGCGCCAAGCAGCTCGACGGGGCTTCGGTCTGCATCCAGACCGGCACCACGACGGAGCTGAACCTCGCCGACTATTTCCGGCTCAACAACATGAGCTACGAGCCGGTGCCAATCGAAACCAACGAAGAAGCGCGCACCAACTACTTGGCGGGCCGCTGCGACGTCTACACGACCGACGCCTCGGGCCTCGCCGCCAGCCGTGCCGCTCTCGACACCCCGAGCGACCACGTCATCCTGCCGGAGATCATCTCCAAGGAGCCGCTGGGTCCGCTCGTGCGTCAGGGTGATGACCAGTGGGGCGATGTCGTCCGCTGGACCCTGAATGCCATGATCAACGCCGAAGAGTACGGCGTGACCTCGGCGAACGCCGACGATATGGCGACCGGCAGCAACAACCCGGAAGTGAAGCGTCTGCTGGGCACCGAGGGCGACCTCGGCGGCATGCTGGGCCTCGACAAGAAGTGGGCCTACAACGCCATCAAGCAGGTCGGTAACTACGGTGAAGTGTTCGAGAAGTACATCGGCGCGAACACCCCGATCGGCCTCGAGCGCGGCGTGAATGCGCAGTACAAGGACGGTGGCCTGATCTACGCCCCGCCGATGCGCTAAGCAGCGGTTATCGAGGTATATCGATAGATAGGTGACGGGTACGCCGGTGCAACGCGCTGGCGTACCCTGAACCTATTCCGCACCAGCAAAAAATTCTCCTGGGTCGTCGCAGCGGGGTGTGCTTATGGCCGCAATCGAACAGGATTCCGAAAGTTTCTCGTTAGGCCAGCTCTGGTCGGACAAGCGCTACCGCGCCGTCCTCATGCAGATCTTGGTGGTTGCGGGGGTCTTTCTCTTCGTTTCATTTCTGGCCGTCAATGCGGTCCAGAACCTGGAAGCTCTCGGCAAGACCTTCGGATTTGATTTCCTTTGGGCGCCGGCCAATTACGATATCAATCAGACCCTGATCCCCTATAACTCGCGGGACACGAACTTCCGTGCGGGGGTCGTCGGGCTCATCAATACGGGCTTGATCGCGGTCGCGGGCTGCATCCTGGCGACAATCCTCGGCTTTACTTTCGGCGTTCTGCGGCTGTCGCATAACTGGCTGATCAACCGCATCGTCTACTGCTACGTCGAGTTCACCCGGAACGTGCCGGTGCTGCTGCAGATCCTGCTGTGGCACGGGATCATCGTCCACTCGCTCGATGTGCCGCGCAACGCCTACAACCCGCTCGAAGGCGTCTTCCTCACGAACCGCGGATTCTACGTGCCGCGCCCGGTCTTCGAAGACGGCTCCATGCTGATTCTCATCGCCCTCCTGGCGGCAATCGCCGGGATGATCGTCTTCAGCCGTTGGGCAAAGAAGAAACAGGAAGCCACCGGGCAGATTTATCCGGTCTTTTCCATCGGCGTCGCGGCGATCATCGGTCTTCCCTTGATCGCCTTTTTTATTGCCGGCATGCCGGTTTCCATCGAGGCGCCGGAACTGAGTGGCTTCAACTTCCAGGGCGGCATGGTGCTGAAGCCCGAGTTCACGGCGCTTTGGCTGGCGTTGTCGCTCTACACGGCGGCCTTCATCGCCGAGATCGTGCGCGCCGGCATCCAGTCGGTCAGCCATGGCCAGACCGAGGCGTCCTATGCCTTGGGTATCAAGGCGACCTGGACCATGCGCCTGGTCATCATTCCGCAGGCGCTGCGTGTCATCGTGCCGCCGCTGACCAGCCAGTACCTGAACCTGACCAAGAACTCCTCCCTGGCCATCGCCATCGGCTACATGGATATCGTGGCCACGCTGGGCGGCATTACGCTGAACCAGACCGGGCGGGAGATGGAATGCATGATGATCGTGCTGATGATCTATCTGATCATCTCGCTGGCGATCTCGGCCTTCATGAACTGGTACAACCGGCGCATCGCGCTGGTGGAACGGTGAGGGGGACGCGACATGGCTGATACCACGCAAGTCTATGAGCCCGGGACCCATCCTGACCTGCCGCCGCCGATGGCGACCAGCGGCCCCATCGTCTGGCTGAAGGAGAATCTCTTCGGCTCGCCGCTGAACGTTGTCCTGACGCTGGTTTCGCTCTACCTGCTCTATCTCATCCTGCCCGGCTTGCTGAACTGGGCGATCATCGATGCGGTCTTCAGTGCCGGATCGCGCGAGGAGTGCAGGGCGATCGATAGCGGCGCCTGCTGGGCCATCGCCAACGTGCGGTTCGGGCAATTCATCTACGGCTTCTATCCCGAACATCTGCGGTGGCGGGTCAATCTGACGGCGGTGTTGTTCTTCCTCGCCATCCTGCCGCTGCTTTGGGACAAGGCCCCTTACCGGCAGCAGTGGTTTATCTACTCGGCGCTCTTCCCGATCATCGGCTATTTTCTCCTGGTCGGCGGCCTGGGTCTGGAGCCGGTCGAGTCCACGAAGATCGGCGGTTTCACCCTGAACTTCGTGATCGGCGTCACCGGGATCGTGGCTTCGCTGCCTCTGGGCATTCTGCTGGCTCTCGGCCGGCGCTCTCACATGCCCATTGTCCGCACGCTCTGCGTCATGTTCATCGAGTTCATCCGCGGCGTGCCGCTGATCACGCTGCTTTTCGTCGCCTCGACGATGCTGAACTACTTCCTGCCGCCAGGGACCACTTTCGATTTGATCCTGCGCGTCCTGATCATGGTGACGATCTTCTCCGCGGCCTACATCGCGGAGGTGGTGCGCGGCGGCTTGCAGGCGATCCCGAAAGGGCAGCTCGAGGCGGCCGACGCCATGGGCCTGCGTTACTGGCAGTCAATGCGCCTGGTGGTCCTGCCGCAGGCGCTGAAGATCTCCATTCCAGGCATCGTCAATACCTTCGTCGGGCTGTTCAAGGACACCACGCTGGTGGTGATCATCGGCCTGACGGACGTGCTGGGCGTGGGGCGTGCCTCGCTCTCGGATGCCAAGTGGCAGGGCCTGCCGGCGGAAGTCTACGTCTTTACCGCCATCCTGTTCTTCATCTGCTGTTTCAGCATGGCGCGTTACTCGATCTATCTGGAAAAGAAACTGCATACCGGCCACAAGCGCTAAGGCTGGCGCCGAACCAACGAGCGCCCAAGCGCGGGCCGAACAAGGAGGCTAATTGGGATGTCTGATGCTGCTGCAGCCCCGCAATTGTCGATCTCCGATGAGGTGGCGATCCAAATCATCGGCATGCACAAATGGTACGGGGAGTTCCACGTCCTCAAGGACATCAACCTGACGGTCAATCGTGGCGAACGCATCGTCATCTGCGGCCCGTCGGGTTCCGGCAAGTCGACCATGATCCGCTGCATCAACCGTCTGGAAGAACACCAGAAGGGCAAGATCATCGTCGACAAGATCGAGCTGACCCACGACGTGAAGAACATCGCGGAGATCCGCCGCGAGGTTGGCATGGTGTTCCAGCACTTCAATCTCTTCCCGCACCTGACGGTCCTGGAGAACTGCACCCTGGCGCCGATCTGGGTGCGCAAGATGCCGAAGAAGGAAGCCGAGGAAGCCGCGATGCACTACCTGGAGCGGGTGAAGATTCCCGAGCAGGCGGACAAGTACCCCGGGCAGCTCTCCGGCGGCCAGCAGCAGCGCGTGGCCATCGCCCGCTCGCTGTGCATGAACCCGCGCATCATGCTGTTCGACGAGCCGACCTCGGCGCTCGATCCGGAGATGATCTCCGAGGTGCTGGACGTGATGGTGAGCTTGGCCGAGAGCGGCATGACCATGCTCTGCGTGACCCACGAAATGGGCTTCGCCCGCAAGGTCGCGAACCGGGTGATCTTCATGGACGGCGGCGAGATCATCGAGGAGAACGAGCCGGAAGCGTTCTTCAACAACCCGCAGTCGGCGCGGACCAAGCTCTTCCTCAGCCAGATCCTGCACCACTAGGCGCATCGCGAAGTGATGAAAGGGGCCGGTACGGCATTTGCCGCCCGGCCCTTTTTCTTTCCGGCTCAGACGGAGGGCGGAATGATCCCGCTGATCTCCGGGTCGATGATTTCCTGCTGTTCCTGGCTGTAGGGGACGAAGCCCATCTTCTGATACAGCGGCAGGGCGCGCGGGTGGTCCATGGTGTTGGTATTCACCGTCAGGCGCTCGGGCTCGTAGCTCCAGGCCTGTTCGATCGCCGAATAGAGCAGGTAGCGCCCGAAGCCACGGCCGACGCAGTGCGGCATGAGGCCGAAGTAGGCCAGATCGATGGTCGGCTCTTCCCGGCGGTCGAGCTCGAAGTAGCCGGCGGGCGCGCCGTCGACATAGAGCACGAAGACCTCGACCCGCTCATCGGCCAGGATGCCGGCCAGTTCCTCGTCGGGCATCTGGCGCCGGTACCACCAGCGCCAATCGCCGCCGACGGAGTTGTAGAGGAAGCGGTAGAAGCCGACGGTCGGCCGTTCGGCGAGCATCAGCGCGTATTTGGTTTTCACCGGCGGGTGCACTGGAGGCATGGCGGGGCGCGCGGTCATTTCCAGGTAGGTGATGGTGAAGCGGACCTTGGGATCGCGGCCGGCGGCCAGTGCCAGGTCCGGCGGTAGCTTGATGTCCGCCGGCGGTTCCGTCGGCAGCTCCAGCCAGCGCGCCATGACCTCGACCGGTGTGACGGCGTAGCCGACGGCGTTATAGAAGCCGATGACCTGGCGGTTGGTCGGGCGTACCAGCAGCTCGATCTTGAGGATGCCCTGCTGGCCCAGCCACTCCTCGGCCCGGCGTACCAGGCGGCGGCCCAGGCCGGTGCTCTGCAGCGCCGGGTCGACGGCGACGTAATACAGCCAGCCGCGATGGCCGTCATGGCCGCAGCAGACCGTGCCGACAATCTCGCCGCCGCGCTCGGCAACGAAGATCTCGGCATTGCTGCTGGCTTGCCAGAGCGGAATGTCCCGCGCGGGGTCGTTGTACCAGACGGTCAGCCGGCAGCGTTCCCACAGCGCGGTGCAGGCGGCGAAGTCGTCGTCGCCATAGGGTCTGATCGCGGACAAGGCTCAGGTCTGCTCGACGGTGGCCGGGCCGGTTTCGACGGGCGTGTCGCCTTCCAGGCCCCATTCCGACCAGGAGCCGTCGTAGACCGCGACGTCGCGGTGGCCGACGCGGTGCAGGCCCAAGGCCAGCACGGCGGCGGTGACGCCGGAGCCGCAGGTGGTGACCACGGGGCGGTTCAGGTCGATGCCGGCCGCGGCGAAGCGCGCCTTCAGGGCGGCGTCATCCAGCAGGGTCTGCGCGGCCGGATCGACCATCTCGTTGAACGGCAGGTTGCGGCTGCCGGGAATATGGCCGCCGCGCAGGCCCTCACGCGGTTCCGGCTCGCGGCCCTCGAAGCGGCCCGGGCCGCGGGCGTCGAGCACCTGTTCGCTCTTGTGCGTCAGGTTATCCAGCATCTGGCCGCGCTCGCGCAGCAGCATGCTGTTCATCCGGGGCGTGAAGTGGCGCTCCTCCGGGTGCGCCGGACCGTCCTCCACCGGGCGCCCTTCGTTCAGCCACTTCGGCAGGCCGCCGTCCAGCACCGCGACTTCCTCGTGGCCGAAATAGCGGAAGGTCCACCAGGCGCGCGGCGCGCTCCACACCCCGCGCTGATCGTAGATCACCAGGCGCAGGCCGTCCCCGAGGCCCAGCTTGCGGACCTTGGAGGAGAAGATGTGCGGCGGCGGCACCATGTGCGGCAGGTCGTTCGCCGGATCCTTGATATCGTCGATGTCGAAGAAGACGGCGCCGGGAATGTGCTGCGCCTCGAACTCGTGGCGCGGGTCCAGGCCCTCGCCGGGCAGGTAATAGCTGGCATCGACCACGCGCAGGTCCGGGGCGCCGAGATTGTCGGCGAGCCATTCGGTGGAGACCAGGGCGTCCTTATCGAAATCGACCATAGCTGTCTTCGCTTCCTCCTGAAGGCCCGACGTTGCGGGCCGCACTTAATTCTTACGCGTCGAACAGGATGTTGATGCGCCGGTTCTGCCGGCCCTTGTTCTCGATCTTGCCGACCCGCACCTTGCCGATCTCGCCGGTGTGGCTCACGTGGGTGCCGCCACAGGGTTGCAGATCGACCCCCGCGATGTCGAGCAGCCGCACGCGCCCGCCGCCCGACGGCGGCTTCACCGACATGGTGCGGACCAGGTCCGGCTGGGCCTGCAGCTCTTCCTCGGTGATCCAGCGCGGCTGCACCGGGTGGTCCTCCTCGATCAGGCGGTTGAGCTCTGCCGTGAGGTGCTCCTTGTCCAACTGGGTGTCCGGCAGGTTGAAGTCGAGGCGCCCCTTCTCGGCGCCGATCTGGCCGCCGGTCACGTCGCCTGTGACCACGGCGCACAACAGGTGCAGGCAGCTGTGCATGCGCATGTGCTTGTGCCGGCGCTCCCAGTCGATCTCGGCCGTCACCTTGGTGCCTGGGGCAGGGGGTGTGGCGCCGTCTTCCAGGACGTGGACCACGTCCTCGTGGGTCTCCCCCTTCACCGCGTCGACGACCCGCAGGCGCGTGCCGTCTTCCAGCACCAGCGCGCCGCAGTCGCCCGGCTGGCCGCCGCCCGTGGGATAGAAAACCGTGCGGTCGAGGCGCAGGCCCTCGGGCCCGACGCTCGTCACCGTCGCCTCGCAGCTCTTGAGATAGGGATCGTCCCTGAACAGCAGCTCCATGCTTCCTCTCTCTGGCTTCCTTCGGACCTAGCCGCGCCAGCCCAGCCACTGGGGCACGGGCAGCCCTTTTTCGCGCAAGAAGGCGGGATTGAACAGCTTGCTCTGATAGCGCATGCCGCCGTCACAGAGAATGGTGACGATGGTATGGCCCGGCCCGAGCTTTCGGGCCATGCGGACGGCGCCGGCGACGTTGATGCCGCTGGAGGCGCCGAGGCAGAGGCCCTCACGCTCCAGCATATCGAAAACCAGCGGGATCGCCTCGCTGTCGGGGATCTGGAAGGGCTCGTTGACCTCGATGCCCTCCAGGTTGGCGGTGATGCGGCCCTGGCCGATGCCCTCGCTGATAGAGCTGCCTTCGGATTTCAACTCGCCATGGGCGTAGTAGTTGTAGAGCGCGGCGCCCATCGGGTCGGCCAGGCCGATGGCGATGTCCTTGTTGCGTTCCTTCAGCGCCATGCTGACGCCGGCCAGGGTGCCGCCGGTGCCCACGGCGCTGACGAAGGCGTCGATCTTGCCGTCGGTCTGCGCCCAGATCTCCGGGCCGGTGGTCTCGTAGTGGCCGCGCCGGTTGGCGGTGTTGTCGAACTGCCGGGCCCAGATGGCGCCCTGCGGGTGGCTTTCGTTCAGCTCCTCTGCCAGGCGCTCGGAGACGTGGACGTAGTTGTCCGGATCGCGGTAGGGCACGGCCGGCACTTCCTTCAGCTCCGCGCCGGAAATCCGCAGGATGTCCTTCTTCTCCTGACTTTGGGTATCGGGGATGACGATGACGCAGCGGTAGCCGCGGGCACGGGCCACGAGGGCCAGGCCGATGCCGGTATTGCCGGCCGTGCCTTCCACGATGATGCCGCCGGGTTTCAGGACGCCGCGTTCCTCGGCGTCCTTGATGATGGCCCAGGCCGCCCGGTCCTTGACCGAGCCGCCGGGGTTCTGGAACTCGGCCTTGCCGAGGATTTCACACCCGGTTTCTTCAGAGAGCTTGCGCAGGCGGATAAGGGGGGTGTTGCCGATCGCACCGACAAAACCGTCGCAGACGTCCATTTCTTCTTCTTCCTTGCTGAGGCACCGCCTCAGGAAACAAGGCGGCGCCTGGCCGGCGAGAGTAACTGCCCCGGCCAAGGGGGTTCAAGGGCTGGTCTCTGTCTATTCTGACAGATTTTTCTGTAGATCACTTCCAAATACGCATAACTTCTGTGTGATTCAAGGCCAGCCATTGCAAAGCGGCGACGGCGATCAGGTTCGTGACCTTCCCGGCGGCCAGCAGATCCAGGGCCTCCTGGCGGTCCAGCGGCAGGACGCGGATGTCCTCGTGCTCGTGGTCCAGGCCGTGGACGCCCCCGGCGCCGCGGCTGTCGACCCGTCCGCAGTAGATCGTGACGGTCTCGGAGGAGCCGCCGGGGGTCGCGAGAAAGCGGCCGATCGGGTGCAGGGCGGTGACCGTGCAGCCGGCCTCCTCCTGCGTCTCCCGGCGGACCACGTCCTCCGGGGTCTCCCCGGGATCGATGATGCCGGCGACGATCTCGATCAGCCAGGGGTCCATCTCCGCCGCGTAGGCGCCGGGGCGGAACTGCTCGATCAGGACCACCCGGTCGCGCTCCGGGTCGTACAGCAGCACGGCGGCGGCATGGCCGCGCTCGAAGATCTCTCGGCTCATCTCGTCGGTCCAGCCGCCATCGAACTTGCGATGGCGCAGGCGGTAGAGATCGACCTGGAAATAGCCTTTGAAGGGCGTGGTCTTCTCCAGGACTTCGACGCGCCGGTCGCGTTTCCGGGCGTCTTGCTTGGGGGTCATTGCCACGTTTCTGTCATCTCGCTGTTACATCGTCTTCGGGGGAAAGCGGCGGAACCTTAGCCGAGGCAAGGCATTCTGCCCAACGGCATTCCCTCAACGGCACTCCGCCAACGGCAACCCACTGTCTTGCTCTCGGCCGGACGGCGTGTTCCGATCTTGGCGGTACCCCTTCCAAGGCCTCAGATGCGGGAGACAGCGGCGATGGCGATCGGAAGCGAGAAGGTCACTTTCCCCGGGGCTTCCGGCGCAAGCCTCGCGGCGCGCCTGGACCGGCCAGCGGGCAGGCCGCGGGCCTATGCGCTCTTTGCCCATTGCTTTACCTGCAACAAGGACATCTTCGCGGCGGCCCGCATTGCCGGGGCACTGGCGGATCAGGGGATCGCGGTGCTGCGCTTCGACTTTACGGGGCTCGGCGCCAGCGAGGGCGACTTCGCCAACACCAACTTTTCCTCCAACGTCGAGGACCTGGTCTGCGCCGCGGATTTCCTGCGCGACAACCACGAAGCCCCGAAGCTGCTCATCGGCCACAGTCTCGGCGGCGCCGCGGTCCTGGCGGCGGCGGGGCAGATGCCGGAGGCCGTGGCGGTGGCGACCATCGCCGCCCCGGCGGATCCGGCGCACGTCGCGGAGCATTTCACCGACGCGCGCCCGGAGATCGAGGCGGCGGGGGAGGCGGAGGTGCTGCTGGTCGGCCGGCCTTTTCGCATCAAGAAGCAGTTCCTGGAGGACATCGAGACGCATAAGCTGGAGACCGCCATCGCGCAGCTCAGGAAAGCGCTCATGGTGTTTCATGCTCCAAGGGACGCGACGGTCGGGATCGACAACGCCAGCCGGATTTTCCTGGCCGCCAAGCATCCGAAGAGCTTCGTGTCCCTGGATGACGCCGATCACCTGCTGAGCCGCCGGGAGGACGCGGTCTATGTCGCTGACGTGCTGGCGGCCTGGGCCGGGCGCTACCTGGAGCCGCAGGAAGACAAGCCGGCCCTGCGCGCCGCCGCCGGCCAGGTGGTGGTGGAGGAGACCGGCGAGGGCAAGTTCACCCAGCGCATCGCGGCCGGCGCCCATGCCCTGCGCGCCGACGAGCCGGAGAGCTATGGCGGCCTGGACAGCGGACCGTCGCCCTACGACCTGCTGCTGGCCGGGCTCGGCGCCTGCACCTCGATGACGCTGAGGCTCTATGCCGAGCGCAAGGGGCTGGCCCTGGAGAAAACCCGGGTCACCTTGTCGCACGACAAGATCCATGCCGAGGACTGTGCGACCTGTGAGAGCAAGGATGGCAAAATCGACCGAATTCGAAGGACGGTCGAGATGACCGGCGACTTGAAACCGGAGGAACGGCAGCGGCTGCTGGAGATTGCCGACAGGTGCCCTGTGCACCGCACACTGGAAAGCGAGGTTCTGATCGAAACCGACGCAGCGGGCGAGAATGGCGAGACCACGGGTTGAGCGTCGCTTCTGTTGCACTGCCTGTCGCAACGCTGCAACTCGCGGGTTTCGGGCAGGGTTAGAGTTTGTTAGGCTTGTCGTTGAAAAGAAACAAAATAAGCCGGCGTTTCGCGACCTTTTCGGCGAAATGACAGGGCGGAGAGGCGATTGAAGACTAGGGAAAGCCACAGGAGTGCGGGTGACCGCCGCCCTTCATAAGGCAGCGGGCGCCACAGGGCGGCCGGCCTGCGCAAGGCGGAGGGCCTGTCGCGGGTTGGCATTCCCGGAAAGGGGTTGGGCGGTTTTCAGGGACCCCCGAATTCACGCGAAAGTTAGCGCAGACCTTGGTGTTTCATGCCGTGGCTCCAGGAGCACGGCATCACCGCTATTGAGAGTTCGAAGAACCAAGAAAAGGGACCACTTGCTCTGCTGCAGCGCACGGCGGTCCGGCCACAGGTAATCTCACAGGGAGACTTACACTCATGACAAAAGAAAAAGATTTGGAAACCATCAACGGCAAGCCGTTGCACCCGGGCGTCGACCAGCTCTGCGAGCAGTTCGAAAGCGGCAAGATGGACCGCCGCGAATTCGTTCGTCTGGCCGCCTTCCTCGGCGTCTCGGCCGCGTCGGCCTATGCCTTCGCCGGCGACCCGCTGGGCGGCGGTCTGGTGAAGGAAGCCGCGGCGCAGACGCCGAAGGCGGGGGGCACGCTGCGTGTGGCCATGCAGGTGCAGGAGATGGTCGATCCGGCCACCTTCGACTGGACCCAGAAGTCTAATCAGACGCGCCACATCATCGAATACATGACCATTACGGGGCCGGACAACATCACGCGGCCTTACCTGGCGGAAAGCTGGGAAGCCTCCGACGATCTGAAGACCTGGACTTTCAAGCTGCGCCAGGGCGTGAAGTGGAGCAACGGCGACGACTTCAATGCCGACGACGTGGTGTTCAACTTCACCCGTTGGCTTGATCCGAAGACCGGGTCTTCCAATCTCGGCCTCTTCGCCGCCATGACCGAAGAGTACGATACCGGCGAGAAGAATGACGACGGCAGCGCCAAGATGGGCAAGCGCATGTCGGACGGCGCGGTCGAGAAAGTCGACGACCACACCGTGCGGCTGCACCTGAACTCCGCGGTGCTCTCGATGCCGGAGAACCTCTACAACTATCCGACGGCCATCGTGCACCGCAATTTCGAGAAGGACGGCGGTGACTTCTCCAAGAACCCGGTCGGCACCGGCGCCTTCGAGCTGGCGCGCTTCGCGGTCGGCGAGGAGTGCGTCCTGCGCCGCCGCAGCGAGCCCTATTGGGGCGGCGAGGTCTACCTCGACGAGATCCGCTACATCGACACCGGCGAGGACGACGCGGCGGCCATTGCGGCCCTGGCTTCCGGCCAGGTCGATGCCATCTACCGGCTCGGTATCCCGACCCTGGAAATCGCCGAGCGGATTCCGGGCGTCGTGGTCTCGCAGGCCGTGACCGCCCAGACCGGCGTCATCCGCATGAACGTGAACAACGCGCCCTTCGACAATCTGAAGGTCCGCCAGGCCATGGTGCTGGCCTCCGATAATGCGCAGAACCTGAAGCTGGCGCATCGCGGCATGGGCTCGGTCGGCGAGAACCACCACGTCGCCGAGATTCATCCGGAATATGCCAAGTTGCCGCCGCTGAAGCGTGACGTTGCCAAAGCCAAGGCGTTGCTCGCCGAGGCCGGCTTCCCGGACGGCGTGCAGGTCACCTGCAACGTGGGCAACACCGACGGGACCTGGGAGCAGGACTCGGTTCAGGTGCTGAAGGAAAATGCCGCGGAAGCCGGCATCGACATCACCATCAACGTGATGCCTTCGGCCCAGTACTGGGAAGTCTGGGACAAGGCGCCCTTCAGTCTGACGTCCTGGACCCACCGACCGCTGGGCACCATGGTGCTGAGCCTGGCCTACCGCAGCGGCGTGCCCTGGAACGAGTCCGGCTACAGCAATCCGGACTTCGACAAGGCGCTGGACGAGGCCGAAGCGCTGCTGGATGTGGAGGAGCGCCGTGGATCCATGGCGAAGGTCGAGAAGATCCTTCAGGACGACGCCGTGATGGTGCAGCCCTTCTTCCGCTCCGTTTTCACGGCGACGAAGGACAACGTCAAAGGGTACCAGAGCCACCCGACCCGTTATCACCAGTTCAACGGTGTCTGGCTCGGCTAACGCAAAGGGGGCCGCAGCACGGGGGGTGCTGCGGCCCTTCTGCTTCTAGGACGGGATGCCTCTTCGAGGGCGTCCAACGGTCGCGAAGACTGAAATAACCAATAAGCCGCAAGCCTATTGCGGGGGACAGGAAGGCTAGGGTGCGATGCTGATTTTCATGGTTCGACGTTTCGGCACCATGGTCCTGACCATGCTCGTCGTGTCGATTCTTGTGTTCCTGTTGCTCGAGATCAACGTCGAGAGCGTCGCCACCAAGGTGCTTGGGCCCTATACCTCTCAGGAGCAGCGCGAACTCTGGCTGGAGGCCAACGGTTACTACGACCCCGCCGTCTTGCGGTACCTGCGCTGGCTGGGCAATTTCGTCATCGGCGACTTCGGCGATTCCGTGCGTTTCAAGGTGCCCGTCTCCGACGTGCTCTGGCCGCGGCTCGGCAACACCGGCATCCTGGGCGGGATCGCCCTGCTCATCGCCTCGATCATCGGCCTGACCCTCGGCGTCATCGCCGGCATGCGCGAAGGCGGCTTCCGGGACCGCGCGGTGTCGGTCACCGCGATCCTCACCACCTCGGTGCCGGAGTTCGCCAGCGCCGTGTTCCTGATGGTGATCTTCGTCTTCAACCTGCAGCTCCTGCCCGGGACCAGTGGCATGGCCGAGGGCTTCGATCTCGCCCAGCTGGCGCTGCCCGTGATGGTGCTGGTGATCTATGACTGGGGCTATATCGCGCGCATGACCCGCGCTTCCATGGCCGAGGTCATGATGACCCACTACATCCGCACCGCCGTGCTGAAGGGGCTGCCGTACGGGCAGGTCATCCGTCGCCATGCCCTGCGCAACGCGCTCATCGCGCCCTTCACGGTGATCATGCTGCAGATCAACTGGCTGCTGTCGGGCGTCATCGTCGTGGAGGTGGCCTTCGCCTACAAGGGCTTCGGCAGCCTGCTCTACGAGGCGTCGCTGAACCAGGACATCTACCTGATCGAGGCCTGCGCCATGGTGGCCGTCTTCGTGGCCGTGATGACCCAGACCCTAGCCGACGTCGGCTACACCTACCTCAACCCCCGGATCCGCTTCAGCTAGGAGGGCGTGCCATGACAGACCAAGCCGTATCCGTGCCGCGCCGTGAATCTCCGCTGCTGCGTGTCGTCAAGGGAGTCGCCCTGATCCGCGAAAGTGCGGTGGGCATGATCGGACTCGCGCTTGTCTTCTTCTGGGTGATGGTGGCGATCTTCGCACCGCTGATTGCGCCATTCCCGCCGAACCAGCCCATATTGCCAATGGCCTTGCCGGGGGGCGAGGCGCCCACCGGCGGCATCTTCTGGCTGGGCACGGATCACCTGGGCCGCGATCTCCTGTCGCGGATCATCCACGGTTCGCGCCAGGTGCTGCTCTACGCGCCCCTGGCGACCTTGTGTGCCTATCTGGTCGGCATCCCCATGGGCCTGGCCGCCGGCTACCGGCGCGGCCTCACCGACGACGTGCTGTCCTTCATCGCTAACGTGATTCTCTCGTTTCCGGTGCTGGTGCTCTACATCATCATCATCGCCACCATCGGCGCCTCCGGCTCCAACATCGTCATCGCGGTGACCTTCGCCTCGGCGCCGGGCATCATGCGTATCGTGCGTGGCCTGGTGCTCGACCTGCGCAATCGCGAGTACGTCTTCGCCGCCGAGACGCGCGGCGAAGCGCCCTGGCGCATCATGCTGATCGAGATCCTGCCCAACGCGCGCGGCCCCTTGATCGTCGACGCCTGCCTGCGCCTCGGCTACGTGGTGATCACCATCGGGACCCTCGGCTTCCTGGGCCTCGGCCTGCCGCCGCCCGACCCCGATTGGGGCGGCATGGTCTCCGAGACCCGGCAGTTCGCCATGTTCATGCCGCATATGGCGATTTTTCCCTGCATCGCCATTTCGTCCCTGGTGCTGGGCTTCAACCTGCTGGCCGACGGCCTGCGTGAAGTTTCGCTGCGCGACTAGAGGAGAAGCGGATGTCGAGCCAAACCCATAGCCACGACGGGCCGGTGCTGGAGTGTCGGGATCTCTGCATCTCCTACTTCACGCGGGCGGGTGAGATCCCTGCGGTCATCGACTTCAACATGACCCTGGAGCAGGGCGGCAGCATCGGCCTGGTCGGCGAGTCCGGCTGCGGCAAGTCGACCGTGGCCATGGCGATCATGCGCTACCTCGGCGGCAACGGCGCCATTGTCGGCGGCCAGGTGTTCTACAAAGGCCGCGACATGGCGACCTTCAGCGATGAAGAGCTGCGCCAGTTGCGCGGCAACGAGATCGCGATGGTCTACCAGGAGCCCATGGCCGCCTTGAACCCTTCGATGACTCTCGGCAAGCAGCTCATGGAAGTGCCGCTCAGCCACGAGAATATCAGCGAGGAAGAAGCCTTCAAGCGCGCCCGGCAAATGCTGGCGGACGTGAACCTGCCGGACCCGGAGCGCATCATGGGGGTCTATCCGCACCAGATCTCCGGCGGTCAGCAGCAGCGCGTGGTCATCGCCATGGCGCTGCTGTCGAACCCCTCGCTGCTGCTGCTCGACGAACCGACCACGGCGCTCGACGTGACGGTGGAGGCCGGCATCATCGAGCTGATCGGCCAGATCGCCGGGAAGTTCAATACCTCCATGGTCTACATCTCGCACAACCTGGGTCTCATTCTGGAGACCTGCAACCGGGTGAACGTGATGTATTCCGGCGTGGTGGTGGAGAGCGGCACGGTGGACGAGGTCTTCGATCAGATGCGCCATCCCTATACCAAGGGACTCTTCGGCTGCATTCCGCTGCCCGGCGCCGACAAGACGGCGCGGCCCCTGGTGCCGATCCGCGGCCAGCTGCCGTTGCCGCATCAACGCCCGACGGGTTGCTATTTCGGCCCGCGCTGCGACTTCTTCCAGGGCGGTGTCTGCGACCGCGAGAACCTGACCATGACCCAGGTGCCCGAGGAGCCGGGCCACGACGTGCGCTGCCGGCGCTGGCAGGAGATCGACTGGGACAGCTACCATCCCGAAGGCGTCGGCGCCGGCGAGATGGAAGCCGGCGATGTGGTGCTCTCCATCGACAACATGAAGAAGTACTACGAACTCACCGACAACTCGATTGCCGCCATGATTTCCGGCAAGCGGGTGCGCTATGTGAAGGCCAACGAGAGCATCTCCTTCGACGCGCGCTCTTGCCAGACCGTGGCCATCGTCGGGGAGTCCGGCTGCGGCAAGTCGACCTTCGCCAAGGTGCTGATGGGCCTGGAGACGGCGACCGACGGCAAGGTGGTCTTCAACGGCAAGGACATCTCGCAGGAGGAAGTGCAGAAGCGCACGCCCGAGCAGATCGGCTCCATGCAGATGATCTTCCAGAATCCCTTCGACACCTTGAACCCCAGCCACTCGGTCGGATCCCAGCTGGCGCGGGTGATCCGCAAGTTCGGGGTCGAGAGCAACAAGGACCGGATCGAGCAGCGCGTCATGGAGCTGCTGGACCTGGTGAAACTGCCCCGCGAATTCGCCCGGCGGCGGCCGCGCCAGCTTTCCGGCGGGCAGAAGCAGCGCGTCGGCATCGCGCGGGCCTTCGCCGGCAACCCCACCACTGTGGTCGCCGACGAGCCGGTCTCGGCGCTCGACGTCTCCGTCCAGGCGGCGGTCACCGGCCTGCTGATGGACATCCAGAAGACCTATCGCACGACCCTGATCTTCATCAGTCATGACCTCAGCCTGGTGCGCTACCTGGCCGACCGGGTGGTGGTGATGTACCTCGGCCATATCGTCGAGCAGGGCACCACGGACGAGGTTTTCGCGCCGCCGTATCACCCCTACACCGAGGCGCTGCTTTCCGCCGTGCCGATCGCGGATACCTCGGTCGAGAGGACGCGGATCATCCTGGAGGGCAATCTGCCGTCGGTCACCAATCCGCCGTCGGGCTGCGTCTTCAACACCCGCTGCCCGCGTAAGATCGGGGCGGTCTGCGAAACGGAGATGCCGCCCGTGGTGGAGCCGACGCCGGGCCATCAGATCGCCTGCCATCTGTCGATGGAAGAGCTGCGCCAGATGAAGCCGGTCATCGTGATGGCTGAGGAAGCGGCCCCGCCCGCGGCGGAGTAGGGCGGCTTTCCAGGGGCGGCAAAGGCCCTTCCGGAGACGGGAGGGCCCAAGGGGCCTACCGCCATTGTGCCCGCGGGCTGCGGCGTTGCGACACTTGCCCAGCGGACCCTGCGGTCGTACCTTCAGCGCTATGAAAACGGCGGTTTCATTAACCATATCGGGGCGTCAGCCGGCGCTGCGGCGGCCGCGTCGCATGCTGCGGCCTGTGGCCTGCGTGCCTGCGGTGCTGGGCTTGATGCTGCTGGGGGTGACGGCCTGCACGGTTGAAGTCGGCCCGCCGCCGGAGTCGGATCCGCCCTTGGTGCCGGAATCGGCCAAGGCGCCTCCGCCGCCGCAGCAGCCGACCGAGCCCCAGGCCTGGTCGCGGGATCTTGATTTCGAGGCCGGGCCCGCGCGGCTCGAACGCGGGGAACTGGCCGAGGGGCTTGTCGCCAGTTCGGGTGAGGGGCACTACAGCAGCGAACACCTGACCTACGAGTCGGCATTGACCGCAGAGCGCCCGTTGAGCGAAGCAGAGTTGGTGTTGAAGCGCGCGCGGGAGCGCGCGGCGGCGGCCGGTACGCCGGTGCCGCCGGCAGCCTCGGCGGCGCCGGTCGCCGAGGTCAGTGCGGAAAGCCTCCCGCCGCTCGGCGAGACCGCGGCGGGCTCCGCCGTGGCGGAGAAGGCACCGGCGCCACGCCGCCCGTCCCGTTTGCCGCCGCCGCCGAAGTTCCCACCCTTGCCGGCAAAGGCGGAGGCCGCTGAAGCGGAGGCCACGACGGCGCCGCAGCAGGAGGCGGCCCTGCCGGCGCCGGAGGCAAGCGGCGGCGAAGCCGCTGAGCCGGTGAGCCAGGCGATGGCGGACGAAACGGCGATGAGCGCCGCGGCGTTCTCGGCGGCAGCCTGGGACGCCCCGGCCGGCACCATCCTGGTGCAGGTTTCCGCTGTTCAGAAGGAAGACAAGGTGGTCGGGGAGTGGCAGCGCCTGCAGGCGCGCTACCGGCAGGTGCTGCAGCCGCTGAGGCTGGTGGTCGAGGAAGCTAAGCTGGGGGAGCGTGGGGTCTTCTATCGGCTTCAGGCCGGGGCCTTCGGGACCGAGGCAGCGGCGAGCGCCGCCTGTGATGCCCTGATCGACGCGGGGCAGGCCTGTTTCGTGGTGGTGCGCTGAGCGGCCGTCAGGCCGGTGGTGTGGCGGCGTCAGCAGGCCGCTTGTGCGGCGGTGTCAGCAGGCCGCTTGTGCGGCGGTGTCAGTGGGTGACGCGGATCTCGCTGTCGGTGACCGCGGCGAAGGGCACCCGTAGGGCGACAAGCTTCCATTCCGGGCCACGGCCCTCGGCCCAGTGGCGGAACTGCTGCTTGGCCCGATGAACGACCTCTTCCTCGGTCTGCTCGTGCGCTGAGATGACCTGCTGGTAGATCTCCAGATGAATCTGGTGTTCTTCATCGTCCAGCTGAAGTTTCACGTCGTACTTCGGCACGGAAGGACGCTCCAGTATTGATTGCAATCGACCTTCCTAAAGTTAAGGCATGACCTCTTTCGCTTTCGTTAAACGCTGCGAAGTCGCCTTCCGGTAGAGTATGGTTAACAACGCTTAAGGAAAATCGCCTACGATCGTAGGCGTACAGCAAAGATGAAATCTGCGCTGCGTAGGTGTTGAATATCGCTATACTTACGTATGAGTTGGGCTTTCGACGTGGGAATCGGAACCGCTTTATGGACAGACTGAAGCCGCTGGGACCCTTGGAGGAACCGGCGACTGATCGTGACCTTCACGATCTGAGCCGCTTGTCGAGCGATGCGCTGGCGCATCTGCCGGTCGCAGTGGCCGTCGGCCTGCTCCGCAAGGGCGACGCCGAGCCGGAGCTGATCCAAGCCAACACCGCTTTCGCCCGCCTGGTCGGCTGCGATCTCGCCAAGGCGCTGCCCTGTCCGATCGGCGAGCTTGTCCGCCAAGACGGCGCACCGCGCCGGCCGCGCCAGAACGAGGCGCTGTTCGCCGCCGGACAGGCGGTTTCGGAAAAGCTGGTGATCCCCGGCAAGGGGGGCGAGCCGACCTCGGTGCTTTGCGAGTGGACACCGCTCGCCACGCCGGCCAAAGGGGGCCGCTATTGGAGCGCGACCCTGACGCCCCGGGCCGACGCCATCGCCTTGGACCGCGCGCTGCGCGACACCGAGGACCGGCTGGCGGCGATCTTCGAGTATGCGCCGGTCGATATCTGCCTGAAAGATGCCCAGGGCCGCTATGTTCAGGTCAGCAAGCGTTTCGAAGAGCTCTATGGCGTCGCCAACGAGGACATCGTCGGCAAGCTGCCCTCGGACGTCGGCGTCGACGACGACTGGGCCGAGATGGTGCGCTATGCCGACCTGGAGGTCTTGAAGACGCGCAAAGCGCAGGTTTTCGAGGAGGTCATTCCCCTCCGGAACGGCATCGTCGAAGGCCTGACCGTCAAATTCCCGCTGCTCGATTCTCTTGGGATTGTGCAAGGCATCGGCACGATTTGCACCGACGTCACCGAACGCAAGGCGGCCGAGCGGGCGCTGTTGCGCAGCGAGCTGGAAGCCTCGCGCTCCAAGGCGCTGCTTTCCGAGGCCATCGAAAGCATGACGGACGGCTTCGTCTGGTTCGACAGCGAAGGCCGCCTGGTGCTCTGTAATCAGAAGTACCGCGATCTCTATCCGAAGCTGGCCGGTGAGCTGCAGGTGGGGGCGGCCTATTCCGATCTCATGAAACTGGCTTTCGACCGTGACCAGTTCACGGTTCTTGCCGGTCCGGAAAGCGTGATCACCGATACCTCGGTGGCGCATGTCTTCAACAAGCACCCGACCTTCCGCACCAAGACCAGTGAAGGCCGTTGGATCGAGGCCCGCAATCACCCCCTGGACACCGGCGGCTTCATCGGCATCCGCTTCGATGTGACCGAGCAGGTCGCCGCGGAAGACGCCTTGAAGGAGAGTGAGCAGCGCTTCAAGGACTTCGCCCAGTCCGGGCCCGGCGGCTTCTGGGAGATGGACGAATCGCTGCGCCTGTCGTCTTTCCTGGAGGTCAGGAAGGATTCGGGGCGTTCCCGTCCGACGGCACCGGAGGCGACCGGCCGAACCCTCTGGGAGCTTTTTGCCGCCGACGTCGAGCGCGACAAGTACTGGTGCAGCCTGCGCCAGGATCTCGAAGCACGCCGGCCGATCAAGGACCTGCGCGCCGCCTATGTCGGCAACGACGGCGAGCGCTTCTACTGGCGCATCAACGGCAAGCCCTACTACGACCGGACTGGCCGTTTCCGCGGCTACCGGGGCGTCGCCGAGGACGAGAGCGCGGAAGTGAAGGCGCGCCAGCGCGCCGAAGCGGCGGAGGAGCGCCTGATCGATGCCATCGAAAGCATTTCCGGCGGCTTTGCCCTCTTCGACGCCGAAGACCGCTTGGTCTTGTGCAACAAGATCTACCGAAGCCGCTCTTTCGGAGACGGCAGCCATATCTATCCCGGTGTGACCTTCGAGGAGATTGTCCGCGCCAATGCGGAGCATGGCTGCGTGCGCGGGCTGTTGGACAAAGAGTCGATGGAAGCTTGGCTGGAAACGCGCATGGCGGCGCACGGTTCCGCGCAGGGCAACTTCGAAATCGCCTGGCACGATGACCGGATCTACCTGATGACCGAGCGCCGTACCCACGACGGCGGCATCGCGAGCGTTTCGACCGATATCACCGATCTCAGGCGGGCAAGGGAAATCGCCGAGCAGGCGAACCGGGCCAAAACCCGCTTCCTGGCGGCGGCCAGCCATGACCTGCGTCAGCCGCTTCACGCCATCGAACTGTTCGTTGCCGCCTTGGAGGCGACTGTCGACGATGAGGAGGCGCATTCGATCATCGGCGACCTGAGAGAGGCTTCCGATGCGGCCGGGCGTCTGCTGAACGCGCTGCTTGACGTGTCGGAACTGGAAAGCGGCAAGCTGGAAGGGCGCTTCATGCACTTCCCGGTGCAGCAGCTTCTCGACCGCATGGTGCGCGTCTACGGCCCGCAGGCGCGCGAGCGCGGACTGGACCTGCGGATGGTGCCCTCCAGCCACGTCATTCACAGCGACCCCAATCTGCTGGAGCGCATCCTCGGAAACCTGCTTTCCAACGCGGTGCGCTACACGCCGACGGGGCGCATTCTGTTCGGCTGCCGGCGACGCCGGAACAAGCTGCGTATCGAGGTCTGGGATACCGGCCTCGGGATTCCCGAAGGCGAGCGGCAGAAGATCTTCGAGGAGTTCCATCAGCTCGACAATCCGGCCCGCGAGCGCCAGCGCGGCACCGGACTGGGCCTGTCCATCGTGCGCCGTCTGGCCAACATCCTCGGCCATGAGATCTTCCTGCATTCGGTGCGGGGACATGGCAGTGTCTTCTCGGTCCAACTCGACCTGACCGGCAAGTCGATCGACCTGTCACGACGCGGCAGCGCCCGGAGCCCGGCGGGGATGAAGGAAGACGCCACGGTGCTGGTCATCGACGACGACCAGCAGATCCGCAAGGGCATGGTGCGCGCCCTGGAGTCCTGGGGTTGCCACGTGCAGGCGGCGGGAGACTACCAGACGGCGGCGGAACTCGTGTCGGCCCAGCCGGACGGCGTCGACCTGATCATTGCCGACTACAGGCTGCCGAACGGCTGCAACGGCGTGCGGGCCGCGGGCCGCTTGCGCATGCTTTTGGGACGCATGGTGCCGGTTCTGATCGTCACCGCCGATCAAGGCGAGGAAGAAATGCGCGAGATTACCGACCAGGGTTTCCCTACGCTTCAAAAACCGGTCGATCCCGATGCGCTGGCGCTGACCGTGACCGGCCTCCTCGAAGGTTTCGCCGACGGGGACCTTGAAGAAACCGCAGAATAGGGCCGCCGGCAGGCGGCGCGTCTTGAGGCCTCAATGATCGGTTGGTTCTCCGACAACCTGCCTTTGGGCCTGGGCGTCCTGGCGCTCTTCATCCACCTTTCAGGGGCGGTGTCGGCGCTTCATGCGGCGGTGCGGACGCGGACCGCGCAGGGCGCCGTGGCCTGGTCGATCTCGCTGCTCACCTTTCCCTACCTCGCCTTGCCGCTCTATTGGGTTTTCGGTCGCGGCAAGTTCTACGGTTACGTCGCCGCCCGGCGATCCGGGGACCTCAAGATCAACCACTTGGCCGAGGCTTTGCAGCTCTGCCTGGCGCAGGACCATCAGGCGTCTTTACCAGCGTCCGAAGCCGAGCACCTGCGCGTCATTCAGCATCTTGCGGGTATGCCCTTTACCCGCGGCAATGCCATGACGGTATTGAAGAACGGGGAGGCGGCTTACGCGACCATGTTCGCGGCGATCGACGCGGCGGAAGACTACGTTCTGCTGCAGGTCTACCTGCTGCGGGACGATGACGTGGGCCGGGATCTGAAAACCCGGCTGGTGCGCCGGGCGCGCGAGGGCCTGCGGGTTTACGTGCTCTACGACGAGATCGGCAGCTATGGCCTGCCGCATGGTTTCACACGGGAGCTGAAGGCCGGCGGGGTCGTCGTCCATCCTTTCGGTACCACACAGGGACCGGTGAACCGCTTCCAGCTCAATTTTCGCAATCACCGCAAGATCATCGTGATCGACGGCAAGCAGGCCTATGTCGGCGGCTTGAACTTCGGGGACGAGTACCTGGGGCGGAATGCCGCCTTGGGGCCCTGGCGGGACACCCATTTACAGCTGTCGGGCCCCATCGTTCAGGCCATTCAGCTTGCCTTCGTCGAAGACTGGTTCTGGGCCGTCCACGAGGTGCCGGAGTTGGTGTGGGCGCCGCAGGCCGCCGCGGCGGGGGACGTCGCGGCCCTGGCCTTGGCGACCGGGCCGGCGGACCTGCAGGAGAACTGCGAGCTGTTCTTCCTGGAAGCCATCCGCAGCGCCCGCCAGCGCATCTGGATCGCCAGCCCCTATTTCGTACCGGACGAGCAGATTATCGGTGCCCTCGAGCTGGCGCGCTTGCGCGGGGTGGAGGTGCGCGTCCTCCTGCCGGGAAAAGCCGAACACCTGAGCGTTCACCTGGCAGGCTACGGCTACTATCCGGTGGCCGAGCGCATCGGGATGGAAATCTACCGCTACCAGCCCGGGTTTCTGCACCAGAAGGTTATGCTGGTCGACGACGACCTGGTCTCCGTCGGCACGGCCAACCTGGACAACCGGTCCTTCCGTTTGAACTTCGAACTGTCGATCGTCGTCTGGGACCGCGACTTCGCGCGGGAGATCGAGAGGATGCTGGAAGACGACTTCGCGCAGAGCCGCCGGGTGGCGGCCGGCGAACTGGACGATCGCTCTTTCTGGTTTCGCTTCGGGGTCAGCCTGTCTCGGCTCTTGGGTCCCATTCTTTAACCTGCAGGCGGGCGGCTACAAGGCGCCCAGGGCATCCATGGTGCGCAGGATGGCAGGGCCGATCAGCACGACGAAGAGGGGCGGCAGGATGAAGACGATCATCGGCACCGTCAGCAGCGCCGGCAGCCGCGCGGCCTTTTCCTCCGCCTTCATGGCGCGCTCTTCACGGGATTCGGCGGAGAGCACGCGCAGGGACTGAGCCAGCGGCGTGCCGTAGCGTTCGGCCTGCAGCAGCGTGCCGACCATGCCGCGCAGCACCGTCAGGTCGGTCCGCTTGGCGAGGTTCTGCATGGCCGTGCGCCGGTCCGGCAGAAAGCCGAGTTCCAGGCCGGTGAGGCTGAATTCGTCCGACAGCTCCGGCGCCGTCTTTTCCATTTCCTGGGCGACGCGCATCAGCGTCGCATCGAGGCTGAGTCCCGCCTCGGCGCAAATGACCATGAGGTCGAGGGCGTCGGGCAGGGCCTTGCGGATGGCTTCACGGCGCTTCTGGGCAGCGTTGTAGACCAGGAGGTCCGGCAGATAGGCGCCGAACACGGTGGCGCCCAGGGCCGTGGCGGCTTTCCACAGCGGCTGGAGGTTATAGGCGTTCAGCCAATAGAGCATGAAGACCGCCACGCCGCCGAACAGGAAGGGCAGGGCGAACTTGAAGAAAAAGAACCGAACCAGGGCGTCTTTAGTGCGCCAGCCGGCATTGGCGAGCTTCAGCGAAACCTTGTTGGCCTGGGTGCTGCGCAGCAGCCGGAGGCGTTCAACGACCTGGCGCATGAAGGTCATGCTGGGCATGTTGGCTTCGCGGCGCTGCGGGCCCATCATCGTGGCGCGCATATCCCGGCGCTGCTGGGCGATCAGGGTGGCTCTCTTGGAAGCTACATCCTTATGCAGAAGGGCGAACCAGATGGCCAGGATGCTGACCAGCACGGAAAGTGAGGACATGAGGACCAGGGCGTCCTCGATGGACATGCCCGGTGGCAGAAGATCGTCGATGGTCATATCTCGAACTTCACCATCCTGTACATGACGCCGATGCCCATGGCGAAGCTGACGAAGCCGATGAAGACCAGGAAGGCGCCGCGCGGATCGATCCACAGTTCGGCGATGTAGCCCGGGTTCACCATGTATATCAGTACCGCCATGATGAAGGGCAGGGAGCCGATGATGTAGGCACTGGCCTTGGCTTCGGAAGAGAGCGCCTTGATCTTCAACTTCAGCTGACGGCGCCGGCGCAGGACGTCGGCCAGGTTCGACAGCGTTTCGGCCAGGTTACCGCCGGTTTCCGACTGAATGGCGAGGGCGACCGTGAAGAAGTTGAATTCCTGGATATTGAGCCGCTTCGAGCAGTCCCAGAGCGCCTCGTCGAGTTTGGCGCCCAGACGGACGGCATCGGTGACGCCGCGCAGCTCGGTGCCGACCGGATCGGCGATCTCCACACCCGCGGCTCGGATCGACTCGGTGATCGGCAGACCGGAGCGCAGGCCGCGCACCATCAGATCGATGGCCTCGGGGAAATTGGCGATGAACTTGCTGCGCCGCCGCACGACCAGGAAGCCGACGATCAGATGGGGCACCAGGATGGCCGCCAGCAGCCCGACCAGAAAGCTCAGCAGCAGCGGCGAGATCTTGGTGAAATGCAGGATGCTGAAGGTCACCAGGCCGTTCAGCAGGCAAAGCAGCACGTAGTTGCCGAGCGTCACCTTCAGTCCGGCCCGGGCAAGCCGGAGCCGGAGCAGCTCCGGGCGGGGCACCAGTCGCTTCACGAGGATGTCGAAGAGGGGGATTCCGCTGTCGCCGCTGGCGCGCCGGATGGAGATGAACTCTTCCGGCGTCATCTGCGGTGTATTGCTTTCCTTGATGCGGCCGATGCGCCGGCGTGTCTGCTTGCTCGCGCCGTTGCCGCCGAAGAACAGCAGAAAGATGATCAGGACCGTCGTCGCGGGAAGTGCGATGAGCAGCCACTCGATCGGCACGCTGCCGAGGTTCAGGGGAAGCTCGACGTTCATCCCATGGCCTCGAGCAAAGGCTTGTCCAGGCTGAAGTAGGCGGCCTTGGGGGCGAAATGGGGGCGCAGGCCGGAAGACTTGTAGTTGCCCAGCAGCAGGCCGTCCTTGCCTTCGCCCTGGAACTCATAGGTGAAGAGATTCTGGGTGGTGATGATCTCGCCTTCCATGCCCACGATCTCCTCGATGTGGGTGACGCGGCGCATGCCGTCGCGCATACGCGAGACCTGCACGATCATGTCGATGGCGGAGGCGATCTGGGTACGGACCGCCTTGGCGGGCAGGTTGATGCCCGCCAGGCCGATCATGTTCTCGAGACGGGTCAGGGCCTCACGCGGACGGTTGGCGTGAAGCGTGCCGAGGGAGCCGTCATGGCCCGTATTCATCGCCTGGAGCATATCGACCGCCTCGGCGCCACGTACCTCGCCAAGGATGATCCGGTCGGGCCGCATACGCAGAGAGTTCTTCACCAGGTCGCGCATGGTGATCTCACCGCTGCCTTCCAGGTTCGGCGGCCGGGTCTCCAGGCGCACGACGTGGGGCTGCTGCAGCTGAAGCTCCGCCGCGTCTTCGATGGTGACGATGCGCTCGCCCGGGTCGATCAGCTGCGACATGGCGTTGAGCAAGGTGGTTTTACCCGAACCTGTACCACCGGAAATCAGAATGTTGAGGCGGCTGCGCGCGGCGATCTTCATCACCGTGGACATGGCCGCCGAAATATTGTTTTGCCGCTGCATCACGTCCAGTGTGATGCCCTTCTTGGAGAACTTACGAATGGAGATCGAGGGGCCGTCGATCGCCAGCGGCGGAATGATGATGTTGACGCGGCTGCCGTCCATGAGACGGGCATCGACCAGCGGCGTCGTCTCGTCGACACGACGCCCGATCTGCGAAACGATCCGCCGGGCGATGTTGAGGACGTGTTCGTCGTTCTGGAAGGTGACGTCGGTCACTTCCAGTTTACCGCGGCGCTCCACATATACCTGCTTCGGGCCATTGACCATGATGTCGGTCACCGCCTCATCCGCCAGCAAGGGCTCAAGCGGGCCGAGGCCCAGCATGTCGTCGAGCATGATGTCGACGATCGCCTGCTGTTCGGGGCCGTTGAGGTTCAGCTTCTCGTCGAGCACGATCTCGTGGACGATCTCGCCGATCTGTCGGGTCAGGTCCTCGCGCGGCAGCTGCGAGGCAGCCGATACGTCGAGGCGCTCCATCACCAGCGGATGGACCTTGTTCTTGGCGGCGGCGACCGTCGGCGAATGGGAGGTCGCCTTGCCCTTGGGCTGGCCTTCCGGCGGAGTGACGGCGCCCGGCCGGGCGTCGGGCGCCATGGCGCCGCCCATCAGTTCCTGGCGTTCGTCCGGTTGCATGGCGCTGCACTGCAGCAGCCAGTCGATCAGGCTGGCGACCAGCTTGCGGCGCTGCAGAAGCCCCAGCTTGGTGCCGCTGCCTTCGATCTCGTAGGTCAGCAGGTTGCCGATGCGCAGCGCCAGTTCGGGGCGCGGAATGCTCGAAAGGTCGTCGTCTCCGAAGAGGGAGAGGACTTTCGGCTCCATCTGCCGACGATAGGCGTCCAGGCTCTCGTCCGAGATCCCGTGTTCGCTCGCGGCCGGCGCCTTCTCGTCGTTAACCACCCCCGTCACGACGGTCAGCTCCGTCGCAGAAGGCCGAAGAGGCCCGATTTCTTCTTGGCCGCGGGCTTGCCCTTCGCCGCCGCGCCGCGCTTCATCTTGACCTTGGCGCTAGCCTTGCCCTTGGTCGCGTCCGAGTCTTGTTCCGGCAGTCGGAAGTCGCCGGCGAACTTGCGCAGCGCCTTGCAGACCTTCGCGCGGGCGTTGGTCTGAGCCAGGGGCTTGCCGGTGTTGGCTGCCGCGTTGAAGACCTTGGGCTCATCCGGAAGCACGAGATTGACCTTATGCTCCAGCGCCTTCTGGAAGTCTTTCAGCTGCATGGCCTGCTTCGGGCCCATGGAGCGGTTGGCGACGACATGCACGGGCTTGTCCGGCGCCACTTCCTGAATGCCACGCAGCAGCCGCAGCGCGTCGCGCAGGCCGCTTAGGTTCAGTTCGGTCACCAGGATGATCTCGGTCGCGGCCTCGAAGACCCGGCGGCGTACGGCGTAAGACGCGCGGGGCACGTCGACGACGATGGCGTCATTGGTTCGACCGAGCGCTTCGAAAAGCGCGTCGACGGCGTTGGGGTTGAACTGGACCTCGGCGGTCAGGTTCTCTTCCGTCGCCATGATCGACAGATTCTCGGTCAGCTTCGCTGTGGCGCTGGAGATGAAGAGGCCGTCCACGCGCGCCGGATTTTCCAGGGCTTCACGCAGGCCGCGGGTCGGCTCGAGGTCCAGGGAGAGGGCGATTGTCCCGAACTCCAGGTCCAAGTCGATCAGCGCCGTCTTGTACTTGCGTTCTTCGGCGAGGATCCAGGCCAGGTTCAGGGCCAGGGTGCTCGCGCCCACGCCGCCGCGGGAGCCGATCACGGCAAGCCGGGTCTTCTCTTCCGGTGCATTCTCCGGAAAGTGGTGCCTTTCCGTTTCCTCGGTCCGGTTCAGGGCAGAGGCCAGGGCCTTTTCGGTGACCGGCTTCACCAGGTAGTCGCTGGCGCCGGAATCGACGATTTCCCGGTACACCGCAATGTCGTTGATACTGCCGATGCCGATGACCTTGGTGCCTTCGGGAACCGCGGCGGTGAGGGACAGCATCGCGGTCTGTGGCGAGGCGGCTTCCGAAACGTCGACGATCAGCAGCGAAGGTGCGGCGGTGCCGGCGAGATACTCGATCGCCTGATTGGGACCGCCGTCACGCACCAGCGGTTCGGCGAAGTATTCGTTGAGGACGGAAGCGACGACCGAGTGCGTCTGGTTGTCGCCGACGAAGGCGACGCATTCGGCGGCAATGGACTCAGCCGGATTTTGCTCCGCGATGCGATCCGCTACGCTCATTGAGACTTGGTGTCCTGTTCTACAAGCGGTTCTTCTTCGCCAACGCGATAGCGGCGAATGGAGAGGGCGCCGCGCTCAGCATCGGCCGGCTCAAGGACACGGCCTCTTTCGAGGTCGGCCGGGTCGGCGACCATGACACTGAGGTTGTTGGTGGTGGAACAGCCGAAGGCACCGTTGAAGTCCGGCTTTTCCGGCTCCAACGGCTGCGGTTGATCGCAGTCGGGAAGTATGGCCATGACCTTCGTCACCGTAAGGCCGATCTGGCCTTGGTCGAGCGAAGCCACACGGCCGGCGGCGGTCGTCGCCAGGCCGCTCTCTATGCCGCGGTCCGCGAGAAGCAGGCGGATCGCTTCGAGACGCTGCAGCGTCACGCGGTCAAAGGTCGCGCGGGCGCCTTGGCTCTCCGCAACGCTGAGACGGACTTGGTTGCCGGGCGTCGGGGCGGCCTCTACCAGAAGCCGGTCGATCGCCCGCCGCGCGGTGCGGTCCAGCGCGGCGTTGCCCTGCGCGAAGGAAATGCGCTGTTCGAAGATGATGGTCTCGACCTGGTTCTCGGGCGTCGCCGGGATCTGCTGCCACTTGCCCCGGTAGAAGACCGTGTTGACGGCGTCGGCGACGGCCTGGTTCTCGGGCGCGCGCTCGGGATCGCCCGCGCAGCCGGCGAGTGCCAGGGTCAGGCAGAAGAGGGCGGTGAAGCCGGATTTCTTATGGCTGAGCATCGCGGGGTTCCTAGTCAAGGATGAAGCCGGTGTTCTTGGGATCCTTGCCGAGGTTGGAAGCCTGGGCAGGATTGACCGGCACCGTACGCGTGGTCGATCCCTCAGACCCGTCGGCGAGGGGCGCCGCGCGGTAGGGGTCCAGCGGTGTGCGCAGCTGATCGCCGTTCACCGGGCGCACGATGTAGGGGGTGACGATGATCACCAGTTCCGTCTCGTTGCGCTGAAAGCGGTCGCTCTGGAACAGGGCGCCGAGGATCGGCAGATCGCCAAGGCCCGGGATCCGGTGATGCTCCTGACGGGAGCTGTCCTGGATCAGACCTGCGATGGCGAAGCTTTGCCCGGAGGCGAGCTCGACCGTGGTTTCGGCGCGGCGCGTCGTCAGCGAGGGGATCGACAGGCCGCCGGCCAGCACCTGGACGGCCGTCGAGAGCTGGCTGACTTCCGGTCGCACGCGCATGGAAACCCGGCTGCGGCCCAGCAGCGTCGGGGTGAACGCGAGACTCACGCCGAACTGCTTGAACTCGACGGTGATGGTGTCCGCGTCCTGCGACACGGGGATCGGGAATTCGCCACCCGCCAGGAAGCTGGCGGTCTGGCCGGAGACTGCGGTCAGGTTCGGCTCCGCGAGGATCGTCACCAGGTTATCGTCCGCCAGGGCGTCGATCAGCGTGTCGATCGACAGGCTGCCGATGTCGCCGCCGGCAAAGACCGTGTTGAGGCCGGCGACCGGCGGCAGCGACTGCAGGCCCAGCTGGAAGCTGCCGTCGAGGAAGACATCCCAGTTGAAGCCGAACTGGTTGATGATCTCGCGGGAAACTTCCGCGATGCGGACCCGCAGGTTCACTTGGTTGGGCGCGGTGAGGGCGAGCCGGTTGATCACCTCGCCCCCCTCGCCGATGAAACGGGTCGCAAGGCGGCGCGCGTTTTCGGCTTCGGTGGCGGTTTCGACCGAACCGGAAAGGATGATCGTGCCGTCGACCGAGGAGGCGACGACCAGGCCTTCGGGCACCAGATCGTTCAGCGCCGACTGCAGGCGGGTCAGATTGTGGGTGACGTCCACCTGGACGTTGGCGATGACGTTGTCGTTGCCGTCGAGGGCGAAGAGGGTCGTGGTCCCCACGGCCTTGCCGAAGAGATAGAGCAGACGGTCGGACTTCGCGCTGACGTCGGCGATCGCCGGATTGGCGATGAACACCGAAGCCATGCCGCGGTCCAGGCGCAGCAACTGGCCTTCACTGATCTCGATGGAGATCGGATCGCCGTTGGTCGGTACCGCACGGCCCTGCAGAGCGGCCTGGCCGCTCTCCACCACGAGGCACAGCGGCAGCAGGACAGCCACTGCCAGCCAAAGCCTTGAAATCATGCGCATAACGATACCCATTGTTAGAAGCGTTGCTCCTGAACCTCATTACCACGAGTAATGTTAACAACCTTCTTATTGCCGCCTTTGTTGCCATTCTGGATCCCGACCAGGCGGCTGACTTCGGTATCCCAGGTATAGGTCTCGCCGCGCTCCGGATCGGGCTCATCCAGGGGCTCTTCCTGGTTGGCCAGTCGCTCCAGCTCTTCCTCGTCCTTGGCCAGGCTGCGCAGGCTGATGGAGAGGGCGCCGAGCTCGCGGACCACAGTCAGCATCTCGGCCTGCTTGGGCGTGACCTCGAGGGTGAAGTTCTTGGCGTAAGTCGGCTGCGTGGTGTCTTCGGATACGGTCTGGTCAATGGCCAGCACCCGTACGTTTTCCAGAACCGTCTCGCTGGCGCGGCGCTCGACCGGCTCGACGCCCGTACGGTCGGAAAGTGTATGTGTCAAAATGATGTCAATCCGGTCGCCCGGGAAGACCAGGCCACTGACGCCCGACGTGGCGTTGACGCGAATGGCGACGGCGCGATAGCCCGGCCGCAGCACGGCGGCCAGGAAGCCGCGTTCGCCGGGACGGATCACGCGCTTGGGCGTCAGCGGTTCGCCGGAAGAAAAGCCGCGGCGCACGACCGCGCCATATAGCTTCTCCATCTCGATCTCTTCCTCGGTCATGTACTCTTCGGGGATCGCGTCCTCGTCCGGCCAGATCTGCCAGCGCAGCTGTTCTTCCTGGATGAAAGTGCCGGTCGGCAGGGGGATCTTGGCGACCAGCACCTTAATGCCTTTGGGCGCCGGGGCCTGCTGGGCGACGACGACCGGCTGGGCGCGCTGGCTGGCGACCCAGCTGCGCGCGATGAAGGTGGTGACCACCGTGATCAGCAGGGCTGCCGCGATGAGAAGAATGTTCCTGATAGACATGGTTCAGTCCTCCGAGGCGCGGGCGTCATGGACGGCTGGCGCGCCAAAGCCGGTACCTCCGGCAACGGTGTGGGTATGGACCTTGAGGCAGCGCATGCTCTAGACCCCCTTCAAGAGCTGCAGCGCCACAAACAGACCGCCGACCGCAATCGGAACGGCGTAGGGCATGGGTTGCTTGGCAAAGGACGCATCCTGCGACGAGTAGACCAGGTGCGCCGGGACAGTTGCGCGGTTGAACTTGTGGTTCAGCCACATGCCGGCGGCCAGAATGCCGCCCGCCACGCTGGTGTAGAACGCCATCGGCACGAAGAGCGTCGGGCCGGCCCAGAGCGTGACGGCCACGAAGAGTTTGACGTCGCCGCCGCCGCAGACCCGCGCGAGAAAGAACATGAAACCGGCCGCGAAGGCGATGCCGGCATACATAAGACTACCCAGCCAATCGACGTTGCCGCCCGAGGCGATCACATACGACGGGAACAGCAGGACCAATGCCAGGCTATAGCGGTTCGGCACCTTGAAGTGCCGCCAGTCGCTCGCCGCAGCCGCGATGAGCAGGCCAGAAAAGGCCAGTACCGTAAAACGCGCGGTGGCGTCCGAGAAATCCATTGCCCCAACCTTTCGGGTACACTCCGCTGCGGCCGGGTGCGATATCGCATAAATCGCACAGGCCGCCCGAAAGAAGATAGGGCCGCGGGACATTTGCCCCGGGCCCTATCGTCATGAGCTTAGGCCGGCGGGCCTAAAAGGGCCGCCGATCGACGGCTTAGGTGCCGCCGCCGCCAGCGCCCTGAGTAACGGCCTCGTCCAGGCTGACGGAGACCTCAGTGAACAGGTTGTCCAGCGAGTTACCGAGGGCCTGAAGGGCGGCGATAGCAGCCACCGAAACCAGAGCGGCGATCAGGCCGTATTCGATAGCCGTAGCGCCAGATTCGTCAGTGAGAAAACTTTTGAACGTTTCGAACATGATTGCGACCTCCTATGCACGCATATCCAAGACGAATAATCCGCCATCCGCATTAACAAACAGTAAAACGCATGCACTTTCTCTTGCCGCCTCAGAGAAATAAAACAAAAAGAGCAAGAAGTTATTGTAATAATGCTTTGTTAAATTGACTGTATAATTGGCTAAAATTTGGTTTAACTGAAAAAGCCGGATCGGGCTCAATAACTTATCTGCTGGGGGAGTCTTTAGCCGGCGCAAGAAATCGACGTCGAAGACGTCGTGTCTTCCTCGGAAATGCGCTGCGCAGGCGTCGCCGTTTGCGGCGGTGCGGGCAGATGGAGGTAGTGCAGCCGCTTTAATTCGCGCCGGCCATGGGCGACGGAGTCCAGAATCAGGCCGCAGGCGAGGCTGAGAAAGGCCAGAATCATCAGGGCGCAGACCAGGACGGCTGTGGGAATGCGCGGCACCAGCCCGGTTTCGAGGTAGGTGAGAATGATGGGAAAGGCCAGCACCATCGAGGCCAGGGCGAGCACCGCCCCCGCGGCCGCGAAGAACTGCAGCGGCCGCTCCTCCTTGGCCAGGCGCACGATGGTCCGCAGGATGCGAAAACCGTCTCTGAAGGTGCTGAGCTTGCTCTCCGAGCCTTCGGGACGCTCCTTGTAGGCGGTCATGACCTCGCAGACCGGCATGCGCAGCTCCAGGGCGTGGACCGTCAACTCGGTCTCGATCTCGAAGCCCTGGGCCAGCGCCGGGAAGGACTTCACGAAGCGGCGCGAAAACACGCGATAGCCGGAGAGGATGTCGTCGAAGCGCTTGCCGAAGAGCGTGCTGACCATCTTGGTAAACAAGCGGTTACCGAATTGATGGCCGCGGCGATAGGCCTCGTCGCTCGTATTTTTGCGCGCGGCGTTGACCATGTCCAGTTGCTCGCGGCAGAGCGTCGCGATCAGGGCAGGTGCCGCCGCGGCGTCGTAGGTATCGTCGCCGTCGGCCAGGACGTAGATGTCGGCATCGATATCGGCGAACATGCGCCGCACGACGTTTCCCTTGCCCCGCAGCGGTTCGCGGACAACCACCGCGCCCGCGGCGGCGGCCACCTCTCCGGTCCGGTCGGAAGAGGCGTTGTCGTAGACGTAAACGGTGGCCTGGGGCAGGGCGCCGCGGAAATCCCGGACCACCTGGGCGATGGCGGCTTCCTCGTTGTAGCAAGGCAGCAGGACAGCGACGCGGGGCGTCTCCGCACCCAAGGCTTCGGCCAGGGCGGCTTGCTGTTCGTGGACCGGGTGGCGCTGCATTCTTTGCTTACCTGCCTTTGCTTACCTGCTGACAATGGGCCAAGCGCAGTCTCGCCGATGCTGCTTAAAATTTGCTAACGACGTGGGATTGCAGTTTTTGGGGCGTGACGGTGAGACGGGGGATCACCGCGCCATGCGGTACAGCTTGGCCTGGCCCTGCAGCTCCTGGGGCAGTTCGACCGGGACCAGCCAATCCGGCGGGCTTCCGGCATCGAGCCGGCGGTAGAGGGTGCTTTCGCCTTTCTTGCCGGCAAAGAAGACCCGTTCGGCCGGCAGCTGGCACAGCAGGACGAGATCGATTTCTCGCTGCTCCATCAGGCGGCGCGCCTCGCCTTCGTCGCCCGTGGTCATGATGTGATGGGCGTCGTAGATGCCGTCGCCGTTGCGGTGGTAGGGGGTGGCGATCACCGCATGGGGCGTGCGGTAGAGCAGCTCCGGACCCAGGTCCAGGAAGGTGAGGATCGTCTGGGGGGCGGCGGCCCAGCGCGGGTCGTTGTTGAGATAGTCAGCCATCTTGCGCAGGTCGCAGCCGGGCGCCGCCTTGGCGAGGTTCTCGCGGGCTTCGATCTCATCGCTCATCAGGGCCGAGCCGACGATGATCGGGCCGAGCAGCATGGCAGTCAGGAAACCGCCGCGCAGGATGCCGCGCAGCAGGTCGTTGGCGATGTGGCCACTCCAGCGCAGGAAGCCATCCAGCACCGCCGCAAACCCCAGGACGAAGGCAATTTCCGCGTAGCCGGAGAAGCGGACGTGGAGGGTGGCCACGGCCCAGAGCCCGGAACCGGCGAAAGCAATGAAGAAGAGCGGCCAGAAGCGCGCGGAACCGTAGGAATCGAAGATCTGCTTAGCGAGCAGGGGAATCACGAGCAGGCCGGCGCCAAGGTAGAGAATGAACTTGCCCAGGCTATCGCGATCCTGGGGTACGACCGGGCTCATTTCGGTGACGTGATCCAGCCAGATGGAGCGGATGCGCGGATCGACTTCGCCCATGGGCCCGGTGAAGAACAGTGGGTAGAGCACATTGACCAGCAGAGCGGCGGCGGCCATGCCGATCACCACCAGGACCGTGCGCCCCGGGAGATAGGAGCCGCGCCCGTGCAGATTTTCGTATACCTCTGCCGCGCGCCAAAACAACAGGACGCAAACCCCAATCAGGAAGTGAACGGAGGAGACGCTGTCGTAGCTCGGCTCCAGCAACAGTTCGTAGGGGCGCTCGACGACGAGGGCGACGAGCAGGACGCTGCTCAAAGTGAGGGCGAACCACTTGCTCTGAGTGGCGCGCTCGCGCTCGCCGAACAGCCAGGGTAGCCCCAGGCCGGCCAGGCAGAGGCTGACGACGAGAAGGAATTCGACTGACAGCCAGACGCCGAAGCCGGCGAGAGCGCCGGCCAACAGCGCCGGGCCGGAGGCGTGCGGTTCGCGCAGCGCGCGGATCATGAACCCCACAACGACGACAAAGGTCAGCAGCAGCAGGGTGTGATGATCCGCCCTGCCCAGGATGGAGTAAGCCAGGGCGCCAGGTTGCAGAAAAATGGCCAATGCCGGCAGGAACCAGACGTTGCGGCGAATCAGCGGCAGCAACGTCCAGATCAGGGCAAGGGCCGTCGCCAGCTGCAGCAGGGGCGAAACGGAGATGCCGGCGATGTAGAGGGCCTGCTCGGGCGCCAACGCCAGCGTGAGCGGCAGGGAAAGGGCGATGATCAGCAGATCGAAAGGGCGGGTCCAATGCAGCGTATCGCCGTAGGGCGCATTGGCGCGCTCGATGGTGCCGTCGAACCAGTCCCAGGTGTGGAACAGCTCGTTGACCCGTAGCATCCGCATGTAGCTGTCCGGTCCTACCAGACCGGCGTCGAATACGGGCACGCCCCGGAACATCACCAAGCCGATATGAACCAATGCCCAGGTGACGAGCAAAACGATTAGCGGCAGGGCGGCGCCACCCCGAGAGTCCGTTATGTCGCTGCGGGCGAACATTCAATGCCTCGTGTGTTTCGACCGGGCCGGGCGGCCACGGCGCCATGCTGCTCGCAGCGGGCTAAAGATTGCTTAACGTTGATCGCGGCCTTCAGTGAAGCCTTAAGGTTTCCTCGCTAGAAATCGAGAGGTGGAGAATCTTCCTGTGGTGGCATTCTCCGTTCGAAGCGCCGCGTCCAGCAATCGGTGTCCGGATCCGGGGCCGTCAGCAGTTTTTTGGAGCCTGTAAGCGATGCGCGTCGACGAGCCTCTGACCAAGCGTCTGAAAGCCAGCCCGGATGCCCGCAGTGATGCCGGCTTCTTCCTGTTCGTCCTGGTCTGCAGCCTTGCCTACATCATCTATGCCAGCATTGACTACGTCACCTGGTTCCAGAATGGCTATTTCGATATCGATCACCGGCCGGTCGGGCGGGACTTCGTAAACTATTGGACCGGTGGAGTCGCAGTACTTCAAGGAGAAGCGGCACAGCTTTTCCGTCCGGACAGTTACCCCGCCTACCAGCAGTCGCTTTTCCCGCAGGAGCTGGCACGGCACTACTGGTCCTATCCGCCCCACTTGCTGTTGCTGGTCTGGCCCCTCGGCGGCCTGCCGTATCTCTGGGCCCTGGCGCTGTGGCTCTGCACCACGCTGGGCCTTTATCTCTGGGCGGCAGTCGGACGGGGTAATGAGCGGTGGGTTCTGCTTTTTGCCCTGTTGCTGGCGCCGGCGAGCTATATCAACTTCATCGGCGGTCAGAACGGCTTTCTTACCGCGGCGCTGTTGATCGGCGGGCTGCGTCTGCTCGGCAGCCGGCCGATAGTCGCTGGTATCCTGTTCGGTCTCTTGACCGTAAAACCGCAGCTCGGGATCCTCTTGCCCTTTGCCCTGCTGGCCGGCCGACACTGGTCGGCAATTGCGTCGGCGACGGTGACGACCGTCGTCCTGGTCTCCGCCAGCGTGGCTCTTTTCGGCTGGCAGAGCTGGCAAGACTACGTCGAACTCATCGTGCCCCTGCAGTCCGCCGTGATGAACGAGCTGGCCGGCGGCTATCTGGCGATGATGCCTTCGCCCTATATCGCGCTCACCCTGCTCGGCGTGGACATACCCCTGCGTAGCGTCATACAGGGGATCTTCACGCTCGGTTCCCTCGCGGCAGTGTTCTGGGCCTTTGCACGTACGGCGGACTGGGGGCTGCGGCTTGGCGTGCTGGCCGTCGGCACCCTTCTGGCCTCACCCTATTCCTTCAACTACGACATGACGATGTTGAGCCTTGTCGCCGCGCACTTTGCGCTGCGCGGCCTGCGGGAAGGCTTCCTGCCTGGGGAGCGGGTGCTGCTCGCCGTGGTATGGCTCGCGCCTTGCGCGGTGCTCTGGTTCAACCAGCACTTCGTGCCGGTGGGGCCGCTCATTCTCTTGGCCTGCTTCGGCTATCTGCTGGCGCAATGCCGGCAGCAGCCCGGCCGTCTAGGTGCAGGTTGGCGCTGGCGGATCACGGGAACCGCCGGCGTCTAACCGCGGCGCGGTGAAAGCTTGATCGTCAGCCAGATGACGAAGGCCGCCAGCGCCAGGCCGACCGGCAGATCGATGAGGTAGTGCCAGCGCGACGCCACAGACTCGACCGCCACCCAAGCGCAGATCAGCAGGAACGGGGCGATGAGCGGCGAGCGCGCCTGGCAGACGAAGAAGGTCATGACCGCCGCATGGGCGATGTGCAGGGAGGGCATGGCCGCCAGGGCGCCGGTGAAATACGCCGGCCCAGCTTCCTCGATCCAGGCCATGCCGCCCAGCTTCACCTGCTCGTGGGCCCAGAGCATGCTGGCTTGCGCCTGCGTGGCCTGTGGATTGAGGCCCTCTTCATAGAGAAAGGGTCCCAGGGCCGGCGCGATGAGATAGGACAGGGCCCCGAGGCTCATGGTCAGCAGTACCGCGATGCAAAAGCGCGGGTAGATCGGGTCGCGGGTGACGGCCAGGCTGCAGAATCCGCCGATGAAGAGCAACAGGAAGGCGCCCTGATACAGAGCGTCCGCCCCCGGGATGAGGGTGAAGAAGCTCGCGCGGATCCAGTCGAAGGCATCGAGGATCGGCTGAAACTGAAGATCGATGGCGTAGTAGGCCTCGTCGTAGAGTGCCGGATTGATGACGTGCGCCCAGGTCTTCAGGCTGAAGTGGAAATAGGTCGCGACCAGGAACAGCACCATGAGGGACAGGTCGACGGTGATTGCCTGCAGCAGGGGCGGAGCAGCGGCATCTTTGTGGCCGAGCAGCGCCTTGGTGAACCTCAGCACCACGTAGAGGGCGATGGCGATCACCACCGGCACCACTGCGCTCGCGCCCAGCGCGGCGCTTATCCGCTCCCGCGGCATATTGAGTGGCGCGGCGTAGACGGCGGCGATGACGAGGCAGATGACCGAAAAGATCGCCACGATGGAGATGGCGATGCCGAGATCGTTAGGTAGCTCGAAGAGCCAGGCACGAAGCCTTTGGAGGCGCGCGGCAGGGGCAGCGGGGGCGGCCTGGCCTATTGGGGCCAAGCTTTGTACGCCTGCGGAATACTCCATCGCTTCGGCTCCCGTCCACCTGAATCGCAACGCGGTCGCGCAGGAGCCAAAGACGCGTACTAATTTTTCAGGATAAGGCCCGCACACCGCAGGTCCGTATCATTGCGGTGAAGGATTTAGCGGGCGTTAACAGGTACAAAGCACCACAAATGCCGTCCTGTGGCGGCCACCTCAAGAGGTGGCGAGAAGGGGCGTCCGGCCAGACGTGGCCGATCAGATGGGGCCGATCAGACGTGAAAAGACTCGCCGCAGCCGCAGCGGCCTTTTTCGTTGGGATTGGTGAAGACGAAGCCGCTGTGGAACTTGTCCTCGACGTAGTCCATCTCGCTGCCGAGCAGGAACATGACGGCGGTGGGATCGATGAAGATCTTCACGCCCTTGTCCTCGACCACGTCCTCCAGCTTGCGCTGTTCCTTGGCGTACTCGACCACATAGCTCATGCCGGAGCAGCCCTTGGTGCTGACGCCGACCCGCAGGCCGAGCACCGGCTCGTCGCTCTTGGCGATCAGCGTTTTCACGCGGTCCGCCGCTGCGTCGGTCAGGGTGATGAGATTCGCGATAGCCATGGTGTTACCTGTTTCCTACCCAAGAAATATAAGGATTCCCTTCCCGCGACGGAAGGGGTCCACAACATGTTGATATTCCTAGAACATCCCCAGTGCCAGCTTGGCGTCCTCGGACATGCGCTCCGGCGTCCAGGGCGGGTCCCAGGTGAGCGTCACCTGGACTTCGCCCACGCCCTCGGTCTCGGCGACCGCCTGTGCCACCTGGTGCGGCATCTCGCCGGCGACCGGGCAGGCGGGGGCAGTCAGGGTCATCTCGATGGCGACCGAACCGTCCTGGTGGATGTCGAGTTCGTAGATCAGGCCCAGGTCGTAGATGTTCACCGGGATCTCCGGGTCGTGGACCTGGCGGATGGCGTCCTCGACTTTCTCCTTGTCGGCCACCGCCACCCCGGGCTGCAGCGGCGCGCCGGCGCGGGCCGTGAGGCCCTCCGGTGCGGCGCCCAGGCCGAAACTGTCCATACCCAAAGGATGATCGCTCATCGTCTCACTTCCTATTCGCCCAGATCTATTCGCCCAGAACTATTCAGTCGTCGCCTGTTCGTCGCCGTCCAGCGCCGAGGTCATGGCGTGCCAGGCGAGGGTGGCGCACTTCACCCGGGCCGGAAACGCCCGGACGCCGGAGAGCACCTGCAGGCGCTCCAGCGCTTCGCGGTCTTCGGCGGCGGCTTGCTCCAGGGAGAATCTCTCTTCGGTGCAAAGACGGTGGAAGTCTTCGAAGAGGCGCCGCGCTTCCGCCTCCGTCTTGCCGCGCAGCACTTCGGTCATCATCGAGGCCGAGGCAATGGAGATGGCGCAGCCCTTGCCCTCGAAGGCGACGTCGGCGATGCGGCCGTCTCTATCTGTCTCGAGGTAGATGGTCACCTGGTCGCCGCACAGCGGGTTATAGCCGCGCGCCTGCCGGTTCGCGCCCGCCGGATGCCTGAGGTTCCGCGGGTGCTTGCCGTGATCGAGGATCACCTCCTGATAGAGGTCGCGCAGCAGGTCTTCCATGGCCTTACCCGAAGATCTCCTTCACCTTTTCCAGCGAGCGGACCAGCACGTCGATGTCCTGCGGCCGGTTGTAGAGCCCCATGGAGGCGCGCGCCGTGGCCGGAACGCAGAAACGGTCCATCAGCGGCTGGGCGCAGTGGTGGCCGACGCGGATGGCGACGCCCTCCCGGTCGACGATGGTGCCGATGTCGTGCGGATGGACGCCTTCCAGGGTGAAGGAGACGATGGCCGCCTTCTCCTTGGCCCGGCCGTAGATGGTGAGGCCCTCGACCTGGCTGAGGCGCTCGGTGGCGTAGGCCAGCAGCCCGGCCTCATGCGCCGCGATCGCCTCCATGCCGATGCCGTTCACGTAGTCGATGGCCGCGCCCAGGCCGATGGCCTCGACGATGGGCGGCGTGCCCGCCTCGAAGCGGTGCGGCGGATCGGCGTAGGTGGTCTCCTTGAAGCTCACCGAACGGATCATGTCACCGCCGCCCAGGAAGGGCGGCATCTCCTTCAGCAGGTCGGCCTTGCCGTAGAGCACGCCAATGGCCGTCGGGCCATAGAGCTTGTGCCCGGTGAAGGCGTAGAAGTCCGCATCCAGGTCGCGCACGTCGACCTTGCTGTGGACCACCGACTGGGCGCCGTCCACCAGCACCTGCGCGCCGGCCTTGTGGGCGAGGCGGATGATCTCCTTCATCGGCGTGACCGTGCCCAGCACGTTGGAGGTGTGCGTGATCGCCACCAGCCTGGTCTTGGGCCCCAGCAGGCTTTCATAGGCGTCGAGGCGGAAAGAGCCGTCGTCGGCAACCGGAACTACCTTCAAGTTAATTCCGACGCGGTCCCGCAGCAGCTGCCAGGGCACGATGTTGGCGTGGTGCTCCATCTCGGAGATGATCACCTCGTCGCCGGCCGCCAGGCGGTTACCGAAACTGTGCGCCACCAGGTTGATGGCCTCGGTGACATTGCGGGTGAAGACGATTTCCTGGTCCGAGGCGGCGTTGAGCAGGCGCGCCACCTTCGCACGTACGCCCTCGTAGCGGTCGGTCAGGTGCTGGCTGAAGTAGTAGGCGCCCCGATGTACGTTCGCATAGCAGGTGCGGTAGACCTCATCCATGGCCTCCAGGACCGCCGTGGGCTTTTGGGCCGACGCGCCGCTGTCCAGGTAGGTCAGCGGCTTGCCGTGCACGGACTGGCTGAGCACCGGAAAGTCGGCGCGTACGCGCTCGACATCGAAGGCCTGCACGGAATTGTCTCCGGCGAGCGGCGTGTGCAGGGTTTCAGCGCTGGCCATATCAAGACTCCCCCATGTCACAGATCCGCCGGCCGACCGGCCAGCCAGTGCCCGATGGACGACATCAGCGCCGGACAGAGGCCCTGGGTGGCGATGTTCTGGACGCTTTCCGCCAGGAAGGCCTCGATCAGCATGGCGCGGGCCGCCTTTTCCGGGATGCCGCGGGAGCGGAGGTAGAAGAGGGCGTTGTGATCCAGGTCGCCGGCGGTGGCGCCGTGGCTGCAGACCACGTCGTCGGCGTAGATCTCCAGCTCCGGCTTGGCGTCGATCTCGGCCTTGTCGGACAGCAGCAGCACCTTCGACAGCTGGTGACCGTTGGTGTGCTGGGCGTCGCGGTGGACGGTGATCTTGCCCTGGAAGACGGCGCGGGCCTTGTCGTCGATGACGCCCTTGAAGACCTCGCTGCAGGAAGTGTTCGGCACCAGGTGGTCGATCTTCGTGGTGTTGTCGCAGTGCTGCTCGCCGCGCACCAGATAGGCGCCGTTCAGGTGGCAGCTGGCGTCCTCGCCGGCCAGGCGCACGGCGATCTCGTTGCGCGACAGGCGGGCGCCGGTGGTCATGCCGAAGGCGTCGTAGAGCGCGCCGGCGGCGACCTCGGCATGGACCGTGGCGGTGTGGAAGGCGTTCAGCGCGTCGGCCTGCAGCTTGTAGTGATGCAGCACGGCGCCCTCGGCCAGGGTGACCTCGGTGCCGATGTTCGCATAGTAGGGCTGCTCACCCATGTGCGTGTAGTGCTCGATCAGCGTGGCCTGGCTGCCTTCGGCCAGCACCACCAGGTTGCGCGGGTGATAGGCCAGGGGGCCATCGCCGGCGCCGCCCAGGTGAACCACCTCGATGGGGTCGACCAGCGTCACGCCCTTGGCGAGGCGCAGCACGAAGCCGTTCATCATCATCGCCGTGTTCAGCGCCATGAGCGCCTGGCTGTCGTCTTTAGCCAGGGCACCGAGGTGGCGTTCCAGCCAGGCGGGATCCTTGCCCAGCATCTCGCGCAGGGTGGTCAGCTCCGCGCCCTCGGGCAGCGGCCCCAGCGTCGAGAGGTCGGCGCGGTAGTGGCCATCGACGAAGACCAGCCGGTGGTGGTCCGAGGCGCTCGGCAGCAGGCTCGGCGCCCGGTCGATGGAGATGCAGGCGCGCGGCGCGCCGGTGGCCCCGAAGCCGGCTTTTTCGATGGGGCGCAGGTTGGTGTACTTCCAGGACTCCTGGCGCGGCGTCGGCAGGCCGGCTTCGCTGAAGCGGTCCAGCGCGTCACTGCGCAGCCGGCTCAGCCAGGGCAGGTCCTGGCCGGGCAGGGCGTCGCGCAAGGCCCCATAATGCTCGGTGAAGGTCTCGGTGGTCATAAAGGCCTCACGCCGCTGCGTTGGCGGTGAACTCGGCGTAACCGCTCTTCTCCAGTTCCTGCGCCAGCTCCTTGCCGCCGCTGACCTGGATCTTGCCCTGCGCCAGCACGTGGACGTGGTCCGGCACGATGTAGTCGAGCAGGCGCTGATAGTGGGTGATGACCAGCAGGGCATTGTCGGGGCGGTGCAGCAGGTTGACCGAGTCCGCCACGGTCTTCAGCGCGTCGATGTCGAGGCCGGAGTCCGTCTCGTCGAGGATCGCCAGGCTGGGTTCCAGCAAGGCCATCTGCAGCGCCTCGTTGCGCTTCTTCTCGCCGCCGGAGAAGCCGACGTTGACCGCGCGCTTCAGCATCTCGTCGCTCATGCTCAGCATCTTGGTCTTCTCGCGCACCAGCTTCACGAACTGCATGGCGTCGAGCTCGTCCTCGCCACGGTAGCGCCGCACCGAATTGAGCGCTTCCTTGAGGAAGGTGGTGTTCGGCACGCCGGGAATTTCGACCGGGTACTGGAAGGCCAGGAAGACGCCTTCGCCGGCGCGCTCGTCCGGCTCCATGTCCAGCAGGTTCTTGCCCTTGAAGAGCACCTCGCCCTCGGTGATCTCGTAGCCTTCGCGGCCGGTCAGTACGTAGGAGAGGGTGGACTTGCCCGAGCCGTTCGGCCCCATGATGGCGTGGATCTCGCCGGCATTGATCGTCAGGTCGATGCCTTTGAGGATTTCCTTGCCGTCGACGGTGGCGTGCAGGTTCTTGATCTCAAGCATTTTCGCTCTGATCCTTGTTACGCTTGTTGTTTCTTGTCAGCCGACGCTGCCTTCAAGGGAGATGCCGACCAGCTTCTGGGCCTCGACGGCGAACTCCATGGGCAGCTGTTGCAGCACTTCGCGGCAGAAGCCGTTGACCACCAGGGCGACCGCGTCCTCCTCCGACATGCCGCGCTGGCGGCAGTAGAACAGCTGGTCCTCGCTGATGCGCGAGGTGGTGGCCTCGTGCTCGACGATGGCCCGGCGGTTCTTGCTCTCGATGTAGGGCACCGTGTGGGCGCCGCATTGGTCGCCGACCAGGAGGGAGTCGCACTGGGTGAAGTTGCGCGCGCCCTCGGCCTTGGCGCCGATGCGCACCAGCCCGCGGTAGGTCGAGTCCGAGCGGCCGGCGGAGATGCCCTTGGCGATGATGCGCGAGCGTGTGTTCTTGCCCAGGTGGATCATCTTGGTGCCGGTGTCGGCCTGCTGGCGGTTGTTGGTGATGGCGATGGAGTAGAACTCGCCCACCGAGTTGTCGCCCTGCAGGATGCAGCTCGGGTACTTCCAGGTGATCGCCGAACCGGTCTCCACCTGGGTCCAGGAGATCTTGGAATTGCGGCCGCGGCAGGCGCCGCGCTTGGTGACGAAATTGTAGATGCCGCCCTTGCCGTTCTCGTCGCCCGGATACCAGTTCTGCACCGTGGAGTATTTGATCTCGGCGTCGTCGAGGGTGATCAGCTCGACCACCGCGGCGTGGAGCTGGTTCTCGTCGCGCATCGGCGCGGTACAGCCCTCCAGGTAGGAGACGTAGGAGCCTTCGTCGGCGATGATCAGCGTGCGCTCGAACTGACCGGTGTTCTGCGCGTTGATGCGGAAGTAGGTCGACAGCTCCATCGGGCAGCGCACGCCCTTGGGGATGTAGACGAAGGAGCCGTCGGTGAAGACCGCCGAGTTCAGGCAGGCGTGCTTGTTGTCGCCGTAGGGGACGACCGAGCCGAGGTACTTCTTCACCAGCTCCGGATGGTTCTTCACCGCCTCGGAGATCGAGCAGAAGATGACGCCGACTTCTTCCAGGTTCTTCTTGAAGGTGGTGGCGACTGAGACGCTGTCGAAGACCGCGTCCACCGCGACGCCGGCCAGGACCTTCTGCTCGTTCAGGGGAATGCCGAGTTTCTCGTAGGTCTCCAGCAGCTTGGGATCGACCTCGTCCAGGCTCTGCGGCCCGTCGCCCGGCTGCTTGGGCGCGGAGTAGTAGTAGGAATCCTGATAGTCGATGGGCGGGAAGTCCACCTTGGACCAGCCCGGCTCCGGCATGGTCAGCCAGTGGCGGTAGGCCTTCAGGCGCCATTCAAGAAGCCACTCCGGCTCTTCCTTCTTGGCCGAAATGAAGCGGACGATGTCCTCGCTCAGGCCCTTGGGGGCGGTCTCCGCCTCGATATCGGTGACGAAGCCGTACTTGTACTTGTCCAGGGCCCGGACCTGTTCGACAGTCTCGACAGTGGCTGCCATCTACTCACTCTCCTGCAAAGCTGAATGCTTTTGCCGCATTCTTGATCTACTGCTTCGGGGCCGGGCTGCTTGCGCCGGCATCGTCATTCACCCGCGGCGACAATCCAAAGGCCGGGGGAAACACCATCATGTCGGCCAGGGTGACCGAGGTCAGCGCCTGGCGGATCGCGCCGTTGACCTTGTTCCAGTTGCCGCGCATGGGGCAGAAGGATTCCGCATCGCAGGAATCCGCCGCGCCGTCGACGCAGGCGGTCAGGGCGATGGGCCCCTCCATGGCCTGGATGATCTGGGCCACGGTGATCTCTTCCGGATCGGCGCTCAGCGTGTAGCCGCCGCTCGCCCCGCGTTGGGAGGCGACCAGCTTGGCCCGTCCCAGCAGGTTCAGCAGTTTGGACACGGTCGGCAGCGGCACCCCGGTATCCTCCGAGATTTGCTGCGCCGAGCGGGTTTCGCCGCCGCGCAGGGCCATCTGGGACATCACCACCACGGCGTAGTCGGTGAGCCGGTTCAAACGGAACATGCCGAAGCCTCAATCCTTACTAATCTGGTATGGATTTATTTATAGGTTTTCCGCCGAGAATCAAGGGGTTTCCTTCGGTGGATTGGCCGGGGAGGTGGACACGCTAAGGTTTAGGCAGGCGTTGAATACGCGTCGCGGCGCTTTGCCGCCTGTACCAATTGACGAGGCCGTAAGGCTTGCTTTTGCGCCTCTGCCTCCCCTAGTTTTGAACCGCTTGGCCAGAGAGCCGAGGCTTGCCCCCGCGGGCGGACCCACAAGATCGGAGAGTTGATATGCGCGTCAGGAGTGCCCTTACGATTATGACTTTTACCGCCATTACTGCGCTTGCCGGGCCCGCTTTGGCCGACGGCGATGCGGCGAAGGGCGAGAAGGTCTTTAGGAAGTGCAAGGCCTGCCACTCCGTTGAGGAGGGCAAGAACAAGGTGGGGCCGAGCCTCCACAACATCGTCGGGCGCACCCCCGGCAGTGTCGAGGGCTTCAAGTACTCCAGTGCCATGGAGGAATTTGGCGCGGGCGGCGCGGTCTGGGACGACGAGACCCTGAGCGCCTATCTGGAGAAGCCGAAGGATGTGGTGCCGAAGACCAAGATGGCCTTCGTCGGCCTGAGGAAAGACGACGACCGCGAGGACGTCATCGCCTACCTGAAGCAGGCTTCCGAATAGCCAGCCAGAGGCGGACCATCGATCTGCGAAGAGGAGCCGGGCTTTCGCCCGGCTTCTTTTTTGCCCGGGGGCAACGCGCGCCCACCCGCTTCTCTGAACCGACGGCTTTTAAAGCACCAGGAAGCCCAGGTAGGCGGCATAGGCGGCCAACAGCAGCCCCCCCTCCCAACGTTCGACGGTCGCACGGGTCAGCGCGAAGGTGATGGCCGCCGCCGTGGCGGCCAGCATGATCCAGCTGTCGAACTGCACGATCTCGGCGGGGACCGCGATCGGACTGTAAAGCGCGGTGACGCCTAGGATTCCCAGCAGATTGAAGATGTTGCTGCCGATCACGTTGCCCAGGGCGACGTCGCCGTGGTGGCGCAGCGCGGCCATCACGCAGGTCGCCAGTTCGGGAAGCGAGGTGCCGACGGCGACGACCGTCAGGCCGACGACCGCTTCCGAGATCCCCAGCTGGAGGGCCAAACCGACGGCGGCTTTGATCAGCAACTCCGCGCCGACGACGATGCCGAGCAGCCCGAGCAAGGAGAAGGCCATGTACAGCGTTGCCGCTGCCTGCCGTGGCGGCGCCGCGCCGATCTCCGCGGCGAGGTGCGCCTGGGCGGCGTCGTGGCGGCCGTGGCGCTCACGCCAGTAGGCGGCGAGGGTATAGGCCAGCAAGAGGACCACGAAGACGAAGCCCCAGAGCCGGCCGATGTGGCCCAGGAAGAAGAGCAGGGCCGCCAGCAGACTGGCGGCGGCCAGAACCGGGCCATTGAAGCGCAGGGCGCCAAGGCCGGCGGCCACAGGGGTGATGATGGCGGAGAGGCCGAGAATCAGCAGGATGTTGGCGATGTTGCTGCCGACCACGTTGCCGACGGCGATGCCGGGTGAGCCGAGGCGCGCGGCCTCCAGGCTGGCGAAAAGCTCCGGCAGGGACGTCCCGAAGCCGACCAGGGTCAGGCCGATGACCATCGGCGATATCCTGAAGCGCTCGGCCAGGCCGACGGCCCCACGCACGAAGAGGTCGCCGCACAACAACAGCAGCACCAGCCCGGCAAGAAGCTCGACGTAAATCACGGACGTCAGTCCTCCCCGGAAGGACGCAGGGGGGCGGCGCCTGCAGTCTTGACGCTTTCCTCTGTTTCGGTGGCTTCCTCGCTGCGGCGCAGGGAGGGGAGGTGGAGCAGCAGCGCCGAGGCGACGAAGATGCTGGAGTAGGTGCCGATGATCAGTCCCCAGGCCAAGGCCAGGGAGAAGTTGCGCAGCACCGGCCCGCCCAGGAACAGCAGCGCCAGCACGGCGAGCATGGTGGTCCCGCTGGTCATCAGCGTGCGGGTCAGGGTCTGGTTGACGCTGCGGTCGATGAGCCGGGTCAGCGGCATGGACTTGTAGACCCGCAGGTTCTCGCGCACGCGGTCGAACACGACGACCGTGTCATTGATCGAATAGCCGGCGATGGTCAGGAGCGCCGCCAGGATGGTCAGGTTGAAGTCAAGCTGGAAGAGCGAGAACAGCCCGAAGGTCGCGATCACGTCGTGGAAGGTGGTGATCACGGCGGCCAGGCCGAACTGCCATTCGAAGCGGAACCAGACGTAGATGCCGATCAGGACGACCGCCAGCAGTGCGGCCAGCAGGCCATCACGCAGCAGTTCGTGGCTCACTTGCGGGCCGATGTACTCGGTCCGCCGGATCTCGAAGGCCGGGGCCAGCATGGACTTCACGGCCGCGACGGCGAACTGCTGGGCTTCGGGACCGCCGGGCTGCTCCTGGAAGCGGATCAGCACGTCCTGGGACCCGTCGAAGGCTTGCAGCACGACATCGCCGAGGTTCAGCGTGGCGAGCTGGCTGCGCAGCGTCGCCAGATCGAAAGGCGACAGCGCGCGGGCTTCGATGAGGATGCCGCCGGCGTAGTCGACGCCGAGGTTGAGCCCCTGTATCCAGAGCGACCCGAGCGAGGCGAGGGTGATGACGAGGGTGAGGGCGAAGGCCACTTTCCGCCAATGCATGAAGCGGAAGTCGGCGTTGTCGAAGATAAGCCGCAGGCGGCGCACGGTTTCGGGCCTTTAGGACGGACTTGAAAGCGGTCCGGTCCCTCCGGCACTGATGGCCATCCCGGGACCCGGCGGCTTGAACAAGAACCTCCGATACATGGGTGGGGGCGGGCCGAGTTTTAGTCCCCCGGCCGGAACATTTCTGGGGCACGGCAGGCGGGCGGGCCGCATGCGGCAGGGCCGGCCAGCAAGAGGCTCGACAGAATCGTCCCGGTCTTCTAACACTCCTGGCAGCCGAATAACCCGGAAGAAGCAAGGAAAAGGCAGGGACATGCAGCCAGACGTGACCCCCGAGGCAACCGTCGTCGACCATCCCCTGGTGCAGCACAAACTGACGATCATGCGGGAAAAGGACACCGCGCTGCCGGAGTTCCGGCGTCTGCTGCGCGAGATCAGCCTGCTGCTGGCCTACGAGGTCACCCGGCACCTGGCGTTGAAACAGGTCGAGGTGGAAACGCCGGTGGCGAAAACGTCCGCGCCCATGCTGGCCCGTCCGGAGCCCTGCCTGATCACCATCCTGCGCGCCGGCAACGGCCTGCTGGACGGCATGCTCGACCTCATTCCCTCGGCCTCCGTCGGCCACGTCGGCCTCTACCGCGACCCCAAGACCCTGCAGCCCGTCGAATACTACTACAAGGTGCCCCAGGACATGGGCGACCGGCTGACCATCGTGGTCGATCCCATGCTGGCGACCGGCCATACCGCCGTGGCGGCTCTCGACATGCTGAAGCGCGACGGCGCCAAGGACATCAGCTTCGTCTGTCTGGTGGCCGCGCCGGAAGGGGTGGCCGAGCTGCGCAGGGCCCATCCCGATGTGCCGATCTTCACCGCGGCGGTGGACGAAAAGCTGAACGAGAAGGGCTACATCGTCCCCGGTCTGGGCGACGCCGGCGACCGCATCTTCGGCACCAAGTAGCCGCTCTCACACCACTTCCCGCCGGGCCGGACCGGCCAGCCGTCCGGCCAGCAGGGCGAGACCGCCGGCGGCCAGGGCGAGGATGGACATGCCGATAAACGCGGTACTGGGGTTCATCTCGTAGAGCCGCCCGGCGAGCAGCATGGCGCCGCCCATGGCCAGCCCGCCGGAAAGCGCCGAGTAGAAACTCTGCATCGAAGCGGCGAGGCCGGCCGGCGTGGCCCGCGTGATGTAGTGCATGGCCGCCAGGTGGGTGGCGGCAAAGGTGGCGGCGTGCAGGGTCTGCACCGCGGCCAGGAGCGCGAGGTCGCTGCTGGCCGCCGTCACCGCCCAGCGCAGGCCGCCGAGCAGGCCGGCCCCGGCCAGCAGGGCCACCGGCGAGAAGCGCCGCGTCAGGTGCCGGCTGGCCGCAAAGAACAGGATTTCAGCCACCACGCCTTCGGCCCAGAGCAGGGCGATGGTGGTCTCTCCGATCCCGTTGGCCCGCCAGTGCAGACTGGAAAAGCCGTAGTAGGCGGCGTGGCTCGCCTGGGTCAGCCCGGCCGACAGCAGAAAAATGACCAGGCCGGGGCGCCGCAGCAGGCCGAGCAGGCGGCCGAGGGACCGGTCCTCTGCCGGCTCGTTCTCCGGCGATGCCAAGGTCGTGCGCGGCAGGCGCACCGCTGCCCCGACGGTCAGCATCAGGGCGGCCAGGATCAGCCACAGCACCCATTCGGCGCTGAAAGCGCCGATCAGCCTGCCGGCCGCGAGGCTGCCGAGGATAAAGGCCAGGCTGCCCCAGAGGCGGATGCGGCCGTAGTCCAGCGAATGGCGATAGACGGCGGCCATGGTCTGGCTTTCGCCCAACGGGATCAGCAGCGGGAAGCTGGCGGCGACCAGGATCTGTACCGCCAGGACCCAGGCGAAGCCCTGGGCCGGCAGGAAGCCCGCGAAGGCGAAGAGGCTGACACAGGCCAGGAGCACGATGGTCCCCTTGCCCCAGCCGGCACGGTCGGAGAGGTGTGCCAGGGCCGGGCTCGCGATCACCTTGACCCAGGCCGCCAGCGCCAGCAGCAGCCCGATCTCGCCGCCAGCCAGTCCGCGCGCTTCCAGCCACAGCGGCCAGAACGGCAGGTAGCAGCCGACGGCCAGGAAGACGGCGCCGTAGTAAAAGGCGAAGCGGAGGGAAAGCGCCTGCGGAGACATGACACCTGCATCGGATCGGGACGACAGCAGCTATCGCCTGCGTCGGTTTCGCGCAAGCCGAAACGCCTTTTCCCGAACAGGGGCCGCCGTTCTTTAGAGAAGTTCCAGCGTCACGATCGTTTGATGGGTCGTGAGCGAAAGACCGCCTATATCACAAGAAAATCAAGACCGTAGAGCAGGGGAGCGGTCATCGAGGAAGGAGTTGCAGATGACGCCGCCGCACCTCATCTCAGCCGCCGTCGTGGCGGCCGTTACCGCCGTGGCTTTTGCCGCGGGCGGCTTGGCGCAGACGGGGCCCGTCGATCCGCAGATCACGGCGGAGCCCCCGATCCAGACCTTCAGCGGCCCGCCGGAAAACCCGCGCCGGCACTTTCGTGTGGCCGATCCCGCCGCGCTTTCGCCGGCGGACGCCCAGACGGTCTACGACGACTTGCGGCCGGCGCTGGCGCGGCGCTACGCGGCCAGCGGCGATCCCTCTGCCGGCAGCTACCAGGCCTGGAAGAAGTTCAACACTCTGCCCTATGGCTCCATGACCCACGGACGCCGCTTCGTGAACAACTACGCCAACGGGATCGCTGAATCCTATGGCGAGGCCGAGCGGGCCGGACGCCTGCCGGTCGGCGCCGTCGTCGCCAAGGACAGCTTCGTGGTCACGCAGGCGGGCGACATCCAGCCCGGCCCCTTGTTCTTGATGGAGAAGATGCCGGCGGGCTTCAACTACGTGACCGGCGACTGGCGCTACAGCATGGTGACGGCCGCCGGCGAGCTGGCCGGACGCACCGGCGGGCCGGACGCCGAGCGGGTCGAGTTCTGCATCGCCTGCCATCTGGCCCAGGAAGAGCAGGACCATCTGTTCTTCGTGCCGCCGGCCTTTCGCCCGAACTTCTGAGGCCCGCCTCACATTTGGGCCTGGAAGGTTTCGGGCAGGGTGGCGGCATCGTTGCGCGGGCCGGTGGGACTGCGCCAAGATGTGGGCATGCAGCTCGGCTTGATCCCCTACAGACCAGGTATCGGCGGCTACCTTGCCGAGTTCTATCCCGGACCGGAGCAGGGCGCGCGCTGGTCGGAAGACTCGCTCTACATGGACGGCGACGTCTTCGAGGCGCTGGTTCTTCTCGTCGGGGCCTTCTCGGTGAAGCAGCGGGTCACCACCGTCACGGGCGACGCCATCGGGCGTTTGGCCGAGGACCTGGAAGAGGCCGCGCGTCAGATATCCCATGCCGACAGCCCCAAGGCGATCTGGCCATACACCGCGAGCTACGGCTACACCCAGTTCAATTCGCTGCGCGACTGGCCGGCGGAGCGGCAGGCCTTCACCGGGATGCTGCGGCAGCTCAGCGCCTGGGTCCGCACCGCCGGTGCCGACGGCAAGGCCGTGACCATCCGCAGCGTGTGAACAGCCGGCCGCTCTCTTGAGCGCTAGGAGAAGGCCTTGAAGCCGATCAGGGTGAAGGTGTCCTTGATGCCGGGCAGGGTCTGGATATGCTCGTTGACGAAATGGCCGATGTCGGCGCCGTCGTCGAGATAGCATTTGACCAGAAGGTCGTACTGGCCCGAGGTCGAATGAACCTCCGAGACCTGCTCGACGTCCTGGACCAGTTCGTCGGCCACGGAATAGGCCTTGCCGAGATCGCACTTGATCATGATGAAGATGGTCTGCATGTCGCCCTATCGCCTTTCACCCGGCCGCTGCGGGGATCGAATCTGCGGACCCCATCATAGCGGCTTGCCGGGCGAGGCCCAAGAATGAGCGATCGCGCCGCAATCTACCGCGTCCGGCCCGCCTGCGCGGCGGATGCGCCGGTGCTGGGCGCTGTGGAGTATGCCGCCGCGGCGCGCTTTGCCGGCATCGGCCTGGGCGCCATCGCCGGCGGGCGTCCGACCAGTGCGGAGACCTACCTGACGCCGGTCGCCGAAGGGCGGCTTTGGGTGGTCGAGGTTCTGCGGGCGGGGGGCGTGTCAGAACGTGGCGCCACCGTGGTCGGCCTCGCCATTGCCGAGATGCGCGACGGCGAGGGCTTCCTCGCCGAAATCTCGGTTCATCCGGACCACGCGGGCCGGCGCTTGTCGCTACGGCTGATCGATGCGGTGGAGGCCTGGGCGGCGGCGCTGGGCTGCCGCAGTCTGCGCCTCACGACTTTCCGCGACGTCCCCTGGAACCGGCCCTATTACGAGCGCCTGGGTTTCGGTCTGCTTGACGAATCAGAGGCCGGCCCCGAGGTCAGGGCGGTGCGCGCCGCCGAAAGGGCGCGCGGCGTGGACGCGCAGGGGCCGCGCGTCTGCATGATCAGAGAAATCGGAAAAAAGCCGGGTTAGGCGACCTTCGCCGAGCGCAGCAGGAAAGCCGGAATGTGATCGCCGAAGGCGGTCTCGCCCGGCCCCGGCGCATCGTCGTCATCGTCGCTGCGCTTGCGCGAGCGGCGTCCGCCCCGCTTGTCGTCCCTGTCCCTGTCCCTGTCGCCACCGCGGGCGGCGGCGGGCTTGGTCTCTTCCTCGCGCTGGCGCTCGAAAGGCACGACTTCCTTTTCGGCGGGCTCTTCGTCGACCTGCGGCGCGGCCTCCTGGGCAGCCTCCTGGACGGTCTCAGTCTCCTCGGCGACGGCTTCGTCGGCCTTCGCCTTGGCGGGGCGCTTGCGGTCCCCGCGACCCCGGCGGCCGCCTTCGGTGCTCCTGCCGCCACGCCGGCGGCCACCCCGGTCGCGGCCGCGGCTTTCGCCGTCGGAGTCTCCACCGCTCCACTCTTCGGACTCCTCGAGGGCGACCACGGGGATTTCCTTGCCGATGATGCGGACGACGTTGTCGAGGTACTTCGACTCTTCCGGGAAGGCCAGGGTGAAGGCCTTGCCGCTGCGTCCGGCCCGGCCGGTGCGGCCGATGCGGTGGACGTAGTCTTCCGGATTGGAGGGCACGTCGAAATTGAACACGTGGGACACCGCGGGGATGTCCAGGCCGCGCGCGGCCACGTCGGAGCAGCAGAGGAACTGCACCTTGCCGTCCTTGAAGGCGGCCAGGGTCTCCATGCGCACCGGCTGAGCCATGTCGCCGTGCAGGGCGGCCACGGAATAGCCGTGGCGCTCCATCGAGCGGAACACGATGTCGACGTCGCGCTTGCGGTTGCAGAACACCAGCGCCGACTTCACGTTCTCGCCTTCGCTTTTGATCAGGCTGCGCAGGGCGGCACGCTTTTCCTTGGCGGCGCCGCGCAGCTTGATGAGGCCCTGGGTCACCGTCTGGGCGGCCGAGGCCGGCGGATCGACCGAGATCTCTTTCGGGTTCAGCAGGAACTTGTCGGCCAGGCGGCGGATCTCCGGCGGCATGGTGGCCGAGAAGAACAGCGTCTGGCGGATCTTCGGCAGCAGGCCGACGATGCGCTCGACGTCCGGCATGAAGCCCATGTCCAGCATGCGGTCGGCTTCGTCGATCACCAGGATCTTCACGTCGGCCAGCAGGATCTTGCCGCGCTCGAAGAGGTCGATCAGGCGGCCCGGCGTGGCGATCAGAACGTCGACGCCACGGTCGAGCTTCTGTTCCTGCTCCACGAAGGAGGAGCCACCGATCAGCAGCGCCATCGACAGCTTGCCGTGCTTGCCATACAGCTCGAAGTTCTCGGAGACCTGGGCGGCCAGCTCACGCGTCGGCGCGATGATCAGCGATCGCGGCATGCGGGCGCGGGCCCGGCCGCTCGACAGGATGTCGATCATTGGCAGGGTGAAGCCGGCGGTCTTGCCGGTGCCGGTCTGGGCGCAGCCGAGGACGTCACGTCCCATCAGCACCACTGGAATGGCTTTTTCCTGAATGGGGGTCGGCGTGGTGTAGCCCACGTCCTGTACGGCCCTAAGGACCTCTGGACTCAGTCCAAGATCTTCGAACGTCATGCAATCCGTATTTCAGTTTGGGGTCGCTTTGTCGATTGAACTTCTAGCAATCGAACTTGGCCGGATCATAGGATTTAGGCCTGCGTTGTCAATCATAACTGGTTCTTAACTGCCGAAATTCTTTGGCGTATCAAGCCCCAGCCGCTAGCCTTAAAATATTCTTCCTATATCCTGCGACTTATATGGTTAATATTTCTGATAGAGAGATGGTGCAGCTAAAGGGCGCTTTCAAGGGGGCGGCACTACTCTTGGTCGATGTTCAGGAACGGCTGGCCCCGGCGATACCCGATACCCCCCAGGCGGTGCCGCGGATCGGCGCCCTCATAGAAAAAGCCCGACAATCCGATTTGCCGATACTTGCCACCGAACAGTATTCGCGTGGGTTGGGGCCGACGCTGTCCGAGCTGCGCGGCCTGCTGCGGCCCGGGGAGGTGTTCGAGAAGATCCACTTCGCCGCGCCCCGCGAGCCCGCGTTCCGGCAGGCCCTGCAGGCGGGCGGCATCGGCCGCTGCATCGTCGCGGGGATGGAGGCGCACGTCTGCGTCCTGCAGAGCGTGCTGGCGCTGCTGGCGGCGGGCATCGGGGTGACGGTGGTCGGCGATGCCGTGGCCTCGCGGGTTGATCTCAACCGCCGCCTTGCCCTGGCGCGCATGGCCCGGGCCGGGGCCGAGATCACCGACAGTGCCGCGGTGATCGATGGTTTAAAAGAAGCGGCCGGAGCGCGGGGAGCGTCGTTGTCGCCCTGACCAGAATCGCCCAGAATGGGCGTCCCGCCGGCCGTGACACCCCACCGAAGATATGCCCCCATGACCGATAGAGTCCCTCTCGCGCTGCTGCCCGGATTGCTGTGCGACGCCGCCTTGTGGCAGCCGCAGCTCGCCGACCTGTCCGGCCTGGCCGAGTGCTGGGTCGCCGATTTCACGACACAGGACAGCATCGAGGCCATGGCCGAGAGCGTGCTGGCGGCCATGCCGGCGCGTTTCGCCGTGGCGGGGCTCTCCATGGGCGGCTATGTCGCCCTGGAGATCATGGCCCGGGCGCCGGAGCGGGTGACGCGCCTGGCGCTGCTGGATACCCGCGCGCAGGCCGACGAGGCCGAGGAGAGCAAGCGCCGGCGCGGCCTCATCGAGCTGGCGGAGAAGGGACAGTTCAAGGGGGTGACCCCGCGCCTGCTGCCGCTGTTCCTTCACGAAGACCGCCTGGAGGACCGGGAGCTGACGGACACCGTCACCGCCATGGCCCAGCACGTCGGCAAGGAGGCCTTCATCCGGCAGCAGCGCGCCATCATGGGCCGCCGCGACCAAAGCGCCACCCTGGTGACCATTCGGGTGCCGACCCTGGTGCTCTGCGGCCGTGAGGACGCCTTGACGCCCCTGGAGGATCACAAGGCCATGGCCGCGGGGATCGCGGGGGCGCGGCTCGTGGTTGTCGAGGATTGCGGTCACCTCGCGACCCTGGAGCGGCCCGAGGAGGTCAACCAAGCGATGCGGCGCTGGCTTCAGGCCGAGGAATAATTCCCACACACTTGGGTCACTTCGCGCGGCCGTCGGGCGGCGCTGCGGGGCTCTCGCCTGTGGGGGCCTCGTGCGCGCTCCCCTCCTGTTCACTTAAGGTGTCCACCGTGGAGACCGTCTGGGCGAGGGTCAGCGACTCGCTGAAGGAGACATGCTCTTCTTCCGGCGCCGGCGCGCGCTGGCGCATGCGGTGCAGCGCGAAGGCGGCGAGGCAGAGCTGCACCGTGGCGGTCATGGCGAAGAGGGCATCCGGGCCGAAGAAGCGCGTCAGTGTCGAGGTGACGATCGGTCCGACGACGGCGCCCAGGGCGAAGACCAGCAGAAGGCCACTGGCCGCCTCCACGTAGCCGTCCGGCTCCACGTAGTCGTTCATATGCGCGACGCAGAGCCCGTACAGCGGGAAGGCGAACAGGCCGAACAGGCCGACCACGCCGAGCAGGGCGACGCTCCAGTCCGGCGACCAGATGGCGAAGGTCAGTCCGGCGGCGGCGGAGCCGCAGGCCGCGGCAATGATAATGCGGCGCCGGTCCATCTTGTCGGATAGGCGTCCCAGCGGCCATTGGCCGAGGGCGCCGGCGATCACCGCGGTGCTCATGAAGATGGCGACGCCCCAGGGGTTGGCGCCCTTGTCCTGGGCGAACACCGGGGCGAGGGCCCAGAAGGAGCCGTTGGCCAGCCCGACCGCCAGACAGCCGATGACCCCGACGGGCGACAGCTTGTAGAGATGCTTCAGGCGGATGTGGACGGACTGCACCGGGGCGGGGGCTTCGGCCTTGGTCAGGGCCACGGGCACCGCCGCCAGCGACACCAGGATCGACGCCAGCAGGAACAGCGGGAAGTTTTCCGGGTGGTCGAGGCCGAGCATGAGCTGGCCGATGGTGATCACCGTCAGATTGATGATGGTGTAGAGCGAGAAGATGAAGCCGCGGGTCTGGTTGGTCGACTTCTCGTTCAGCCAGCTCTCGATGATCATGTAGAGCACGGCGAAGCAGAAGCCGGTCATGGCGCGCAACAGCCACCAGAGATAGGCATTGAGGAAAAGCGAGTGCACCAGCACCACGCAGGAGGCGATGGCGACCAGGGCGGCGAAGGCGCGGATGTGGCCGGCGCGGCGGATGAGGCGCGGGCCGTAGAGGCACCCGCCGGCGAAGCCGAGGAAGTAGGACGAGCCGAGGATACCGATATCGGTGGCCGAGAAAGCCTCGATATTCGCGCGCACCGGCAGCAGCGTGCCCTGCAGGCCGTTGCCCATCAGCAGCAGCGCCACGCTTAGCAGCAGCGCGGTGATTGGCGCGAAAGCTTTGGTCATCCCCAGGCCATCTCCGATTAGAGGCTAGGATGCTCTAACACATCGGCCCGCTGCTTTCGAGGGGACCGCACTACGGATTGCCGCCTGAGCTAGACGTCCAGCTCTTCGACGAAGCGGGCGTTTTCCTGGATGAAGGCGAAGCGCATCTCCGGCTTGCGGCCCATGAGACGCTCGATCAGGTCGGCCGCGGCCTTTTCCTCGGCGGCCGGGTTCGTGTCCTTCTCGCCGACGATGGTGACCCGCAGCAGGGTGCGCTTGCCCGGATCCATGGTCGTCTCCTTCAGCTGCCTGGCCGGCATCTCGCCCAGACCCTTGAAGCGGCTGACCTCGATCTTGCCGCGGCCCTTGAAGTGCGACTTCATGAGCTCGTCCTTCTCCTTGTCGTCCATGGCGTAGATGCTGTCGCCGCCCTGGGTCAGGCGATAGAGCGGCGGCTGCGCCAGAAACAGCCGACCGCTTTCGATGAGGCCCGGCATCTCGCGGTAGAAGAAGGTGATCAGCAGTGAGGCGATGTGGGCGCCGTCGACGTCGGCGTCCGTCATGATGACGATGCGCTCGTAGCGCAGCTTGTCGAGGTCGAAGTTGCCGCGTGAGCCGCAGCCCAGCGCCAGGGTGATGTCGGAGATTTCCTGGTTGGCCTTCAGCTTGTCGGCCGAGGCGCTGGCGACGTTCAGGATCTTGCCGCGCAGGGGCAGCACCGCCTGGGTCTCGCGCGAGCGCGCCTGCTTGGCCGAGCCGCCGGCGGAATCGCCTTCCACCAGGAAGATCTCGGTGCCTTCGGAGCGGTTGCGGCTGCAGTCCGACAGCTTGCCGGGCAGGCGCAGCTTGCGCGTCGCCGTCTTGCGGCTCTGCTCTTTTTCCTCGCGCCGGCGCCGCCGTTCCTCGGAACGCTCGATGATGCGCTCCAGCAGCATGCGGGCCCGCTCTGGGTGGCCGGAAAGCCAGTGGTCGAAGTGATCCTTGATGGAGGTCTCGACCAGCTTGGTCGCCGCCACCGTGGCCAGCTTCTCCTTGGTCTGGCCCTGGAACTGCGGATCGCCGATGAAGAGCGACAGCATGGCGCAGGCGCCGCCGCAGAGGTCGTCGGCGTTGACGTTGCCGGCCTTCTTGTTGCCGGACAGTTCGGCGTAGGCCTTGATGCTCTTCAGCAGGCCGCTGCGCAGGCCGGCCTCGTGGCTGCCGCCCTCGGGCGTCGGCACGGTGTTGCAGTAGGAATTGAGGAAACCGTTCTCGTCCAGCGGCCAGGAGATGGCCCATTCGACGCGGCCCTGCTCGCCGGGGAACTTGCCTTCACCGACGAAGGGTTCCGGCGTCAGGGTTTTGCGCTTGTTCAGGGTCGCGGCCAGGAAGTCCTCCAGGCCGTTGGGGAAGTGGATGTTGTCCTTTTCCGGCGTGTCGTCGCCCTTGGCGATCAGGCTCTTGTCGCAGCTCCAGCGGATTTCCACGCCGCGGTAGAGGTAGGCCTTGGAGCGCGCCATGCGGTAGAGCTGGGCCGGGCGGAAGTTCGAGTCTTTCTCGAAGATCGAGGGGTCGGGATGGAACTGGATCGTCGTGCCGCGCCGGTTCTTCACCGGCGTGCCCTTGGACAGCTTGGTCGTCGCCTTGCCCTTGCTGTAGCTCTGCACATAGAGCTTCTGGTCGCGCGCGACCTCCACGGTCATGACGTCGGACAGCGCGTTGACCACCGAGACGCCGACACCGTGCAGGCCGCCGGAGGTGGCGTAGGTCTTCTGCGAGAACTTGGCGCCGGAGTGCAGGGTGGTGAGGATGACCTCCAGGGCCGACTTGGGCTTGAACTTGGGATGCGGGTCGACCGGGATGCCGCGGCCGTTGTCGCTGATGACCACCACGTTGCCGGGCTTCAGCTCCAACTCGATCCGGCTGGCGTGGCCGGCGACGGCTTCGTCCATGGCGTTGTCGAGCACCTCGGCCACCAGGTGGTGCATGGCGCGCTCGTCGTTGCCGCCGATGTACATGCCGGGGCGGCGGCGGACGGGTTCCAGGCCCTCCAGGACTTCGATGTCCTTGGCCGAATAGCCCGACTGTTTAGCTGAGGATTTAGCCGACGATTTCTTGGAGGAAGATTGAAAGAGGTCCGCCATCTTGGCCCATGCTGTGAACGAAAGGGTGCGATCAACGAAAACGTGAAGGCCGGGGCCGCGCCCCGGCGAACGGCGAATCGGGACAAGAGAATCGCCGATAAGGTAGGGTAGCTTATCTGGAGCCCCAGTATCTAGCGGGGTATCTAGCGGGGTATCTGTTAGCGCGTATCTAGTCGGTGAGAGGCCTTCTGTCCATGTTTTACGGCGAATCCCATGGCCGCTGAGAGCGATCAACCGCGCGGCAATCTGGCCACCCGCACGCTCGCCATGCCGGCCGACGCGAACCCCAGCGGCGACATCTTCGGCGGCTGGGTGCTGGCGCAGATGGACATCGCCGGCGGTATCGCCGCAAGCCAGCGCGCGGCCGGGCGCGTCGCCACCGTGGCGGTCGACGCCATGGTGTTCCACCGGCCGGTCTATGTCGGCGATGTGCTCTGCACCTATGCGGAAGTCGTCCGCGTCGGGCGCACCTCGATCGCCATCAATATCGAGGCCTGGGCCCTGCGCGGCAGCCTGAACGAAGGCGGCCCGAACGAGCGGGTGAAGGTGACCGAAGGGACCTTCACCCTGGTCGCCATCGACCAGGCCGGCCGTCCCCGTCCTGTCCCCGAGGAGCCCCCCGCATGAGATATGCCATCGCCGTCTGTTTTCTCCTCTGCCTGCCGTGGGCGGCGGCCCAAGCGGGCGAGGCCGACGTCGTGGGCGCCGAGGCGGCCCAGGAAAGCGATGGCACCTGGCGCTTTCGTGTCACCGTGCGGCATGGCGACGAGGGCTGGGATCACTATGCCGACCGCTGGCAGGTGGAAACCCTGGACGGGCGCGTCCTGGGGACCCGGGTCCTGCTGCACCCCCACGAGAACGAGCAACCCTTCACCCGGGCCCTTGGCGGCGTGATCATCCCGCCGGAAGTCGACGAGGTCCTCGTTCGGGCCCACGATTCCGTTCACGGCGACGGTGGCGCCACGGTCACGATCGAGCTGTCTCGCTAGCCGCCGCGCCGCGGCTCAGGCCTCGAGCGAGCGCCAGAGGCGGAAGGGCGCGCCGGGCTCCTCCCGTGCCACCCAGTCATAGGGCAGCTCCTGCCAGGGCATGATCCGCGGACTCAGGTTATCCATCACGTAGACCCCCCGGTCGCTGTGCACCAGCAGGACCGCGTGGCCGCGGCCGCGGGCGGCGCGGCAGGCGGCGAGGGTGAGGGCGCCGCGCGGGAAACCATGATCCTGGACCAGGGTCTGCAGCTTGCGGATGGCGTAGTCCTCGCAGTCGCCGGCCTTGTCGGCGACCTCCCAGAGATCCTTCGCGGCGTCGCTGCGGTACCGGATGCTTCGGTTGATCGCCTTGTTGACCTTCATCAGCTGGGCGGCCCGCCCGACAGAGAGCCTGGCGGGGGTGAACTGCGCCGCGGCCGGGTCGAGCTCCGGGTGCTGGCGCAGGAGGCCGAACCAGGCGGCCGGGGCGGGGATCAGTTCGCCGACCGACATCTTGGAGGACTTCGGCAAGGGGCCCTGCAGGCCGGTCATGGCCGATCGGGCGGGGGCCGGGATCGCAATGCCGGCGGCCGCGGCGCCCAATCCCAACAACAAGTGTCTTCGTGACAGCAAGAGGCTACTCCAAAGGTGCTATTCCGTTGGATAGAGAAGTAGCCGGTTACTTGTTGTATGGGCGTGTTCTATTAGGGGTGTTTGTGTGAGAGCAAAAAGAGAAAATAGGGGTATTTGGAATACGTTAGTAAAAAATTAGTCTTCTCTATTTACGTTAATAAAATATTTCACCATTTCTCAATAATGATTGACGAATCCTTATCCTCCCGGAGCGGTTTAACGCTTCTTCGGGCGATCCGCGCTGCGCAGCCTACAGGCATCGGCCGCTCCGTTCCTGTGTTGGCTGCGTGATCGCTTCACGGCAGAAGTGTGGTGGAAAAAGATCGCTTCTGTGATCGCGGCGCTCTCTTAACCTGCCGTTAATCAATCCACGGCAGAGCGCCGGCGCCGCCAAGCCCGCCCGACAAGTCGCCGCAGCCAAATGCACCTGTCGAAACGCAGGCAAAGAAAAAGCCCCGCCGGCAGCACGCCGGCGAGGCCTTCTTTATGCCTGGGCCCTATGCCTGGGCCCTATGCCTGGGACGGCAGGGCCGTCCCCGATGGGTCAAGCGGACCGCATTAGACCGAGTAGTACATCTTGAACTCGACCGGGTGCGGGGCGTGCTCGAACTCGTAGATCTCTTCCCACTTGAGATCCATGTAGCCTTCGATCTGGTCGCGGCTGAACACGTCGCCGGCGAGCAGGAACTCGTGGTCGGCTTCCAGGGCCTCCATGGCTTCGCGCAGCGAGCCGCAGACCGTCGGGACGCCGGCCAGTTCCTCCGGCGGCAGGTCGTAGAGGTCCTTGTCCATCGGGTCGCCCGGATGGATCTTGTTGTTGATGCCGTCCAGGCCGGCCATGAGCATCGCCGAGAAGGCGAGGTAGGGGTTGGCCGTCGGGTCCGGGAAGCGGATCTCGACACGCTTTGCCTTGGGGCTCTCGCCGTAGGGAATACGGCAGGAGGCGGAGCGGTTGCGCGCGGAGTAAGCGAGCAGGACCGGTGCCTCGAAGCCCGGGATCAGGCGCTTGTAGCTGTTGGTCGAAGGATTGGTGAAAGCGTTCAGCGCCTTGGCGTGCTTGATGATGCCGCCGATGTAGAAGAGGCACATATCCGACAGGCCGGCATAGCCGTCACCGGCGAACAGCGGCTTGCCGTCCTTCCAGATCGACTGGTGGGTGTGCATGCCCGAGCCGTTGTCGCCGGCCACCGGCTTCGGCATGAAGGTCGCGGTCTTGCCGTACTGGTCGGCGACCTGCTGCACCACGTACTTGTAGATCTGCATGCCGTCGGCGGCCTTCACCATCGGCTCGAACTTGATGCCCAGCTCGTGCTGCGAGGGCGCCACTTCGTGGTGGTGCTTCTCGACGGCCAAGCCCATTTCGGCCATGACCTTCAGCATCTCGGCGCGCAGGTCCATGGCCGAGTCGACCGGCGGCACCGGGAAGTAGCCGCCCTTGATGCCCGGACGGTGGCCCAGGTTGCCCTGCTCGAACACGGCGCCGGTGTTGTAGGGGCCTTCGTTGGAGTCCAGGAAGTAGAAGGTCTGGTTCTGCGAGACCTCGTAGCGGACGTCGTCGAACACGAAGAACTCGGCTTCCGGCCCCCAGAAGGACATGTCGCCGATGCCGGTCGCCTTCAGGTGCTCCACCGCGCGCACCGCGGTCGAGCGCGGATCACGGCCGTACAGCTGGCCGGTCGAGGGCTCCACGATGTTACAGAAGAGAATCAGCTGCGGCAGGTTGGAGAAGGGGTCCATCACCGCGGTGCTGAGGTCCGGCTGCAGGATCATGTCGGACTCGTTGATCGCCTTCCAACCGGCGATCGACGAACCGTCGAACATGATGCCTTCGGTCAGGGCGTCTTCATCGACCGCATCGACGTGCATGGCAACGTGCTGCCACTTACCGCGCGGGTCGGTGAAGCGGTAGTCGACGTAGAGGATGTTCTTCTCTTTGATCATCTCAAGGATGGATTTCGCGTCAGACATGGATGCTCTTTCCGTTTCTTCTCGAACTGTGATTGATGCGGGCAGACCCTGTATTTTCCCTGCCCACCGGAAACCTACCTGCGGTGACCCTAAACGGCTGCGGCGCCGCGCTCACCGGTGCGGATGCGGATGGACTCCTCGATCGCACTGACGAAGATCTTGCCGTCGCCGATGCGCCCGGTGTGGGCGGCCTGCTGAATGGCCTCCACGGCGCGCTCGACGAGCTCGTCCTCCAGGACCACCTCCACCTTTACCTTGGGCAGGAAATCGACGACATACTCGGCGCCGCGATAGAGTTCGGTGTGGCCTTTCTGCCGCCCGAAGCCCTTGGCTTCGGTCACGGTGATGCCCTTGATCCCCACCTCGTGCAGCGCTTCCTTTACCTCATCGAGCTTGAAAGGCTTGATGATCGCTTCGATTTTCTTCATCGCGTATTTGGGCCCCGTCTCTTACTGGGTGTCTCTAATTAGGTGTCTCTGGCTGAGTGTTGCGTCCGTTCGCTGGCGAACCAGTATCTACCATCGCGTAAGCAGGAGCCGTGCCAAGTGGCTCCGGCCTTGGGAATCCTGGGCTCTGGCCGGAAATCCCCGGAAATCGCCCGAAAAAGCCGCGCACTGCTGCACAAATACTAAGCAGTTTGCACGCAAACTAATCATGCGCTGCGCACCTCCCGCGCCGCCAGATAGGCGCCGATCCGCTGCAGGGCGCTGCGGATGTTCTCCTGGGAATTGGCGTAGGAAAGGCGCAGGTAGCCTTCGCCGTAGCGCCCGAAGGACGTGCCGGCGATGGTTGCCACCCCGGCCTGCTCCAGCAGTTCCACTTCCAGGGTCTTGGCGGGAATGCCCGTGCCCGAAATGTTCGGGAAAGCGTAGAAGGCGCCCGCCGGCTCGACGCAGGAGATGCCGGGAATGTCGTTCAGCGAACGGTGTATGGTGCGCCGGCGCATGTCGAAGGCCGACATCATCTCGGCCACCGCGTCCTGGGGGCCGCGCAGGGCGGCGATGCCGGCGTATTGGGTGGCGGCGTTGACGCAGGAGTGGCAGTTGATGGCCAGGCGGGTCGCCGCCTCGACCAGGGCCTTCGGCCAGACCGCGAAGCCCAGGCGCCAGCCGGTCATGGCGTAGGTCTTGCTCCAGCCGTCCAGCATGATCACCCGGTCGCGGATCTGCGGGTACTGCAGCAGGCTGACGTGTTCGCGCCCGTCGTAGAGCATCTGGCTGTAGATCTCGTCCGACAGGATGGCGACGTCAGGGTGGGCTTCCAGGCCTTCGACCAGGCGGTCGACCTCCTCGCGCGGCGTCACCCCGCCGGTCGGGTTCGCCGGGCTGTTGAGGATGATGAGGCGGGTCCGGGGCGTGATCAGGCTCAGCACTTCGTCAGCGGAAAAGGCGAAGCCGCTGTCCTCGCGCAGTGGGATCGGCACCGCCTTGGCGCCCGAGAAGTTGATCACCGATTCGTAGATGGGAAAGCCCGGATTGGGGTAGAGGATCTCGGCGCCGGCTTCGCCGAACATCAGCACGGCGAAGAACATGGTCACCTTGCCGCCGGGCACCACGACGATGTTCCCCGGATCCATGCTGACGCGGTGGCGCAGCTCCAGGTCCTCGGCCACGGCTTCGCGCAGTTCCAGGATGCCGTTGGCCGGCGTGTAGCCGTGATGGCCGTCACGCAGGGCCTGCACCGCCGCCTCGACGACATGCTCGGGCGTCTGAAAGTCCGGCTGGCCGATCCCCAGGTTGATGATGTCGCGGCCCGCGGCCTCGAGCTGCTTGGCGCGGGCCAGCACCTCGAAGGCGCTCTCCGTGCCGAGCCGCGAAATCGCGGCTGCGGTCTTCAACATTTCCGCCCCTCCTGGCTTATTTTTGTGACCGGGATTTCGGCTGCACACTAGGGCACAGGGGGCGCCACCCGCAAGCCGGCAGAGAGGCGGGCAAAGGCCCCGGTCCCCGCGGGGGGACCCGGGCCTCAGCGCGCTCTTGACGGCTGCCGGCCCGGGGGCTAAACACGCCCATCCGGCGCGCCGCACGTCGCGTGCCCGGGAACCAGGTCGGCCGATATGGCCGCGAGATGGTTCCTCCTCTGTGGTGGCTGTAGCTCAGTTGGTTAGAGCGCCTGGTTGTGGTCCAGGAGGTCGTGGGTTCAAATCCCATCAGCCACCCCAAGATTCCACTTCCTCCGGCCGTTTTCGGCCCTTCAAGCCGGTTTTTCCGTTTCCGGCGGCCCAAGATGACGCTTGCATGAAATTTCATGCCGCGCCCTCGGGAGAATCGCCCGGGCCGGGTGCCTCAAGTTGACAAACGCGGCATCGACCTTAAGGTTTGGGCACACCTAACAGCATCGTCGCCGTGCGCACATGACACGCGTCATGGTCGTCTTCGCAGCTTTGCGCGCGCCGCAGATTATGCGGAATTAGCGGCTTTTACGGAGGACACACCCATTATTAGCGATCAGATCGAGAGCAACGACCTCGACCACTCCGATACCATTGGCGGACGCATCGGCCGGGCCCGCGAGGCCGCCGGCCTGACCGTCGCCCAGGTCGCGCGCCGCCTGGGCGTGAAGACCGCCACCTGGCAAGGCTGGGAAAACGACCGTTCCGAGCCGCGCTCCAACAAGCTGACCATGATTGCCGGCACGCTCGGCGTGAGCCCGGCCTGGCTGCTCACCGGCTTCGGCGAAGGCCCGACCGAGGCGGTCGACGACGAGATCCAGTTGCTGCGCCAGGAAGTCCGGCTGATTGTCCAGGATGTCTCTTCGGCGCAGGCACGCCTCGATGCGGTGCTGAAGCGCCTGGAGACCTTCCATTCCTTTCATCATGTCGAGGCGAACTGAGGCGACTTCGTCCGCCCGGCCGGACGGGGCAGTGCAGGGCCGGGACGAGGGGCGGCCGCTCCTCGTCCTGCAAAGCCGCCAGTTGGCGGCAGGCCGCCGCAGGACAGCGGCAGGTGTGGGCGAAAGCGGCAAACCCCCGAAAATCAGGAGCTTGGAGGCGTTTCTGGCGAGAAACGCCGAAGTCACCGGCGGTCCTCGGCGGGGGCTTAACAGATGGTTAAGAAAAACTTAAGTAAAAAACTTAGTATACGATGAACCGTACCTGCCGCGCCCGTTTCACGTGAAACAAATTACTTTGCGCAGGTGGATCGATAGTAAAGAATAAAGTAGAAATATTGATCCCTATGTATTTTACTTAGATTTTGCGGGAAGTACTGAGCCATGGTAAGCGGCCGAAGCTCCTGCGCAGGCTGTGGCATAATGATGCTCCGGCAATATTTTCCGATTCGCAGGCGGTGGACGCATTTTTTTGTTGGCCGGCCATTCGCCCGCGCGGCAACAGCCTTCTTTGCGGGAACGAATACTTGGCACATCTGATTCGCCGGAGCAGGGGGCGCTGCCTCTATCACTGCCCGTTCGCTTGACGCTAAGCTGCGGCGGCAAACGCCGGGAGAATCGGCGCACCTTGGGGTTCTGGGAGGCGATGGGGCAGTGAGTCAGTCATTGAAGGCCAAAATGCGCGCGGGAACGGCCGTTAACGGCTATTGGACGGAGCTGTTCAGCCCGGCGGCGACGGAGATCATGGCGGCGGCCGGGTACGACTGCACCATGATCGACCTCGAACACGGCGCTGCCGACTTGAGCGAGGCCGCCGCGGTGATGCGGGCCCTGCGGGGCAGCGACTGTACGCCCCTGGTGCGCGTACCCGCCAATGATGCCACCTGGATCAAGCGGGTGCTCGATGCCGGCGCCCAGGGGGTCATGATTCCCGCGGTCAGCAGCGGCCCCGAGGCGGAAGCGGCGGTATCCGCCTGCCACTATCCGCCGCGCGGCATCCGGGGCATGGCCGCGCCGATCGTACGTGGTGCCCGTTATGGGCTGGACTGGCAGGGCTACGTTCGCGATATCGCCGAAGATCTGCTGGTGATCTGCCAGATCGAGACGCGGGCGGCCGTCGAAAACGTGGCCGAGATCCTGGCCATCGAGGGGCTCGACATGGTCTTCATCGGCCCCTTCGACCTCTCCGGCAGCCTCGGCCACCTGGGGGAGCCGGATCATCCGGACGTACGGGCGGCCATCACCGCCGTGGAAGCGGCGGCCAAGGCCCGGGGCTGCCTGCTGGGCGGGATTCCCACCCCCGAACGCTCGCCGAAAGACCTCTACGAAGCCGGCTACGACCTGGTGCTGGGCGATATCGACCTGGTGTTCCTGCGGGAAGGCGGCCGAGCCGGCGTGGCGGCCCTGCGGCAGGCGGCGGGCCGGAAGTCGCCTTGAATCGGCGCCTTTCCGGGGCAATCAGGTGACATCTGGCGGGTGATAACCGGCATGACTCCTCTCGATCTCGCGCTTCTGACCACCGAGCAGATGTACCGCGCCGACCGCCTGGCCATCGCCGGCGGCACGCCTGGCGCGGAGCTGATGGAGGCCGCCGGCGCCGCGGTGGCCACGGCGGTGATGGACGGGCGCGCGCCCGGTCCGGTTCTGGTGCTGTGCGGGCCAGGAAACAACGGCGGCGACGGCTTCGTGGCCGCGCGCCACCTGGCCTCGGCGGGCTGGCCGGTGCGCCTGGCGCTCATGGGCGGTGTCGACAAGCTGCAGGGCGATGCCGCCGGCGCCGCGGCGGCCTGGACGGGCCCGGTCGAGCCCTTGGAGGCTGTGACGCCGGAAGCCGGGCAGGTGGTGGTCGATGCACTTTTCGGGGCCGGACTGGCCCGGCCCCTGGGCGGCAAGGCGGCCGAACTGGCCCGGCAGGTGAACGTCCTGGGCCTGCCGGTGATCGCCGTGGATGTGCCCAGCGGGCTGCCCGGCGACGGGACCGCGCCGCTGGACGGTCTGGCCTTTCGGGCCCGTAAAACGGTGACGTTCTTCCGCAAGAAACCGGCCCACTTGCTTGTTCCTGCGCGAGAATTGTGCGGCGAGGTGATCCTGGCGGATATCGGAATTCCCGCGGCGGTGCTGGCCGAGATCGGGCCGCAGCTTTTCGAGAACGGTCCGGCGCTCTGGCTGGCCGGCTATCCTTGGCGGCAAGCCGCCTCGCATAAGTACGATTCCGGCCACCTGCTGGTGGCGGGCGGCCGCACCATGACCGGTGCGGCCCAGCTGGCCTGCCGTGCGGGGCTCAGGATCGGCGCCGGCCTGGTCTCCGTGGCCTGCGATGCCGCCAGCCTGCCGATTTACGCGGTCTCGAACCCGGGGGTAATCACCCTGGATCTGCCCAGTCCTGCTGATTTCGCCGTGGCGTTGGAGGACCCGCGGCGCAACGCGGTCCTGGTCGGCCCCGGCAACGGAGTCACACCGGAAACCAAGAAACGCACCGAATTCGCTGTAGCTGCAGGGAAAAAGGTGGTTCTGGATGCCGATGCGCTCAGCGCTTTTCAGGAGGATCCGGCCGAATTGTGGCGCCTGATCGGGCAGGGGGCTGCGGGCGAGATGGTGTTGACGCCGCACGACGGCGAGTTCAAACGCCTGTTTCCCGATATCTCGGGAAACAGGCTGGAACGCGCCCGGGCCGCCGCGCAGCGCAGCGGCGCCGTACTGGTCCTGAAAGGCGCCGACACCGTGGTCGCGGCGCCGGACGGCCGGGCCGCCATCAACGCCATGGCGCCGCCCTGGCTGGCCACGGGCGGCACGGGAGACGTGCTGGCCGGGATGATCGGGGGGCTGCTGGCCCAGGGAATGGAGGCGTTCGGTGCGGCGGCGGCGGCGGTCTGGCTGCACGGCCGGACGGCCTGCGAGCTGGGGCCGGGCCTGATCGCCGAGGACCTGCCCGATGCCCTACCTATGGTTTTGTCGGAACTGTTTGAAATTTCCGGTATTTCTGGGGAGAACTCAAATTTATCCAATAGTTTTAGATAGTTCCGCCATAATCGTTAACGAAAGTTTCACGTCTGCGGGTGCAAAATGCGGCTTCGTACGGAAGGGGGCGTTCGGCCGGGGGCAGGCCGTGATTGAAAAGGTATTGAGATCATGCTCGCAGAACACTGGTTTAAACAACCACTCAAGGCGGACAGCATAAAGGTCGGCTCCGTCTACAAACTTGCGCATGAAGGCAACATCGTCGAGATCGCCAAGGTCGTCGATGTCGGCCCAGACGCGCTGGGCATCCAGCACGTGACCTACGACGTCTCGGTGGAGCGTGCGCGCTTGGCCAAGTACGAGGAGCGCCGGACCCTGGGTCTTCAGAGCTTCGCTGAGCGCTTCCGCGACGCCATCAAGCCGGAAAAGCAGGACGCCTGAGGCGAGCGCCGCGGGTGTCCGGCATAACCCCAGGATGAAGCGTTAGCGCGAATTTCTCAGACATTAATCCTATCTCAAAGATTTGGCTCTAAAGTCTGCGGCATCATGATTACGACGCGGCAAGCAAAGGCCCAGAACATGGCCAGCCAGACGACGGGGCAGAGCTCTCCGCGGCCCAACAGCTTCTGGCAGAACCTCTCCGGCGCCCTCGGCGGCAGTGGGGATCGCCGCAGCCTGTTTTCGCGTCGCGGCGCCAATCCCGACCAGGTGAAGGCCGGGCGTGTCTTTCGCCACGATGACGGCCAGGGACGTATGGAAACGGCGACGGTCATCGGTCTCTGTGAGATCCTCGGCATGACCCACGTGCGCTACGACCTGCGCATCGACCAGCCCGGTCACCGCCCCTTCGAAGACGGCCCCCGGGTTCTCGGCATGAAGACCTTTCTGGACCATTTCTGCGAGTCCATCCGCTCGTAACGCCGCGCCGCCGCTTCCCGGCGGGGCTTTCCCATAGATTTCTCCATAGATTGCCTGCCAGCTTCCCCGCGAGGTTCCCTGCGGTTTTGCGGGCGCTTGCTATTGCGTGACCGGCTGCGATGTTATACATCGGCCCTCCGCGGTAAGCGCGGGCGTGGCGGAACTGGTAGACGCGCTGGTTTTAGGTACCAGTGGAGCAATCCGTGGGGGTTCGAGTCCCTCCGCCCGCACCAGCGTGAAGCGGGATTTTAGAAGGTTTCTCTCGCGCAGAGCAGGCCGGCCCGGGCCCCGCCCGGACGGCCGAGTTTCTCCACGGATCATCATCCCAAGACAAGGCTGAGGAAGGCCTAGCCGAACATGCAGGTCACGGAAGTAAGCAGCGAAGGCTTGAAGCGCGACTTTAAGGTCGTCATTGAAGCCAAGGAAATCAGTGAGAAAGTCGAGAATCGGCTTCGTGAACTCAGCGTCCGGGTGAAGGTCCCCGGGTTTCGGCCGGGCAAGGCGCCGATCAAGCTGCTGAAGCAGCGCTACGGCCCCTCGGTGATGGGCGAAGTGCTGGAGCGTGCGGTGACCGATTCCTCGGCCCAGGCGCTGAACGAGCGCGGCCTGCGGCCCGCCGTGCAGCCGAAGATCGAGATCGACTCCTTCGAGGACGGCAAGGACCTCGAGTACTCCATGGCCATCGAGTTGCTGCCCGAATTCGAGCCGATGGACTTCTCGAAGATCGCGCTGGAGCGGGTGAAGATCGCGGTGCCGGAGGACGAGGTCACCTCGGCCCTGCAGCGCCTCGCTGAAAGCCGCAAGGAGTCCAAGCCGCTGGAGACGCCGCGCCCGGCGCAGTCCGGCGACGTCGTGGTGATCGACTTCAAGGGCACGGTGCACGGCGAGGCCCTGCCGGGCATGGCCGGCGAAGACCATCACCTGGAGCTCGGCTCGAACACCTTCATTGCCGGTTTCGAGGAGCAGCTGATCGGCGCCAGTGTCGGCGACGAACGCACGGTCAACATCACCTTCCCGGAAGGCTACGGCAACGAGAAGCTGTCCGGTCAGCCGGCGGTCTTCGAGTGCACCGTCAAGGAGATCCGCGAGCCGGTGCCGGCCGAGCTGAACGACGAGTTGGCCAAGTCGATGGGCGCCGAGGGGCTCGACGACCTGCGCGACAAGGTGAAAGAGCGCCTGGGCCAGGACTACGACGGCCTGTCGCGCATGCGCATGAAGCGCGAGATCCTCGACCAGCTGGCCGAGGGCCACGATTTCGACGTGCCCGAGAGCATGGTCGACCTGGAGTTCGATGCCATCTGGCACCAGGTCGAGCACGACCGTGAGGCCGGCCGGGTCGATCCCGACGACGAGGGCAAGGACGAGGAAGAGATGAAGGCCGAATACCGCGAGATCGCGGAGCGCCGGGTGCGCCTCGGCCTGCTGCTCTCCGAGGTTGGCCGCCTGAACCAGATCGAGGTCTCGCAGGACGAGGTCAACCGTGCCCTGTTCCAGGAGGCCCAGCGCCATCCCGGCCAGGAACAGCAGGTGGTGGAATATTACCGCTCGCAGCCCGAGGCCCTGGCCCAGCTGCGCGCGCCGCTGTTCGAAGACAAGGTGATCGACTTCATCATCGACCTCGCCCAGGTGAAGGAGCGCGAGGTCACGCCCGACCAGCTGCGCGAGGAAGAAGAGAAGGCCGCCGACGAGGCCGCGGCTAAGCCGAAGAAGGCGGCCAAGAAGAAGCCGGCGAAGAAGGCGGCCGCGAAGAGCAAGACGAAGGCGGCCGAGGACAAGGCCGGCGACAAGGCCGGCGACGAGGCGGGCAAGGAAGACTCCTGAACTGCGGGCAGGGGAAGGTTTTTCGCGGAGGCGACTCCACGAGGGGCTTTCCCTGGCCGCCGACAGTACTTAAATGTGCTCTCCTGACTTCTTCGAGGGCCTCAGAATTAAGGAATGTCCATGAGAGATCTGTTGAGCCAAGATCTGCCTGAAACGGTCATGAATACCCTTGTCCCCATGGTGGTCGAGCAGACCAGCCGGGGCGAGCGGGCATACGATATCTATTCGCGCCTGCTGAAGGAGCGCATCATCTTCCTGACCGGACCGGTGCACGATGCCGTGGCCAGCCTGATCTGCGCCCAGCTGCTCTACCTCGAGTCGGAAAACCCGACCCAGGATATCTTCTTCTATATCAACTCGCCGGGCGGCGTGGTGACCTCCGGGCTCGCCATGTACGACACCATGCAGTACATCCGCCCGGACGTGCAGACGGTCTGCATCGGCCAGGCGGCCTCGGCCGGCTCGCTCCTGCTCATGGCCGGCGCCAAGGGCAAGCGCTACTCGCTGCCCAACTCCAAGATCATGATCCATCAGCCCTCCGGCGGCTTCCAGGGCCAGGTCTCGGACATTCAGATCCACGCCGAGGACATCCTGCGCACCCGCCAGCGTCTGAACGAACTGTATGCCGAGCACACCGGCCAGGACCTGGACACCATCGAGAAGGCCATGGACCGCGACAATTTCATGGACCCCGAGAGGGCGAAATCCTTCGGGCTGATCGACGAGGTGGTCAGCCATCGTCCGGCCAGCGAATCGCCGACGCCGACCGCCGGCGGCAAGAGCTAACCCCCTTTTGCGGAAGCCTTTCCGCCTGATCTTCCTCGGGCCGGGCAGACCGGCCTGAGGAAGGGACCAGCGGGGGCGGCGGACGGGCCGGGGCGGTAAACCACGTCCGCTAACCGACTTGTCCCCTTGAAAAGCTGGGTGTTAACGCTTTCGTTAATAAATTGTTGAGCCCTTCGAATTAGTCTCAAATTGGTCTGTTAGCCACAACACCGGATACACCCCTCCCAGATAGCTCAAATCCTTCGGTTTTTGTCGTTGTGTGGGGGTGGGCCGTGTGACTAACATGGCGTAATGAGGAACAAACGCTTAGTTGTAGCGGTATGACAAAGTCCAGCGGCAGCGACTCCAAAAACACACTCTATTGCTCCTTCTGCGGCAAGAGCCAGCACGAGGTACGCAAGCTCATCGCCGGTCCGACGGTGTTCATCTGTGATGAATGCGTCGAGCTGTGCATGGACATCATCCGAGAAGAGCACAAGACCACTCTTGTGAAGTCGCGCGACGGGGTCCCGACGCCGCAGGACATCTGCACCGTGCTGGACGACTACGTGATCGGCCAGAGCCACGCCAAGCGCGTGCTGTCGGTGGCGGTCCACAATCACTACAAGCGGCTGGCGCACGGCGCCAAGTCGGCGGACGTCGAACTGGCGAAGTCGAACATCTTGCTGGTCGGTCCGACCGGCTGCGGCAAGACGCTGCTGGCCCAGACGCTGGCGCGCATCCTCGACGTGCCTTTCACCATGGCCGACGCCACGACCCTGACCGAGGCCGGCTATGTCGGTGAGGACGTCGAAAACATCATCCTGAAGCTGCTGCAGTCCGCCGACTACAATGTCGAGCGCGCACAGCGCGGCATCGTCTACATCGACGAGGTCGACAAGATCAGCCGCAAGTCCGACAACCCCTCGATCACCCGCGACGTGTCGGGCGAGGGTGTGCAGCAGGCCTTGCTGAAGATCATGGAAGGCACGGTGGCTTCGGTCCCGCCGCAGGGCGGCCGCAAGCATCCGCAGCAGGAATTCCTGCAGGTCGACACCACGAACATCCTATTCATCTGCGGCGGCGCCTTCGCCGGCCTGGACAAGTTGATCGCGGGCCGCGGCAAGGGCACCTCCATCGGCTTCGGCGCCGACGTGCGCGGCCCGGAAGACCGCCAGACCGGCGAGATTCTGAAGGACGTGGAACCCGAGGATCTACTGAAGTTCGGCCTGATTCCCGAATTCGTCGGCCGCCTGCCGGTGGTCGCGACCCTGGAGGACCTGGACGAGGACGCCCTCATCGAGATCCTCACCCAGCCGAAGAACGCCCTGGTGAAACAGTACGAGCGGCTCTTCGAGATGGAAGACGTGCGCCTGGAGTTCACCGAGGACGCGCTGCGCGCGATTTCCGGCAAGGCCATTGCGCGCAAGACGGGCGCCCGCGGTCTCCGTTCGATCATGGAGAGCATCCTGCTGGATCCCATGTACGACCTGCCTGGTTTGGAGAATGTCGAGGAGATCGTCATTAACCGAGAGGTTGTCGACGGGCGCGCCAAGCCGCTTTACATCTACACGGATCGCCGCGAAGACTTGGGTACGAGCGCTTAAGCGTTTGTTTTGCAATCCCCAATTGCGGGGCTCCTTGGGGGGCCTTGAAGTCCGGGTGAGAATCTACAATTTTTAAAGCAGATTCCTGTATTCTGGGTCGTCCTGTCCCGAGGCGTCCATTGTCACTCGCCTGCCTACGACTGTACGCCCCTCAGTTTCGCACGAGGTAATATGTTGGAACTTGCTCGCGGTAACCTTTTCCCGGTGCTGCCCCTGCGCGACATCGTGGTTTTCCCGCACATGATCGTGCCCCTTTTCGTCGGTCGCGATAAGTCGGTCCGTGCCCTTGAAGACGTGATGAAGGATGACAAACAAATCCTTCTGGTCACGCAGAAGAACGCGGCCCAGGACGATCCGACTCCGGCCGATATCTACTCCGTCGGCACCATCGGTACGGTACTGCAGTTGCTGAAGCTGCCCGACGGGACCGTGAAGGTTCTGGTCGAAGGCGGCCAGCGCGCCCGCATCAGCAAGTACGCGGACACCGAAGATTTCTTCCAGGCCTATGCCGAGCCGATCGAGGACGACGCCGGTGACGACAGGGAGCTTGACGCTCTGGCGCGCACCGTGGTCTCGCAGTTCGAGCAGTACATCAAGCTGAACAAGAAGATCCCGCCGGAAGTGCTGGTCTCGATCAACCAGATCGACGACTTCAGCAAGCTGGCCGATACCGTGGCTTCGCACCTGGCGCTGAAGATCCCCGAGAAGCAGGAATTGCTCGAGAGCGGGACGGTCAGCGACCGCCTGGAAAAGGTCTACGCCTTCATGGAAGGCGAGATCGGCGTGCTGCAGGTCGAAAAGCGCATCCGCAACCGCGTGAAGCGCCAGATGGAGAAGACTCAGCGCGAGTACTATCTGAATGAGCAGCTGAAGGCGATCCAGAAGGAGCTGGGCGAGGGCGAAGACGGCCGCGACGAGCTGGCCGAGCTGGAAGAGCGCATCAAGGCGACGAAGCTGACCAAGGAAGCCAGCGAAAAGGCCCTGGCGGAGCTGAAGAAGCTGCGCTCCATGAGCCCGATGTCGGCGGAAGCCACCGTGGTGCGCAACTACCTCGACTGGATCCTGTCGATTCCCTGGAAGAAGCGGACCAAGATCAAGCGCGACATCAAGCTCGCGCAGGAGGTTCTGGATGCCGATCACTATGGCCTGGAGAAGGTCAAGGAACGCATCCTCGAATACCTCGCCGTTCAGCAGCGCATGAAGAAGGTGAAGGGGCCGATCCTCTGCCTCGTCGGCCCTCCGGGTGTCGGCAAGACCTCGCTCGGCAAGTCGATCGCCAAGGCGACCGGCCGCAACTTCGTGCGCATGAGCCTCGGCGGCGTGCGTGACGAGGCCGAGGTGCGCGGTCACCGCCGCACCTACATCGGCTCGATGCCCGGCAAGGTCATCCAGTCGATGAAGAAGGCGAAGTCGTCGAACCCGCTGTTCCTGCTCGACGAGATCGACAAGCTCGGCGCCGACTGGCGCGGCGATCCGTCCTCGGCCTTGCTCGAGGTGCTCGATCCGGAGCAGAACAGCAACTTCAACGACCACTACCTGGAGGTCGACTACGATCTCTCGGACGTGATGTTCGTGACCACGGCCAACACCCTGCGCATGCCCGGGCCGCTGCTCGACCGCATGGAGGTGATTCGCATCCCCGGTTACACCGAGGATGAGAAGGTGCAGATCGCCCAGCGCTACCTGATCTCCAAGCAGATGAAAGATCACGGCGTGAAGGAGAACGAGTGGTCGATCTCCGAGCAGGCGCTGCGGGACCTGATCCGGCTCTACACCCGCGAGGCCGGCGTGCGTAACCTGGAGCGCGAGCTGGCCAATCTGGTCCGCAAGGCGGTCAAGGAGATCGCCATCGGCAAGTCCGAGGTCGTGAAGGTCGACCGCCGCAATCTCGACAAGTACGCCGGCGTGGCGCGTTACCGCTACGGCGAGGCGGAGCTGGAGGACATGGTTGGTGTCTCGACCGGCTTGGCCTGGACCGAGGTCGGCGGCGAGATCCTCTCCATCGAAGCCGTCATGCTGCCCGGCAAGGGCAAGGTCACCTCGACCGGCAAGCTCGGCGACGTGATGAAGGAGTCCATCCAGGCGGCCGAGTCCTTCGTGAAGAGCCGTGCGGTTTCCTACGGCATCAAGCCAACGCTGTTCGAGCGGCGTGACATCCACGTTCACGTTCCCGAGGGCGCGACTCCGAAGGACGGGCCTTCGGCCGGCATCGCGATGGTGACGGCGATCGTTTCCGTGCTGACCCAGAACCCGGTGCGCCGCGACGTGGCGATGACCGGCGAGGTGACGCTGCGCGGGCGGGTTCTGCCCATCGGCGGCCTGAAGGAGAAGCTTCTGGCGGCGCTGCGCGCCGGCATCAAGACCGTGCTGATCCCCGAGGAAAACGAGAAAGACCTGGCGGACATTCCGGACAACGTGAAGCGCAAGATGGAGATCGTTCCGGTTTCCAGTTGCGACGACGTGCTGGCCCGCGCCCTGGTCAACGAACTGACTCCGATCGAGTGGAACGAATCGGACGAAGACGTGCAAACGACTCGGGCGCCGCAGGGCGGCGATGCACCCTCTGGCGTGCTGACACACTGACCGGAAAAGCGCGAACTTCGATTCGTTTTGGAAATGCAGGGGTTCTTTAGCCTTATAATGGCTAAAACCCCTGCTTTTCTGCCGTTCTCACGTTGACGCCCCATAAAACAGCGATCTACAATTCGCACCTCCTCGGAGCGGTTTCTTTATCTCTCTGCACATCCTATTCCCTACTGTTAGGAGGGGGGTTAAACGTGAATAAAAATGATCTGGTAGCAGTTGTGGCCGACAAGACAGGCTTGTCGAAAGCCGACGCCACGAAGGCGGTTGATGGCGTCTTTGACGCGATCACCGATTCCCTGAAGGCGGGCGAGGAAGTTCGCTTGGTCGGTTTCGGCACCTTTAATGTCACCCGGCGCGCTGCTTCCGAAGGCCGCAATCCCCGCACGGGTGAGCGGATTCAAATCCCCGCATCCAACCAACCGAAGTTCAAGGCGGGCAAGGGTCTCAAAGACTCGGTCAACTGACACCCGAAGCCTTTCGCTTCAACACCGGGCGCCACCGTTGATTCGGTGGCGGCCGGTGCTATTTTTAGAGCTTCGTTTTTTTGTGGGCGGTTAGCTCAGCTGGCAGAGCATCGCGTTTACACCGCGAGTGTCGGCGGTTCGATCCCGTCACCGCCCACCATCTCCCCCTTCACCCGCCGCCTTTCTGTCCCCGGCCTTTCTGTCCCGGCCAGCGCCCGCGAGGGGCGCCGCCGCCTGCGGGCGGCTGTGGAGGAGCCGGGGAGGATAAAAAGACGCTGTCAGGGGCTCTAAGAGCCTCCCAGGCGGCGCTGTTTTCTTGCCTTTAAGCTTTGCTGTGGCATAGTCCGCCGGCGTCCCCAGCCGGCGCCCGGTCCGTCGCGGAGCCCCGCGGCGGGGCAGGGACAAAAGTCAGGGGACCCCAGCGGCAAAAAAAGCGGCCCCGCCGGTCCCGGCACCGCTTGACACCCTGGGGGTGGTGGAGTACATCACCGCGTCCCGGATACGGGGGTGTAGCTCAGTTTGGTTAGAGCGCCGGCCTGTCACGCCGGAGGCCGCGGGTTCAAGTCCCGTCACTCCCGCCACTTCCCCACCTTGAAGACATTCCTGATCCAGCGGCCCTGATCCAGCGGCCCTGATCCAGCGGCCCTGATCCAGCGGGCCCGATTCCCCTGGGCCCTGGCGGGCCCCGTGCCCCGGCATGGCCGCCGTCCGGTCTGCTGGCCGCGCCGCTGATCCGCCGACTGGTTCACCGCGCGGACCGGCAATCTACCTCAGCGTCATCGGCCGCCCCGGGCGCCGGTTTTCGCGTCTGGATACAAGCGTTTCCAGGTATTGGCGCTTTTCCGGGATTTTCTTCCGCTCTATATTCGAACCCGGCGCGAAGCCAAGGGGTTGCCTGCAATGATTGACCTTGCAATGACGCACCCCATGCGGCAGTAAACGCACGCCGGATTGACGTCTTTGGACGTCTATTAGCGCCCGGCGAAACGACACGCCAAGAATGGCGGGTTAGGAGAGTGACGCATGGACGCCTTATTGGCTGAATATTTGCCGATCCTGATCTTCCTCGGCATTGCGGTCGGACTCTCGGTGGTCATCGTGGCCGCATCCTACATCGTCGCACGCCAGCGGCCCGACTCGGAGAAAGTCTCGGCCTACGAGTGCGGCTTTGAGGCCTTTGACGATGCGCGCAGCCGCTTCGACGTCCGCTTCTATCTGGTCGCCATCCTCTTCATCATCTTCGACCTGGAAGTCGCCTTCCTCTTCCCCTGGGCCGTGGCCCTGGGCGACATCGGCGTCTTCGGGTTCTGGTCGATGGTGATCTTCCTGGGGATCCTGACCGTCGGCTTTGTCTACGAATGGAAGAAGGGGGCGCTGGAATGGGAGTGAGCCATCTCAAGTCCGATGGTGCGCCGCTGGCCCCGGGCGAGCAGCAGGATGCGATCCTGAACCGCGTCGCCACGGAGATCTCCGACAAGGGCTTCGTCGTCGCCCAGATGGACAAGCTGGCCGCCTGGGCCCAATCCGGCTCCCTTTGGCCCATGACCTTCGGCCTGGCCTGCTGCGCGGTGGAGATGATGCACACCGCCTGCAGCCGCTACGATCTCGACCGCTTCGGCATGGTGTTCCGTCCCAGCCCACGCCAGTCCGACGTGATGATCGTCGCGGGCACGCTGACCAACAAGATGGCGCCGGCCCTGCGCAAGGTCTACGACCAGATGCCGGAGCCGCGCTGGGTCATCTCCATGGGCTCCTGCGCCAACGGCGGCGGCTACTACCACTATTCCTATTCCGTCGTGCGCGGCTGCGACCGCATCGTGCCGGTGGACATCTACGTGCCCGGTTGCCCGCCGACGGCGGAGGCCCTGCTGTACGGCGTCATTCAGCTCCAGAAGAAAATCAAGCGGAGCGCGGCCATTGCCCGTTGATCGCTTGTTGTTTGTGGCTAGGGGAAAAGCGGAAGTTCGATGAACGAAGCGCTGCGAGATCTTGGCGACTTCCTCGATGCGGCGATCGGCGACGATCTGCTGGGCGTCGATATCGCCTACGACCAACTGAACCTGCACATCAGGCGCGACGCGGTCAGCAAGGTGCTGACCCTGCTGCGTGATGACCAGAACTGCCAGTTCAAGCAGCTGGTCGACGTGACCGCGGTCGACCACCCGGACCAGGCCGAACGCTTCGTGGTCGTCTACAACCTGCTGTCCCTGAAGCTGAACCAGCGCATCCGCGTGAAGCTTACCACCGACGAGCGCACGCCGGTCGCTTCGGTCCACGGCGTCTTCTCGTCGGCCATCTGGCTGGAACGCGAAGTTTGGGACATGTTCGGCATCTTCTTTTCCGACCATCCGGACCTGCGCCGCATTCTCACCGACTACGGCTTCGAGGGACATCCACTGCGCAAGGACTTCCCGCTGACCGGCTTCAAGGAAGTGCGCTACGACGAGGAGCAGAAGCGGGTGGTCTACGAGCCCGTGAATCTGACCCAGGAGTTCCGCCGCTTCGACTTCATGAGCCCCTGGGAAGGCATGCTTCATCTGCCGGGTGACGAGAAGGCGGAGCCGGCGGCGGGCGACGCCAAGAGCGAAGGGGGAGGCGCCTGATGCCCGAAGTACAGATCAAGCCGCTGACCCTCAACTTCGGTCCGCAGCATCCGGCCGCGCACGGCGTGCTGCGCCTGGTGCTGGAAATGGACGGCGAGGTGATCGAGCGCGCCGACCCGCACATCGGCCTGCTGCACCGGGGCACCGAGAAGCTCATCGAGTACAAGACCTACCTGCAGGCGGTGCCGTACTTCGACCGCCTGGACTACGTGGCGCCGATGAACCAGGAGCACGCCTTTGCCCTGGCGGTGGAGCGCCTGCTCGGCATCGAGGTGCCCAAGCGCGGCCAGTACATCCGCGTGCTCTATTGCGAGATCGGGCGCATCCTCAACCACCTGCTGAACATCACCACCTTCGCCATCGACGTCGGCGCCATGACGCCGATCCTCTGGGGCTTCGAGGAACGCGAGAAGCTCATGGAGTTCTACGAGCGGGCCTGCGGCGCGCGGCTCCACGCGGCCTACTTCCGCCCGGGCGGGGTGCATCAGGACCTGCCCGCCGGCCTGCTGGACGACATCGGCGTGTTCTGCGAGACCTTCCCCAAGGTCATCGACGACATGGAAGGCCTGCTGACCGAGAACCGCATCTTCCGCCAGCGCACCGTCGACATCGGCGTCGTCAGCAAGGAAGAAGCGAACGACTGGGGCTTTTCCGGCCCGATGGTGCGCGGCTCCGGCGTGCCCTGGGACCTGCGCAAGTCGCAGCCCTACGACTGCTACGAGGAACTGGAGTTCGACATTCCCGTCGGCAAGAACGGCGACTGTTTCGACCGCTACCTGGTGCGCATCGAGGAGATGCGGCAGAGCCTGCGGATCATGAAGCAGTGCATCGAGAAGATGCCGGGCGGGCCGGTGCAGGTCGCCGACCACAAGATCACGCCGCCCAAGCGCGCCGACATGAAGCGCTCCATGGAAGCGCTGATCCATCACTTCAAGCTCTATACCGAGGGCTACCACGTGCCGCCGGGCGACACCTACGCCGCGGTCGAGGCGCCCAAGGGCGAGTTCGCGGTCTATCTGGTGGCCGACGGCAGCAACCGTCCCTACCGCTGCAAGATCCGCGCGCCTGGCTTCATCCATCTGGCGGCGATGGACTACATGTGTCGCGGCCACATGCTGGCGGACAGCGTCGCCATCCTGGGGTCCATGGATATCGTCTTCGGGGAAGTCGACCGATGAAGATCACCAGTTACCCGGAGCCCGCGAGCGAAGGGTTCGAGTTCTCCGCGGAGAACCTGGCGCGCGCCGAGACCATCTGCGCGCGCTATCCCGAGGGCCGCAAGGCCAGCGCCACCATCGCGCTGCTCGATCTGGCGCAGCGCCAGAACGGCGGCTGGCTTTCGGTGCCGGCGATCGAATACGTCGCCGAGTACCTCGAGGTGGCGCCGATCCGGGTGCACGAAGTGGCGTCCTTCTATTCGATGTTCAACCTGCAGCCGGTCGGCAAGTACTTCATCCAGGTCTGCCGGACCACGCCCTGCTGGCTACGCGGCTCGGACGGTCTCACCGAGGCTTGCAAGAAGAAGCTCGGCGTCGGCCTGCGCGAGGTCAGTGAGGACGGCATGTTCAGCGTCATCGAGGTGGAATGCCTGGGAGCCTGCGCCAACGCGCCGATGGTTCAGATCAACGACTATTACTATGAGGACCTGACGCCGGAGCGCATGGGCGAGATCATCGACGAGCTGCGCGCCGGCGAGGAAGTCAAGGTCGGCTCGCAGATCGGGCGTCTCGCCTCGGCGCCGGAAGGCGGGCCGCAGACGCTTCTCGAGGTCGCGAAGCCGGGAGGGGACGACTAGATGCTGCAGGACAAGGACCGCATCTTCACCAACCTCTACGGCCAGGACGACTGGAACCTGGCCGGCGCGAAGCGCCGCGGCATCTGGGACAACACCAAGGCGCTGCTGGAACTCGGCCGCGACAGCATCGTCGAGCAGATCAAGGAATCGGGCCTGCGCGGACGCGGCGGCGCCGGTTTCCCGGCGGGCCTCAAGTGGTCCTTCATGCCCAAGGACACCGGCGGGCGGCCGTCCTATCTGGTGGTCAACGCCGACGAGTCCGAACCGGGCTCCTGCAAGGACCGCGAGATCCTGCGCAACGACCCGCACCGTCTCTTGGAAGGCTGCCTGGTGGCCGGCTTCGCCATGGGCGCCTCGGCTTGCTACATCTACATCCGCGGCGAGTACTTCCACGAGGGCTCGCAGGTTCAGAAGGCGATCGACGAGGCCTACGACGCCGGTCTGATCGGCAAGAACGCCTGCGGCAGCGGCTACGACTACGACATCTACCTGCACCGCGGCGCCGGCGCCTACATCTGCGGTGAGGAGACCGCGCTGTTGGAGAGCCTGGAGGGCAAGAAGGGCCAACCGCGCCTGAAGCCGCCCTTTCCGGCGGCGGTCGGCCTCTACGGCTGCCCCACCACCGTCAACAACGTCGAGACCATCGCCGTCGCGCCGGAGATCCTGCGCCGTGGCGTGGAGTGGTGGACCAACCTGGGGCGCCCGAACAACACCGGCACCAAGATCTTCTCGATCTCCGGCCACGTGAACAAGCCGTTGAATGTGGAAGAGGAGATGGGCATTCCCTTGAAGGAGCTCATCGAGAAGCATGCCGGCGGCGTCATCGGCGGCTGGGACAACCTGCTGGCGGTCATTCCCGGCGGTTCCTCCGTGCCCTGCCTGCCGGCGACGACCTGCAGCAACATCCTGATGGACTTCGACTCTCTGCGCGAGGCGCAGTCGGGCCTCGGCACCGCGGCGGTCATCGTCATGAACAAGTCGACGGACATCGTCGACGCCATCTGCCGCCTGTCGCACTTCTACATGCACGAGAGCTGCGGCCAGTGCACGCCCTGCCGCGAAGGCACGGGCTGGATGTACCGGGTGATGACCCGGCTGGTGCGCGGCGAGGCCGAGCTGGAAGAGATTGATACGCTGCTCGATGTGACCTATCAGGTCGAGGGGCACACCATCTGCGCGCTCGGCGATGCGGCGGCCTGGCCGATCCAGGGCCTGCTGCGCCACTTCCGCCCGGAGGTGGAGCAGCGCATCAAACAGCACAAGCAGTCCATGGCGGCGGCGGAGTAGGGGGTTAGCGATGCCAAAGCTCACGATCGACGGCAAGGAGATCGAAGTCGCGGACGGCCTCTCCGTCCTGCAGGCCTGCGAGCTTGCCGGGGTCGAGGTTCCGCGTTTCTGCTACCACGACCGCCTGTCGGTGGCCGGCAACTGCCGCATGTGCCTGGTGGAGATGGAGCGGGCGCCGAAGCCCATCGCCTCCTGCGCCATGCCCGTGGGCGAGGGCATGGTCATCAAGACCGACACCGACAAGGTGAAGAAGGCGCGCAACGGCGTGATGGAGTTCCTGCTGATCAACCATCCGCTCGACTGCCCGATCTGCGATCAGGGCGGCGAGTGCGACCTGCAGGACCAGGCCATGGCCTACGGCTTCGACCGCAGCCGCTATGAAGAGAACAAGCGCGCGGTCTCCGAGAAGTACATGGGCCCCCTGATCAAGACGATCATGACTCGCTGCATCCAGTGCACCCGCTGCGTGCGCTTCGCCACGGAGATCGCCGGCGTCGAAGAGATCGGCCTGGTGAATCGCGGCGAGAACGCGGAGATCACCACCCTTGAGCAGGCCATCGATTCGGAGCTTTCGGGCAACCTGGTGGACGTCTGCCCGGTCGGCGCGCTGACCTCCAAGCCCTACGCCTTCACGGCGCGGCCCTGGGAGCTGCGCAAGACCGATTCCATCGACGTGCTGGACGCCGTGGGCTCCAACATCCGCGTCGATACCCGCGGGCGTGAGGTGATGCGCGTGTTGCCGCGCCTGCACGAAGAGATCAACGAAGAGTGGATCAACGACAAGACGCGCCATGCCTGTGACGGCCTGTCGCGCCAGCGTCTGGACCGCCCCTACCTGCGCAACGCCACGGGCCGCCTGGAGGCGGTTTCCTGGGACGTCGCCTTCAAGGCCATCGGCCAGCGCCTGAAGGGCCTCTCCGGCGACAAGATCGCCGCCATCGCCGGCGATCTCTGCGACGCCGAGTCCCTGCTGGCCCTGAAGGACCTCATGGCCGGGCTCGGTTCGCCGAACCTGGACTGCCGCCAGGACGGCGCCAAGATCGATGCGTCCTGCCGCGCCGGTTACCTCTTCAACACCTCGATCGCCGGCATCGAGTCGGCCGACGCGGTGCTGATCGTCGGCTCCAACCCGCGCTGGGAAGCGGCCATGGTCAATGCCCGGCTGCGCAAGCGCGTCCTGCAGGGCGGCGTGAAGATCGGCCTCATCGGCCAGCAGGTCGACCTGACCTATGGCTACGACTACCTCGGCGCCGGCCCGGACAGTCTGGCGGAGATCGCCGACGGGAAAGGGTCCTTCGCCGAGATACTGGAAAAGGCCGAGCGGCCGATGATCATCCTCGGCATGGGCGCCCTGGCGCGGGCCGATGGCGCCGCGGTGCTGGCCGCCGCGCGGAAGGTGGCCGACCGCTACGGCATGGTGTCGGACACCTGGAACGGCTTCAACCTACTGCACACGGCGGCGAGCCGCGTCGGGGGCCTCGATCTCGGCTTCCTGCCGGGCGAAGGCGGGCGCGATCTGGACGGCATCCTGCAGGGCTGCGAGGACGGGGCCATCGAGGCGCTGTTCCTGCTGGGCGCCGACGAGATCGACATGGGCCGCCTGGGCGAGGCCGGGAAGGGACCCTTCGTCATCTACCAGGGCCATCACGGCGATGCCGGGGCGCACCGCGCCGACGTCATCCTGCCGGGGGCGGCCTACACCGAGAAGAACGCCACCTACGTGAATACCGAGGGACGTGTGCAATTGGCGCGTCTCGCGGCCTTTCCGCCGGGCGAGGCGCGCGAGGACTGGACCATCCTGCGGGCGCTTTCGGAGGTGGTCGGCCAGCGGCTGCCCTACGACAGTCTGGGCGAACTGCGCCAGCGCCTGATCGAGGTCAACCCGGTCTTCGCCGCGGTCGACCAGGTCGAGGCGGCGGCTTGGGGGAGCTTCGGCAAGGAGGGCGCGATGGACGCGGGCCCCTTCGTCTCGCCGGTGGGCGTGTTCTACATGACTGACCCGATCAGCCGCGCCTCCGTCACCATGGCGCAGTGTACCGAGGCTTTCTCCCTCGGCGTCAAGAAGGGGGCGACCGGCACTCATGGCTGAATTGGTGGATTTCCTCTACAACAACCCGGTCGGGCAGTTCGCCTTCATCATCGGCAAGATCCTGGTGATCCTGGTGCCGCTGCTGCTCTCGGTCGCCTACCTGACCTACGCGGAGCGCAAGGTCATCGCCGCCATGCAGCTGCGCAAGGGCCCCAACGTGGTCGGCCCCTTCGGCCTGCTGCAGCCCATTGCCGATGCGGTGAAGCTGCTGTTCAAGGAGACCATCCTGCCCTCGGGCGCCAACCGGATCGTCTTCCTCATGGCGCCGATGCTGACCTTCACCCTGGCGATGATCGGCTGGGCCGTGATTCCCTTCGACGCGGGCCTGGTGCTGGCCGACATCAACGTCGGCATGCTCTATCTCTTCGCCATTTCCTCGCTCGGCGTCTACGGCGTCATCATGGCGGGCTGGGCCTCCAACTCGAAGTATCCCTTTCTCGGCGCCCTGCGCTCGGCCGCGCAGATGGTGTCTTACGAGGTCTCCATGGGCTTCGTGATCATCACCGTGCTGCTGCTGGTGGGATCTTTGAACCTTTCCGACATCGTCTTGGCGCAGCAGGGCAACTACGGGCTGTTCTCCTGGTTCTGGCTGCCCCTGCTGCCGATGTTCGTGATCTTCTTCATCTCGGTCCTGGCCGAGACCAACCGCTCACCCTTCGACCTGCCTGAAGGCGAGTCGGAGCTGGTGGCCGGCTTTTTCGTCGAGTACTCCTCGATGACCTTCGCCCTGTTCTTCCTGGGTGAATACGCGAACATGATCCTGATGAGCGCGATGACCTCGATCCTCTTCCTGGGCGGCTGGCTGCCCCCGGTGGACATCGCGCCTTTCACCTGGATCCCGGGGCCGATCTGGCTGTTCCTCAAGATCGCCGTGGTGCTGTTCTTCTTCCTCTGGGTCCGGGCGACTTTCCCGCGCTACCGCTACGATCAGCTGATGCGCCTCGGCTGGAAGGTGTTCCTCCCGTTCTCGCTGTTCTGGGTGGTGCTGACCGCCGGCGTATTGGTCGCCTTCGACTGGGTGCCGCACACATGACGGCAGGAGACTAAGATATGGGCATGATTGACCGTGGCCTGCGCAGCCTGCTGCTCAGCGAGCTCATCTCGGGCATGTCGCTGACTCTGCGCTATTTCTTCAAGCCGAAAGTCACGCTGAACTATCCCTACGAAAAGGGGCCGCTCAGCCCGCGCTTCCGCGGCGAGCATGCTCTGCGCCGCTATCCGAACGGCGAGGAGCGCTGCATCGCCTGCAAGCTGTGCGAGGCGATCTGCCCGGCCCAGGCCATCACCATCGAGGCCGAACCGCGCGACGACGGCAGCCGGCGCACCACGCGCTACGATATCGACATGACGAAGTGCATCTACTGCGGCTTCTGCCAGGAAGCCTGTCCGGTGGACGCCATCGTCGAGGGACCGAACTTCGAGTTCGCCACCGAGACCCGCGAAGAGCTGTTCTACAACAAGGACAAGCTGCTCGCGAACGGGGACCGTTGGGAGCCGGAGATCGCTCAGAACCTGGAGCTTGACGCACCGTACCGCTGAGGCAGACGTCCGTAGCGGTCGCGGGGCAGCGACCTGATTGGGGGAGCAACCGTGCGAGTAACCGAAGAGGCCGGGATCGAGACCGGCCGAAAGATCGACTGGAGGCTTGAGGCATGATCATTCAGGCCCTGGCGTTCTATCTCTTTGCCGCGGTGACCGTCGCCGCCGGCGTCATGGTGGTGACCGCCCGCAATCCCGTCCATTCGGTCCTGTTCCTGATCCTCGCCTTCTTCAATTCGGCGGGCCTCTTCGTGCTGATGGGCGCGGAGTTCCTGGCCATGATCCTGGTGGTGGTCTACGTCGGCGCCGTGGCGGTGCTGTTCCTCTTCGTCGTCATGATGCTCGACATCAATTTCGTGCGCATGCGCGAGGGTTTCCTGCAGTATCTGCCGCTCGGTGCCATGATCGGCCTCATCCTGCTGGTCGAGCTGGTCATGGTCGGCGGTGCCTGGATCGTCTCGCCGGGGGCAGAGGTCGCGTCCCTCCAGCCGGTGGTGCCGGCCGGCGACATGCACAACACGCGCGCGCTCGGCGGGGTCATCTACACCGACTACATCTACCTCTTCCAGGCGGCCGGCCTCATCCTGCTGGTGGCGATGATCGGGGCCATCGTCCTGACCCTGCGCCAGCGCGAAGGCGTGCGCCGCCAGTCGATTGCAAAGCAGACCGGGCGCAGCCGCGCCGATTCGGTCGAAGTGAAGCAGGTTCCCACCCGGAGCGGGGTATAGCGTCATGTTCGAGATTGGCCTTGGGCACTATCTGACGGTCGCCGCGATCCTCTTCACGCTGGGGATCTTCGGCATCTTTCTGAACCGCAAGAACGTCATCATCATCCTCATGTCCATCGAGCTGATGCTGCTGGCGGTGAACATCAACTTCGTGGCGTTTTCGACCCACCTGCAGGATCTGGTCGGACAGATCTTCGCGCTCTTCATCCTGACCGTGGCGGCCGCCGAGGCGGCCATCGGGCTGGCGATCCTGGTGGTCTTCTTCCGCAACCGCGGCTCCATCGAAGTCGAAGACATCAACATGATGAAGGGTTAGGGCAGGGGTCATGGAGCAACTTATCGTCCTGCTGCCGCTGCTCGGCGCCATCGTCGCGGGGTTTTTCGGGCGCCTCATCGGCGACCGCGTTTCGATGTACCTGACCAGCGGCCTGCTGCTGGTCTCCGCGGTGCTGTCCTGCATCGTCTTCTACGACGTCGCCTTCGCCCACAACGCCCGGGTGACGGAGCTCTTTACCTGGATCGATTCCGGCAGCTTCGAGGTCAGCTGGGCCCTGAAGGTCGACACCCTGACCGCGGTCATGCTGGTGGTCGTGACCGGCGTGTCCTCCATGGTCCACGTCTATTCCATCGGCTACATGTCGCACGACCCGGCCAAGCCGCGGTTCTTCGCCTACCTCAGCCTCTTCACCTTCTTCATGCTGATGCTGGTGACGGCCGACAACTTCGTGCAGATGTTCTTCGGCTGGGAAGGCGTCGGCCTGGCCTCCTACCTGCTGATCGGCTTCTGGTACGAAAAGCCGAGCGCCTGCGCCGCTGCCATCAAGGCCTTCCTGGTGAACCGCGTCGGCGACATCGGTTTCGCGCTCGGTATCTGCGGCTGCTTCGTGTTGTTCGGCGCCGCCGGCTTCGACCAGGTCTTCGCGGCCGTGCCGGGCTATGCCGACGCCGAGTTCGAGGCCTTCGGCATCTCCGGCCACGCCCTGACCATCATCTGCATCCTGCTGTTCATTGGCGCCATGGGTAAGTCGGCGCAGCTCGGCCTGCACACCTGGCTGCCGGACGCCATGGAGGGCCCGACCCCGGTCTCGGCCCTGATCCATGCCGCGACCATGGTGACCGCCGGCGTCTTCATGGTGGCGCGCCTCTCGCCGATGTTCGAGTACGCGCCCACGGCCCTGGAGCTGGTCACCTACGTCGGCGCCCTGACGGCCTTCTTCGCCGCCTCGGTCGGCCTGACCCAGAACGACATCAAGCGGGTCATCGCCTATTCGACCTGCTCGCAGCTCGGCTACATGTTCTTCGCCCTGGGTGTCTCGGCCTATTCGGCGGGCATCTTCCACCTGATGACCCACGCCTTCTTCAAGGCGCTGCTGTTCCTCGGCGCCGGCTCGGTCATTCACGCGATGTCCAACGAGCAGGACATGCGCCGCATGGGCGGCATCTACAAGCTGATCCCGGGCACCTACTTCCTGATGTGGATCGGCACCATCGCGCTGCTCGGCATCGGTATCCCCGGCGTCTTCGGCTTTGCCGGCTTCTATTCCAAGGACATCGTGGTGGAGGCCGCCTTCGCCGACCACTCGGTCCACGGCAACTTCGCCTTCACCATGGGCGTGGTCGCGGCCTTCATGACGGCCTTCTACTCCTGCCGCCTGATGTTCATGACCTTCCACGGCAAGCCGCGCGCCTCCAAGGAGGTCATGTCGCACGTGCACGAGTCGCCGCAGGTCATGCTGGTGCCGCTCTACGTGCTGGCTTTCGGCGCCGTCTTCGCGGGCCTGGCCGCCTACGAGTACTTCGTCGGCCACCACATGGAGGAATTTTGGGGCGAGGCGCTGAAGGTGCTGCCCGGCAACAACACGGTGGAGGACGCGCACCACGTGCCGCTGTGGGTCAAGCTGTCGCCGCTGGTCGCCGGGCTCGGCGGCATCGCGCTGGCCTACGTCTTCTACATTGCCGCGCCGGCCCTGCCGGGCAAGACGGCGGCCGCGCTTCGGCCCCTCTACCTCTTCTCGCTCAACAAGTGGTACTTCGACGAGCTCTACGACCGCGTCTTCGTGCGGCCGGCCCGCGTGCTGGGCTTCGGCCTCTGGAAGGGCGGCGACGGGGCCATCATCGACCGCCTCGGCCCCGACGGGATCGCGGCGACCACGCAGAGCGCCTCCCGGCGTACCTCGCTACTGCAGAGCGGCTACGTCTACCATTATGCCTTTGCCATGCTGATCGGGGTCTTCGTCCTGGTTACCTGGTACTTCCTGAGCCAATTGGGGTGATCCCGAGATGACCAGCTGGCCGATCCTTTCTACGATCACCTTCCTGCCGCTCGCAGGCGCGCTGTGGATCCTGCTCTTCGTGCGCCACGAGGACGAGGCCCTGGCGGCCAAGAACGCGCGTTCCATGGCGCTCTGGGCGTCCCTGGTGACCTTCGTGGTCTCGCTCTTCGTGTGGTTCAACTTCGACCGCGGCAGCGCCGACTTCCAGTTCGTCGAGCGCGTCGAGTGGATCCCCGCCTTCAACATCAGCTACCACATGGGCGTCGACGGCATCTCCATGATGTTCGTGCTGCTCTCGACCCTGCTGACCCCGCTCTGCGTCCTGGCGAGCTGGGAAGCGGTGAAGACCCGGGTCAAGGAATACATGATCGCCTTCCTGGTGCTCGAGACGCTGATGGTCGGCATGTTCTGCGCCTTGGACCTGGTGATCTTCTACGTCTTCTTCGAAGGCGTGCTGATCCCGATGTTCCTCATCATCGGCATCTGGGGCGGCGGCCGGCGCGTCTACGCGGCCTTCAAGTTCTTCCTCTACACCCTGGCCGGGTCGGTGCTGATGCTGCTGGCGATCCTGGCCATGTACTACGACGCCGGCACCACCGACATTCCGACGCTGCTGGCGCACGGCTTCCCGGCGTCGATGCAGACCTGGCTGTGGTTGGCTTTCTTCGCCTCCTTCGCGGTGAAGGTACCGATGTGGCCGGTGCATACCTGGCTGCCGGACGCCCACGTCGAGGCGCCGACGGCGGGCTCGGTGATCCTGGCCGGCGTGCTGCTGAAGATGGGCGGCTACGGCTTCCTGCGCTTCTCGCTGCCGATGATGCCGGAGGCCTCGGCCTTCTTCGCGCCCTTCGTCTTCTCGCTGTCGGTCATCGCGGTGATCTACACCTCCCTGGTGGCCCTGGCCCAGGAGGACATGAAGAAGCTGATCGCCTATTCCTCGGTCGCCCACATGGGTTTCGTGACCATCGGGATCTTCGCCGCCAACCAGCAGGGCGTCGAGGGCGCGATCTTCCAGATGCTGTCCCACGGCGTGGTTTCGGCGGCGCTGTTCCTCTGCGTCGGCGTGATCTACGACCGGATGCACACGCGCCTGATCGAGCGCTACGACGGCCTGGTCGGCCGCATGCCCGGCTATGCCCTGGTCTTCATGCTCTTCATGCTGGCCTCGGTCGGCCTGCCGGGCACCAGCGGCTTCGTGGGTGAGTTCTTGGTCCTGGTCGGCGCTTTCCAGGCCAACACCTGGGTGGCTCTGCTGGCCGCGACCGGCATGGTGCTGGGCGCCGCCTACATGCTTTACCTCTACCGGCGGATCATCTTCGGCAAGATGACCAAGGAAGACCTGATGGCCATCCTCGACCTGAACTGGCGGGAGAAGGCGGTCTTCGCGCCGCTGATCGTTCTGGTGCTGTGGATGGGCATCTACCCGGCATCCTTCATCGATGTCATGTCACCTTCGGTCGAGCGTCTGATCGACGGCTACGAGGCGGCCCTGGCGCGCGCCGGGACGCCGATTTACGCCGGCCTCGGGGCCGAGCGCTAGGAGAGGCCAGATGATGTCCGACCTGAATCTCACCGCCGCTCTGCCGGAACTCTTCCTGGCCGTCGCCGGCTTGATCCTGCTGATGCTGGGCGTGTTCAAGGGCAACAGCGGCACCCGTCTGGTGCTCTTCCTGACCGTGGCCTGCTTCGGCCTGGCCTTCGTCATCGTCGCCGTTTCCATGGGGCGCAGCGAGACGGCCCTCGGCGGCCTGTTCATCGCCGACGCCTTCGGCGACTTCATGAAGCTGCTGGTGCTCGCCGGCTCCGGTGTGACGCTCATCATGGCGATGCGCTACATCGAGCGCGAGGAGATGGCGCGCTTCGAGTACCCCGTGCTGGTGCTCTTCGCCACCCTCGGCATGCTGCTGATGATCTCGGCCAACGACATGATGTCGCTTTACCTGGGCCTGGAACTGCAGAGCCTGTCGCTCTACGTGGTGGCGGCCTTCCGCCGCGACCACCTGCGCTCCAGCGAGGCGGGGCTGAAGTACTTCGTCCTCGGGGCGCTTTCGTCGGGCATGCTGCTCTACGGCATGTCGATGATCTACGGTTTCGCCGGCACCACCTCTTTCGCCGGTCTGGCCGCGCAGTTCGACGCCGGCGTGCCGGTCTCCATCGGCCTCATCGTCGGCATCGTCTTCCTGGCCGCCGGCCTGGCCTTCAAGATCTCCGCCGTGCCTTTCCACATGTGGACGCCGGACGTCTACGAAGGTGCGCCGACGCCGGTGACGGCCTTCTTCGCCACCGCGCCCAAGGTGGCGGCCATGGCGCTCATCATCCGGGTCATGATCGGTCCCTTCGGCGACCTGGTGGCGCAGTGGCAGCAGATCATCTGGTTCATCTCCGTCGCCTCGATGATCCTCGGCGCGCTCGCGGCTATCAGCCAGACCAACATCAAGCGCCTCATGGCCTACAGCTCCATCGGCCACATCGGCTACGCCCTCATCGGCCTTGCGGCGGGGACGGAGCAGGGGGTCAACGGCATCCTGCTGTACCTGACGATCTACATCGTCATGAACCTCGGCACCTTCGCCTGCATCCTCTGCATGCGCCAGAAGGAGGTCATGGTCGAGCGGATCGAGGACCTCAAGGGCCTCAGCAAGACCAACCCGGCGATGGCCCTGGCGCTCGCGATCTTCATGTTCTCCATGGCGGGCATCCCGCCGCTGGTCGGCTTCTTCGGCAAGTTCTACGTCTTCCTGGCCGCGATCCAGGCGGAGCTCTATGTGCTGGCGGTGATCGGCGTGCTGTCCTCGGTGATCGGCGCTTTCTACTACCTGCGCATCGTCAAGCTGATGTACTTCGACGACCCGATCGAGGCCTTCGACCGGCCCATCGGGCGTGAGATGGCGGTCATCCTGACCGGCGCCAGCCTGGTGATCCTCCTGCTCACCGTGGGCCTCTCGCCGTTGCTCGACGGGACGGCCATGGCGGCGGCTTCGCTGTTCCCCGGATGATACCGGAGCCCGACCGGAACCGCGCACCGCACCTGCCGCCGGCCTATCGTCTGGTGGCCCTGGAGGAGATCGACAGCACCAGCAGCGAGGCCAAGCGGCTCGCCGAGGCGGGCGCCGAAGACGGCACCCTGGTGTGGGCGCGCCGCCAGACCGGCGGCTACGGCCGCCAGGGCCGGGCCTGGTCCAGTGCCTCCGGCAACCTCTTCCTTTCGCTGATCGTGCGTCCGGACTGCCCCTTGTCGGCGGCCGCGCAGTTCAGCTTCGTCGCCGCCGTGGCCCTGGGCGACGCCTTCGGCAGCGTGGCCCCGCCGATGATCGAGGTCACCTACAAGTGGCCCAACGACGTGCTGCTGAACGGCCGCAAAGCGGCGGGCATCCTCTTGGAGTCCAAAGGGGACGCACAGCAGAACCTGGACTGGCTGGTGATCGGGATCGGCGCCAACGTCAGCTCCTATCCGCCGGAGGCCCGCCTGCCGGCGACCAGCCTGCATTTCGAGGGCTGCCCGACCAGCGTTTCCGCCGTCGACCTGCTGGAGGCCTTTGCCCGGCACATGTTGTCCTGGATCAACATCTGGCTCGACGACGGCTTCGCGCCGGTGCGCCATGCCTGGCTGCGCCATGCGCAGGGCCTCAAGGAAGAGATCGAGGTGCGCCTGCCGCACGAGACCCTGCACGGCACCTTCGCCGACCTGGATCCCGAGGGCACCCTGCTGCTGAACCTGCCGGACGGCAGCGAGCGGCACATCGCCGCCGGCGATGTCTATCTGCCGGGCGAAGGCTGAGGGCCGGCGCAGGTGAGGGACTAGAGGCATGCTCGTCGCCATCGATGCCGGCAACACCAACGTGGTCTTCGCGATCTTCGAGGGCGAGACCCTGCGGGCCAAGTGGCGCGCCTCCAGCGATGCCAAGCGCACCGCCGACGAATACGCGGTCTGGCTGACTCAGCTCATGGCTTTGCAGGACCTGAAGCCGGCGGATATCACGGGCGCCATCATCGCCAACGTGGTGCCGGCCGCGGCCTTCAACCTCACCACGCTGTGCAGCGAGTTTTTCAAGGTCACCCCGCTGATCATCGGCGATCCCGACGTGGATCTGGGAATCGAGGTCCACATGGACCACCGGGAGAACGTCGGCGCCGACCGCCTGGTGAACGCCCTGGCGGCGCACCGCGCCTATGGCGGTCCCCTGATCATCATCGACTTCGGCACGGCCACGACCTTCGACATCGTCGGTCCCGACGGTGCCTACGAGGGCGGCGTCATCGCCCCCTCGGCCCAGCACTCGGTCGAGGCGCTCTACCGGGCGGCCGCGCAGCTGCCCCGGGTGAAGATCGAGCGGCCGGACCGGGTGATCGGCAAGGACACCGTTCCGGCCATGAAGTCCGGTATCTACTGGGGCTACGTCAGTCTGATCGAAGGGCTGACCGCGCGCATCCAGGAAGAGTACGGCGCGCCGATGAAGGTCATCGCCACCGGTGGCCTCGCGACCCTCTATGCCGAAGCCACAACGGCCATCGAGCAGGTCGATTCCGAACTGACGCTTCGCGGACTGCGCTTGATCCACGCGGCCAACATTAAGGACTGACCGCATGGCCAAGAGCTACACCGGCAAGGACCTCGGCGCCGAGGATCTCTACTTCGTGCCCTTGGGCGGCACGGGCGAGATCGGCATGAACATGAACCTCTACGGCCACAAGGGCGCCTGGCTGATGGTCGATCTCGGCATCATCTTCGGCGATCCGCGGCTGCCTGGCATCGACGTCGAGATGCCGAACCCGGCTTTCATCGCCGAGCGGCGCGACGACCTCGCCGGCCTGATCCTGACCCATGCCCACGAGGACCATATCGGCGCGGTGCCCTACCTCTGGGAGGAACTGCGCTGCCCCGTCTACGCGACGAAGTTCACCGCCGCCCTGCTGCGCCGCAAGCTCGCTGAAGTCGGGCTGCTGGACGAGGTGCCGCTGACCGAGGTGCCGCTTTCCGGCAAGTTTTCGGTTGGCCCTTTCGAGATCGAGCTCATCACCCTGACGCACTCGATCCCCGAGCCGAACGCGGTGGTGATCCGCACCGAGGCCGGGACCGTGCTGCACACCGGCGACTGGAAGCTGGATCCGGAGCCTCTGGTCGGCGAGACCTACGACGAACAGCGCCTGAAGGCCCTGGCCGATGAGAACGTTCTGGCCATGGTCGGGGATTCCACCAACGCCATGGTGTGGGGGGAGGCCGGTTCCGAAGCCGAGGTGCGCGAGCATCTGCTGGAGGTGATCAAGCCGCTGAAGAAGCGCGTCGCGGTCGCCTGCTTCGCCAGCAACGTGGCGCGTCTGGAAACCGTGATCCGGGTCGCCGAGGAATGCGGCCGCCGGGTCTGCCTGCTGGGCCGTTCCATGTACCGGATCGTGGATTGTGCCCGCGAGGCCGGCTATCTGACCGATCACAGGCCCTTCCTGCCCGAAGAGGAGATCGACTACCTGCCGCGTGAGGAGGTGCTGCTGCTTTGCACCGGCAGCCAGGGTGAGCCGCGCGCCGCCCTGTGGCGTATCGCGCGCGGCGACCATCCGCACGTCGGGCTTTCCGCCGGCGATGCGGTGGTGTTTTCCTCGCGCACCATCCCGGGCAACGAAACGAGCATCTTCGAGCTGCAGAACGCCCTGGCACGGGCCGGCGTCGAGGTGATCACCGACCACGACCACGATATTCATGTCTCCGGCCATCCGGGACGCGACGAGCTGATCCAGATGTATCAGTGGGTGCGCCCGCAGGTGGCCGTGCCGGTCCATGGCGAGGCGCGCCACCTCATGGCCCATGCCGAGATCGCCAAGGAATGCCAGGTGCCCCAGCAGGTCGTCGGGCGCAACGGCGCGGTGATCCGGCTGGCCCCGGGCGCGGCGGAGATCGTCGATCACGTGGAGAGCGGCCGCCTGATCTATGACGGCGGCCGGCTGCTGTCGCAGGACAGCCCGGTCATCAAGGGACGTCAGAAGCTGATGTTCAACGGCGCGGTGGCCGTGACCCTGGTGATGGACGAACGCGGCCAACTCGACGGCAACCCGGACATCTCCACCATCGGCCTCTTCGAGGCGCAGGAGGAGGAAGAAGACCTGGGGGCGGTGGAACTGGCCATCGAGGACGCGGTGCAGCGCCTGACCCGGCGCGAGCGCAAGGACGACGCGGCGGTGGAGGAGGCGGCCCGGCTGGCGGTCCGGCGCACCGTCAACCGCCTGCTCGGCAAGAAGCCGATGACGATGGTGCATGTCATTCGCTTCGAATGACGGAACGCCCTCCCCACCGGGGCGGATTGCCGCAGCTGTCAGCAGTGATGGAAATCCCGGCGGCAGAGGCTTGCGCGAAGCGCCGCGGGGTCACAGATTACAGGAAAACCGGAGGAGAGAAGGGATGATCGGCAGGTTGAACCATGTGGCCATCGCGGTGCCGGACCTGGAGGCGGCGGCGGCGGTCTATCGCAGCATGCTGGGCGCCGAGGTGTCCGAGGCCGTGCCCCAGCCCAAGCACGGGGTGACGGTGATCTTCGTCAACCTGCCCAACACCAAGATCGAGCTGCTGCACCCGATGGGGGAGACGTCGCCCATCGCCAGCTTCCTGGAGCGCAACCCCTCGGGCGGCATCCACCATGTCTGCTACGAGGTCGACGACATCATCGCCGCGCGCGACCACCTGAAGGCGGAAGGCGCGCGCGTGCTGGGCGACGGCGAGCCGAAGACCGGCGCCCACGACAAGCCCGTGCTTTTCCTGCATCCCAAGGACTTCTGCGGCACCCTCATCGAGCTGGAACAGGCCTAGGAGCGGGCGTCCTGCCATGAACTGGTTCACCGGCCTTCTCGTCTACGGCATGATCTGGATGGTGGTTCTGCTCACCGTGCTGCCCTGGGGTGTCCACCGCACCGAGGCGCCGAAGCCGGGCCATGAGCCGGGAGCCCCGGAAAAGCCGATGATGTGGCGCAAGGTGCTGATCACCTCGGCCATTGCGGCGGTCATCTGGGCCGGGGTCTACGTCGTCATCGTCAACGACTGGATCGTCTTCCGCGAGTACACCCCGCTGGGCACCAGCAAGCCGCAATGAGCAGCTACTGCGACTACGCCCCCGGCAATCCGATCCATGCCCACTACCACGACCGGGAATACGGCTTTCCCGTCGAGGACGAGGCGGGACTGTTCGAGCGCCTGATCCTGGAGATCAACCAGGCCGGCCTGTCCTGGGAGCTGATGCTGAAGAAGCGCGAGGGCTTTCGCGCCGCCTACGACAGCTTCGATATCGACAAGATCGCCGGCTATGGCGAGCGCGAACGTGAGCGCCTGCTGAACGACGCGGGGATCATCCGCAACCGCTTGAAGGTCAACGCCGCCATCGTCAACGCCCAGCGGATCGTCGAGCTGCGCCGCGACTACGGCTCCTTCAAGGGCTGGATCGACGCGCACCACCCGCTCGACAAGGCCGAGTGGGTGAAGCTGTTCCGCAAGACCTTCAAGTTCACCGGGGGCGAGATCGTCGGGGAGTTCCTGATGAGCACCGGTTATCTGCCGGGCGCCCACCGGGAGAACTGTCCGGCTTTCAAGGAGATCGCCAAGACCTCACCGCCCTGGATGGCGGCGGGGTAGAGGAAACCGGAAGAGGAGAGCGGGAAAACGGCAAAAAAATAGGCAAGCCGCAGCTTGCCTTCGCCAGTTCCCTGTTCAGCTTTGTAGGCCTGCTATCAGGCTCTCTTGCTATTGGACGGTTCCAGAGGTCCGTCTTTTTGGCGTGTCCACCCTAAACCTGGGCCGCGCTGCGCTGTTTCGCGCAGTTCTTACGGAACAGAGTAATATCCCATCCGGGCACCGCCGTCACCCTTTTTCTAACAAAGTTGTGCAGATACCCCATGTTGCATTGCAACAATTGCGCGTCACTGAGACCTTGGGTGGCATCCTGGAAAATTCACTCTCTTCTACGTAGAGTTTAGCCCCGAACGGATCGTTTATTGCTTTGTTAAGCGGGCGGACCCTAGGCTCCTGGCATGAACTCCTTGGCCCTGGCGCGCTCTGCGCCGTCCGGCATTCTGCTCGCCCTCCTGCTGGCCCTGGCCCCGGCGCTTCCGGCCGCGGCGGAGGAGAGCTACCTCACCTTGAGCCAGGAAGACTGCGCCCGCCTGGCGCGGCACTACCCGTCGGGCGACGTGGCCTACCAGCCGGGCCGGGACGTGCGCGGCAAGCCGGTGGCCCCGGCCGACCTGGACGGGGGAAGCGGTCTGATCCTGCCCGAGGCGGTGGTGATCCCCATCGAGGTCGATCTCTTCGAGCGCTACGGCATCCCGGCCAACCAGGACAACTTCAAGGGCGACATCTTCATCGGCGAAGTGGTGGTCGACGTCGCCACCGGGCGGGCCATCTTCAACGGCCAGCCTTTGCAGAGCGAGGCCGAGGCCGAGCTGGCCGCCCGCTGCCAGCGGATTCTGCGGGACCGCGCCGCGGAGCAATAGCCCGCGCCGCCGCCCGGCGGTCCGCCGTGGACAAGGCGCCGGGGCTCCCCTATACAAACCTCACGCTTTGCCGACCTCTGTTCCCGGCCCTGGGAAGCCTTGCGAAGCGGCTGATTCCCGGTCATTTTCGCGTCTGGAGCCGTTGCGGCCGCCGCCCAGTATCAACCACACGAGTTTCGTATGCGCCTTTCGCAGTATTTCATGCCGACCCTGAAGGAAACCCCGAAGGAGGCGGAGATCGTCTCCCATCGGCTCATGCTGCGTGCCGGGATGGTCCGCCAGGCCAGCGCCGGGATCTACTCCTGGCTGCCGCTCGGCTACCGGGTCCTGCGCAAGATCGAGCAGATCGTCCGCGAGGAGCAGGACGCGTCGGGCTGCCAGGAGCTGCTGATGCCGACCATCCAGTCGGCCGAGCTGTGGAAGCAGTCCGGGCGCTACGACGACTACGGCAAGGAGATGCTGCGCATCACCGACCGCCACGAGCGCGAGATGCTCTACGGGCCGACCAACGAGGAGCTGATCACCGAGATCTTCCGCAATGGCGCCAAGAGCTACCGCGACCTGCCCAAGGGGCTGTATCACATCCAGTGGAAGTTCCGTGACGAGGTACGGCCGCGCTTCGGCGTCATGCGCGGGCGGGAGTTCCTGATGAAGGACGCCTATTCCTTCGACATCGATTACGAGGCCGCCAAGCGGGCCTACCAGAAGCAGTTCGTCGCCTACCTGCGCACCTTCGCGCGCCTGGGCCTGAAGGCCATTCCCATGGAGGCCGACACCGGGCCGATCGGCGGCGATCTCAGCCACGAGTTCATCGTGCTGGCCGAGACCGGTGAGTCCGAAGTCTATTGCGATCGCGAGTTCCTGGATCACGACGTACTGGGCAGCGGCATCGACTACCAGGACGCGGACAGCGTTCAGAAGGTCGTCGACTACTACACCAACCTTTACGCCCGTACCGACGAGAAGCACGACCAGGCAGCCTTCGAGGCGGCGGTGCCCGAGACGCGGCGCTACGTCGGCCGGGGCATCGAGGTCGGCCATATCTTCTACTTCGGCACCAAGTACTCCGAGCCGCTGGGCGCCTTCGTCACCACGCCGGACGACGACACCGTGCCGGTCCACATGGGCTCCTACGGCATCGGCGTGTCGCGCTTGGTCGGCGGCATCATCGAGGCCAGCCACGACGAGAACGGCATCATCTGGCCGGAGGAGGTGGCGCCCTACAAGGTCGGCCTGGTGAACCTGCGCGCCGCGGATGCGGACTGCACGGCGGCCTGCGACAAGCTCTACGGCCAGCTCGTGGAAGCCGGCGTCGAGGTTCTCTACGACGACCGCGACACCGCGGCCGGCGCCAAGTTCGCCTCGATGGATCTGATCGGGCTGCCCTGGCAACTGGTGATCGGCCCGCGCGGCCTGAAGAACGGCGTGGTCGAGTTGAAGCGGCGCGGCGGCAACGGCGAGCGCGAGGAGCTCTCGCCCGACGCCGCCATCGCCAAGCTGGTCGCTTAGGGCGCCCTCCGTATGATCTTCAACGCCTTCGAGCGTCTGGTGGCCTCGCGCTATCTGCGCGCGCGCCGTGAGGAAGGCTTCGTCTCGGTCATCGCGGTCTTCTCCTTCCTCGGCATCACGCTGGGCGTGGCGGTGCTGATCATCGTCATGGCGGTGATGAACGGCTTTCGCCAGGAGTTGCTGTCCCGCATCCTCGGCGTAAACGGCCACCTGACGGTCTTCTCCAGCGGCCCGGCGATCCAGGATTTCAACGACGTCACCCAGCGGCTCATGGCGGTCGACGGGGTCGTGTCGGTGACCCCGCAGGTGCAGGGCCAGGTCATGGTCACGGTGGCGGGCGCGGCGACCGGCGCCCTGGTGCGCGGCATGAGCCCGCAGGACGTGGCGGCGCGGCCGATCCTCGCCGACAACATCGTCGCCGGCAGCCTCGACGACTACGGCAAGGACGACGGCATCCTCATCGGGCGGCGGCTGGCGCAGACCCTCGGCGTCTGGGTCGGCGACAAGATCACCCTGGTCTCGCCGTCGGGGAACACCACGGTCATCGGCACCGTGCCGCGGATGAAGAGCTACCGCATCGCCGCGCTGTTCGACGTCGGCATGTTCGAATACGACAACGGCTTCATCTACATGCCCCTGAAGGCCGCGCAGCTGTTCTACCGCTTGCCCGACGCGGTCAACGCGATCGAGGTCTTCGTCGGCGATCCCGACCACACCGAGGACACGCGCTTTGCCCTGCAAAGCGAACTGGGGACCGGCTATCGCACTGTCGACTGGCAACGCTCCAATGCCGCCTTCTTCGGCGCCATCCAGACCGAGCGCAACGTGATGTTTCTCATCCTGTCGCTGATCATCGTGGTGGCCGCCTTCAACGTGCTGTCCGGCCAGACCATGCTGGTGAAGGACAAGGGGCGGGATATCGCCATCCTGCGCACCATGGGCGCGACGCGCGGCATGGTCATGCGCATCTTCTTCTTGAGCGGCGCCAGCATCGGCGTGGTGGGCACGGCCTGCGGTTTCGCCCTCGGCCTGGCCTTTTCCTACAACATCGAGAGCATCCGCCAGGCACTGCAAAGCCTGCTCGGCACGCAACTGTTCCAGGCGGAGATCTACTTCCTCTCGCGCCTGCCGGCGAAGGTCGATGCGGGCGAGGTGATCCTTGTCGTCGGCCTGGCCCTCGCGCTGTCCTTCCTGGCGCCGCTCTACCCGGCGTGGCGGGCGGCGCGGCTCGATCCGGTTGAGGCGCTCCGGTATGAGTAAAGGCGCTATGAGTGACCTCAGCAAGGTCGGCAGCAAGAACGGCCACGGCCTGGAACTGCGCGGGGTGCGCCGCGTCTTCAAGCAGGCGCGCAGCAGCCTGGAAGTCCTGCAGGACGCCTCCTTCAAGGTTTCCGGCGGCGAGATCGTCGCCCTGGTCGGCCCCTCGGGCGCCGGCAAGTCGACCTTGCTGCAGATTGCCGGGCTGCTGGAACGGCCCGATGACGGCGAAGTGCTGATCGACGGCGAGGCCTGCCTGGCGCTGAACGACGGCCAGCGCACGGCGTTGCGCCGCCGCGCCATCGGCTTCGTCTACCAGTACCACCACCTGCTGCCGGAGTTTTCCGCCCTGGAGAACGTGATCCTGCCGCAGATGATCGCCGGGATCTCCAAGGGCAAGGCGCGCGAGAAGGCCTCGACCCTGCTGACCTCGGTCGGCCTGGCGGAGCGCCTCAGCCACCGCCCGGCGCGCCTGTCGGGCGGTGAGCAGCAGCGGGCGGCCATCGCCCGGGGGCTGGCCAACGACCCCTCCATCCTGCTGGCCGACGAGCCGACCGGCAACCTGGACCCGGACACCGCCGACGGGGTCTTCGCCCAGCTCATGGGCCTGGTCCGAGACGGCGGCCTGGCCGCGGTCATCGCCACCCACAACATGGAGCTGGCCCAGCGCATGGACCGGGTCCTGCGCCTGGAGCACGGCCGCATCGTCGAGGGGTGAGGCATCTCTCGCCGTCCTTTGCTCCCGTCTTCCCGCAAACATTGTAGCGAAGACCTTCGCTCAACCATGTGGCGTTACGGCAAATTTGTTGTTTACCTACAAGGCCTTGGGTACTCTACTAATCCAATAGCTCAGTTGGGGTAGTTCGTTTCCATAGGGTGATGTTTGCCGCAGCTGCGGAGGTAGAGGTGGATCTGGATGGATTCTAAGAGCGCCACAGAGTTGGTCTTTCGGTCTCTGGAAGAAGACGTCAGTTCCCCGCCGATGGATCTGAAACGTCTGACGCTCGAAGAAGCTCTGGCAGCCGCTCCCGACTTCCAGGGCATGCTTGAGGTGTGGGGCAGCAAGTGCCGCGGCGACGAAGTGCCGGACTGGCATGATTTCGACTTTGCCGACTTCCGTGGCTGGCATGCCGATATCGTCTTGAGCGTCTTCAAATCGGAAGAACCGGACCCCTGTTTCGTCCTCTCCGGGGAGACCTTCACGCGGGTCATCGATTTCAACGTGAAGGGCGTGCATTTCAGCGAGGGTTGGCCGCGTCTCTTCAACATGCAGTTCCGGGAGCATTTCAGCGCGATCCGGGAAACGGGTCTGATCGGCCTCACCGAAGGGAAGGTCGCGACCTCGGACCGAAGCTTCCAGTCCATCCGGGTGCTTGAACTGCCGCTGCGTGACGGTGGGGACAGGATTCAGCGCATGATTCACGTGGTCAGATCCCTGTCCGAGTGAGACCTCGACGCGCCGCGACTTACCCCCAGAAAACGGCACCTGCACACAGGACAAGCCCCGTGACTCGACTCGCCCTCTAGGGGCAGACTCGCCCCATGCCACGCGCTGATTTCGTCCACCTGCGGGTCCACTCCGCCTATTCGCTCTCGGAAGGCGCCATTCCGGTCAAGGGCCTGGTGAAGCTGTGTCAGGACCAGCAGATGCCGGCCTGCGCGGTGACCGACACCGGCAACCTCTTCGGCGCGCTGGAATTTGCCCAGACCGCCCAGAAGGCCGGTGTGCAGCCGATCATCGGCTGCCAGCTCCACATCACCCAGGAAACAGCCGAGCCGCGCAACGGCACCGCGCCGGCGCCCGACCAGATCGTCCTGCTGGTGCAGAACCAGAAGGGCTACGAGAACCTCATGCGCCTCGTCTCCCGCGCCTTCCTGGAGAGCGAGCCCAGCGAGGCGGCCCAGGTCAGTTCCGCGGTTCTGGAAGAGCACGGCGAGGGGCTGCTGGCCCTGACCGGCGGCGCGGGAGGCGCCGTCGGGCGTCTGCTGGCAGGCGAGCAGAAGGACGCCGCGGAGGCGCAGTTGAAGCGCCTCATGGGGATCTTCCCGGGACGGCTCTACGTCGAGCTGCAGCGCCACGGCCTGCCCGTGGAAGAAGCCATCGAGCAGGGCCTGCTGGCGCTGGCCTACGCGCACGACCTGCCCCTGGTCGCCACCAACGAGTGTTTCTTCCCGACGGCCGACGACTACGAAGCGCACGACGCGCTGCTCTGCATTGCCGAGGGCGCCTACATCTCCCAGAGCGACCGCCGGCGCCTGACCCCGGACCATGCCTTCAAGAGCGCGGCGGAGATGCGCGCGCTCTTCGCCGACCTGCCGGAGGCGGTGGACAACACCCTGGTGGTGGCCGAGCGCTGCGCCTACTTCCCGGAGTTCGTCAGCCCGATCCTGCCGCCCTTCACGACCGAAGGCGGGCGCAGCGAGAAGGAAGAACTCTTCGTCCAGTCCGAAGCAGGCCTGGAAGACCGGATGGTGAAGCAGGTCTACCGCGAGGGCATGGACGAGGCCGCCAAGGAGGCGGCCGCCAAGCCCTACCGCGACCGCCTGGCCTTCGAACTCGGCGTCATCCAGGAGATGGGCTTCGCCGGCTACTTCCTCATCGTTGCCGACTTCATCAAGTGGGCCAAGCAGCACGACATTCCGGTGGGCCCGGGGCGTGGCTCCGGCGCCGGATCGGTGGTCGCCTGGGCGCTGACCATCACCGATCTCGACCCCTTGCGTTTCGCCCTGCTGTTCGAGCGCTTCCTCAATCCCGAGCGCGTGTCGATGCCGGACTTCGACATCGACTTCTGCCAGGACCGCCGCGACGAGGTGATCCGCTACGTGCAGAACAAGTACGGCTACGATCACGTCGCGCAGATCATCACCTTCGGTAAGCTGCAGGCCCGCGCCGCGCTGCGCGACGTCGGGCGCGTGCTGCAGATGCCTTATCCGCAGGTCGACCGCATCTGCAAGCTGGTGCCGAACAATCCGGCCAACCCGGTCACCCTGCAGCAGGCCCTGGACGGCGAGCCGGTGCTGCAGGAGATGCGCCGCGAGGACGAGACGGTCGATAAGCTGATCACCATCGCGCTGCGCATCGAGGGGCTGTACCGCCACGCCTCGACCCACGCCGCCGGCGTGGTCATCGGCGACCGGCCGCTGGACCAGCTGGTGCCGCTGTACCGCGATCCGCGCTCCGACATGCCGGTGACGCAGTTCAACATGAAGTTCGTCGAGCAGGCGGGCCTGGTGAAGTTCGACTTCCTGGGCCTGAAGACCCTGACGGTGCTGTCGCGGGCCTGCAAGCTGCTGGCCCGGCGCGGGGTGGACATCGACCTCACGCTGATCCCGCTGGACGATCAGAAGACCTTCGACATGATGAGCCGCGGCGACACGGTCGGCGTGTTCCAGTTTGAATCTTCGGGCATGCGCTCCCTGCTGCGCGAGGCGCGGGTCGACACCTTCGAGGACATCATCGCCCTGGTGGCCCTCTACCGCCCGGGCCCGATGGAGAACATCCCGAAGTACGTGGCCTGTAAGTTCGGCAAGGAGCAGCCGGAGGTGCTGCACGAGACCATCGAGCCGGTGGTGAAGGACACCTACGGGGTCATCATCTACCAGGAGCAGGTGATGCAGATCGCCCAGGTCTTCGCCGGCTACTCGCTGGGCCAGGCCGACCTGCTGCGCCGCGCCATGGGCAAGAAGATCAAGGCGGAGATGGACGCCCAGCGCGACATCTTCGTGAAGGGCGCGACGGAAAAGGGCGTCACCACGGAGCGCGCCAACTACGTCTTCGACCTGGTCGACAAGTTCGCCGGCTACGGCTTCAACAAGGCGCACTCCGCCGGCTACGCGCTGGTCGCCTATCAGACCGCCTACCTGAAGGCCAACTATCCCGTCGAGTTCTTCGCCGCCACGATGACCTACGACATGGGCAACACCGACAAGCTGAACGTCTTCCAGCAGGAGCTGCGGCGCCTGGACATTCCGCTGCTGCCGCCGGACATCAACCGCTCGGAGCCGGACTTCGACGTCGAAGTGCTGGACGACGGCGCCCTGGCGATCCGCTACGCCCTGGCGGCGCTGAAGAACGTCGGCGCCAATGCCATGGCGGCGGTCTCGGAGGAGCGCCGGGCCAACGGCCCTTTCAAGAGCCTGGCCGACTTCGCCCACCGGCTGGACGCCAAGCTGATCAACAAGCGCCAGATCGAGAACCTGGCCTGCGCCGGGGCGTTCGACAGGCTCAATCCCAACCGCGCCCAGGTCTACCGCGCGGCGGAGACCATCGTGCGCCACGCCAGCGCCGCGGCCAGCGAGCGCGACAGCGCCCAGGAAAGCCTGTTCGGCGCCGGCGGCGACAGCGGGCCGGCGGCCCTGCCGCTGCAGCCGGTGGAGGACTGGCCCGAGATGGAGCGCCTGAACTACGAGTTCGGCGCCATCGGCTTCTACCTCTCGGCCCATCCGCTGGACACCTACGGCGCGACCCTGGAGAAGATGCAGGCGACGACCTACGTCGAGATGAAGGAGCGCGGGGCCTCGGGCTTGTTCACCCTGGCGGGAATCGTCGGCGGCAAGCGGGAGATCAACAACCGCAAGGGCCACCGCATGGCCTTCGTGCAGTTCTCCGACGCCACCGGGGTCTACGAGGTGACGCTGTTCTCCGAAACCCTGGCGCAGAGCCGCGAGCTGCTGGAAGGCGGCCAGACCCTGCTGCTGAAGGTTTCGGCGGAGGTGCGGGAAGGCGACGAGCCGCGCCTGACCGCCCAGTCGCTGGAGCCGCTGGACAATGCCGCGGCGCGGGCCTCCAAGGGGCTCGACCTGCATCTCGATTCCCCCAAGCCCCTGGAGAGCCTCAAGGCCCTCCTGGCGCGCGAGGGCCGGGGCAGGGGCCAGATCCGCCTCATCGTGACCCTGGAGGACCAGGAGGTCGAATTCGACCTGGGCCAGTCCTACCGCCTGTCACCGGAGATCCGCCAGGCCATCAAGGCGGTCCCCGGCGTGGTCATGCAGGACCGCTAGGCGGGGCCCGGCGCCGGTCGGCAGCCGCCGGAAAGCGGCGATTCCGGCCTTTTTCCCTTGATTATTGGTCCCTCAGGGGGTATCTCCCGCGCACACTCAATCTCACACGCGGGCATTGCGGCCTTCGGGGAGAAATCCCGACAGTCGCTCCGGTGTCTGAAATTTCAAGTTTTTCGCGGATTTAGGCGAATTTCCTGAGATCAGATGACAGGCTCGCGGTGGACCAACCGGAGAAGATATTATGGCGCTTCCGAGCCCCTCGATGCGTCAGCTGTTGGAAGCTGGCGTTCACTTTGGACACACCACCCGTCGCTGGAACCCGCGCATGGCCCCCTTCATTTTCGGGGTCCGCAACGGCGTCCACATCATCGATCTCGAGCAGACCGTTCCGCTGCTGAACCAGGCCCTGCTGACCGTGCGCAACGTCGTCGCCGGCGGCGGCCGCGTGCTGTTCGTCGGCACCAAGCGCCAGGCCAGCGAGAAGGTGGCCGAGGCCGCCAAGCGCTGCGGCCAGTACTACGTCAACCACCGCTGGCTGGGCGGCATGCTGACCAACTGGAAGACCATCTCCAACTCCATCAAGCGTCTGCGCACCGTCGAGGAGCAGCTGGCGTCGGAGCAGAGCGGCCTGACCAAGAAGGAGCTGCTGGTGCTGACCCGCGAGCGCGACAAGCTGGAGCGTGCGCTGGGCGGGATCAAGGAGATGGGCGGCCTGCCGGACGTGCTCTTCGTGATCGACACGAATAAGGAGCACATCGCCGTCGACGAGGCGCGCAACCTCAACATTCCGGTGATCGGCGTGCTTGACTCCAACTCCAACCCCGACGGCGTGACCTATCCGGTGCCGGGCAACGACGACGCGCTGCGCGCCATCGGCCTCTACTGCGATCTGATCGCCGACGCGGTGCTGGACGGCATCCAGGCCGAGATGACGGCCAGCGGCGGCGACGTCGGTGAGTCGGTCGAAGGTCCGGTCGAGAGCCTGCCGCCGGAGCCGGCCGCCGAGGCGGCTGCCGAGCCTGCTGCCGAGACTCCTGCAGAGACTGCGGCGCCCGCCGCCGAAAAGCCTGCCGGGGAAGCTCCCCAGGCCTGAGGATCACCGTTTCAGGGGAGCTGGCTATCCGGGCCGGCTTCCCGAAACGGCAAAGAACTTCCTGTAGAACTGCCGCCGCGGGGATGTCTCCCCAAAGGCATTCAAGACTTCAAAGAAAAAGGGTTCCGTCATGGCTGAAATCACAGCGGCGCTGGTCAAAGAGCTGCGCGAGTCCTCCGGTGCGGGGATGATGGATTGCAAGAAGGCGCTGACCGAGACCGGTGGTGATCTGGACGCCGCCGTCGACTGGCTGCGCAAGAAGGGCCTGGCCGCCGCGGCCAAGAAGGCCGGCCGCGTGGCCGCCGAAGGCCTGGTCGGCGTCGCTTCCGAAGGCACCAAGGGCGCCGTGGTCGAGGTGAACTCCGAGACCGACTTCGTGGCCCGCAACGACGCCTTCCAGGCTTTCGTGCGCAACGTCGCGCAGGTCGCCCTGGAGCAGGGCGGAGACCTGGAGAAGATCCAGGCCGCGACCTACCCGGGCGCCGGCCACAGCGTCGCCGACGAGCTGACCAACATGATCGCCAAGATCGGCGAGAACATGGCGCTGCGCCGCAGCGCCAGCGTCGCCGTCGACGACGGCGTGGTCTGCTCCTACATCCACAACCAGACGGCGCCCGGCCTCGGCAAGATCGGCGTGCTGGTCGGCCTCTCCTCGACCGGCGACAAGGAAAAGCTGGAAGCCCTGGGCAAGCAGCTGGCCATGCATGTGGCCGCCGCGCAGCCGCAGGCCGTCGACCGTGACGGCGTCGATGCCTCGGCCCTGGACCGTGAGCGCGACGTGCTGAGCGAGCAGGCCCGCGCCAGCGGCAAGCCCGAGGAGATCATCGCCAAGATGGTCGAGGGCCGCCTGCGCAAGTTCTACGAGGAAGTCTGCCTGCTGGAGCAGGTCTTCGTCATCGACGGCGAGAACAAGGTGAGCAAGGTCCTCGAGGCCGCAGCCAAGGAGATCGGCGCCCCGGTCTCGATCGCCGGCTTCGTGCGCTTCCAGCTCGGCGAGGGCGTCGAACGCGAGGAGCAGGACTTCGCCGCCGAGGTGGCCGCCACGCTGGGCGGCTGACCGCGAGAAAAGCCCGGCGCTGCCGCGGAATCGCCATTTTTGCCTGCCAAGAAGGGGCCTGCGCCCCTCAGGGCCCGTGTCAAATGGGGGTGGTTCGCGGCGGCGGCGTCGGTCCGCTGGCGCGAAGCGGCCGGGCGCACTAGGATGTGCGCGCTTTTGCCGGCCGTTGCCTGAATCGCTGGTTTCCGCCGCATCCAACCTGCCAGACGTAAAAGGGGCTCATGTCAGAATCGCAGACCCGGGTCGATAGCCCCCCAAAATACAAACGCGTTCTTCTGAAAATCTCGGGCGAAGCCCTGATGGGGGGCCGCGAGTACGGGCTCGATGCCGATATGGTGGCGCAGATCGCCACCGACGTCGCCAAGGTCCGCTCGCTCGGGGTCGAGGTCTGCCTGGTGGTGGGCGGCGGCAATATCTTCCGCGGCGTCTCCGGCGCGGCCCGCGGCATGGAGCGGGCTTCGGCTGACTACATGGGTATGCTGGCGACGGTGATTAACGCCCTGGCACTGCAGAACGCCCTGGAGAACGCCGGGGTCGATACCCGCGTCCTCTCGGCGATCCCCATGGCCACCGTGGCCGAACCCTATATCCGCCGGCGCGCCGTGCGGCACATGGAGAAGGGCCGTGTGGTGATCTTCGCCGCCGGCACCGGCAACCCCTTCTTCACCACCGATACGGCAGCCGCCCTGCGCGCCTCCGAAATGGGGTGCGACGTGCTGTTGAAGGGCACCAAGGTGGACGGCGTTTACGATGCTGATCCGGAGAAGCACCCGGACGCGACGCGTTACGACACCCTCAGCTACATGCGGGTGCTGACGGACGACCTGGGCGTGATGGACCATGCGGCCATCTCTCTTGCTCGCGAAAACGCTATCCCTATCCTTGTGTTCTCAATATATAGACCCGGCGCTTTCGCCGAGGTCCTGTCCGGCAAGGGCTGTTATACACTGGTGAGAAACGAGGAATGACCCGTGGCAGATCCTGATCTAAGCGATATCAAGCGCCGCATGGACGGCGCCATCGAGGCACTTCACAAGGAATTCGCGGGCCTGCGCACCGGCCGCGCCTCGGCCGGCCTGCTGGAGCCCATCCACGTCGACGCCTACGGCGCCTCCATGCCCCTGAACCAGGTCGGCTCCATCAGCGTGCCGGAGCCGCGCATGGTGACGGTGCAGGTCTGGGACCGCGGCATGGTCGGCGCGGTCGAAAAGGCGATCCGTGATTCCGGTCTCGGCCTCAACCCGGCGACCGACGGCCAGCTCGTGCGGGTGCCGATCCCGGCGCTCTCCGAGGAGCGCCGCGTGGAGATGACCAAGATCGCCGGCAAGTATGCCGAACAGGCGCGGGTGGCGGTCCGCAACGTGCGCCGCGACGGTATGGAAATGCTCAAGAAGATGGAGAAGGACAACGAGATCTCCAAGGACGAGCACCACCTCTGGTCGGAGGAAATCCAGACCCTGACCGACGGCCACATCAAAGGCATCGACGCCTCCTTGGCGCAAAAGGAAGAAGAAATCCTCCAGGTGTAGGGTCGCGCGGCGGCTCTCCGGTCCCACTCGACGAAGGCCCCATCGGCGAAGGTTATGGACGACGCACGCTTCTCACCCGATCAGGTCTCCCCGCGGCATGTTGCGATCATCATGGATGGCAACGGGCGCTGGGCCAACGCGCGCGGCCTGCCGCGCACGCTGGGCCACCGCCAGGGCGCGGAGGCGGTGCGCCGCTGCATCGCAGGGGCCTTGGAGATGCGGATCCCCTTCCTGACGCTCTTCGGTTTCTCTTCGGAGAACTGGCGCCGGCCGATGACCGAGGTCGAAGACCTCATGGGCCTGCTGCGCCGCTACCTGCAGAGCGAAATCGCCGAGTTCCACAAGAACCGCATCCGCCTGCGGGTGATCGGCGACCGCGAGCGTCTGCCCAAGGACATCGTGCGCCTCATCGCCGACGCCGAGCAGCGCACCGCGGAGAACGAGGCCCTCGATCTGGTGATCGCCATCAGCTACGGCGGACGCCAGGAGATCGCGGCGGCCGCCCGCAAATTCGCCGCCGCCGTCGCCGCCGGCGAGCTGGACCCGGAGGACATCGACGAGGAGACCTTCGGCGCCGGGCTGCTGACCGCGGACATCCCGGATCCGGACCTGGTGATCCGCACCTCCGGCGAACAGCGGCTCAGCAACTTCCTGCTCTGGCAGTCCGCCTACAGCGAGTTCATCTTCGTCGACAAGCTGTGGCCGGATTTCGACAAGAGCGACCTGGAAGCCGCCGTGGCGGAGTTCCGGCGGCGCGAGCGGCGCTACGGCGCAGCTGCGGAATCGCTCTAGGAGCTTCTCTGCTTGCTGCTGAAACGCATCATCTCAGCGGCTGTTCTCGCGCCGCTCATCCTCCTGGACATCTATGTCGGCGGCCTTTGGTTCGATCTGTTGATGGTGCTGGCCGCCGCGTTGATGGGTTGGGAATGGGCGCGGATGTGCGGGGAAGGGCGTCTGGGCCCCGGCGGGTTTGTCGCCATCGCGGCCCTGATCGGGGTTCCCACGGCCTTCGCCCTCGGCGCATCGCAGCATGCTTTGGTGGAGCTGTTGCTGGGCGCGCTCCTGACGGGGGGCGTGACGGCCTTCACACGCCCGAAACAGGTCTTCTGGCTGGTGCCGGGCATGCTCTACATCGGTTTGGCGAGTCTTGCCCTGCTGTGGCTGCGCAACGTACCCGAAGAAGGGCGTGACCTCGTCTTCTGGCTGCTGGCGGTGGTCTGGGCGACGGACATCGGGGCCTATTTCGCCGGGCGCGGCATCGGCGGGCCGAAGCTGGCGCCGGCGATCAGCCCCAACAAGACCTGGGCCGGGCTGATCGGCGGCATGCTCGCCGCCGGGCTGATCGGCGTGCTGGCGGCGGGCCTGCTGGGCCGCGAAGCGATGCTGCTGGTGGTCGGCGGTATGGTCCTGGCCGTCATAGCCCAGGGCGGCGACCTGCTGGAATCCTGGTGTAAGCGCCGTTTCGGGGTGAAGGATTCCAGTCACATAATTCCGGGACATGGTGGTATCCTGGACCGCGTCGACGGGCTCCTGGCGGTTTTTCCTGTCGCGTTTCTCTACTTCTGGGCAGTGGGAGCTCACTTCTGATATGACCCTGGCTCTGACATGACCCTGGCGTCGACCTCACCCAAGAACGCCAGCCAGCCGCGGCGGCTTTCGATCCTCGGCTCCACCGGCTCGATCGGCTGCAGCACCCTCGACCTGGTCGAACGCAATCCCCAGGCTTTCGAGGTCGAGGTCCTGACCGCCAACCGTTCGGTGGCGCGGCTCGCCATGCAGGCCAAGCGCTTCGGCGCCCGCCTGGCGGTGGTGGCCGACGAAGGCGCCTATGCGGACCTGAAGGAAGCGCTCAGCGGCAGCGGCATCGAGGTGGCGGCCGGGGCCGCCGCCGTCGCCGAGGCCGCGGCGCGGCCGACCGACTGGCTGATGTCCGCCATCGTCGGGGCGGGCGGCCTGGCGCCGACCCCGGCGGGCATCCGCCAGGGCACCGGGGGGGGGCTGGCGGACAAGGAGACC
>JBLWUP010000017.1:0-113839 GCA_048268885.1 Kiloniellaceae bacterium | reverse complement strand
ATGTATTAGAAATAGATCGGATTCACACGTTGAGACGGAACCACCAAGTGGTTCCGTCTCAACGTGATCCGATCTAGTAGAGACGGCCGCCGTTGGGCACCGGCTGGTCGGCGGTGACCAGCACCACCTCGCCCGCTTCGTCGGGAAAGCCCAGCACCAGGACTTCCGACATGAACTTGCCGATCTGGCGCGGCGGGAAATTCACGACCGCGGCGACCTGCTTGCCGACCAGGTGCTCGGGGTCGTAATGCACGGTGATCTGGGCGGAGGACTTCTTCACGCCGATTTCCTCGCCCAGGTCGACCCAGAGCTTGATGGCCGGGCGGCGCGCCTCCGGAAAGGCCTGGGCATCGACGATGGTGCCGACCCGCACGTCGATTTTGGCGAAGTCGTCGAAGGTGATCTGCGGGCTCGGTGCCATAACCGGGTCTGTCCCCCTACTGTCCTGATCGCGTCGCGGTGGAGAGCGGCGAAGCTATCACTGCCGCGAAGTTCCCGGCAAGGCGTCAGAACGCCCCAAGACGGCGGAATGCCTCAAAAAAAACTTTTCGGGCGCACCGGACCTTCGCCGGAAATCGTCCCCCGGGCAGCGAATTTATCGCTGAATCGGCGGACTGAATCCGTTGAAACACCGATGACTTTCCCCTGCGGAACAAAACTTGATTTGTCGTAAAAACGACGGTGTGTCGCTTTTTGACAAATCACGACTCTTCGAGTAGGTTCCGGCTCCCTGTTCACTGCCGGCGCTTGGAGCGCCTGGAGGCCCCCCATTTCCGTTACCCGCGAAGAGCTTGATTTCGTCGTCCCGGCACGGCCGCCCCGCACCGACAATCCGGCGCGGCGCAAGAAGCTCGTCAACCGCCGGATGGAGGATCTGCGCCGCATTTTCCTCGATGGGCTCGCCCATCAGATCGGCCTGGCGCACGATCCCGATTTCACCTACCCGAGCCACGAGTATGTCGAGCAGGACGGCGAGACCGTCAAGCAGATGACCTACAAGCACCCGACGCCCTGGTGGTTCGAGGAAAACGACACGCTTTACCTGCGGCTGAACTTCGGCGAGCGCACCATGCTGATCCCCGGCAAGAACCCGGTGATCCGCGTCGGCAAGCAAAGCAACCTGCTGCCCACCCTGGAGGCGCTGCACATCCTGGTCGATAACCGGGAAATGGACGACGTCATCGAAAAGATGGTGGTGGTGAGCCGCTAAGAAGGGCGCGGCCCGCTCAATGCTGCTCGCGGTCGATGGCGCCGACGTCCAGAACCGGCGCCGCATCCAGGCTCTCGGCATCCAGCAAGGCGACGACCCGTTCCAGCGCCGCCACCAGCATGGCCTGCTCCCAGGATTCCAGGTTCTCGAAACGCTCCCTGAAATTTTCCTGCAAGCCGTCCGGCGCGGCCGCCAGTTTCTCGCGACCCGCCTCGGTGAGCGACAGCCAGACCTGGCGCCGGTCGCTGTCGCCGCGCTGGCGGTGGACCAGGTTCCGGCCTTCCAGCTTGTGCAGCAGGCTGGTGGTGGTGGCCTGGGTGATGCCCATGTGGGCCGCGATCTGGCCGGCGGTGGTCTCGCCGTGTTCGTCGAGGACCTGCAGCAGCAGCAGTTGCGAGGCCGTCAGTCCGGTTTCCCGGGCCAACTTGCGCGCATAGTTTTCCGTCGCGCGCAGAATCTGCCGCATGGCCGTGAGGGCCTGTTGCGAGCGCCGCCGATTAACTTCCGCCAAGGGATCCCCGAACTCTGAAAACTGGCCTCTGGTGGAATCGATCCTAAGACGCGGCTGAAAGCCGGCCAAGCCCTCCATTTAATTCCTCTAACTAAATATATTTTCGGGCCACTTCAAAAACGCTTTGACGTTAAAAATTCATACAAATTCATACGATCGGTAATATCCCCCTGATTTCCGCGAACTTTCGGCATTTTCAGCAAGATAGCGTTGAACTTTACGCCGCCTTAACGGTTGACAAATTAGTTTGATAGACAAAATATCCGGCACCTTCGCCGCTTGGAGACGTACAAACGATGCAATTGGAAACCGCCCTCAAATCGCCCCGCGCCAAAAGCGATGGAACTCTCTCCATCCGCAAGCCGAAGAAGGCCGACGGCGCGCGGGTCTGGACCCTGATCAAGAGCATCGAGAAGCTCGACGACAACTCGATGTACTGCAACCTGCTGCAGTGCTCGCATTTCGCCGGCACCTGTGCCCTGGCTGAATTGGACGGCGAGCCGGTCGGCTGGATCTCCGGCTACCGCCCGCCGGAATCGCCGGACACGCTGTTCGTCTGGCAGGTCGCCGTGCATCCGGACGCCCGCGGCCGCGGCGTCGCCAAGCGGCTGATCCGCGAGCTGCTGCAGCGCCCGGAGTGCCGCCAGGTGCGCCACATCCACAGCACCATCACGCGCGACAACAAGGCGTCCTGGGCGCTGTTCCGCGCGATCGCCGACGACCTGGACGCCCCCATGGTCGACGACGCGCACTTCGAGCGCGAAGAGCATTTCGACGGCGCCCACGCGACCGAGCATCTGGTCGAGATCGGCCCCTTCGACAGGATCGCCCTCAGCCGCGCCGCCTGACTATTCACGCTTCCCCGTCACTGCTTCCCGAAACAAAGAAAGAGGCCCCCATGTCCTCGGCACTCGACACCTTTACCCGCAGAGAATCCGAAATCCGCAGCTACTGCCGCAGCTTCCCGAAGCTGTTCGAGCGCGCCTGCGGGGCGGAGCTGATCGACGAGGACGGCCACCGCTACATCGACTTCCTGGCCGGCTGTTCGACGTTGAACTACGGCCATAACGACCCGGACATGAAGCTGGCGCTGGTCGACTACATTCTGCGCGACGGTGTCACCCACGGCCTCGACATGTACACCGAGGCCAAGGCCGATTTCATCGAGGCCTTCGAGAAGCACATCCTGACGCCGCGCGGCATGGACTACCGCTTGCAGTTCACCGGCCCGACCGGCGCCAACGCCGTCGAGGCGGCGCTGAAGCTGGCCCGCAAGGTGACGGGCCGCCAGCAGGTCGTCGCCTTCACCAACGGCTTCCACGGCGTCACCCTGGGCGCCCTGGCCTGCACCGGCAACGGCTACCACCGCGGTGGCGCCGGCGTGCCGCTGGAGGGCGTGACGCGGGTGCCCTACGACGGCTATCTGGAAGGCGGTGCCGACAGCCTGGCGATGCTCGCGCAGATGCTGGACGACCCTTCCAGCGGGATGGCGCCGCCGGCGGCCTTCATCATCGAGACCGTGCAGGGCGAAGGCGGCCTCAACGTCGCCTCGGCCGAGTTCATGCAGCGCCTGGAGAAGCTGGCGCGCAAGCACGGCAGCCTGCTGATCGTCGATGACATCCAGGCCGGCTGCGGCCGTACCGGCAGCTTCTTCTCCTTCGAGGAGATGGGCATCTCGCCGGACATCATCACCATGGCCAAGTCCCTGTCGGGCATGGGCCTGCCGTTTGCCATGGTGCTCTTGAAACCGGAGCACGACATCTGGGGCCCGGCCGAGCACAACGGCACCTTCCGCGGCAACAACCACGCCTTCATCACCGCCAAGGTCGCGCTGGAGAAGTTCTGGCATGACGACAGCTTCGCCCAGGCGGTGCAGGAAAAGGGCGACCACCTGGCCCGCCGCCTGGCCGAGATCGCCCAGAAGCACGGCTACGCGACCAAGGGCCGCGGCATGTTCCGCGGCATCGACGTGGGCAACGGCGAGACCGCTTCGGCGATCTGCGCCACCTGCTTCGAGCGCGGCCTGATCATCGAGACCTCGGGCGCCCACGACGAGGTGGTCAAGGTGCTGGCGCCGCTGACCATCAAGCGCGAGCAGCTCGACGCCGGCCTCGACATCCTTGCCGAGGCCTTCGAACAGACGCATCGTTCGGCCGCCGCCGCCTAAAGCGCGCCATAAAGCGCCTGGGCCAGTCGAACCAAGGGAGACCGTTATGATCGTTAGAGACTACAAGGAAGCCAAGAACAGCGAACGCCGCGTGACGGCGGAAGGCTGGGAAAGCGTGCGCCTGCTGCTGAAGGGCGACGACATGGGCTTCAGCTTCCATATCACCACCATCCACGAAGGCGCCGAGCTGCACCTGCACTACAAGAACCACTTCGAATCGGTGTACTGCATCTCCGGCGAGGGCTCGATCGAGGACTGCGCCACCGGCGAGGTCCACGAGATCCGGCCCGGCATCATATATGCCCTGAACAATCACGATAAGCACATCCTGCGCGGCAAGACCGAAATGATCATGGCCTGCTGCTTCAATCCGCCGGTGACCGGCAAGGAAGTGCACGGCCCCGACGGCGCCTACGCCCTGGAGGACGACGCCGCCTGACCGAGCTCAACCCGGCAACGCAGCACAGCAGACCGACAAGAAAAATATGTTGATTTGATAGGCCATGGGCGCCGGCGCGAAGCGCGCGGGCGCCCGGCACATCAAATCGGGAGAAACATGCAGTGACCGATCAGATCCACGAACGCTTCAATCCCGACAGCCTCGACGGCCAGAACGACGACCAGCCGGCACGCCACAGCGTGCACAAAATCGGCGGCACTTCGATGTCGGCGGTGGACACGGTGCTGAACAACATCGTCGTCGGTGACGGCAAGGGGCACGACCGCAAGGACGCCGATCTCTACAACCGCATCTTCGTGGTCTCCGCCTACAGCGGCATGACCGACCTGCTGCTGGAGCACAAGAAAACCGGCGAGGCCGGCGTCTATGCCCTCTATTCGGGCTCCGAGAACGAATGGGCCTGGGGCGACGCCATGACCCGCACCGGCGCGGCCATGCGGGAGAAGAACCGCGAAGTGCTGGCGGACGCCGCCGACATCGAACTGGCCGACCGCTTCGTGGAGGAGCGCATCGAGGGCGTGCGCAGCTGCCTCATGGACCTGCGGCGGCTCTGCTCCTTCGGGCACTTCAAGCTGCCCGAACACCTGCTGACGGTGCGCGAGATGCTGAGCGGCATCGGCGAGGCGCACAGCGCCCACAATCTGGCCCTGCGCCTGCGCCGCCAGGGCGTCGACGCCGTCTTCGTCGACCTGACCGGCTGGCGCGAGAACGGCACCAAGAAGCTGGACCAGCGCATCGCCGACGCCTTCGCCAACATCGACCTCTCCCGCCAGCTGCCGATCGTCACCGGCTATGCCCAGTGCGAGGAAGGCCTGGTGGGGCTCTACGGCCGCGGCTACAGCGAGATCACCTTCTCGACCATCGCCGTGGAGACCGGCGCCAAGGAAGCGATCATCCACAAGGAGTTCCACCTCTCCTCCGCCGATCCGAAGCTGGTGGGCGCCGAGGCCGTGCGGCCCATCGCCGAGACCAACTACGACGTCGCCGACCAGCTGTCCAACATGGGCATGGAAGCCATCCATCCCAGCGCGGCCAAGGGCCTGCGCCAGGCGCGCATCCCCTTACGCATCATGAACACCTTCGAGCCGGAGGACCCCGGCGCGGTGATCCGCGGCGACCTGGAGGCCACCGCCCCGGCCGTCGAGCTGATCACCGGCCTGAAGAGCGTCTACGCCTTCGAGTTCTTCGAGCAGGACATGGTCGGCGTGAAGGGCTACGACGCGGCCATCCTGGAGACGCTGAAGCGCCACAAGGCCCGCATCGTCACCAAGACGTCCAACGCCAACACCATCACCCATTTCCTCAAGGGCTCGGCCAAGGCCGTGAAGCGGGTCGAGCAGGACCTGAACGAGCGCTTCCCCTCGGCCTCGATCGCCTCGCGCAACGTCGCGGTGGTCTCCATCATCGGCCGCGACCTGCGCCTGCCGGGCCTGGCCGCCCGGGCCCTGACGGCCCTGGCCGACGCCGGCATCGAACCGCTGGGCTTCAACGACCACCTGCGCAAGGTCGACATGCTGGTGATCGTCGAGGAGGGCGACCACGACGCCTGCATCCGCGCCCTGCACAAGGCCCTGATCGAGGAAGCCGGCAAGGCCGAGAACGGCAAGACGCCGTCCCTCAGCGCCGCCGCCTGAGGCTCTCCGGCGTTTGCCGAGCAGCGGGCAGGTTCGCTAAAGTGCCTTCTGACTGGATTCGCATGACGGAAAGAGGCGCAAGATGACCGGCCGCTTGGATCGGGACGAACTGATCTCCCTGCTGGAGACCCTGGGCAGTGAGAACGACGAGGAAGCGCTGGCCGCCGCCCGCGTACTCGACACGAAGGTAAAGGCGGCGGAATCCGACTGGTCGGATCTCCTGGCGCCCGCTATCGGCGCCGACAGCGAGGATGCCGGCGCGGCCGGCTTAGACCTGGGTGAGCTGGGCGACCTCGATGAACTGCCGCAGGAGGCGGCGGCCAAGGACGCCGAGAGCCTGACGCTGATCGACAAGCTGCTGGCCAAGGGCGACAATTCCGAGGAGTTCCGCCAGGAACTGGAGGACTACAAGGCCGACATCGCCTCCGGCGAGTTCACCGACAGCGACCACCGTTACCTCCGGGCCCTCTGCAAGCGCCTCTCGGCGTAACGCCCCATGGGCAAGCGCCTGCTCGTCGTCGCGCACGTGCCTTCCGAGAACACCTTGAAGCTGCGCGACGCCGCCGTGGCGGGGGCCCGCAGCGAGGACATCGACGGCGTCGAGGTCGTCGCCCTCACCCCGTTCGAGGCGGGCCCGCAGGACGTGCTGGCCGCCGACGGGGTGATCCTCGGCACCACAGAGAACCTGGGCTACATGAGCGGCGCGTTGAAGGACTTCTTCGACCGCACCTACTACGGCGTCATCGAGCAGACCGACGCCCTGCCCTACGCCCTCTACATCCGTGCCGGCCACGACGGCACGGGCACCCGGCGGGCAGTGGAGAGCATCGCCACCGGCCTCAGGTGGCGCGCGGTGCAGGAGCCGCTGATCTGCCGCGGCGAGTGGCAGGAAAGCTTCGTCGGGGACTGCCGAGACCTCGGGCTGGCCATGGCCGCCGGCCTGGAAGCTGGCATCTTCTGAAGGCAGAAGCGCCGCACCCTCGCCACATCCGGGCTGTCGTCCCGGCACTTGTTGCCGGGACCCACTGCACTAGCCGTTCAGCCGCTCGTGGCTGTCCTTCCGCCCAAGGTACCGGCGCTTCGACACGCGCCGACGCCAATGGGTCCCGGGGAGAAGCCCCGGGACGACAGTGGAGTGTGACGGCAGGCTTCGCGGACCCGCCTTGAGCCTCAGCTGCCCGCCAGCTTGTCGGCCAGGAAGTCCTGGAAAGCGTCCCAGGACTGGGTATCCGCCACCTCGCGGTAGCGCTCCGAGCCGAAGACCGTGAAGGCGTGCGGGGCACCGGAATAGACTTCGATCTCGTAGGCGATGCCGCCGGCCTCCAGTTCCTTCGACAGCGCCGCGACGTCGTCCATGGTGATGGCGCTGTCCGCGCCGCCGTGGGCGATCAGCAGCGGCGGCGTGTCGGCGGGATAGCTCTGGCCCTCGGGCGTGGAGAGGCCGCCGTGGAAGGTGGCGTAGCCGGCAATGTCCTTGGCCTGGCCGGAGCGGGCCATTTCCAGCACCGCGGCGCCGCCGAAGCAGTAGCCCATGACCACCGCCGGGCCGCTGGCGTGCTTGCGGGCCTCGGCCAGGCCGCCCATCAGCAGCCCGCGCATGGTTTCGCGGTCCTTGTAGAGCTTGCCGGTCTCCGCGCGCCTGGCGTCGGTCGTCTCCGGACGGTTGCCTTGCCCGAAGAGATCGATGGCGAAGGCGTCGTAGCCCATCTCCGCCAGCATCTCGGCGCGCTTCTCCTCGTACTCGGTCAGACCGTCCCAGTCGTGAACGACCAGCACCAGGCCCTTCGAGGGGCCCTCGGCCTTGGCCATGTAGCCCTCGTAGTTGCCGCCCTCGACGGTATAGACGACCTTCTCGCCGGCCATCGCCGTCAGGGGCAGCAGGACCGCCGCCACCGCCACGGCCGCCGTCTTGCCGAAGCCCCGAAGCCTCACTGCTTGCCTCATTTCCGCTCTCCCTTATCGCTTGGGTGGGTTTCAACCGGAGAAGATAGAGCGCTGCGGGAATTTGTTAAGTGCCGGGCCTCATCCGGCGCCTAGGGCGCGGAAGAAATGGGCCGGGCGCCGCAGGCGCAAGAAAAAAGGGCCGCCCGGCAGGACGGCCCTTAAGACAAGTATCAGGGTACTTTTCGGAGGAAATAGCCTCCGCGAAAAAGCTCGCTTACTTCTTCTTCGCGGTCTTCTTGATCTCGCCGGTGAACTCGCCGAAGCTCTCGCTCACGCGGGTCGACAGCAGGTCGGCGGCTTCGCCGTTCGACTTGCTGGCCATCTCGGTCAGCTCGCGCAGGTTGGCGAGCGCGGCCTCGTAGGCTTCCTTGGCCAGCTCAGCCTGCTTCAAGATCTTGTCCTGCGGCGTGCCGGCGGCGTTCATCTCGGCGAACGCCTTGGAGGCCTCTTCGACGCCCTGGCGCAGGATCTCGGCCTGACGGCGGATCACTGCCTGGGTGCCTTCCAGGGCGACCTTGTTGGCCGCGGCGAAGGCTTCGAGGTTGCGCTTCTGGCACTCGACCAGCGCCTGCGCATCGAGACCGGGGAACGCGAACTGGTCAGCGTTCTTGGTGAAATCGAACTTTTCCCACTGCTCGGCGAGCTTGCTCGGGTCCATGAGAGCGGCGAAATCGAACTTGGGGAACTCACCGTTCAGAAAGGGGTTTGCGGAAACAGCCATGATTTGGGCTCCTATCCCTGGCGGGTCACCCCGCGCTTTGTTGCATCGCACAATTTGTTGCGTGACCGTGATATAGGCCCCTGTTCGTAGACGGTCAAGGATTTTTTTTGCACTGCACAATAACAAAAACGGCAGAAAGCCAAGGATTCGCACCGCTGCGCGCGTGCGCCTGCGAAATTCGTTAACCATAAGAGGGACTTGGCGCGGGGGAGCCGCCTCCCCCGTCTAGGCGCTTCCCGCCTAGGCGGCGGCCGGGCCGGCCCGGTGTGCGCCGGGGCGATAGCTGGAAAGGCGGCCGATGAGGGAATCGACCCGGCTCAGCTGCTTGTCCAGGTGGGCCATAGTCTTGGCCATGTCCTCGCTGTCGTCGCGCAGCCAGACCCGGACCGTGGAGAGATAGAGCGCCGACAGGCCCTTGATGCGCAGCACGCCGCGGCAGCCGGTGGTGGAGAAGCCGGCGGCCTCCAGGGTGGCGGCCATGGACCTGCCGAGCCGGTCGAGCCCGCAGCAGGCCGCCAGGGGATCGCGGGCCTGGTCCTGCAGGATCATGCCCAAGGCCTCCTTATAGGGCTGCAAGGCGTCGAAGCGGCGCATGATCATGTCGAACAGGCGGTCACGCGCCGGCAGATCCAGGTCCTCGGCGCCCTCGGCCAGCATCGCGGCGTCGACCCGGCGCGAGAAGCCGTTGAGAATGGCCTGTTTCGAGGAAAACACCGGGTAGACCTCCGACAGCGGCAGATTTGCGGCCTCGGCGATCTCCGCCAGGGAGAGGTCGCGCCAGCCCCGCTCCAGCGCCAGCGCGAAGGCGGCGTCGATGATCTGCTGGGGCACGTCTGCCTTGGCCGCCGATTTCCTGGCCGCCGATTTCTTGGCAGAAGCTTTCTTGGCAGAAGCTTTCTTGGCCGCGGGTTTCTTCACCATGTCAGACTTCCTCCTCACCCTTTAATCTAGGTCCGGCGCCCGCCCAGGGGAAGGCCGTCTCCCCGAAGTCACACCCGACACCCTCGGGCCACCCCCCGGGCCGCCCTCAGACCTTCTTCACCTCGGCGACCTGGCCGCCGGTCAGGGCCACCAGCGCCTGCGGGGTCAGGCGGAAAACGGCGTTGGGCGTGCCCGCGGCGGCCCAGATCTCACCGAGTTCCAACAGGTCGGCGTCGATGAAGGCGACCGGCGTCTCGCGGTGGCCGACCGGCGGCACCCCGCCGATGGCGAACCCGGTGGCGCCGCGCACGAAGTCCGCGTCGGCGCGCGAGAGCTTCTCGCCCAGAAGGCGCCCCAGCGCCTTCTCGTCGACCCGGTTGGCGCCGCTGGCCATGACCAGCACCGGCCGGTTCGTTTCCTTGGCGCGGAAGATCAGCGACTTGGCGATCTGCGCCACCTCGCAGCCGATGGCCGCCGCCGCTTCCGCCGAGGTGCGGGTCGAGGCGGGAAACTCCTTCACCTCAAAATCGAACCCGGCCGCCTCGATCGCCTGCTGCACCCTTCGGGCGCTTTCCTTCAATTGTGGCTGGAGCGGCGTTTCACTCATGTGACATCGCGAAAGAGCTGTTTGAACCATTGCGAGGATATACCAGCTGGGCGCCCCGGCTCCAGCACCGCTGTCACGCGGTGTCCGCGACGGACTCGCTCTCGCGGAGCTCTGCCGAAGGGCAGGAGCGCTCTTTCGGAAACACGACCGTGACCGCCGTCCCGCGGCCGACTTCGCTGTCGATTTGCAGAGCGCCGCCGTGCAGCCGCATCAGGGACTCGCAGATCGGCAAGCCGAGGCCGGTCCCCTCGTGGCCGCGCACCTGGCTTCCCGCCACCTGGCCGAAGGGCTGCAAGACCTTCGGAATGTCTTGAGTACGGATGCCGATCCCGTCGTCGGCGACGACGATCTCGATCGAGCGGTCATGGCCCAGGCGCGTGGTCACGGCGACATGCCCGCCCTCCGGCGTGAACTTGACCGCATTCGACAGGAGATTGAGCACGATCTGCTTAACGTGAAGCTCGTCGGCGCGCAGATGCGGAAGCGAATGGGAAAGATGCTGAGCCACACGGATCCGCCTTTCCTGAGCGCGGACCTCCACCATGGCCGTACAGGCGCGCACCGCCTCATTCACATCGATCTCGCTCTCCTCGATGGTCGCTTCGCCGGCTTCGATCTTCGATATGTCGAGGATATCGCCGATGATGTTGGAGAGATGCGTGCCCGACGCATTGATCGCCGCAGCATAGTCAACGTACTTCGGATGGCCGAGCGGCCCCAAGATTTCGCTGGCCAGCATCTCGGAATAGCCGAGGATCGAATTGAGCGGCGTGCGCAGCTCATGGCTCATGTTGGCGAGGAATTCGGACTTGGCCCGGTTGGCCAGCTCGGCTTCTTCCTTGGATGCGAGAAGCGTCGCTTCGGAGATCTTCTGTTCAGTGATGTCCGTTCCGGTGCCGCGATAACCGTAGAACCTTCCCCTGTCGTCGAAGACCGGCTTGCCACTGATCCGGATATGGTAGATTTCGCCGCTGGGCGTTCGCGCCGGGTATTCGAAGTCGCGGAAGGGCCGGTGGTGTTTCATGTCTTCCACATGCGCGGTCCAGCGGTCCTGGTCCTGCTCCGAGAATTGCAGATCAACCCGCGTCTTGCCGATGACGTTAGCGGCTTCACCCGGAAAGAGCTCCTCAAAGCGGGGCGAGAGAAAGACAAACCGCAAGTCGGCGTCCATCTCCCAGATCCAGTCTCCGGCAATCTCCGCCACATCGCGGAAGCGCGCCTCGCTTTCGACCAGGGACCGGGCGGTTTTCACTTCCCTTTCGACGGACAGCAGCAGCATGCCGAGCAGGGCCGTGGCGGGGGTGAAGGTCAGCACCATGGGCAGGGCGATACTCGCCATCACCTTTTCCACCACCCCCTCGGGCAGGAAGGTGAAGAGGAAAATCACAACCAGATGAACCAGCAGACCGAAAACCAGGAACTGCCAGATACCGGCGCGCAGCCAGCCGCGCTGGCAGCCGTAACGGTAGCCCAGGCCCAGCAGCACGCAGGAAACGGCGACAGAAACACCGACGAGCACTCCGCCACCGCCCAGCCAAAGGCGATAACCGCCCGCGATGACGGCCGCAACGCCGCCGACGACGGGGCCGCCGAAGAGACCGGACATGGAGAGTACGACGGAGCGGGCGTCGAAAATAACCCCAGGCGTCATCTCGATGGGGGTCATCATCCCGATGACGCAGATGCCGCCGAACAGCACGCCCGACAGTACCTGGCCGATCAGTTCGCCACGGGTCCAGCGCCGGGCGATGAACCCTTGTAAGAGGCAAAGCGCCAGCAACAGGGCCACGCCCTTGGCGAACTCGACGATCGTTACCTGGTCCATTTGTTAAACTGCACGTGAATTTCGCTACGAGCTCCGAATTGCAATGACTGGTATCGAAACGGATCACCCTGCAACTGCAAGGCGGTATCCTTCACCGGCGCCCGGACACCCCCGCTCTTGCGGGAGCGGTTCGCCAGGCCATCGATGTGAAGAAAAATACCTAAAGACCGGACAGGCCCATGAACGTAAGGCGCCTGATCTCCCACCCGCCCCGTTGCAGGCCTCCGGATGAGACGGGTAGTTTATTTGTTTATATAGTCAACAAAACGTTAAAAAAAGGAAATCAGGGCGGCCCCACCCACCAGAAAGGGGAGCAAGACCCGTCAGGCCGGCCGCAGGCCGCTCAGCCTCACGCGGAACCGCGCGGCCGCCATACGCCGAGCAGCGCCGCCAGCGCACCCAGCAGCGGCAGCGGCCAGGCTTCCGCCACGCCGAGGGCCCAGGCAGTCACGCCGGCGACGGCGCACCACGCCACGGGAATCACCATGAGCAACCAGCACCGGCGGCTCTCCACCAGCAGCAGCAGGGCGAGGGTGAAGAGCACGGTCGGCCCCGGCGCCACGCCGACCACACGCGCGGCGGCCCAGCCATAATCCCCGAAGGCGGAGATCGCCGGCAGACCGAAGAGCGCCACCACAATGACGGCCATGGCAAAGCTGCCGGTCCCGTCCGGCCGGAAGCGGATCGGCGTTGGCGGCCACGTCAGCCCCCAGAGCAGCAGCGCCGCCTGCGCGACGAAAGCCCAGCCGTAGACCGGCGCCATGAAGTCGAAGGCGGCCAAATGCTGCCGGAAGAACACCAGGCCGCACCACAGCCAGCCCGCGGCGAGAAGGACCCCGACGATCCGCCCGCCGGCGGCGCGGGGCGTGACGCTCAGCCAGATCGCGCCGAGCGCCAGCAGCAGGGCGACCGGCTGTGCCGGCCAGACGGCGGCGTTGTACTGGGCGTAGATGGAGCCCAAGACTTCCGCATCGAAGGGGAACATACGGTCCAGACTACAGGCTCTCGACGTAGGCGACCATGCGGCGGCGCAAAGCCGCATCCGGCAGGCGGCCGGTGAGCGCGCCCATGTTCTCGGCCATGTGGTCGGCGCGCGAGGTGGCGGGGATGGCGCAGGTGACCGCCGGGTGGGACACGATGAACTTCAGCAGGAACTGCGGCCAGGTCGCCGCGTCGAACTCCGCCGCCCAGTCCGGCAGGGGATGCCCCTCGAAGCGGCGGATCAGCGCCTTGCGGCGGAACGGCCGGTTCACCAGCACCGCCTGGCCGCGCTCGGCGGCCAGGGGCAGCAAGCGCTCTTCCGCCTCGCGGTCGAGGATGTTGTAGGTGAACTGCACGAAGTCGAGCGGCTGGCTCTTCATCACCTCTTCCAGTTCCGCGTGGCGGCTGCCGTGCGAGGTGGTGACGCCGAGGTAGCGCAGCCGCCCCGCTTCCTTGGCGGCCCTCAGGGTCTCCAGGTGGCCGTCCCAATTCAGCAGGTTGTGCACCTGCATGAGGTCGAAGCGCTCGACGCCCCAGCGCCCGCGCTGCTCCGCCATCTGCTCCGGCCCGTCGCCCTGCAGCCAGGTCCAGACCTTGCTGGCCGAGAAAAGCTGCGGCGGGCGGCCGAGCTTCTCCAGCCCGTAGCCGATGACGTCCGCCGAGGTGCCGTACATGGGCGAGCAGTCGATCACCTTGCCGCCGCGCTCGAAGAAAACCCGCAGCACCTCCGCGCGGTCGTCGCGCAGCCGCCGGTCGTCGCCGACGTTGAAGGTGATCCAGGAGCCCATGCCGATCACCGGCAGTTCTTCGCCGGTCGAGGGGATGGCGCGGGTGATGGGCCGGTCCTGGGCGCGCGCGAAGCGGCCCGCGAAAGGCCCAGAGAACGGCAGGGTCGCGAGGCCGCCGAGGACGGCGCGCCGTGTCGGTTGCCAGAGCTTGCTCATGACTCAGACATGGCCCCTTTCGGCGCAATGTCAAAAGGCGGGCGACACTTCAGAAGCTGCCCTGGACCCTCGTGACCAGCCCGAGGGTGACGGGAGGAGAGGACGCGCCCCTGGTTGCCACCTGCCCGCTTGTCATGCTCGGGCTTGACCCGAGCATCCAGGGCAAGCGGCATGACGTCGGAGTCCTACCCCAGCTCCTTGCTGCGGGCGGTGGCGGCGGCGATGGCGCGGGTCAGGAGCGGCTGCAGGCCGTCGTCGGCCATGAGAACCTTCAGCGCCTCCAGGGTGGTGCCGCCGGGGGAGGTCACGTTCTCGCGCAGGGTGGCGGCGGGCTCGCTGGCGATGTGCACCAGTTCGCCGGCGCCGGCCACGGTGACGCGGGCGCACTGGATGGCCAGGTCTTCCGGCAGGCCGGCTTCGACGCCGGCTTTCGCGAGGCACTCGATGAGCAGGAAGACGTAGGCCGGGCCGCCGCCGGAGACGGCGGTCACCGCGTCGATCAGGGCTTCGTCGTCGACCCAGGCGGTCTCGCCCACGGCGGACAGCAACTCGCCGCAGACCTCGCGCAGCTTGGCGCCGGCCTTGGCGTTGGCGCAGAGCACGGTCATGCCGCGCCCCACGGCGGCCGGGGTGTTGGGCATGGCGCGGACGATGGGGGTCTCGGCGCCCAGCGCCTCTTCGAAGCCGGCAATGCGCCAGCCGGCGGCAATGGAGAGCGCCGCCGCGCCTTTCGCGGCAAAGCCTTTGTAGGCCGGCAGGGCTTCGGCCAGCATCTGCGGCTTCACCGCGTAGACGACAAGAGCGGGGGTAAATTCGGCAGGTAGGGCCGCCGCATCGGGCGCATGATGCACGCCGCGGGCGGTAAAGCCCTTCAGGGGATCCGCGTTGGGCTCGACGATCCAGACCTCGGCGGGGTCGACGCCCTGGCTGAGCCAGCCTTCCAGCAGCGCCCCACCCATCTTGCCGCAGCCGACCAGCAGCAGCGGTCCGCCCAAATGCATGGTTCCAACTCTCCGTCAGCTGGGCCCGTCAACTGGGTCCGTCAGCTCAACCTGATCAGGCTTCTCCGACGGTTTCCAACAAGGCCGCGTCCAAGGCTTCATTGACCGGCGAGCCGCCCCAGACCACCAACTGCAGGGCCGGATAAATACGGTCGCACTCCATCAGCGCCGCCTCGACCAGATCCTCCAGCTGCTCCAGCGACGCGCCCGGCAGGCCGCGCAGCGGAATGGTGTGGCGGTACATCAGCGCGCCCTCTTCGGACATGAGGTCGAAGTGGCCGAGCCAGAGCCGCTCGTTGGCCTGGGCCAGCAGCTCGCAGACCTCGCTGCGGCGGTTATCGGGGACTTTCATGTCGAAGTGGCAGGAAAAGAACATGGAACTCACTTCCGCCTGCCAGACGGAGTACATGTGGTATTCGCACCAGTGCCCGGACATTTCGATCAAGAGCTCGGACTCGCTGTGGCGGTCGAGGGTCCAGTCGTTGGCGGCGCCGAGTTCTTCAAGGAGGTCGAGGGGGTTGATCGGATGGTGGTAATCGGAAACCAGTGCGACCATTGCGATACAGCCTCTTCGGTTGGCGGTGGCAGGGTCCAGCGTCCCACTTGGGCCCGATATATGGAATAAGGCGACGCCGCCGCTACCAGATATAGCGTAGCCTCAATTGATTCCGCTGTGCAACAAAGGATTGCCCGCGAATCCTGGGGGAAGGACAGAAAGCTGTGGACGACACGCCGGGAATGCGGCAGCCGTGACCGTTCGGAGATACCTCGGGGGCCTTACGGGTCAGCCGTCGCCCTCGGCCGGGCCGTCCTTGGCGCCGCCCGCCTTCTTCGAGGCCTTTTGGCCCGAGTCCCTGACCGCTGCCAGGGCCGATTCGACATCCGCCAGGCGTTTCTCCAGCGCGGCCACCTGGCCGGCCAGTTCCTCCTGGCCCTCGCGCGCGGCCACGGCCACGGCCGTCATGGCGTCGAACTCCTCGCGCGGCACCAGGTCCATCTGCGACAGCAGGCGTTCCATCTGCTCGCGAAAGCGCGCCTCGACCTCGCTGCGCATGCCCGCGGCCACGCCCATGGCGCTGCTCGCCACCTTGGCCATGTCGTCCAGGATCTTGTTCTGGCTTTGCATCGGGACTCCTTCCTCGCGCGCTGTACGGTCCTGGCGCCTACTATGACGGTGGAAGGGGGGCGGCTGCAACCGCGCCCCTCGCCGCAGCCCCCCGAAACCCTTGGCGGCCGGCGGCCCCGCCTGTGTGACCCGGGGGACAAGGAGGGCCGCGGGCTTGCGGAGGCTTCGGCCGCCCCTCTATAAGAGGTCGCCTCTAGTCCCGCGCCTCCGCCAGGAGGCGGCTCTAGAAAAGGAACGGCCACAAGATGCTTCTCGTCACCGGCGGCGCCGGTTTCATCGGCTCCAACCTGGTTGCCGCCCTCTGCGAGCGCGGCGAGGACGTGATCGTCTGCGACCGCCTGGGCGAGGGCGACAAGTGGCGCAACCTGGCCCACCACGACGTCGAGGACGTGATCCCGCCGGAGGAGCTGCCGCAGTTTCTGCGCTGGGCCGAGGGGCGGCTGACCGGCGTGTTCCACATGGGCGCCATCTCGGCGACCACGGAGACCGACGGCGACGCCCTGCTGGCCAACAACTTCCGCCTCTCCAAGGTGTTCTGGGATCACTGCGCGCGCGAGCAGATCCCGCTGATCTACGCCTCCTCCGCCGCGACCTACGGCGACGGCGCGGAGGGCTTCGACGACAATCCCGGGCGCGACCACCTGGCGCGCCTGCGCCCCTTGAACGGCTACGGCTGGAGCAAGCAGCTTTTCGACCGCTGGGTCATGCGCCGCCTGGCCAAGGAGGCCGGACCCGACGACGTGCTGGCCCCGCCGCAGTGGGCGGGCCTCAAGTTCTTCAACGTCTACGGCCCCAACGAATACCACAAGGGCGGCCAGGCCAGCGTCGCCTGGCACCTCTTCGGCCAGCTCGGCCGCGGCGAGCCGGCCAAGCTGTTCCAGTCGCACCACCCCGACTACGCCGACGGCGGCCAGCTGCGCGACTTCATCTGGGTCGGCGACTGCGTCGACGTCATGCTGTGGCTGCTGAACAACCCCGGCGTCAGCGGCCTGTTCAACGTCGGCACCGGCAAGGCGCGCTCCTTCGCCGACCTGGCGCGCGCCGTCTTCGCCGCCATGGACCGGCCGGAGAACATCAGCTACGTGCCGACGCCGGAGAACATCCGCGACAAGTACCAGTACTTCACCGAAGCGAAGATGGAGCGCCTGCGCGCCGCCGGCTACGACAAGCCCTTCACCGAGCTGGAAGAGGGCGTCGCCCGCTACGTGAAAGACTACCTCTCGCAACCCGATCCTTACCGCTGAGGCGCCATGACCTCCGACCCGTTTTTCCTGGCGCTCCAGCACCCGAACTTCGATCCGGTCGCTTTCTCGATCTGGATCTTCGACGTGCGCTGGTACGCCCTGGCCTACATCACCGGCCTGGTCCTGGCCTGGCTCTACTGCCGCTGGATGACCAAGCTGCCGCCGCACCGCCTGAAGCCGGTCGACTTCGACGATTTCCTGCTGTGGGCGACCCTCGGCGTGGTGCTGGGCGGGCGGCTCGGCTACATCCTGTTCTACAAGCCCGACTACTACCTGCAGAACCCGCTGGAGGTGGTCTTCATCTGGCGCGGCGGCATGTCCTTCCACGGCGGCATGCTGGGGGTATTCGCCGCCATCGGCCTCTTCGCGCGCAGCCGGGGGGTCAGCTATTTCACGCTGTCGGACATCGTCGGCGCGGCGACGCCGATCGGCCTCTGCCTGGGCCGCATCGCCAACTTCATCAACGGTGAGCTCTACGGCCGTACCACGGATTCGACGCAGGTGCCCTGGGCCATGGTCTTCCCCCACGCCGGCCCCATCGCCCGTCACCCGTCCCAGCTCTACGAAGCCCTGCTGGAGGGCCTGGTCCTTTTCATCATCCTGCACGTCATGGTGCGCAAAGGCGCGCTGGAGCGCACCGGCCTCATCTCCGGCGTCTTCATGATCGGCTACGGCACGGCGCGCATCATCGCCGAGTTCTTCCGCGCGCCCGACGACTTCTTGCAGTTCGTGCTGCCCGGCACGACCATGGGGCAGGTGCTGTCCTTCCCCATGGTCGTGATCGGCATCGGCCTGACCATCTGGGCGCGGCGCCGCAAAGGGTGATTCAGGCGGCCATGGCTTCCCTGCTCGACCACCTGCGCCAACGCCTCGATCGCGAGGGCGCGCTGACCGTGGCCGACTTCATGGGGGAGGCGCTGACCCATCCCCTGAGCGGCTACTACATGCGCGGCGACCCCTTCGGCGCGCCCAACCCGGCCGGCGGCGACTTCGTCACCGCGCCGGAGATCAGCCAGATGTTCGGCGAACTGATCGGCGTCTGGTGCGTCGACACCTGGATGCGCCTGGGCAGCCCGCCGCGCTGCGCCCTGGTGGAGCTGGGGCCCGGACGCGGCACCCTGATGGCCGACGCCCTGCGCGCCACCCGCCAGGTCCCCGGCTTCCACGACGCCCTGGACATTCACCTGGTGGAGATCAGCCCCTCCCTGCGCGAACGCCAGCGCGAGGCCCTGGGCAATCACCGGGTCACCTGGCTGGACAACGTCGGGCAGATCCCGGAAGGCCCGCTGCTGCTGATCGCCAACGAGTTCTTCGACGCCCTGCCGGTGCGCCAGTTCGAGCAGACCGCCACTGAGGGAGGTGCAGGCTGGGCCGAGCGCCTGGTGGTGCTGGACCCGAAGGGGGCGCTGGCCTTCGCCCTGGCGGCGCCGAGCCCGGCGCACCGCCCGCTGATCCCCGCCGCCCTGCGCGATGCGCCGCAAGGGAGCGTGGTGGAAATCTGCCCGGCCGCCCTCAACATCGCCGCCTTCCTCGGCCACCGCCTGGCGCGCCACCCCGGCGCCGCGCTGGTCGTCGACTACGGTCCGGCGGCGCCGACGCCGGGACCGACCCTGCAGGCGCTGCGCCAGCACCGCCGCCACGAAGTGCTGGAAGAGCCGGGCACGGCGGACCTGACCACCCATGTGGATTTCACCAGCCTCGCTCAGGCGGCCACCGCCGCCGGCTGCGAAGCCCATGGCCCCATCGGCCAGGGCGCCTTCCTGGCGGCGCTGGGCATCGAGCTGCGCGCCGCCCAGTTGGCCGAATCTGCGCCCGGCGCGGCCCGCGCCATCGCCGCCGCCCGCCACCGCCTGACCGACCCACAGCAGATGGGCACGCTGTTCAAGGCGCTGGCGCTCACTTCGCCGGACCTGGGACCGCCGGCAGGATTCGAAGCGCCCGGCCCCCTATCGTCAGAAGTCCAAGACCGTTAGAGTGCCGCCCATGTTGACCATCGGCCGCCTCAACGACCTCGCTCCCGTGCGCCACGGCTTCTTCTGCCGCACCGGCGGCGTCAGCGAAGGTCTCTACACCAGCCTCAACTGCGGCTACGGCTCCGGCGACAAGGCGGAGAACGTCACCGAGAACCGCCGCCGCGCCATGGCGGAGATCGACCTGGAGGGCGACCGCCTGGTGACCGCCTACCAGGTGCACTCCCCCGACGTGGTCGAGGTCAAGTCGGTCTGGGCGCGTGAGGACTCGCCCCAGGCCGACGCCATGGTGACCCGCGAGCGCGGCCTCGCGCTCGGCATCCTGACCGCCGACTGCGTGCCGGTGCTCTTTGCCGACGCCCAGGCCGGCGTGGTCGGCGCCGCCCATGCCGGCTGGAAAGGCGCGCTGAACGGCGTGGTGGCGGCGACCGTCGACGCGATGGGGCGCCTGGGCGCCAAGGCGGAGAACGTGGTGGCCGGCATCGGCCCGGCGATCTGCCAGCGCTCCTACGAAGTCGGCCCGGAGTTCCCCGCGCCCTTCCTGGAGCAGGACCCGCAGAACGCCGACTTCTTCTGTCCCGGCCAGCGCGAGGGGCATTTCCACTTCGACATCAAGGGCTACGTCGCCCGCCGGCTCGGGGCCGCCGGGGTGAAGACCATCCAGACCCTGCCCTGCGACACCTGCGCCGAGGAAGAGCGCTTCTTCAGCTACCGCCGCGCCTGCCAGCGCAAGGAGCCGGACTACGGCCGCGGCCTCTCCGCCATCTACCTGGAACCCTGATCTCATGCCCCTGCACTTCAGCGAAGAGGAACTCGCCCAGCGGCGGGACAAAGCCTGCGGCCTGCTGGCCGAGGCCGGGCTGGACGGCCTGCTGATCTTCCGGCAGGAGAGCATGTATTACCTGACCGGCTACGACACCTTCGGCTACTGCTTCTTCCAGTGCCTCTATCTGGGCGCCGACGGCCGGCTGATCCTGCTGACCCGCGCGCCGGACCTGCGCCAGGCGCAGCAGACGTCGATGATCCAGGACATCCGGATCTGGGTCGACCGCCCGGACGCCGAACCGGCCCGCGAGCTGCGCGGTATCCTGCAGGAAGCGGGCTGCGCGGGGAAAAACCTGGGTGTGGAATACGAGGCCTACGGCCTGACCGCCGCCCAGGGCAAGCGCCTGGACGCCGCCCTCGACGGCTTCTGCCGGTTGCAGGACGCCTCGGGCCTGGTGAGCCGGCTGCGGGTGGTGAAGAGCCCGGCGGAAATCGCCTATGTGCGCGAGGCCGCGAGCCTGGCCGATGCCGCCTGGCAGGCCGCGCTGGATACCGCCGCCCCCGGCGCTTTCGAGGGCGATATCCTGGCCGCCATGCACGGCGCCATCTTCACCCGCGGCGGCGACGACCCGAGCAACGAGTTCATCATCGGCTCCGGCCCCGGCGCCCTGCTGTGCCGTTACTATTCCGGCCGGCGGAATCTCGATCCTCGGGACCAGCTGACCCTGGAGTGGGCCGGCACCTACCGCCACTACCACGCCGCCATGATGCGCACCCTGCCGATCGGCGAGGCGCTGCCCCTGCACCGGGAGATGCACGCCGTCGCCCGCGATGCCCTGCTGGCGGTGGAGGAGAACCTGCGCCCCGGCAAGACCTTCGGCGAGGCCTTCGACGCCCACAGCCGGGTCATGGACGCCGCCGGCTACCAGGCCCACCGCATGAACGCCTGCGGCTACTCCCAGGGCACCACCTTCGCCCCGGTGTGGATGGACTGGCCGATGCTCTACCACGGCAATCCGGTGCCCTTCGAGCCGGGCATGGCGATCTTCTGCCACATGATCCTGTTCAATTCGGAAGACCAGGTGGCCATGACCCTGGGCCGCACCAGCCTGGTCACCGAGGGCGCGGCGGAGCCTCTGTCCCAGGCCGGCCTGGATCTCGAAAGCCGCTAGCGAGGACCGTTAAGGTAAATGCCGCACCTGACCATCTTCGTGCTGTTCCTCTGCCTGGGCCTGCTGGGCAGCTGCTTCCTGATCTAGACCGGCCCGGCGCGAGCCTCCGGCGGGCGCCCCCGGACACAGCTTCAAGGCTAGTTTTCCGCCGTATTTTCCCCTATCCGGCGACCCTTTCCGGGCCGGGCCGAGCCCCTGAAGAAAGTCCTCAGAAAGTCCGGCCAAGGCCGTTTACAGGGCCGAACCGCGTTGATATGGTCCGCCCGCCTGGGCCCCAAGGGGAGGGCAAGACGGTCGCTTTCGGGCCGCGCCCAAGAAGGTCCATGCCCAGCGAGTAGGGCTCTAGGGATACCGACATGAAAATCATGACCGGGAACAGCAATCGGCCGCTGGCCGAGGCGATTTCCGCCTTTCTGAACCTGGAACTGACCAAGGCCAGCGTCCGCCGTTTCTCGGACATGGAGGTCTTCGTCGAGATCCACGAGAACGTGCGTGGCGAGGACGTCTTCATCATCCAGTCGACCTCCTATCCGGCGAACGACAACCTGATGGAACTGCTGGTCGCCATGGACGCCCTGAAGCGGGCCTCGGCGCGGCGCATCACGGCGGTCCTGCCCTACTTCGGGTATGCCCGCCAGGACCGCAAATCAGCCCCCCGCACCCCGATCTCGGCCAAGCTGGTGGCCAACCTGATCACCTCCGCCGGGGCCGACCGGGTGCTGACCCTGGAGCTCCACGCCGGCCAGATTCAGGGCTTTTTCGACATTCCGACCGACAACCTCTATGCCGCGCCGGTGTTCACCAAGGACATCCTGGAGCGCAACGGCAAGGACGACCTGACCATCGTCTCGCCGGATGTCGGCGGCGTGGTCCGGGCCCGGGCCATCGCCAAACCGCTTGACGCCGACCTGGCGATCATCGATAAGCGCCGCGAGCGCGCCGGGGTTTCCGAGGTGATGAACATCATCGGCGACGTCAAGGGCCGGCGCTGCGTCCTGGTGGACGACATCGTCGACTCGGGCGGCACGCTGTGTAATGCCGCCGTCGCGCTGATGGAAGCCGGCGCCACCGCCGTCTCCGCCTATATCACCCACGGGGTGCTGTCCGGCGGGGCCGTGGCGCGCGTGGCCTCTTCTCCCTTGGAGGAGCTGGTCATGACCGACAGCATCCAGGCGACCGAGGCCGTGCGGGTGGCCCAGAACATCCGCCAGATCTCGATCGCCCCGCTGATCGGCGACGCCATGCAGCGCATCAGCGATGAGCGCTCGGTTTCGAGTTTGTTTAACGTTCCGGCCATGTAAGGCCGCTAGAACGTCTTTTTCGAGCTTTTCCGATGCCGGCACCCCTGGAGGCCGGGTCGGGCGAGGCGGAGGCCGGCGCGGTGCCGGCGTCCGGTTCAATCCTGAAGGAGTTAGAGAATGTCTGACATTGTTGAGCTTCCCGCCGTTGCGCGGGAACGGGCCGGGAAGGGGCCAGCCCGGGCTGCACGTCGCGCGGGGCAGGTGCCCGGCGTGATCTATGGAGCCAAAAAGGACCCCAACCTGATCACCGTCGAGCAGCGGCTGCTGACCAAGCTGCTGCACCAGGGCGGTTTCTTCTCCACCCTCTTCGACGTGAAGGTGGATGGCAAGGCGGAGCGGGCGCTGGCCCGTGACGTGCAGTTCGATCCCGTGACCGACTTCCCGGTTCACATCGACTTCCTGCGCGTTTCCGCGGCCACCAGCGTGCACGTCGAAGTGGCGGTGCACTTCATCAACGAGGAAGAGTGCCCGGGCCTGAAGGAAGGCGGCGTGCTGAACGTGGTGCGCCACGAAATCGAGCTCGCCTGCCGCGCGGACGCCATTCCCTCGCAGATCGAAATCGACCTGACCGGTCTGCAGATCGGCGACGGCGTGCACATCTCCATGGTGAAGCTGCCCGACGGCGTCGAGCCGACCATCACCGACCGCGACTTCACCATCGCGACCATCGCCGCGCCGACCGTGGTGCGTGACGAGGCCGCCGAGGAGCAGGAAGCGGCCGAGGGCGAGGCCGAGGGCGAAGCCGAGGCGGCTGCCGAAGGCGAAGCCACCGAGGAAGAGTCCAAAGAGGACTAAGCCGACCCAAAGGGGGTGGCCAGCATGCTGTTGCTTGCCGGGCTCGGCAATCCGGGCCCCCGCTACGCGGACAACCGGCACAATATCGGCTTTATGGCGGCGGACGAGATCGTCCGCCGCCATTCCTTTTCGCCCTGGCGCAACCGCTTCCAGGCAGACTGCGCCGAAGGCCGCCTGGGCGGCGAGAAGGTGCTGGTCATGAAGCCGCAGACCTACATGAACGAGTCCGGCCGTGCGGTCGGCGAGGCGCTGCGCTTCTACAAGCTGGCGCCGGAAGACGTCATCGTGCTGTACGACGAGATCGACCTGGCCCCCGGCAAGATCCGCGTGAAGCAGGGCGGCGGCACCGGCGGCCACAACGGCATCCGCTCCATCGAATCGCACATCGGCAAGGAATTCTGGCGGGTCCGCCTGGGCGTCGGCCATCCGGGCCAGAAGGAACTGGTGCACGGCCACGTGCTGGGCGACTTCGCCAAGGCCGACAAGGTCTGGCTGGAAAAGCTGCTGGACGCCGTGGCCACGGAAATCCCCGCCCTGGCCGAGGGCGACGCGCCGCGCTTCATGTCGCGGGTCGCGGAAATCATCAACCCGCCCCGCCCAAAAAAACCGAAACCAGAGAAGAAGGACGGCGAAGCGCCCTCCTCCGCCTCTCCTTCCAAGAGCGAAGACTGATAAGGCACCTAAGAAGCCATGGGATTTAATTGCGGTATCGTCGGCCTGCCCAACGTCGGCAAGTCCACCCTGTTCAACGCCCTGACCGAGACGGCGGCGGCGGAAGCGGCGAACTATCCCTTCTGCACCATCGAGCCCAACGTGGGCCGCGTGCCGGTGCCCGATCCGCGGCTCGACAAGCTGATGGAGATCGCCAAGTCGGCCAAGGAGATCCCCACCTTCCTGGAGTTCGTCGACATCGCCGGGCTGGTGCGCGGCGCCTCCAAGGGCGAAGGCCTGGGCAACCAGTTCCTCGCCAACATCCGCGAGGTCGACGCCATCGTCCATGTGCTGCGCTGCTTTGAGGGCGAGGTGACGCATGTCGACGGCTCGGTCGACCCGATCCGCGACGCCGAGACGGTGGAGACCGAGCTGATGCTGGCCGACCTGGATTCGGCCCTCAAGCAGCGTGACGCGGCCGTCAAACGGGCGCGCGGCAACGACAAGGAAGCCAAGGAGCGCCTGGCCGTGCTGGAGCCGGTCATCGAGGCGCTGGAGGCCGGCCGGCCGGCGCGCAGCGTGCCGCTCAGCGACGACCAACTGCCGGCCTTCCGCCAGCTGCAGCTCTTGAGCGCCAAGCCGGTGCTCTACGCCGCCAACGTCGACGAGGACTCCGCGGCGACCGGCAACAAGTACTCGGCCCTGGTCGAGCAGCGCGCCGCCGAGACCGGCGGCGCCTGCGTCGTGGTTTCCGCCGCCATCGAGGCAGAGGTCGCCGCCCTGGGCGACCCTGAAGAAAAGAAGGAATTCCTGGAAAGCCTCGGCCTGGAGGAGACCGGCCTGGCCCGCGTCATCCGCGCCGGCTACCAGCTGCTGGACCTCATCACCTTCTTCACCGTGGGGCCCAAGGAGGCCCGCGCCTGGACCGTGCGCCGCAACAGCAAGGCGCCCCAGGCCGCCGGCGTCATCCACACCGACTTCGAACGCGGCTTCATCCGCGCCGAAACCATCGCCTATGACGACTTCGTCGCCTGCGGCGGCGAGCAGGGCGCCAAGGACACCGGCAAGATGCGCGCCGAAGGCAAGGAGTACGTGGTCAAGGATGGCGACGTCTTCCACTTTCGCTTCAACGTCTAGCTCAGTCGCCCACATCCCGGGCTGAAAGAGTCACGCAACTCGCGCGGTCGCTCCGCGGCGCCTCTGCACACACCGCTGTCGTCCCCGGGACTGGCGGGGAACGCCATCCCTCTGCTATGCGTTGACCTGAAAGTCGAACACAAACGACGGGAGCAGGCAGATGGGCGAAACGGTGAAACTGACGGCGGACGACGGCCACAACTTCGACGCCTACGTGGCGCGGCCCGCGGAGCAGCCTAAAGCGGGCCTGGTCATCATCCAGGAAATCTTCGGCGTCAACAGCCACATCCGCGGCGTGGCCGACAGCTACGCCGCCGAGGGCTATCTGGCGGTGGCCCCGGCCCTCTTCGACCGCGTCGATCCCGGCATCGAGCTGGGCTACGACAAGGACGACGTCACACGAGGCCGCGAGATCCGCGGCGAGATCGCCGCCGAGCAGGCGCTGGCCGACATCGCCGCCGCCATGGGCTTCGTCGCCGGCGCCGGCAAGGTCGGCGTGGTCGGCTACTGCTGGGGCGGCTCGCTGGCCTGGCTCGCCGCCACCCGCCTGAACCCCGCCGCCGCCGTCTGCTACTACGGCGGCGACATTCACGAGCACCGCAACGAACAGCCGACCTGCCCGGTGATGTTCCATTTCGGCGAGGAAGACGCCGGCATCCCGATGGACCAAGTGAAGGCCATCGGCGAGGCCCAGCCGCACCAGGAACTCTTCACCTACCCGGCGGGCCACGGCTTCAACTGCGACATGCGCGGCTCCTACCACGCCGAGAGCGCCGAGATCGCCCGCGAGCGGACCCTCGCTTTCCTTGGCCGCACCCTCGGTTGAGCGTTTTCCGGTTGAGCGCTTGCGGCCACGCGCGGCCGCGCTTATCTGTAAGGGCATGGCAACGCGCGTCGCCGTCCTGCTGCTGACGCTGCTGCTGGCGGCCTGTGCCGCGCCGCAGCCGAGCCTCTATGCGCCCAAGGCCAGCCGCGACGGCTACGCCGAGGAAATGCTGGGCAAGGGCCTCTACCGCGTCTCCTTCCAGGGCAATCGCGTCACCTCGAAAGAGCGCGTGCAGGAATACTGCCTGTTCCGCGCCGCCGAGTTGACCCTGGAGCTGGGCGCGGAAAAGTTCGCCGTGCACGACAAGCAGACCGAGCGCTACACCAAGGTGACGCGGGAGAGCTACGCGGGCTGGGGCGATCCCTACTACTACGACCGCTACCATCGCTACCGCTATTACCGGCCCTACCCGCCGCCGACCTACGAGCGGGAGCGCACGACCTACCAGGCGGCGATCACCATCGAGCCCTTCACCGGCATCGCGCCCGGCGGCTTCCAGGTCTACGACGCCCGCGCGACGGTCCAGCAGTTCGCCCCGCGCATCGAACGTCCGACGGAAGAATGACGCCAGTCCCGCAGGCTTCGAGACGGCGCTCTCGCGCCTCCTCAGCATGAGGTCGGGAAGAGGCCTCATCCTGAGGAGCTTGCACCAAGCAAGCGTCTCGAAGGACGAGGCCCCCGACCCGGCGGCCGCCTACCAGGCTTTGTACGGCAGGAACTTGCCGCTCATTTTCACTTCGATGCGGTCGCCCTTCGGGTCGGGCACCTTGTCGACATACATCTCGAAATCGATGGCGCTCATGATGCCGTCGCCGCCCTTCTCCTGGATCAGCTCCTTGATGGTCTCGCCGTAGACGCCGACGATCTCGTAGAGCCGGTAGATGCAGGGGTCGGTGGGAACGGTCTGGCCGAACATCTTCGTCGGGAATTCGGAGAGCACCACGGCTGCTTCCTGCGGCAGGGCCAGCGCCTGCACCAGCTTGTCGGCCTTGTCCCGCGGCATGGAGTTCATGCCCAGGCAGGCCGAGGTGGTGAAGACCGGCGACATGCCGATGGACTCAGCAATTCCTTCCCAGGTCAGGCCCGCGGTCTTCTTTTTCTCGATGATCATTTCCGCCACGTCGGCTTTGTTCATTGTCTCGCCTTTCTCGTTTCTTTCCGTCAGTTTCAACATCGCGTTCAGCGCACCACCGAGAGGCCGGCGGCCTCGCGCGGCGGGTCGCTCTCCTCGTCTTCCTCGCTGCCCGGCCGCACGGTGAGCGGACGGCTGGGCGCCGCAGGGCCGCCGCCGGCCCCCGCCCCGGCCGCTTCCTGGGCCAGCGCCTTGGAGCGCAGGGCGAGAAATTCCACCAGGTGATTGCGGATCCGGTAGTAGGCCTTGTCGTGGATGATCTCCGTCCGGTTGCGCGGCCGGGGAATGTCGATCACCACGCTCTCCGCCACCCGCGCGTAGGGTCCGTTGCTCATCAGCAGAATGCGGTCGGCCAGCAGAATGGCCTCGTCCACGTCGTGGGTGATCATGAAGACCGTCTGATCGGACCCGGACCAGATGCGGATCAGCTCGTCCTGGATGGTGCCGCGGGTCAGCGCGTCGAGCGCGCCGAAGGGCTCGTCGAGCAGCAGCAGCTTGGGCCGGATGGCGAAGGCGCGCGCGATGGAGACCCGCTGACGCATGCCGCCGGAAAGCTGCGAGGGCTTGCGGTGCTCGGCGCCCCCCGACAGCCCGACCATCTCCAGGTACTTGTAGGAGTGCTCCAGCACCTGCTCCTTCGACCAGTCGGGGTGGCGGGCGCGCACGCCGAAGGTCACGTTCTTCAACGCCGAGCGCCACGGCAGCAGGGAATAGTTCTGGAACACCACGCCGCGGTCCAGGCTGGGGCCGACCACCTCCTTGCCGTCCATGGTGACGGCGCCGGAGGTCGCCGTGTCGAGGCCGGCCAGCACGTTCATGATGGTCGACTTGCCGCAGCCGGAATGGCCGATGATGCAGACGAACTCACCCTTGTCGATATCGAAGCTGACGTTCTCGAAGACCGTCAGGTCGCCGCCTTCCGGGCTGGGATAGCGCTTGGTGAGGGCGTCGATTTCCAGAAAAGGCTTTTCCATGTCTCGCCCCCTATTCCTGATAGCGCACGGCGCGCTGGACCTGGGCGAAGGCGGCGTCGAGCAGCATGCCGACGACGCCGATGACCAGAATGGAAAAAATCACGCTGGTGAGGTCGAGGTTGTTCCACTCGTTCCACACGTAGTAGCCGATGCCGGTGCCGCCCACGAGCATCTCGGCGGCGACGATGACCAGCCAGGCGATGCCGATGGAAATGCGCATGCCGGTGACGATGGTCGGTGCGGCGGCCGGCAGAATCACGGTCAGCGCGGTACGCAGAGGGCCCAGTTCGTGCGTGCGTGCCACGTTGACCCAGTCCTTGCGCACCCCGGCGACCCCGAAGGCGGTATTGATCAGCATCGGCCAGATCGAGCAGATGAAGATCACGAAGACGGCGGAGGCCTGGCTGTCCTTGATGATGAAGAGCGCCAGCGGCATCCAGGCCAGCGGCGAGATCGGCCGCAGCACCTGGATGAAGGGATCGAGCGCCCGGTACATCAGCGGCGACATGCCGATCAGGAACCCGATGGGGATCGCGACCAAGGCGGCCAGCGTATAGCCGGTCAGCACCCGGAAAAGGGAATAGGCGATCTGGATGCCGATCCCCTTGTCGTTGGGCCCGTTGTCGTAGAAGGGGTTGGAAAGCTCCTCCCAGGCGCGGACGATGATCTGCGAGGGGGCGGGCACGCGAGCCTCCTGGTCCGCCCCGCCCATCAGCATTTCGTATTCCGTCATCTCGCCGGCGGCTTTCACCGCCGGCGTCGACAACTCCCAGATGCCCAGCGCCACCACCAGGATGACGATGGAGAGGATCAGGGCCCTCATGCCCAGGGACAGCACCATGGCGCCTAGACCCGCGTGATGGCGAAGCTCTTGGCGTAGGCCTCCGGCTGGTCCGGATCGAACTCCTTACCCATGATCGTGTACTTCTCGTAGGTCTTGTCCGGCGGCGTGAGGCCGAGGTCCTTCATGACCTTGGCGCAGTCCGCCGTCAGGTAGACCTGCTCGGCGACGCCCTTGTAGTCGACATCGCCTTCGATATAGCCCCAGCGCTTCATCTGGGTGAGGATCCACACGCCCATGGAGTGCCAGGGGAAGGGATCGAAGTCGATGCGGTCGGGCACGTTCTTCACGTTGCCCAGGCCGTCAGCGTAGCGGCCGGTCAGGACCTGCTCGATCACCGGCACCGGCTGGTTCAGGTAGTTGGTCGGCGCGATGGCGGCCGAGATCTCCTTGCGGTTCTCCTGCTTGCTGGCGTACTGGGTGCCGTCCACCAGGGCCTTCAGCAGGGCGCCGTAGGTATTGGGCAGCGTCTGCGCGAATTCGGCGGAGCAGGCGAAGGCGCAGCAGGGATGACCTTCCCAGATATCCTTGGTCAGGATGTGGATGTAGCCGACCTTCTCCCACACCGCGCGCTGATTGAAGGGATCGGGCGAGAGGTAGCCGTCCAGGTTGCCGGCGCGCAGGTTGGCGACCATCTCGGGCGGCGGCACCACGCGGATCTGGATGTCCTTGTCGGGGTCGAGCCCGGCTTCCGCCACGTAGTAGCGCAGCAGGAAGTTGTGCATGGAGTACTCGAAGGGCACGCCGAACTTGAAGCCCTTCCACTGCTTGGGGTCGTTCTTGTCCTTGTGATCGACGTGCAGGACGATGGCCTGGCCGTTGATGTTCTCCACCGCCGGCATGAGGAAGGGCGTCGCCGTGGAGCCGGCGCCCATGGTGATGGCCAGGGGCATCGGCGTCAGCATGTGCGAGGCGTCGTATTCCTTGTTCAGCGACTTGTCGCGCGCCACGGCCCAGCCCGCGGTCTTGATGACGTCCACGTCCAGGCCGTACTTCTCGTAGAAGCCCAGAGGCTTGGCCATGATGATCGGCGTCGCGCAGGTGATCGGGACGAAGCCGACGTTCAGCTTTGTCTTCTCCGGCTTGCCGAGGTTGTCGAGGATCGCCGCCTTGGCCTTTTCCATCGGGAAGACCGCCGAAAGCGCCGCCGACAGCGTGGTCCCGCCGAGCAGCGCGGCAAAGCTGCGGCGCGACAATTCGTTGTGGCCGAAGACCGAGCGGACCACGGCGCTTTCCACCGCGCGCTCCAGGATGTCCTCGCTGGAGGCGAGCGGATTGGCGTCGGCCGCCGCCTCATGATCGTGCGCCTGGCCGGAATCTGCCGCGCCGCCGCAGGCCGCACAGCCGCAGCCGGCACCGTGGCGCAGATCGCTGTCGCCGCTGAATGGATCGCCTAAGGAATTGGTCGGACGCTTCGAAGCCATCTCTGTCCCCCTGTCGTTGATCGTTGCCCGCACCGCCGGCGGCTGCCGGGTCCGGGGCCTCTCCAGGGGATACAGCAAGCGCCGTACCAACCATGCCGCAGCGCACACACTCGTTTCCGTTCAATGGCTTAGCCGGCTCCCTCCAAACCTCGGAAGGTTACGAAATTTCGTATTTTCTATTTTTTCGTAACTCAATTATGATTTTTCGTAACGCCCTCAAGCGCTGGAGCCGCCGCCTTGCCCGCCATTGGACCATCCGACAGCGACCTGCTGACCCGCCCCCGCTCCCCGGGCCGCGAAAGCGCGGCGGCCGGCCTGGTGCTCGGGGACCTGCTGAAAGCCGCCTTCGACCGGGCGCCGGAGCCGCGCCTGGTGGTCGATCCGATGAGCGATGCCATCCTGCGCGCCAACAAGGCCGCCTGCGCGATCTTCGCCCTCACCCCCGACGAAATGCTGAAGCGCCCCTTCTCCGGCCTCTACGGCGACTCCCGGGGCGAACTGCTGGTCTTCACCGAGGAGGCCATGGACCGCGGTCATGCCTGGAGCCGCGACCTGGTGCTGCGCCGTCCCGACGGCAGCAAGATGGACCTGGAGCACAGCCTGGTGACCTGCCCGCAGCGCGACCGGCTTTTCCTGCTGGTCGCGATCCAGGACCTGAGCCTGCTGCGCAACCGCACGGTCGACAACGAGGCCAACAGCTATCACCGCCAGGGCCTGGAGGAATGGCGCCGCGCCGAACGGTTCTTCCGCGAGATCGAGCGCGAAAACCAGATGATCCTGAGCGCCGCCGGCGAAGGCATCTACGGCGTCAACGCCGACGGCGTCACCACCTTCGTCAATCCGGCGGCCGAGGAGATGCTGGGCTGGCAGGCCGGCGAGCTGGTCGGCAAGGCCATGCACTCGCTGATCCACCACACCCACGCCGACGGCTCCTGCTACCCCGAAGCCAGCTGCCCGATCTACAACGCCTTTCGCGAAGGCAAGGTGAACACCGTCGACGACGAGGTGTTCTGGCGCAAGGACGGCAAGGCGCTGCGTGTCGAATACACCTCCACGCCGATCGTCGACGAGGGGGCCGTGGTCGGCGCGGTGATCGTGTTCCGCGACATTTCCGAGCGCAAGCAGTCGGAAAAAGCGCTGCGGCAGGCCCTGGAAGAGAACGCCGCCCTGCGCGAGCGTCTGGAGAAGGAGAACGCCTATCTGCAGGAAGAGATTCTGACCCACGCCAACCATCACGAGATCCTCGGCAAGTCGGCGGCGGTGAAGAAGATCCTGCAGCAGATCGACTTGGTGGCGCCGACCGACGCCTCGGTGCTGATCACCGGCGAGAGCGGCACCGGCAAAGAGCTGGTGGCCCGCGCCATTCACCAAGCCTCGGAGCGGCGCGACCGGCCGCTGATCCGCGTGAACTGCGCGGCCATTCCCCGCGAGCTCTTCGAGAGCGAGTTCTTCGGCCACGTGAAGGGCGCCTTCACCGGGGCGCTGCGCGACCGTGTCGGCCGCTTCGAGCTGGCCGACGGCGGCACCATCTTCCTCGACGAGGTCGGCGAAATCCCGCTGGACCTGCAATCGAAGCTGCTGCGCGTGCTGCAGGACCGCCGCTTCGAGCGCCTGGGCGAGGACAAGACCCGCGAGGTCGACATCCGCCTGATCGCCGCCACCAACCGCGACCTGAAGAAGGAGGTCGCCGCGGGGCGCTTTCGCGAAGACCTCTATTTCCGGCTCAACGTCTTTCCCATCGAGTGTACGCCGCTGCGCGAACGCGCCGGCGACATTCCGATCCTGGCCGAGCATTTCCTGAAGACGGCGGCGGCGCGCATCAACACCCGCAAGCCCGCCCTGACCAATGCCAATATCGAGACCCTGGCCGCCTACAGCTGGCCGGGCAACGCCCGCGAACTGCAGAACGTCATCGAGCGGGCGGTGATTCTCGCCCGCCACGGCCGCCTGCATTTCCACCTGCCGGAAAGCACCGGGCCGGCGCCGAAGGCCGAGACCGCCCCGGCACCGCTTGGCGAGGGCGCGGTCCTGACCGCCCAGCAGATGGCCGCTCTGGAGAAGGAGAATATCGAGCGCGCCCTGGCGGCCGCCGGCGGCAAGGTCGCCGGCAAGGACGGCGCGGCGGCGCTGCTGGCCGTGAAGCCGACGACGCTCTATTCCAGGATCAAGGCCCTGGGGATCGGCGAAAAGCGCCCCGGCTGAAGGCGATCAGGGCTTGAAGGCGATCAAGGCCTCAGGCGCTCTCGGCGAATTCCAGCAGCACGCCGCAGGCGGCCTGGGCGGGCACGCGCAGCAGGCGCGCGCTGTCCCAGTGCACCGGCATGTGGTTGCGCTCCAGCGTCGTGGCGCACTGCCCCAGGTCTTCGACGGCGATGCGCAGGGCCGCCAGCCAGGGCGTCGGCTGGCGCGGCGCGCCGTTCAGCCCCGGATGCAGCCGGCCCAGCATCTCCGCGGTGGTGAAGCGCAGCCAGACCCCGCCCCCCCCAGCATCTCGGGGGCCGCCACAATTGACCTCCACCACGCCGTCGCCGGCGCGGACCCGGTCGAAGCCGAAAAGCTCCGCATAGGGAATGGCCAGCGCCGAGGGATCCTTCACCACCGAGGTCATGGCGATGAGGCCGGTGGCGCTGTTGGCGTGCTCGCACCACTCCGGGCGCCACACCAGTTCCGGCGTCAGGTGCTGGCAGATGAAGGCGGAGGTGCCGGGAGTCGCTTCCGGCGGCAGGTGCAGCAGCTTGAAACGCGGCCAGACCTCGCCGTCGGGCGCTTCCAGGATGCGCTTCAGGTCACGCACCTCGCCCGGGGCGATGCCCGCGCGGTTCAGGGCGCGCGCCGCCAGGGAGACGTCGTCGCTGGCGAAGGCCAGGCCGAGCAGCCCCTCGCGGGTTTCCAGAAAACGGTTCAGGTTGTTGGTGAACTGCGCCGGGTCGACGATGCCCAGCAACTCGATGTAGTCGTCGGGGAACATGATGCAGTAGTTCGCCGTGCCCCAGCCGATGTGGCGGCCGCGCGGCGAGATGGTGAAGCCGAGCCGGGCGTAGGTGTCATAAGCCGCCTGCAGGTCGCGCACGCCGACCAGCACGTGGTCGATGCCGCGCAGCGGGCGGGCCGCCTCCACCCCTCTCTCGCTCACCATCAATTTCATGTCTCCTCCGGCGCCCTCTCTTCGGCCCCAAAAATCCGGCGTCAGTCGCCCAGCACGCGCCCGGCCACGGCATCCAGGCGGGCCAGCACTTCCGGGTCGCGGGCCTCGCCATGGGTGATCAGCGCGGCGTCCAGGGCATGATGGCAGCCCTTGTCGCAGGACGCCGTGCGGCCGCTCAGCTTCGGCACCACCTGCTTGATCAGGGCGCGCGCCTTGTCGGCGTTGTCCAGCAGCGTCTTCACCACCTGGTCCACGGTGACATGTTCGTGCTCGTCGTGCCAGCAGTCATAGTCGGTGACCATGGCCACCGTCGCGTAGCAAATTTCGGCTTCGCGGGCGAGCTTGGCCTCGGGCATGTTGGTCATGCCGATGACGTCGCAGCCCCAGGCGCGGTAGAGTTCGGACTCGGCGCGGGTCGAGAACTGCGGGCCCTCCATGACCATGTAGGTGCCGGCCCGCCTGGCCGGCAGGCCGAGTTCCTGCGCCGCGGCCTCCAGGTGATCGCCGAGCCGCCCGCAGACCGGATCGGCGACAGAGACGTGGGCGACCATGCCGCTGCCGAAGAAGCTCTTCTCCCGCGCGAAGGTGCGGTCGATGAACTGGTCGACGATGACGAAGGTGCCCGGCGGCAGGTCCGCCCGCAGGGAGCCGACGGCGCTGAGCGAGAGGATCTCGGTCACGCCCGCGCGCTTCAGGGCGTCGATGTTGGCGCGGAAATTCAGCTCGGAGGGCGGGATCTTGTGGCCGCGGCCATGGCGCGGCAGGAAGACCAGGCGCTGGCCGCCCAGCTCGCCGAACAGGAAGGCGTCCGAAGGCTTGCCGAAGGAGGAATGCATGCGCCGCCACTCGGCGTTCTGCAGCCCTTCGATCTCGTAGATGCCGCTGCCGCCGATAATGCCGATCACCGGCGGGGTGCCGGGCGTCGCCTGCGTGGCCATGTCCTGATCCCCTGAAATGCTTGTCGTCCCGGGATTCCCTTTACTCGACGGGGCCCGCCTTGCCAAGGATGGCAAAAGAAAAAGGCCGCCAGAAGGCGGCCTTTTCCCGGAAATTCAGCGCTTCTAAGTCCGATCTAGTGAACGTCGGCCCAGACCTTGCGCTTGGCGGCGTAGAGCACGCCGGTGAAGACCAGCAGGAAGATCAGCACCTTGATGCCCATGCCCTTGCGGGCTTCCAGCTTCGGCTCCGCCGTCCACATGAGGAAGTGGGAGACGTCCTTGGCCATCTGATCGACCGTCGCCGGGGTGCCGTCGGCATACGCGACGCCGTCCTCGAACAGCGGCGGCGCCATGGCGATCTGGTGACCCGGGAAGTAGAGGTTGTAGTTGTCGCCCGGGAAGTCCGCCGGCGGCTCCTCGTAGCCCGTCAACAGCCCGTGAATGTAGGTCGGACCTCCGACCCGCGCCTTGGCCATGAGCGAGAGGTCCGGCGGCGCGGCGCCCCCGTTGGAGGCAGCGGCCGCCTTGTCGTTCGGGAAGGGCGAGGGGAAATAGTCCGACGGACGCCCTTCGCGCTCGAACATCTCGCCTTCGTCGTCCGGGCCGTCGGTCACCGTGTACTCGGCGGCGATGGCTTTGAGTTCGTCCTCGTCGTAGCCGAGGGCGGCCAGATCGCGAAAGGCGATATACTTCAGGCTGTGGCAGCCCGCGCAGACCTCACGGTAGACCTGCAGGCCGCGCTGCAGCGCCGCGCGGTCGAAGGTCCCGAAGGGCCCGTCGAAGCTCCACTCGACGTGCGGCAGGGCCGGCCCCTCTTCCGCCGCGCGTGCAGTGCCGACGGAAGCCACGGAAGCGATCGCGGCAAGAGCCGCAATTCCAGAGATCAATCCCTTGCGCATCAGGCCTTCTCCATCGGCTTGGCTGAGGCCCCGGCGATACTGCCGCCGCCGTGCAACACCGGCTCGCTGATCGAGGTCGGCAGCGGCTTGGGCCGCTCGAAGACGCCGAGCAGAGGCAGGATGACGAGGAAGTGAAGGAAATACCATGCCGTGGCGACGCGGCCGATGATCAGCCAGGTGCCCTCGGGCGGCTTGGCGCCGACGATGCCCAGCACCACCGCGTCGATCGCCAGCAGGACGAAGAACAGCCGGAAGATCGGGCGGAACCTGCCGCTCTTGACCGGCGAGCGGTCGAGCCAGGGCAGAATGAACAGCACGGCGATGGAACCGAACATGGCGATCACGCCCAACAGCTTGTCGGGGATCGAGCGCAGGATCGCGTAGAACGGCAGGAAGTACCATTCGGGCACGATGTGCGCCGGCGTCGCCAGCGGGTCGGCCGGGATGTAGTTGTCCGGATGACCCATGTAGTTCGGGATGTAGAACACGACCGCCGCGAAGAAAACCAGGAAGACCCCGATGCCGAAGGCGTCTTTCGCCGTGTAGTAGGGATGGAAGGGGATCTTGTCCTGCGGCCCCTTAGTGTCGATGCCCAGCGGGTTGTTGGAGCCGAACTGGTGCAGCGCCCAGATGTGCAGCACCACCACGGCCACGATCACGAAAGGCATGAGGTAGTGCAGGGCGAAGAAGCGGTTGAGCGTCGGGTTGTCGACGGTGAAGCCGCCCCACAGCCAGGTGACGATGCCCTCGCCGAAGAAGGGCACGGCGGAGAACAGGTTGGTGATCACCTTGGCGCCCCAGAAGCTCATCTGGCCCCACGGCAGCACGTAGCCCATGAAGGCGGTGGCCATCATCAGCAGCAGGATCACCACGCCCAGGATCCACAGCAGCTCGCGCGGCGCCTTGTAGGAGCCGTAGTAGAGCCCGCGGAAGATGTGGATGTAGACCACGATGAAGAAGAAGGAGCCGCCGTTCATGTGGATGTAACGGATCAGCCAGCCGTAGTTCACGTCGCGCATGATGCGCTCGACCGAGTCGAAGGCATAGTCGACGTGGGCGGTGTACTGCATGGCCAGGATGATGCCGGTGACGATCATGATCACCAGCACGAGGCCCGCCAGGGAACCGAAGTTCCACAGATAGCTGAGGTTCTTGGGGGCGGGGAAGTTGCGCCCGACAGAGTGATCCAGGAAGGAGAACACCGGCATGCGGTGCTCGATCCACTTGATCACCCGGCTGTTGGTCTGAAACTCGCTCATTCTCTGACCTCCCCTTAGCCGATCACGATGGACGTGTCGCCGGTGAACTCATAGGGAGGCACAGGCAGGTTGAGCGGGGCCGGGCCCTTACGGATACGGCCGGAGGTGTCGTAGTGGGAACCGTGGCAGGGGCAGAACCAGCCGCCGAACTCGCCGCGGCTCTGGCCCGCTTTCTGGCCCAGCGGCACGCAGCCCAGGTGGGTGCAGACGCCGACGACCACCAGCCATTCCGGCTCGACCACGCGGGCGTCGTCGGCCTGCGGGTCGGGCAGGTCGTCCAGGGCGACCGCCTCGGCTTCCTGAATCTGCTCCTGGGTGCGGTGGTCGATGAAGACCGGGTTGCCGCGCCAGGTCACCGTGATCCGCTGGCCGACCTCGATCGGCGACAGATCGACCTCGGTCGATGCCAGAGCCAGCACCTCTGCCGAGGGGTTCATGGAGCTGATCAGCGGCCAAACGGCTGAGCCGGCCCCGACGACGCCCATGGCCCCGGCGGCCAGGTACAAGAAATCGCGCCGCGTTTCACCTGATCCGGCCTGCGCGGGAGTGGCGGTATCTGCCATACGTCTTTTCCCCTACGATCCCTCTTTATGGAGCCTCGCGGCCTAAGGTCCGTACCACTGGCCCGCGGCACTAGCGCCTCGGTAGCCCGATGGGAACCCTATATCGCGACAGGCCAGCGACGATGCGGCAAGCTGCCGCAGCCGAGACCCGAATGCCCCTTTGTGGGGCTGGATATAGAGGAATTTTACAGGGAACGCAAAGCCCGTTCGCAGGAAGCCAAACGATACGATTCACCTAGTTATTGAACCGCTTAGAAGCGCTATTCTACCCGGCCATGCGTCTTGCCCTCTATCAACCCGACATTCCGCAGAACTGCGGCGCCCTGATCCGCCTTGCGGCCTGCCTGGGCGTCGGGCTGGATATCATCGAACCCTGCGGATTTCTGCTGGATGACAAGCGTCTGAAGCGCGCCGGCCTGGACTATCACGCCCAGGCCAGCCTGCGGCGGCACCGCTCCTGGACCGCTTTTCAGGCCAGCCGGCAGACGGATTCCGCCGCCGGGCGGCTGCTGTTGTTGACCACCGGGGGGGATCGCCCCTACACCGACTTTTCCTACGCCGCCGGAGACATCCTGCTGCTGGGGCGCGAATCGGCGGGCGTACCGGCGGAGGTGCATGCGGCGGCGGAGGCCCGCCTGATCATCCCCGTGCAGGCCGGCTGCCGCTCGCTGAACGTGGCCCAGGCCGCGGCCATGGCGCTGGGCGAGGCCCTGCGCCAGACGGGCGGCTTTCCCGGAAGCCTGCCGGGGGCCCCGGATTGACCGAGACAATATAGAGTGACCGAGAGATGACCGACGCAGCAGCCCCAAATCCGGCCGATCCGGCGACCATCGAAGACCACAAGGCCCGCGCCAGGGCCTGGTTCGAGGAACTGCGCGACAAGATCTGCGCCGCCTTCGAGGCGCTGGAGGACGAAATCGAGGGGCCCAACGCCGAGCGCTTCGCCGAGGTGCCGCCGGGCCGCTTCGAGCGCAAGGCCTGGGACCGTCCGGCCGAGGACAGCAGTGGCGGCGGCGGTGTCATGGCGCTGATGCGGGGCCGTGTCTTCGAGAAGGTGGGGGTCAATGTCTCCACGGTCTTCGGCGAGTTCTCGCCGGACTTCGCCAAGCAGATCCCCGGCGCCGACGAGGATCCGCGGTTCTGGGCCAGCGGCATCTCGCTGGTCGCGCATCTGCACTCGCCCCTGGTCCCGGCGGTGCATATGAACACCCGTCACATCGTCACCACCAGGTCCTGGTTCGGCGGCGGCGGCGACCTGAACCCCATGTTTTCGGTCGAGCAGGACACGGCGGACTTCCACGCCGCCTTCCAGGCGGCCTGCGACGCCCACGATCCCGAGTACTATCCGAAATTCAAGAAGTGGTGCGACGAGTACTTCTTCATCCCCCACCGCGGCGAGGCGCGCGGCGTCGGCGGCATCTTCTACGACTATCTGGACAGCGGCGACTGGGAAGACGACTTCGCCTTCACCCAGGACGTCGGCCGCGCCTTTCTGGAGATCTATCCGCAGCTGGTGCGCCGCCACATGGCCGAGCCCTGGACGGAGGAGCAGCGCCGCCACCAGCTGTTCCGCCGCGGCCGCTACGCCGAGTTCAACCTGCTGTACGACCGCGGCACCAAGTTCGGCCTGCAGACCGGCGGCAACGTCGAGGCCATCCTCATGAGCCTGCCGCCGGAGGCGGCCTGGCCGTAAAGCCGCCTGGCCACAAGAGGGGCTGTGGCTCCACCCCCACCCTAACCCTCCCCCGTCAAGGGGGAGGGACAATAGAGGCACAGCACCACTTTAGTCCCCTCCCCCCCTTCTGTGGGGGAGGGTTAGGGTGGGGGGCTTTGGTTGTTGGTGGCTGGTACCTAGGTGCCCGGCGCCTTGGGCGGTTCCGGGGAAATACGCCCGGCCAGTTCCTTGAGACGTGCCAGGCAGGCGTCACGGCCGGGGGTGAAGTCCTCGCCGATCCACCACTCCTCGACGGCGCGCAGCAGGGCGCCCACGTCCGGCCCGGCGGGATAGCCGAGCTCCAGCACATCGGCCCCGTTCAGCGGGAAACTGCGCGGCTGCCAGGCCTCGGCGGCGTCGAGCGCGGCCTGGAGCCCGACCTTGGCCGCCGCCTCGTCCGCCGCGCCGCCGCTCACCAGGCGCAGATAGGCGACCAGCAGGGCGACGCGGAATTTGGCCGGCCCGGCACGGTAGAGGGCGGTCGAAAGGGCGTGGCGCACGGCGGGATCGCCGCTGCCGCGCGACAGCACCGCCGCCGCCTCGCCCAGCGTGGTCTCGGGCGCGCCCAGCAGTTCCAGTTCCGCCGTCTCGGCGTTGGAGAGGCGCAGGCGCTGGGCCACCGCCTTGGCCACGGCGCCGCCGGGGCGCAGCAGCGCGGCGAGGCGCAGCACCGGGTCCTCCCGCTCGGGCAGGTCGAGCGCCAGCAGGCGGCGCAGCACCGCCGTGCCGGTGATCTCCGGCAGGATCGGCTGCAGCAGGCCCTCGCCGATCATCAGCTCCACCACCGGCAGCGGGTCGGGTGCGGTCAACAGGCGCAGCAGCTCGCTGCGGATGCGCTCACCGGAGAGGCCGCGCAGCTTGGGCGCCAGTTCGCGCGCCACCGCCAGGGTCTCCGCGTCCGGCGGCACCTTTCCGTAGTGCGCCTGGAAGCGGAAGAAGCGCAGCAGGCGCAGGTAGTCCTCCTGAATGCGGTCGCGCGGATTGCCGACGAAGTGGACGCGGCCGGCCGCCAGGTCCTCCCGTCCGCCGAAGGGATCGAACAGGCAGCCGTCCGGGCTGCAGGACATGGCGTTGAAGGTCAGGTCGCGGCGCGCCGCATCGGCCAGCCAATCGTCGGTGAAGGCCACCACCGCGCGGCGCCCGTCGGTTTCCACGTCCATGCGCAAGGTGGTGATCTCGAAGGGGTGATGGCCGCGGACGGCGGTCACCGTGCCGTGGTCCAGCCCGGTCGGAATCGCCTTGATTCCGGCGGTTTGCAACAGCGTCATCACCTTTTCCGGCGGATCCGGGGTCGCCAGGTCGACGTCCTTCACCGGCCGCCCGGCCAGCGCGTCGCGCACACAGCCGCCCACAAAGCGGATCTCCGCGCCCTCGGCCGAAAGGGCGTCGATCACCGCCAAGGTCTCCGGCGCGGTCATCCAGGGCTGCGGATCGAGGCGGTCAGGGGCGCCGGCGGCTGTCATGAAATCAGGGGTTCCGAATGATCGTGCTGTAGTCATACAGCGGGCAACGCAAGCGGGCAGCCTGCCGTTCCAAGGCGCCGCTGGCAACCGGTGTCACGGCGCAATTGTCAGGGGGCGACGCGGTTGTCAGGGCGGCGCGGCGGTCACTGCGCCGGATGGCTGGGCACCACGACGCCGTCGATCAGCCGGGGCGGCACCAGCTCGGTGCCCGCCGGATGGCCGGTGGTGACGTAGAGATAAAGCAGCCCGCCGAGCGCGCCGGCGAGCCCCAGCGCCAGCATCCAGGGCCAGGGCGACTGCCGCCAGTCCAGCACCAGTTCGCCGCCCTGCACCTTGTGCCGCACCAGCCAGACCCAGGCGATATAGGCCAGGAAGGGCACCATCAAGGGCAGCAGAACCGTCAGCAGCACGCGCAGCATGGTCTTATTCCCCAGGTCTTCGATTGGACGTTTGCAGTTGGTCGGGCTGGAGCAGGACTTCCGAGAGGTTCGACAACATGCCCGCCGTGGCGCCCCAGATGTAATAGTCGCCGAAAGGATAGGCATAGAAGTAGCGCTCGCTGCCGCGGAACACGCGGCTGTGCAGTTCTCGGTTGGCCGGATCCAGGAAGAAGGTCAGCGGCACCTCGAAGATTTCCTCCACCTCGCCCGCTTCGGCCTGCAGTTCGAAGGGCGGGTGCAGCAGGCCGACCACCGGCACCACCCTGAAGCCGGTGCGGATCAGATAGGTATCCAGCCGTCCCACGACGGTGACGCAGTCCGGCGGCAGGCCGACTTCCTCCTGCGCCTCGCGCAGGGCCGCCGCTTCGGCATCGGCATCGCCGGGATCGACGCTGCCGCCGGGAAAGCTGATCTGCCCCGGATGGTCCGGCAGATGCTTGGCGCGCCGGGTCAGCAGGATGGTCAGTTCACCGGGCCGCTCGACGATGGGCACCAGAACCGCCGCATCGCGCAGCGACGCCTCGGGATCGTAGAGATCGGGATTGAGGTCGTGATCGCCGCGCGTCGGCCCGCGCATGTCCTCTTCCACCGAGGCCGGGCCGCTGGGCGCCACGCGGGTGCCGGGGTCCGGCAACTTGGCCAGCCGCGCCAGCAGATCGTCCGAACGCCATATTTCACTCACACGCGGGTCACTCACACAGATCGCTCACTCAGATCACTCACACGGGTCACTCAAGATGGGTCCCCTCGCCCCCGGGACAACCTCGCCCCTGCCGGCCCTCACCTGGTCAGCCCTCACCTGGCCGGCCCGAGCGGGAAAAACACGCCTTTGCTCCATACGCCGAGACAATCTCCCTCTTCTGCCGCTTCGCCCGCTTTCGATTCAGCGGCGGCTTCGACCGCCAGGTCGGCCAGTTCATAGTACACGGGACGCAGAATCAGCGCCTCCAGGCGGTCCCGCACCAGGATATAGGGTGTCGCCTCGCCTGTGTCAGGCTTTTCAACCAGCCGTAGAGGATGCGCCGAATCGGCCTCGACCCAGTCGTCGAGATTGGTGCGGAAAGCGAGCACCTGGTCGCGGCCGGCGCCCTTCACGGAAAGTTCAACCGCGGTAAAGGGCGCGTCTTCCACCTGGATACGGCCCCGCTCCACCGGCGTCCGCAGCCAGTAGTCCCCGTCATCGTCTCGCCACAATACCGAGGCAAACAGCTTCACAAGGGGTTTGCGCCTGATCGGCGCGCCCTCGTGAAACCAGGTGCCGTCCCGGGCAATGCGGATGTCGAGATCGCCGAGCGGCGGAATCTCTCTGTTTCCTGGTGACTGGTCAGCGGGCATGGAAAGCCTTATCTTTATGTTCAGCGTGCGTGTACTTGGTTGCGATTCGCCTGTGGGTGACAGCCCACCGGCAGACTTTTCACGGTTCCTGCAATCAGGATCCCTGTAGCCATTGGGAGATGCTGCCCCGTGACGACGACGCCCACCCTGCCTACCGAAGAAGCCGACGCCGCAAAACTCGCGGGTCAGATCGAAGAACTCGGCCACAAGCTCAGCCTGGTGCGCCAGTCTATCGGCCAGGTCATTTTCGGCCAACAGGAGGTCATCGATCAAACGCTCATCACGCTGCTGGCCGGCGGCCACGCCCTGCTGATCGGCGTGCCGGGCCTCGCCAAGACGCGGCTGGTGGAAACCCTCGGCACCGTCTTCGGCCTGGAAGACAAGCGCGTGCAGTGTACGCCCGATCTCATGCCGGCGGATATCCTCGGTTCGGAAGTGCTGGAAGAGAGCGAGACCGGGCGGCGGGCTTTCCGTTTCATTCCCGGCCCGGTGTTCTGCCAGCTGCTGATGGCCGACGAAATCAACCGCGCCAGCCCGCGCACCCAGTCGGCGCTGCTGCAGGCGATGCAGGAACGCCGCGTCACCGTTTCCGGCCATCCCCACGACCTGCCGACGCCCTTCCACGTGCTGGCGACGCAGAACCCGCTGGAGCAGGAAGGCACCTATCCGCTGCCCGAAGCGCAGCTCGACCGCTTCCTGCTGGAGGTCGACGTCGGCTATCCGGAGCTGGACGCCGAGCGGCAGATGCTGATCGAGACCACCGGCGCCAAGGAGAGCGCGGCCAAGGCGGTGATGACACCGGAAGAGCTGATGGCGGCCCAGCACCTGGTGCGCCGCGTGCCGGTCGGCGAGAGCGTGGTGGAGACCATCCTCGCCATCGTGCGCAACGGGCGGCCCGAGGTCAGCGAGCTGGAGGAAGTGCGCAGCCAGGTTTCCTGGGGCCCGGGGCCGCGCGCCAGCCAGGCGCTGATGCTGGCGGTGCGCGCCAAGGCGCTGATGGAAGGCCGCCTCGCGCCCTCCGTCGACGACGTCATCGCCCTGGCCCACCCGGTGCTGAAGCACCGCATGGCCTTGAGCTTCGCCGCGCGCGCCGACGGCGTGACGCTGGACCACATCATCGCGCACCTGTCCGCCCCTTACACGTAACGGCGCCGGAGAGTCCGACCCGCTTATGACGAACACCCTCCCGCTGCGGCATCGCGCCGAGCAACTGGCCGCCACCCTGCCGCCGCTGCTGGTGGCCGCGGAAAGGGTCGCCGCCAGCGTGGCGCAAGGCGTTCACGGCCGCCGCCGGGTGGGACAGGGCGAAACCTTCTGGCAGTACCGCCACTACGACATGGGCGACCAGCCGCAGTCGATCGACTGGCGCCAGTCGGCCAAGTCCGACGTGGTCTTCGTGCGCGAGATGGAGTGGGAGGCCGCGCAGTCCGTGTGGATCTGGCGCGACACCTCGCCCTCCATGACCTGGACCTCCGACCGCAATCACCAGAGCAAGCGCCAGCGCGCCGACCTGATCACCCTCGCGCTCTCCGTGCTGCTGATGCGCGGCGGCGAGCATGTCGCCCTGCTGGGCTCGGGCCTGCGCCCCTCGGCGAGCCGCGCCACCCTCACCAAGATCGCCACCCTGGTCGAAAGCGCGGCGGCCAAGGTTGAGGAAGACGGCCAGCCGGAGACGGAAAACCTGCCGCCGCCCCTGCCGCTGCCGCGCAGCGCCCAGATGGTCTTCATCAGCGATTTCCTGGCGCCCCTCGACGACATCAACAAGGCGCTGCGCTACTACGGCGAGAGCGGTATCCGCGGCACCCTGCTGCAGGTGCTGGACCCGGCGGAGGAGAGCCTGCCCTACGACGGACGGGTGCGCTTCGACGGCCTGGAGCAGGAACCCTCCTGGCTGGTGTCCAAGGTGGAGGCGGTGCGCGGCGACTACGCCCGCCGCCTGCAGGCCCAGCGCGACGGCCTGCGCGACATCTGCCGCGGGCTCGGCTGGGGCTGTGACTTCCACCGCAGCGACCAGCCGCCGCAATCGGCGCTGCTGCGCCTCTACACGACCCTGTCCCAGGCCGTGCCATGCTGAGAACACCATGCTGAACCTGGGCCTCCTCGCCTTCGCGCAACCCTGGCTGTTGCTGGCGCTGGCAGGCCTGCCGATTCTCTGGCTGCTGCTGCGCCTGACGCCGCCGGCGCCCAAGCGCATGGTCTTCCCGGCGGTGCGCCTGCTGGCCGGGCTGAAGGTGCCGGAGGAAACCCCGGCGCGTACCCCCTGGTGGCTGCTGCTGCTGCGCCTGCTCATCGTCGCTCTGATCATTCTCGGGCTTGCCCAGCCGCTGCTCAACCCGGCGGCGCAGCTTGCCGGCAGCGGCCCCCTGGTCTTGGTCATCGACGACGGCTGGTCGTCGGCGCGCTTCTGGCCGGCGCGCCAGATCGCCGCCGGGAACCTGCTGGCCCAGGCCGAGCGCGAGGACCGCGCGGTGGTGGTGCTGACCACGGCGCCCACCGCCCAGGACGCCCCGCCCGAGGCCAGCGGCCTGCTGCCCGCCGCCGAGGCGCGGCGCCTGCTGCAGGGCCTCAGGCCCAAGCCCTGGCCCGCCGACCGCGTCGCGGCGCTGAGCGCCGTGCAGGACCTGGAGCTGCCCGGCTCGGCCCACGTGGTCTGGCTCTCGGACGGCCTCGACAGCCCCGAAAGCGCCGATTTCGCCAGCGCCCTGCAGCGCCTCGGCGCCCTGCATGTGCTGCGCGAGGAGAGCGAGGGCCTGGCCCGCCTCGCCCTCGCCCCCGATACCGAAGGCGTCGACCTGGTGGCCCGTGCGCTGCGCGCCGACACCGGCGGCGTCGGGGAAGCCGCCGTGCTGGCCATCGCCGGCGACGGCCGCATCATCACCAAGGCGCCGCTGATCTTCGAGCCCGGCGAGGCCGAAGCCCGCGCGCTGCTCGACCTGCCTACCGAAATGCGCAACCGCATCGCGCTGCTGTCCATCGAGGGCGAGACCACCGCCGGCGCCACCGTGCTGCTCGACGAGCGCTGGCGCCGCCGCCCGGTCGGGCTGGTGTCCATCGGCACGCAGCAGGAAGCCCAGCCGCTGCTCAGCGAGACCTACTACCTGGAAAGCGCGCTGCAGCCCTTCACCGAGCTGCGCAAGGGCAGCGTCGCGGATCTGCTGGAGCGCCAGATCGCCGTGCTGGCGGTGCCCGACAGCGTGACCCTCAGCCCCGATGAACGGGCGCGCATTGCCGACTGGGTCAACCAGGGCGGCCTGCTGCTGCGTTTCGCCGGGCCGCACAGCGTCGCCCAGTCGCCCGTCGAGCAGGGCGGCAACGACCTGCTGCCGGTACGCCTGCGCGGCGGCGACCGCATCCTCGGCGGCGCGCTGACCTGGGACACGCCGGCCCGCCTCGCGCCCTTCGCCGCCGACAGCCCCTTCGCCGACATCGCCCTGCCCGACGACGTGGTGATCCGCCGCCAGGTGCTGGCCGAGCCCTCCCTCGACCTCGGCGACAAGACCTGGGCGCGGCTGACCGACGGCACGCCGCTGGTCACCGCCGACCGGCGCGGCGACGGCTGGCTGGTGCTGTTCCACACCACGGCCAACACCGATTGGTCGAACCTGCCGATCTCCGGCCTCTTCGTCGAAATGCTGCGCCGGGTCATGGGGGTGAGCCAGGGCGTCGCCGGCGGCGGCGCCGGCCAGGCTCTGCCGCCGATCGAGGTGATGGACGGCTTCGGCAGCCTGGGCGCGCCGCCGGCCACCGTCCTGGCGCTCGATACCGGCGAAGGCACGGAGAGCGGCATCGGCCCGCGCCATCCGCCCGGCTACTACGGCAACGACAGCCTGCGCCAGGCCCATAACCTCAGCCGCTTCGTCACCGATCTGGCGCCGCTGGGCCGCCTGCCCGCCGGCGTCACCAGCGGGCTCTATCACGCCAGCCCCGAACAGGACCTGAAGCCCTGGCTGCTGGCCGCGGCCCTGACCCTGGCGCTGGCCGACCTGCTGATCTCCCTGCTGCTGCGCGGCCTGCTGCGCCCGACCGGCGCGGCCGCCACCGCCGCCGTGCTGCTGGGGCTCGCACTGGCCGGCGCTTCCGCGCTCGCCCCGGCCCTGGCGCAGGGGTTGAACAACGTGCGCCAAGACGACGGCCGCACGCTGGAAGCCACCCTGATGACCCGGCTGGCCTATATCGAAACCGGCGACCAGACGGTCGACGAGATCAGCCGCGCCGGCCTCATGGGCCTGACCCGGGTCCTGGAACGCCGCACTTCCGTCGAAGCCGGACCGCCGCTGGGCATCACGCTGGGGCGCGACGACATGGCCTTCTTCCCGCTGGTCTACTGGCCCATCACGGCGGCGCAGCCGACCCTGAGCCAGGCGGCCATCGACCAGGTGAACTTCTTCCTGGCGCACGGCGGCACCATTCTCTTCGACCTGCGCGAAGCAAGCGCGGGCGCGCAGATCTTCGGCGGCGGCAGCCGCGGCACGCAGGACCTGCAGCGCCTGACCCAGGGCATCGCCATGCCCCCGCTGGAGCCGGTGCCGGTCGACCACGTGCTGCGCAAATCCTTCTACCTGATGGAGGACTTCCCCGGCCGCTTCGTCGGCGGCACCCTGTGGCTGGAAGCCCCGGGCGAGAACGTGAACGACGGCGTGGCCTCCATCCTGGTCGGCAGCAACGACTGGGCCGGCGCCTGGGCGGTGAACGAACTGGGCCGCCCGCTGAACGCCGTGGTTCCCGGCGGCCCGCGCCAGCGCGAGATGTCCTACCGCTTCGGCATCAACCTCGTGATGTACGCCCTGACCGGCAACTACAAGGCCGACCAGGTGCACATCCCTTTTATCTTGGAGCGGCTGGGCCAATGAGGTGGCAAGCACCGATGTTTGAGGCGGCGCCATGAGCGCGCTGTCCATCCAGTGGGCCCCCATGCTGCCCCTGTGGCTGATCGCCGGGCTGGCCGCCATCGCCCTGGTGCTGCTCGCCCTCGCCTTCTGGCGGCGCGCCCGCGGCGTGTGGTGGCGCCTGGGCGCCTTCGCGGTGCTGCTGCTGGCCCTGGCCAACCCCTCGATCATCGAGGAACAGCGCGATCCCTTGAGCGACGTGGTCTTCATCGTCGCCGACGAGAGCACCAGCCAGGCCATCGAAGACCGCGGCAGCCAGACCGAACAGGCGGTGGCCCACCTGCTGACCCGGATCGGCGCGCTGGAAGACACCGAAATACGCCTGGTGCGCGCCGGCGACGCCACGGGAGCGATCGACGCGGAAGGCACCCGCCTCTTCACGCCGCTGCGCCAGGCCCTGGCCAAGGTGCCGCGCCAGCGCGTCTCCGCCATCATCCTGATCAGCGACGGCCAGATCCACGACCTGCCGGACTCGGTGGCGAGCCTCGGCATCGAGGCGCCGGTCCACCTGCTGCTCACCGGGCGCGCCGACGAGGGCGACCGGCGCCTGACCATCACCAAGGCGCCGGGCTTCGGCATCGTCGGCGACCAGCTGACGCTGAGCCTCAGGGTCGACGACCTGCCGGCCGGCAGTGCCGCGGGCAGCGCCCGCGTCGTGCTGCGCCAGGACGGCGTCGCGACCCAGGGCATCGACGCGCGCATCGGCGTCGAGGAGCAGATGACCTTCGAACTCGACCACCGCGGCCCCGCGGTGCTGGAGATCGAGGTGCAGCCGGGCCCGCAGGAGCTGACGCTGTCCAACAACCGCGCCGCCGTGGTGGTCAACGGCGTGCGCGACCGCCTGCGGGTGCTGCTGGTCTCCGGCGAGCCGCACGCCGGCGAGCGCGCCTGGCGCAACATCCTGAAGTCCGATCCCTCGGTCGACCTGGTGCACTTCACCATTCTGCGGCCGCCGGAAAAGCAGGACGGCACGCCGATCCGCGAACTGTCGCTGATCGCCTTCCCGACGCGCGAGCTGTTCGAGGTGAAGCTCGACGAGTTCGACCTCATCATCTTCGACCGCTACCGCCGGCGCGGCGTGCTGCCCTCCATCTACCTGGAGAACGTGGCCAACTACGTGGAGAAGGGCGGCGCCCTGCTGGAGGCCGTCGGCCCGACCTTCGCCACGCCGCTGTCGCTCTACCGCACGCCGCTGGGCCGCGTGCTGCCGGCCGAGCCGACCGGACAGATCTTCGAGGCCGGCTTTCATCCGGAAGTGACGGACCTGGGCAGCCGCCACCCGGTGACCGCCGGGCTGGACGGCAGCGGCAGCGCCGACACGCCGCCGACCTGGGGCCGCTGGTTCCGCCAGATCGAAGGCGACAGCATCCGCGGCGACATCCTGATGCAGGGGCTGCAGAACAGCCCCCTGCTGATCCTCGACCGCTTCGGCGAGGGCCGCGTGGCGCAGATGATGAGCGATCACATGTGGCTATGGTCGCGCGGCTTCGAGGGCGGCGGCCCGCAAGCCGAGCTGCTGCGCCGCATCTCCCACTGGCTGATGAAGGAGCCGGACCTGGAGGAGGAGGACCTGCGCGCCCAGGTGCGCGGCGGCCAGTTGCAGATCGTCCGCCGCTCGCTTTCCATCGAGCAGCCGGAGATCACCGTGACCCTGCCCTCCGGCGACACCGAAAGGCTGCGCCTCACCCCGGACGGCGCCGGCCGCAGCTCCGCCAGCCTGTCGGCCGAGCAGAACGGCCTCTATCACATCACCGACGGCCTGCTGACGGCGCTGGCCGCCGCCGGGCCGCTCAATCCCCTGGAACTGCGCGATCCGCGCTCCACCGGCGCCCTGGTCGAGCCGCTGACCGAGGAGAGCGGTGGCACGGTCTGGCGCCTCGCGGAAAAGGACCTGCCGGCCCTGCGCAAGGTCGCCGCCGACCGCGACCGCCACGGCCGCGACTGGATCGGCCTGAAGCGCGGCGGCGGCTACGTGGTGACCGGCGTGCTGCAGATCCCCGTGCTGCCGGCCCTCCTGGTGCTTTGCCTCAGCCTCGCGGCTGCGGTATTAGCTTGGCAGAGGGAAGGGCACTAGGGGGTTTCCACAGTACCGATGCAACATCCGAGGCACAGGGCTCCGCTGACGAGCCCGCTCATGCTGCTTGTCTTCGTGGTGATCTGCCTGGCCGCCGGCCGGCTCGGCGCGGCGCTCACCGAGCCGGCCCTGGAGGGCTGGTACCGCGGCCTGGCCAAGCCGGGCTGGACGCCGCCCGACGTGGTCTTTCCGGTTGCCTGGACCCTGCTGTTCCTGGCCATGGGCATCGCCGCCTGGCTGGTGTGGAAAACGGCCGAGCGGGGCGAGCTGAGGCTGCCGCTGACCCTCTTCTTCGGCCAGCTGGTGATCAACGTGCTGTGGTCCTTCAGTTTCTTCAACCAGCGCAACCCCTTCCTGGGGCTGATCGCCCTGGGCGCCCTGGTCCTGGCGGTGATCCTCACCACCGTCGCCTTCTCGCGCGTGTCGCGCCCCGCCGGCTGGCTGTTCCTGCCCTACTTGCTGTGGCTCGGCTACGCGGCGGCGCTGAATTTCGCCATCTGGCAGATGAACCCGTGATCTGAGGGCAATGCTCTCCCGCGGGCCGGCAAACGCCGAAAACCGGCGAGAACGCCTTCACACCTTAAGAAAAACCCGGCGACCTCCCAAGGCGCGAAGGAAACGCCCCGCGCCGGTGCTGACCTCAAGGTCGTCCTCCGACCCGCTTCGCTCTTGTTATCTACACAACTTGATTACAAAGTGTCGGAGGTCGGACAGCGAGTTTCCGTCCAAGAAGCTTCGGAGAACACGATGAAAGAGGCCGCGTTGTCTCTCCTCACTCTGTTCTGCTGCGCAAACGCCGCGGCTCAAAACGAGCCCCCGATGCCGATCCGGGCGCAAACGTCGATCTGATCCTGAAAGACGGGGTGATCTACAAGCCCAGCTTGAACTGAACGCTGAAGCGGGAACGTGTTTACGGGGGACAGGTCTTATGAAGCCGCCGGCTGCTTCACCCTCTCGCTTCGCCGCCATCGCGCTGGCCCCGTCTTTCCTGGCGTCCTGCTCAGCGGCTTTCCTGGTGGTCCTCTCCGCCGGTGACGCAATGGCGGAAAAACGCCTGCTGACCACCAAGGCCCTGCGGGAGAACGCAAACGGCGCCCTCGCCCTTCTCGGTCTCTCCGTGGTGCCCAACGAGACCGCAAGCACGCTCTCCGTCGAAAGCGCAGGTGGCGATACTCATTTTTGGGCCAGTCAGCTCGGCGGCGCCTTCACCGTCTCCGACGAGGTGCCACTCTACCTCGAAGGCTTCCTCGGCATCGCCCGCTATGATCCGACGTACGTGCTGTCGACGGGTTCGGAGACAGAGACCATCTCGCCCAAGTGGACCAGCGTGTCCGGAACCGTGGGCGTCGGCTGGGACTTTCCCCTCACCGACGAGCTTGTACTGCGCCCCATCGCGAATTTCTCGCTCGCGCACCTCGAAAGCGACTTTTCTTTGGCCGGCCGGATCATCGAGGGCAAAACCGGCGTTGCGTTGAAGTTCCTCGACGACGGCCGCCTCGATGCCGTCGGCTACGGCGGCTCTTTGATGCTGGATTGGGAGCGCTATCGCGAGGACTACGAAATCGACGTCGAGCTGCGCTACACCCACATCCGTCTGCAGGCCCTCGGGGAATCCTCCGACGTCGTCGAAGGGCATGCCGACGCGATCACCCTGGGCCTCTGGTCACGCCTGCGCGTGCCCACGGGATGGGAGGCCTTCGGCGGCCCGATTCGTGGTGTCGGGGAGTTCTCCTTGGGAGCCTTCGGGGGTGATCAGGCCGATGTCATCGACAGCCCCCTCCTGGGGCAGGTCGGCGCCGGGATCGAGTTCGATACCGCCAAGGTCAACTGGCTGCCGATCGAACGGACACGCCTGATGGGCCGCTTCGTCTTCGGCAAGAACTTGAGCGGTTTTTCCATCGGTATCGGAATGTCGTTCTGAGCGCAAAGCTGTTTGACCCACTGGCGGGCAGTTCGATTTCGGTGACGCCTCAATAGAGGCGCCACCGCATCGCTGCGACGACCTGCGTGCGGGTCACCCCGATATCCTCGAGCAGGTGATCGGGCAGCTCCAGAAGGTCCCGGTATTCGCGCTGGCGCCGGAGATGTTCTCCAATGCTGCGGGCGAGGCCCAGAAAGAAGTCCGCGCCCCGGTTTGCGAAGCTTTGGTTGCGGCCGAGTCCGAGGCCGGCATCGGCCATGGCGACTTGACTGAATGACATCTTCTTATCTCCTTTGACGATTGAGTTCGCTTTCACGCGAACGGTTGGGACGTGTCCGGTTAGAACAAGGCCGCCGGCTGATAACCGAAGCGGCATAACGATCACCCGACCAGCTACGGGCGTTCGACCCAGAGGGTTTCACCTCTACAAAATGAGCCTGACCATCGCGGTTCCACGCGGCTTCGAACCCTGATGTTCGAGTCCCGCCGCTAGCTGGCGGCGCCTTGTTCGCTGTCTTCGGTGTCGAGCGAGCGTTGCTCCGGCACGCCGGCCGGCGCAGACGCGCTGAGCGGCGTAACCGCCGGGGCGGCGTCGGCTTCTTGGTCGCCGCCGACACCCAGTTTCATCATGGATGACCGAAGCGAGGGGTCGCATCTCAGCAGGTGGTTGAAGCCGAGGCTTTGCAGGAAGTCCTCGATCGACCGCGGCGCGCTGCAGATCCGCATCGCGCCTCGGCCGGGCTCCACCAGTTTCGCGGCGACGACGAGCCCACGAACGGTCGAACGCGCCATGATATGAACGCCCGACAGATCGACGATCAGCTTTGCCGTGCCATCACCAACACAATTGAGCAGGATGTCGAATAGCTCTGCAGCGGCATGGCCTTCCACGGCACCGGAAACACGGACGACCACGACTCCGTCGCGGTCCTGAACTAGAACTTTCACCGGAATTCCTTTTCACCTTGTCGCTCGCCGCCACATCACGCGGGCAGCCCTCCGATCAACGACATCCACGTTTCAAAAGCGCGGTGCGCTTCGCGTGCGAAGACTGTCGGCGTCTGTCGAGGGATGAAGGGCGGCAACGAATTGTTCGTTTACAATCAATTCGTGAGTCAAAAATAGCTGGTGCGCGACGCCGAACCGTGTCCTCGTCTTCGTCAGACAGGATCATTCGGTCGGCGGCGGCCTGCCCGCAGGGCACAATGTGGCGGCTGGCCGTTGTTGTCAGCGTTGTACGCCCGGTGGTAATAGGGCCGCCGTCAGCGTTGTTTTTTGCACCGCGGAGTTTCACGTGCCTCAGGATCTCCAGGTTTCGCTCTTGGGCGAATTGCGCGTTACCTCGCAGGGATCGGACATGCCGCTCCCCGCATCGCGCAAGGCGCGGGCGCTTCTGGCCTTCCTCGCCGCGACCGGGCGGCCGCATCGCCGCGAGCGCCTCTGCGAGCTGTTCTGGGATCTGCCCGACGATCCCAAGGCCGCCTTGCGCTGGTCCCTGAGCAAACTGCGACGGGTGGTGGACACGCCCGAGCAGCCGAGGATCGTCGCCGACCGGGAGCGGGTCCACTTCGACACCAAAGACATCGAGATCGACATCAGGGACATCCACGCGCGGCTGCGGCGTCAGGACGATCATCTCACCCCCGAGGAGCTGGAGGCGATGGCCCAGCGGCTGGACCTGGTCCTGCTGGACGGCCTCGACGGCGCCGGCGACGAAACCTTCGAGTCCTGGCTGACCTCCGAGCGGGAGGATGCGGCGGCGGCACGCGTCGCGGTGCTGCGGCAGTTGGCCACACATCCCGATATCGCCCCCGCGGCGGCGAAAAAGTGGCAGCGGCTGTGGCGCGACGCCGACCCGGCGGACGCCGAGGCGCACGAGCAGGCCGCCCCACCTTCCACCACCACGCCTCCCGCAGCCAGGGGCCCGGCCAGCCCGGCGCCGGCCGCCAACTTCGAGGGCCGCGCCCTGCGCGCGCAGCGGATCGGTTTCTGCGAGGTCGGCGACGGCACGAAGATCGCCTATGCGACCGTCGGATCGGGACCGCCCCTGTTGAAGGCGGCCAACTGGCTCAATCACCTGGAGTTCGACTGGACGAGTCCGATCTGGGGGCGGAGCTTTGCCGAGATCGCCCGCTACCGCACCTTCATCCGCTACGACGAGCGCGGCTGTGGCCTGTCGGATTGGGACGTCGAGAACCTGAGCTTCGAGGCCTTTGTCGAAGACCTCGAAGCGGTCGCCGACAGGCTGGAGCTCGACCGCTTTCCCCTGCTCGGCATCTCGCAGGGCTGCGCGGTGTCGATCGAGTACGCCGTGCGCCATCCCGAGCGGGTATCCGGACTGGTGCTGATCGGCGGCTACGCGGCCGGCTGGCGGCACCTGGCCAGCCCGGAAGAACAGGCGCGGCGCGAGGCGGTTCTGACCCTGACCGAGGTCGGCTGGGGCACCGACAATCCGGCCTACCGCCACATCTTCTCACAGACCTTCATGCCGGAGGCCAGCGCGGAGGACCTCGCCTGGTTCGACGATTTCCAGCGCCAAACGACCTCGCCCAGAAACGCGGCCCGTTTCCAGGACGCCTTCGGCTACATCGACGTCCGCGACCGGCTCGCCGAGGTCAGGGCGCCGACCATCGTGCTGCATGCCGCGCACGATCAGCGCATCCCGCTGGAGATGGGCCGCGCGGTGGCCGCCGGCATCCCGAACGCGCACTTCGTCCCGCTGGAAAGCCGCAACCATATCCTGGTCGACTACGAACCCGCCTGGCAGGTCTGCCTGGAGACGATCGGTCAATTCCTGGCCGAAAAAGAGATCTAGCCGGGGATCGACCCGCTAAGCGGCGAACTTCGCCATCTGGAAGATGAACGGGCAACACCAAGGTCTGAGGCAGCGTCCCATGCTTCGAGACGCCCGCTTGCGCGGGCTCCTCAGCATGAGGTCGATCCATTGCTCGCCTCACCCTGAGGGCCGCCGACAGGCGGCGTCTCGACCTGCCTGCGCGTCGCCGAGTCGGCTTCGCTTCGGCGGAGGCAGGAGGGTGAGCGCTCGGTCTATCTCGGAGATTTCTTACGCGACGGAGCGGCGAACCCGCCTCCGGCGCTGGGGTTTGGCGCCCGCCGAGGCGTCTTCGCCCTGCCAACGGCCGATGACGCCGTAGACCTCCTCCAGGGCGCCGTCCTGCAGCGCCTTCACCTGGAAGCGTTCCGGCTCCACCGGTCCGGGCAGCGACAGTCCCTGGGCCGAGGCGGAGATGAAGCCGAAGGGCCGGTAGTAGTTGGGATCGCCCACCACCACGCAGATGCGGTACCCGGCCTTTTCGGCGGCTTCGAGGCTGTGGCGGACCAGCGCCTTGCCGATGCCCTGGCCCTGCAGGGCCGGCTCGACCGCCAGGGGGCCCAGCAGGATGGCCGGGGTGCCGGCGATGTCGATGGGCCAGTAGCGGATCGAGCCCAGGAAGCCGCCGTCACCGGCGACCGCCGAAAAACTCAGCTCGCCGATGGGCTCGACGCCGGCGCGCAGCCGGTAGACGGTCTTGCGCGTGCGGTCGAAGCCGAAGGTCCGGTCCAGCAGAGGGGTGATGAGGGCGGCGTCGTCGGGCCGCTCGGGCACGATGGTGAAAGTCATGATCTCGGTTCCAGAAGGGCCGCCGTCTCGTGCGGCACGGGAAAACTGCAGGCTGAAGCGCGCGCGGTCAGCGCGGGGGTCAGCTTCGTCGTCGCAGTTTTGCCTGCCCGGGAACTTGGATGATCATGGAATCTCTTTACCAGCAAGACCATTAACCCGAGGTGAATAACACAGTTATCCGCAAGGGCATAGCCTGCAGTGCCGAGGGCCCGGAACCGCCCCTCACCCGCCCTTGATGCCGGCGGGCGGCGCGACCAGAGCCTCCAGGCCTTCGTCCCAGTAGGGCTCCGGGCCGAAGCGCTCGGCCAGGAAATCGACGAAGACCCGCACCTTGACCGAGAGGTTGCGGCTGTGGGGGTAGACCGCGTGGATGCCCTGCTCGGGCACCGGAAAGCCCGGCAGGACCGCCTCCAGGCGTCCCTCGCGCAGGTGCCGGCCGACGATGAAGGTTGGCAGGCGGGCGATGCCCATGCCGCCCAGCGCCGCGCCGCAGAGCACGTCGCCGTTGTTGGCAATGAGCGGGCCGTCGACCTTCACCTTTGCCAGCCCGCCGGAGGTATGCAGGGACCATTCGCGGGGCTGGGCCATGTTGGCGTAGAGCAGGCAGTCGTGGCCGCGCAGGTCCTCCGGCTTTTCCGGCCGGCCGCGGCGCGCCAGGTAGTCCGGGCTGGCGCAGGTGACCGTGCGGCAGGGGGCCACGCGGCGGGCGATGAGGCTGGAGTCGCGCAGGTCGCCGATGCGCAGGGCCACGTCGTAGCCCTCCTCGACCAGATCGACGAAGCGGTCGTTCATGGCCGCGTCGATGGTGATCTGCGGAAAACGGGCGTGAAACTGCGGGATGGCCCCGGCCAGATGCAGGAACCCGAAGGACATCGGCGCGTTCAACTTCAAGAGGCCGCGCGGCGCGGCGGAGAGATTGCTCACCGCCCGTTCCGCCGCCTCGGCCTCGTCCAGCACCCGGCGGCAGGCGGCGTAGAAGGTCGCCCCCGCCTCGGTGAGGGACAGGCGCCGCGTGGTGCGGTTCAGAAGGCGCACGCCCAGGCTGTCCTCCAGGCGGCCGACCTGCTTGGACACCGCCGATTTGCTGACGCCCAGGCTGCGGGCCGCGGCCGAGAAGCCCTCGGTCTCCACGACCTCGGCGAAGATTTCCATGGCATCCAGGCGGGCCATCCGGCGTCCTCCTTCTATCGTTTCCTCATGGAAACAATCTTGTTCTGAATGAAGGTATTAATATCAGAAAGAGAACGCACTACCTAGTTTCCAGGGCCGCGATGGGAAGCGCCCTCCGGGACAGCGACGCCCGAACCGCGATCACCCCCCAGACAGCTAGCCGAGTGAGGAAAATCCAAAGATGACCAAGGTTCTCGTTCTCTACTACAGCAGCTACGGCCACATCGAGACGATGGCCAAGGCCGTCGCCGAGGGCGCCAAGGGCGTCGAGGGCGCCGACGTCACCCTGAAGCGGGTGCCGGAACTGATGCCGGAAGACGTGGCCAAGAACGCGGGCATCAAGCTCGATCAGGAAGCGCCCATCGCCACGCCGCAGGAACTGGCCGATTACGACGCGATCATCTTCGGCACGCCGACGCGCTTCGGCAACATGGCCTCGCAGATGCGCAACTTCCTGGACCAGACCGGCGGCCTCTGGGCCGAGGGCAAGCTGATCGGCAAGGTCGGCAGCGTCTTCGCCTCCACCGCCACCCAGCACGGCGGCCAGGAGACGACGATCACCTCGTTCCACACCACCCTGCTGCACCAGGGCATGGTGATCGTCGGCCTGCCTTACAGCGCCAAGGAGCAGATGACCATGGACGAGATCGTCGGCGGCTCGCCCTACGGGGCCACCACGCTGGCCGGCGGCGACGGCAGCCGCCAGCCGAGTGAAAAGGAATTGACCATGGCGCGCTTCCAGGGGCGCCATGTGACGGAGATCGCCGCCAAGCTGGCGGCCTGACCGGGCAAGGGTCGCCCAGGCGAGGAGGAAGCACCGCGATGATCGAGCTCAAACCTTTCGAGGACCTCGGCCGTTTCGACAACGACTGGCTCTCGGCGCGCTACCACTTCAGCTTCGCCCATTATCACGACCCCGAGCGCATGGGCGTCGGCCCCTTGCGCGTGTGGAACGACGACACCATCCGTCCCGGCACCGGCTTCGATCTGCACGGCCACCGGGACATGGAGATCATCACCTACGTGCGCAAAGGGGCCATCACCCATGAGGATCATCTGGGCAACGTCGGCCGCACCCAGGCCGGCGACGTCCAGGTGATGTCGGCGGGCACCGGCATCATGCACGCCGAGTTCAACCGCGAGGACGAGGAGACCCAGATCTTCCAGATCTGGATCGAGCCGGCAGTGCACGGCGTCTCCCCGCGCTGGGAGACCCGCAGTTTTCCAAAGGCCGGGCGCAAAGGCGCGCTGGTCGCCCTCGCCTCCGGCCGCAAGGCCCACGCCGGCCCGGAGGGTGGCGGCGCTTTGCCGATCTACCAGGACGCCGCGCTCTTCGCCGCGACCCTGCAGGCCGGCCAGTCCGTGAGCCACAAGCTGGAGCCCGGTCGCAAGGCCTACCTGGTGGCCGCCAGCGGGCGCTTGACGGTGAACGGCGAGACCGTGACGGCGCGCGACGGCGTGGTGCTGGACGACGTCGAGGACATCGTCCTCCGCGCCGAAGAGGAATCGGAAATCCTGCTCGCCGACGTCTGAGCCGAAAGAAGAAACGAGAGGAGAGTTATCATGGGACTTCTGATCGACGGCGTCTGGCACGACAAGTGGTACGACACCAAGAAGACCGGCGGCCGCTTCAAGCGCCAGGACAGCGCCTTCCGCAACTGGGTGACGGCCGACGGCAGCGCCGGGCCCAATAACGAAGGGGGCGGCGAGAGCGGCTTCAAGGCGGAGGCCGGACGCTACCACCTCTACGTCTCGCTGGCCTGCCCCTGGGCGCACCGCACCCTGATCTTCCGCAAGCTGAAGAAGCTGGAGGACCTCGTCTCCCTCTCCGTCGTGCACTGGCACATGGGCGAGGAAGGCTGGACCTTCGAGGACGGACCGGGCGTCATCGCCGACAGCGTGAACGGCGCGGAAAAGCTGCACCAGGTCTACACCACGGCGAAGTCCGACTACACCGGCCGGGTCACCGTGCCGGTGCTGTGGGACAAGCAGCGCCAGACCATCGTCAGCAACGAGTCGGCGGAGATCATCCGCATGTTCAACAGCGCCTTCGACGGCCTGACCGGCTCGACCCTCGACTTCTATCCCGAGGCGCTGCGCGAGGAGATCGACGCGGTCAACGAGACCGTCTACGACAAGGTGAACAACGGCGTGTACAAGTGCGGCTTCGCGACGGAACAGGCGCCCTACGAAGAAGCCTTCGACGCGCTCTTCGAAACCCTGAACGGCCTGGAGGAGCGCCTGTCACGCCAGCGCTATCTCGCCGGCGCGCAGATCACCGAGGCGGACTGGCGGCTGTTCACCACGCTGGCGCGCTTCGACGCGGTCTACCACGGCCACTTCAAGTGCAACCAGCGGCGCCTCGTCGACTATCCCAACCTGTGGAACTACACCCGCGAGCTCTACCAAGTGCCGGGCGTGGCCGAGACCGTCGACTTCCATCACATCAAGCACCACTACTACGGCAGCCACCCGACGGTGAACCCCAGCGGCATCGTCCCCAAGGGCCCGGCGCTCGACTTCGCCGCGCCGCACGGCCGCGAGGCGCTGAAGGCGGCTTAGCGCACGCCTGTCCCGGCCAAGGGCGTCATCCCGGCGACAAGTGCCGGGATGACAAGGGTGTGGTCGTGACAGGTCACGCTTCGGCGTTCACCGCTGCGGTCGGTTCACGACGGTCCACCATGCGGAACAGCTTGGAGTGCCGGAACCGCGTCAAGGCATACATGTTGAAGAAGTGCATCGCGCCCAGCACGACGATGGCCAGGCCGACTTTCGTGCTCAAGGCCTCCACGGCGCTGACCAGATCGGTCGGCTTGGTGCCGTATTTCAAGGCGAGGGTCACGAAGCCGAAGTTCACCAGGTAGAACCCGACGAGCAACAGGTGATTGACCGAATCGGCGAGTTCCTCGTTGCCCGAGAAATTCTCGACCAAGAAGATCCGCCCGTTCTTATGCAGCGTGCGGCCGACCCAAATCGTGATGGCCAGGCTGAGCGATACATAGATGGCGTAGGTGACGACAACCATTGAGAAATCCCCTCTTTTGTGCTAATTTGCTAATTAGCTATCTGGCTAATGATTCGATATTATCGCGTTGAGCTAATTAGTCAATCGGCTAATTACGGTTGAGGAGTTCTTATGGACGACGTTTTCCAGGCCCTGGCTTCAACGGCACGGCGCAAGATCCTTGCCTACCTGTCGGCTTCGGACCTGACGGCGGGCGAGATCGTGGAGCGCTTCGACATGTCGGCGCCGTCCGTCTCAAAGCACCTGAAGATTCTTCAGAACGCCGGCCTGATCACCGCCGAGAAGAAGGGGCAGTACATTCACTACAGCCTGGTGCGGGACAATCTCGTCAACACACTGAATGGCTTCGTCCAAGAAGTCTGCCCGGTTTCGCGACCCCTGAAGAAAGAAAGCAGGCACAAGGCGGCCGCAGCGAAGAAGCTCGCCTAGCCGCGTCGCCCGGCCAGCGCCGGGCTGGAGGCGGCGTAGAGCACGCCTGTTCCAGTCAACGGTTGTCATCCCGGCACTTGTTGCCGGGATCCATTGTCTTCTCGGTTTGATCGTCTCAGCGCCGTGAATCTCGAAGTTCGCGGCTCTTGGGGAGATAAGAGGCCCAAGAAATCACCCTGTCCTGACGCCAATGTGTCCCGGGGACAAGCCCCGGGACGACATTGGTGTTATTCACCTCACACATCGAACGCCGCGATCAGCGGGGCGTGGTTGGAGCGCGGGTCGTCGTCGGCCATGAGCGTTTCGTCGGGCAGGGTCTCGTTGTCGGCCTCGACGCCGCTGCAGGTGGCGGCCAGCGCCTTGGAGCAGAGGATGTGGTCGAGCATCCGGCGGTGGCCCGCGTGGTTCACGGTGAAGCGCCGCGCCTCCGGCAGGCGCAGCTCCAAAGGCTCCAGCACCCGCTCGGCCAGGGCCGGGTTGCCGCTGTCCTCCAGCGTCGCCTGCAAAAGGCGCGACGGAGTCTCCTCCTCCCCGGCATTCAGGTCGCCGCAGACGGCGATCAAGGCCGCCGGGTCTCCATCGAAAATGCGCTCCACCAGCAGGCGGGCCTCCAGCGCCTGGCCGCTGCGCTTCAGGGTCGCGGTGAAATAGCCCTCGGCCCAGCCGCCGAGCGAGCCCCAGGCCTGCGCCGAGAGCTTCTGGCCGGGGATCGGCGCCGCCAGCGGGCTGCGCAGGTGCAGGTTGATGACGTGCAGCGGGGCACCCGAGTCGGTTTCGTAGACCGCGTGCAGCAGCGGGCGGTCCCACTGCAGGGTCATCTCGCGCGCGCCCTCCGGCGTCGCCGTGACCGACTGGTAGGTCAGCGGCGCAATGAAACGATGGCGCAGGGCCTCGCCGCGGTGCGCCGGCCGCCGGCTGAGGATTACCAGGTTGTGGACATCGGCCACGCCCTTGCCGTCGGCGTTACCCCCCGCGTGACCCGAGGTGGCGAGCAGGTCATAGCCGTCATAGCTGGTTTCCGCCAGAAGACGCGTCAGGGCGGTCAGCTCGCGCGTCTTCTGCCCGGCCACGTGCTGGCCGTTGACCTCCTGCAAACAAAGAATGTCAGCCTGCAAAGCTTCCAGCTGCGGGCGCAGCACCGCCGCGCGGCGCTGGAAGGCCTCTTCGCCGCCCGGCGTGAGATCCAGGCTTTCCAGGTTGAAGGTGGCGATACGCATGATCTGGGTCGGCTCCCCTTACTTTTGAACAGTTTAGCCGGTATCCGCTCGTATCCGAATGACCCAGCGCAATCCTTCGGCCGATCGGGCGGGCGCGGCCGGGCCGCCGGAAACAAATTGCGCCTCGGAGTCCTGAGTCTAAACTGTCCAGCCAATAACAACCCGAACGGGGGAATGTTCTTGGTTCCGGTCAACTTGGATATCTGGCACTCGGAGGACGAGCCGCGCCTGACCGCCGTGCTCGCCGAATGCTGGCATCTGCTGTCGGACGGCGCGGCCGATCCGCAGCACGACTTCCACACCACCGCCCTGGCCACCACGCACGCCGCGCTGGGCTGCACCCTGCGCACCGTGGTGCTGCGCAAGGTCGACCCGGAGGCGCGCGAGCTGTTGTTCTACACCGACCTGCGCAGCCGCAAGATCGGCGAGATCGAACAGGACCCGCGCGTCGCCCTGCTGTTCAATTCGATGAGCGACGACACCCAGATCCGCGTGCAGGCCGAGGCGGAGATCCATCACCGCGACGCCGGGGGCGAGGGCGCCTGGCAAAACCTGGCCCCGCCCCGGCGGCGCGACTACCTGGTCTCCGGCCCGCGCGGCCTGCCCTGGGCCTGGGCGACCTCCGGCCTGCCGGCCGAACTGGAGAGCCGCGACCTGACGCCGGCGGAGAGCGAAGCGGGTCGGCACAACTTCGCGGTCGTCGTCTGCCATATCCGCCAGATGGACTGGCTGTTCCTCACCCCCTACGGCCACCGCCGCGCCAACTTCGCCTGGAACGGCGACGACCAGCTGCAGACGAGCTGGCTGGTCCCCTGAGGGCCCAATAATGAACGACATGTGGAAGGGGCAGGCCTTCAGCGTCGCCCACGCCGACTCAGGCACCTTCGAGGGCGAGGGCCTGCGCGCCTTCTTCGAATACCGCGAGCTGGGCATCGCCGGCGCCACCAGCGGCAAGTTCGGCGCCCATGTGATCCGCGCCGTGCCGGGCATGGAAAGCCCCGGCGCCTGGCACCGGCACGACCTCGACTTCCAGATGGTCTACGTGACCCGGGGCTGGGTGGTCTTCGAATACGAGGGCCAGGGCGAGCACGTGCTGCGCGAGGGTTCCTGCGTGCTGCAGCCGCCGGGGATACGCCACCGCGAAGTGCGCCACTCCGACGACATGGAGCTGATCGAGATCACCTCCCCGGCCCAGTTCGGCACCGAAGAGGTGGAAGGGCCGGCGTAGGTCCCCCTCACCCAGCTTCGCCTAGGCGCGGCTGACGCCTCGCCAAGGCTGCGCAACCCTCTCCCACAAGGGGAGAGGGTTTGTTTCTTGGCCCTCTCCCCTCGTGGGAGAGGGAGGGGCCCGCGTCAGCGGGAGGGTGAGGGGGCGCTCAAAACGACGAGTTCGGCTGTTTCAGGAACTCGATCTCTTCTTCCGTGCTTTCGCGGCCGAGGATTTCGTTGCGGTGGGGGAAGCGGCCGAAGCGGGCGATGACGTCGCGGTGGCGTTCGGCGTAGAAAAGATATTCGCCGCCGGCGTCCAAGACGCCGATCAGGCGCACGCAGTCCTGCTGGTCCTTCAGGTCCTCGCTGTGCTCCAACGGCATGTAGAGGAACAGCCGCTCGAGCTTGCCCAGGGCCTCGTCGAAACGCTCCTTCAGGGCGTGGCGCGTGATCGCACGGGCCGCGGGGTCGTTGACGAAGGCGCGCGGCGTGCCGCGATAGAGATTGCGCGGCACCTGGTCGAGCAGCAGGACAAGGGCCAGGCAGCCGCGCGGCGAGCGCCGCCAGTCCTCGTACTTGCCGGCCAGGGCCGCTTCCAGATGCGGCAGCAGGGCCCGGCGCACCTCGGCATCGAAGGCCTCGCTGCCGGCAAACCACTGCGCCTCGCGCCCCTCGGCGAACCAGAACGCCAGAACCTCTTCCATCGCGCTTACGCCTCTCCCGTCATGCCGGCACCTTCAATTCTTCCAGGACCCGCCGGGTCACCGCCGCGGTGCCGTCGGGGCCGCCGAACTCACACGGCTTCAGGCCGCCGCCGGCGTAGGCCCGGTCGACGGCCTGCTGGATGAGCCGTCCCGCCGCTTCCGCCTTGGGCTCGCCATGGCGCTCGCCCAGCCAGTCGAGCATCATCGCCGCCGAGAGAAAGGTCGCCGTCGGGTTGGCCTTGCCCTGCCCGGCGATGTCCGGCGCGCTGCCGTGGCAGGGCTGGAAGACCGCGCGGTCGTGGCCGATGTCGCCGGAGGGCGCCATGCCGAGCCCGCCCATGAGCCCCGCCGCCAGGTCGGAGAGAATGTCGCCGTACATGTTCTCCGTCGCCATGACGTCGAAGGCCCAGGGGTGCTTGATGAGGTCCAGCGCCATGGCGTCGACGTAGCGGTGGCGCGCCTCGATGCCCGGAAAGGCCGTGGCGCGCTCGTCGAAGATCTTGCGGAAGAACACCATGCTGCCCAGCACGTTGGCCTTGTCGACGCAGGTGAGCACGCCGGGATGGCCCTGCGCCTTGCGCCGCTCGGCCAGCTTGAAGCAGAAGTCGAAGAGCCGTTCGGAGGCGGCGCGGGTGATGACCTGCACGTCGCGCGCCTCGTCCGCGCTCTGCTCGGTCTTGCCCCGTGCGGCGAAGAGGCCCTCGGCCTGCTCGCGCACCAGGATGAAGTCGATCTCCGCCGCCCGTGGGTCGGCCAGGGGCAGCGGCGCGCCGGGGATGGCGCGCACCGGGCGGACGCCGGCGAAAAGCCCCCAGAGTTCGCGCAGATCGACCTGCGGCGCGATCTCGCGGCCGTCGGGGTAGCGCACCTCCGGCAGGCCCATGGCGCCCAGCAGAATGGCGTCGGCGGCCTCCGCCGCCTTCAGCGCCTCGTCGGTCATGGCGACGCCCCGCTCCCGGTAGACCGCGGCGCCGGCCGCCACTTCTTCGAAGCGCAGCGTGACGCCGCCCACGGCGGCGCAGGCCGCCGTCAGCACCTCCAGGCTGGGCGCGATCACCTCCGCGCCGATACCGTCGCCCGGCAGGACGGCGATCCGGAATTCGGCCATGCGGCCCTCCGCTCTGTTCGCGTTACCTCGACCGGCGGACTATAGTCTCTTCACCGCGCCGGAGACCAGTCCGCCCGTTTGTCAGGAGAGAGCTTTGTCCGAAACCGAGTCCTTGTTGGATCTTTCCGAGGTCACCTTTCTGGGCAGCGGCCTGAACCGCCCGGAATGCCTGCTGTGCACCTCCAACGGCGACATCTACAGCGCCGACGGGCGCGGCGGCGTCGCCGTGAGCGGCGGCGAGACAGGACTGCGGGAGGTCTTCCAGGCCGCCGCGGGCAGCGAGACCCTCCTGCCCAACGGCATCGCCCTGCAGCGCGACGGCTCCTTCCTGGTCACCAACCTGCATGAGTCCGGCGGCGTCTTCCGCCTGGACCGCGACGGCAAGCTGAGCGAGGTGCTGCGCCAGGTGGACGGCGTCGACCTGCCGGCCACCAACTTCGTGCTGGTCGACGACCGCGGGCGCGTCTGGGTGACCGTCTCCACCCGGCAGAGCCCGCGCAGCGCCGCCTACCGTAAGGACGGGGCCGACGGCTTCGTGGTGCTGATCGACGGCAAGGGCGCGCGCATCGTCGCCGACAAGGTGGGCTACGCCAACGAGCTGCAGCTCGACCGGCAGGGCCGGCATCTCTATCTCAACGAGACCTTCGGGCGCTGCCTCACCCGGTTCAACATCAACCGCTTCGGCGAACTGAGCGCGCCGACGGTGGTGACGGAATTCGGCGCCGGCACCTTTCCCGACGGCTTGGCCATGGACGTGGAGGAGCACCTCTGGGTCACCTCCCCCGTGTCCAACCGGGTGATCCGCGTCGCCCCCGACGGCGCCCAGACCCTGATCCTGGAAGACAGCGATCCCGACCACCTGGCGGCGGTGGAGGTCGCCTACAAGGGCGGCAGCATGGGCCGCGTCCACCTGGACGAGGCGAAAAGCCGGAAACTGCGCAACATCTCCAGCCTCGCTTTCGGGGGGCCGGACCTGCGGACCGCCTACCTGGGCTCCCTGCTGGGCGACAGCATCGCCTGCTTCCGCAGCCCGATCATGGGCCGCCCGCCGACCCACTGGCACTTCAACGTTTAGCGGGCTTTCGGTGCAGAAGACGCACCAGTGTCGCCACCCTCTCGATTTGTCATGCTCGGGCTTGACCCGAGCATCCAGGGCAAGCGCTTCGGCGAGCCCCCTGGACCCTCGGGACAAGCCCGAGGGTGACTGTCTGTGTTGACCCTTCAGCCCACCGCCAGCCCGTGCAGGCTGAAGAGGCCGTCCGGGTCGCGCCATTCCGCGGCGGGACGCCAGCCGCCGGCCCGTGCCAGGGCGGCAAAGGACTCGGAGGTGTACTTGTAGGAATTCTCGGTGTGGATCGACTCGCCGGCGGCGAAGTCGAAGCGCCGTCCGGCGACGCGCACCTGCTGCGCCTTGAGGCTCACCAGGTGCATTTCGATGCGGGCCTCCGCACGGTTGTAGCGCGCCTCGTGGCGGAAGGCTGCGAGGTCGAAGTCGCCCTCCAGCTCGCGGTTGATGCGCCGCAGCAGGTTGAGGTTGAAGGCGGCGGTGACGCCCTCGGCATCGTCGTAGGCGGCGACGAGGCGCTTTTCATCCTTCTGCAGGTCGGCCCCGACGAGAAAGCGGGCGTCGGCGCCGAGCAGGTCGCGCGCCTGGCGCAGGAAGGCCGCGGCGGCCCCGGGCGCGAAGTTGCCGATGGTCGAGCCCGGGAAGAAGCCGACCCGCCGCTGCGCCGGCACCGCGGGCGGCAAAGTGAAGGCGCTGGTGTAATCGGCATGCAGCGGCACGATCGGCAGCGCGAAGTCGGCGGCGAGCCGTTCGGCGGCGGCCTGCAGGTGCTCGCCGGAGATGTCGATGGGCACGTAGCAGGCCAGGTCCGGCAGGGCGGCGAGCAGGATGCGGGTCTTCACCGAGGAACCGCTGCCGAATTCGACCAGGCTGGCGTCTTTTCCCACGAAAGCGGCGATGGCCTCCGCATGGCTTTCCAGCAGCGCCGTCTCCGCGCGTGTCGGGTAATACTCGTCCAGTTCGGTGATGGCATCGAAGAGCTGCGAGCCACGTTCGTCGTAGAAGAACTTCGGCTCCAGCGCCTTGGGCCGCGCGGCCAGCCCGGCCAGCACCGCTTCGCGGAATTCCTCCACGCCCTCCGTGCCGGTCTCGACGAAGCTCTCCACCTCGTGCAGCGCACCGCTCATCAAGATATCTCCCGGCATCAGACGTCTTTCGCCAGGCGCAGACCGGTGAACTGCCAGCGCTGGTGGGGATAGAAGAAGTTGCGGTAGCTCGCGCGCAGCTGCGCGTCGGGCGTGACGCAGGAACCGCCGCGCAGCACGAACTGGTTGCACATGAACTTGCCGTTGTACTCGCCGACCGCGCCTTCCGGCGCGCGGAAGCCGGGATAGGGGCTGTAGGCGCTCTGCGTCCACTCCCAGACGTCGCCGTACACTTGAGCGGGCAGACCCTCGCTTTCCCGCGCGGCTTGCGGGACCAGGGCGTCGCGGCCCAGCAGGTTGCCCTCGATCGGACGCCCGGCGGCGGCGACTTCCAGCTCGGCTTCGTTGGGCAGGCGCGCCCCGGCCCAGCGGGCGTAGGCATCGGCCTCGAAGAGGCTGACGTGGCAGACCGGCGCCGCGGGATCGACCGGATGCCGCCCCCGCAGGGACATGGCCGTCCAGCCCCCCGCCTCCGCCTCGTCCCAATAGAGCGGCGCGCGCCAGCCCTGCCGCTGCACCGTGGCCCAGCCGTCGGAGAGCCAGAGGTTGGCGTTCTCGTAGCCGCCGTCGGCCATGAACGCCAGCCACTCGCCGTTGGCCACACAGCGGCTGGCGAGCGCGAAGGGCTGCAGCAGCGTCTGGTGGCGCGGCCCCTCGCAGTCGTAGGCGAAGCCCGCGGCCGGATCTTCCGTGTCGTGGCCGATCTCGACGATGCCGCCGCCGTGCTCCCACCACGCAAGTGGCCCCACCTTGCGTGATTCAGCTGCGCCGCCACGCTCAGGCGCCGTCTCACGGTAGGCGGGATCGAGTGAATTCTGCGCCAGCAGGTGCAGCAGGTCGGTCAGCAGCAGCTCCTGGTGCTGCATCTCGTGATGCAGGCCCAGCTCCAACAGCGGCGCCATCTCGGCCCAGGCATCGTCGGAGGCGTTCGCGATCAGCCCCTCCATCGCCCCGTCGACGTGGCGGCGGTAATCCTTCACTTCCTCGACCGAGGGACGCGTCACCAGGCCGCGGCGCGGGCGCGCGTGACGCTCACCCACCGTCTCGTAGTAGGAATTGAAGAGATAGTTGTAGCCGGGGTGACAGTCGCGGTAGCCCGCCTGATGCGCCCGCAGGATGAAGGCCTCGAAGAACCAGGAGGTGTGCGCCAGGTGCCACTTCGTCGGGCTGGCGTCCTCCATCGACTGCGGCGTCATGTCCTCCGGCGACAGCGGCGCGGCGAGCGCATCGCTGCGCGCCCGCACTTCGCGAAAGCCGTAGAGCAATCGCTCGCGCTCGCCCGCGGGATCGTTGCGGTTGGCGGCGAAATTAGGGGATGTCGCAGCGCGGGCGGGTTGCGGCATGCTCGGCTCCTTATTTCTGGGAGAACGCCCCGGGGCGCAGGAAGTTGCAGTCGGCGGTGCGGAAGAATCGCATTGCACTCATTATGGGGCGCGCGACGCTCAGGTGAAGGGCCGCTCCGTTCACAATTTCGTCGGCAAGAGCCCGTCAGCAGACAGCATGCCGTCAGGAGCAGCTTCGCCTCCAGCATTGACATGGCCCTATGAAACGGGAGTGACACTTCTGTGCCACCTTTATGTCCTGGCGAAGCCCTCGCGGCGGCAGTACGCTGCGCCGCCTCAGAAGCGAGAGAAGCGTCATGGCCCCGTCCGAGAAGAACCTGAACAAAGAAGACGTCGTCGCCGCCAACCGCGGCGCCTGGAACGAAGCCGCCGAGCGTCACCGCAGCCACGACCAGTACGCCGCACTGCTGCAAGGCTTCGCCACGCCCGGTTTCTCGGTGTTGGACGAGACCCTGACCGGACGCCTCAAGGACATCGGCCTGGAGGGCAAGGCGGTAGCGCAGCTGTGCTGCAACAACGCGCGCGAACTGCTCTCCATCAAGAACCTCGGCGCCGCCAGCGTCACCGGCTTCGACTTCTCCGAGGCCTTCCTCGAGCAGGCGCGCGAGCTGGCCGCCACCGGCGGCATCGAGGCCGAGTTCGTGCAGACGGAGATCGCGAAGATCCCCGCGCGCTACGACGGGCGCTTCGATATCGCGGTGGTCACCATCGGCGTGTTCGGCTGGATGCCCGACCTGGCGGAGTTCTTCGGCACCGCGCGGCGCGTGCTGAAACCGGGCGGGCACCTGGTGATCTACGAGGACCATCCGATCCTCAACATGTTCGACGTCCTGAACATGGACGACATGGAGGACGGCCAGGCGCCCGGTCCGTTCCTGCCCGACGAGTCGTACTTCAGGTCGGAGCCCTACGTCAGCGACGACGGCCTCGACTACTGGGGCAACACCGTCTACGACGCCGCGCCCTGCTATTGGACCTTCCACAAGATGAGCGACGTCGTCATGGGCGTGACGCGCGCCGGCTTCGCGCTGGAGGACTTCGAGGAGTTCCCCCACGACATCGGCACCCACGGCCACCTGGAGAACCAGCCCGCGCAGCTGCCGCTCAGCTACATCCTGGTGGGGCGGCGGGAAGAGCCATTTACCTGACCCCTTCCACACCATCATTTCGGGTCAGCTACAATCAGATAATGAAATACTCTGCACTCTCATCTAATATACGTTGAGCCGCCTTTCGCGGAAATTGAACACTCGACCTGCATCGGCTGCAAACCTGAGATGCCAGAACTTGCCCACTTCACCAGCGTTAAGTTTCAGCACTTTAAGGCTTTTCAGAATTTCACTCTGCGACTGCGCCATTTCAACATTCTCGTTGGTCCAAACAACGCGGGCAAGTCCACCGTCCTAGCGGCCTTTCGAATACTGGCAACAGCGATGCGCAAAGCAAATAGCCGGAGGCCAGAACCTGTACATGGCCCCACAGGACCCACGTTGGGATATACAATTGACCTCAGCGGTGCGTCAGTTGCGGAAGAGAACATCTTCTATAACTACGATGATTCCGAACCCGCATCGGTCACATTCAATCTCTCGAATGGTCACTCACTCAATCTGTACTTCTCAATGGGCGGGGGTTGTGTGCTGTTGGCCAATGCGCAGGGCAACATCCCAAGAACGACCCCCCAATTTCGATCTGCGTTCAATTGCCCGATCGGGTTTGTTCCGATCCTTGGGCCTGTCGAGCACGATGAACCGCTATATGAAAAGGAAGCTGCTCGGCTAGCCCTGTTCAACTATAGAGCCGCGCGAAACTTTCGAAACATCTGGTATCACTATGGCGAACAGTTCGATGAATTCCGATCCATACTGAAGGAAACGTGGCCCGGGATGGACATCGAGCCACCCAAAATCGACTATTCTGGCCAAAGAGCGCATCTGTATATGTTCTGTCCAGAAGATCGCATTCCTCGAGAAATATTCTGGGCTGGGTTTGGTTTCCAGGTATGGTGCCAAATGCTGACTCACCTCGTTCAATCAAGAGACAAATCAATTTTCTTGATTGATGAACCCGACATCTACCTGCACGCCGACCTTCAGCGCCAGCTCTTGTCTCTCCTTCGAAACCTCGGACCCGATATATTGCTAGCAACCCACTCGACAGAAATCATAACGGAGGCTGAACCAGACGATATTGTATTGGTCAATAAGAAGAACAGGAATGCGAGAAGGATAAAGAGTCCGTCCCAACTGATTGAAGTATTCACTCTCCTTGGGTCCAACCTGAACCCTATCCTTACACAGCTCGCCAAAACAAAGAGGGTCGTGTTTGTCGAAGGAAAAGACTTCCAGATAATCGGACGGTTTGCACGCAAGCTAGGGCGCAATAAGGTCGCCAATCGCAGCGATTTTGCAGTGGTCCCTGTTGATGGTTTTAACCCAGAGAGGGTGAGGAGTTTAAAAGCAGGGATGGAGACCACGCTGGGGAGCCCAGTTTCTGCTGCTGTGGTTTTCGATAAAGATTATCGGAGCGACGCTGAGACAAAGAAGGTGTCTAAGGCAGCCGGCGCCTTCTGTTTGCTAGCTGAGGTGCATGGACGGAAAGAACTAGAGAATTTCCTTCTGGTGCCTTCCGCAATCAATCGCGCGGCTATGCGGCGTATTGCTGACCACGCAAAGCGGACCGGAAAAGAGGTTAAATTCGAGGACGACGCAACATCTATCTTGGAGGAGTTCGCCGAAACTAAGAAGAGCTATATCACGTCGCAATACATCGAAAACCGCCGCCGATACGAGAAGTTGAGCAACCCGAAGGAAGATGCCACAAGCGCCACCCAGCAAGCGATTGAGGAAGTGACCACCTCCTGGGGGAGCCTTTCGTCACGATTAAAAATCATCCCAGGAAAAGAGGCCATCAGCTTCATCAACCAGTTCTTGCAGGAGAAGTACGGGATTACCGTCACCCCTACCTCAATTATCGATTCGATGTTGCCAGAAGATGTACCTGAAGAGATGTCTGCCTTGATTGAGAAGATTTCCAAATTCGCAGAGTCGAGACCATAGGCTGGTTAGCTTCAGAAAAGGTGGGGAAAGCGTTTGGCAGGTTGTTCATGCCAAGCGTTTAGGCCCAATCAGGAGGGCCTCCTACTCTTACGCATTCGACCTAGGTCGGTGGACTTCAACGCTCGATGTTGCAGAACTATGCTTGCGCCGGTCCCTTCAGCTCAATGGTATTGCCGTCGGGGTCCTGGATGTAGACCGAGGGGCCGTCGCCCTCGGCGCCGTAGCGCTGCACCACCTCGCCGGCGTCGATGCCGTGGTCGGCCAAGTGGCTGCGCAGGCTCTGCGGATCGAAGGGCTCGATGCGGATGGCGAAATGATCCATGTTCCTGGTCAGGTGCTTTGGGGGCCCGGAAAACTCGCTGTCCTCCGGCGCGGGCTTCACGAGCTGCAGGTCGATCATCGAGGCCCCGGCGCGCAACTGCACGAGACCGATGCGTTCGACCCGGCGCTCCTCGGTGCAGCCCAGCACCTCGGTATAGAACGTCAGCGCCCGCTCCAGGTCGCTGACGCAGACCACCACATGGTCGATGTTCCTGATCGCGAAGGTCATGGATCTCTCCCTACCTTGGTTCTTACCGCGCAGAGCGCCACAGATGGCGCTACGGTGCAAGTGGGTAGGCGCGCGCAACGCCTTTGCCACAAACACCTTCGTCATGCTCGGGCTTGACCCGAGCATCCATGGTGGACCCGGAACACCTGAAGCATGGACCCTCGGGTCAAGCCCGAGGGTGACAAGCGGGAGAGCGGCAAGGGCGGCACGCGGCCTGCCAGGAACAGCGCGCTCACTCGGCGCTCAGCGCCTTCTTCAAATACCGTCCCGGGGTGTCGCCCAGGGTGCGCTTGAACATGGCGATGAAGGCGCTGGGGCTCTGGTAGCCAAGGTCGTAGGCGACGGCCGTCACCGCCTCGCCTTCCGCCAGGCGCGCGACCGCGGTGACCAGGCGCAGGCGCTCGCGCCAGGCGCCGAAGGTCATGCCGGATTCTTTCACGAAGAGCCGCGCCAGGGTGCGCGCGCTGGCGCCGGAGTCCTTGGCCCAGTCGGACAGCGCCCGGCCGTCGGCGGGGTCGGCGAGCAGCGCCTGGGTGATCTTCTTCAGGCGCGGGTCGCGCGGATGCGGCAGATGCAGCGGCTCGGGCTGCAGGGCGCGCAGTTCGTCCAGGATCACCGCCATGACGCGCGCCTCGGCGCTGCCCGGCGCATAGTCCAACCCGATGGCCATGGCGCGCAGGATGAGCTGGCGCAGCAGCGGCGGGATCGCCACCACGCAGCAGTCGCCGGGCAGCTCGCGCGCCACCTCGGGGTCGATATAGAGGGTGCGCATGGCGATGCCGGCGCTGTGGCCGACCTGGTGCTCGACGCCCGGCGGCACCCAGACCGCCTGCTCCGGCGCCACCACCCAGGTGCCAGCATCCGTGCCGACCTGCATGACGCCCGTGTCGGCATAGAGCAGCTGGCCGCGCCGGTGGTGGTGCCAGGGGCGCAGCGAAGCCCCCTCGTAATCGATGGCCAGCGGCGCGATGGGCCTGAGCGGGTCGTCCAGGTTACCCGGATGGCTGGGCAGCGGGTCGCTGTGGACGTGGTCCGGGCCGCGCTTCCACACCGGCGGCGCGGCACGCGCGGGGCCGTCCGCCTTGTTTTGTCCGTTTCGCGTCATTAGTTGGCATTCTACAGCAAGACGGGCAGACAGGGGAGCGGTATATCAAGGTCATGCAGACGACCGAGACCCCAGACTCCGCTTCTCCCCTCACCCGCTGGCGCCGGCCCGAGGTGCTGCTGCTGCTCATGGCGGCGGCGGTGCCCCTGTCATTTGCCACCTGGCAGGCGCTGATCAACAACTTCGCCTACGAGCGCGCCGCCTTCGGCGGGGTCGAGATCGGCATGATGCAGTCGCTGCGCGAGGTGCCCGGCTTCCTAGCCTTCGGCGTGGTCTTCCTGCTGTTCCTCATCCGCGAGCAGCGCCTCGCCGTCCTCTCGCTGTTCCTGCTCGGCGTCGGCACGGCGGCGACCGGCTTCTTCCCCTCGGTGCTCGGCATCTACGTGACCACCGTGGTCATGTCGCTGGGCTACCACTACTACGAGACGCTGCAGATCTCGCTGTCGCTGCAGTGGATCGACAAGGTGCGCGCGCCGGAAACCCTGGGCCGCCTCATCGCCGCCGGCTCGGTCACCTCCATCGTGGTCTATGCCCTGGTGTGGTTCACCAGCGATCTGCTGGCGCTGGACTACCTCTGGATCTACCTCATCGGCGGCGGCGCCACGGCGCTGATCGCGCTGGTCGCCTGGCTCGGCTTCCCGCAGTTCAAGCAGCCGGTCGAGCAGCACAAGCACATGGTCCTGCGCAAGCGCTACTGGCTGTACTACGCCCTGGTCTTCATGTCGGGCGCGCGGCGCCAGATCTTCATCGTCTTCGCCGGCTTCCTCATGGTGGAGAAGTTCCACTACGACGTCGGCGCCATCGCCCTGCTGTTCCTGCTGAACTCGGCCATCAACATCTGGCTGGCGCCGAAGATCGGCCGCATCATCGGGCGCATCGGCGAACGCAAGGCCCTCATCTTCGAGTACATCGGCCTCATCGGCGTCTTCACCGCCTACGCCGTGGTGGAGAACGCCACGGTGGCCGCCGGGCTCTACGTGGTCGACCACCTGTTCTTCGCCCTGGCCATCGCCATCAAGACCTACTTCCAGAAGATCGCCGATCCGGCGGACATCGCCTCCACCGCGGGCGTCAGCTTCACCATCAACCACATCGCGGCGGTGGTGATCCCGGCGGCCTTCGGCTTCCTCTGGCTGGTCTCCCCCGCCGCCGTCTTCCTGGCCGGCAGCGCCATGGCCGCCTGCTCGCTCATCATGGCCCTGAACGTGCCGCGCCACCCCGAGCCGGGCCACGAAGTCCTGCTCGGCCGCGTGCCCGCGGCAGCCGCCGCGCCGGCGGAGTAGCGCCGCTTCCCAGGCAGGCCGCTAACGACAAAACAATCGATACCGCGCTTCGATTATATTCGTTTGTCTCCGCGCGCGATCACGAAAAGGATAGACCTACCAAACGAGCAGGATGGCCCTGCCGCAGACACTGCGGCGCGGCGGCCTTGGACAAGAGTAGGAGATCCGAAGATGGCGACGCAGTTCCCCTCCCCTTCGCAGACGTCGAATCCCCTCCTGCGCTACTGGCGCGGCGAGGGCGCGCTCTGGAAAGTGTTCTGGCTGTACGGCGTGCTGGCGAGCGCGATCCTCGGCGGCGTCTATGCCGCCGCGATCTATGCGGGCAACACCGTCCTGGAGCAGGGCCTGCTACCGGTCCTGCTGCTCTACACACTGTGGATCGTCGTCTCGGTGTGGCGCTGCGCGCCCAACACCGAACAGGAATTCTATACCTATCTGTCGCGCGGCCTCACCATCGCCTGGGCGCTGAACGTGCTCTTCGTGGTGCTGGGCCTGCAGATGAACCTCTTCGCCGCCTACGCCGCCTAACCGGCCCGGCGCGGCGTCTCATCCGCGTCGGCGAGTCGTTCCAGCGCCGTGCAGCGCTCGATGTTCCGCTCGTGAACCTCCAGCATGTCGCGGAGGTCGCGCAGCAGCCGGTCGTCGGCGATCCGGCCGTTCGCCTCCCGCAGCTTGCGCACCACCCAGCCCTGTCCGCGGTTCAGCAAGGCAATGCGCTCGGCCGGTGACTCCAAAGCCATGACCTTGTCGTAGAAGGCGCCCACGGCATTGCTCGGCGTGCCGCCGAGACGGGTGACGTGGCGCGAGAGCATCGCGCAGAAGCGGGCCTCGTCCATGGCCACGTGGCGCAGGTCCGAGCGCGCGCGCCCTTCCTCGACCTGCCGCCCGACCGCCGCCACCGCGCGGGCGCCGGCGCGTTCGCCTTCCAGCAGTGTATTCAGCAGGGCGATAACCTCCTCGGCGGTCATGTAGCCGAGATAGCTCGGGTCCAACTCGTGCAGGCTGCAGGGCGGCGACGCATAGCTCCCCGCAGCGCTGCCGCCGGCCAGCGCGGCCGCAGCCGGAGCGAGCGGCTGCCCGCGGTAGCGGTGATGCGCGACGCCGGCCTCCGTCACGATGGCGTCCAGCGGAATGTCGTGCGGCTGCGGGAAGATCGTCGGCAAGCGCCCGCTCGCGTAGCCGACACCGATGGTCAGGGGCCGGGGATCGAGTCCCGCCAGCGTTCGATCGTAATAGCCGCCGCCGTAGCCCAGGCGGTAGCCGGCGGCGTCGAAACCGACCAGCGGCACCAGCAGGGCGGTCGGCCGCAGCGGCCGGCGCTCGGCCGGCACGGGGATGTTCCAGAAGCCGCGCGCCATCTTCATGCGCGGCTGCCAGGCCCAGAACTCCACCGGCCGGCCTTTCTCCACCACCACCGGCAGGGCCGCCTGCGCGCCCATGCCGATGAGGTCGCGCACTAGGTGGCGCAGGTCGATCTCGCCCTTGATGGGCCAGTAGAAGCCGATGCAGGCGTGCTGCAGCTCGGGAAAGTGCAGCGGGATCTGGCCGCCGATCAGCGGCCTGAGGAACAGCTTCTCGGACCGCGGAATCGCGCTCCGCCGCAACAGCATCTCGCCGCGCGTCGCCTTGCGCCATCCGCGCAGCCGCGGCCAGTCGCCGCCCAGATCCCCGCTGGGGTCACCGCTGCTTTCCCTATCTCCCGCGACGTCCGTCATTCCGGCTCTCCTTCGATTTCAAGCTAAGGGGCCGACAACAGTTTTGACAAACGAAGAAATAAGGCGGTTAATATCGAATGATCCGATATAAACGGCTGTAACCGACCTGCACGGGCATCAGCCGGGGACTTCGAGCCATGGACACCGAGCTGGCACGGACCTTCCTGACGGTGGTGGCCGCCGGCAACTTCGTCGGCGCCGCCGAGCGGCTGCACGTGACCCAGTCGACGGTCAGCGCGCGCATCCACGCCCTGGAGGACCACCTGGGCAGCACGCTCTTCGTACGCAACAAGGGCGGCACCACGCTGACGCCGGCCGGGCGCCAGTTCGAGAAGCACGCCTCCACCCTGGTGCGCACGGTCCAGCAGGCGCGCCACGACGTCGGGGTGCCACGCGGCTTCCGCGCCTCGCTGACCGTCGGCGGCCGTTTCGGCCTGTGGGAGCAGCTGTTGCTGAACTGGCTGCCGCTGATGCGTGCGGCGGCGCCCGAGGTGTCGATCCGCGCCGAGATCGGCTTCGAGCCCGACCTCATGCTGGGGCTGGTCGAGGGCCGCATCGATATCGGCGTGATGTACACCCCGCAGAGCCGGCCGGGCCTGAAGGTGGAGCAGCTGCTCGAGGAACGCCTGATCCTGGTATCGACCGATCCCGCCGCCCCGCCGGAGCCGGGGCCGGGCTACGTCTACATCGACTGGGGCCCCGAGTTCTATGCGCGCCACAGCGCCAGCTTCCCCAACTACGTCGGCCCGGCACTGACCGCCAACATCGGCTGGCTCGGCCTGCAGCACGTCCTGACGCAAGGCGGCGCCGGCTACTTCCCGGCCCGCCTGGTACGCGATCATCTCGAAGCCGGCCTTCTCACCCGCCTGGAGGCGGCGCCGGTCTTTGCGCTGCCGGCCTACGTCGTCTACCCGGCCGACCTGGACGGCGACCTGCGGGATACTGCGCTGGGCGCCATGCGCGCGCTGGTGGCGGAGGCCGGGGCCTAGACCCCTTTTCTCTCCCGCCGCCTCAGATCAGGCTGCGGACGCCGAGAAAGAGCGCCGTGGCCGCCGCGAGGGTCACCCCGATCGCCACGACGCCGAGGGCGAGGCCGAGCAGCATGACGACGCCGTCGCGCTCCAGCAGGCCCATGGCGGTGATGAGCAGCGCCGCGGCGGAGATCAGCCCGCTGAAGGGAATCGGCAGGAAGAGCGCCGCCGAGACCAGGAAGAGGAAACCGCCGATCCAGCGTTCGGCCTCCAGGCCGAAAAGCTCCGGCGGGCGCGGCCGGATCACCCGCTCGACGGGCCGCAGCAGCGGCCGGAGGCGCAGGACCACGCGCTGAAAGCCGCGCCGGGAGACGGTGCGGCGGGTGATGACGCCGGGCAGGCGGACATAGGGATAGGCCAGCGCCATCTGCGCCGTCAGCAGCAGCAGCGGGATCGCCGTCACCACGTTGGAGCCGAAAGGCAGCGGCAGCAGGTTGACCACCGCGAACAGCAGGATCGACCAGCCGAAGGAGCGCTGCCCCTGGTCCGCCAGGATGCGGCTCAGCGGCACGCTCTGCAGGTGGCGGTAGCGCCCGACCGCGCGCAGCAGCGACCACGACAGGCTGCGCCGCAGCGGCGCCGGCAGCGGGCCGGGAGAGGCGGTCATGTCACGACGCAATCATGGCAGCGGGCTTTCCATATCTCCTGCAAGCTATACCGTCCGCCTGCGGCAGGAATGTGACGGCGGCCGCTGCCCCCAAGGACACCACGGGCTTGGCCCTGTTCACACCTTACCGCGGCGCTAGAGCAGATCAGGGTCGGCTGGAATCGCCGAAGGCGATCCACCAACCCTGTGAATCTGCTCCATGTATTAGAAATAGATCGGATTCACGCGTTTAGACAGAACCACCAAGTGGTTCTGTCTAAACGTGATCCGATCTAGGCTGAGATCATCCAAACTCAGAGGAGAGTGACATGACGGCCCAGGCAAAAGGCGACGTTCAGGAAGACAACGATACCACGCGCGTCACCCAGTGGCGTTTCGCGCCCGGCGCCGAAACCGGCTTTCACCGTCACGACCTGGACTACGTCGTCGTGCCGCTGACCAGCGGCCCGCTGAAGATCGTCGACAAGGACGGCAAGGAGAGCACCTCGCAGCTCACCGCCGGCGTCTCCTACTTCCGCCGCGCCGGCGTCGAGCACAACGTGATCAACGCCAGCGGCGCCGACTTCGCCTTCGTCGAGGTGGAGTTCAAGGTGTGAGACGACCCGGCCGGCGACATCCTGTCGCACGCGGCTGGCGTTTAACCCCGCCTTAACAGCGGCCGCCCTAGTTTCGGCGTCGGGGATTGAACGGGAGTCGAGGACCGATGCGGATCGATGGCGCTGCGTGGAACGAGCTGGAGCTGGACCGCTTTCTCTCGGGCTTCGCCGATCCGCGCTTCGAAAATCTGATCCGCCATTGGCTTGCCTTGCGGCAGGACGACGCGGTTCCCCATCGCGGCGAAATCGATCCGAGCAAGTTTCGCGACCTTCTGGACAGCGTCTGGCTGCTGGAGCGTCACCCGGACGGTCACTACCGCTACCGCCTGACCGGCCAGATGATCACCGAGATCCATGGCGGCTTGCGGCGCGGCACCAACCCCGCCGAGCTGTTCACCCCTGAAGCCATCAATATGTTCCGGCTGCGCTGGGAAGCGGCGTTGGACCACGGCAAGCTGGTCCGCGCCGAAGGCATCGTGCAGTTGTCGGACGGCTTTCAGACCGCGAAGATCGAGCGCCTGATGCTGCCCCTGCGCGGCGACGACGGCAGCGTCTCCATCGTCCTGGGTGCCACGAACTACTACAGGCCGCGCGGTCCCGGCCTGACCACGACGATCTTCCCGCCGACCGATGTGCAAACCTGCCCGATGGACGGCATCCCCCTGGGCAGCAATCGCTGAAGCGCCGGCCCTCGCGCCGAAGCCGTCTTCGTGCCAAGGCCGTTTTATGCCGGCGCCGTTCTTGTGAAGATGGTGTTCAGATAGAGGAACTGGCTGGGGCGGCAGGGATCGAACCTGCGAATGCCGGTACCAAAAACCGGTGCCTTACCACTTGGCTACGCCCCAACAGGACCGGCGGAAACCCGCCCTTCCCAAGAGATCGGGAGGCGGGCGCCGGAAGGGCGGCAACTTAGCGCCCGCGCCGTTTCCCTGCAACGCCCCTTTGCGCCCTGCCCGCGCCGCCGCCGCCGGGCCGGGAGAGGTGGGGAGGCGGCCCCGCCCGGCGGACGGCGGAAGGCCCGGCGCCCGTCGATTATTCAACCGCCGATTAATTACTGCCGCGCCGCCGCCGCCTTTAAGCTTTCCAACAGGTCAATTTCCGCTCAACGCCCTGTTAAATCTCTAATTAAGTCTCTCGGCGTATTTTCGATGCCGAGAGATTACAGCCGGCGCGGCGGCTTTCGGGCGCCAAATACTTCGGGCCCGCCGCACGAATACCTGCCCACCCGCGACAACAGAGAGAACTCCGGTCCCATGCCTCAGAACGCCACGTCCCAATTCGCGTCGGAAATCGAAGAGTCCAAGCTGATGAAGCACTTCCTGAACGAGCTGGACCTGGGCGTCCGCACCGCCAACCAGGAAATCATCCACGCGCGCATTCCCGACCTGGACCGGGAGAAGGCCTTCGTCTTCGCCACCATGGTGGCCCGCCTGCGCGCCGACTACCTGGATGCCGCCTTCAAGCTCTGCAGCTCGGGCGGCCAGTCGGACCCGCAGGACATCGAGGCGCTGCGCGCCAAGCGCCTGACCTACGAGGAGGCCCGCGACGCCTTCGCCGCCCTGCGCCACGCCATCGAAGTCGGCTACATCGACGTCGCCAAGCTGAACAGAGGCTAGAAGACGCCTCAATCCCGGGGCAGCCGCCCGGCCAGGGCCAGCAGGGCCGGCAGAAAGGCCAGCACGCAGACCAGGGTGATGACGATGGCGATGGTCAGCAGCAGGCCCATGGAGGCGGTGCCCGGGTGCTGCGAGATCGACAGCGCGCCGAAGGAGGCCACGGTCGTCAGCGCCGAGAGAAAGATCGCCCGCGGCGTGGAATTCGTGGCGCCGACCGCCCCTGCCTTTTCCTCGCGCGCCCGCATCACGTAGTGGATGCCGCTGTCGACGCCGAGGCCAAGCAGCAGCGGCAGCACGATGACATTGGCGAAGTTGAACGGCAGGCCGGCGACCACCCCCACCGCCACCGTGAGCAGCGCCGCCAGCGAGAGCGGCAGCAGCACCAGCAGCGTGTCGAGCGGCGAGCGCAGCACGATCAGCAGCAGCAGCGAGATGACGCAGAGCGCCAGGACCGAGGCCTGGACGAAGGCGGTGACCACCGCGCGGCCCGCCTCGACGATGGTGACCGGCACGCCGGAGACGTTGGGCACCTCGGCCTGCACCGCCGCCACGAAACGCTCGCGCGCCGCCGGGTCGCGCAGGTCCTCCACCGGAATCACCTCGATCAGTTGGCTGCCGTCGGGCGCTTCGTAGCGCCGGCGCAACTCCTCCGGCAGGTCCTCCAGCGTGATCTCCTGCGCTTCCAGGGCGTCCAGCAGGCGGTTCAGCGCCGCCTCGAAACCGCCGAGCCAAGCGGCCTCCAGCTGCGCGGGTGTGACCGCACCGAGGTTCTGCAAGGCCGCCTCAAGACGCGCAGCCTCCGCCGCCAGCGCCGGCGGCGGGGATTGCAGCGCGGCCTTCAGGCGTTCCAGCGCGGCGGCGCGTTCGGCCTCATCCGGCGCCGGCAGAGGCGGCGGCGCGGTGAACAGCGGCGAGAGCAGCAGCGCCGTCTGGTCGATGATGTCCAGCTTCACGTCCTGTTCGGCCGGGACGAAGGCCTCCAGGGAGACGGCAGCGTCGACCTCCGGCAAGGCCTCCAGGCGGTCGACCACATCGCGGAAGTCCTCCTTCAGATCCCCGCTTTCCGAGGTCGGGGCCAGCACCTGGGCGCTGTAGGGCGCGACACGGGGATCGTCCAGCAGGGCGAGCAGCGCGGCCACCGAGGGCGAAGCCGGGTCGCGCAGATTGAGCGGGTCGTCGTCGAAGCGGGCCTGCGGCAGGGCGAAACCCGCCGCGATGGCCAGGACCACGCCGAGCGCGGCAAGCAGACCGGCATGGCGCCCGGCGCGGCGCTGCAGCCCGGCGCTGGCCGCGGCCAGGGGCCCCAGGTGGGCGGCGCCCGCCGGGGCGGGCAGCAAGCGCATCAGCGCCGGCAGCAGGGTGAGGTTGAGGAACAGGGCGATGAACATCCCCGCCCCGGCGATGAGGCCCAGCTCCGACAGGCCGCGATAGGCGGTGGGAAAGAACGCGAAGAAGGCCAGCGCCGAGGAAACCGCGCAGAGCAGCAGCGGCCGGCCGATGTGGGCCGCCGCGTCGGCCGGTGCCTCGGCCGGCGCCAGCCCCCGGCCCAGGCTTTCCTGCACGCGCAGGGCATAGTGGATGCCGAAGTCGACACTGAGGCCGATGAAGAGCACGGCGAAGGCCACGGAGATGAGGTTCAGTTCGCCCACCGCCAGGGCGGCGAAGCCGGCGGTCCAGCAAAGCCCGGCCACGAGGGTGACGAGGATCGGCAGCACCAGGCGCCAGGAGCGCAGGCCGGCGAAGAGCACCACCGCGACCAGCAGGCCGGAGAGCAGGCCGACCAGCCCGATGCCGCGCTGCACGGAGCCCAGCTCGTCCTGCAGCATCAGCGCCTCGCCGGTGAGACGCAGCCGATAGCCGTTGTCCGCCGTCAGGCCGAGATCTTCAGCCGCCGCTTCGACGGCGGCGACGGCGGCGGACATGGGCTCCAGCGAGGCGAAGTCGATGACCGGCTTGGCGAGCAGGAAGCGCCGGCGGTCGGCGGCGGCATCTCCCTCACCGGCGTCCGGGCCGCCGGAGAACAAGGCCGACCAGGAAAGCCGCGCCGCCGGGTTTTCCGGCAGCGCCGCGGCGGTCGCCGCCAGACGGTCGAGCAGCGGCGCCAAATTGGCGACCTGCGCCGTTCGCTCGGGGTCCAGCGCCTGGACCAGCAGGTCCGCCAGGCCCCTCAGGCTAGGGTCTTCCTGCAGGGCGGTCAGCAGCGGCTGGGCGGCGGCCAGGCGGTCGCTTTCGGCCTGGAGCTCCTCCGGCGAGAGGAACAGCAGGCCGTTGCGGCGGAAGAAGGCCCCGCCCTCCGGCAGGTAAACGGAATGGAAGACCGCCGGCCGGGCGGTCAAGGCCGCCGCCAGCTGCGCCGCCGCCGCTTCGGCGGCCAGGGCGTCGGGGGCTTCGACCGCGATGGTCAGGCTGTCGACCAGCTGCGGAAAGGCCTGGTCGACGGCCCGGTTGTTCTGCCGCCAGGGCAGCTCGGCCGACAGCATGTCCTCGGTCGAGGTGTTGATGGCCAGAGTCGTGACGGCGATCCAGAGCAGCCCCGCGGCCAGGCCCAGACAGGCGAACAGGACGGGAACAGGGTGTCGGCAGACCCGGTTTACCCAGCGGGCGAGAAAATCGCGTGAAGAATCTTTTTCTTTCAAGGGCCTGTGATCCCTGGGTCGAGTTCTGCTTATAGCCGCGGATTTGCGCCGCTGACAACGTCTCTGAGGCCGCCACGGCGGCCAAAAACTTATGTTTTTGAAAGGCTTCGAATTAGGGCTCCGTTAACCACGGCTGCCCCATAACGGACCATTGGAGCTTGCCGCACTGCCCCAAGATCGCCCGAGGTTGTCGGAGCGAGGGTCGGCCGGCCGGTGAATTGAGCATGTTTAGTTAGGTCCTGAACGGTCCGCCGAAGAGAATGACAGAATACACGGACAAGGCGTCACGGAAGTCCGGCAAGGCCACCCCCAAGGGGCGGCCCGGCAAGTCGCGCTCGCCCAAGGGCAAGCAGGCCAAGGCGCCGGGCAGCCAGGACTCGGGCAGCGCTTCTGCTTCTGCTTCTGCCGCCCCCCCGGCCGACGACAAGTCCCTGGCGGGCAAGACGGCCGGGACGACGAGTGGCCAGACGACGAGTAGCGAGACGAAGCAGCCGGAATCGACGTCGCTGGCCCCCGACCCGGCGACCATTTCCTTCGGCAGCAACCGCCCCATCGTCGCGACGCCGCGCAAGGTTCCCGAAGGCAGCGGCCTGCACTTCGCCGGCCCCTCGGCGGGGGAGCTGAAGGCCAGCGGCCCGCAGCCCAGCTCGGCCAAGGCCAGCGGCCTGACCTTCACCAGTGCCAAATCCACGGGGACCAAACCCGCTGGCGCGACCTACACCAGCGGCAAGCCGGAGAGCAAGAAGCCGGAAACGGCGAAGGCCGAGGCCAAGTCCAGCGCCACGCCGAACGCCCAGTCAAATGACAAGTCGAACGACAAGTCCGGTAACAAGCCCAACGACAAGACCGGGGCCACGTCGGAGGCCAAGCCGGGGACCACGGCGGGTACAACGTCCGCCAAGGGAACCGAGAGTTCCAAGGTTCCGGCCAGCGGCAGCAAGACGCCCGCAGATAAGACTCCGGCCAAGTCGGGGGCCAAGTCGGGGGCCAAGCCGGGAGCCAAGAACGCGCCGCTGACCAAACCGGCCATCGCCCCGCAGCAGAGCGGCCGGCGCCTGGAGAAGGAGCGCTCTTCCAGCAGCTTCGTCCTGACCCTGCTGGGTCTGGTGGTGGCGGTCGGCGGCCTTGCCTTCTGGATGAACGGCGGCAAGGAAACTCCCGCGCCCCGCCAAGAGATCGCGGCGGTCGAGCCCGCCCCCGAAGCCACCCCGCAAAGCGCCCCTCAAGACGCCCCTGTGGCCGCCCCCGAATTTTCCGCCGACACCGCCCCGCCGATGACGCCCGGCGCAGAGACCCCGAGCGCAGAGAACCCCAACACGCAACCTCTGGGCCCCTCGCCGCGCGCACCGGTGACGCCCGGCCCCCTGGTGGGCGACACGGCCCCGGCCCCGGTGGAGCTGACCGAGGCGCAGATCGGCGAGATCCAGAAGCTGCTGGACGGTCTGGGTCTCGGCCCGGGCAATCTGGACGGCCTGATCACCGCCGAGACCACGGCCGCGATTCGGGCCTATCAGGAAATGGCGGGCCTGCCCGCCGATGGCGCGGCCGACAAGGCGCTGTTGGACGAGCTGCGCTCGGTCGCCGAACTCTACGGCGGCTAGGCGGCCAGACCGCTAGGCGCGCAGCAGCGCCGGCACCACCCACCAGGAAGGATGCTGTAAGGCGAGCGCTTCGGCCGCGTGACGCGCCGCGGCTTGATCCTCGAACAGCCCGAAGCAGGTCGCGCCGCTGCCGGACATGCGCGCCAGCAGGCAGTCGGTCGTGCCCGCCAAAGCGGCCAGCACGCCCTCCACCGCCGGGGCGAGGCGGCGCGCCGGCGCCTCCAGATCGTTCGGCCGGGCCGCCAGCCAGTCGACCAGAGCCGGCAGGCCGAGCGGCGGCAGCTTCGGCTCCGCCACTTCCGAGAAGCCTCCCTCGCGCCCGGCGAAGACCGCCGCCGTGGAGACCCCGACACCGGGATTGACCAGGACCAGCCAGAGCGGCGGCAGGGCCGGCACGGGATCGAGGCGTTCGCCGATGCCCGACATCACCACCGGAATCCCACGCAGGCAGACCGGCACGTCGGCGCCCAGCGAGAGCGCCAGGGCCTCCATCTTTTCCGCGGGCAGGCTGAGGTCCCAGAGACGCGCGAGGCCGCGCAGCGCCGCCGCCGCGTCGGCGGAACCGCCGCCGATGCCCGAAGCCACCGGCAGGTTCTTGGTGAGCGTCATCGCCACGCCGGGCCCCACGCCCCCCGCCGACGCCAAGGCGCGGGCCGCGCGCAGCACCAGGTTGTCGCCCGCGTCCTGAAGGGCCGCGGCGAAGGGGCCCTCGACCGTCAGGCTCAGCTCTTCGGCGGGCGCGAGATGCAGCAGGTCACCGGCCTCGGCGAAGACCACCAGGCTGTTCAGTTCGTGATAGCCGTCGGGCCGCCGCCCTGTGATCTGCAGGGTCAGGTTGATCTTGGCCCAGGCGGGCTCGCTGATCTCTGACAGCGCCGCGGCGTCGCGATCGGTCACGGGAAGAACTCAGTTGAAAGTGACAAGGAGGCAGGTCACGGGCGCGGCCGGGGGTCAGATATCCTCGGGCGGCGCCGTGATGCCTTCCTTGATCTTCTTCTCGATCACCGGCACCTGGTCCTCCTCCGGATCCAGGCTCAGCGCGCGATGCCACTGGAAGCGCGCCTCGTGCTTGCGCCCGACCCGCCAGAAGGCATCGCCCAGGTGGTCGTTGATCGTGGGGTCCTGCGAGCGCAGTTCGACGGCGCGCTCCAGCTGCACCACCGCCTCTTCGTAGCGCCCCAGGCGGTAGTAGACCCAGCCCAGGCTGTCCACGATGTAGCCGTCGCGCGGGCGCAGCTTCACCGCCCGCTCCAGCATGGCCTCCGCCTCGTCCAGGTTCTGCTTCTTCTCGACCCAGGAATAGGCGAGGTAGTTCATCACGTAGGGCTGCTCCGGCTGCAGGCCGAGGGCGTGCTTGAAATCGGCCTCCGCGCGCTCCCACTGGTCGGACTGTTCCAGCGCGATGCCGCGAAAGTAGAGCAGGCTCCAATGCTTCGGCTCGATGCCGCCGCTGCGCTCGAGACGCGCGACCGCTTCGTCGTAGGCCACGACCGCCTCGGCGAAACGCTCTTCGCCGCGCAGCAGGTTGCCCTTGCGCACCATGGGCTCGTAGGCGTCGGGGCGTTCGGCGGCCAGGCGGTCCAGTTCAACCACCGCCCGCTCGTTGTCGCCCATCTGCTGCAGCTCGTCGGCGATGCGCAGGCTGACGATCCAATTGAACGGAGAGCTCGGCGGCACCTTGCGGTAGACCGCGATGGCCTCGTGGCTGCGCCCCTTCCGCTGCAGGATGTCGCCCAGCAGCACCTGGGCCATGAGGAAGTCGGGCCGCAGCACCAGCCCCTGCTGCAGATAGACCAGCGCGGCGTCGTCCGCCTGCTCCTGGTTCAGGATGCCTGCCAGATTGAACAGCACCTCGGCCATGCCGTCGCCGGCGCTGGTCACCTCCGGCGGCGATTCGCCACCCTGCTCGGCACGCTCGACCATCGGCGCCAGGATGTCGGCGCCCAGCGTCGTGTCGGTCAGCCCGCGGTAGAGCTCCAGCGCGCGCTCGCGCTGGCCATGGCGTTCGAAATAGCTGCCGACAAGCCAGGCCAGGCGCAGGCTCGGCCGCCCGGCGGTATTGAGCAGGGTCTCGTATTCCGCCGCCGCCTGCTCGTCGCGCCCGGCGATCTCGTTGATCAGGGCCGCGTGCAGGCCGTAGAGCACGCTGGTACCGCGGTCGCCCTTCAGGACCGAGAGGGTTTCCAGGCCGCGGTCCGGATCGCCGAGACCGGCCTGGGTCCAGGCCCGCAGCATCGGCACGAGAACCTGGTCGAAACCGCGTTCCGGCAGGGCGGCGAGCAGCTCGTCGGCCTGCTGCATATCGCCGGCCTTGGCCGCTTCCACCACCAGGATCAGCGTGGCGAGGCTGTGTTGCGGCTCGCCATCCAGCACCCTTTTGGCCAGGCGGGCGGCATCGTCCTGCCGCCCCGTGGCGGCGGCCAGCTGCAAGGCCGGCAGAAGGATTTCCGGGTTGTCCGGGTCATAGCGCAGGGCCTGCAGCATATATTCGGCCGCCGTCTCCAGATCGCCGTCGCCTTGCGCCACCAGGCCCGCCAGGTAGGCGCCATAGGGCGAGGAGATGGCCGGCGGGGACGGCTGCGCCGCCTCGGCGACCTGCGTGTTGAGTCCGGCGGTGAGAACCGGGGATTCCGCGCCGCAGGCTGCCGGGACGATGCCCGCGGCCAGGGCGATGAGCGCCGTCTTCGACCACTTGGCCCGCTTGGACCAGTTTGACCGGCGCAGGAAGAACCGAACGTTCGACAAATCACTCTCCCAGCGGTTTCGCTGTGCCCGGATGCATTATGCCCGGATGCAGGGGGGGCCAGCCTGAAAGGTCCAGCCGCAAAAAGCTGGCCGCCGGCAGGGGCGGCCGGGGCCTTGCGAGGTCCGGCCAGTCTAACCGACCGTTCCGAGCCCTCACAATGACCAGCTTGGAACAGTTTGCCCCGGGAGGAGTGAATGTTTTGCGACCCTCCCGGCGGCAAGGCCCCAGCGCCGAGGCCCCGGCGGCGGCCAAGCCCGCCGACTAACCCGCCGAACAACTCGCCTCATAACATGGCTTTTTTACGGCGCCCGGCAAGGCGGGCGCCGCCGCACGCGGGGCCAAGCCCCCAAAACCCTGACGAAAACCTACATGTTCGGATAGTTGGGCCCGCCGCCGCCTTCCGGCGTCACCCAGACGATGTTCTGGGTCGGGTCCTTGATGTCGCAGGTCTTGCAGTGGACGCAGTTCTGCGCGTTGATCTGCAGACGCGGGTTGCCGCCGTCGTCGTCGCGCACGATCTCGTAGACCCCTGCCGGGCAGTAGCGCTGCGCCGGTTCGTCGTAGAGCTTCAGGTTGTGCGCCACCGGGATCGACTCGTCCTTCAGCGTCAGGTGGACCGGCTGGTCCTCCTCGTGGTTGGTATTGGAGATGAAGACCGACGACAGCTTGTCGAAGGTGATGACGCCGTCGGGCTTGGGATAGTCGATCTTCGGCATCTCCGCCGCCGGCTTCAGGCACTCGTTGTCGGCGTGCTTGTGATGGAAGGTCCAGGGGGCCTTACCGCCCAGCACTTTCAGGTCCAGCCCGCCGTAGAGCATGGCGCCGTAGAGGCCCCACTTGCTGAAGGCGGGCCGGAAGTTGCGCGCCTTGTGAAGTTCCTCGTAGACCCAGGAACTCTCGAACTTCTGCGGGAAAGCGGTCAGCTCGGCCGGTGTCTCGCCGCTCTCACCCCCTTGCTCCTGGGCCCCCGTGATCGCCTCGTAGGCGGCCTCGGCGGCCAGCATGCCGGTCTTCATGGCGTTGTGGCTGCCCTTGATCTTGGGCACGTTGAGGAAGCCGGCGGCACAGCCGATCAGGGCGCCCCCGGGGAAGACCAGCTTCGGCAGCGACTGCAGGCCGCCCTCGTTGAGGGCGCGCGCGCCGTAGGAGATGCGCTTGCCGCCCTCCAGCATCGGGCGGATCGCCGGATGGGTCTTGAAGCGCTGCATCTCGTCGAAGGTCGAGAGGTGCGGGTTCTCGTAGTCGAGACCGATGACGTAGCCGACGTAGGCCTGGTTGTTCTCCAGGTGATAGATGAAGGAGCCGCCCCAGGTGGCGTTGTTCATCGGCCAGCCGGCGGTGTGGATCACCGTGCCGGTCTTGTGCTTGGCGGGATCCAGCTCCCACAGCTCCTTGATGCCGATGCCGTAGGTCTGCGGGTCGGCCTCCTGGCGCAGGGCGAACTTCGCCTCCAAGCCCCGAGTCAGCGACCCGCGGCAGCCCTCGCCGAACAGGGTGTAGCGGCCGTGCAGTTCCATGCCCGGCTGGTAGCTGTCCTTGTGGGACCCGTCGCGCGCCACGCCCATGTCGCCGGTGGCCACGCCTTTCACGCGCCCTTTCAAGGGGCCGTCCTCGTGATACAGCACCTCGGAAGCGGCGAAGCCGGGATAGATCTCGGCCCCCAGCGCCTCGGCCTGCTCGGCCAGCCAGCGGCAGACGTTGCCCAGGGAGACCACGTAGTTGCCGTGGTTCTGCATCTGCGGCGGCAAGAGACCGACGGGGATCGAGCGGCTGCCCTTTTCCGACAGCAGCAGGAACTTTTCCTCCTCGACCGGAGCGTTCAGGGGCGCCCCCTTTTCCTTCCAGTCGGGGATCAGCTCGTTGAGGGCGCGCGGCTCCAGCACCGCACCGGACAGGATATGGGCGCCGACTTCCGAGCCCTTCTCCAGAACGCAGACGCTGACCTCCTGGCCGCTCTCCGCCGAGAGCTGCCGCAGCCGGATGGCCGCCGACAGGCCGGCCGGGCCGGCACCGACGATGACCACATCGTATTCCATGAATTCGCGTTCCAAGATCCCTCTCTCCTGCCGCACCCCAGTGTGACCCCGTTTAATCTGGTGCGCCTGCTCTCACTCGTGGTTTCAACCGCGGCGGCAGGACCTTCGGCCTTGCCCCTGCCCCGATCCCAGGGCCTTACCCCCGGGGCCCTACATAATACAGGCCATCCCCGGGGCCAAGCCCACCCGGCGCGCCGTCCTTTCGCCTGGCCGCGTCCTCGGCTGACCCACAAGCACCTGGCCGGCCGGTACCTGACCGACCGGTAAAGGCTTACCGAAAAATTTACCTTTAGCGGAGAGGATAGAACCCTTGGAGAACGCAAATCATGGTTGCACAGGAAATCCAGGATCTCGGCGATGAGCCGATCCGCGAAAACACGCCCAGCGAGCTGGACGAGCTGACGCATGCCGAAATGTGCATGCTGTACAAGGAATCAGCCGATTCGATCCGCTTCGCCAAGGCGCATCAGTGGAAATCCTTGGGCGCCACCCTGCTGGTCTTCGGCGGCCTGATCGCGCTGGCGCAGCTGGTGCCGAACAACGCGACCATCACCAACCTGATCATCGCCATCAGCTTCCTGTGCACCTGCGCGGTGATCTACATGATGGCGCTCTACCAGGTCTGGCAGAACACCGAACGCGAGAAGCTGCGCGATATTTCGAGCCACTTCTCCAGCTTCTCCCAGTTCACCCGCGCCATCAAATCCTCGCGCGAAGCCAACGTGCACCGTTACACGCTGCTGATCTTCATGATCGGCGCGGTCGTGCTGGCCAACATCCTGCTGGTCCTGCTGGTCTCGCCGCTCTACCGCTAGTCGGCCCCTCTTCCTTCCCCTTTCCGGTTTTTCGCGAAGCTGCTCGATTCCTGGGCCGGCGTTCTGGGCCGGCTTTCTGTGTGGGGGCCGCCGGTGCTATCCTAACGCCCATGATGACCCAGCCTAGCGAGCAGGATTTTCTCGAGGCCCTGAAGTGGCAGATCGAGGCAGGCGCCGACGAGGCGATCGGCGAGCAGCCGGTCGACCGCACCGCCGCGGCGGCCGGGGCGCCCAAGGCGACCGTGCCGGCCGGCGGCATGGCGGAAGCCGCGGGACGGGCGCCCGCGGCCCCGCCCCGGCCGGCGGCGACGCCCGCCAAGGCCCCGCAGGCCCGGCCCGCCCCCAGCCTGACCTCCGCCAGCGAGGCGCAGGCCTCGGCCCAGCGCCTGGCCGCCCAGGCCAAGACCATCGAGGAACTGCGCGCGGCCCTGGAAACCTTCGAGGGCTGCCCCCTGAAGGCGACGGCCACCAACCTCTGCCTCTACGACGGCAACCCCGAGGCCAAGATCATGATCATCGGCGAGGCGCCGGGGGCCCAGGAAGACCGCCAGGGCAAGCCCTTCGTCGGCCCGGCGGGCCAGCTGCTGGACCGCATGCTGGCGGCCATCGGCCTCGACCGTTCCAAGGTCTACATCACCAACCTGCTGTACTGGCGCCCGCCCGGGAACCGCAACCCGACGCCGGGCGAGATCGCCTCCTGCCTGCCCTTCCTGGAGCGCCAGATCGAGATCATGCAGCCGAAACTGCTGCTGCTGGTCGGCGGCATGTCGGCCAAGACCCTGCTGCACCGTTCCGAGGGCATCCTGAAGCTGCGCGGGCGCTGGGCCGACTATCACCACCCCCGCCTGGACCACCCGATCCCGGCCCTGCCGACCCTGCACCCGGCCTACCTGCTGCGCCAGCCGGCGCAAAAGCGCGAGGCCTGGCGCGACCTGCTGTCCTTCGCCGAGGCCATCGAACGCGAAGGCCTGGCCAGCGGCGAGACCGCCGGCGTCGAGGCCTGAGCGGACGTGACCGCCTGGGGCTGCAAAAAGCGCGAAAAACGGCCTTCTGCGCTTAACCAATTGCCCCTCAAATACCTGATTTAACGCGGATTTAACGACGGCTGTGGTCTTCTTGGGGCTGGCTTTCAAAGGCGCCCGGTTTCCCTGGCGCCTGCCTCTCCTCAGGGCGCCGGTTGCAGCCCGCAGAGCACTTGGTTAGGGTCGATGAAAAATACGGGGGTCGATGTGCAATCCAGGAGTCGCGCCCGACAAGGGGCCGACCGCCTCTGCTTGCAGGCACGCGGTGTCGCCTTGGCGTTCGCCGCCGCTATCGTCCTGCTCGGCTGTGCCGCGCCGTTTTCCGCGCCCGCCACGGCGCAGGTGCTGCAGCCGCGCGACCTGAACCCCGCCGCCGCGCTGCCGGGCGGCCTGCAGCCGGACGCCGGGCCGATCGCCGGCCCCGACGGCCTGCCGGCCGTGCTCACCAGCCACGACGCCGAGGTCTACCGCCGCATCTTCACGGTGCAGGAAGCGGGCCGCTGGCCGGAGGCCGACCGCCTCATCGCCCAGCTGTCCGACCGGCGCCTCATGGGGCATGTCCTGGCCCAGCGCTATCTGCATCCCACGGCCTACCGCTCCAAGTACCTGGAGCTGAAGGAGTGGATGGACCACTACGCCGACCATCCGCAGGCCCCGCGCATCTACAAGCTCGCCCTGAAGCGCCGCCCGGCGAACTACCGCCGCCCGCAGCCGCCGCGCACGGAGCGCACCAAGATCGCCTGGTCCGGCAAACGCACGAGCTATGACTACGTCTCGCCGCGCAAGCGCTCCAAGGCGACGCGCCGCAAGGTGTCGCGCGTGCTGCGCCAAGTCCGCCGCAACGTGCTGCGCCAGCGCTTCACCGTCACCGAGAAACTGCTGCAGCAGGCCTCCGTACAGAACCTGCTGGATTCGGTGGAACTGGACGAGGCCCGCGCCCTGGTGGCCAGCGGCTGGTTCTACTACGGCAAGCCCGAGCGCGCCTACGCCCTGGCCGCGCCGGCCGCGCGCCGCTCCGGCCGCGCCGCGCCGATGGTCAACTGGATCGCCGGCCTCGCCGCCTGGCGCCTGGGCGAGATCGACGAAGCCGCCGTCTTCTTCGAGAGCCTGGCCAATGCCGACAACGTCGCCGGCTGGAACGCCGCCGCCGGCGCCTACTGGGCGGCGCGCGCGCACCTGAAGCAGCAGCGCCCCGACCGCAGCAGCCCGCTGCTGCGCCGGGCCGCCGAGTACCAGCGCACTTTCTATGGCCTGCTGGCGCGCCGCGCCCTGGGCATGCGCATCGAATTCGATTTCGGCTCGCACCGCCTCGCCCCGCAGATGACCGCGAAGCTGAACCAGAGCCCCGTCGGCAGCCGCGCCCTGGCACTGCTGCAGGTCGGCGACCGCGAGGCCGCCGAAGGCGAGCTGGTCCACGCCGGCCAGTGGGGCGATCCGGACATGGGCGAGGCCCTGCTGGCCCTGGCGCAGCACGCCAAGATGCCGGCGCTGGCCTTCCGCATGGGCCGCCAGCTGGCCCGCGCCAGCGACAGCGAGCAGACCGGCGGCGTGCTCGACGCCGCGCTCTACCCCATACCGCCGTGGCAGCCGCAGAGCGGCTTCAAGGTCGACCGCGCCCTGCTCTTCGCCCTGATGCGCCAGGAATCCGGCTTCAACACCAGGGCCAAGAGCCCCGACGGCGCGCGCGGGCTGATGCAGCTCATGCCGCGCACCGCCAGCTACATGGCCAAGGGCGCGCGCTATCATCGCGGCAACCGCCGCAACGAGCTCTTCGAGCCCGGCCTCAACATGGAGCTGGGCCAGCGCTACATCGCCTACCTGCTGGAGCACCAGCGGGTGCAGGGCGACCTGTTCCGCCTGACCACCGCCTATAACGGCGGCCCGGGCAACCTCGGCAAGTGGGAGCGCGCCATCAAGGCCGACCACGATCCGCTGCTGTTCATCGAGGCCCTGCCGTCGAAGGAAACCCGCCTGTTCATCGAGCGGGTGCTGACCAACCTGTGGATCTACCGCGAACGCCTGGGTCAGCCGGCGCCTTCGCTGGAACGACTTGCGGGCGGCGACTGGCCGCGCTACGAAGCCTTGGACGGAACCCGCTCCGAGGTCGCGCTCAATGGCTCGAATTGACGAATCGCTTCCCTTCCTGCCGGTCAACATCGCTGTCCTGACCATCTCCGACACCCGGACCCTGGACGACGACAAGTCGGGCGCGCGCCTGGTGGAGATGATCACCGCCGACGGCCACAAGGTCGCCCGGCGCGACATCGTCACCGACGATAGCGACAAGATCGTCGCTGCCCTGAAGGGGCTGGTCGCCGATCCGGAGGTCGACTGCATCATCACCACCGGCGGCACCGGGGTGACCGGCCGCGACGTGACGCCGGAAGCCTTCAAGCAGGTCATGGAAAAGGAGATCGAGGGCTTCGGCGAGCTGTTCCGCATGCTCAGCTACCAGAAGGTCGGCACCTCGACCATGCAGAGCCGCGCCATCGGCGGCGTCGCCGACGGCACCTACCTCTTCGCCCTGCCCGGCTCCCCCTCCGCCTGCAAGGACGGCTGGGAGGACATCCTGAAGTTCCAGCTCGACTCGCGCCACCGTCCCTGCAACCTGGTCGAGCTCATGCCGCGCCTGAAGGAACACCTCAAAGCCGCGAGCTGATCGCGGGCGAGTTCCTCCAGGCCGTTCCGCTGCACGAAAAGTTCAGGCGCGGATTTCCCTTTCCTCTTCGACAGCGCCTTTCCCCTTTGAAACCACAGGTCGAAAACGCTTTACTGCGGGTGAGGCGCTGCCCTCCCCGAAAGCGCCCTAGATCAATCCTCAATCAGGTGGACTCACCTGATCGAGGATCAATTGATCTATCATAACAAGGCAGAGCAACTTGTCCGCGTCCGGTTGGACGCGGGTTGCTCTAGCGAGGAGTACGACATGAGCGAACCGGGCCTCGCCGCGCCGGCTTACGAAGCGATTCCGCTGCCCGACCGCCGCAGCTTTAGCGATGCCGAGATGGCCGCGCGGGCGCGCGATTTCTTCGAAGAGATGAAAACCCGCCATTCGCTGCGCGACTTCGCGCCCACGCCGGTGCCGCGCGAGATCATTCAGGACTGCCTGCGCACCGCCGGGCGCGCGCCCAGCGGCGCGAACCTGCAGCCCTGGCACTTCGTCGCCGTCTCCGATCCCGCGGTGAAGCAACGCATCCGCGAGGCGGCGGAGGCCGAGGAGCGCGCCTTCTATGCGGGCAAGGCGGGCGAGGACTGGCTGAGCGACCTGACTCCGCTGGGCACCGACGCCGAGAAACCCTTCCTGGAGACGGCCCCCTGGCTGATCGTCATCTTCGCCGAGCGCTACCGCATCGAGGCGGACCACAAGATCGGCAAGAACTACTACATCGGCGAATCGGTCGGCATCGCCACCGGCATGCTGATCACCGCGCTGCACTGCGCCGGTCTGGCGACGCTGACGCACACGCCCAACCCCATGCGCTTCCTGAACCAGATCTGCGGGCGACCGGAAAACGAGAAGCCCTACATGATCCTGGTCGCCGGCCACGCGGCGGAGAACGCCACCGTGCCCAAGCACGCCAAGGTGAAGAAGCCGCTGGAGGAGATCGCGACCTTTATCTAAGCGCTTGGCATCTGAGGGCCGCCAGGTCGGCGCCCTGGTCGACGTCGCGCTAGTCGTCGTCCTCCGGCGCGGTGAGGATCGCGTCCAGCAATCCCGGAAAAAGCGCGTCCAGTTCCGCCCGGCGCAGCTCATTCATATGGGCCGTGCCTTCGCTGCGCGTCTGCACGACCCCCGCGTCGCGCAGCACACGGAAGTGATGGGACATGCTCGACTTGGGCCGGCCGCGGTCGAGAGCCGCGCAAGTCGCTTCCCCCTCGCGGTCAAGCTGACGCACGACATCCAGGCGCACGGGATCGCTCAGCGCATAGAGCACCCGCGTCAGTTCGATCTCTTCAGTGTTTGGATGGCGCAACGCCCGCATCTCTCGATGACCCCTTGAACGCCAGGAAGGCGTCTCCATATTTCGTTTGTTCGATATTAATCGAACTACCGAATATATAGGTCAAACCGCCCTTTCCGCAAGGTCCCTCCTGGGCTTTCCGTGGGAAGGCACAGCCCGAAGGGTCCCCCATGTCGTCGCTCTTTTCCCCCTTCTCCCTCAAAGACGTCGCCCTGAAGAACCGCATTGCCGTTTCGCCCATGTGCCAATACTCCGCCGAGGACGGCGTGATCAACGACTGGCACTATGCCCACCTCGCCGGCCTGGCACGCGGCGGCGCGGGACTGGTGATTGCCGAAGCCACCGCTGTTTCGCCGGAAGGCCGCATCACCCCCGGCTGCGCCGGCCTGTGGAACGACCGTCAGACGGAAGCCTTCCGGCCCGCCGTCGCCGCCATCAAGGCCGCCGGCGCCGTGCCGGGCATCCAGATCGGCCATGCCGGCCGCAAGGCCAGCGCCAACCGTCCCTGGGAGGGCGATGACCACATCCCCGGCGGCGATCCGCGCGCGTGGCGGCCCATCGCCCCCTCGGCCATTCCCTTCGGCGCCAATCTGCCGCGCCGTCCCGAGGCGATGTCCAAGGACGACATCGCCCGCGTACAGCAGGATTTCGTCGCCGCCGCCGAACGCGCCCGCCAGGCCGGCTTCGAGTGGCTGGAGCTGCATTTCGCGCACGGCTATCTGGCCCAGTCCTTCCTCTCGCCGCACTCCAACCAGCGCGACGACGAATACGGCGGTTCCTTCGCGAACCGCAGCCGCTTCCTGGTCGAGACCCTGGAGGCGGTGCGCGAGGTGTGGCCGGAGAACCTGCCGCTGACCGCGCGCCTGGGCGTCATCGAGTTCGATGGACGCGAGGAGACCTTCGATGAATCGCTCCAGCTTGCCCGCAGCTTCGCGGCCAAGGGCCTGGACCTGCTGGACGTCAGCATCGGTTTCTCGCTACCTGGTGCCGAGATCCCCTGGGGACCCGCCTTCATGGCGCCGATGGCCGAGCGTATCCGCAAGGAAGCCGGCATTCCGACGGCGACCAGCTGGTTCATCAACGACCCCCGGCAGGCCGATGGCCTGATCCGCGAGGGCAAGGTGGACCTGGTGATGCTGGGCCGCGCCCTGCTGGCGAACCCGCATTGGCCCTATGAGGCCGCGCTGGCGCTGGGCATCGACAAGCCCTCCTGGGTGCTGCCGGCGCCCTACGCCCACTGGCTGGAGCGCTACCGCCCCGTCCGCCCGGCAGAGGCCGCCGCGTAGAGGCGCGCAAAGTCGGCGCCGCTGTCGACGTCGCCCAGGCGCTCGACGAAGCCGACCTGAGCGTGCCGCAGGTTGGCGAGCGTGTCCTCCAGCGCATGGCGGCTCGACCAGCGCACGCCCTGAAAGGGATCGCGCAGGACGGGCCGCCGCCTTGCCCCCACCAGCCAGTAGCCGCCGTCCTCGGCCGGGCCGAAGACCCAGTCGTCGGCGCCGAGGCGGCGGAAGGCCGCGAAGACCCGTGCCGGGGTGATGCCGGGGATGTCGCTGCCGACGATGACCACCGGGCCCGGCGGCAGGCTCTCGAAGAGGCGGAACATGCGCCGGCCAAGGTCGCCGCCGCCTTGGGCGATGACGGGTCCCTCAAAGCCCCCGAGGCCAAAGCCCCAAAGCCCGCGCGGGTCGCGGGCCGCCCTGTCGGGCGTCACCGCCAGCCAGGTCCGCCAACGCGGGTCCCGCGCGAGCGCGCGCAGCAGCGCGCCGGTGTGGCTGCGGTAGAAGCGCAGGGCCTCAACCGCGCCGATGTCGCGGGCGAGCCGCCGCTTCACACCGCCCAGGCGCGGCGCGCGCGCCATGACCACCAGGTGCCGCTGCGGATCAGCCATAGAGGTGGGCCAGCCAGCGCGGCGGCACGCCGAGAAAATAGAGGGTCAACAGGGCGAGGTTGCGTGACGGCCTGAGCCACCAACCGTCGCGGCGGTAGCGCGCCGCCGAGGTGACGGCTGCGCCGTCCAGGAACGTCAGGCGGCGGCGTCCCAGCCGCCGCACGAGATCGACATCCTCCATCAGGGGCAGATCCCGATAGCCGCCCACCTCGTCATAGAGACGGCGCGCGATCAGCAGGCCCTGGTCGCCGTAGGGCAGGCCCAGCCGGCGGCTGCGCCACCCGGCCAGGCGCTCGACGCGGCGGGCCTGGGGCGCCGGATCGTCGAGGCGCAGGCCGAACGCCGCCGCCTGCTCCGCCGCGCCGGGGCGGGCGATATGGGCCGCCACCTCCCGCGACCAGCCGCTTTCCAGCCGGGTGTCGGCGTGGAGGAACAGCAGCCAGGCGCCGCTGGCCCGCGCCGCGCCGGCGGCGAGCTGCGGGCCGCGCCCCTGGGGGCCCAGGAAGACCGAGGCGCCGAAGCCGTGGGCGATCTCCACGGTCTCGGCGCAGCCGGCCCCGCTCGCGCCCGCCGCATCCGCCGCATCCGCGATAATGATCTCGCGCAGCAGGCCGCTTTGCTGCGCCTCGCCCAGGGCCCCGAGGCAGGCGGGCAGCCGGTCGGCGGCGTTCAGCGTGGGAATGACGATGGAGAGCGGACCTTGGGTCATAGCCCTTCCTAGTAACATGGAAGACGCCCTGGCGGCGCCAGCGGCGCCGCGGACTCCCGCACAAAGTTATGTGATCCGGGGGGCGCGGTCCGGGGTTTGCGATCTTGGGTTTGTGACTTGGCGCGGCCTCCGCCGCCGTGCTAGCCCGAAGTTAACCGCCGCCGTGTAGGGTGGCCTGCAAAGGAAGAAGCTTGCCGCCCGGACCGGACCTCCCCGCCCTGCAACGCGCCCTCGTGAAGCTGCCCGGCTTCGCCACGGTCCCGCTGGCCGACCTGCGGGCGCTGCCGACCAAGGGCCTGGCCCACGACCACGTGGCGATCCGGGGCCGCAGAGCGCTGCTGCGCGTGCCCAAGCAGAGCCAATGGTCCCTGAAAGCCTACGACAACCTGGCCTACCAGGCCGCCTGCTTCGAGCGGGTCAGTGCCAGCGGCCGGGGACCGCGGCTTTTCGGCGTGATCACGCCCTCCCTGGAGATCCCGCTCGGCGCCCTGGTGGTCGAGCGCATCGAGGGGCGCCCGCCCCAGCTGCCCGGCGACCTGGCGGCCCTGGCCGAGGCCATGGCCCAGGTCCACGCCCTGAAGGTGCCGCCCCCGGAGGCGCGCCCGCCGCTGGCCGATCACGACGATCCCGTCGGCGGCGCCCTGGACGAGATCGAGGCCCAGGCGGAGTTCCTGACCGAAGCGGCGCTGGAGGCCGCCGCCCGCGCCACCATCGAGGCGGAATTGGCCTGGGCGCGCGACTTCGCCGAGCGTGTCGCGGCGGAACGGCCGCGCCAGCCCATCAGCCTGGTGCTGACCGACACCCATCCCGGCAACTTCCTCATCACCCCGCATGGCCGGGCGGTGATCGTCGACCTGGAAAAGGCGCTCTACGGCGCCCCCGGCATCGATCTCGCCCATGCCACGATCTATTCCTCCACCACCTGGGACCCGGACAGCCATGCCGTGCTGAGCCGAGGAGAGGTGGCCGGCTTCTACCGCACCTACCTGGCGATCGTCTCAGCCGCCGCCGGGCCGGAGATGAGCGCCGCGCTCGCCCCCTGGCTGCTGCCGCTGCGCCGCCTGCTCTTCCTGCGCGCCGTCACTTGGTGCGCCAAGTGGCGGGTGCGCCACCGGCAGGCCGCCGCCAAGGCGTCCGCGACCACCGAGAACTGGTCGGCGGAGAACAGCGATCCGGCGCTCATCGCCCACGTGGCCGGCCGGGTCGCGGACTATCTCTCGCCGGCCTCGCTGGCCCTCATGCGGGCGGATTGGGCCGCCGGCAGCCCCCTGGTCGAGGCGCTCCCCGAGTCGCACCAGTGAATCTGCGGTAGACCAGGGTGAATCGCCCTTTTTATTTTCTTGTTTTGTTCTTGTTTTATTCATGTTTTGACGATAGCCTCATCGCCATGGTTGATCTGATCCCCCAGCGACCGAAGAAGGGCCGTGGCGCCGTCAGCAATGCCAGCGGCCGCTACGAGCCCTTCGCCCGGGTCGCCATCGACGACGGCTGGGCCCAGGCTGCGGAATCCTTCCCGGGCCTCGCGGAGCCTTCAGGGCCGCCGACCGAGGTGACCTGGGATTCCAGCCGCTCCATCATCACCCGGAACAACTCCCCCGACGTTCCCTTCGACCGCTCCATCAACCCCTACCGGGGCTGCGAGCACGGCTGCATCTATTGTTTCGCGCGGCCGAGCCATGCCTGGCTCGGCTACTCGCCGGGCCTCGACTTCGAGACCAAGCTGCTGGCCAAGCCGGAGGCGGCCGCCCTGCTGCGCAAGGAGCTCGCCCGCAAGGCCTACAAGCCGGAGCCCATCGCGCTGGGCACCAACACCGACCCCTACCAGCCGGTTGAGCGGCGCCTGAAGATCACCCGTGCCCTCCTGGAGGTGCTGAAGGAGACCCGCCATCCCTTCACCATCGTGACCAAATCGAACCTCGTGCTGCGCGACCTCGACATCCTGGCGCCCATGGCGCGCGAAGGGCTGGTCCGGGTGATGATCTCGCTGACCACCCTGGACCGCCAGCTGTCCCGGGTGATGGAGCCGCGCGCGCCGACGCCGCAGCGCCGCCTGGAGGCTCTGCGCACCCTGAACGCCGCCGGCGTGCCGGCCGGCGTGCTGACCGCCCCCATGATCCCGGCCATCAACGACGCCGAGCTGGAATCCCTGCTGGAGGCCGCGGTGCGCGCCGGGGCCAAGCACGGCGGCTACGTGCTGCTGCGCCTGCCGCTGGAGATCAAGGAGCTCTTCGCCGAGTGGCTGGAGACGCACTTTCCCGAACGCAAGGCGAAGGTGCTGAACCTGGTGCGCGAGACCCGCGACGGCGGGCTCTACCAGTCGGAATTCGGCCTGCGCCAGCGCGGCAGCGGCGTCTACGCCGACCTCATCCGCACCCGCTTCAAGCAGGCCGAACGGCGCCTGGGCCTCAACCGCGGCCTCCCGCCCCTCGACGTCACCCAGTTCGAGCCCCCCGAACGCGACGACCGCCAGCTGTCGCTGCTGTAGGCCCCCCCCCTCACCCTCCCGCTTCGCGGGCCCCTCCCTCTCCCTCAAGGGGAGAGGGACTTCAACGCCCGCCCCTCCTGTTCCCTCTCCCCTACGTGGGAGAGGGTTGCGCCGGCTTTGCGAGATCGCAGATCGAGCCTAGCCGGAGCTGGGTGAGGGGGAAGCGGCCCCCTCCCCCACCGCGTTAAGCACTTAACTGCTTCTATGTGTTAGGTTTAGCGCATGGAAGGGCACACAAGCAGCATCACCGAACTGGCCATCGTCGTTGTCGGCGCGATGGGCTGCGGCCTGGTGATGCGCTACTTCCGCCAGCCCATCCTGCTCGGCTACATCCTGGCCGGCGCGGTGCTGGGCCCCTCCGGCTTCGGCTTCGTGCAGAGCCGCGAACAGGTGCAGCTGCTGGCCGAACTGGGCGTGCTCATGCTGCTGTTCTTCATCGGCATGGAGCTGAACCTGCGCGACTTCCGCGCGGTGTGGAAGGTGGCGGTGCTGACCACCGCCTTCCAGATCGTGGTCGCCTTCATCGGCATGTACCTGCTGGGCCTGCTGCTCGACTGGCCGCTGGCGCTGACCGTGGTGGTCGGCTTCGTGGTGGCCCTGTCGTCCACCGCCGTCGCCATCAAGATGCTGGACGAGATCGGCGAAAAGCGCACCCGGGTCGGCTACGTCACCATCGGCATCCTCATCGCCCAGGACCTGGCGGTCATCCCGATGATCCTGATCGTCAGCGCCTTCCGCGACGGCGGCGGGATCGGCTCGATGGCGATCATCAAGATCCTGCTCTCCATCGTCTTCCTGGCGCTGATGATCACCTACCTCGGCAAGCGCAAGCGCGTGCGCCTGCCCTTCGCCAAGCAGGTCGGGCGCAGCACGGAGCTGACGCCGCTGGCCGGCCTCGGCTTCTGCTTCGGCGCCGCCGCGGTCTCCGGCCTGCTCGGCCTCTCCGCCTCCTACGGCGCCTTCCTGGCCGGCCTGGTGATCGGCAACTCCACCAGCCGGCGCGCCATGATCCACTACACCGAGCCCATCCAGGCGGTGCTGCTGATGGTCTTCTTCCTGACCATCGGCCTGCTGATCGACATCCAGTACATCTGGGCCAACCTCGGCACCGTGGTCATGCTGGTCTTCTTCGTCGCGATCCTGAAGACCGCGCTGAACGTCGGCCTGCTCCGCGCCCTGGGCGAGACCTTTCCGCGTGCCTTTCTTTCCTCGGTGCTGCTGGCCCAGCTCGGCGAGTTCTCCTTCATCCTCGCCGCGCAGGGCCTGGCGGTGGGCGCCATCGACTGGGAAAGCCACCGCCTGCTGGTCGCCGTCACCGTCATCTCCCTGCTGGTCAGCCCGGTCTGGCTGGAGGTCGCGCGGCGCCTGCACCGCATCGCCCTGCTGGGCATCACCTCCGGCAAGGAGACCCTGCGCCTCACCATCGGGCCGGAAGCCCTGGCGCTGGGACGCTCACGCGGGCTGGTCAGCCACTGGCTGGCGCGCTACAGAAAGCCCAAGCCCAAAGAGCCGGCCGCCGGTGACGCCCCCGGTGACTGAGGTCGGGCGACTAAGGGGCCAAACAGGGAAACGGGAAACGCGGTGCCGGACTTCACGCTGGAACGGGAACTGGGACAAGCCAGCGGGCGCCTCGTCATCGGCCTCGACGAGGCCGGGCGCGGCCCCTGGGCCGGACCCGTGGTCGCCGCCGCGGCCTGGCTCAATCCCGACCACCTCGATCCCCTGCTGTCGCGACACCTCGACGATTCCAAGAAGCTGACGGCCAAGCGGCGCAACGAGCTCTTCGCGCTGTTGAGCGACCCGGCCTGCCGCGGCGCCGCGGTCGCGGTCGGCGAGGCCGACGTCGAGGAGATCGACCGCCTGAACATCCTGCAGGCCTCCCTGCTCGCCATGCAGCGCGCCGCCGCCGCCCTGACCGCGGCCCTCGGCGCCGACCGGCTGCCGCAGGCGGCGCTGGTCGACGGCAACAAGCTTCCGCAACTGGCCTGCGAGGCCCGCGCCGTGGTGAAGGGCGACAGCCTGTCGCTGAGCATCGCCGCCGCCTCGGTCGTCGCCAAGGTGACCCGCGACAACGCCATGGCCGCCCACGCCCGCGCCTATCCCGGCTACGGCTGGGAACGCAACCAGGGCTACGGCACCGCCGAGCACCGCGCCGGCATCGCCCGGCTGGGCATTACCCCCCTCCATCGGCGTTCGTTTCGGCCGATCCGGGACGCGCTCGTCAGCAAATCTTAACGAAGCTCTGTAACATCTTGAGTCGCCTAGACTCTTGACGCGCGACTCGGCTTGACTCAGGATAGCCGGCTTGCGCGCCGAATCGGGGTCGGCGCGGCGAAGACTGGCGCTAAGAGGGGAAAAACCTGTGCAGAAAGACGTCGTCAAGCAGGGCGACTGCATCGCGTTGATGGAGGCCATGCCGGAGGCATCGGTCGACATGGTCTTCGCGGACCCGCCCTACAACCTGCAGCTCGCCGGCGACCTGCACCGGCCGAACAACAGCAAGGTCGACGCCGTCGACGACGCCTGGGACCAGTTCGACAGCTTCGCCATCTACGACGACTTCACCCGCCGCTGGCTGCGCGCCGCGCGCCGCGTGCTGAAGGACAACGGCACCCTCTGGGTGATCGGCAGCTACCACAACATCTTCCGCGTCGGCACCGCGCTGCAGGACCTGGAGTACTGGATCCTGAACGACGTGGTCTGGCGCAAGACCAACCCCATGCCGAACTTCCGCGGCCGGCGCTTCACCAACGCGCACGAGACCATGATCTGGGCGGCCAAGGACAAGGACGCGCGCTACACCTTCAACTACGACGCCATGAAGCGGCTGAACGACGACCTGCAGATGCGCAGCGACTGGCTGATCCCGATCTGCAGCGGCGGCGAGCGCCTGAAGAACGATCAAGGCGAGAAGGCGCACCCGACGCAGAAGCCGGAAGCCCTGCTCCACCGCGTCATCATGGCCGCGACCAAGCCGGGCGAGATCGTGCTGGATCCCTTCTTCGGCTCCGGCACCACCGGCGCGGTCGCGAAGAAGCTGGGCCGCCACTACATCGGCCTGGAACGCGACGACGACTACATCGCCGTCGCCAAGAAGCGTATCGCCCAGGTGCAGCCGATCACCGACCTGGAGATGATCGAGACCCCGGCCAAGCGCGCCGAGCCGCGCATTCCCTTCGGCTGGCTGATCGAACACGGCCTGCTGGAGCCCGGCACCGTGCTGCACGGCCCCGGCAAGCGCTTCCGCGCCAAGGTGCGCGCCGACGGCACCCTCATCACCAGCGACTTCAAGGGCTCGATCCACCAGGTCGGCGCCCACCTGCAGGGCGCGCCGTCCTGCAACGGCTGGTCCTTCTGGCACGTCATGACCGACGGCAAGCCGGTCTCCATCGACGTGCTGCGCCAGAAGCTGCGCGCCAACCTGCCCAAGACGATGAACTGACGGGCGGAACGCGCCCGGCACGGGCGTTGACTGCGCCGTTGAGCCCAAAGCGTCCACTCATCATCGGCGGACTCCCCGCCGGCGGCACCCTCCGCTCGTCTTACCCCTCGCGCGCGAAATCTCCCAAAGATCACATAGGCTGGAAAATATCGTGCCGCGGCATAAGTGTTGCTACCTGGAAGCATGCAATCGCTCCGCGGAGGTGAGAAATGATCAGATCGTTACTTGCTGGCATTCTGGTGCTCGGGCTGACCTCAGCGGCAGCCGCACAGCAGACCGAGCGGCCGAATATCCTTGTCATCTGGGGCGACGACATCGGCTGGGCCAACCTCAGCGCCTACAATCACGCGGTGATGGGCTACAGCACGCCTAACATTGACCGAATTGCCCAGCAAGGCGTGATGTTCTCCGATCACTATGCGCAGCCGTCGTGCACGGCCGGCCGCGCGGCCTTCATCACTGGCCAGTATCCGATCCGTTCGGGTATGACCACCGTTGGCCAGCCGGGCTCCGCGCTCGGCCTGCAGGCGGAATCGCCTTCGCTAGCGGAGGTGCTCAAGGCGGCAGGCTACCGTACGGGGCAGTTCGGCAAGAACCACCTCGGCGACCGCAACGAGCATCTTCCCACGGTGCACGGGTTCGATGAGTTCTTCGGCAATCTTTATCACCTGAATACCCAGGAAGAAGCGGAGCAGCGCGACTACCAAAATTTCGGCGCCGCCTTCTCCGGCTCCCTGGAAGAGTACGAAGCTCAGTTCGGCACGCGTGGCGTACTTCACACGCTGGCGACCGATATAGACGACCCGACAGAGCAGCCGCGCTTCGGGCGCATCGGCAAGCAGACGATCGAAGATACCGGCCCTCTGACTCAGGAACGGATGAAGAACTTCGACGGTGAAGAAGTCATCCCGCGCGCCCTCGACTTCATGAAGGCATCACAGGAAGCCGATGAGCCGTTCTTCGTCTGGCTCAACACCAGCCGCATGCATCTCTACCCGCGGATAGAAGATGAGTGGCTCCGAGAGATCGAGAAGATCACGAGCGAGGCTGACTACCATGGCGCGGGCATGCTGCAGCATGACGCCGATATCGGGCGGGTGCTCGACTGGCTGGAGGAACAGGGCCTCGCCGACAACACTATCGTTTGGTATTCGACCGACAACGGACCCGAACATGCTTCCTGGCCCCACGGCGCCACGACGCCGTTTCGCGGCGAGAAGATGACGACCTACGAGGGCGGTGTAAGGGTACCGTCGGTGATCCGTTGGCCGGGGGTCCTGCCGGAAGGTGTGGCGCTGAACGGCATTCAGGGCCACCAGGACATGTTCACATCGCTCGCCGCCGCCGCAGGCGTCGAAGATGTTGCTGCCCAAATGCTCGAGGAGAAGAACCAGTACATCGACGGCGTCAACAACCTGCCCTATTGGGAGGGAGAGGAAGCAACGTCACGGCGCAAGCACATCTTCTATTACTACGAAAGCAAGTTGACCGCCGTGCGGATGGGGCCTTGGAAGTTCCACTTCTCGACCAAAGAGGACTACTACGCGAACGTCATTCCGCGGACCGTACCGCTGGTCTTCAACATTCGAATGGACCCTTACGAGAGCTATGACAGCAAGGACTCCTACGGCCATCTGCTGCAAAAGGTATCGTGGCTGATCCAGCCGATGGGCGTGCTGATGCAGCAGCACTTGCAGACCTTGGCCGACTACCCACCGGTGCAAGGTGGCGCATCGTTCGACATGTCGAACGTCGTTGAGGAGTTCATCAACAAAGCGAGACAGTAGGTACCTTCAGCGCCGGACTGAGACGTCGCCCGCCCGTGCTTCGAGTTGGCCGGCGGCGTCTTCCATCCCGACGAGGCGGCGCCCTTCGGCCGCCTAAGGTGCGTTGCTGCCGATCTCGCCGGTGCGGCGGCTCACACTCAACCTTCGGCGGCCGCCGCCGGCCAGGCCCAGAGTCGAAGGGTGCGGTCGCGTCCCCTGACCTTGTGGACCGGCAGCTCTTCGAAGCCTTCCAGAAGCTCGGCCCCGCCGCCGGCCCGGACCGCCTCGAAGACGGCATCCGATATGATGATCTTCGTGGACCAGTCGCGCGTCAGCGCCTCCAGGCGGCTGGCGACGTTCACGGTGTCGCCGGCCACCGTCACTTCCGCGAAGGCGCTGCCACCCAGCTCGGCAATCGAGACCGCGCCATAGTCGATGCCGATGCCGCAGGTCAGTCCGGGGGCTCTTCCTGCTGCCGCTTCGGATTTCCAGTCCTCCAGTTCTCCAACGATCCGCCGGGCACAAGCGACAGCATCGGGCGCGTCCGAGAGACGGCCCCGCGGCACACCGAAGACCACCAGCACCGCATCGCCGATGTACTTGTCGATGATGCCGCCGTGGTCTTGTGCCGCCTGCTCGACGCAACCATGAAACCGCCGCAAGAGCTGCGCCACCTGTGTCGGCACGAGATCCTCGCTGGCGTGCGTGAAGCCGACGAGGTCCACGAACATGACGGCGGCCGTTAGCGTCGCATTGTTCGCAGTCCGGCCTTCACGCTCCTGCAGGTCGGAGATTGCAAGCGGCGAGACGTAGTGCGAGAGCGTCTCGCTCTGCTGTTCGGCAGCGGTGCGGCGGCGCGTCTCACGAGCGGCGAGACCGGCGATGACGATCATCGCGCCGCCCACAAGGGCGAGAGAAGGAAAGACGTAGTTCAGCCATATCTGCCAGGCGGCGAAGGCATAGAGGCTGGCCGCGCTCCAAGCGACCATCAGAGCCAGCATCGCCAGCAGGGCAACCGCCGGCCGCCGCAGGAAGCGCAGGGAGAGGGCCAGCAGGCCGCCGAAAACGATCGCCAGCGTGTCGATCCACTCGATCTGTGACGATCTCTTCAGGAAGTTTCGGTTGAGGAAGTTGTCTATGACATTGGCGAAGACCTCCACGCCGGCAAGGTCCGGGCTGTAGGGCGTTTGGAAACGGTCGCTGAGACCGGCAGCGTTGGGGCCGAGCAGGACGAGACGTCGGCTGAACGTGCCCGGCGCGAAGTGCCCCCGCGCGACGTCGATCAGCGACCAGGTCTCGTACAGCCCTTCGGGGCCGGCGTAGTTGATCGGCAGCGCCATGTCGGCACCAGCCGCGAAGAAGCGGTCGCCGATCTGCAGGCCTCTTCCAAGGTCGAGGGACAGGCTCTGCCGGTCGACGCCGAGAAACCGCCGGACCGCCTCCACCGGCAGGGAGGGATAGTATGACTCCCGGTAGCGAATCGCCGGATGCGCAAAGCGAAGACTTCCATCGGGCTCGACAAAGACGGTGGTGTGGGCAGGCAGACCGGCGTCCAGGAAGGCTCCGAGCGGCACCAGGAGCCCGGCCGGGTCGCCGTGCCGTCTGGAGAGCCGGGCGCTGTCCGCGCGAACGATGGGATAGGCGACCTCTGCGAGCGGCTCCGGCATGGTCGACACGTTCGCTCCGCCACGGTCATAGACGAAGGCGAAGGGCACAACGACATTGCCCGCGCGCCCGATCGCCTGAGCAAGCGCGCGGTCGGCGCCTGTCAACCCGGCTTGCACAGCACCGCCTGTTCCGCCGGAATGCTCGGGCCCGACCAGCAGAAGATCGAAGACGATGCTGCCGGCGCCGTCTTCCGCAATCGCATTCACCGCCGCCGCCAGCCAAGAGCGCGAGAACGGCCAGCGGCCGAGCTCGGCCAGCGTGCGGTCGTCGATGGCAACGATTGCGATGTCGGGGCTGACGGCCTGCGGGCCGCGCAGCTGAAACCGCCAGTCGAGGGTCTGCCCCTCGAGCGTTTGAAAGGGACCGATATCGCGTGCCGCCAGATAAGTCGCCGCAAGCACCAGCATCAACGCCAGAACGGCGAGCGTCTCGACCTTCAGCCTCCGCGGTGGGGTTCGGCCCTTGCGCGGCAGACCGGCCGGGCCGCTCACGGCAAACGTGTACGGGCCAGCACGTCCTCTACACGTGCAGCGCCCCATTGTGTTGGGGGCGAGGGGGAACCGCCGACCTCGATGTCCGAGCCTTCACCCTCGGAAAGATCTACAGACACATCTGTCGCCATGGCCGTGACCCCCACTCGCCCGGAGATGACAAATACAGACGAGCGATCCTCGCGCGCTTCCGTGATCCACTCGGTCGAGCGCACGGAGGCGACCGCAGCGCGCGTGCGTACTTTGAACCCATCGCTCCACAGGTTGGAAAGACGTGTACGGATAATTCCGATGAGCAGAAACAGATCGCCCCGTTGTTCCGCCCTGGGCGAGTAACTCGCAACGTCGACGCTGGTATCCGGACCAAGCGACAAGGTGGAGCCGTCTGCGAACGCGATTTCGACCTTTGCCCGCGCGGCGGTAATGATCCGATCGCCACGGAATATGGAGGCGCCAAGGCGAAGCGACCGCGCCGTTGTCGCTCGCAAGGCGGTCACGACGCCCTGCTGTTGCACAACCTCGCCAACAGCCTCTTCCTGGGGCGAAACCTCCTGGGCCGATATCGGAGTTGCCGTTGCGATCGCGACGAGGCACAGGACGAAAAGACCCGCGAACCCATGACAGAGCCGCCTGGCGCCATCGCCATAGAGAAACTCTTGTGCCGTATGCCTGGCAGCCGCTTGGGCTGGCAATTGCTTTGCGCGGAAACCCCTGGGCGTCGTGGCCGGCTTCACGCTGCCTCCGGCTGCAATGACTTTGCTTTGCATAAGCCGATTCCTTCGCGCCATGGATGACTGGAGGCACAATATCTTTAGTTCAGCGCCCGAGACCGGCTTCCTTTCAGCCGCGCCTGTCTTGTGCCTCTGTGATAGGCGCGCAGCCGCGCAAGAAGAGGTCGTCCCAAACCCGGCGGCCATCGCGGAACTGCATCTTGGTACACTGCCGGTCCGCGAGTCCACGCCTGTCTGGTCTACACCGTCAACCCAGGGATTGACCCGGCACAGAGAATGCAACCCACCGTTCGGCACACCGACCGCGCGGTGCCGGGCGGGTTGACTCTCCTGCCTCCCTCAAAGGTGCCGGTGACGCCCCTGCTCCTGGGAAAGCCGGCACCGAGGCGCGCCCGGCAACCGTCTACAGCGCGTTGTCACCGGTCTCGCCGGTGCGGATGCGCCGGGCGTCGCCGAGATCCCAGACGAAGATCTTGCCGTCGCCGATCTTACCGCTGCGCGCGGCCTCGGTGACCGCCTCGATCACCGCCTCGGCCTGGTCGTCGCCGACCGCGATCTCGACCTTGGTCTTGGGCACGTAGTTGATCTCGTACTCGGCGCCGCGATAGACCTCGGTATGGCCCTTCTGGCGGCCGTAGCCGTAGACGTCGCTGGCCGTCATGCCGTGCACGCCGATGGCGCCGAGCGCTTCGCGCACCTGGTCCAGGCGGTGCGGCTGAATGATCGCCGTGATGTACTTCATGGCAGTTCCCTCCTTTAAGGGGTTTCCTTCTTGCGGGTTGCCCCTCTTAGGGGTTGTAGGCCTTCTCGCCGTGGGCGGTGAAGTCGAGGCCTTCGATCTCGTCTTCCTTGGTCACGCGCAGGCCGATCACCAGGGCGATGACCTTGACCATGACGAAGGTCGCGACGGCGCTCCACAGCGCGGTGGCGCCGACGCCGGCAAGCTGCACCAGGAACTGGCTCAGCGCGCCGCCGTCGACGTTGACTCCGGTGCCGCCGGGCAAGGCCGCCAGGAAGGCGACCAGCAGGGTGCCGGTGGCGCCGCCGACGCCGTGCACGGCCAGCACGTCGAGGGAGTCGTCGACCTTGAAGCGATGCTTCACCAGGTCGACGGCGACATAGCAGACGATGCCGCCGGCCAGGCCCAGCAGCATGCCGCCGATGGGCCCGACGAAGCCGGAGGCCGGGGTGATGGTCGCCAGGCCGGCGATGGTGCCGGTGACGAAGCCGACCAGGCTGGGCTTGCCGAACTTCACCGTTTCGATGACCAGCCAGACCAGCGAGGCGACGGCGGCGGAGAGATGGGTGACCAGCATGGCCATGCCGGCGTCGGCCCCGGCGCCCAGCGCCGAGCCGGCGTTGAAACCGAACCAGCCGACCCACAGCAGGCAAGCGCCGACCATGACCATCCAGGGCGCATGCGGCGGGCGGATGGAGCGCGGGAAGCCGTCGCGCGCGCCCAGCATGGCGGCAATCACCAGGGCCGAGACGCCGGCCGTCACGTGCACCACGATGCCGCCGGCGTAGTCCATGACGCCCATTTCGGCGAGCCAGCCGCCGCCCCAGACCCAATGGGTGACGGGGACGTAGACCAACAGCAGCCACAGCAGGGTAAAGGCCATGACCGCGCCGAAGCGGATGCGCTCCACGAAGGCGCCGACGATCAGCGCCGGGGTGATGATCGCGAAGGTCATCTGAAACATGATGAAGACGGTTTCCGGCAGGCCTGTCCCCTCCACCACGCTGTCCCGCCCGACTCCGGCCAGCATCACCTCGGAGAGCCCGCCGATCAGGGCGTTGCCGGCCTCGAAAGCGAGCGAGTAGCCGCAAACGACCCAGAACACGGAAGCCAGGGCGGCGATGGTGATGCAATGCATCAGCACCGAAAGCACGTTCTTCGCCTGCACCAGGCCGGCGTAGAACAGCGCCAGACCCGGCAGGGTCATCAAGAGGACCAGGGCCGTGGACGTCAGAATCCAGGCCGTATTGCCGCTATCGATCATCGATTTTCCCCCGAATGCCGCAGGCGGGAAGCCGCCGGGCAGAAGATGTGTGGTTGTTCTTATGCGAACGATGGATAGCCGAGAGCGGCGCCGAGTTCAACCGGACCGCGCCGGGCGGCATGCGCCGGGCCGCTGGCGGCGAATAGGACGGACAGCCTGAAACCGCCGGTAGAAACAGGAAGACCGCGCAATCCTTTGGTAACGGTGTAGCTGTTACGATCAGAATGCTACTCGAACTCTTTATGCCCAGCGGTTGAAAACAAGGTATGCCGATCGCCCCGCCGATCCCGGAGAACGAAGAAGCGCGCCTGGAAAGGTTGCGGCAGTACCAGATTCTGGATACCCGCCCGAGCGAGGCCTTCGACCGCATCTCCCGGCTCGCCAGCCGCCTGCTGGACATGCCGATCGCCCTCGTCACCTTCATCGACGATGACCGCCAGTGGTTCAAATCGAAGATGGGCATGGAAGCGGTCGAGTCGCCGCGCGATCTGGCCTTCTGCGCCCACACCATCTGCGACAGCAAGCTGCTGCTGGTGCCCGATGCCCGCGAGGATTCCCGCTTCGCCGACAACCCCTATGTCACTGAAGCTCCCTTCGTGCGCTTCTATGCGGGCGTACCGCTGCGCTCCCCCGACGGCTACAACGTCGGCACCCTCTGCGTCGTCGACCACGTACCGCGGGAGATTTCCTCCGAAGACCGCCTGCTGCTGAACGACCTGGCGAAGATCGTCGTCGACGAAATGGAACTGCACGCCATCGCCAACCGCGAGCAGGAATCCAGAACCAGGCTGGTCAACGCCATCGAGGCCGCGCCCGACGGCTTCGTCTACTTCGACAACGAAGGCCGCCTGGCGCTGTGCAACGACCGCTACCGGCAACTGTTCCCCGAAAGCGCCGAGGTCATGATGCCGGGGATGCCGTTCGAAACCATCGTCCGCGAGGCGGTGGCCCGCGGCCAGTTCCCCGACGCCGTCGGCAACGAAGAGGCCTGGATCCAGAACCGCCTCGATTTCCACCGCAACCCCGACCGCGCGCTGGAACAGAAGCTGCCCGACGGCCGCTGGGTGCGCGTCGAGGAACGCCGCACCCCCGACGGCGACACCGTCGGCTTCCGCACCGATATCACCGAGTTGAAGGCCCGTGAACTGGAGCTGGCGGAACTGGCAGAGCGCGAGCAGCAGGCGCGCAACCGCCTGTTCGACGCCATCGAGACCCTGCCCGACGGCTTCGTCTACTACGACAACGAAGACCGCCTGGCGCTCTGCAACCAGCGCTACCGCGAACTCTACCCCGAGAGCGCCCATCTGATGGTGCCGGGCACGAGCTTCGAGGAGATCATCCGCGGCGGCGTCGCCAACGGGCAGTATCCCGCTGCCATCGGCAACGAAGAGGCCTGGATCGAAAAGCGCCTGGAAGCCCACCGCACGGCTGCCGGGGCGGTGGAACAGCAGCTGCCGGACGGCCGCTGGATCCGCATCGTGGAGCGGCGCACCAGCGACGGCGGCCTGGTCGGCTTCCGCACCGACATCACCGAGTTGAAGCAGCGCGAGCACGCCCTGCAGATCCTGGCGACCACCGATCCGCTGACCGGCGCCCTCAACCGCCGCAGCTTCATGGACGCCGGCGACAAGGAACTGCGGCGGGCCCGGCGCTACGGCGCGCCCTTGTCGGTCCTGCTCTGCGACATCGACTACTTCAAGCAGATCAACGACACCTATGGCCACGCGGCCGGCGACGAGGTTCTGCGCCAGATGGTGGCGGCCATCCTGGAGGCCCTGCGCGAGCATGACCTGGTCTGCCGCTATGGCGGCGAGGAGTTCGCCATCGTCCTGCCCGAAACCGACAGCGCCGCCGCCGAAGTCGCCGCCGAGCGGCTGCGCCAACGTCTGGAAGAACTTTCGATCGAGGCGGAGAAAGGCCTTGTCCGCCCCACCGTCAGCTTCGGCGGCACCCAGGTCGACGTCCACAACGACAGTCTCGAGTCCGCCCTCTCGCGCGCCGACGCCGCCCTCTACGAGGCCAAGGAAAACGGCCGCAACCAGGTCCGCTTCAAGCGCGCCGCCTCGGCAGAGCTCAAGGCCGTCCTCTAGAGCAACCCGCGTTCAGGTGGATGCGGACAGATTGCTCGAACCTTTGAAGATAGATCAATTTATCCCCGGTCAGGTGATTCCACCTGACCGGGGATTGATCTAGCGGCATTTCCGGGGTGCGTCGGCCCGCCGCAAACCAAATGGTCGAAAGTGCGACGCGGTCATTTCCACCGCCCTACCAATTCCCCTGAGAATTCACACCATATTGCATTGCGGCTACCGGAATGCCGGTTGCGAAGCGCGGCCATGTCGGCTCAGACTGTTAGCCATTCCGGCTGATTTAGGTTGTTTGTCGAAAAGAGGTGTTTCCGGCGGTCTGATTCAATTGATCGGGAGACGAGTATGTCCGTCCATCTCGAAAATGACGCCAGGAGCCATTCCGGCGACGCGGCGCAAGACGATGTCCTGTCGGAAAGCACCGCGGCCGGTGCCGACAGATCGACAACTCTGACCGGACAGGCGGAAGCCGCCGTTGCCGTCCAGCGTCCCGCGCCGGGTCAGACGACCGAGATAACGACACTTCCGGGCCAGACCTATGTCCTGAACTTCCCGCCGGCCAGCGCCCAGGTGGCGGTGCGCGGCGACGACTTCATCATCGCCTTCGACGACGACGGGGATACCCTGCCGGACAGCGAAATCGTCTTCCTCGGCATGGTCCAGGCCGTCGGGTCCGGCAACACGCCGACCTTCCAGATCGCCGGCACGAGCATCGGCGCCGATATCCTGCTGGAGCAGGCGATCGCCCTGGAGGGCGACGAGCCATGGCTCGACGACGTGGCCGCCGGTCCGCTCGCCTCCGGCGGCGGCTCCACCTACGACGACGACCTGGGCACCCCTATCGACCTGCTGTCCGCGCAGGGCGTGATCGCGCCGGTGCAGCTCGCGTTCGGCGTGATCGGCGTGGAAGCCGATCCCCTGCTGCCGGACTTCCCGCCGCCGCCGCTGCTGATCAACGAGATCGGCGTCCGGGTGGCGATGGTGATTCCCGACGCCTCGGGGCAGCTGCCGCCCTCACAGCCGGTGGACTACAGCTTCATCGAGCTGCTCAACAACGCCGGCGCGCCGCTGACGACCGAGGACCTGACGCTGGAGATCGTCAACCCCGCCGGCACGCTCGTCACCTTCGCGCTGCCCGACGGCATCGCGGTCCCGCCGGGCGGATTCATCGTCTTTTACCAGCTGGCCGACGACGGCGGCACGGCGGGCGTGGAGGATGTCCACCTGCGCGTCTACGACGCGGCGGGCACGGTGGTCGGCGGCAGCGATTTCGCCGACGCGGACTTCTGGGACCTGGGGGACGACACCAGCGCGCCGCTGGCCGTGAACCTGGCCTACCGGATCGGCGAGGACATCGACGGCGACCAGTCCGTGGACAGCTTCGCGGCCAATTTCACGCAGGCAGACCTGGCCGCACTGACCAACGCCGACTTCGCCGGAACGCCCGCCGGCTTCGGCGCCTTTCTGGCGGGCCTGAACTTCGAGACCTTCAACGGCCAGTTCACCGAAGGGCAGCTTGTCTTCTCGCGCGTCGACCTGGACGACGCAGACGACCAGAGCGACTGGACGACCAACATCCTCCCCACCGCCGGCGCCCTCAACGACACGACGGTGGTGGACCCCAACCCCCTCGACCCCCTGACCGACGACCTCAATCCGGGCCAGGACAACCCCGACCCCCTGGCCGGGCAGAACTTCCTGCAGGCCGGCGACGGCGGCGAAAAGCTGGAAGGCTTCGCCGGCCCCGACTTCCTGCTGGGCGGCGCGGGCGACGACTCGCTCTACGGCGGGTCGGAGGCGACCTACCTGGCGCCCGTCCCCTTTCTGAACGACCACAACGACTTCCTTTACGGCGGCGCCGGCAATGACGGCCTCTATGGCGGTGCCGGCGGCGACTTTCTGCTGGGCGGCGAAGGCAACGACTCGGTCGAGGGCAACACCGGCCGCGACCGGGCCTACGGCGACGCGGGCGACGACAGCGTCGCCGGCAACGAGGGCGACGATTCGGTCTATGGCGGCGCCGACAGCGACCAGGTCTTCGGCAACGCCGGCGCCGACCTGCTGTACGGCGACGACGGCGACGGCCTGGGTGCCGCGGACACTCTCTACGGCGGCCTCGACAACGACCGCGTCTACGGCGAAGGCGGTGACGACCTGGTCTATGGCGACGAACTGGCCTTCGACCCTGACGGCGACGACACGCTTTACGGCGGGACCGGCGACGATACGATCTACGGCGACGACGGCGGCAGCACCCAGAGCGGCAGCGACCTCATCTACGGCGGTGAAGGTAACGACCTGATCATCGCCGACGACGACGGCCTGGGCAGCGGCGCCAACGATACCGTCTACGGCGACAGCGGCGACGACACCATCGAGGCCGGCGACGGCGACGACACGGTCTACGGCGGCGCCGACAGCGACCTCATCTACGGCTTTGCCGGGCTGGATCTGCTCTACGGCGACGACGGCGACGGCCTGGGCAACGGCAACGACACCATCTACGGCAGCCTGGACGAGGACACCATCTACGGCGAAGGCGGCGACGACCTGCTCTACGGCGACACGCTGAACACCGCGCCCGACGGCGACGACACGCTCTACGGCGGGGCCGGCGACGATACGATCTACGGCGACGACGGCGGCAGCACCCAGAGCGGCAGCGACCTCATCTACGGCGGCACAGGCAACGACCTGATCATCGCCGACGACGACGGCCTGGGCAGCGGCGCCAGTGATACGGTCTTCGGCGGGGCGGGCGACGACACCATCGAGGCCGGCGACGGCGACGACACGGTCTACGGCGGAGCCGACAGCGACCTCATCTACGGCTTTGCCGGGATGGACCTGCTCTACGGCGACGACGGCGACGGCCTGGGCAACGGCAACGACACCATCTACGGCAGCCTGGGCCAGGACACCATCTACGGCGAAGGCGGCAACGACCTGCTCTACGGCGACACGCTGAACACCGCCCCCGACGGCGACGACACGCTCTACGGCGGGACCGGCGACGACACGATCTACGGCGACGACGGCGGCAGCACCCAGAGCGGCAATGACCTCATCTACGGCGGCACAGGCAATGACCTGATCATCGCCGATGACGACGGCCTGGGCAGCGGCGCCAACGACACCATCTACGGCGACAGCGGCGACGACACCATCGAGGCCGGCGACGGCGACGACACGGTCTACGGCGGAGCCGACAGCGACCTCATCTACGGCTT
>JBLWUP010000016.1:0-114220 GCA_048268885.1 Kiloniellaceae bacterium | reverse complement strand
TCCATGCGGAAGACAGCCTGGGCGGCCCCGTGAAGGCGGCCAGGGCCGGCGGCGCGGCGACGATCCTCGGCGTGGTGCCCTCGACGCTGCCGGCCGGCGGCAGCGCCACCGTGCAGGTGGTCGGCACGGGCCTCTCCAGCGCCAGCCTCTCCGGCGGTCTCGCGGCCTCCGGCGGCACGGCCAACGGCTACGGCGTCGCGCTGCAGGTCAACCCGGCGGCCGGCGCGAACGGCATGGTCTCGGTTTCCGGCGGCGGCGCCAACGCCGCGGATGCCCTTGCCGTCTACAGCCAGATCGACAGCCTGAAGGTCGAGCCGTCCTATGCCATCGCCCGTGTCGGCGGCGGCGGCGGATTGACCGGCGAGGTGCCGGCGCGCTTCGAGGCCATCGGCTACTGGAATGGCGCCGACGGCCAGCCGGGCACCGACGACGACGTGCGCATCGGCGCGCTGCCGGCCACTTGGTCGGTCGCGCCCTTCGACGAGGTGGCGGCGGAGATGAAGGATACCGAATACGCCGGCACCATCGACCCGGCGCTCGGCATCTTCACGCCGGCCTCTGCCGGACCGAACCCGGAGCGTCCCTTCTCCACCAACAACGCAGGCAATCTGAAAGTGCAGGCAACCAGCGGCGCGGCGTCCGGCGAAGGACAGCTCATCGTCACGGTGCAGCGCTGGAACGATCCCCCGATCCGCTGAGGCAGGAGAAAATTTATGGGACATCTTTTGTACCAACCGCAGAACGCGCATCGGGTGGAAGTCGACGGCAGACACCTGCTGTTCCACGTGCCGACCACCTCGCTGTTCGAGATCGACCGGCTGGACGATGACGTGCTGGACCTCTTCGCGGACCGGCAGTCCGTCAGCGAGGCGGACGTGCGCGCGCGCTTCGAGGGCCGGGTCGATCCCGAGGTGGTCACCCAGCGCATCCGCTCGCTGCTCGACCTCGACATCGTCACCGACGGCCGGCCGGCGAAGCCGGAGCGGCCGCCGATCCACATCCAGAACTTTCCGCTGACGACGATCGTCCTGAACGTCAACACCGGCTGCAATCTGTCCTGCACCTACTGCTACAAGGAGGACCTGGACACGCCGTCGAAGGGGCGGCGCATGGGCTTCGAGACGGCAAAACGCTCCATCGAGCTGCTGCTGGCCGAAAGCCCGGACCGGGACAGCTACAACGTCGTCTTCTTCGGCGGGGAGCCCTTGAGCAATCTCGGGCTGATCCGCGATGTCGTCGACTATGCCGAGGACCGCTTCGGTTCCCTCGGCAAGCGGGTCGACTTCACGCTGACCACCAACGCCACCCTGCTGACCGAGGAGAACGTCGATTGGCTGAACGCCCATCGCTTCGGCCTCACCGTGTCGATGGACGGCCCCAAGGCCCTGCACGACATGAACCGCAAGACCGTGGGCGGCAAAGGCACCTACGACGTGGTCGCCGGCAAGACCAGGATGCTGCTGGAACGTTACACCTCGCGGCCCGTGGGCGGCCGGGTGACGCTGACCGCGGGCGTCACGGCGGTTACCGAGATCTGGGACCACCTGAAGAACGACATCGGCTTCCACGAGGTCGGCTTCTCGCCGGTCACGTCGGGGCCGATGACCGCCTTCAATCTGAACGGCGACGAGCTGGCCGGCGTCTTCGAGGAGATGAAGCGGCTGGGGCGGCACTACCGGGACGAAGCGCTGAAGGGCCGCAACATCGGCTTTTCCAATATGCACCAGCTGATGACCGACCTCTACGAGGGCCGTTCGAAGGCGCTGCCCTGCGGCGCGGGGTTGGGCATGCTGGCGGTCGACCACGAAGGCGGCCTCAACCTCTGCCACCGCTTCACGGGCTCCGACATGGAGACCTACGGCACGGTGGAGGGCGGCATCGAAAAGCAGAAGCTCGCCCGCTTCATCGAGGACCGGGCGGACCGCACCGACAAGGGTTGCTCGACCTGCCGCATCCGCAACATCTGCGCCGGCGGCTGCTACCACGAGAGCTACGCCCACTTCGCCGACCCCATGAAGCCGACCTACCACTACTGCGATCTCATGCGTGACTGGGTCGACTTCGGCATTGGCGTCTACGGCGAGCTGATCGAAGGCGCGCCGGCATTCTTCACCGATCACATCATGCCGCGGAGGGCATACGGCAAATGAAACACTTGAAGCCCCTGAACCAGAAAGCCGACCGCGTCGTGAAAGCGGTCGAAACCGACGAGATGGACGAGGTCCGCGCCATGCAGACCATCGTCGCGGGCTGCGCCTCGACGCTCGACCCGGGCTGGGAGGTCGATCCCTTCGGCGGCGTCGCCGCGCTCTGCCAGCCGATGGAGGCCGATCTCTACGGCTGCTCGGACCCCTGCTGGTGGCCGGCCCAGGTGCCCGACACCATCAACTCCTACAAGGACTGGAACGAGGATGCCGACAACGCGGCCAAGGACTGGCGCTCTCTCGGCACGGTCTTCCCGTCCGACAGCGAAACCTGAGCGGCGCGCCCGCAACAACTTCGGAGATACCCGATGCGAAATCTGATCGCGGCCTCGGCGGCCCTCTGCGTGGGCCTCACCGCCCTGCCGGCGCTGGCCAAGGACTACCTCGTCGCCCTCGCCAAGCCCAACGCGCTCTACGTCATCGACGCGGCCAACCGCGCCGTGTCGTCGGAGTGCAAGCTGGACTTCAACGTCATCCCCGGCGTGATCGCCATGTCGCCGGACAACGCCATCGCCTACATCCTGGGCAACCGCTGGGAGGACGTCTTCGGCATCGAGCTGGCCACCTGCAAGACGGTCTTTTCGGCGCTGCAGTCCGAAGGCAACATCCGCCGCAAGACCATCGCCTCCCTCGCCGTCTCCAAGGACGGCACCGAGGTCTATACGGTGCGCAACCCGGTGCGCATCCTTGCCGACCGCTATGAGGTGATGGAGCCGGAGTTCGCGGTCTACGACACCGCCGCCGGCCTGGAAGCCGACCCGGCCCGCGTCTTTCCCGCACCGCGGCGCATGACCGTCATGGCCGCCGACCGCAACGGCATGGTCTATGCCGGCGGGCACGACGTCTTCGCGATCGACCCGAAGACCGGGGAAACGTCGGTGAAGATCGCCAACAAGTCCTGGGACCGGCCGACCTACTCCGGCCCGGACGTGCTGGCCTTCTGGCCGATCGGCACCCAGGCCGACGAGTTCCTGCTGCTCTATTCGGCGGCGGTCTTCACCGACGCGACCCAGAGCGAGTTGGCCGACTTCGTCTGGGGCTACGAGACCGTCGACCTGACGACCGGTGAGTCGAAGATCGAGGACTTCGCCTCCTTCGAGGTAATCATGTTCTCCGCCGTGCGCGACCCGAACGACAAGTCGAAGCTGTACGGCGTCTATACCCAACTTTCCAAGCACGACCTGGAGAAGAAGGAGCTGGTGAAGCGGGTCGACCTGCCGCACACCTACTACTGCATCAACATCTCCTCGGACGGCAAGGAGCTGTATGTCGGCGGCACCAACGACGACATCGGCGTCTACGATGCCGACACCCTGGAGCGCATCGGCGAGATCCGCCTGCCCTCCGGCGGTGACATGGCCGCCAGCACGATGCACGTCATCCAGCAGGGGAGTTGAGGCCTGCCGATGACTGGGCGACACAGCGGATGACCGAAGTGTCCGGACAGCCGGCGCGCCTTCACGGTGGGCCTGCGCCCGCCGTGGCGGCTGGCCGGCATCTGCTGCTCGCCCGTCTTTTCGGCGCCCGCGAGGCCGGCTGGCTGGCGCCGCTGCTCACGCCCTACCGCCGGCCGCTGCTGGCGCTCTTCGCCCTCTCCCTGCTGGCGGCCGGCGCCGCCCTGGTGCCGCCCTGGCTGACCAAGCTGGTGATCGACCAGGGCCTTATGGCCGGCGACAAGGGCGCGCTGATCACCTACGTCCTGCTGCTTTTCGCCGTCGGCCTCGGCGCCCTGGCGCTGGGCGCGGTGAACTCCCTCCTCCACCTGCGTTTTTCCGCCCGGCTGCTGGCCGACCTGCGCCGCGCGGCGGTGGCCCGCATCCTGGTGCAGTCGCCGCGCTGGCAGGCGCGCCAGAAGATCGGCGAGATCATGAGCCGTCTCGACGGCGATGCCGGCGAGGTGCAGCAATTCGCCTTCGCCGCGCTGGTCACCGGCGGCGGCAGCCTGCTCCGCCTGGCCGGCGGCACGGTCATGCTCTTCGTGCTCGACCCGCTGCTGGCGGCCATGGCCCTGGTCCTGGCCCCTTTCGAGCTGCTTTTCTTCGCCAAGGCACGGCCCGTCACCCACGCCAAGGCGCGCGACGTGCGCGCCGCCCGCGGCCGCCTCGCCGCCGGGCTGGCCGAGACCGTCACCGGCCTGGGCGCGCTGCAGGCCCTCAACGCCGGCAAGGCGGCGGCCGACGACATCGACCACAAGCAGCAGGGCCTGGTGGCCGCGCTGCTGTCCGCGCAGATGTGGTCGGAGGCGACCCGCGCCGTGCCGATGGTGCTGACTGCGATCCTGCGCGGCGCCGTCTTCCTGGTCGGCGGCCTCGCCGTCATCGACGGGCGCATGCCGCTCGGCTCCCTCATCGCCTTCATCGCCTATCTCGGCTTCCTCATCGGCCCGATGCAGTCGCTGATCTCGCTGTGGCACGGCCAAGCGCGCATGAAGGCGGCGCTCGACCGGCTCGACGAGATCATGAGCGCCCAGGCCGATGTCGTGGAAAGCGACCGCCCGCTCGACCTGTCTTCCGGCGGCGGCGGCGCCATCACCCTCGCCGGGGTGAGTTTCGGCCAGACCGCCGGCCAGCGCCTGTTCGAGAACCTCGAGGCCGTCATCCCGGCGGGCAGCAAGCTGCGCCTGACCGGACCCTCCGGTATCGGCAAGTCGTCGCTCATCGCACTGCTGCAGCGCCACTTCGATCCGGAGGCGGGGGCGATCCTGCTGGACGGCATCGACCTGCGCGCCCTGCGGCTCGCGGACCTGCGGGCCGCCATCGCGGTCGTGCCGCAGAAGGGCCACGTCTTCGCCGGCACGGTCGCCGACAACCTCCGTCTTGCTAACCCGGCGGCGGGCGACGCGGAAATGCACAGCGTGCTGCGGCTGGTCGAACTGGACGGCCGCCTCGGCCCGGAGGGTCTGCAGAGCCGTCTCGGCGAAGGCGGCCTCAACCTGTCCGGCGGCGAGCGCCAACGGCTGTGCCTCGCCCGCGCGCTGCTGCAGCCCTTCAAGGTGCTGGTCCTCGACGAAAGCCTGTCGGAAGTCGATGCCGAGCGCATCAGCCGGATCGTCGCGGCCATCGACAAACGCTTTGCCGGGCGCACCCGGATCATCGTGACCCACGGCGAAGCGGAGCGCTACGGCGCCTTCGACGCGGCGCTCGATCTGACGCGCTTCCCGGCCCAGGGCAGAGCAAGCCGGGAGGCCCCGCTGTGATTCGGGTCGCCCTGATCGACGGCGCCCTCGCCGACACCGCGCCCGGCCTCGCCGCGCAGGCGTGGTTCTGCGAGGCCGACGGCGGGGAGGCCGCCGGGCGGCACGCCGAAGCCCTGGCCGCCACCCTGCGGCCCCAGGATAGTGACCTTCAATTGATCAATGCGGTGGTCTTCCCCGGCCGCTTGGCGACATCGGTCAAAGCCATAGGCGCCGCGCTCGACTGGCTGCTTGGGAACCCGCCGGAGATCGTGCTCTGCGCCTTCGGCCTGGCGCGGGCGTCAACGGAACTCGCCGTGAAGACCAAGGCCCTGCAGCGCGGCGGCAGCCTGATCGTCGCTTCGGCCCCGGCCCGCGGGCAGCCGGTCTACCCGGCGGCGCTCGACGGCGTCGTCTCGGTGCAGGGCGACGCCCGCTGCGCCCCCGGCGAGCTGTCGCGTCTCGACCTGCCCCAGGCCGCCTTCGGCGCCTGCCCGCTGGCGCGCGGCCACCCCGAGGTGGGCGGCGCCAGCGCCGCCGCGGCCCATATGGCCGGGATCCTCGCCGCGAACTGGCGGGGTTCGCCGGCGGCAAGCCCTGAGAGCCTGGCCGAGGCCCTGGCCCCGGCCCTCCGCTATCATGGCCGCGAGAAACGCAGCGCCTGAGCGGCTCTCGGACTGAAGCAAACCTCCTTCGCGCAATTTTGCCCGTTGCCTTGCCCAAGCGATCCGATGTATAAATTGACCGTACGGTCGGTGAATAAATAGCAATAAACGGCGAACCACCGCCCAAGTGGCCGGAAACCGGCCCAAAAACGAGGAAACGGATGCCCGAAGCCTTCATCTGCGATGGGGTGCGCACAGCGATCGGGCGCTATGGCGGCGCCCTTTCCGACGTGCGGACCGACGACCTGGCGGCCGTGCCGCTGCAGGCGCTGGTCGCGCGCAATCCGGGTGTCGACTGGGCGGCGGTGGACGACCTGATCTACGGCTGCGCCAACCAGGCGGGCGAGGACAACCGCAACGTCGCGCGCATGGCCGCGCTGCTGGCCGGCCTGCCGATCGAGGTGCCCGGCACCACCATCAACCGCCTCTGCGGCTCCGGCATGGACGCGGTCGGCACGGCGGCGCGCGGCATCAAGGCCGGCGAGCTGGACCTGGCGATCGCCGGCGGCGTCGAAAGCATGTCGCGCGCGCCCTTCGTCATGCCCAAGGCGGAAACCGCCTTCAGCCGCGCCACTGCCGTCTACGACACCACCATCGGCTGGCGCTTCGTGAACCCGAAGATGAAAGCCGGCTTCGGCACCGATTCCATGCCCGAGACGGCCGACAACGTCGCCGCGGACTATGGCGTCAGCCGCGAAGATCAGGACGCCTTCGCCGCGCGCAGCCAGGCGCGCTGGGCGGCGGCGCAGGAGGCCGGCGTCTTCGCCGACGAGATCGTTCCCGTCACCATTCCCCAGCGCAAGGGGGAGGCCAAAGTCGTCGAGACCGACGAGCACCCCCGCCCCGGCACCACGGCGGAGAAGCTGGCGGGCCTGAAAGGCATCAACGGTCCCGACCTTTCGGTGACGGCCGGCAACGCCTCCGGCGTCAACGACGGCGCCGCCGCCCTGGTCCTGGCCTCGGAAGCGGCCGCGGCGCGCCACGGCCTGACGCCGATGGTGCGGGTCCGCGCCATGGCCGCCGCCGGCGTCGCGCCCCGCGTCATGGGGGTCGGCCCCGTCCCGGCGGTCCGCAAGGTGCTGGAAAAGACCGGCCTTTCGCTGGATCAGATCGACTTGATCGAACTCAATGAAGCCTTTGCCGCCCAGGGGTTAGCTGTCCTGCGCGGCCTTGGCATCCCGGACGACGCGCCCCACGTGAATCCCAACGGCGGGGCCATCGCGATCGGCCATCCCCTGGGGATGAGCGGCGCGCGTTTGGTGATCACCGCGGCCCACCAGCTGCACCGCAGCGGCGGGCGCACTGCGCTCTGCACCATGTGCATCGGCGTCGGCCAGGGAATTGCCGTGGTTCTTGAGAGAGTGTGACTTCCGCCGGAGTTTCTCCGGCAAAACGAGACTTGGGCCCGAGACTTAGGAGGGTGATATGTACGCCCAGATGGTGAAAACCAGCGCCGACAAGGTGAAGTCGGCCGAGGAAATGGACGAGCAGGAGCGCGCCTTCCAGCAGCGCGTCGACGCGGACATCAAGATCGAGCCCAAGGACTGGATGCCCGAGGGCTACCGCAAGACGCTGGTCCGCCAGATCTCCCAGCACGCCCACTCGGAAATCGTGGGCCAGCTGCCGGAGGCCAACTGGATCACCCGCGCGCCGACTCTGGAGCGCAAGGCGATCCTGCTGGCCAAGGTGCAGGACGAGGCCGGCCACGGCCTCTATCTCTACTGCGCCGCCGAGACGCTGGGCGTCAGCCGCGACCAGCTGCTGGCGCAGTTGCACAGCGGCAAGGCGAAGTACTCCTCGATCTTCAATTACCCGACCCTGAACTGGGCCGATATCGGCACCATCGGCTGGCTGGTCGACGGCGCCGCCATCATGAACCAGGTGCCGCTGCAGCGCTGTTCCTACGGCCCCTACAGCCGGGCGATGATCCGCATCTGCAAGGAGGAGAGCTTCCACCAGCGCCAGGGCTACGACGCGCTGGTCAAGATGTGCCGCGAGGGCACGCCCGAGCAGAAGGACATGGCCCAGGATGCGATGAACCGCTGGTGGTGGCCGTCGCTGATGATGTTCGGCCCCTCGGACGCCAACTCCGTGCACTCCGCCCAGTCCATGGCCTGGAAAATCAAGATCAACTCCAATGACGAGCTGCGCCAGAAATTCGTCGACCAGACCGTGCCCCAGGCCGAGTACCTGGGCTTGACCATCCCCGACCCCGACCTGAAGTGGAACGAGGAAAAGGGCGGCTACGATTTCGGCGAGATCGACTGGGAGGAGTTCTACCGCGTGATCGCCGGCGACGGCCCCTGCAACAAGCAGCGTCTGTCCGACCGGGTCACGGCCTGGGAAGACGGCCAGTGGTACCGCGACGGCCTGATGGCCCATGCGAAGAAACAGGCGGAGCGGCGCGCGGCGGCCGAATAGGCGCGCCCGACCGCCAGCAGGATCAGGAGCAAGACCATGAACGAATGGCCCCTTTGGGAAGTCTTCATCCGCGGCCAGCACGGCGTGTCGCACCGTCACGTCGGCAGCCTTCACGCGCCCGACGCCGAAAAGGCCGTCATGAGCGCGCGCGACGTCTACACCCGCCGCAACGAAGGCGTGAGCATCTGGGTCGTCAAGGCCGAGGACATCACCGCCAGCGCGCCGGGCGACAAGGGCCCGCTGTTCGAACCCTCCAACAGCAAGGTCTACCGCCACCCGACCTTCTTCGACATTCCCGACGAAGCGGGGGCCATGTGAGCAAGAACGACGCCCTCTTCGAGTTTGCCCTGCGGCTCGGCGACAGCTGCCTCGTCCTGAGCCAGCGCATCTCCGAATGGGTCGGCCACGCGCCGGTGCTGGAGGAAGACATCGCCATGGCCAACGTGGCGCTGGACCTGGTGGGGCAGACCCAGTTGTGGCTCGGCCTGGCCGGGGAGATCGAAGGCAAGGGCCGCAGCGCCGACGACCTGGCCTACCTGCGGGACGCCGGCGCCTTCCGCAACCTGCTGCTGGTCGAGCAGCCGAACGGCGACTTCGCCCACACCCTGGTGCGGCAGTTCTTCTTCGACAGCTGGCACCACCTGACGCTGACGGCGCTGGCCGAGGCCGGCGACAAGCGTTTCGCCGAGATCGCCGAGAAGGCCGTGAAGGAAGCCGCCTACCACCTGACCCGCAGCACCGACCTGGTCGTCAGCCTGGGCGACGGCAGCGACGAAAGCCACGCCAGGATGCAGGCGGCCGTCGACGACCTCTGGCCCTATACCGGCGAGATGTTCATGGCCGACGACGTCGATGCGGAGGCCCGCGCGGCGGGGATCGCCCCGGACCCGGAGGCGATTCACGCCCAGTGGGAAGCCCATGTGGGCGAAGCCCTGCGCCGGGCCACGCTCACCCAGCCCGAAGCAGGCTACATGCACCAGGGCAGCAAGCGCGGCATCCACACCGAGCATCTGGGCTACCTGCTGGCCGAGATGCAGTTCCTGCAGCGCGCCTATCCCGGCGCCAAGTGGTAACGCGGAACCATGAGCGCGACAGCGGCACGGCCAACGGTCGAACAGGTCTGGGACTGGCTGAACCAGGTGCCTGACCCGGAGATCCCGGTGATCTCCCTGGTCGATCTCGGCATCGTCCGCGACGTCGCCTGGCAGGACGACCGCCTGGTCGTCACCGTGACGCCGACCTATTCCGGCTGCCCGGCCACCAGCATGATCAACCTGGATATCGAAACGGCGCTGCGCGGCCACGGCATCGAAAAGCTGGAGCTGAAACGCCAGCTGTCGCCCGCCTGGACCACCGACTGGATCAGCGAAGCGGGGCGCGAGAAACTGCGCGACTTCGGCATCTCCCCGCCGCGGGCAGGCGCCTCGGCCGTGCCCTGCCCGCGCTGCGGGTCCGAGAACACCAGTCTTGTCAGCCAGTTCGGATCGACGCCCTGCAAGGCGAACTACCGCTGCGACGACTGCCTGGAACCCTTCGACTACTTCAAATGTATCTGAACGAAAACAGCTGAGACTGTGAGGGCCGGAATGGCACGCTTCTATCCATTGAACGTCGTGGAGGTCCAGCGTGAAACACGCGACGCGGTCGTGGTGACCTTGACGCCACGCCCCGAGGACAAGGACGCCTTCGACTTCATCCAGGGCCAGTACCTGACCTTCCGCCGCGACTTCGACGGCGAGGAGCTGCGCCGTTCCTACTCGATCTGCGTCGCGCGCGGCGAAGACCGCTTGCGGGTCGGCATCAAGAAGGTCGACGGCGGCTGTTTCTCGAACTGGGCGAATGAGGAGTTGAAGGCCGGGGCCGTGCTGGAAGCCATGCCGCCCATGGGAAACTTCCACAGCCCCATCGAACCGGAACGCCCGAAAAGCTACCTCGGCTTCGCCGGCGGCAGCGGCATCACGCCCCTGCTCAGCATCATCAAGACGGTCCTGGCGCAGGAGCCCCGCTCCGATTTCACCCTGGTCTACGGCAACCGCTCGGCCAACGCGATCATGTTCCGCGAGGAGCTGGAGGACCTGAAGAACACCTACCTCGGCCGTTTCACCGTGGTCCATATCCTGGAGAGCGAGGCGCAGGACATCGATCTTTTCGCCGGCCGCGTCGACAAGGAAAAGTGCGAAGCCCTCTTCGCCAACTGGATCCGGGTCGAGGACGCCGACCAGGCCTTCATCTGCGGTCCCGAGCCGATGATGCTCGCCGTCGCCGACGCGCTGCGGGCGCACGGCATGGCCGACGCGCAGATCAAGTTCGAACTCTTCGCCAGCGGCCAGCCCGGCCGCGCCCGGCGCCGCCAGAGCCAGGGGGCGCAGGAGACGACGGCCGACACCTGCCAGGCGACCATCACGCTGGACGGCATCACTCGCGCCGTGCAGATGCCCAAGGAAGGCCAGTCCATCCTGGAGGCGGCCATCGCCGCCGACCTCGACGCGCCCTACGCCTGCAAGGCCGGGGTCTGCTCCACCTGCCGCGCCAAGATCGTGGAGGGCGAGGTGGAGATGGAGGCCAACTACGCCCTGGAGGACTACGAGGTTCGCCAGGGCTACGTCCTGACCTGCCAGAGCACGCCGCTGACCGACAAGGTCGTCGTCGACTACGACCAATAGGCCTGCGACCGAGAGGAGGTCTCCATGACCGAAGACGTGCAGCTCGCCGACTACCTCGCCCAAGGCGGCAAGCTTTCCTCGCCGGAGAACGCCTCCCCGCGCTACCGCGGGGAGCTGATGCGCCTGATGGCGACCTTCGTGGATTCGGAGATGGCCGGCGCCGCCGGCTTCGCCAACTGCATCAACGACGGCCCCGGCATCAAGCAGCGGATCGCCGCCGCGCGCATTGTCGCGGAGAAGCTGGAGCACGCCGACCGGGTCCTGCGCCTCATGGGCGACTTCGGCGCCGATACCTCGCGCTATGCCAACCATCATCCCTGGGCCGCGCGCCTCGAACGCACGGCGGACATCGGCGCCGCGCGCAGCGGCGGCGACATGCGCCTCAACGTGTTCCACTACCCCATCGAAGGCTGGACCGACGCGGTGGTCATGAATGTTCTCATGGGCCGCGCCACGATGATCCAGCTGGAGGAATTCGCCCAGATCTCCTACCAGCCGTTGGGCGACACCCTCCGCGCCGTCCTGGCGGGCGAGACCCGCCACGCCGAGAGCGGCCTGGCCGGCCTGCGCCGGATCGTCGAGGACCCGGCGGAGCGCAGGCGGGCGCAGTCCTGCGTCGACTACTGGCACCCGCGCGTCGCCGCGAGCTTCGGCACCGCCGGATCGGCGCGCTTCGACGCGCAGCGCCGCTTCGGCCTGCGCCACACGCCCAACGAAGACCTGGCCGACCGCTGGCGCCGCGAGACGGCTGACATGCTCGCCGGCTTCGGCCTCAAGGCGCCCGCCGCCTGATCCCCGATACCTTCAAAAAGAAACAGGCCAAGATGACTGCAGCGAACACCGACCCCCGCCAACTCGAAAGCTACGCCTGCGGCCAGTGGGCGCGCGGCGCCGGAGAAGGCGCGCTCCTGGCCGACGCCGCCACCGGCGCCCCGGTGGCGCGGATCGACTCCAGCGGTCTCGATTTCGCCGCGCTGCTGGACCACGCCCGGCGGGTCGGCAACCCGGCGCTGCGCCAGATGACCTTCCACCAGCGCGCCCTCATGCTGAAGGAGCTGGCCAAACACCTCATGGCGCAGAAGGAGGAGTTCTACGCTCTCTCTACCGCCACCGGCGCGACGCGCACCGACGGCTGGATCGACATCGAAGGCGGCATCGGCACACTCTTTGCCTACGCCTCCAGCGGCCGGCGCGAACTGCCCAACGCGCGCCTGCTGGTCGAGGGCGAGCCGATCCCCCTGTCGAAGGACGGCAGCTTCGTCGGCCAGCACGTGCTGACCCCGCTGGAAGGCGCGGCGGTGCACATCAACGCCTTCAACTTCCCCTGCTGGGGCATGCTGGAAAAGCTGGCGACGACCCTGCTGGCGGGAATGCCGGCGGTGGTGAAGCCGGCCAGCCAGACCGCCTACCTGACCGAACTGATGGTGCGCCGGATCATCGAGTCCGGGATCCTGCCGGAGGGCGCGCTGCAGCTCATCTGCGGCTCGGTCGGCGATCTGCTGGACCATGTCACCTGCCAGGACGTGGTGACCTTCACCGGCTCGGCCGGCACGGGGCGCAAGCTGAAGGTCCATCCGCGCATCGTCGAAGAATCGGTGCGCTTCACCATGGAGGCGGACTCGCTGAACTGTTCCCTGCTGGGCCGCGACGCCGGCCCCGGCACGCCCGAGTTCGACCTCTTCGTGAAGGAGGTGGCGCGCGAGATGACCGCGAAGGCGGGCCAGAAGTGCACGGCGATCCGCCGCGTCCTGGCGCCGCGCGCGATGACCGAGCCGCTGATCGAGGCCCTGAAGCAACGCCTCGACAAGACCAGCCTCGGCGACCCGCGGGACGAGAACGTCCGCATGGGCCCGCTGGCCAGCCTCGCCCAGCGCGAGGAGGTGCGCGCGCGCATCGCCGAGCTGAGCGCCGAGGCCGAAGTCGTCTACGGCGACCCGGACAAGGTGACCCTCGCCTGCGGCGATGCCGAGGCGGGCGCCTTCCTCAATCCTGTGCTGCTCTACTGCGACAAGCCCCAGGGCGCTGAAGCCGTGCATAACGTCGAGGCCTTCGGTCCGGTGGCGACGGTCTTGCCTTACGATACGCTGGACGACGCCGCCGAGATGGCGCGGCGCGGCAAAGGCAGCCTCTGCGCCTCGATCTTTACCCACGACGGCGATTTCTGCCGCGAGGCGGTCGCGGCGCTGGCCCCCTGGCACGGCCGCATCCTCGTCAACAACCGCGAGTCCGCCAAGGCCTCGACCGGCCACGGCTCGCCCCTGCCGCAGCTCATTCACGGCGGGCCGGGCCGCGCCGGCGGCGGCGAGGAGATGGGCTCGGTGCGCGGCGTGAAGCACTTCCTGCAGCGCAGCGCCCTGCAGGGCTCGCCTCAGATGCTGACCCGGGCCGCCGGGCGCTGGATCAAGGGCGCGGAGACCCGCGACGACGGGGTGCACCCCTTCCGCAAGTCGCTGGCGGAACTGGAGATCGGCGACCAGCTGGTCACCGGCACACGCACCGTGACCCTGGAAGACATCGAGCACTTCGCACAGTTCACCGGCGACACCTTCTATGCCCATATGGACGAGGAAGCGGCCAAGGCAAACCCCTTCTTCGAGGGACGTGTCGCGCACGGCTACTTCATCGTCTCGGCGGCGGCCGGCCTCTTCGTGCAGCCGGACCCGGGGCCGGTGCTGGCGAACTACGGCGTCGACAACCTGCGCTTCATGGCGCCGGTCTACCCCGGGGACAGTCTGCAGGTGGCCCTGACCTGCAAGGAAATCAGCCCGCGCGAGGGCGGCGACTACGGCGAGGTGCGCTGGGACTCGACGATCACGAACCAGGACGGTGCGGTGGTCGCCCAGTACGACGTCCTGACCCTGGTCGCCAAGACCTGGCCGTGATAGGCAGAAGGTTCTGATCCAGGAGGAAGCCATGGCCCAGGTCTATGCCGCCCAAGTCTATGCCTACGACGGCATCGTGCCGGTGATCGACCCCGCCGCCTTCGTGCACCCCGCGGCGGTGGTGATCGGCGACGTCATCATCGGCGCCGGCTGCTACGTCGGGCCCGCGGCCTGCCTGCGCGGCGACTTCGGTCGCATCGTCATGGAGCCCGGCTCCAACCTGCAGGAGACCTGCGTCGTTCACGCCTTTCCCAACCTGGAAACCGTGATCGAGGAGCGCGGCCATATCGGCCATGGCGCGGTGCTGCACGGCTGCCGCATCAAGCGCAACGCCATGGTCGGCATGAACGCCGTGGTGATGGACAACGCCACCATCGGGGAGAGCAGCATCGTCGCCGCGCTCGCCTTCGTGAAGGCCAACGAGACGATCCCCGACAACAGCCTGGCCGTCGGCGCGCCGGCGCGGGTGATCCGCGAGTTGAGCGAGAAGGAAATCCAGTGGAAGAGCCAGGGCACCGACGTCTACCGGCAGCTCGCGGCCGAGGCGCGTGACAAGCTGCGCCCCGCCGAGCCGCTGAGCGAAGCCGAGCCCGACCGCCCGCGCATCAAGGCGCCGGAGTACGATCCGCTGTTCATGGAACGCCTGAAGTTCGGCGACGGCTGACGTTTCGGGACGGCTGGAGCGGCCGTCAGCGCATCGACTTTACGCCTTCGAGGATGAGGCTCGTCGCAAGATCCGCGTATTCGTCGCGGGTGATCGGCCCGTTCGGCTTGAACCACTGGTAGACCCAGTTCAGCATCCCGAGGAACGACATGGTGACCGGCTTCAGCAGCGGCTTGTTGTCGTTCAGGTGCGGATTGATCTCGAACAGAACACCGGCGAAGCGGCCGACGATACGGCGCTCCACCGCCAGGATCTCCTCCGCCATTTCCGGCGGCAGCACGGGCACGCCGGCGAGCTGCACCTTGTGCTGGTCGTCGGACTCAGCATAGACCTTCAGGATCCGGTGCACCAGCGCCCGCAGGCGCTCTTCCGGTGCGCACTTCGGATCGTCGGCCTGTGCGATGGCATCGTCCAGATAGGTCAGGTGCGTGAGGATCACGTCGAACAGCAAGGCGTCCTTGCTGTCGTAGTAATGATAGAGCAAAGCCTTGGACACACCGCACTCGCGCGCGATGTCCGACATCGAGGCCCGGTCGACGCCCTTTTCCGCGAACAGCGTCGTCGAACGCTGCAGGATGGCATTGCGTTTGTCGTCGTAGTCAAGGGCGCGCGTACGAGCCATGATGTTCAGTGAGCCCTTTCCTCAGGTGGACGACCTCAATAACGGCAACGCTGCGGGGTGTCAAACGCCGCCCCGAAACGCCGCCATCAGGGGCCTGGTCTAGTCATTCGACCGCTTATCAACGACCCGCTTCGCCTTGCCGAGCGAGCGTTCCACCGCCCCGCTGTCCCCGACGTCGATGCGGGTGCTGATGCCGATCATGCTCTTGATGTGGTGCGCCAGCTCCTTGGCGGCGGCCTCGCGGGCCTCGCTCGATTCATGCCCCGGCGCCGCCTCGGCCTTCACCGTCATCACGTCCATGCGGTCCTTGCGCGTCAGCTCGATCTGGAAGTGGGGCGCCAGGCCGGCGCACTTCAGGATCTGCTCCTCGATCTGCGTGGGGAAGACGTTCACGCCGCGCAGGATGATCATGTCGTCGGACCGCCCGGTGATCTTTTCCATGCGCCGCATGGAGCGCGCGGTCCCCGGCAGCAGGCGCGTCAGGTCGCGGGTGCGGTAGCGGATGATCGGCAGCGCCTCCTTGGTCAGCGAGGTGAAGACGAGCTCGCCCTCCTCGCCGTCGGGCAGCACCTCGCCGGTCTGCGGGTCGATCACCTCGGGATAGAAGTGATCCTCCCAGAGATGCAGGCCGTCCTTGCTCTCGACGCATTCGTTGGCGACGCCGGGGCCGATCACCTCCGACAGGCCGTAGATGTCGACCGCGTGCATGTCGAACTGCTGCTCGATCTCCTGGCGCATGGAGTTGGTCCAGGGCTCGGCGCCGAAGATGCCGACGGCCAGCGAGCTTTCGCGCGGGTCGATCCCCTGGTTGCGGAACTCGTCGAGGATCGAGAGCATGTAGGACGGCGTGACCATGATGACACGCGGCTTGAAGTCCTGGATCAGGGCCACCTGGCGTTCGGTCATGCCGCCGGAGATCGGAACCACCGTGCAGCCCAGCTTTTCCGCACCGTAGTGGGCGCCGAGGCCGCCGGTGAAGAGTCCGTAGCCGTAGGCGATGTGGACGATGTCGCCCGCACGGCCGCCCGAAGCCCGGATCGAGCGCGCCACGACGCTCGCCCAGGTGTCGATATCGTTCTTCGTGTAGCCGACCACCGTCGGCTTGCCGGTCGTGCCCGAGGAGGCGTGCACACGCGTGACCTGCGACTGCGGCACGGCGAACATGCCGAAGGGATAGTTGTCGCGCAGGTCGGCCTTCACCGTGAAGGGAAACTTCGCGAGGTCCGCCAGCGACGTCAGGTCATCGGGGTGCACGCCCTGGGCATCGAAGTGCCGGCGGTAGAAGGGCGAGTTCTTATAGGCGTGATTCAGCGACCACTTGAGGCGCTCCAGCTGCAGCGCCTGGATCTCGTCCCGTGATGCAGTTTCAATCGGCTCCAGATCGCCGGGCCGGGGGTCAAGATTTTCCATTCTTCTTTTTTCCTGGGCAGTTCCTCGCGGCGCGCTCTCAGGCGCTTTCCGGCAACAGGGTTCCTTTGATGGTACGGGAATGGCCGCGGAACTCCGCGACGTGCTGGCCGTCCTGATTGACGACACGGATGTCGTAGATCCCGCTGCGGCCGCTGCGCACGTTCTCCCGCGCGACGGCGGTCAGGCGGTCTCCTTCGGTCACCGGCGCGATGTAGGTGATCGAGCAGTGCTGGGCGACGGTGCGCTGGTTGTAGGAGTTGCAGGCGAAGGCGAAGGCGGAATCGGCCAGGGTGAAGATATAGCCTCCGTGGCCGCTGCCGTGGCCATTGGTCATGGCTTCCGTCACCGTCATGCTGAGGGTCGCCTCGCCCGGCGCGACGTGGTCGAGCGTCATGCCCAGGCGCTGCGAGGCGCGGTCGTCGGCCCACATCTCGCGGGCGCAGGCCTCGGCCAAGGCCTGCGGTGTCATCTGCATCATCTCGGTCATGTCCGCTTCCCCGTGAAAACCGCCGGACGCTTCTCCAGGAAGGCGGAAACGCCTTCGGCGTAGTCGGGCGTGCGCCCGGCCTCGCGCTGCAGATCACGTTCCAGATCGAGCTGCTGGTCCAGGGAGTTGGTGGCCGCGGCCTGGATCGCCCGCTTGGTGAAACCCAGGCCGACCGTCGGCCCGGCGGCGAAGCTTTCGGCCAGCGCCGTGGCTTCGGTCATGAGGTCCGCGTCGGGCACCGCCCGCCAGATCAGGCCCCACTGTTCCGCGGTCTCGGCGGTGAGCGGCATGCCGGTCAGCGCCAAGCCCTTGGCCCGCGCTTCGCCGATGAGGCGCGCAAGGCTCCAGGTGCCGCCCGAATCCGGCACCAGGCCGATCTTGCAGAAGGCCTGGATGAATTTCGCCGACTGCGCCGCCAGCACGATGTCGCAGGCCAGCGCGACGTTGGCGCCGGCGCCGGCGGCGACGCCGTTCACCGCGCAGACCACCGGCTTTTCTATCGAACGGATCAGCCGGACCAGCGGATTGTAGAAAGTCTCCAGCGTCTCGCCCAGGTCGGGCGCGCCCGCCATCTTGCCGGGATCGCGGTCGCCGAGATCCTGTCCGGCGCAGAAAGCCCGCCCGGCCCCGGTCAACAGCACCGCGCGCACCGCATCGTCCGCCGCCGCCGCATAGAGCGCCGCATAGAGCGCGCGATGCTGCGCTTCGTTGAAGCTGTTCAGCTTGTCAGGCCGGTTCAACACCAGCCGGGTCACCCCGGCCGAGGTCTCGACGAGAACGGGTCCGCTCTCCGACATCGATGGCTTCCTCCCCTTGCCGTCCAAGCTTCCGGATCCTTCTGCGACCGGGGCCTGACGCTTTGCTTCCTTGCAGAAAAGTGTTGCATAAACCGACCGGTCGGTCAATATTAGCAATAACAACAAGAAGCAATGAAACGACCCAGGGAGCCCGCCCATGCCGCGTCTGTTCGACACGCACAAGGACCTGCTGTCCAAGGCGGTCGCGGCTGCGCATGAGCGTACCTACTGGTCGGCCTTCCCGGAAGTTCCCAGCGGAAAAATTTACGGCGACACCGCCAAGGCCGACGGCGCCGCCGCCTTTCAGGCGCGCCTCGGCAAGCCCTTCGAACTGCCCGGCCATCCTGAGGATGGAGGTCGCGTAGGCAGCGAAACCTCCCCCTACGGTCTCACCCTCGACATCACCTACCCCGACGCCAGCGTCTCCGCGCTGATCGAGGCCGCCACGGCGGCGGCAGACGGCTGGGCGCAGGCCGGCGTCGAAGCGCGGCTGGGCGTCTGCCTGGAAATCCTCGTGCGACTCAACAGGATGAGCTTCGAGATGGCCAAGGCCGTGGAGCACACCACGGGCCAGTCCTTCGTCATGGCCTTCCAGGCCGGCGGTCCCCATGCCCAGGACCGTGGGCTCGAAGCCCTCGCCTACGCCTACGAGGAGATGACGCGCACCCCGGCCGAGGCCGTCTGGACCAAGCCGCAGGGCAAGGCCGACCCCATCGTCCTGGAGAAGCACTACCGGGTCATCCCGCGCGGCATCGCCGTGACCATCGGCTGCGCGACCTTCCCGACCTGGAACAGCTATCCGGGCCTCTTCGCCAGCCTCGCCACCGGCAACCCGGTGATCGTCAAGCCGCACCCCACGGCCGTGCTGCCGCTGGCCCTGACCGTCGCGGTCGGGCGCCAGGTGCTGCAGGAGCAGAGCTTCGATCCCAACGTCCTGCAGCTGGCCGCCGACGCGCCCAGCGCCGAGAAGACCAAGGAACTGGCCCTGCACCCGGCGGTCGGGATCATCGACTTCACCGGCTCCAACGCCTTCGGGGCCTGGCTGCGCGAGAACGTCCGCAAGGCCCAGGTCTTCACCGAGGAGGCCGGCGTCAACGCCATCGTCATCGCCGCGACCGACGACTTCCGCGGCATGTGCGCCAACGTCGCCTTCTCGCTGTCGCTCTACAGCGGCCAGATGTGCACCTCGCCGCAGAACATCTACGTGCCGCGCGACGGCATCGAGACCGACCAGGGCCACAAGTCCTGCGACGAGGTGGCCGAGAGTCTCGCCGCCGCGGTCGACAAGCTGCTGTCCGATCCCGAGCGCGCGGCGGGCGTCTGCGGCGCCCTGGCCAACCCCGCAACGCTGGCGCGCGTCGCCGAAGCGGCGGCCCTGGGCGAGGTCGTCCGCCCCTCTACACCGCTTGCCGGCCTGAACGAAGCGCGCACGGCCACGCCGCTGATCCTGAAGGTCGACGGCGCCGCGAGCGACGCGCACCGGCAGGAGCGCTTCGGACCGATCAGCTTCGTCGTCGCCAGCGACAGTGCGGAGGCCGCCGTCGCCGACGCCGCCGCGACGGCCGCCGAGAAAGGCGCCATCACCGCGGCGATCTACGCCACCGACGAGCGCCTGCTGGACTGCGCCGCCGACGCCTTCAGCAAAGCCGGCGTCAGCCTGTCCTGCAATCTCACCGGCAACATTTTCGTCAACCAAAGCGCCGCCTTCAGTGACTATCACGTCACCGGCGCCAACCCGGCGGGCAATGCCTGCCTGACCGACGCGGCCTTTGTGGCGAACCGCTTCCGCATCGCCGCGACACGCCGCCCCCGGGCGGCATAGCGTGCCACGGATCTTGGCGATGCCGCGGCACGAAGTTGTTCATAAGAAAACAAGAACTGTGAATAGTCCTGAATATCGTCAATGGGAGGAAACCCGATGAGCTCAATGAACCGCCTCGCCTCGGCGACCTTTAGCCTTACCGCCGCCCTGTCGATGGCGCTGGCAACGCCGGCCCTGGCCGACATCAAGATCGGCAGCACCCTGGCGCAGACCGGACCGGCCTCCTTCCTGGGAGATCCGGAAGCCAAGACGCTGCAGATGCTGGTCGACGAGGTGAACGCCAAGGGCGGCATCAACGGCGAGAAGCTGGACCTCGTCATCTATGACGACGGCGCCGATCCGAACAAGGCGCGCACCTTCGCCACCCGCATGGTCGAGGACGACGAAGTGGTCGCGGTGATCGGCGGTTCGACCACCGGCGCGACCATGGCCATGATCCCGGTCTTCGAGGACGCGGAGATTCCCTTCATCTCGCTGGCCGGCGCCGTGGTCATCGTCGACCCGGTGAAGAAGTGGGTCTTCAAGACGCCGCACACCGACCGCATGGCCTGCGCCAAGATCTTCGAGGACATGAAGGCCCGCGGCGTGACCAAGGTCGGCATGATTTCCGGCACCGGCGGCTTCGGCAAGTCGATGCGCGGCCAGTGCAGCGAGATTGCCGGCGACTACGGCATCTCGATCGTCGCCGACGAGACCTACGGCCCGAAAGACGCGGACATGACCCCGCAGCTGACCAAGATCGGCAACACCGAGGGGCTGCAGGCGGTGCTCAACCCCGGCTTCGGCCAGGGCCCGGCCATCGTCACCCGCAACTTCAAGCAGCTGAACATCGGCGTGCCGCTCTATCAGTCGCACGGCGTGGCCTCGAAGAGTTTTATCGAGCTGGCCGGCGAGGCCGCCGAGGGCGTGCGCCTGCCCGCCTCGGCCTTGCTGGTCGCCGACAAGCTGGCCGACAGTGATTCGCAGAAGCCAGTCGTCGTCGGTTACCGCGACGCCTACCAGAAGGCGACCGGCGACCCGGTTTCGACCTTCGGCGGCCATGCTTATGACGCCTTTCAGATCCTCGTCGCCGCGATCGAGCGGGCCGGTTCGGCCGATCCCGAAGCCATCCGCGACGAAATCGAGAAGACCAAGGGCTTCATGGGCACCGCCGGTGTCGTGAACTTCACCGCCGACGACCACCTGGGCCTGGACCTCACCGCCTTCCGCATGCTGGAAATCAAGGGCGGCGACTGGACCATCGTCGAGTAACACCACCGGGCGGCGCTCCCAAGCCGGAGCGCCGCCGCCTTTCCCTGGCCGGCGAAAAGTCCGCACGGCCGAGGCGGATCATATGTCCGAACTTCTGCAATTTCTGCTCTCAGGCGTGACCGTCGGCGCCGTCTATGCCCTGGTCGCCCTCGGCTTCACCATCATCTACAACGCCTCGGAAGTCGTGAACTTCTCGCAGGGCGAATTCGTGATGCTGGGCGGCATGTCCACGGTCTTCCTCTTCGACGCGGGCGTCCCCCTGCCGGCGGCCGCGCTGGCGGCGATCCTCATCGCCGCCGTCGTCGGCATGGCCTTGAACAAGCTGGCCATCGAGCCCGCGCGCGGCGCCTCTGTGGTCACCCTGATCATCATCACCATCGGGGCCTCGATCTTCCTGCGCGGCACGGCCCAGATCGTCTTCGACAAGCAGATCCACCGCTTCCCGAGCTTCTCCGGCGACGAGCCCTTCGTGATCATGGACGCGACCATCCTGCCGCAGAGCCTCTGGGTCATCATTGGCGCCCTGGCGATCTTCGCCGGCCTCTACTTTTTCTTCACCCGCACCCTGACCGGCAAGTCCATCCTGGCGACCTCCAATAACCGGCTGGCGGCCAAGCTGGTGGGCGTGAACACCAACTTCGTCATGATGCTGAGCTTCGCGCTTTCCGCCGCCATCGGCGCCGTCGCCGGCGTGCTGGTGACGCCGATCACGCTGACCAGCTACGACGTCGGCATCGGCCTGGCGCTCAAGGGCTTCGCCGCCGCCATGCTGGGCGGCATGGGCAATCCTTTCGGCGCCCTGGTCGGCGGCCTGCTGGTCGGCCTCATCGAGGCGCTGACCGCCGGCTACATCAGCTCCGACTACAAGGACGCCGCCGCCTTCATCGTCATCCTGGCGGTGCTCTTCGCCATGCCGCAGGGCCTCTTCGGGCGCGCCACCGTGGACAGGGTCTAGGCCATGAAGGCGTTTTCTCCGAAATACATGACGCTGATCATCTTCATCGCGGTGATCGCGCTCGCCCCCCTGCTGTTTCCCAGTTCGTTCTACTACCGCATCGGCGCGCTGATTTTCATCAACGGCCTGGCGGTGATCGGCCTCGTCGTGCTGATCGGCTACGCCGGGCAGATCAGCCTGGGCCATGCGGGCTTCGCCGGCATCGGCGCCTATGCCTGCGCCCTCGGCCCGGTCCACCTGGGACTGCCGCCGGTCCTTTCGCTAGTGCTGGGCGCGCTCCTCTCCGGCCTCATCGCCTGGCTGGTGGGACGGCCGATCCTGCGCCTGCGCGGCCACTACCTGGCTGTCGCCACCCTGGGCTTCGGTATCCTGGTGCACATGGTGCTGAGCAACGAGGCGCAGCTGACCGGCGGGCCCGACGGCATGGCGGTACAGGCCCTCGGCCTCAAGGATCTGGTCGGCGCCCTCGGCCTCAAGATCAAAACCGCGACGCTGTGGTACTGGTTCTCGGCCTTGGTGATGCTGGGCGGCGCGCTGCTGGCGATCAACCTCTTCGACAGCCCGACCGGGCGGGCGCTGCGCTCCCTGCACGATTCGGAGATCGCGGCGCGCACCGTGGGCGTCGACGTCGCCCGTTACAAACTCACCGCCTTCGTCATCTCGGCCGTCTATGCCTCCCTAGCCGGCTCCATGCTCGCCTTCCTGAACAAGTTCATCTCGCCCGACGTGGCCGGCTTCCTGCACTCCATCGAGCTGGTGACCATGACCGTGCTCGGCGGCGCCGGCATGGTCTTCGGCGCGGTGGTCGGGGCCGGCGTCCTCACGGCGCTGCCCCAGGCCCTGACGTCCTTCCACCAGTTCGAGCACATCGTGCTGGGCCTCATCATGATGCTGGTGATGATCTTCATGCGCGAGGGCCTGGTGCCCGGCCTGCTGAAGCTGCTGCGCCGGAGGGCAAGATGACCCTGCTCTCCGTCGAGGACCTGAGCATCGAGTTCGGTGGCGTGAAGGCCGTCGAGGGCGTCGACTTCTCGGTCAAGCCCGGCGAGATCGTCTCCATCATCGGCCCCAACGGCGCCGGCAAGACGACGCTGTTCAATATGATCTCCGGCGTCTATGTCCCCGACCGCGGGCGGGTAACCCTGGCCGGCGAGGACGTGACGGCGAAAGCGCCGCAGAAGCTCGCCGCGCGGGGCCTGTCGCGAACCTTCCAGAACCTGCAGATCTTCCAGCAGATGACGGCGCTGGAGAACGTCATGGCCGGGCGCCACCTGGCCGAGCGCGGCCATGTGCTCTCCGACCTGCTGAGCCTGCCAGGGTCCCGCCGCCGCAACCGCGAGACCGAGGCCGTCGCGCGCGAACTGCTGGCGCGTGTCCGGCTGGAGCGCGGCGCCGAGCAGGAGGCGTCGTCCCTCTCCTACGGCGCGCTGAAGCGGCTGGAAATCGCCCGCGCGCTGGCCGCCGAACCCAAGCTGCTGCTGCTCGACGAACCGGCCGCCGGCTGCAACGCGGTGGAGACCGAAGAGATCGACCGGCTGATCGCGCAGATCGCCGGCGAAGGCGTCGCCATTCTGCTGGTCGAACACGACATGAAGCTGGTGATGAAGATCTCCAACCACATCGTGGTGCTGGACCACGGCGAGAAGATCGCCGAAGGCGCCCCGCAGGAAGTGGCGCGGAACCCGAAGGTGATCGAAGCCTACCTGGGGGCCCACGGCGGCAAGGAGGCGGCCCATGCTCTCCGTTGAAGGCCTGCGCAGCAAATACGGCCGCATCGAGGTGCTGCACGGCATCGACCTGGAAGTGAGGTCCGGCGAGATCATCAGCGTGATCGGCGCCAACGGCGCGGGCAAGACCACCATGCTGCACTGCCTTTCCGGCCTGCAGCCGGTTTCGGCAGGCTCGGTCCGCTTCCGCGGCGCGGATATCACGAGGCTGTCCGCCGAACGGCGCGTCGATGCCGGCCTCGCCCAATCGCCCGAGGGCCGGCAGATCTTCACCAATCTGACGGTGGAGGAGAACCTGCGCCTCGGCGCCTTCCTGTTCAACGACGACCGGGTCGGCCGCGACATGGAAAACGCCTTCGCCATGTTCCCGGTGCTGAAGGAAAAGCGCAACCATGTGGCCGGCGGCCTGTCGGGCGGACAGCAGCAGATGCTGGCCATCACCCGGGCGCTGATGTCGCGCCCGGCCTGCCTGCTGCTGGACGAGCCGAGCATGGGCCTGGCGCCGATCCTGGTCGACCAGATTCTCGACGTGGTGAAAAGCCTGCGCGACCTGGAAGTGACGACCCTGCTGGTGGAGCAGAACGCTTTCGCCGCCCTGTCGATCGCCGACCGGGGCTACGTGATGGAGACCGGGCGCATCACCATGACCGGCCCGGCCGATGAGCTGATCAACGACGCGCGCGTGCGCGAAGCCTACCTTGGAATCTGACCCGCTTATGGAATCTGACATGCCCGTTTCCATCGAGCGCGACGGCGACATCGCCGTCGTCACCGTGGACAACCCGCCGGTCAACGCCCTGTCGCAGGCGGTGCGCGCCGGCCTGCTGGACGCTGCCGAGCGCCTCGACGCCGACCCGGAGGTCGCCGCCGTCGTCCTGCACTGCGCCGGGCGCACCTTCATCGCCGGCGCCGACGTCAGCGAGTTCGGCAAGCCGCCGCAACCGCCCTCCCTGCCCGAGGTGGTCGCCCGCATCGAGGGCGCGGCCAAACCCTGGACCGCGGCGCTGCACGGCACCGCCCTGGGCGGCGGCTTCGAGGTCGCCCTCGGCTGCGCCTACCGCGTGGCATTGGCCTCGGCCAAGGTCGGCCTGCCGGAGGTCACCCTGGGCCTCATTCCCGGCGCCGGCGGCACGGTGCGCCTGCCGCGCGTGGTGCCGCTGGAACAGGCCATCGAGATGGTGACGGGCGGCCGCCCGATCGGCGCGGCGCAGGCCCGGGACGACGGGATCTTCGACGCGGTGATCGACGGCGATCTGCGCGCCGGCGCTATCGCCTTCGCCCGCGAACGTCTCGCCCACCCCCTGCCCCTGCCGGTCAGCCGGCGCCCCGCGCCGGAAAAGCCGGGGGCCGACTTCTGGGACGGCCAGGCGGCGCGGATCGCCAAGCGAGCGCGCGGGCAGCTTTCCCCCTTGTGCGCCCTGCGCGCGCTGCGCAACGCCGTGGAGCTCGACGCCGAAACGGCCCTGGCCAAGGAGCGGGAAATCTTCACCGAGCTGCGCGGCTCCGAGCAGTCCGCCGCGCTGCGCCATGTCTTTTTCGCCGAGCGCGCCGCCGCCAAGCTGCCCGAACTCGACGGCGTGACGCCGCGCCATATCGAGAAGGCCGCCGTGGTCGGCGGCGGCACCATGGGGGCCGGCATCGCCGCCGCCCTGCTGGATGCTGGCCTACCGGTGACCCTGATCGAACGCGACGACGCGGCGCTAACGCGCGGCGTCATCAACGTGAGGCGCATCTATGACTCCGCGGTCAAACGCGGCCGCCTCTCCGCCGAAGCGCGCGACAGCCGTCTCATGGCCCTCTTCCCGTCGACCGACACCGCGGGACTTGCCGAGACGGACCTGATCATCGAGGCGGTCTTCGAGGACCTGGACGTGAAGCGCCAGGTCTTCGCCGCCCTCGACGCCGCGGCCAAGCCGACGGCCATCCTCGCCACCAACACCTCCTATCTCGACCCTGACGCCATCGCCGCGCCGCTGACCCGGCCGGAGAATTTCCTCGGCCTGCATTTCTTCAGCCCGGCCAACGTCATGAAGCTGCTGGAGGTGGTGAAGGCCGGGGCCACCTCGGCGGAGGTGCTGGCCACCGCCTTCGCCCTGGCCAAGCGTCTCGGCAAGGTCGCCGTGCTGGCCGGCATCTGCGACGGCTTCATCGGCAACCGCATCCTGAAGGCCTACCGCCGTCAGGCCGAACAGCTGCTGCTCGACGGCTGCCGCCCCGCCGACGTCGACCGCGTTATGCGGGATTTCGGCCTCGCCATGGGCCCCTTCGAGGCACAGGACCTGGGCGGGCTCGACATCGCCCGCTTCCAGCGCGAGGCCGCCCGCGCGCGCGGCGAGGACGTCTTCGCCCCCGTCGCCGACCGGCTCTGCGCGCTGGACCGCCTGGGCCAGAAGACCGGCGGCGGCTGGTACGACTACGCGGACGGCGACCGCACCCCCCGTCCCTCCGAGGCCGTGGCCGCGATCATCGCCGAGGAAGCGGAGAAAGCCGGACGCACAGCGCAGACCTTGGAGGATGAAGAGCTGCGCCGGCGCATTCTCTTTCCGATGGTCAACGAGGCCGCCCGGATCCTGGCGGAAGGCATCGCCCGGCGGCCGCTCGACATCGACTTGGTGGAAATCCACGGCTACGGCTTTCCGCGCTGGCGCGGCGGCCTCATGCACTACGCCGAGCAGACCGGCCTTGCGGAGATCGTGGAAACGCTCGACACCTTGGCCCGCGACGGCGTCGCCGAAGCGCCCTGCGCTTTTATGAAAGAGGCCGCCGCCAAAGGCGGTTTCAGCACGGAGCAGGAGTGAGAAGCTCGCCGGGAATCCCGAAGGAATCCGGTTCTCTCACGGCGATCGATACTTCTGGGAGAAAATGGTGGGCGTACAAGGACTCGAACCTTGGACCCGCTGATTAAGAGTCAGCTGCTCTACCAACTGAGCTATACGCCCCCATAAGGGTTCCCGGGACTGCCTAAATCCGCGGAAATCCTTGGATTTTCCCCTGGAGAGGGGTCGACAGGGCCGGGCCGGAAAACGGCAAGACCGCCGGGATGCGGGGTGATAGCAAGTCCCACGGGGTTTGTCGAGGCCCCCGGTGCCAAGAAGTGCCAAAAAAAGCCGGAAACCGGGCCGGCGGGGCCGCCGCCTCAGATGCTGGAAGTCCACTATACACCCCTGTCGCCCCCGGGGCTTGACCCCGGGGCCCCTTGGCGGTTGCCGGCGGCGCCCCCCGCCGGGCGCGCGGCGACGGGAGGGACAGGGCATTGGATCCCGGGGTCAAGCCCCGGGATGACAGCCTTTTGGGGGTAGGGGCGAGGCTTTCCGGCTGGCGGGGGTGAAGTGGACAGGCCGGCGGCGGCTCTCAGCCGCAACCCTCAGCCCCCGGCCCTCTTGCCCGCCCCTCAGACCTCGGCCCCTCAGACCTCCGCCGTGCCGCGGCGGGAGATGCGGATATCGCGGTGGATGTAGCAGGACATGATGAGGCCCATGGCGATCATCACGGTCAGCAGCACCGTGCCGCCGTAGGAGACCAGGGGCAGCGGCACGCCGACCACCGGGAAGACGCCCATCACCATGGCCATGTTGATGAAGACGTAGAGGAAGAGGTTGGTGGTCAGGCCCAGGGCCAGCAGGCGGGCGAACTGGTTGCGCGCCCGCATGGAGATGGCGAAACCGTAGGCCAGCAGCAGGAAATACAGGCCCAGCAGGCCGAGGCTGCCGACCAGGCCGAATTCCTCGGCCAGCATGGTGAAGATGAAGTCGGTCTGCTTTTCCGGCAGGAAGTTCAGGTGGCTCTGGGTGCCCTGCATGAAGCCCTTGCCGGTGACGGCGCCGGAGCCGAAGGCGATCATGGCCTGCAGGCTGTGGTAGCCGGCGCCCAACGGATCGTTCTCCGGGTTCAGGAAGGTCATCACCCGGGCCTTCTGGTAGTCGTGCAGGAACTGCCAGCCGATCGGCACAGCGGCCAGCCCGGCGACGATCACCAGGACGAACTTCCACCAGCGCACGCCCGCGGCAAAGAACACCGCCCCCGCGGCCAGCAGCAGCATGCCGGCGGTGCCGAGGTCCGGCTGCTTCAGCACCAGGCCCGCCGGCGCCACGGCCAGCATGATCGGCAGGATCAGGTAAGTCGGGCGGCCGATGTCTTCGCTGGAGACGCCGTGGAAGTAGCGCGCCAAGGCCAGCACCAGCGACACCTTCATCATTTCCGAGGGCTGCAGGCGGATGAAGCCCAGGTCTATCCAGCGCTGCGCGCCCATGCCGATGGTGCCCATCACCTCCACCGCGACCAGCAGGGCGAAGGCGGCGAAGTAGATCAGGTAGGCGTAGCGGAACCAGAATCGGATATCGATCAGCGCCACGGTGAACATCAGCACCAGGCCGAGGCCGAAGCGGATCATCTGCCGCGAGGCCCAGGGCGACATGTCGCCGTTGGCCGCCGAGTAGAGCATGGCGAAACCGACACTGGCGATGGCCACCAGCAGCAGCACCAGGCCCCAGTTCAGCTGCCAGATCTTCTGGCGCAGGGTCAGCTCCGGATTGCGCCGGGAGAGGAAGATGTCCACCGCCATCAGCCGCGCTCCGCGATCTGCGCGCCCGCCATGATCGGCAGGGAGCGGCGTCCCGCCGGGTCACGGCGCTGGGTTTCCAGCAGGATGTCGCGGGCGATCGGCGCCGCCACCGCGGAACCGCCGCCGCCGTGCTCGACCACCACGGCGCAGCAGTAGCGCGGCTTGTGCACCGGCGCGAAGCTGACGAAAAGCGCGTGGTCGCGCCGCCGCCAGGGCAGCTGCTCGTTCTTGGTCACGCCGGCGGCGCGCTCGGCCATGGTGATGCGGCGCACCTGGGAGGTGCCGGTCTTGCCGGCCAGCTCCAGGCCCTCTTCCTGGATGCGCGCCCGGTAGGCGGTGCCGCGCGGGTGATTGCTGACCGCGTCCATGGCGTCGCGGATGATCTGCAGGTGGGCCGGCGACACGTCCAGTTGCGCGAACTCCGGCGCCGGTGGCGCTTCCAAGCCTTCCTGGTGCTCGGCGTCGGCGCGCACGCCGCGGGTCAGGCGCGGCGTCACCTGCTTGCCGCTGGCGATCCGCCCCACCATGGTGGCGAGCTGCAGGGGCGTCGCCAGCACGAAGCCCTGGCCGATGGAGGCGACCAGGGTCTCGCCGCCCTGCCAGGCCTCGCCGATGTTGGCCAGCTTCCAGTCGCGCGTCGGGATCACCCCGCCCTTCTCGCCGTTCAGGTCGAGGCCGACGCGCTCGCCGAGGCCGAAGTGGTTGGCCATGGCGGCGATGTTGTCGATGCCGACCTTGCGGGAGATGTCGTAGAAGAAGACGTCGCAGGAGTGCTGAATGCCCTCGTGCATGTCGACCCAGCCGTGGCCGCCGCGCTTCCAGCAGTGGAAGCGTGAGCGCCCCAGGGTCATGTGGCCGGGGCAGAAAACCTTGTAGTCCGGCCGGATGCCGGCCTTCAGCGCCGCCATGGCCACCATCATCTTGAAGGTCGAGCCCGGCGCATACATGCCGGCAATGGCCTTGTTGGTCAGGGGATGCAGCGGATCGTTGATGAGGTCGTTCCACTGCTTGACCGTCAGGCCGATGTTGAAGAGGTTGGGGTCGTAACTGGGCACCGAGGCCAGCGACAGGACGTCGCCGTTCTCGACATCCAGGACCACGGCGGAGGCGCTCTTTTCGCCCTGCAGGCGCTGATGCACGAAGGTCTGCAGGCCGCCGTCGATGGTCAGCACCAGCTCGTCGCCGGGCTTGCCTTCCTCGCGGTTCAGCTCGCGGATGACGCGGCCGTAGGCGTTGACCTCGATCTGGCTGGTGCCGGCGTTGCCGCGCAGGGCCAGGTCGTACTTCTGCTCGATGCCGTTCTTGCCGATGCGGAAGCCCGGCAGCTCCAGCAGCGGGTCGCCGGTCAGGTCGCGCTCGGCCACCGAGGCGACGTAGCCCAACACATGGGCCATGGAATCGGCGAAGGGATAGTCACGGATCTGCCCCATCTCGATGGTCACGCCGGGCAGCTCCGGCCCGTTCACCTCGACACGGCTGACCTCGTCCCAGGTCAGGTTCTCGCGCACCGTCACCGGCACGAAGCCACGCTTGCGCGACACCTCGCGCAGCACCCGCTTGGTGTCGTGCTCGTCCAGCTCGATGAGCTGCGACAGGGCCATCAGCACTTTTTCCACGTCGCCGGCATGCTCGCGCACCAGCACCACGCGGAAGTTCTGGCGGTTGGTCGCCAGCGGCAGGCCGAAGCGGTCGAGGATGCGCCCGCGCGGCGGCGGCAGCAGGCGCAGGTTGATGCGGTTGTCCTCGGCCAGGGTCTTGTAGCGGTCGGCCTCGATGACCTGCAGGTAGTACATGCGCCCGGCCAGCCCGGCGAGCAGCAGGGTCTGCGCGCCGCCCAGCAGCAGGCCGCGGCGCGAGAAAGCCCTTTGGCGTTCGTTGTCTTCGTTCTTCTGCAGCATGAAGTTTCCCCGCCCCCCTTAGCGCTGGAACAGCCGCTGGCCGCGCAGGAAGGCCCAGGCCAGGCAGGGGTAGAAAGCAAGGGTGACCAGGTACTGGAAGAACACCGGGCCCGGATCGAGCAGGGTCGTCATGGCGATGCAGGTCAACAGCCAGGTCACCGCCAGCGCCGTCGCCGCCACCAGCATGAAGGCGCACCAGATGACGGCGAAGGAGGCCGCCAGGAAGAAGCGATGCTGCCAGACCACCAGGGCGTGAGCCACCAGCAGGCCGATGATGCCGGGGCCGATGATGCCGCCGGTGAGAATGTCCTGGGCCAGGCCGATGAGGAAGACCGCCCAGATGGGCATGAGGTCGGGGCGGTGCACCGACCAGAAGAACACGCCGATGAGCGCCAGGGCCGGCACGATGGGCGAAAGATCGGAGACGTGCAGCGGGACCAGGGCCAGCAGCACCAGCAGAAGAGTCACAAAGAAGGGGGAGATACTGCGGGCGACGACATCCAGGCGATGCCAGACCCCTTCTTCCTGCCTCACTGGGACTTACCGGCAGCCGCCGCCGCGCGGGCCGCTCCCACCTGAGCCTCGAAGTCCAGAACGCCGGTCATCTCATAGTCGACGATGCGCACCACTTCCATGTGCGCCCAGTCGACGAAAGGCTTCACCCGGATGCCCTTCTCGCCGACGCCGTCGACCACGCCGATGGGCAGGCCCGGCGGGAAAACGCCGCCGTGGCCGGACGTGGTCACCTGGTCGCCGAGCTGCACCTTGGCCGTGGGGCCGAGGTAGAGCAGCTGCGGGGCGTTGGTGTTGTCGCCGGCCAGCACGGCGCGGTCGCGGGCGCCGCCCACCACCACCGGCACCCGGCTGTTGATATCGGTCAGCAGCAACACGCGGGCCGACCGCTGGCCGACCTCGGCGATGCGGCCGGCCAGGCCCTGGGCGGTGATCGCCGCCTGGCCCTTTTCGATGCCGTTGCGCTCGCCGGCGTTGATCAGCACGGTGCGCACGAAGGCGCCGCCGGGGTCGCCGACCACGCGGGCGGTGATGTAGCTCATGGCCGGGTCGGGCACCATGCGGTTCAGCGAGCGCAGGGCCGCGTTCTCCGCCTCCAGCCGGCGGGCCACGGCCTGCCACTGCAGCAGCCGGGCGTTCTGTTCCTTGAGGGCCAGGTTCTCGCCGCGCAGGTTAGCCAGGGACTCGGCCTGGTCGATGACGCCGCTGAAGGTTTCGACCGGCTGGGTCACGGCGTCGAGGATCGGGGTCACCATGTCGGTGACCGCCGTGCGCGTTTCTTCCACGATGAAGCTGTTGGTCCGGCCGATGAGCATGAGGCCGAAGGCCGCGCCGACCAGCAGCAAAAGCGCGAAGCGGCTCGCCCAGGCTTTCAGGGGCGAGGCAACGCGAATTTCTGAGCCGGTCGGTTTGTTCACAGGACCTCCTGTCGCTGCAGCCCCCCAACCAGGCCATCAAGCGACCGATTCGGGCTAAGTTACCGAACCATCACATCAAATACAAATGAAGAAAACGTTGACCATCAATACATGGAGATCAGGACGTTCTTCAGGACCTTCATTTCCTCCAGGCAGCGGCCGGTGCCGAGCGCCACACAAGAAAGCGGGTCGTCGGCAATGGAAACCGGCAGGCCGGTGGAGGCCCGAAGCACGTAGTCCATGTTGCCCAGCAGGGCGCCGCCGCCGGTGAGCACGATGCCCTTGTCGACGATGTCGGCGGCCAGTTCCGGGGCCGTGTGCTCGAGGGCGACCTTCACCGCCTCGACGATGGCGCCGACGGGCTCGGCCAGGGATTCGGAGATCTGCCGCTCGGAGATGATGAGCTCCTTCGGCACGCCGTTCATCAGGTCGCGGCCCTTGATCTCCATGGTGCCGCCTTCGCCGTCTTCGGGCGGGCAGGCGGAGCCGATTTCCTTCTTGATGCGCTCGGCGGAACCTTCGCCGACCAGCAGGTTATGGTTGCGGCGGATGTAGGCGATAATGGCCTCGTCCAGCTTGTCGCCGCCCACACGTACGGAGCGCGAGTACACGATGCCGCCCAGCGAAAGTACGGCCACCTCCGTGGTGCCGCCGCCGATGTCGACGACCATGGAGCCGGTCGGCTCGGTCACCGGCAGGCCGGCGCCGATCGCGGCGGCCATCGGCTCCTCGATGAGGAAAACCCGGCGGGCGCCGGCGCTTTCCGCGGATTCCTGAATGGCGCGGCGCTCAACGGCGGTAGAGCCGGAGGGCACGCAGACGATGACCTGCGGGCTGGCGAAGGAGCGGCGATTGTGCACCTTGCGGATGAAGTGCTTGATCATCTCCTCGGCGACTTCGAAGTCGGCGATGACGCCGTCGCGCAGCGGGCGAATGGCCTGAATGTTCCCCGGCGTACGTCCAAGCATCATCTTGGCCTCGTCGCCGACGGCCAGGACCTGCTTCTTGCCTTTCACTTCGGCGATCGCCACCACCGAGGGCTCATTGAGAACGATACCGCGCCCCTTCACGTAGACCAGGGTGTTCGCGGTGCCGAGGTCGATCGCCATATCGGCGGAGAGCATGCCGAGCAAACCAGAAAACATGGATCCAATCGCCTTTTTTCAATCCAAGAGACGTGCCGCGCTACCCGCGGCGGTTAAAACCTAAAACCGGGTTCAGGCCGACATCACGGAGGGTGCCGTCTTCTCCCGCTTCACCAGCAACTTGTTCAGCGCGTTGATGTAGGCCCGCGCCGAGGCCACCAGCGTATCATGATCGGCCCCTTGGCCGTTGACCGTTTTACCGGCCTCTTCCAAACGCACGGTTACTTCCGCCTGCGCGTCGGTACCTTCGGTCACTGCATGGACCTGGTAGAGCTGCAGGCTGGTCGTATGGGGGAAAAGCTCGGAGATCGCCGCGAAGGTCGCGTCGACCGGGCCGTTGCCTTCGGCCTTGGCGGTCTTGATCTCGCCGTCGATTTCCATCTCCAGCTCGGCCGTCTGCGGGCCTTTCGAGCCGCAGACGACCTGCAGGGAGAGGAAGCGCAGCCGGTCGTTGTGGCGCAGCACGGCGTCGTCGACCAGCGCGACGATGTCCTCGTCGTAGACGTCCTTCTTGGCGTCGGCCAGGTCCTTGAAGCGGACGAAGGCGTCCTGGATCTCGTTGTCGTTCAGGGTAAAGCCCAGCTCTTCCAGCTTGGACTTGAAGGCGTGGCGGCCGGAATGCTTGCCCATGACCAGGGTCGAGCGGCTGAGGCCGACCGATTCCGGGGTCATGATCTCGTAGGTCTCGGCATTCTTCAGCATGCCGTCCTGATGGATGCCGGACTCATGGGCGAAGGCGTTGGCGCCGACGATGGCCTTGTTGGGCTGCACCGAGAAGCCGGTGATGGTGGAAACCAGGCGCGAGGCCTTGGTGATCATCTCGGTCTTCACGCCGGTCACATAGGGCATGGCGTCGTGGCGGGTGCGCAACGCCATGACCACCTCTTCCATGGCCGCGTTGCCGGCGCGCTCGCCGATGCCGTTGATGGTGCATTCCACCTGCCGGGCGCCGGCCTGCACGGCGGCCAGCGAATTGGCGACGCCGAGGCCCAGGTCGTTGTGGCAGTGCACCGAGATGACCGCCTTGTCGATGTTGGGCACCCGGTTCTTCAGCATGGCGATCAGCGCGTGGAACTCTTCCGGGATGGTGTAGCCCACGGTATCGGGAATGTTGATGGTGCCGGCGCCGGCCTTGATGGCCGATTCCACGCAGCGGCAGAGGAAATCGTGCTCGGTGCGGGTGCCGTCCTCCGGCGACCACTCGACGTCGTCGCAGAGGTTGCGGGCATGGCCGACGCTGTCGACCACCGCCTGGTGCACCGCCTCCGGCTCCATCTGCAGCTTGAACTTCATGTGCAGCGGGCTGGTGGAGATGAAGGTGTGGATGCGCGGGCCGGCGGCGCCTTTCAGCGCCTCGGCGGCGCGGTCGATGTCGCGCTGGGTGGCGCGGGCCAGGCCGGCGACGCGCGAAGCCTTCACCGCGGCTGCGACCGCCTGCACGGCCTCGAAGTCGCCCTTGGAGGCGATGGGGAAGCCGGCCTCGATCACGTCGACGCCCATTTCCTCCAGGACGTGGGCGACCTGCAGCTTTTCTTCCAGGTTCATGGAGCAGCCCGGCGACTGCTCGCCGTCGCGCAGGGTGGTGTCGAAGATGACGACGCGCTCAGCACCATTGGTGCCCCGGGCCGCCTTAGCGCCGGTCGCGTCCTTCTTCGCCTGTGCCTGCTTGTTCGCCACTGCCTGCTAAACCCTTGTCTCGGGCCGCGTGCCCCGAAGACCGCCGCGTCCCGTCAAAAACCCGTCCCCAAGTCCGCAACCCCCGTCAGCCGGGAAGCGGTGAGCAGCAGAAGAAAAGCTGGGCGCACGGCCGGTCCTAAGGCCACGGGAAGGGTCACTGCTTCTGCCGGTCCCTCCGTCCAAGGAGGCGTCGAGGCTCTCGACGTGTCGCGCCGTCTCCCGTCTGCAGCGCATCGGGCCCCTCCGGGGACCCACCATTCGGTTCAGAAGCGTGGTTAACGCCTACTTTTCTAACCCTCACTCTTGAGGTTAACAATATCTAATTTGGAAGCGTTAATAATTGCTGAAGCCCAAGGCCTTCCTACGTTTTTTCCACACAGGAAGGTTTTCCGCCGGGGGCGGCAACGGGGGCGAATCGACCGTGATCCGGCCGCCTCACAGCCCGTTAACCGGCATAGCGCAGCCAAACCGCTTCGAACCCCTCGCGGCTGATCTCCCGGGGCTCAAATCCCGCCTGCACTGCGATCTCGGCCAGCGGCGGGCAGGCGTTCCGGGCTAAGCCACGTGCTTCCCATTTCGATACCGGGGCCGGCGACCTCTCCATGCCCGTCCTTGAAGATGTACACTTTCCGTAGCTCGTAGCGATCGCCATCCAACTCGCTGTAGAGGTCGACGGGCTCGTTCGGATGGTCATGAATTCAACGGCACACAAAATAGCTTTTGGTCACTGCCCCTTACTCCACTCCGCGTCTTTCAGCCGATACAGCACATGGCGGCGCAGCCGGTGGCCTTCCGGCAGCGCCGGGTGGTCGAAGTCGTCGGCGGGGTCGTAGGCCATGCCCAGGCGCTGCATGACGGCCTGGGAGCGCGTGTTGGTCGTGGTGGTGAAGGCGACGATCTCCTCCAGTCCCAGGTCCAGGAAACCGAAGCGCAGGGCCTCCCGGGCGCCTTCGGTGGCATAGCCCCGACCCCAGAAGTCCCGGGCCAGGCGCCAGCCGACCTCCACGCAGGGCGTGAAGTGACCCTCAAAGGAGGGCACCGAAAGCCCGACGAAGCCGATGAAGGGGGCCACGTCCCGTGCCTCCACCGCCCACCAGCCGAAACCGCGCTCGGCCAGGGCCGCCTGCATGCGCGCCATCATCGCCGCCGTCTCATCCAGCGTCAGCCGCTTGGGGAAGTGCGCCATGACCTCGGGGTCGGCGTTGAGGGCCGCGAAGGGCGCCAGGTCGCTTTCCCGCCAGGGGCGGAGGACCAGGCGCTCGCTGAAGAGGGTGGGAACTGTGGTCATGGCGGCGCGGAGAGTAGCGAGCGGTGGCGCTGCTGCCCACCCCCCTCCTAACCTCCCCCCATCAAGGGGGGAGGGACGACAAAGGAGCGCTTCAACAGCGATCCCCTCCCCCTTGATGGGGGCGATTATATACTTGAAAAATGCAAATGGCTTCCTATCTCTTGTATAACAAGGGATTAAGCCAATGACTGACATCACCGCACCGCGCTTCAAAACCGAGAAGGCAGCCCGCAAGCACCTTGAGGCCGTTCGCTGGCCCGATGGTCCGATCTGCCCTCATTGCGGCGTGATCGACAACGCCAGCCGCATCAAGGGCAAGTCTGCACGGCCCGGCCTGTGGTTCTGTGGTGATTGCCGCCGTCAGTTCACCGTGACTGTCGGCACCGTGTTCGAGCGCTCCAAGGTGCCCCTGCACAAGTGGCTTTTGGCGGTGCACATGCTCACGTCCTCCAAGAAGGGCATGAGCGCGCACCAGCTTCACCGTATGCTTGGCGTGACCTACAAGACCGCGTGGTTCATGTCCCATCGTATCCGCGAGGCCATGCGCCCCGCCAAGGACGAAGGTCCCCTCGGCGGCCCTGACAAGATCGTTGAGGCCGATGAAACCCTGATCGGCGGCAAGGAGAAGAACAAGCACGTCTCCAAGCGTAACCCCAAGAACATCGGCAGCATGGGCAAAGAGTGCGCCTTCTCACTGGTGGAGCGCGGCGGTCGCGTCCGTTCCTTCCATGTCGCCAGTGTCAGCGCTAAGAACCTGCGCCCGATCCTGTTTGAACAGGTTGACCGCAAGTCCACCCTCATGAGCGATGACGCGGGCCAGTATCGCATCCTAGGCCCCGAGTTCGCCCGCCATGAGAGCGTCAATCACAGCATTGACGAGTACGTTCGCGGCGATGCCTACACCAACACCATCGAAGGCTACTTCTCGCTGCTCAAGCGTGGCATCAACGGCACCTACCACCATGTCAGCCCGGCCCACCTCAAGCGCTATCTGGCGGAGTTCGATTTCCGCTATAACGAGCGCAGCGCCCTCGGCGTCGAGGACGTGGAGCGCATGGACAAAGCCCTGAAGGGCATCGAGGGTAAGCGCCTCACCTATCGGCGGATTGACTGCCGGTAAGGGCGCAACGAAGCGCCTCACATTCAAGGAAGTGACGCTTCGCCTGGTAGCCCGCGGCTGGCTAAAGTGACTCGACTCTTGGTAGCAAAACCTGAGAAAATGACCCCAGGGACTCGGGCAAACCCGCTCGAGCAACCTCAGGGGCGCACATCACGCCCCCAGTCGCCTGGATGAAGGCGGCTGAAGGGTAGTTCCCGACTGTTGATGTCGGCGGGAAGCCAGATATTTTCAGAGCGTAAGACTATCCGCCGCCACGTCCTGTACTAGTCAGGGCGGGGCTAGCGCTAGCAAGGGCGCGATATAAACACTTCCGCAGTTAACGCTGTGGGCGCCCACGGCATCTAGCGGAGACGCGAGATGTTGGTGGTTAAAACACCTAGGTTTACGCTCATCATCGATCTTGGGCGGATACTGGTAGCTCTAGTAGCGCTCAAGATTTTGATTGGTTAGACCGGCGGGGAGGGGCTTCGGCCCCTTTCCGTTTTTTAGTCGGCTTGTGCGGCTTCGGGGGCGTGTTCAGCAGGCGGCGTAGAACTTCGTCCTCGCGCTCTTGCTGCGGGTCTTTCTTTGGGGGCTTTGCCATGCCGAATCTCAAGGTTTACGATTTTAGCAAATACGAAATACCAGATAATGCCATTGGCATTTCGTGTGGGTATCAGATTGATCCGCCGAATGCCGAAGTGAGAATATTCCAAACACCAGACGACGCCAATCCGCTAGTCCTCACTGGAAGCGCGCCGTGGATATCTATACCGCTCACTAGCAACCAGTTATTCGTCGACGACAGTGCTGCCACTACGTTCCATCTAACGCTCCAAGGCTTCTTCAAAAAGACTGAGCAACCACCTCTCGTAATCGAGGTCAGCGACACGCTACTGCATGCCATCGGTCATCTCATAGCACAATGGGCCTATCTTGAATCGCTGGTTGACCAAAGCATCGAGAAGCTAGGAAACCAACTGCAGACCCCCGGACTCGACAACGTCCTCCAGAGAGAGTTCAAGCGCCGCCGCAGATTCTGGGGTGAGTTGATCCAACAGGTCCCATTTGATGCCATACTAACACCCAAGCTACTTGGCCTAGTTAACGAGATCGGCTCGGTCGAATCAGAACGACATAAGCTTGCTCATGCTCGGTGGATTCCGCATGAAACGAAAGATGGTACGTTCACGGCGTTTAAAGACTCACCGACTCGCGGCTTTGAATGGAGCCTTACCACCGACCGTGTCGAAGAGACTGGCCTGAAGATCGCCAAAATCAATCGCGCGTTGTTTTATATTCTACAAGACTTTGGCGCTGCGCAGCCTCCATCGAAGCGTATATATGAGATACTAGGGTCTCTCGACTTACCAGTAACCGTCCGTCATCGGCCACCTTCTCGTCATAGGCGAGGCACCCCCAAACGATCATAGCGGGCGTGATTTCGTCCCTCAGAACTTGGGTAACCTGATCTTCAAAAGCAGGCCTCTTTTGTTTGTCACCCATCGATTCGTGCATTTCTCAAGTATATAACCACCCTTGATGGGGGAGGGCTAGGGTGGGGGTGGGGCCACCCCCACCGTCATGCTCGGGCTTGTTCCGAGCATCCAGGGCAACCACCGGGTCCGCGCGCCCTGGACCCTCGGGACGAGCCCGAGGGTGACAACCGAGTAGGGCCCGGAAACACTTCGGGCCCCGCGCCTTTGACAGCGCGAGGCCCGAAGCCGAGCGAAAAGGCTCGAAGGAAAGGCTCTAATTCTTCTCTTTGTCGACCAGCTGGTTGGCCGCGATCCAGGGCATCATGGCGCGCAGCTTGGCGCCGACTTCCTCGATGTTGTGCTCGGCGTGGCGGCGGCGCAGGGCCTTGAAGGACGGCTGACCGGCCTTGCACTCGGTGACCCAGTCGCGCGCGAAGCGGCCGGACTGGATGTCGTCCAGCACGCGCTTCATCTCGGCCTTGGTCTCCTCGGTGACGATGCGCGGGCCGGTCATGTAGTCGCCGAACTCGGCGGTGTTGGAGATCGAGTAGCGCATGTTGGCCATGCCGCCCTCGTACATCAGGTCGACGATCAGCTTCACTTCGTGCAGGCACTCGAAGTAAGCCATCTCCGGCGCGTAGCCGGCCTCGCAGAGGGTCTCGTAACCCGCCTGGATCAGCGCCGTCAGGCCGCCGCAGAGCACCACCTGCTCGCCGAAGAGGTCGGTTTCGCACTCTTCCTTGAAGGTGGTCTCGATGACGCCGGAACGGCCGCCGCCGATGGCCGAAGCGTAGGACAGCGCGATCTCCTGGGCGTTGCCCGAGGCGTTCTGCGCCACCGCGATGAGGCAGGGCACGCCGCCGCCGCGCACGTACTCGGAGCGCACGGTGTGGCCCGGGCCCTTCGGCGCGATCATGAAGACGTCGAGGTCCTTGCGCGGCTCGATGAGGTTGAAGTGGACGTTGAGGCCGTGGGCGAAGGCCAGGGCCGCGCCCTCCTTCATGTTCGGCTCCAGGCTGTCGCGGTAGATGTCGGCCTGCAGCTCGTCCGGGGTCAACATCATGACCACGTCCGCCCACTTGGCGATCTCCTCCGGGGTCATGACCTGAAGGCCGGCATTCTCGGCCTTCTTGGCGGTCGCCGACCCGGCGCGCAGCGCGACACGGACCTCGGCGACGCCGCTGTCCTTCAGATTATTGGCATGGGCATGGCCCTGGCTGCCGTAGCCGACGATGGCAACTTTCTTGCCCTTGATCAGATTGACGTCGGCGTCCCGATCGTAATAGACGCGCATTGCGGCCGTCTCCCTATGTACTTTTGTTGTCCGAAAAGGCTCGCCGGGGTTCTAAAGCGCCACAAGGCAAAGCGCAACGGGATTCCCGGCATGGCCCCTTGCGCCCTCTGCATAGCCGGAAATCCGCAGAATTCCGGAGTTTTTCTTCCTCCCGAGGCCTCTTTCAGCCGCCCTTACAGTCCCCCCCTACAGTCCCTGGGGGCCGCGGGAGATAGCGACCACGCCGGTGCGGGAGACGTCGACCAAGCCGAGCGGCTGCATGAGGTCGATGAAGACGTCCAGCTTCTCGCTCTTGCCGGTCATCTCGAAGACGAAGTGGTCATGGGAAGAGTCCACCACGCGGGCGCGGAAGATATCGGCGATCCGCAGGCTCTCGACGCGCTTGTCGCCGCTGCCGGCGACCTTCACCAGGGCCAGCTCGCGCTCCACCGAGGCGCCGTCCATGGTCAGGTCGCTGACCCGATGGACCGGCACCAGGCGGTCGAGCTGCGCCTTGATCTGCTCGATGATCTGCGGCGTGCCGGAGGTCACCACGGTGATGCGCGAGAAGCGCTGGCGCGGATCGACCTCCGAGACCGTCAGGCTCTCGATGTTGTAGCCGCGCCCGGAGAACAGGCCGATGACGCGCGCCAGCACGCCGGGTTCGTTGTCCACCAGCACCGCGATGGTGCGCTTTTCGGTCTCTTGCGTCTTGTTGTTGGCCATGGCGTTCACCGGGGACGTCGCGCCCCGCTTTCCCAATTCATCTGTCGTCTTGAAAAGAAGAAGGTCCTGCGCGGTTGGGTCTTAGACGAGGACCATGCCTTCTTCGGAGATCGGCTTGCCGACCTTGTCCTCCGGGCCCAGCAGCATCTCGTAATGCGCGGCGCCCGAGGGGATCATCGGGAAGCAGTTCTCGTCCTTGGTCACCAGGCAGTCGAAGACCACCGGCTTGGGCGTCTCGATCATCTCCATGATCTTGTCGTCCAGCTCGTCCGCCTTGTCGCAGCGGATGCCGACGGCGTGGAAGGACTCGGCCAGCTTCACGAAGTCGGGCAGCGCCGCGGAGTAGCTCTCCGAATAGCGCCCGCCGTGCAGCAGCTCCTGCCACTGGCGCACCATGCCCATCCACTGGTTGTTCACGATGAACACCTTGACCGGCAGATTGTACTGCGCGATGCACGACAGTTCCTGGATGTTCATCAGGATCGAGGCCTCGCCGGCCACATCGATGACCAGCGCGTCGGGATGCGCGCGCTGCACGCCCATGGCCGCGGGCATGCCGTAGCCCATGGTGCCGAGGCCGCCGGAGGTCATCCAGTGGTTCGGCTGCTCGAACTTGAAGTACTGCGCCGCCCACATCTGGTGCTGGCCGACCTCCGTCGCGATGTAGGGGCTGCGGTCCTTGGTCAGCTCGTAGAGCCGCTTGATGGCGTGCTGCGGCTTGATCTCCTGGCCCTTCTGCTCGAACTTCAGGCAGTCGCGGGCGCGCCACTCCTCGATCTTCTCCCACCAGACCTTCAGCGCCTTCTGGTCCAACTCCAGCTTGCGCGCCTGCCAGGCGGCCAGCAGATCCTCCAGCACCGAGCCGGCGTCGCCGACGATCGGCAGGTCGACCATCACGTTCTTGTTGATCGAGGAGGCGTCGATGTCGACGTGGATCTTCTTGGAGCGCGGTGAGAACTCGTCCAGGCGGCCCGTCACCCGGTCGTCGAAGCGCGCGCCGATGTTGATCATGACGTCGCAGTTGTACATGGCGAGGTTCGCCTCGTAGGTGCCGTGCATGCCCAACATGCCGAGGAACTGCGGGTCGCTGCCCGGAAAGGCGCCGAGGCCCATCAGCGTGTTGGTGCAGGGCAGACCAAGCAGATGCACAAAGCGGGTCAGCAGCTCGCAGGCCTTGGGGCCGGCGTTGATGACGCCGCCGCCGGCATAGACGATCGGGCGCTTGGCCTGGGCGATCATCTCCACCGCCTCGGCGATCTTGTGATCCTCGGCCTTGGTCTGCGGGCGGTAGCTGCGGTGCGTCACCTCTTCCGGCGACACGTAGTGGTCGCTCTTGGTCTGCAGCACGTCCTTGGGCAGGTCGACCACCACCGGGCCGGGGCGCCCGCTGCGCGCCACGTAGAAGGCCTCGTGCATGAGGCGCGGCAGGTCGTTGATGTCCTTCACCAGGTAATTGTGCTTGGTGCAGGGCCGGGTGATGCCGGTGGTGTCGGCCTCCTGAAAGGCGTCGTTGCCGATCAGGTGCGTCGGCACCTGGCCGGTCAGGCAGACCACCGGAATGGAATCCATCAGCGCGTCGGTCAGGCCGGTCACCGCGTTGGTGGCGCCGGGGCCGGAGGTCACCAGGACCACGCCGACCTTGCCGGTCGAGCGGGCGTAGCCCTCGGCCGCGTGCACCGCGCCGCCTTCCTGGCGCACCAGGATGTGCTGGATGTCGTTCTGCTGGAAGAGGGCATCGTAGATCGGGAGTACGGCGCCGCCGGGATAGCCAAAAATGACGTCAACGCCCTGGTCCTTCAGGGCCCTGATCAGCATCTCCGCACCGGTCTTCTGTTCCGCCGACATCGTTCTCACCCTTTCTGCTTGCCGTCTTGCCTGCTGGCCGTCCGTTGCCCGGTCGTCTGCTGCGCGGCCATCTCGCCGCCGGCACATCCGAGCACCACATAAAATTGGCCGGCAGAACCGGCCAAACGCGAACAATTCCTAATGATTTCACGCCCTTCGCCGCGCGGTTTGCCCAGCGAAGGAGGCGGACCCTAGCCCCTTAGCTGCGGAGGGTCAACAGATTTTGACGAATTTTCGCAAAAATTTCCTGCATCTGACTTTCTGAATATTGCGTCTCTATGACATTAACCGTTGGATCGTTACCCAAAAACTGGTGACGCAGCCAGGTCATCTGGCGCTTGGCGTAGCGCCGGGTCGCCTGCTGCGCCTGGGCCAGGGCATCTTCCAGGCTGGCCTCCCCGGCCAGGTAGGCGGCGAACTCCGGCACCCCCACCGCCTTCATGACCGGCAGTTCCGGGGCGAGGCCGAGGGCCAGCAGGGCTTCCACCTCCTCCAGCGCGCCCCCGCCCGCCGACTTGGGAGCCACCATGGCCTCCAGGCGCGCGTCGCAGGTGGCATAGAGGTCCGGGCGCGGCGGCAGCAGGCAGAGACGGGCGAAGCGGTAGGGCGCCGGCTCCGTCGGCTGGGCCTGCCACGCGGCGAGCGAGCGCCCGGTGGCCGTGAGCACCTCCCAGGCGCGCAGCAGACGCTGGCTGTCGCCGGGCTGCAGGCGCCGGCCCATCTCCGGGTCGCGCTCGGCGAGGCGGGCATGGAAGGCGGCCTTGCCCATCTCCGCGAGCTCGGCCCGGGCCGCGGCGCGGACCGCGGCCGGGATCTCCGGGATCTCGTTCAGTCCTTCGGCGAAGGCTTTCAGGTAGAGCCCGGTCCCGCCGGTCAGGATCGGCAGGCGCCCCGCCGCCAGGGCGGCCTCCACCTCCGCCACCGCCAGCGCCCGCCAGCGCCCCGCCGAGCAAGCTTCCGCCCCGGAGAGCACGCCGTAGAGGCGGTGGGGCGCCGCCGCCAGCTCCGCGCCGCGCGGCCGCGCGGTGAGCAGCGAGAGCTCGCGGTAGACCTGCATGGAATCGGCGTTGATGACGGTGCCGTCCCACGCCTCGGCCACCGCCGCCGCCAGGGCCGATTTCCCCGAGGCCGTCGGCCCGGCGATCATCAGCACCAGCGGTTTTTGCGGCTCGGGCGGCGTCTGAAGGTCGCGATCGATGGGCATAAGACCTGAATTGGCGGGCTGTGCGCTTGCGGGAAAGGGGGCGGCCTCTGTATAAGCCGCCGATGCACTACGTGCTTACCGTGATTGGGGACCCAGGCTCAAGGACGCTGACGGCGGCCTTGGTCGACGCCGCGCGCCGGGCCATCGACAACAGCCACAGCAACGCCGGCGATGTCGACTGGCTGGCCGAGGACGTCGCCTGCGACCTGACCTTCGAAGGGACGGAGCCGACCATCACGCAGGCCCTGGTGCGCGAAGCCCTGGGGGAGGCGCCGCTGGACCTGGCGATCCAGCCGCTGGAGGGCCGGCGCAAGAAGCTGCTGGTGGCCGATATGGAGTCAACCATCATCCGCCAGGAAATGCTCGACGAGCTGGCCGAGGTCGCCGGCATCCATGAGGAAGTGGCGGAGATCACCGCGCTGGCCATGGCCGGCGAGCTGGACTTCGAAGCCGCCCTGCGCGAACGCGTCGGCCTGCTGAGCGGCATGCCGGGCGCGACCCTGGACGCCGCGGCCGAGCGCATGACCCTCATGCCCGGCGCCAAGGCGCTGGTCGCCACCATGCGCGCCGGCGGCGCTTATTGCGCCCTGGTCTCCGGCGGCTTCACCTGCTTCACCGACCGCATCCGCGCGGCCTGCGGCTTCGACGAAGACCGCGCGAACCGGCTGGAGATCGCCGACGGCAAGATGACCGGCCAGGTGCTCGATCCGGTGCTCGGACGCGCCGCCAAGCTGCAGGCGCTGATCGAGCTTTCGAGCGCGCGGGGCCTGCTGCCGAACGACGCCTGCGCGGTGGGCGACGGCGCCAACGACCTGGACATGCTGGGCGCGGCCGGCCTGGGCGTCGCCTACTACGGCAAGCCCAAGGTGCGCGCCGCCGCGCACTACCGCATCGATCACAGCGACCTGACCGGCCTGCTCTACATGCAGGGCTATCACGACGACGAGATCCGCGAAGCGTAAAGGAAGAGCGGCGGGCCCCTGGAAGGTGCCCTCGCGGGCCCTCCCGGATGACATGGACGGCCCCGCCGCCCCCGCGCCGGTCATCCAAGCGCGCAAGGCCACACGGCCGCCGGACAGCAGCTGCGAGGCGGAACAGGCGGCCGGGTCAGGTCAGCTCTTTCAATCCGGCCGGTGTCTCGATTTGTGCTCGGTAGCGGAGGTTGGGACCCGCAACGATCGCCGGCGGACGATCGATGGAGAGCTCACGGTACAGCGTCTCGATGGCGGCGGGATTCGGATGTTCGAGGGCGAGCGAGCAGAGGCGCGCCCCCAGATCAGGAATCGAGGCCATCGCTGTGGGGTCGCCTTGGTGATCGATGATCGAGGGAGCCGCGCCGTCGAGGGGGAGCGAGCCATCCTCCGGGATGGCAAAGGCGAAAGTCGGGTTGACGGTCGGAAGAAGAACCTTGTCGCCGAAGATCGCGCGGCGGGTTGAAACAACGGAATCAATGGCATCCGTGCCGGCAACCCACCCTCGCAAACGCCGGCCTTCCTTCCAATCCGATCTGACTTTTTCTTGATTGTCGAGACCGAACCAACGCGCCCGGCCAGGCTCGATACCCTCCGGGTCGAGCGCGACGATCTCGAGATAGACACCGTCGCCGAGTTGTAGCCGGTGATTGTGGGTGCCCATGTAATGGTGGCGTGTCCCGAAAGGCACGTCGATGTCGAGGCAATCCCGGACATGCGCCACCCCTTCGGTCAGCGTTGGCGCTATGACGGTGATGTGGTCAAGCTTCAGCACGTACGGAGCACTCCAATGCCGCCCGGAGAGTCCCTGCGATCCAATCCGCCGCAAAGAGCAAAGGGCAGCTTCGAGCGCGAAGCCGCCATTCCGAGCCTTTCGCTCAGTCTATGGGTCCGAAAAAGAAAACACAGAAAGAAAGACGGCGGCCCCCCTAGGGCAGAGGGGCCGCCGTTTTCTTAAGCATCAGGTGCCGGATGCGCTCAACTCTGGTCGATGCGCACCGCGACCCACTGGAAGTCGCCCTGGCGGAACACCAGCAGGGTGACCACGCGGTAGCCTTCCGACTTCGCCCGCTCGACCTTCTCCACCACGTCGGAAGGCGTGGAGACTTCTTCCTGGTCGACCTCGACGATCACGTCGCCGGCCTTCAGGCCCTTCTCGGCGCCGGAGCTGCCTTCCTTCACGTCGGTGACGACGACGCCCTTGGCGGCCTCGTCGAGCGCGAAGCGGCTGCGCAGCTCGGGGGTGATCTCGCCGAGGGCGAGCCCGAGGGACTCCATCTCCTTCGGCGCAGATTCCATAGGCGTCGTGGTGGCCGGCGCGGCGGCGACCTCCTCGGCCTCCAGCTCGCCGATCTTCACGCGCAGCTCTTTCTCTTCGTTCTTGCGCCAGATGGTCACGTCAACCGTGGAGCCGACCGAAGTCTCGGCGACCATGCCCGGCAGGCGGCGCATCTCCGGCACTTCGCGGCCGTTGAACTCCAGGATCACGTCGCCCTGCTCGATGCCGGCGACCTCCGCCGGGCCGCCCTCGGTGACGGCCGCCACCAGGGCGCCGCGCGGACGGTCGAGGCGCAGGCCCTCGGCCAGTTCGTCGGTGACGTTTTGGATGCGCACGCCGAGCCAACCGCGGCGCACTTCGCCGGTTGTGCGCAGCTGGGCGATGATGTTCCGGGCCATGGACGAAGGCGTGGCGAAGCCGATGCCCACCGAGCCGCCGGAGGGCGAGAAGATCGCCGTGTTCACGCCGATCACCTGGCCGTCCAGGTTGAACATCGGGCCGCCGGAGTTGCCCTTGTTGATGGCCGCGTCGGTCTGGATGAAGTTGTCGTAGCGCCCGGCGTTGATGTCGCGCTGACGCGCCGAGACGATGCCGGCGGTCACCGTGCCGCCCAGGCCGAAGGGATTGCCGATGGCGATCACCCAGTCGCCGATCCGCGTTTCGTCGGAATCGCCCCAGGTGGTGGCGGGCAGCGGCGTGCTGGCCTCGACCTTCAGCAGCGCCAGGTCGGTGTCCTTGTCGCTGCCGACAATGGTGGCCTCCAGCGAGGTGCCGTCGGACAGCACCACCTCGACCTCGTCCGCGTCGGCGATGACGTGGTGATTGGTGACGATGTAGCCGCTTGAGTCGATGATGAAGCCGGACCCCAGGGAAGATCCCCGCCGGCGCTGCTGCGGCGGCGGCGGTTCACCGCCCTCGCCGCGGCGCTCGAAGAATTCCTTGAAGAACTCCTCGAACTGTTCGGCCTGCCCGCCTTCGATCATCTGGCTGGTCTGGATGTTGACCACGGTGGGCAGCAATATCTCCGCCAGGTCGGCGAAGGACTCCGGCGCCGAGCGCGCCTGAACCGCCGACGACCAGAGCAGCGCCAGCAGGCCCGTCAACAACAGGCCGCCGCCGAACAGCCAGCGCAGGGCAGGATGCGGCCGCGCTGCGGCAAGGGCCACGGCACCTTGCTGTCGCTTTGCGGGCCGCTGCATTCCGGAAATTCGAGTCACTGTATGTTCTCTCCCTCGCTTGGAGAATCGCTCCCACTAGATCCCGCTGCGCCGTCTTACCGGCGCCGCCCGAAATCATTTCGTTGAGCCGTTGCCCGGCGACCTGGGTCCCTCAGGCAATTTGGAGCCATTGGAGCCGAGATTGTAGGCCCTCTCAACAAAAAGTTTATCACCTGCAAGCTGCGATACGAAGTAGGCGAATTTGTGGCGCCCCTGCGCCATTCCCGCGTTCCTAGCCGCGCAGCAGCCAGACGAAGAAAACACCCACTGTGGCGGCGACGAGGCCGCCGATCCGCAGGGATTCCGGCGAAATTTCCGCCAGCATCTCCAGAATCTGGCGCAGGCGTTGCGGAAAAATCGCCAGAAACAGCCCTTCGATCACCAGGACCAGGGCGAGCGCCGTCAGGAAATCTGTCATGTCAGGCATTGCCGCCGCCGCGCGGCGGCCGGGAGGCGCAGCGGCGCCTCCCGTGCCTCTCGCACCCGCGATGGCCGGCTAGTTGCCGGCACCCTCTTGGGCCTGGTTGAAAAAGCTGAAGAACTCGCTGTCCGGCGACAGGACCATGTAGGTGCTGTCGGCGCCCAGCGAGGCGCTGTAGGCCTGCATCGAGCGGTAGAAGTTGAAGAAATCCGGATCCTGCCCGTAGGCGCCGTTCAGGATCTCCGTCCGCCGCCCTTCGCCCTGACCGCGCAGGATCTCCGACTGCCGCTTGGCCTCGGCGCGGATGACCGTGGCTTCGCGGTCGGCCGCCGCCTTGATGCGCTCCGACTGTTCGAAGCCCTGGGCGCGGAACTCCGCCGCCTCGCGCTCACGTTCGGAGCGCATGCGGTCGAAGACCGATTCCCGGGTCTCGTCCGGCAGGTCGGCACGGCGGATACGCACGTCGACCAGCACGATGCCGAACTTCTGGGTTTCCTGGTCGACGCTCACGCGCAGGTCCGCCAGGATCTGCGTGCGCTCGTCGGAGAGCACCGAGGAGAGCGTCGAGTTACCGAGGATCTGGCGCAGACGGTCGTTGATGATCGTGCTGAGACGCGGCCGGGCGGTGTCCTCGGAGCGCACGGTCTGGAAGAACAGCAGCGGGTCTTGGATCCGGTAGCGGGCGAAGACGTCGACGATCAGCCGCTTCTGGTCCGACAGCAGGATGTTCTCCGCCGGCGGATCGAGGTTCAGGACGCGCTTTTCGTAGTACTGAACGTTCTGCAGCAGCGGGACCTTCCACGAAAGACCCGGTTCGCTGATAACCCGCTTGGGCTCGCCGAACTGCATGACGATGGCCTGCTGCGTTTCGGTCACCGTGAACAGCGAACCGTAGGCGATGAAGCCGAGGACAACGACGACGAGGCCGATGATGAAATTGATGCTAAGGCGCATGGCGTCGTCTCCTCAATTGCCGCCGCTGCCGGTCGAACCTGACCGGCCGCGTAGTTCGTTCAACGGCAGATAGGGAATCACGCCGCCCTGCCCGCTGTTGCGGTCGAGGATCACCTTGTCGGTACCGCTGAGCACACCCTGCAGCGTCTCGAGGTACATGCGCCGGCGGGTGACGTCCGGGTTCTGCTTGTAGGCGGTGTAGACCGACAAGAAGCGCTCGGCCTCACCTTCGGCCTCGTTCTCAAGCTGCTCCTTATAGGCCTCGGCCTCCTGCACCACACGCAGCGCGTCACCACGGGCGCGCGGCAGGATGTCGTTGCGATAGCGGTCGGCCTCGTTGCGCGCGCGGTCGCGGTCCTGCTGGGCGCGCAGCACGTCGTTGAAGGCGTCGATCACGGCGCGCGGCGGCTGCACGTCCTGCAGCGCCAGTTCGGTGATCTCGATGCCGGCCTCATACTCGTTGAGCGTGGCCTGCAACAGGGTCCGCGCCTCCGCCGCCACGGTGCCGCGGGCCTCGGTCAGCGCCGGCTGAATGTCGGTGCGGCCGATGATCTCGCGCATGGCGCTCTCGGCGGCGATCTTCACGGTCGCCTCCGGGTCGCGGATGTTGAAGAGGTACTGGCCGGCATCGGCGATCTTCCACTGAACCGTGAAGTCGATGTCGATGATGTTCTGGTCGCCGGTCAGCATCAGGCTTTCCTGCTCGACATCGCGGCGTGCGGCGCGCGCCCGGTCGTTGCCGGCGGCGACGAAGCCGATGTCGATCTGCTGGACCGTGGTCACGCTGGGCGTCAGCGCGGTCTCGATGGGCCAGGGCAGATGCCAGTTGAGGCCCGGCTGGGTGGTCTCGACCCACTTGCCGAAGCGCAGCACCACGCCCTGCTCGTTGGTCTGGACCCGGTAGACGCCGGTGAACAGCCAGACCACGATCACGACCAGCAAGATCAGCAGCCAAGCCGACTTGCCCAGGCCGCCGGAGCCACCCGGCAGCATGGTGCGGAAACGGTCCTGGCCCTTCTTGATGATGTCCTCGAAGTCAGGGGGTCTCGGGCCGCCGCCTTGACCGCCGCCGCCACCGCCGCGACCCCACGGCCCGCCGCCGCCGGACCCGCCGGAGCCTCCGCCGCCGCCCCACGGGCCGCCGCTACCTTTATTTTCCCAAGGCATACTGATTATCCCTGTTGCCGTTTCCGGTACCCTAGCGGGCCTGGTTAGTGGGTGAAATCCCTGTGCGCCGGTCTTATATCACGGCTGAGCTATTGTTCTAGCCGAGTCTGCCTGCTACCTCCTGCGTGCATATCGGCCGGATCGGGGAGTTTTCAAGGAAATGAGTGGGATCAACGAAGCCGTCGTACTGAACGCCCTCAAGAATGTCAAAGACCCTACCAAGGGTGAGGACATCGTCGCCCTGGGCATGGTCGCCGGTCTGGTCATCAAGGACGGTAACGTCGGCTTCACCATAGAGGTCGATCCGCGCCAGGGCGCCGCCATGGAGCCGCTGCGCAAGGCCGCCGAAAAAGCCGTCTTCGAGCTGGCGGGCGTGACCTCCGTCACCGCCGTGCTGACCGCCGAGCGCAGCGCGCCCGCCGGGGCCGGCCAAGCGGCCCCCCAGGGGTCTCAGCCCCCCCAGGGCGGCCAGCCCCAGAAGCAGGGTGCGGCCGGACCGGGCGGCGCGATGATCCCCGGGATCCGCTCGATCATCGCCGTGGCCAGCGGCAAGGGCGGCGTCGGCAAGTCGACCGTCACCACCAACCTCGCCCTCGCCCTGTCGCAGCTCGGCCTGAAGGTCGGCGTGCTGGACGCCGACATCTACGGCCCCTCGCAGCCGCGCATGCTGGGGATCAGCGGCCGGCCGACCTCGCCGGACGGCAAGATCCTCAATCCGATGGAAAACTACGGCATCAAGTGCATGTCCATGGGCTTCCTGGTCGCCGAGGACACGCCGATGATCTGGCGCGGCCCCATGGTACAGAGCGCCTTGCAGCAGATGTTGCGGGACGTCGACTGGGGCGAGCTCGACGTGCTGGTGGTCGACATGCCGCCGGGCACCGGCGACGCCCAGCTGACCATGGCCCAGCAGGTGCCGCTCAGCGGCGCGGTCATCGTCTCGACGCCGCAGGACATCGCCCTGCTGGACGCCCGCAAGGGCCTCAACATGTTCCGCAAGGTCGACGTGCCGGTGCTCGGCATCGTCGAGAACATGAGCGTCTTCGTGTGTCCCAACTGCGGCCACGAGTCGCACATCTTCAGCCACGGCGGCGCCAAGCGCGAGGCGGAGAAGCTCGGCATGGAGTTCCTCGGCGAGATCCCGCTGCACATCGAGATCCGCGAGACCTCCGACAGCGGCCGCCCGATCACGGTGTCCAAGCCGGAGACGCCCAACGCCCAGGCCTTCCTCGCCATCGCCAAGCGCGTTTGGGAGAAGGTCTCGGCGCAGACCGGCACCGGCGGCCCGCGTCAGGCCCCCAAGATCGTCATGCAGTAAAGGTGCAAGAGGGATCGACGGCCCCCACGCTCGCTAGCCCCATGCTCGCTAAGACGTGACCCGGCCTTGATTTGCCGGGCCGGGGCGAAGACGGCACTCTTGGCGGCGACGCAATCGCTCCAAGGGAAAACCGTCATGGCACCGTTTCAGCTTTCACGCCGCCGCCTCGCGGCCCTGGTCCTGGCCCTGGTCCCGGCCCTGACGTGGATGGCGGGCCCCGCCCTGGCCGTCGACGCCTTCTTCAACACCGGGGGCGTGGCGATCGAGGGGACCGACCCCGTCGCCTACTTCACCGAGGGCAAGCCGGTCTCCGGCAGTCCGGACATCACCCACGACTACGCGGGCGTCACCTGGCGCTTCGCCAGCGCGGCCAACCGCGAGGCCTTCGCGGCCGACCCGGCGCGCTACGCGCCGCAGTACGGCGGCTACTGCGCCTGGGCGGTGTCGCAAGGCTACACCGCGCCCACCGTCGCCGAGGCCTGGCGCATCGAGGACGGCAAGCTCTACCTCAACTATTCGAAGTCGGTGCGGCGCCAGTGGTCCGAGGACATCCCCGGCAACGTCGAAAAGGCCGATGCCAACTGGCCGGGGCTGAAAGCGGGCAACTAGATCAATCCTCGACCAGGTGGTATCACCTGATCGAGGATAAATTGATCTATCTTAAAAGGTTAGAGCAACTTGTCCGCGTCCGCCCGGACGCGGGTTGCTCTAGCCCGCGTGACCGCGGGCCGCCGCGTCCCTAGCCGCCGAACATCTTCTTCAGGTTCTCGAAACCGGCCTCGTAGATGCCGCTGATGGCTTCCACGGCGGCGTTCTCCGGGGCCCCTTCGGCCTCGAACTCGCTGGACCATTCGACGGAGCAGCCGCTGCCGCTGTCGCGCACGCGCAGGGTGGCGGTGTAGTTGCTGACCGGCAGCGGGCCCGACACGATGGAATAGGTGTAGAGGCGCTCCTTGTCGTCGATCTGCTCAAGCTTCTCTTCGATGCTGCCGCCGCCGACCAGCGACAGGGTGCGCACCGTGCTGCCGTCTTCTTTCTTCAGCTCGCTCTTCTCGACCGCCGGATGCCAGTCCGGCAGGGCGTTGAAGTTGCCGATGACGGCCCAGACCGTCTTTGCCGAGACCGGCAGCTCCGTCGTTGAACTCACCTTCGCCATGGCGCGGGGCCTCCCCTTTTCATTGATTGGTTGTCGGACTTTCTGGTTGGGCCGGCAAGTGTAGGACCGGGGCGGCGGCGACGGCAACCTGCCAAGAAGGACAGCTTGACCCGGCGGCGCAAACCGCCGCAAGGGCAGCGGTGGCCGCTTTCACCCTTTGTTAAGCCGGCGCTGCGAGGCTCTCGCAGGGCTCTGAAGCCCTGACCTGAAGCCCCGGCCGGAAACCTTTGATGATACGCTACGTGAAGCCGCCGCTCGCCTTGCTGCGCCGCCTGATCGACCGGCAGACTCAGTCCAGCGACATCGCGCTGGACGTCTACTGCGCGCCCAATCCCCTGCTGCGCGAGTTCTTCTGGGCCCGCCTGTGGATGCTCACCCTGCTGATCCGCCGCTTTTCGAAGCCCGAGGGCGTCTGCCTGGACTTCGGCGGCGGCAGCGGCATCTTCATGCCCAGCCTGGCCACCGGCTTCCGCAAGGTCGACCTGATCGACCTCAACACCGTCCAGGCCGAGCAGATGCGCGAGGCCTACGATCTGGACAATGTCCAGATCACCCGCGCCAACATCAAGGAATTCGACTTCGGCAGCGGGGCCTTCGACGCCATCGTCGCCGCCGACGTGCTGGAGCATTTCGAGGACCTGGACTTCCCGATCGAGCGCATCCGCCACTGGCTGGGCAGCAAGGGGACCCTCTACACCTCGCTGCCGTCGGAGAACCTGGCCTACCGGCTGCTGCGGTTGGTCTTCGGCAAGCAGAAGCCGCACGACCACTACCATGCCGCCTGGCAGGTCGAGCAGTTCCTGAAGGAGCACGGCTTCCGCAAGGTGTTCGGGATCTACCACCCGCTGTTCCTGCCGCTCTTCCCGCTGTTCCGCATCAGCGCCTGGCAGAAGGCCTGAGTCCGCGGCCTAGCGGTCTTCCCTCCGGCGCTCAGCGCCGCTCCAGCACCACGATGCTGAAGTCCGGCTGCCCTTCTCCACCGGAGACGGGCGGATCGCGCCGCACCTCTTCCCACACTTCGGGATCCAGGTCGGGCATCAGGGTGTCGCCCTCCGGGTGGGCATGCACCACCGTCAGGTAGATGCGCCGGGCGAGGTTCAGCGTCTTCTCGAAGATCTGGCCGCCGCCGATCACCATCACCTCTTCCGCCCCGCTTTCCGCCGCCAGGGCCTGGGCGCGGGCCAGCGCCGCCTCGATGTCGCGGAGAACCTCCACCCCCTCGGCCCGGAAGTCCGGATCGCGGGTGATCACCAGGTTGGGCCGGCCGGGCAGCGGCTTGCCGATGGACTGATAGGTCTTGCGGCCCATGACCACCGGCTTGCCCAGGGTCTGGGCCTTGAAGAACTTCAGGTCGCCGGAGAGGTGCCAGGGCAGGCCGCCGGCCTGGCCGATGACGCCGTTCTCCGCGCAGGCGACGATGAAGGCGACGGGCACGCCCGCTTCCGTTTCTTGCGCCATCGCTCAGACAGCCACGGCAGCTTTGATGTGCGGATGGGCCTCGTAGCCGATCAGATCGAAATCCTCGTAGCGGAAGGCGAAGAGGTCCTTCACCTCCGGATTGATCTTCATGGTGGGCAGGGGCAAGGGCTGCCGCTGCAACTGCAGATCCGCCTGCTGCTGGTGGTTCACGTAGAGATGTGCGTCGCCCAGGGTGTGGACGAAGTCGCCGGGCTCCAGACCCGTGACCTGCGCCATCATCATCGTCAGCAGGGCGTAGGAGGCGATATTGAACGGCACGCCCAGGAAGATGTCGGCGCTGCGCTGGTACAGCTGGCAGGACAGCTTGCCCTCGGCCACGTAGAACTGGAACAGGCAGTGGCAGGGCGGCAGTGCCATCTTGTCGACCTCCGCCGGGTTCCAGGCGCAGACGATGTGGCGGCGCGAGTCCGGGTTGGTCTTCAACTGCTTCAAGAGCAGGCCGATCTGGTCGATGTGGCGGCCGTCCGGCGCCGGCCAGGAGCGCCACTGCGCCCCGTAGACGGGCCCCAGGTCGCCGTTCTCGTCGGCCCATTCGTCCCATATGCGCACGCCGTGCTGTTGCAGGTAGGCGATGTTGGTGTCGCCCGCCAGGAACCACAGCAGCTCGTGGATGATCGACTTCAGGTGCAGCTTCTTGGTGGTCAGCACGGGGAAGCCCTGGCCGAGGTCATAACGCATCTGATAGCCGAAGAGGCTCTGGGTGCCGGTGCCGGTGCGGTCGCTCTTGTAGCAGCCCTCCTCGCGAACCTGGCGCAGGAGGTCGAGGTATTGCTTCACGTCGGTCCTTCTCGAATTCGCTGTTTGCCCCCGGAAAGCGCCGCGCAGAGCCCCCCGCAGGGCCCCCGGCCTGCCCTCCGCTGCTCTTCCCGGAGTCGTGGCGGGCATTCTAACGCAGATATCGGGCGAAGGGCCTGGATTTCTGGCGGGCCAGGCGGGCGCAACGGCCCCCGTCAGGCCCCCGGTCAGGCCCCCGTCAGGCCCCAGTCCGACCTCGGCCCGGCCCGCCGGAACCAGCCGCCGCTAGACCTTTTATCAACCAGCTAAAGTGCTTATATTAGGTCTGCCGGTTCGCCGGCTATGGTGCTAAACGGGCTTGTGAAATAAGCGTTACGGACCCGGGGGCAGTACCCGGCGCCTCCACCAAAACCCCTCCAGATCGGCAGATTTGCCGGCTTTCGGAGGGCAGTTATGGGGGCGAAATAGGATCGACGTGCGTGGTAAAGATAAGTTCGGTGCCCGGCATGGTACCGCCGTTATCGGGCCGAAACTCTAGTTGCGAACGACAACTATGGTGAGGCACGCCTCGCCGCTTAATGCGGTCAGGTTAGCCAAATTTAAGTCCTAGACTCTCACAGGTTTAGGCGGGGTTCGGGGCGCACCTGGCAACAGAAGCGCCCCACTTGGGGCGCGAACGGCAACAGAAGCGCCCATTTCAGGCGCGGCAATCGCGCTTGCTGGGGGATAACAATAAAGGCAAGAACACCCCCTCACGGCCCGAACAACGGGCGGTACTGGAAATGGTCTGTGGAAGGACATGACGGAGGCTATGTCGAACGAGGGACTACGATACGACCGCATGGTGGAGGACGCATTGCGTTCCGTCGTGCGCCGGGCGTTGATCGAAGTCGCCGAGCATGGCCTGCCGGGGAACCACCACTTCTACATCACCTTCCGCACCGACCATAAGGACGCCGAGATCCCGGCGGCCCTGAGCGAACGCTATCCCGGCGAAATGACCATCGTGCTGCAGCACCAGTTCTGGGGGCTGGAGATCGACGAGCATCAGTTCTGCGTCACGCTCAGCTTCTCCGATGTGCCGCACCGCCTGGTCGTGCCCTTCGCCGCGGTGACCGCTTTCGCCGACCCCTCTGTGCGTTTCGGCCTGCAGTTCGATGTGGAATCCGGCGAAACCCCGGGCAGCGGCGGCCAGGAAGGCACGGCGCTTTTCGAGCCGCCCGCCGGCACGGCTGAGACCGGGGAAGACGTCGAGCCCTCCGTCGCCGCCGAGCAGGACGACAGCGAAACAGAAGACGGCGAAAAGAAGAGCGGCGAGAAGGTCGTCACCCTTGACGCCTTCCGCAAGAAGTAGCGCGCCGCGGAACACGGCCGCCCGGCGCGCTGCGCCGGAACCCCTTCGTCAGAAAATCCGAAATTAAGGGAAAGGGGGCGCTTGGCCCCTGGTGGCGCTTGCCCCCTAGTGGCGCTTGCCCATCGTGCTGGGATCCCAGCGCTTGGTGGCTTTCTGGCTCGCCGGCTTGCCGATGCTGCCGGCGACCGAGGGACGCCGCATCAGGCCGACGAATTCCTCGAAGCGCCGCTTCAGCTCCCGGCGCTCTTCCAGGGTCATCTCCGACTCAGGGATTTCGCTGAGGTCGCGATGGCGAATATCGTCCATTGCCTGCTCCTAAAGTGCCGGGCAGTTCCGGCTTGTTCCGGGGGCCGTGTGAAACCGAAGGCGCCTGTGGACGGCGCGCCCCCTCAAGAAAGCCTTGAGGACAAACCCCTGCGCGACGACTATCATCCCGCTCCTTGGTTAAGGGAGCGTTATCGCCCGGTAACTAAGGCGGCGACAAAGGCCCCCTGGGCCGCCGGCGCCCCGAAAACTCCCGAAAAAAGCCCCCGCCCCCCATGAAATCAGCCGAAAAATCAGCCGAACATCTGCCGGAATTCCTGGTCGACGGCGCGGAAGACGCCCCCCTCACCTTCGCCTTCGCCCACGGCGCCGGCGCGCCCATGGACACCCCTTTCATGACCTTCTTCGCCGAGGGCCTGGCGGCCCGGGGCTGGCGGGTCGTCCGCTTCGAGTTTCCCTACATGGCCCGGCGCCGCCGCGAGCCCAAACGGCCGCCGCCGGACCGCCAGCCGGTGCTGCTGGCGACCTGGCAGGCGGTGATCGACAACCTCTCGGGCGCCGGGGATGCCGAAAAGCTGGGCGCCCAGAAGCTGATCATTGGCGGCAAGTCCATGGGCGGCCGCATGGCCAGCCTCATTGCCGATGAGCCTGGAGTCAGCGGCCTGGCCTGCCTCGGCTACCCCTTCCACCCCGCCGGCAAGCCGGAGCGCCTGCGCACCGAGCATCTGGCGGGCCTGAAAACCCCCTGCCTGATCTGCCAGGGCACCCGCGACAGCCTGGGCAAGGCCGAGGAAGTCGCCGGCTACGACCTGGCGCCGGCGATCCGCCTGCACTGGGCCGAGGACGGCGACCACGACCTGAAGCCGCGCAAGGCCAGCGGCCGCACGGCCGAGCAGAACTGGACCGAGGCCGTCGAGGCCCTGGACGGCTTCTTCCGATCTATTTCTAATACATAGAGCAGATTCACAGGGTTGGTGGATCGCCTTCGGCGATTCCAGCCGACCCTGATCTGCTCTAGGACCCCCGGGGCAGCGCCGCCAAGGGTCGCCACCAAAACAACCCAAAATTGTCGCGAGCCTCCTGACATTATGCTGTCAGCATGGGTTTGCTAAAGTGGCCGTCAGGAGGAAGGCAGGATGCGCCGCGCGGACAGGTTATTTCAAATAGTACAGGAGCTTAGGCGCCGGAAGCTGGTGACGGCCCGGCACCTGGCCGGCCTGCTCGAGGTGTCGGAGCGGACCATCTACCGCGACATCCGCGACCTGGCGGCCTCCGGCGTGCCTGTCGAAGGCGAGGCCGGCGTCGGCTACGTGCTGCAGCGCGGCTATGACCTGCCGCCGCTGATGTTCACCGAGGAGGAGATCGAGGCCCTGGTGCTGGGCGCCCGGATCATCGAATCCTGGGCCGATCCGGCCCTGGCCAAGGCGGCGGGCGATGTGGTCGCCAAGGTCGAGGCGGTGCTGCCCGAGAACCTGCGCGAGCAGGTGTCCCGCACGCCGCTGTCCGCCCCCGCCGACCACAAGAGCGTGCCCCTGAGTGTCGACGCGGCGGCCATCCGCGCGGCGCTGCGCAGCCGCCGCAAGCTGCACTTCCACTACTGCAACGCCGAAAGCCGTGCCAGCGAGCGGACCGTGCGGCCCCTGGCCCTGGCCTTCTACGGACCGGTCTGGCTGCTGATCGCCTGGTGCGAGCTGCGCATCGACTTCCGCGCCTTCCGCCTGGACCGCATGGAGCGCATGACCGTTCTCGAGGAGCGCTTCGCCGAGGAGCGCGGCAAGACGCTGCACGATTTCGTGGTGGCCGACCGGGCCCGCCGGGCGGCGCGCAGCCAGGCCCTGACCCTGGAGGCGGAGATCCCGGCCGAATGACTGCCCGCCGGAAGACTGCCGCCCGGAAGACTGCCGCCCGGAAGACTGCCGCCCGGAAGACTGCCGCCCGGAAGACTGCCGTCCCGAAGACCGCGGCGAAACAAACCGCCGGGCCGCCGCCCTTCGTGGCGCGGGCTGTGGCGCTGCTGCTGCCGCTCGGCCACGTGGCGCCGCGCCGCATGTTCGGCGGCTGGGGTCTCTTCCTCGACGGGGTGATGATCGCCCTGGTCTTCCGCGACCGCCTCTTTTTCAAGGCCGATGAAGAGACGGCCGGGCGCTTCGCCGCGGCGGGCTCCGAACCCTTCACCTACCGGCGCAGGACCAAGCCGGTCGCCCTCTCCTACTGGCGCGCGCCGCAAGGCTGCCTGGAAGACCCGCCGGAGGCGCTGCGCTGGGGCGAGATGGCGGTCGCCGCGGCGCGTCGGACGGCGGCGAAGAAGGCGCCGCGCCGCCGGCACAGAAAAACCGGCCCGCGCGGACGCGGGGCGGTCGTCTGAAGACGGTCGTTTTGCGCCGGGGGCTTACCCGGTGTTCTTGAGGAAATCCGCCACGTGGTTCTCCAGGGCCTGAGCCTGGGAGGACAGCTCCTCGGCGGCCTGCAGCACGTCCTTCGACATGCGCCCGGTCTCGCCGGAGGCCTCGGAGACGGCGGAGATGTTCTGGTTCACCTCCTGGGTCGCCGCGCCCTGCTCCTCCACCGCCGAGGCGATGGTGGTGGTCACGCTGTTGATCTCCTCGATCGTCTTGGTGATCGTATCGATGCCGGAGACCGCGGCGCCCGTGGCCCCCTGGATCTCGCCGATCTGCTGGGCGATCTGCTCGGTCGCCTTGGCGGTCTGGTTCGCCAGGGCCTTCACCTCGCTCGCCACCACCGCGAAGCCCTTGCCCGCCTCGCCGGCGCGCGCCGCTTCGATCGTGGCGTTCAGCGCCAGCAGGTTGGTCTGCTCGGCGATGTCCTGGATCATGTTGACCACGGCCCCGATGCTCTCGGCCGCGGTGGCCAGACCGTTGACCATGGTGTTGGCCTCGCGTGCCGCCGTGACCGCCGACTGGGCGATCTCGGTCGAGTGCGTGATCTGCCGCGAAATCTCGGAAATGGAGCTGCTGAGCTCCTCCGAGGCGGAAGCCACCGTGTTGGCGCGCTGGTTGGTCTCGTCGGCCGTGCCGGACAGCGAATTGGCGCTGCTCTGCATCTCGGTCGAGGCCGCGGAGACCGCCGTCACCACCGCCGAGACGTTCTCGGCCATGCGGACGTTCTGGGTGATGACCGACCAGGTCACCATGGGCGCCACGTAGTTGCCGTCCGGGTCCATGACCGCGGAGACCTGCAGATCGAGCTTCTCGTCGCCCAGGGAGATCGTCGCCCGGTGCGGCAGGTTGCTGGCGTCGGACAGCAGGGCGCGCTGGTGTTCGGGATGCTTGTGGAAGATGTCGATGCAGGCGCCCTTGAGATCTTCCGGATCGATCGGCAGCAGGTGCTTGATCGGCTTCAGCGTCTCGATGCTGGTGCGGTTGATGTAGGTGATCTCCAGCGTGTCCTTGTCGGCCAGCATGACGTTGACCGGCATCTTGTCCAGCATGTCGAGGAGCTGCTGCGTCTGGCGCTCCTTGTTCACCTGGGCCGTTACCACGCTCCAGGTCAGCATCGGCCCGGCGTAGTTGCCCTTGGCGTCGTAGAGCGCCGTCACCAGCAGATCGAGCCACTCGCCGCCGACCGAGATCTGGGCCTTGTAGGGCAGGTTCGAAGGATCGGCGAGCAAAGCGCGCTGATGTGCCGGGTTCTTGTGGAATACATCGATGCAACAACCGACGATTTCTTCCGCCTGGACGTTCAGCGCGTGCTGAATGCCTTTCAAGGCTTCGAGAGAGGCCTTATTGGCATAAGTAATCGTCAAGTCCTTCAAGTCGCAGAGCATGACACAGACGGGCATGTCATCGACCATCTGCTTGTAGGTATTGCTGTCGAAGGAGGTTTTCTCTCCCCCTTTACGTGCCCAACCAAAGCTCATCTTTCTCACTCCAGTCCCACCAATCACTTAAATGAGAATTATTCAAATCTTTGCCATGTAGTCATGAATAAGGTTAATAAACGCCTAAACGATACAGAATAAAACGAACTACATTTATGCGTTTAGCTGCCTATATAGAGTCAACTACAGGCATCAATAAAGTAAATATACCTCTATATCAAAACGATTACATAACCACACCAGGTGCGGGCATTCCGATCAACGGAACACCGCACCAGTGTGACGGACGCAAAAAAGCCGCCAGCGGCCGGCCTGGAGGGCTGGTGCCTCCGGGCCGGCCGCTTGAGCGGCTCGCGTTCTGCTTGGTGGGAAACCGCGGTCAGGCGGCCCGCAGGTTCTCCAGGAACTTGTTGACCTCGCTGCGCAGCAGTTCCGACTGCTTGGAGAGCTGGCCCGCCGACTCCAGCACCTCGCCGGCAGCCTCCCCGGTCTGGGCGGCGGCTTCGCGCACGCCGGTGATGCTGCTGGCGACTTCCTGGGTCCCGGCCGCGGCCTCCTGAACGTTGCGGGAGATCTCGGAGGTCGAGGCGTTCTGCTCCTCGACCGCCGCGGCGATCCCGTTGGCGTTCTCGCTGATGCGCTTGATGACGCCGACGATGCTCTCGATGGCGCCGACCGTGCCGCCGGTGGCCGACTGCATGCCTTCGACCTGCTGGGCGATCTCCTCGGTCGCCTTGGCGGTCTGGTTGGCCAGAGACTTCACTTCGTTGGCCACCACGGCGAAGCCCTTGCCCATTTCGCCGGCGCGCGCCGCCTCGATGGTCGCGTTCAGCGCCAGCAGGTTGGTCTGCTCGGCGATGTCCTGGATCAGGTTGACGACGTCGCCGATCTTCTGAGCCGCCTCGGCCAGACCGTTGACCCGCTGGCTGGCCTGTTCCGCCTCTTCCACCGCCTTCAGGGAGACCTGGTTGGTCTCGGATACCTGGCGGGTGATCTCCGAGATCGACGCGGAGAGCTCTTCCGAGGCCGCCGCCACGGTCTGCACGTTGGTCGAGGCCTCTTCCGAGGCACTGGCCACCGTGGCCGACTGGGCGTTGGTCCGGTCCGCCGTGGACGACATCGACCCCGCGGTTGCCTGAAGTTCGGTCGCCGCGGCGGAAACGGTATCCACCACCCCGCCGACGGCGGCCTCGAAGGAGTCGGCCATCTCGAGGCGCTGGCGGCGGCGCTCTTCAGCCTGCCGCGACTCCGCCTGGACACGATCGGCTTCCAGGCGCTTCAGCTCCAGGGTCTTCTCCTTGAAGGTCACGAAGGCATCGGCCACCTGGCCAATCTCGTCCTTGGAGCGGACGTTGACCTCGGCCTCGGTATCCCCTTCCGCGAGGCGGTTGAGGGCGGTCACCACCTGGCTCAGCGGGCCGGCCACGCTGGCGCGGGTGAACCACACGGCCAGGCCGAAACCGGAGACGGCGGAGATCAGCGAGATGATCGCCATCTGCCAGACCGCCGCCTTCTCGTGTTCCTCGGCGGTGCGCATGGCGGCCAGGGTGAAGTTGCCGATTTCCTCGCTCAGCGCTTCCAGCTCATGGGTCAGCTTGGCTTCCTCGGCCTCGATGCCCGGCAGCAGCGCGATGGCTTCGGCGCTGCGGCCTTGGCTGGCCAGTTCGAAGATCTCCGCCGCATGATCATGGAAAGCGCGATGCTCCGACTCGATCTGCTTCAGCGCCGCCAGCACCTTCTCGAACTCGGCACGCTGCTCGGGCGTGCGGGCATGGGCCAAGGCCTCTTCCGCCAGCCTTTCGCCCTCCAGCACCTCTTCATCCACGGTCGCCGAGAGCTTTTCGAATTCGGCCTCCAGGCGCTGCAGCTCCTCGGCGGTGACTTCCGTCGTCAGGCCGCTGACCCGCAGGATCCGCTCCAGCAGGACGGCCTGCTCCATCTGGTGCACCGCGACGCGGTTCACCAGGTTGGTCAGCGGCATGTCCTCTTCGGCAACGGCCTCGATCTCTTGGCCGATATTGGCCATCTGCCAGATGCCGATCGCCGCCACGATGACGGTCGACAGCAGACAGACCGCGACGATGCCCAGAAGCTTGTGCATCACCGAGGCTCCCAGGCGGAACCGGCCGCTCAGTTTGACGTCCTTCTTCTTCATCTCTCTTCCCCCACTCCCAGGGGCCGGCGCTTACTTGACCGGCGAAGCCAAAGGAAACTGCCGCCAACACCAAGGCCGGAGCCTCTTCATCGGCGTTCTCATCAGCACCCTAAAAATTATCGCTAGATGAGAATTCTAGCCATAAACTACCCCATATAATCACCATGATCATTAAAACTCTGTAAAATTGGCCGAATAATCAGGTTGTATTTTCATAAATTTTGCTTGGTATTTTTGATTTCTATTAGAAGTTATCTTAGACACTTGATTTAAGACCGCTTTTTTACTGTGGAATTACACTACATAATTGCCACTCTACTATAATATACTTCGTTTAGTTGCATTAGCTGAAGCGAATTTGGCCAAAGGGTCGAACGCCTCGGGCTTGGCGGCCCGGGTCCAGCCTCCTAAACTCCGGCCCGTTCACAACGCCGGCCCCGGACGCCCTTCTTTCGCGCGGGGCCACGCCGCAACAGTCAGGAATTTCAGGACATGTCCGCCGCATCTTCCGCCGATACCGAGACCCGCATCGAATCCGATTCCATGGGCGAGATCGCCGTCCCCGCCGACCGCTACTGGGGCGCGCAGACCCAACGCTCGCTGACCAACTTCAAGATCGGCGGCGAGAAGATGCCGCCGGCCCTGGTCAAGGCGCTGGGCATCCAGAAGCTGGCGGCGGCGCGCACAAACCAGGCGCTGGGCGTGCTGGACGGCAAGCTGGCCGAGGCCATCTGCCAGGCCGCGCAGGAAGTGGCCGACGGCAAGCTGATGGACCATTTCCCGCTGGTGGTCTGGCAGACCGGCTCCGGCACCCAGACCAACATGAACGCCAACGAGGTCATCGCCGGGCGCGCCAACGAGATCCTGAGCGGCAGCAAGGGCGGCAAGGAGCCGGTACACCCCAACGACCACTGCAACATGGGCCAGTCGTCGAACGACACCTTTCCGACGGTGATGCACATCGCCGCGGTGCAGAAGATCGTCGGCGAGACCATCCCGGCCCTCGGGCACCTGCACGCGGCCCTGGACGCCAAGGCCAAGGCCTTCGACAAGATCATCAAGATCGGGCGCACCCACCTGATGGACGCCACGCCCCTGACCCTGGGCCAGGAGTTCTCCGGCTACGCCACCCAGATCGCCTACGGCATCAAGCGCCTGGAAGGCGCCACCGAGCGCCTGCTGCAGCTGGCCCAGGGCGGCACCGCCGTGGGCACCGGCCTGAACGCCATCGACGGCTTCGCCGAGGCCTTCGCCGGCGAGGTCGCGAAGATCACCCAGTTGCCCTTCGTCACCGCCGAGAACAAGTTCGAGGCCCTGGCCGCCCACGATGCGGTGGTCGAGGCTTCCGGCGCGCTCAACACCATCGCCTGCTCGCTGATGAAGATTGCCAACGACATCCGCCTGCTCGGCTCCGGCCCGCGCTGCGGCCTGGGCGAGTTGCGCCTGCCGGCCAACGAGCCGGGCTCCTCGATCATGCCGGGCAAGGTGAACCCGACCCAGGCCGAAGCCATGACCATGGTCTGCGCCCAGGTCATGGGCAACCACACCACCTGCACGGTGGCCGGCTCCAACGGCCATTTCGAGCTGAATGTCTTCAAGCCCGTGCTGATCTATTCGCTGCTGCAGTCGGCACAGCTGATCGGCGATGCCTGCGACAGCTTCCGCACCAACTGCGTGGAAGGCATCGAGGCTGACGAGGAACGCATCGCCACCCTGATGCGCCAGTCGCTGATGCTGGTCACCGCGCTGAACCCGCACATTGGCTACGACAACGCCGCCAAGGTCGCCAAGAAGGCCTACACCGACAATTCCACGCTGAAGGACGCGGCGATGGAACTGGGCCTGCTCACCGACGAAGAGTTCGAGAAGTGGGTGCGGCCGGACAACATGCTGGGCCCCCGCGCGAAGAAGTAGAGGCGGGGAAATGAGCGAAAAGCCGGTCCCGACGGTTGCGCCCCCGGCGCAACCGGCCGCCCTGGAGAGCCCCGTGCCGGAGCCGGCCGTGCGCATCCGCAAGCGTTCGGTGAAGATCGCCGGGCACAGCACCTCGCTGTCGCTGGAAGGGGTCTTCTGGGATGCCTTGAAGGAAGTCGCGGCGGGGCGCGGCCTTTCGCTGAACGCCCTGATCGAGGAAATCGACCGCGGCCGCGGCAGCAACCTCTCCAGCGCGGTGCGGGTTTTTCTGCTCGACCACTACCGCTCGGCAGCGGCTAGATCGGATCACGTTTAGACAGAACCACTTGGTGGTTCTGTCTAAACGTGTGAATCCGATCTGTTTCTAATACATAGAGCAGATTCACAGGGTTGGTGGATCGCCTTCGGCGATTCCAGCCGACCCTGATCTGCTCTAGCCCCCAAGCCCCTTCAGAAGAGACTTCACCCCTTCCTTGAGCAGTTCCTCCGGCTTCGGCGCCGCTGCCGGATCTTCCTGCTTTTCTTCCTCCGTCGCGGGCGGCTGCTCGCCGCGCTGGAAGGGCTGGCCGCTGATCCGCACATCGGGTTCGTCGAGCGGACCGCGCAGCACCGCCGTCAGATAGGCCGTCTCGGGATCGACGTCGCGGAACACGTCGGTGCGGCTTTCCATCCGCCAGTCCGGCAGGTTCACGTTGCCCGCCGTCAGGGCCTCGGCGTTGCGTCCGCGAAGCTTCAAGTCGTCGCTGCGCAGCACGCCCTGCTCCACCACAAAGGTGCCGTCGACCGTAGCCGGCGCGCCGGCGAAGGCGCTGAACAGCATGGTCGTGCTGTCGGTGACGCCGCGCACCTCCTTCACCTTCTTGCCGAGCAGGTCGAGCACCAACGCGCCGGCCTGCTCCTCCACCGTGGCCGCCACGGTGACGCTGCCGTCGAGCTTGCCCTTGCCGGAGAGGGCGGAAATCAGCGCCGCCTCGCTGTTGCCCTGGCTGTTGAGGCTGCTTTCCAGGGAAACCGGGCCGGAAAAGCGGTCGGTGTCGGCGAGATCGCGCAGCAGGCCCTTCATCTCGACCTCCAACGCGGTGACCGAAGCCGCGACTTCCAGACCGCCGGGCGCGGTCTCGCGCAGGTCGGCCGTGCCGGTGACGGCCAGCGCCCCGCCGTAGGCCTGTGCATTGAAACGCTTCAGCTCCAGCACGCCGTCGGCCAGTACCGCCTCCAGATCGGCGTCATCGAGGCGCGCCTTGTCCACCAGGATGGCCGCGGCGCGCAGCTTCACCTCGGCATCGACACCGCGCAGGGCGCTGAGGTCGATCGGCTTGCTCGACCAGCGCTCGCGCCCGGCGGCAGGTGAACTGCGCTGGGTGCCGGAGGCCCCGGACGATCCGCCCTTGTCCTTGGCGGCGCCCGCGGCCGGGGCCGCCAGGGCGGCCAGCGGCGTGACGCCGGTTTCCAGGTCGGCGGTCAGCTTCGGACGGGCGCCCGCCAGGTTCATGGCAACGTCGCCGGCCAGCAGCTTGGTCCCGGCGACCTCGCCTTCCAGGCCGGAGAGCCGCAGCTCGCTCGGCGCCGCCGCCAGCCGGCCCCGCAGGTCCACGGGGCCGAGCCCGGCCGGCACCGCGGCATCGCGCAGCAATTCGCCGAGCAGGACGCTGAGGTCGGGGTGAGCGAGTTCCAGGGAAGCATCGACGGCCGCCGCCCCCGGCTGCAGATCGGCCCGGCCCGCCGCGCGCAGGCTGCCGCCCAGGGCGTCCAGCTGCTGGTCGAAGCGCAGTTCCTCGCGGTTGCCGTTGACCGCGCCGGAGAGGGTGAAGGACTCCAGCGGCAGCTGCGCCCCGGCATCGACCCCCAGGGCCTTGGCCAGGCGCGACAGGGCCGCCACCGAAACGTCGAGCGAGCCGTCGACGGAAGGATCGCGGTCGACGTTCGCCAGGCTGCCGGCGAACTGTCCGCGGCTGCCGGCGAGATCGGCGATGGAGAACTCCCGTACCACCAGCCCGCCCCGCTGCAAGGTGGCGTCCAGGCGCAGGCCGTTGAGCGGCAGGCCGCGATAGGTCATCTGGCCGACGCGCAGATCGATGTTGGCGTCGAAATGGCCGAGCAGGGGCAGCCCCGCGGGGAGGGATTCTGCCGGCGCCTCCGGCGCAGGGCTGTCCTGCGGCGGGGCCGCCTGGGAACCGGGCGCGGCGGTTGCCGGCTGCGTCCCGCCCGCCGGCGGCAGGTAGGCGTCGAGGTTGATCCGGTCCAGCGCGACGCCGATGCCGAAGCCGGGCCGCTCGCGCAGGGCAATGGCGACCCCGCCGCTCAGCCGGCTCACGTCGAGGGTGAGGTCGATGTCGCGCAGCGTCACCTGTGACGGCCCGGCATCGACCGCCGTCTTCAGCGTCATCCGCCGCAGGCGCTCCGCCGGCACCGCGGAGATGTCCGCGCCGAGCCAGCGCAGCAGTCCCCGCAGATTGTCCGAGGTCGCCTCGATCCTGCCGCCGAAGCGCGGCCCCTGCCCGTCCATGTTCAAGCGCCCGGCCAGCGAGAGATCTGAACTGCCCGGCAGCTGCGCCACCGCCTTCTCGAGATCGAGCCGGCCCTGGTCGAGCCGCGCCGCCACCTCGACCTGGCGCACGGTCTGGCCACGGTAGAGCAGGGCGTCGGCGGAAAAAGCGACAGTGGCGGAAATCCCCTGCGGCAAGCCACCGGACGTGGCGTCACCGCCGCCCGTGGCCGCACCACCCGGGGCCGCGCCGCCGGGTGCCGCCGCCCCGGCCGCCGGGACCTGGCCGGCCGTCTCGCTGCGCTCTTGCGCGGCCGCCGGGGCCGGCCGGCCGGCGAGCAGCTTGTCGATGTCGATGGTCTTGGTCGACAGCCTGGCCGTCACCTCCGGCACCTCGCCGAAGATCACGGCCAGGTCGCCTTCCATGGACACCTCGCCGAGCTTCAGCGTGACGGACTGCGCCGCCGCCTCGCTGTCGCCGGCCTCGCCGTCACTGGCCCCGCTCTCACTGGCGGTGATCTCCGCCGTCACGGCGAAGGGCTGGGCCAGAAGATCGGGCACGTCGGCCGGCGGCGTGGCGAGCGGAAGCCCGCGGATGAAGCGGGCCAGATCTTCTCCCTCGCCCTGCAGGCGGCCACGCAGGGACTGCAGGTCCTCGTGGCGCGACAGGGCGCCGAGGAAGTTCCCGGAGGCGGCGGCCTGCGGCAGGGTGAGCGACAGCGACAGCGCCGTCGCCCCGTTCTCCACTAGGCGGTCGAGGTTGAACTCGAACTCCAGAGGCACGTCCTGGTAGATTGCCGCCCCGCTGACGGCGAAAGGCCCGCGCAGCGAGTCGGCGCCGAGTTCCGCATTGAGCCCCCTGACCATCTCGCTGCGCCCGCTGCGCGCATCGCGGTAGCGCACGGTGCCGTCTTCCACGATAAAGCTGTCGACCCGGATCGACTGGTCGCCGGACGGGCTGCCGGGGCCCGCGCCATCGGGCGCGTCATCGCCCGGGCCCGGCGCCGCGCCCGGGGCCGCGTCGGCCGAGGTGTCGCCGCCCGGCCCCGACCCGGCGGCCGCGAAACTCCAGTTCGCCCGCCCGTCGGGCAGCACTTCCAGCAGGACCTGCGGCTTTACCAGGGTCACGCTCTCGACCCGGACGTCCCCGCGCAGCAGCGGCGCCAGGGCGACCCGGACCTGCATTTCCTCGAGCTGCACCATGGCGGAATCGGAGCCGCCTTCGATATTGGCCAGCGTGACTTCGCCGGCCGAGAAGGCGGGAGTCGGCAGCAAGCGCAGGCTGACGTCGCCGGCGATCTTCAGGTCACGGCCCGTGTGTTCCTTGACCAGCGCGGCGATACGGCCCTTTTCGCCGTTCCAGTCCCAGAAACTGGGCAGGACCAGGAGTCCCCCCACCACCAGGAGGATCAGGACGGCGAGAGCGAGAAAGGCCTTCTTCACGTTCGTTCCCTGTACCTTGTGGCCGCGTAGCTTGTGGCCGCAGCCTGCCCGGCCGACTCCGCCTTGGAGACATTGCAACGGCGACCATTTGCGCTAAGCTACTTTAAAGGGCTGTTTCCGGCAAAGCGGAAGGCGCAGGTTTCACAGCCTAGCCCCAATGTCCCTGCTCAAGCCCTTGGGGTCGCAAGCTTGGGACCGGACCGTTCGAAGCCGAAACGCCCGGGAGACCGATCCCTTCTGAAAGCGACTCCGGGCTTCGATCGCCGTGGATCACCAGGAAGTGATCGGAGCCCTGCGAAGAAGCGGCAGGCGACTGCCGCAGAGGTAACGGAACCAGACGAGCAACCAAGCCGACGAGTGATATTGCCAATGGGTGAAGTCGTCGATCTGGACGCCTACCGCGCCGCGCGGCGGCAGCGGCAGCGCGAAGAGGCCAAGCGCAAGGACCGCGGCCGCCCGCTGGCCGAACGCGGCGAGTCCAGCAACACCAAGCCGGATACGGAACCTCTCGAGGACGATCCGGCCTAGCCGGGCATCCCCTCGCGCAGGCGCCGATCCTGGCCCCGGCGGGCTTTACGGGCGAGGCCCGCACCTCCAGCGTTCACGTGCCTCAAGCATTGTTGCCGCTGCGGCGCAGCCAGGCCTTGCGCAGTTCCATAACCAGCAGCAACGACAAGGCCAGTCCGGCAACCAGCAGCCAGTCCTGAACTGCGATCGGTTGCACCGCCAGGACATCGTTGAGGCCCGGCAAGTACATGGCCGCGACGTGGCAGCCCTGGGCGCCGATGATCGCCAGGATGAGGAAGGGATTGGCGCTCAGCGGCACGGCAAAGACCGAGCGCCGCTCCGAGCGGGCATTGAGGGCGTGCACGTTCTCGAACAGCACCATGAGCAGCAGCAGCAGGTTTCGGGCCTGATCTTCCGGCAGGCCCCGCTCCAAGGCCCAGAAATAGAACCCGAAGGCGCAGACGCCCATGTAGCAGCCGGCGACCAGCACCTGGCCCACCATGCGGCGGTCGAAGAGCGATTCGCCGCGCGGCCGCGGCGGGCGCTTCAGAAGGCCCGGCTCGCCTCTCTCGAAAGCGAGGGCAACGTCCTGAATGCCGTTAGTCACCAGGTTCAGCCACAGCAGCTGGACGGCGAAGAGCGGCAGCGGGAAACCGACGGAGATCGCCAGCAGGAACAAAACGATCTCGCCGAGGCCGGTGGAGACCAGCAGGTAGATCAGCTTGCGCACGTTGTCGTAGGCGACGCGGCCCTCCTCGATGCCGGCGACGATGGAGGCGAAGTTGTCGTCGGTGAGGATCAGGTCGGCGGCGCCGCGCGCCACGTCGGTGCCGTCCTTGCCCATGGCCACACCGATGTCCGCGGCGGCCAGCGCCGGCGCGTCGTTCACGCCGTCGCCGGTCACCGCCACCAGATGCCCCGCCTGCTGCAGGCAGCGCACGATCTCCAGTTTCTGCGTCGGCTCGACCCGGGCAAAGACCTGGGCGCCCCTTACCATCTCGGCAAAGGCCGCGGGCTCCTCCAAAGCCGCCGTCAATTCCCGGCCGCTGACCACGCGGGCCTCGCCGCCCGCTTGGTCGGCCCCGATGCCGAGCTGACGCGCAATGGTGCGCGCGGTCTCCGGGTGGTCGCCGGTGATCATGACGACCTCGACCCCGGCGCTGCGGCAACGCTCGACCGCCGCCGGCACTTCCGGGCGGACCGGGTCCATCAAACCGACCAGCCCCAGCAGACGCAGATAGCGCAGCGACTCCGGCGCGGCGCGCTGCGCGGCCTCCTGGGAGACCACGCCGCTGGCCACGGCCAGCACCCGGTAGCCTTCCGCGGCCAGCGCCTCGCCCGCTTCCAGCGCGCGCGCCCAGTCGACGCCGTCGCACATCGGCAAGACCGCCTCCAGCGCCCCTTTCACGTGCACGGTGACGCGGGCGCCGCCCCCACCGGTATCCGGCGCCAGCGCATAGGCGGCCACGAAGGCGGCGCCGTAGCGGCGCTGCGGCTCGTAGGGAATGATGCTGAGCTGCGATGTCTCGGCCTTGGTCCGGTCGGGATCGACTCCCAGCTTGTGGGCCAGCACCAGGAAGGCCACGTCTACCGTATCGCCCAGATGACTGACCGCGCCCTCGTGCAGGCGCAGCTCCGCCTCGTTGCACAGGACCGCGCTGCGCGCCAGTTCGGCAAAGCCCGCATGTTCCTGTTTCGTCGGCGAGCGCCCATCGACGGTGATGCCGCCGTCGGGGCGGTAGCCCTGCCCCGCGACCTCGCCGGAGACCGCGGGCCCGAGGTCGTCGAACAACACCAGCCGCTTGGCGGTCAGCTCGTTGCAGGTCAGCGTGCCGGTCTTGTCGCTGGCCACCAGGGTGCAGGCGCCGAGCCCTTCCACCGCGGGCAGCGCCCGGACGATGACGTTGCGCCGCGCCATGCGCGAGGTAGCAATGGCCAAGGCAACCGTGATCGCCACCGGCAGCCCCTCCGGGATGGCCGCCACCGCCAGGGCCACCGCCACCAGGAACACGGTCAGGAGGGAAAGCCCCTGCGCCAGTTGCACCGCCGCCAGCGCGCCGATGGCGACCAGCGTGGCGATGCCGATCCAGCGGCTGAACTGCTCCAGGCGCGCGATAAGCGGCGGGCGCGCCTGATCCGGCATGGCCAGCGCGGTGGCGATGCGGCCGATCTGCGTCTGAGCGCCGGTGCTGGCGACCACCGCCCGGGCGCGGCCGGTCAAAATGGTCGTGCCGGCAAACAGCAGATTGCTGCGCTCGGCCATAGGTGCCGCCTCATGCAGCACCGCCTCGGCATCCTTGGGCAGCGGCAGGGATTCGCCGGTCAGCAGGGATTCGTCGACGGAGAGTTCCTGCTGTCCCAACAGGCGCAGATCGGCAGGCACGGCGGTGCCGGACTCCAGGCGCACCACATCGCCGGGGACGAGCTGCGCCGTATCGATACGCTGCGGCACACCGTCGCGCAGCACTACTGCCGTGGCCTGCAGCATGCGGTCCAGCGCCGCAGCGCTCTGCTCGGCCTTCCATTCCTGCAGGCCGCCGATAACCGCGTTGAACTGCAGCACGATGAAGATGAAGATTGCGTCGCTCCATTCGCCGACGAAGATCGACACCACCGTGGCGGCCAGCAGCAGATAGACCAGTGGGCTCTTGAACTGGCGCAGGTAGACGACGAAGGGCGGCGTGGTGTCGCGGCGCGGCAGCCGGTTCTCGCCGTAGCGTGCCAAGCGCGCCGCCGCTTCCTCACTGCTCAGCCCGCCGTGGTCGCTCTCCAGCAGCCGCAGAGCTTCCTCCCCGGTCAGCGCGTGCCAGGCACCCCGTGGCGGCACCATAGCGGCACCTTCCGCTGCGCGGGAAACGGAGGGACTCGGTTCAGCCATCATGGCGCCGAGTTTGCGGGGCAAGCGCGCACCCCGCAAGCGACAGATTTGTCGCGGCCTCCGAACCTTTCCCTGCCCCTGCCTCGCCCTTTGACCTCGTGCTGAGAAGGGCCGCCGGCCCGTCTCGAAGCAAGTCGCGCGCGGCACCCTCGCAACGTCACTCCTTCACCGCTGTCGTCTCGGGGCGTGACCCCGGGACCCCTTGGCGTTTGCGCGTCATGACACTCAACCAAGCCGACACCGATCAAGCGGCCAGGGCATTGGATCCCGGCAACAAGTGCCGGGATGACAGTAGTCGCTATGGAAAGGCTGAACCGGTCCTGAAGAAAAAAGGAAGTCCCAACGTCACACCGTCAGAATCTTGCCGGGATTCATGATGTTGTCGGGATCCAGCGCCACCTTCAGCTGACGCATCACCGCCAGGGCCTCGCCGTGTTCGGCCTGGAGGAAGCGCATCTTGCCGGTGCCCACGCCGTGCTCGCCGGTGCAGGTGCCGCCCATGGACAGCGCGCGCATCACCATGCGCTCGTTCACGCCCTCGGCCTTGGCCATCTCCTCCGGATCATCGGGGTCGATGATGAACGTCAGGTGGAAGTTGCCGTCGCCGACATGGCCGACGATGGGCGCCAGCACACCGGTCTCGTCGATGTCCCTGCGGGTTTCCAGAATGCATTCGGCGAGGCGCGAGATCGGCACGCAGACGTCGGTCGCCCAGGCCTTGGACCCGGGCTTCAGGGCCAGGCAGGCGAAATAGGCGTTGTGGCGCGCCTCCCACAGCTTGGTGCGGTCTTCCTGGCGCGTCGCCCACTGGAAATTGGCGCCGCCGTATTCCTGGGCGATCTCGCCGACCAGCTCCGCCTGCTCCTTGGCCCAGGCCTCGGTGCCGTGGAATTCGAAGAACAGGGTCGGCTTCAGCGGGTAGTCGAGCTTGGCGTAGGCGTTGATCGCCTTCACCTGCAGCTCGTCGAGCAGTTCGATGCGCGCCACCGGAATGCCCGACTGGATGGTCAGGATCACGGTGTCGACGGCGCCGGCCAGGCTGTCGAAGGAGCAGACCGCCGCGGCCATGGCCTCGGGAATGCCATAGAGGCGCAGCTGCACCTCGGTGATGATGCCCAGCGTGCCCTCGGAGCCGACGAAAAGCCGCGTCAGGTCGTAGCCGGCCGAGGACTTGCGCGCCCGCCCGCCGGTGCGGATCACCCGCCCGTCGGCCAGCACCACCGTCAGGCCCATGACGTTCTCGCGCATGGTGCCGTAGCGCACCGCGTTGGTGCCGGAGGCCGAGGTCGCCGCCATGCCGCCCAGCGAGGCATCGGCGCCCGGATCGATGGGGAAGAACAGGCCGGTGTCGCGCAGGTGGGTGTTCAGCGTCTTGCGCGTCACCCCGGCCTGCACGCGGCAGTCCAGGTCGGCCTCGTTGACCTCCAGGATCGCCTTCATGTTGGAGAGGTCGATGCAGACGCCGCCCTGGGCCGCCTGCACCTGGCCCTCCAGCGAGGTGCCGGTGCCGAAGGCGATGACCGGGCGCTTGTGTTCAGCGCAGAGTTTCACGATGGCCGAGACCTCTTCGGTGGTCTCGGCGAAGGCCACCGCGTCGGGCGCCTCCATGGCGTGGTAGGAGGCATCCTGGCCGTGATGCTCGCGCACCGCCTGGGCCGTGGACAGCCGATCCCCGAGCAGCGCGCGCAGCGCCTCGATTAACGGGTCTTTCGGTTCATTTCGGGCGTCTTGCGCGGCTTCGGCCATCGGTCTCCTCCATCCTGGGCCGCGCACTATAGCAGAGGTCATCGGCAGGCGTGCAATGCTGCGAAGGGTCACGCCCGCCACCCCGTCCGGTCTAAGGACCAGACCGCATCTGGGCCGGCAGCCAGGTGGCGATCTCCGGGAAGGCGACGACCAGGATCACGGCCAGCACCATGATTCCGAACATCGGCAGGGCGGCCCTGGCAATGAAGGGGATCTCGTGGTGGGTCATGCCCTGCAGGACGAAGAGGTTGAAGCCGACCGGCGGCGTGATCTGCGCCATCTCCACCACGACGACCAGGAAGATGCCGAACCACAGCATGTCGATGCCCGCCTGGCGCACCATGGGTTCGACCACCGCCATGGTCAGCACCACCGCGGAGATGCCGTCCAGGAAGCAGCCGAGCACGATGTAGAACAGCGTGAGCGCGGCGATCAGCGCCAGGGGCGACAGCTCCAGCGAGCCGATCCAGCCGGCCAGTTCGCGCGGCAGGCCGGTGAAGCCCATGGCCAGGGTGAGGAACTTGGCGCCGGCGAGGATCAGCGCGATCATGCAGGAAGTGCGCGTCGCGCCCATCAGGCTCTCGACGAAACTCTGCCGGGTCAGCGAGCCCTGCAGCGCCGACATGACCAGCGCGCCGACGACCCCCAGCACCGCGGCCTCGGTCGCCGTGGCGATGCCGGCGTAGATCGAGCCCAGCACGGCGAGGATCAGCAGGATGACCGGCAGCAGCGAGAAGGAATCGCGCACCGTCCGGAAGAAGCCCTCGCGGGGCCCGCGCGCCGGCATGCTTTCGGGCTGCAGCAGCGCGCGGGCGAAGATATAGCCCATGAACAGCAGCGCCAGCATGATGCCGGGGAAGACGCCGGCCATGAACAGCCCGGCGATCGACTCGTTCACGGTGACGCCGTAGACGATGAGGATGATCGACGGCGGAATCAGCAGGCCCAGGGTGCCCGCCCCCGCCAGGGTGCCGATGATCATGTTTTCCGGATAGCCGCGGCGGCGCAGTTCGGGGATCGACATCTTCCCGACCGTGGCGACCGTCGCCGCCGAAGAACCCGAGATCGCGGCGAAGAGCGCGCAGCCGGCGACGTTCACATGCAGCAGGCGGCCCGGCAGGAAGCCGAGCCAGGGCGACAGCCCCTTGAACAGGTCTTCCGAAAGCCGCGTGCGGAACAGGATCTCGCCCATCCAGATGAACAGCGGCAGGGCGGTCAGCGTCCAGGAGGACGAGGCGCTCCAGATCGTCGTCGCCATGGCGTCGCCGACCGGCCGGCTGGTGAAGAGCTCCATGCCGACCAGCGCCACGCCGAGCAGCGACAGGCCGACCCAGACGCCGCTGCCGAGCAGGAAGAACAGCACGCCGAGGAACAGCAGGGTGAGCAGCAGGTTGTCCATCAGCCCACCTCGTCTTCCGGCGGCGCCTCGACCGGCGCGTCCGGCTTGTGGTCCAGCGGCGCGCCGAGCGCGACCGAGACCAGGCGGTCGGCCAGGGCGAGCGCCAGCAGCACCGCCCCCGCCGCCATGCCGATCTGCGGAATCCACAGCGGCGTGGCGTCGGACCCCTCGCTGACGTCGCCCAGCATGTGGGAGACCTGCACCATCTTCACCGAATACCAGGCGAGATAGCCGGCCAGGAAGGTGCCCACGGTGAGGCACCACAGTTCCGCCGCGCGGCGCGCGCGGCCGGTGAACTTGTCGATGAAGAGGGCGACACGGATGTGGCCCCCCTTGCCGAAGGTGTAGGCCAGCGCCAGGAAGGACGAGGTCGCCATGGCGTAGCCGGCATAGACCGTCAGCCCCGGCACGTAGAGCCCCATGAGGCGCGTGATGATCGACAGCAGCACCAGCACCGCGATGGCGATCAGGCAGAGGCCGGCGAGAGCCCCCGCGGCCAGGTAGAGCCGGTCGAGCGCGGCGCGCATGTTTTTACGGGACCCCCCTAAGAGAGCGGCGTGCTAAGAGAGCGACGCAAGAGAGCGGCCGGTGAAGCTTTCACCGGCCGCCGCTTCTTCCTACGAACTACATGGCCTTGTAGGCGTCGATCACGGCCTTGCCGTCGGCGCCGGCTTTTTCCAGCCATTCGTTGGTCATGGTCTCGCCGATCTTCTCGAAGTCGGCCTTCAGCTTGTCGCTCGGCGCCTCGATGACCATGCCCTCGGCGGCAAGCTGCTCCTTGTACCAGTCGGAGAGCTCGCGGGCCTTGTCCCAGCCACGCGTCTCGGCCGCGGCGGCGGCTTCCAGCACGACCTTCTGGAGGTTCTCGTCGAGACCTTCCCAGGCGGCCTTGTTCACGACGACCATGTTCTTCGGCAGCCAGGCCTGGACGTCGTACCAGTACTTCACATGCTCCCAGATCTTGCGGTCATAGCCGGTCGAGCCGGAGGAGATCATGGAATCGGCGACGCCGGTCGCAAAGGCCTGGGACAGCTCTGCGGCCTCGATCTTCGTCGGCACCGCGCCCATCAGCTCGGCCAGGCGCGAGGTCGCCGCGTTGTAGGCGCGGAACTTCACGCCCTGCATGTCGGCAGCCGCGGTCACCGGGTTCTTGTTGTAGAGACCCTGCGGCGGCCAGGGCACGGTGTAGAGCAGCTTCAGGCCGGCCTCGTCGAGGGTCTTCTCGAGCTGCGGCTTGGAGGCCTGGTAGAGCTTCCAGGAATCATCGAAGCTGGTCGCGAGGAACGGCAGCGCGTCGACCTCGAACAGCGGGTTCTCGTTGCCCAGCGCCGAGATCAGGCGCTCGCCGATCGGCGCCTGGCCGGTACGCACGGCGCGGTAGATCTCCCCGCCGCCGAACAACGAGCCGCCGGGATGCGCGACGATCTCCAACTCGCCGCCGGAAGCCTTGGTGACTTCCTCGGCGAACTGGGCCGCGTTTTCGGAATGGTAGTTGCTGGCGGAATAGGCCAGCGGCATATCCCACTTCTCGGCGGCCGAAGCGGTGCCGGCCGCGAGGCCCAGCGCAACGACGGATGCGATCCCGCCAAGGGATTTGAGGAACGTCTTCATTGTGTAGTCTCCCTGTTTGGCCTTCGGCGGGACGTTGATGCCCGCAGAGTTTCCCCTAAGGCCAGAACCTGCATTAGAGGCCGCCCTTCTGCGCCCTTCAAGAGCTCAACTTTAGGCGCGGCACCTGTCGGCAGGCAACTGACGGCGTATAATCACATTTTATCGATAATTTATCAACGTTTTCATTTTGTCGTTCGCAGGCGGTCAGACGGGGCCGGATCAAGACCGGGCCAGGCGCGCCCGCAGCAGGGTCACCAGGTCATGGACCGGCAGGCCCAGCGCCCGGGCGAGCGCCGCGCGGTAAGGCGGCAGGTTGGTGCACTCCAAGACCACGGCGCCGAGATCCGGATAGGACGCCTGCAGCGCGCGCCCCGCTGCCAGCACGTCGGCTTCCGCCGCTCTTTCGTCCAGCACGGGCAGATCACGGGAAATCACCCGGTGCAGCTCGCCGCCCTCTTCCAGCCCGGCGCGGGGCGTGTCCGCCGGCGCCCCGGCGGCCGCCAGGTGGGCCGCGGTCAGGCGCCGCGCGTCGAAGGTGAGGACGCCCACGCGCTTGCCCGCCGGCAGGCGCGCCGCCACTTCCGGAATCTGCAGCAGGCTGGAGGTCACCACCGGCACCGGCAGGGCGTCTTCCAGCGCCGACTGCGCCGTCACCAGGAAGCCGCAGGAGGTGGTGATCAGGGTCGCGCCCTCGGCCACCAGCTCCAGGCCCGCCGCGATGAAGGCGCGGACCAAGCTTTCCGGCAGCGGCCCCTCGCGCACAACGGCGGCGACATCGGCGGGCGCTACCACTTTGGTGCGGCTGGCGCAGGGCCAGGTCGCGGCATTGCCGACGTCGCCCGGCGGTCGGGGAAAGGACGTCTTCAGCATGAGCACGCCCAGGGTGGGCGCGGGTTTTGCGGTGGAGGGGCGTTCGGCGCGGGGCGGCATGGCCCATGGTAGCGCCGCTGGCGAATTCGGCGTAGCCCCGTCGTGCAGGCCGATCCGCCGCCGTAAATCGCCGCGCGAAAGAAGCACCCCGGCCATCCCTTGGTGTACCCCGCCTGCGATGCCTTGCCCCCGATTGCCCGCCTACAAACCATTGCCGCCGCAGCGCATCTTCGCAGGCGCATGGAAGCTTCAGCCACCAGAAATGCCGCCGCCCCCGCAACCGACTGGACCACGGTCGCCGCGCTGGCGCTCTGCATGGGGGTCTGCGGCCTGGCGTTGGGGCTCAGCTACCCGCTGTTCTCCCTGGTGCTGGCCGCCGCCGGCGTCGACGACTTCTGGAACGGCGTCAGCGGCGCCACGACGGGCCTCGGCATCCTCGCCTCCACCTTCGCCGTGCCCGGCCTGCTGAAGCACCTGGGCACGCGCCGGACCCTCGTGCTCGGCCTCTTCGGCACGGCGGCCTGCCTGGCGCTGGCGCCCTACTGCGGCCCTTCGGCGATCTGGCTGCTGCTGCGCTTCCTGCTCGGCTGCTGCATCAACGTCGCCTTCATCGTCACCGAAGTCTGGCTGAACGCCACCACGGCGGAGGGCCAGCGCGGCCGCGTCATCGGCCTCTACACCGCGGCCATGGCCGCGGGCTTCGCCCTCGGCCCGCTGCTGCTGGTCGTGCTGGGCTCGCAGGGCGCGGCGCCCTTCCTCGCCTGCGCCGGCCTGATCCTGCTCGGCAGCCTGCCGGTGCTGCCGCTGAAAGGCGCGCCGGCCGGCAGCTTCCTGCGCCTCGGCCTGGGCGACATCCTCAGCTTTCCCCTGCTGGCGCCGCTGCTGGTTTTCGTCATGCTCGTCTACGCCCTCTTCGACGGCGCCGCCCTGGTGGTGCTGCCGCTGTATTTCCTCGAACAGGGGTTCAGCGAGGCCCAGTCGGCCAGCGCCCTGGCCGCGCTGCTGGCCGGCATGGTGGTGCTGCAGCTGCCGCTCGGCTGGCTGCTCGACCGCCTGCCGCGCCGTGTCGTGATCGCCGGCTGCACCTTCGTCTCCGCCGCCTGCTGCGCGGCCCTGCCCCTGACGCTGAACGACGTCTGGCTGCTCGGTGGCCTGCTGCTGCTGCTCGGCGGCCTGGCGGTCGGCCTCTTCACCGGCGCCTTCACCCTGCTGGGCGAGCATTTCACCGGCGCGACGCTGGTCGCCGGAACCTCCGCCATGGGCGTGGTCTACGGCCTGGGCAATGCCCTCGGCCCCTTCGCCGCCGGGGCGGCGCTGGAGCATTTCGGCGCCGACTCCCTGCCCAGCCTGCTGAGTATCCTCTTCCTCGCCACCACCGTCATCGTGCTGCTCCGCGCCCGCCAGCTTGCCCGGCGTCGAGAAGCCCTACAAGGCGGCGACTGAAGCCTAGAGCTGCATAGCGGCCCCGCAGGAAACGGATATCGGGCCTCGCGCGTTCCGTGGCATCTTCCGTCGATGGACGGAACCCTGCAGGAACAGCGGCCCGGAGAACGGCCGCCCAGCGAACGGCCGCCGGCAGAACAACTGACCGAGTGGGCCAGCGTCGTCGCGCTGATCACCTGCATCAGCGTCTTCGGCCTGGCCCTCGGCCTCACCTATCCGCTGCTGGCCATCATGATGGTCGAAGCCGGCTTCGGCGACTTCCAGATCGGCCTCAACGGCGCCATGACCTGCGTCGGCGTGATCCTCGCCGTCTTCGTCCTGCCGAGCCTGCTGCGCGCTTTCGGCGCCTTCTACGTGCTGATGACGGCGCTGGCCGGTTCGGCGGTCTTCCTGCTGGCCCTGCCTTTCGCCGACCCGCAGATCGCCTGGCCGCTGCTGCGCGTCGCGCTCGGCTTCTGCCTCAACATCATCTTCGTGGTTTCCGAAGCCTGGCTGAACGCGGTGACGGCGGAGCGCATCCGCGGGCGGGTCATCGGCGTCTACGCCACGGTCATGTCGGCCGGCTTCGCGCTGGGGCCGCTGCTGCTGGTGGCGCTCGGCAACTCGGGCAAGCTGCCCTTCCTGCTTTGCGCGGCCATCATCGGCGGCGCCATCGTGATGATGCTGCCGCTCAGGAAACGCAACGCCGCGGCGCTGAACGGCATGAACCTCGCCGGCATGAAGCGCTTCCTCGGCGTGGCGCCGCTGCTCGCCGCCGTGGTCATGGTCTTCGCCTTCTTCGACGCGGCGGTCATGACCCTCATACCCGTTTACATGCTGCGCTCCGGCTTTTCCGCCGAGATCGGCTCGGCCGCGCTCTCGGCCCTGCTGCTCGGCATGGTGCTGGCGCAGTTCCCCGTCGGCTGGCTGCTCGACCGCTACTCCCGGCGCGCCGTCATCGCCGCCTGCGGCCTGCTTTCCGCGGCGGGCTGCGCGCTGCTGCCCTGGTCGCTGGCCCTGCCGGGCGCGCTCTGGCCGCTGCTGCTGCTGCTGGGCGGCACCTCCTTCGCGCTCTACACCGGCGCGCTCACCGTACTGGGCGAGCACTTCCGCGGCAGCCTGCTGATGGCCGGCAGCGCCTGCTTCGCCCTGGCCTACGGCATCGGCGGCACCCTCGGCCCGCTGGCCGGCGGCGGCGTGCTGCAGGCCTTCGGCGCCGACGCCATGCCGGAGCTCTTCGCCCTGGTCTTCCTCGTCCTCGCCCTGCTGGTCGCGCGCCGGCCGCTGGCGCGGCCGCAGGTGGCCGTCACCGCCACGGCCGATCCACACTGACCCATCGCCTCTGGGCCTTGCCCTACATCAATGCCGCGCCGAGGCAACTCGCATAGAAACGTCCCATCCCCCCAATGGACGCGCCCGAATATAAGGCGCGCCAACCCCAGGAGACGTTTTCGATGCAAGGTTACAACCTGAACCCAACGCGATTCTTCACCCGTGCCGCAACGGCGGCGAGCCTGGCGCTCGCCCTTGGCCTGGGGGGCGCGGCGCTCGCGCCCGCCGCTTCCGCCCAGGATCGGGACCGCGACATGCTGCGCCTGCAGGATCAGCTGCGCGACTGCCGCGGCGATGCCTGCGTGCCGCTCCGCGACCAGATGATGACCCAGTTGCGCCAGCGGCTGGACAACTGCGCCGGCGGGCAGTGCGACCAGATTCGCGAGCGCCTGCACCTGCACGAACAGGTGCGCGACTGCCACGGCGCCGGCAGCCGCAACTGCCGCGAACTGCGCCTGCAGGAGCGTGAACAGGTGCGCCCGCGCTTCCGCTACGGCAACGGCGGCGGCATGGGCGGCAACATGGGCATGGGCGACGGCCGGGGCATGGGTGACGGCCGGGGCCGCGGCAACTGAGGCTGCCCGCGCCATTCCCTGTTAGAGACTCTCGGAACGGTTCTCGTGCGGCAACGCGCGGGAACCGTTTTGCGTCAGGGAGGGCGTCGTTCGCCTAGCCCTCGCCCGGCTTGGGATAGAAGCCGAAGCTGCGGCCTTCGCCGTCCTTGCCGTGAGCGCTGATGGTCACGCCGGCCTGGTTCAGAAACAGGCGGGCCTCGATCTGCTGTCCGCTGTCGCAGGTCGCGGTCCAGTCGCCGTCGGTCGGCGTCGTCAGCAGAAAATCACCTTCGCAGACATCGCCGGCCGCCGGCAGCTCCAGCCGCAGGCTGCCTCTGCGTCGGGAACTGTCATAGCGCAGCCGGCCCGCCTTGATCTCCTCACGGCCCTGCCAGCCGACCTTCACCGCCACGGTTTCCCGGGAATCGGCACTGGCCGGCACCTCGACGACGCGGCCGCCCTCGCGCAGGCAGGCCCAGGGATGGGAAATGAAGTAGATGTGCCCGTCCAGTTCGCACTCCAGGCGGTCGTCGCCGGCGCCCTGCTGCTCGCCAGGCGCGGCGCAGCCGGATGCCAACAGCGCCAGGGCCAGGAACCCCCATCCCGCAGACTTCATCGCCACCGCTCTCCCCTCGGCCCCTCGGCCCCTCGTTGCAAGCGAGGGTAGTTGTCGGGGCAAAGCGGCGCAAGGGGCCGGCCAGGCCGCCCCCCAAGGCGTGGGCCGCCAAGACGTGGCCCCCCAAGACGTGGACCCCCAAGACGTGGACCCACGACTCAATCGAGGCTAGAATCGCCTCTCGGCACCGCGCGGCGTCGCGGTGCCCTCGGGGGTGAACGATGGGGTAACGCGGCTGTTGCTTGCCGGTCTGCCGGCTGGCGGCCTGGTCATCGCGCAACTGACCTTCATCGGGGTCGGGGCGGTCCAGGCACAGGATCCGGCTGCCCTGAGGGCAGCCTGCATCCTCGCCCTGAAGGACTCACTGGACGCGCCGACTCCCGCTTCGACAGTGAACCTCTGCGAACTGGCCGTCGCGGTGAACCCGCCGGATCCCGAACTGAAGAGCTGGCTGGCCGCGGCCCTGGCGAACAGCGGCAAGAACGAGCAGGCCATGAAGGCCTTTCACGCCGCGGCCGAAGGCGGCGACGTGGAAGCGATGAAGGCGCTCGGCCTCGCGCAACTGCGCGGCAGGACGGGAAAGACCGACAGCGAGAAGGCCTTCACCTGGCTGCGCCGGGCGGCCGAAGAGGGCGACAGCGAAGCGCAGAACATTGTCGGGACCCTCTATCTGAACGGCGTCGGCGTGCCCGCGGATCCCGGCGAGGCGGCGCGCTGGTTCCGCCGCGCGGTCGGCAGCGGCAACGCCGACGCGCATGCCACCCTCGCCTTCCTGCACCTGAACGGCATCGGCCTGCCGCGCGACCCCGAAGCGGCGATCTCCCTCTACCGCGCCGCCGCCAGGCAGGGCAGCCCCATCGCCCAGGCCGCGCTGGGCGGGATCTACATGCAGGGCGACGGTGTCGCGCAGGACGCCGGCGAGGCCGCGCGCTGGTTCCGCCTTTCCGCCGAGCAGGGCTGGCCGCCGGGACAGAACAATCTCGGCATGCTCTACCTCGACGGCCTGGGCGTGGAACGCGACCCGGCCCAGGGCGAGCAGTGGATCCGCCGCGCCGCCGAGGCCGGCCATCCCCACGCGCAGGCCAACCTCGGCCAGCTCTACGAGCGGGGCCTCGGCGTGCCCCAGAGCACCGAAGACGCGCTGAAATGGTACCGCCGCGCCGCCGGCCAGGGCCACCCCGGCGCCGCCGAGGGCGTCAGGCGGCTGGGCGGCGACTCTTAGAGACTCGACGCCGATCTGGCCGCTTGGTCGTAGAGGCCGGAGAGGGCGCGCAGCAGGTCGGCGGCCTCGCCGATTTGTTCGTTCAGTTCGCCCGCCCCACCCTCACGTGTCGGGTCCCCACCGAAAGCGCTGAAGGCGCTGACCAAACAATCTTCACGCACCTCGCGGTATTTCTCGCAGGCCGCCTGCCCGTCTTTGGTCGTGGCGTAGAAGATCTCCTTGCCGCGCTTGTCCCCGGCAACGAGGCCGAGGCGCGTCAGCTTCTTCAGAGCGTAGTTCACCGTGTGGCTGTCCTCGATGTTGAGGACGAAGCAGATGTCGGCCAGCTTCTTGTCCTTGGCGCGGTGGTTCACCGTGTGCAGCACCATGACGTCCAGCGCGCTGAGGTCCGGATAGCCGGCCGCCGCCATGCAGCGCACGATCCAGCGGTTGAAGGCGTTGGAAGCGATGTAGAGGCCGTACTCGAAGGCGCTGGTCTCGGCGGCGCGCTCCGACACCAGGTGCGCCGAGGAGACGATGGAGCGCTTGTTTTCCTTACTGCTCATTCCGCCGCCTCCCGCTGGTCTTCCGTCTTGCCGTAACCGCCGCCGCCCGGCGTCTCGATGACGAAGACGTCGCCGGCGCCCATCTCGATCTCGTCGCTGCCCTTCAGCTCGACGAAGGAGCCGTCGGCGCACTCCACCGTGTTGCGGCCGCGCTGCCCCGCTTGGCCGCCGTCCAGGCCGTAGGGATCGGTCGTGCGGTGCAGCGAGAGGATGGTCGCGGTCATGGGCTCCAGGAAGCGCATGCGCCGGATGACGCCGTCGCCGCCGCGGTGCTTGCCGCCGCCGCCGGAGCCGTGGCGGATGCGGAAGGCCTCCAGGCGCACCGGGAAGCGCCACTCCAGCACCTCCGGATCGGTCATGCGGGTGTTGGTCATGTGCGAGTGCACGGCGGAGGTGCCGTCGTGGTCCGGCCCGGCGCCGGTGCCGCCGCAGATGGTCTCGTAGTTCTGATAGCGGTCGTTGCCGTAGACGAAGTTGTTCATGGTGCCCTGCGCCGAGGCCAGCACGCCCAGCGCGCCGTAGAGCGCGTCGGTGATGCACTGCGAGACCTCGGTGTTGCCGGAGATCACCGCCGCCGGATACTCGGGGCTGATCATCGAGCGTTCCGGGATCTTCAGCTTCAGCGGCTTCAGGCAGCCTTCGTTCAGCGGGATCTCGTCCTCCACCAGGGTGCGGAAGACGTAGAGCACCGCCGCCTTGCACACCGCGGTCGGGGCGTTGTAGTTGCCCTTGTCCTGCGGCGAAGTGCCGGTGAAGTCGATCAGCGCCTCGCGCTTGCCCTTGTCGACGGTGATCTTCACCTGGATCCTGCTGCCGTTGTCCAGCGGGTAGATGAAGTCGCCGTCCTTCAGCACGTCGAGCACCCGGCGCACCGACTCCTCGGCGTTGTCCTGCACGTGGCGCATATAGGCTTGCACCACGTCGAGTCCGAAGTGCGCCAGCATCTTGCGCACTTCCTGCACGCCGGTCTCGTTGGCGGCGATCTGCGCCGAGAGATCGGCCATGTTCTGCTGCGGATTGCGGCAGGGATAGCGGCCCGAAGTCAGCAGTTCCAGCGTCTCCTTCTCGCGGAAACGCCCCTCTTCGACCAGCAGGAAGTTGTCGATAAGGACGCCCTCCTCCTCGATGTGGGTCGAATCCGGCGGCGCCGAGCCCGGCGTGCGCCCGCCGATATCGGCGTGATGACCGCGCGAGCCGACGTAGAACAGCAGCTCCTCGCCGGCATCGTCGAAGACCGGGGTAATCACCGTCACGTCGGGCAGGTGGGTGCCGCCGTTGTAAGGCGCGTTCAGCGCATAGACGTTGCCCGGCTTCATCGTGCCGGCGTTCTCGCGGATCACCGTTTTGATGGACTCGCCCATGGAGCCGAGGTGCACCGGCATGTGCGGCGCGTTGGCCACCAGGTTGCCTTCGGGATCGAAGATGGCGCAGGAGAAGTCCAGGCGCTCCTTGATGTTCACCGAGTAGGCGGTATTGGCCAGCGTCGCGCCCATCTGCTCGGCGATGTTCATGTAGAGATTGTTGAAGACCTCCAGCATCACCGGGTCCGCCTCGGTGCCGACGGCTTCCGACTTCGGCCGCGGCTGCACGCGGGTCAGCACCAGATGGCCGCGCTTGGTGAGTTCCGCCTGCCAGCCGGGCTCCACCACCGTGGTGCCGGTCGACTCGATGACGATCGCGGGGCCGTCGACCTTCTGGCCGGGCAGCAGCGCGTCGCGGTCGTAGAGCGGCGTGTCGTGGGTCGCCCCACCGGAATGCACGGCGACGCGGGTCAGGGGTTCGGCCTCTCTGGCGCCGGCCGGCACCTCCTTCTCCGGATCGGCGACCTCCTCGGTCGAGCCGATCACCTCCACCGAGACCGCCTCGATGACCAGCTTGCGCTCCGCCGCGATGAAACCGAAGCGCTGCTTGTGCGCCGCCTCGAAGGCCTCCTGCATCTCCGCCAGGGTGCCGTAGTCGATCGGCAGCGGACTGTCGGTGCCCTCGTAGCGCAGCTGCACCTTCTTCACCTGCTTGATGCGGTCGGGGTGGACGCCCTGGTCCAGCACCTCCGCCTCGGCCTCGGCGATCAGCGCCTTGTAGGTCTCGATGAGGGCCACCGGCGCCTCGATGTCGAAGGGCAGTTCGACCTGCTGCTCGCGCATGGCCCGCACGTCGGCCAGGCCCATGCCGTAGGCCGAGAGCACGCCGGCGAAGGGGTGCAGGAAGACCTTGGTCATGCCCAGCGCGTCGGCCACCAGGCAGGCGTGCTGCCCGCCGGCTCCGCCGAAGCAGTTGAGCGTGTATTCCGTGACGTCGTAGCCGCGCTGCACCGAGATCTTCTTGATGGCGTTGGCCATGTTCTCGACCGCGATGCGCAGGAAGCCCTCGGCGACCTCCTCCGGGCTCTGCAGCGGCTTGCCGGTCGCCTCGGCGATCCGCTTGGCCAGCGCGGTGAACTTCTCCTTCACCACCTCGGCGTCCAGCGGCTGGTCGGCGTCGGGCCCGAAGACCTTGGGGAACTGCTCCGGCTGGATTTTGCCCAGCATCACGTTGCAGTCCGTCACGGCCAGGGGCCCGCCGCGGCGATAGCAGGCCGGGCCCGGATCGGCGCCGGCGGAATCGGGACCCACCCTGAATCTGGCGCCGTCGAAGTGCAGGATGGAGCCGCCGCCGGCGGCGACCGTGTGGATGTGCATCATGGGCGCGCGCATGCGCACGCCGGCCACCAGGGTGTCGAAGGTGCGCTCGTACTCGCCGTCGTAGTGCGACACGTCGGTCGAGGTGCCGCCCATGTCGAAGCCGATGAGCTTGTCGAAGCCGCCCATGTGCGCGGTGCGCACCATGCCGACCACGCCGCCGGCGGGGCCGGAAAGGATCGCGTCCTTGCCCTGGAACAGCCGCGCGTCGGTCAGGCCGCCGTTGGATTGCATGAACATCAGGCGCGGGCCGCCGTTCGCATCGGCGTCGAGCTGCCCGGCGACCTGGTCGACGTAGCGCCGCAGGATGGGCGAGAGATAGGCGTCGACCACCGTGGTGTCGCCGCGGCTGACCAGCTTCATCAGCGGGCTGACCTCGTGGCTCACCGAAACCTGGGTGAAGCCGATGTCGCGGGCGAGGGCGGCGATCTTCTTTTCGTGGTCGGGAAAGCGGTAGCCGTGCATGAAGGCGATGGCCACGGCGCGGATGCCGTCGTCGTAGGCGGCCTTCATGGCCGCCCGCGCCGCCTCTTCATCGAGCGGCGTGATGACATCGCCCTCGGCGCTGATGCGCTCCGTCACCTCGACCGAGCGCTCGTAGAGCATCTCCGGCAGCACGATGTGGCGGTCGAAGAGGCGCGGGCGGTTCTGGTAGCCGATGCGCAGCACGTCGCCGAAGCCCTCGGTGGTGACGAAGAGCGTGCGGTCGCCCTTGCGCTCCAGCAGCGCGTTGGTGGCCACCGTGGTGCCCATCTTCACGGCCTCGACCGTGCCCGGCGGCAGCGCGTCTTCCTTGCCGAGGCCCAGCAGCGTGCGCACGCCCTGCACGGCGGCGTCCTTGTACTGCTCCGGGTTCTCCGACAGCAGCTTGTGGGTCACCAGCTCGCCGTCGGGCCGCCGCGCCACCACGTCGGTGAAGGTGCCGCCCCGGTCGATCCAGAACTGCCAACCGGGCTGCCTTTTATCGCCGTCCATTTTTTCACGCCTTTGTTTGAAAGAACGCGCCTCGCGCGCCCCATTACAAAGACATTTTATCGATAAATTGTCAACGTTATCTCGCGATCCGGCATCAACCGGGGGACGAATCACGCCCGGCTTGCTATGATCGCCGCTTTCAAGCTTCCCGAACGAGCCTTGCGATGCAGCTACGATACCTGGCACTCCTCGTCACAACCGCGGCCCTGCTCTCCGCCTGCGGCGCGGGCGGAGAGTCACAGAGGACTGAGCGTCGATACCCGACGATCAACGGCGTACGGCAGCTGACCGGCGACGAGGCGAGCGCGCTGATCTCTGGAAAGTCGGTCGTGGGATATTTCGAGACAAGCAGCGGAAGCTACGTCGATTTCTTCGCTGCTGATGGGGGCTTCGCGAGTTCCGCCTTCGACACCGACATCCATCACGGCAACTGGATCATCGTCAGCGACCGGGTCTGCATCCGACTGGCAGACGAAACGCCTCCGCCGAACCGCTGCATCACTTTCATAGCCACGAATGATCAGTACGTGGCTTTCAGGCCGGGGGGCAAAGGAATCTTCAGGATCACTGGGATCAGGAGCGGCAACTTCAAGAACCTGCCGCTGGAGTGATGACAGCCTCCGCTGCTCCCGGGAGCGGCGGCGCAGGCTTGCTCCGCGATCGCGCAACCCGGCGGCACAGGAAGGGTCAGAGCCCCCCGTCCGTCGGGTCCATCACATAGTAATTGAAGTTTTTGCGGGACAGTTCCAACTCGCCGTTCGGCGGATTGCGCTTGCGGCTTTCGCGGCGATGTCTGCTGGGTTTCCGAGCCCAGCGGGAGACGCCCCACATCAGCAGCAAGGCATTCAAACTCACCAACAGCACGGCGCCGAGAGCGGCCAAAACCTCGGCTTCGGCGGCGGCGCCGCGCCAAAGCAACCCCAAAGCCAGGACCTCCAAGACTGCTACCGCAAGCCAGCGCACGGAATGCTTGCTCCTTGAGAGCGAGTTTCTCTCGGGAATTTTAGAGCATCGCGTCAACCTGGTCAAAAACGTCCGAGGCTTCGCCCTCAGGCCGGCGCGGTTTCCTGCATCGAGGGGCGGGCGTCGAACTGCTCGAACCAGGCGGCCAGCGCGTCGCGGCCCTGGCGCCAGTCGAGATCGCCGTGGCGCAGGTCGAGATAGCCAAGCCCCACCGCGCAGGCAATGTGACCCATGGTGAGGTCGCCGGGCAGGGCGTCGATGTGGTCGGCCATGTGATCGAGGCTGCGCCGGATCGCCGCGTGGTAGCGCGCCAAGGTGTCCGCAGACTGCTGCGCCTCGGGCCGGCGGGCTTCCATGGTGGCGTTGTAGGCGGCGTCGGTGAGGCCCTGGCCCAGCGCCGCGGCGACCAGCACCTTGAAGCGCGCCGAACCGGCGGCGGGGATCAGCGCCGGGGCCGAGCCCAGACCGTCGAGGTATTCGCTGATCACCGGGCTGTCGAACACCGCCGTGCCGTCGTCCAGCACCAGACAGGGCACCTTGCCAATCGGATTCTTGCTCTGCAGCTCCGGCGGATTGTCGTAGGGGCTGACGACGGTTTCCTCTATGTCCGCCATGAGACCGCGCTCCCGCGCGACGACCCGGCACTTGCGGGCATAGGGGGACGTGGGGGAATAGAAGAGCTGCATAGCTGCCTCCGCGTGCAACCGTTGTTTGTGGAGAGGCGCCGCGACGCGGCGCCGGCTCAAACGGCGGAGACCTTAGGCGATTGTTTGTGATGGGTCGATAGGCAACCGCAAGGCAAGAGTACCCCTGTGTGCCAAACGGCCGGATTGCGCCGTTACAGGCGGCCTTGGGCGCTAGACCTTGTAGGCCAGGCGGACGCCGCCCCAGTGCTTGCCGCCGACCATGACGGGCGCCGAGACGTCCTTCATCATCACGAAGTTGCCACCGCCCATGTCGCGGCGATAGGTCTGCAGCAGGAAGGGCTCGGTATTCTGGCCGGCGGCCAGGCCGACGCGGTCGTCGAAAATGCGGCGGTTGCGGCAGTTCGCGGCGTTCCACACCGGATCGTCGCTCTGCGGCTGGGCGAACTTCAGATTGTGCGTCGGAAGGAAACCGTTCACGTCGACGCAGGCGCAGAACACGACACGCTCGTCGAATTCCAGTACCGGCTCCTGGATCGCCGGCAGCACCGCGTCGGTCAAGGGGATGCAGCCGGCCATGAGCTGTTCGGGATCGGTGCCGGCAATCGGCTTGTAGTCGCGGTCGAAGAGCTGGGTCTCGGTGATGCGGCCGTCCTTCAACGCCGCTTCGAAAACGCGCGAGACCTCGGCCGCCACGGCCTTGACCTGCTTGATGAAGGGACCGTCGACGGAGTTCTTGGAAGACTGCGCGGTCAGGCGGATGACCTTCTCGCTGACGCCGATCAGGCGGTTCACCCGGTCGCGGGCCTCGCCCAGCGTCTTGCTGGAGCTTTCGACCTCGCCGTTCATGCTTTCCAGCGTGGTGACGAAGGTGCCGCACTGCTGGTCGATGCTGGCCGCGCTCTCGGCGATGGCCGCGGTGTCTTCCTCGATGCCGCTGACCGCTTCGCCGACGACGCTCATCACATCGCCGATGGTCTGGGTGCCCGTGCGCACGGACTCGGCGCGCCCGGTGGTCTCGCTGCCCTGGGTGATCAGCTGATCGGCCTGGTCGGTCAGCCGCTTCAGGGTTTCGTCGATCTGGGCCGTCGCCTTGGAGGTCTGCGTCGCCAGTTCCTTCACCTCGCCGGCGACCACGGCGAAGCCGCGCCCGGCCTCGCCGGCGCGCGCCGCCTCGATGGTGGCGTTGAGGGCCAGCAGGTTGGTCTGCTTGGCGATGGCGTCGATGCCCTGGGCCACCTGGGCCACTTCGCTGAGGGCTTGCTGCAGGCCCGTCAGCTGGCCTTCGATGACGGAGACCGCTTCGACGAGGGCGTGGATGTCCTTGACCGCATTGCGCACGGTCTCTTCGGAGCCGCGCACGCTGCTGGCGGTTTCGGAGGCTTTCTCGCGGGCGTGGCCGGCGGCACCGGCGATGCGGCGGTTGCTCTCGTTTACCTGGCCGGCATTTTCCACCAGGCCGCGAAAGGAGTGCGCCTGCTGCTCGACCCGGGCGGAGATCTCTTCGATGTTTCCGGCGACATCAACGATTTCCACCCCGAGGCCGGCGGCCTCGCGGGCAAGACCCTCGATGATGCCTGTTTCGGTAGCTGCGTCGCCCGACATTTCCTACCCTCTGTCCAGAAGTCGACGGCCGGCACTTTCGCCGGTCCAATTGGCTCGTAATGTGGCCAAGCAGCGTTAAAAAAGCCTTATATAAGCGAAACTACCGGTGGATTTTCGCCATATCGCGGCCACATTGAATATTTAAGTTGAGTAGTCAATTTAATACTACCTATGCGGGCTTCTTGCGGTGACCTTCTTACTTGTCAGTCTTCGACGCACGGCATTGTTCCTCGGCTTTCTTCTGGCCGGGCCGGCCCTCGCCCTGATGACCGACGAGGTCAGCCTGGAGCGAAGCTGGTATACGGCGAGCCGCGAAAGCGCCGGCATCATGCCGCCGGCGGCCGGCACGCCGGAAGCCGTCGTCCAGGTTTACGGCGCCCGCACCTTCGGCTGGCGGGGGGCCTTCGCCGTGCACACCTGGATCGCGCTCAAGCCGGCCGGCGCCGACAGCTACGTCACTTACGAGGTCATCGGCTGGCGCTACTGGCGCGGCGGCAACGGCCTGAGCCGGCGCGAAGGCCCGCCGGACCGGCACTGGTTCGGCGCCAAGCCGGAGATCTATGCCGAGCTGCGCGGCGCGGCCGCCGCCGAGGCCATCCCGCAGATCGAGGCCGCGGTGGCCGGCTACCCCTTCGCCACCCAGTACCGCACCTGGCCGGGCCCCAACTCCAACACTTTCACCGCCACCATCGCGCGCCAGGTGCCGGCCTTGAAGCTGGACCTGCCGCCGACCGCCATCGGCAAGGACTATATCGGCCCCACGGACCTCGTCGCCGCGGCGCCCAGCGGCACCGGCTACCAGGTCTCCCTGTTCGGCGTTCTGGGCGGAATGCTGGCGGTGGAGGAGGGTCTGGAGGTCAACCTCCTGGGCCTGACCTTCGGCGTCGATCCCCTGGATCTGGCGCTGAAGCTTCCCGGACTCGGCCGTATCGGCCCGCGCTAGCCCCCCGGCCATCGCCGCGGCCCCCTGATGCAAGGCTGCCTTGCGTCCGCATGGGTTGACGCAACCGGGGGCGGGCCGTCATTCTGACAGCCTCAACCCTGTTCCTCTTCCATTCCAATACAGCGACGACATGAGCGTTTGGGGCAAGATTCTCGGAGGCGCCGCTGGCTTTGCGCTGGGCGGACCTATTGGTGCCTTGATCGGCGCCATTGCCGGCCATGCCGTCGACAAGTTCAAGGACTCGACCGGCGGCGAGGCCAGCGACGCGACCAAGCAGATCGCCTTCACCATCGGCGTGATCGTGCTGGGCGCCAAGCTGGCCAAGGCCGACGGCCAGGTGACCCGCGACGAGGTCGACGCCTTCAAGCAGGTTTTCCACATTCCGCAGGACGAGATGAAGAACGTCGGGCGGGTCTTCGACCAGGCGCGCAAGGATTCGCGCGGCTTCGAGCCCTACGCCAAGCAGCTGGCCCGCATGTTCGCCGATAATCCCGCCGTGCTGGAGGAACTGCTCGGTGGCCTGTTCCACATCGCGCGGGCCGACGGCACCGTCGCTGACGAGGAACTGGACTACCTGGAACAGCTCGCCGTCATCTTCGGCTTCGACGCCAAGTCCTGGGACCGCATCCGCGCCGCCAATATGGGCGTGCAGGAGGGCGACCCCTTTCGCATTCTGGGGGTGGGCCGTGACGCCGACGACCAGGAGATCCGCAACGCCCACCGCAAGCTGGTGGTGGAAAACCATCCCGACCGCCTGGTCGCCCAGGGCATGCCGAAGGAGTTCGTCGACATGGCGAACGAGAAGCTGGCGGTCATCAACGCCGCCTACGACGAAATCAAGAAACAGCGCGGCATCCGGTAGGCATGGCGCCCTCCCCGCCCCTCATCGCGTTGAAGGACGCGCGCCTCGCCTTCGGCGCCACCACGCTGTTCAGCGGCCTGTCGCTGACCCTGGCGAGCGGCGAGCGCGCCTGCCTGGTGGGACGCAACGGCACCGGTAAGTCCAGCCTGCTGAAGATCATCGCCGGCCTGCAGGACCTGGACGGCGGCGAGCGCTTCCTGCAGCCGGGCACCAGGGTCGCCTACCTGCCGCAGGACCCGCAGTTCGACTCCGACGAGACCGTCGCGGACTACGTGACGCGTGATCCCGCCCAGGGAAGCAAAGGGGCCGGGGACGCCGCGCCGCGCCACGCGGTCGAGGCGGTGCTGGTCCGCCTGGAACTGGACGGCGCGCGCAAGCTGGGCGGGCTTTCCGGCGGCGAAGGGCGGCGCGTCGCGCTGGCCCGCTGCCTGGTCTCCGATCCCGAGGTGCTGCTGCTCGACGAACCGACCAACCACCTCGACCTGCCGACCATCGACTGGCTGGAAGGCGAACTGAAACGCTTCCGCGGCGCCCTGCTGGTGATCAGCCACGACCGCACCTTCCTGTCGCACCTCACCAACACCACGCTGTGGCTCGACCGCGGCAAGCTGCAGCGACTCGACAAGTCCTTCGCCTTCTTCGATGCCTGGTCGGAGGAACTGCGCCAGCAGGAGGCCGACGCACAGCACAAGCTGGACCGCCAGATCGTGCGCGAGGAGCGCTGGCTGCAGCGCGGCGTCACCGCCAGGCGCAAGCGCAACCAGGGCCGCCTCTCGCGCCTGCAGGGCCTGCGCAAGGAACGCGCGGAGTGGCTGCGCCAGGTCGGCGCCGCGAAGCTGGAGACCGCCAGCAGCGGGCGCAGCGGCGACATGGTGATCGAGGCGGAGGGTATCTCGAAGAGTTTCGAGGGCGCGGCCGGAGAGCTCGTCATCCTGAAGGACTTCTCGACCCGCATCCGGCGCGGCGACCGCCTGGGCATCATCGGGCCCAACGGCGCGGGCAAGTCGACCCTGGTGAAGATCCTCATGGGCAGCCTGGCGCCGGACGCGGGCAAGCTGCGCCTCGGCGCCAATGTCGAGCCGCTCTACTTCGACCAGCGGCGCGAAAGCCTCGATCCCGAAGCGACGCTGTGGCAGGTGCTGGCGCCCGACGGCGGCGACACCATCATCGCGCGCGGCCGCCAGCGCCACGTGGTCTCCTACCTGAAGGACTTCCTGTTCGACGAGAGCCAGGCGCGCCAGCCGGTGAAGGCACTGTCCGGCGGCGAAAAGGCACGCCTGCTGCTGGCCCGTCTCTTCGCCAAGCCCAGCAACCTGCTGGTGCTGGACGAGCCGACCAACGACCTGGACATGGAGACCCTCGACCTGCTGGAAGAGGTGCTGAGCGACTACGAAGGCACGCTGATCCTGGTCAGCCACGACCGCGACTTCCTGGACCGACTGGTGACCTCGGTCATCGCCATGGAAGGGCCCCTGGAGAACGGGGGCCGCACCGTCGAGGTGGCCGGCGGCTACAGCGACTACCTGCACTACAAGAAACAGCGCGGCGAGGAAGCGCGCGCCGACAGCAAGGTGCGCGGCAAGGCCCAAGGCGCGAAGCCGGGGACCGCCAAAGGCGAGGCCGCCAGGCCGAAGCGCAGCGCCAAGCTGAGCTACAAGGACCAACGCGAGCTGGACGGCCTGCCGGCGCGCATCGACAGCCTGACCGCGGCGGTGGCGGCGCTGGAGGAAAAGCTGGCGGACCCGCAGCTTTACGGCAAGGATCCCACCGCCTTCGCCGAAACCACCCGCAGCCTCGGCGCCAAGCGCGACGAACTGGCCGCCGCCGAGGAGCGCTGGCTGGAACTGGAAGCCGAGCGCGAGGCGCTGGAAGCCGGTAAAGCGGAAGCCGGAAAGGGAGAACTGACCTCTTGAGCGCCGCCGCACCCTCCACGGAAACGCCCCTGACGCCGCTTCACATGCTGTTGGTGCTCGGCATCATGATTGTCTGGGGCCTCAACTTCGCGGTGGCCAAGATCGGCCTGCAGCAGTTGCCGCCGATCTTCCTGGTGGCCTGCCGCTTCCTGCTGGTCGCCCTCCTGCTGCTGCCCTTCGCCAAGCGCTCGCACGGCCAGTGGGGCGCGATCTTCGCCATCTCCGTCATCCTGGGGCTGCTGCACTTCTCCTTCATGTTCAACGGACTGAAGACGGTCGACGCCGCCACCGCGGCCATCACCATCCAGCTGCAGGTACCTTTCGCCTCCCTGCTCGCGGCCATCTTCTTCAAGGACAAGCTCGGCTGGCGGCGCGCCCTGGGCATGGCCATCGCCTTTCTCGGCGTCGCCGTGATCGCCGGCGAGCCGCGGCTCAACGGGCAATACCTGGCGCTCAGCTTCGTGCTCACCGCCTGTTTCATCTGGTCCATCGCCAACGTGATGATCAAGCGCCTGAAGGACGTCGACGGCGTCACCCTCAACGCTTGGCTGGCGGTCTTCGCCACGCCGATGCTCTTCTCCGCCTCGGCGGTGATGGAGGACGGCCAGCTGGAGGCGGTGCGGCAGGCGGATTTCTGGGCCTACTTTGCCGTGGTCTATCAGGCGGTGGCGGTGGTGGTGATCGGCTACGGCTGCTGGTACTGGCTGCTGCAGCGCTACCAGATGAACCAGGTCATGTCCGCCACCCTGATGGTGCCGTTCTTCGGCGTGCTGTCCGGCGTCGTCTTCCTGGGCGAAGACCTGACCGTGAATCTCATCTCCGGCGGCGTCATGACCATCGCCGGGGTCGGGATCATCATCCTGCGCCGCCCGAGGACCACGGCGCCGGAAGCCGAGCGCCTGTAGCCGCCGTCACGCAGGTGGAGTCCAAGAATGCTGAAACAAAATGCCGCGCTGCTGCCCATCGACATGCAGCAGGCCTTCGACGACCCCTCCTGGGGGCGCCGCAACAATCCCGGGATGGAAGCGCGGGCGCTGGACCTTCTGTCGGCCTGGCGGCGCGCCGGACGCCCGGTCTTCAACGTGAAGCACAATTCGACGGCGCCCGCCTCAACCCTGCGCCCCGGCCAGCCCGGCAATGCCTTCAAGCCCGGCTTCGAGCCGCGGGCCGGCGAAGCCCTGATCGAGAAGACGGTCAATGCCGCCTTCATCGGAACCGCGCTGGAAAGCGATCTCAGGGCGCAAGGCATAGGTCAAATTGTGGTCTTCGGCATCACGACGGATATGTGCGTGTCGACCACGGCGCGCGTCGGCGCTAACCTCGGCTTCGACGTGCTGGTGGTCGGCGACGCCTGCGCCACCTTCGACCAGCAGGCGCCGGACGGCGAAACCCTGTCCGCCGAAGAGCTGCACCGCGCCCACCTGACCACGCTCCACACTGAATTCGCGCGGGTCGTGAAGAGGGATGAGGTGATCGCCGCCTTGGAGTAAGCTGACCTTTCTATGAGCGACCTCGAGATCATCGACCGCCCCTCGCCGAACCGCGACGCCCGCCCCGAGGGGCAGGTCATCGACACGCTGGTGCTGCACTACACCGGCATGGAAAGCGGCGAAGCGGCGCTGGCGCGCATGTGCGATCCCGCGGCCAAGGTCAGCGCCCACTATTGCATCGAGGAGGATGGGCGCATCTTCGCCCTGGTGCCCGAAGACCAGCGCGCCTGGCACGCCGGCGTCGCCCTGTGGCAGGGGGAGAACGACATAAACGCCCGCTCCCTCGGCATCGAGATGGTCAATCCCGGCCACGAGTTCGGCTACCGCCCCTTCCCGGCCACGCAGATGATGGCGCTGAAGACCCTGGCGCTCGACATCCTGACGCGCCAGCCGATCCCCCCGGCGCGGGTCCTGGGCCACTCCGACGTCGCCCCCTTGCGCAAGGAGGATCCCGGCGAGCTGTTCGACTGGCCGGGCCTGGCCGCCTCCGGCATCGGCATCTGGCCGGAGAACACCCCCGCGGCGGTGCTGGAGAATGCCGTCGCCAAGGCGCTGCAGCGCATCGGCTACGGCTACACCGAGGAAGACCTGCCCGCCGTGATCCGGGCCTTCCAGCGCCACTACCGGCCCAATGCCATCACCGGCACCGCCGACGCCGAGACCCGGCGCCGGGTCGCCGCGCTGCTCGCCGTGATTGACTGAAACCCGCCCAATTCCTACATAAAGACACGCCAGACGGCCGGATGGCTGCCTTCGGTGCTTTCGGGCGTCGGGGGAGGAAAGTCCGGGCTCCACGGAAACAGGGTGCCGGGTAACGCCCGGCGGGGGCGACCCCAGGGAAAGTGCCACAGAAAGCAAACCGCCCTCCTACGCGGCTTCGCCGCTTCGGAGGGTAAGGGTGAAAGGGTGCGGTAAGAGCGCACCGCGGCCCCGGCGACGGGGACGGCACGGCAAACCCCACCCGGAGCAAGATCAAGTAGGGACGGCCGGCGGGCCTTTTTGGCCGCGCCACGCGGGTTTCCGCGCCGCCGTCCGGGTCGATCGCGCGAGGCGCCGGGCAACCGGCGTCCCAGATGAATGGCCATCCATGCGGGGCAACCCGCGGGACAGAACCCGGCTTACAGGCCGTCTGGCGTTTTATTTCCCCCTCTCCTGCCATGGCCCGGCCCGGCGAGCGGGCCCTCAAAGGCCCGAAATCCGCCTGATTCGGCCCTTTTTTCGCCCCTGACAGAACAAAGAACGAACAAATCACGGCGCCACACTAGATTGGGCGTTAATTGTGGTTTTTCTGGAAAGACCCACAAGGGGTGCCACAACTACATGCCGAGACCCCGAAAAGATCACTTTAAGCTCTTGTTAACCCGCAATAATTACTTGTAGCGGCATTGACACCCATGAAATCCCATGATATCCCAAACGATCCCATTCTGAGGGTAGGCTACGGCGATTTTTGCCAGCTCTTGGATCGGATCACGGAGCAGGCCGCAGGGGGCGCCGGGACAGACGGCGCAACGGACTTTGGGGCCACACGGGCTGAGACAGACGAGCGGGGAAGGAGCCGCAGGGGAACAAGGTGGCGATCTTCATTGGCACCTTCGAGAACAAGGTGGACGCGAAGGGGCGGGTTTCCGTCCCGGCGCAGTTCCGCCAGGCACTCGCCGGCCTGCCGTTCAACGGCATCGCCGCTTTCCGTTCGCATCGCGCCGATGCGGTCGAAGGCTGCGGCATGGACTTCATGGAGCAGATGATCGCCCGCGTCGGCGAACTCGACCTCTTTTCCGCCAACTCCGACGATCTGGCCACCACGATCTTTTCCGACTCCCAGCAGCTGCCCTTCGACAGCACCGGCCGCATCCAGCTGCCGGAGAACTTCCGCAGCCACGCCGGCATCACCGGCAAGGCCGCTTTCGTGGGCATGGGCCAGCTGTTCCAGATCTGGGAGCCCGGCCGGCTGGAGGCGCACAAGGCCGAGGCGCGCGAGCGCGCCCGCCAGCAGCGTCTGACCCTGCCCGGCATCGGCCACAACTCCGGCGGCGGCTTCTCGGGCGGAGGCGGACGATGAGCATCGCACCTCACGCCAAGGGCGGGCCCCAGGCCCCCGGCGGGCATCGCCCGGTTCTCCTGAAGGAAGTATTGGAAGCCCTGGCGCCGCGCGACGGCGCCATTTACGTTGACGGCACCTTCGGCGCCGGCGGCTACAGCCGCGCCTTCCTGGAGGCCGCCGACTGCACCGTCTGGGGCGTCGACCGCGATCACAGCGCCGTGGCGCGCGGGCGCGAACTGGCCGCCAGCTACCCCGGCCGCCTGCAGGTGATCGAGGGCCGCTTCGGCGACCTGCGCCAACTGCTGGCGGACAAGGTCAGCGAACCGCTGGACGGGCTGGCGCTCGACCTCGGCGTCTCCTCCATGCAGCTCGACCAGCCGGAGCGCGGCTTCTCCTTCCGCGCCGACGGGCCGCTGGACATGCGCATGGAAGGCCCCGCCGCCGCGGGCCGCCCGACCGCCGCCGACGCGGTGAACTCCCTGCCGGAAGAAGAGCTGGCCGACATTATCTACACCTACGGCGAGGAGCGCCGCTCCCGCCAGGTCGCGCGCGCCATCGTCCAGGCCCGCGCCGAAAAGCCGCTGTCGCGCACCGCGGAGCTGGCCGAGCTGGTGCGCGGCGTGGTGAAGGCGCCGAAGGGGCAGAAGGGTCAGAAAGCCATCGACCCGGCGACCCGCACCTTTCAGGCGCTGCGCATCTACGTGAACGACGAGCTGGGCGAGCTGCACCGCGGCCTGGAGGCCGCCGAGGCCCTGCTCGGCCCCGGCGGACGCCTCGCCGTGGTCTCCTTCCACTCCCTGGAAGACCGCATCGTGAAACAGTTCCTGCGCGCGCGCAGCGGCCGGGAGGCCGGCGGCTCCCGCCACGCCCCGCCGACGCCGGCCGCCGACAGCAAGGCGCCGACCTTCATCCCGCTGTTCCGCGGCACCCGCCGCGCCGGCGAGGAAGAGTGCCGCGAGAACCCGCGCGCGCGCTCCGCCCAGCTGCGCGCCGCCGAACGCACCGCCGCCCCGGCCTGGCCCCGTGGAGACGAGGAGGCACGCGTCGCATGAAACGCTTCGTCATCTTCTGCTGGATTGCCGCCGGCTCGGTCACCGCCCTGATCCTGTTCCAGATCAAGCAGGAAGTGCGCAGCCTGGAGCAGGAAATCGCCCAGACACAGCAGCAGATCCTGCAGGACCAGGAAGCCGTGCACATTCTGGAAGCCGAGTGGAGCTTCCTGAACAGCCCGGCCCGCCTCTCCGCCCTGGCGCAGCGCCACCTGGACATGGCGCCGATCCCGGCCGAGCGCGTCATCGGCTTCGCCGACCTGCCGCTGCCCGGCGCGCCGGAGGACGAGGACGGCGTGGCTCCTGAGAACGAAGATTCGAAGCGGCCTTCTGCGGCGACTCTGGTGAAAGCCGGCGTGAAAGTTGGAATGAAGGCCCCCGCCGATCAAGCCGGAGGCCTGCGCCAATGATCCGCCGCTTCATCAGCAAGCAACTGCGCCAGCCGCTGCCGCCCGCCACCCCGGCCGGCGAGGTCTACTGCCGCGAGCTCTCGAACCGCGACAGGTCCACCCGCGACCTGCAGGGCGGCCGCCCGCCCGTGGTACGGGTCGACGGCACGACCAAGCAGGCCCTGGACACCGGCCGCACCCGCCTGCTGGTCGCGGCCATGAGCTTCACCCTCGCCTTCGCGCTGATCGGCTGGCGGCTGATCGACCTCGGCCTCATGGCCGAGCAGCACGAGCCGTCCCTGGCGCGCAGCCTCTCCTCCGACGCGCTGGAGACCGGCCGCGCCGACATCGTCGACCGCAACGGCATCGTGCTGGCGACCACCATGCCGACGGCCTCGCTCTACGCCAATCCCAAGCACATCCGCAATCCGGAGCGCGCCGCCGAGCGCCTGGCTGAAGTGCTGCCGGAGCTCAGCCCCGCGCACCTGCGCGCCAAGCTGGGCAGCGAGCGCAGCTTCGTCTGGCTGCAACGCAACCTGACGCCGCGCCAGCAGGACCAAGTGAACCGCCTGGGCATCCCCGGGCTCTACTTCCAGCGCGAGCAGCGCCGCTTCTATCCGCATGGCGCGCTGCTGCCGCACGTGGTCGGCTTCACCGACGTGGACAACCAGGGCCTGGCCGGAATCGAGCAGTCCTTCGACGACGTGCTGCGCGCCTCCGCCAAGCCGCTGCAGCTCAGCATCGACCTGCGCGTCCAGCACGTGCTGGCCGAGGAGCTGGCAAACGCCATGACGGAGTTCCGCGCCATCGGCGCGGCCGGCGTGGTGATGGACGCGCGCACGGGCGAAGTGCTGGCCATGGTTTCGCTGCCGACCTACGACCCGGAAAAGCCGGCCGCCGCCCCCGCCGACGCGCGCTTCAACCGTGCCAGCCTCGGCATCTACGAGATGGGTTCGGTGTTCAAGATCTTCACCACCGCCATGGCCCTCGACGAGGGCGTGGTGACGCTCGACGACGGCTACGACGTGCGCCAGCCGATCCGCGTTTCGCGCTTCACGATCCGCGACTACCACCCCAAGAACCGGTGGCTGTCGATCCCGGAAATCTTCATGTATTCCAGCAACATCGGCACCGTGCACATGGTCATGGACGTGGGCACGCCAGGCCAGAAGGCCTTCCTGAAGCGCCTCGGCCTGCTGCAGCCGGCCAGCGTCGAGCTGGGCGAGGTCGGCCAGCCGCTGGTGCCTTCGCCCTGGCGCGAGATCAACACCATGACGATTTCCTACGGCCACGGCCTGGCGGTCTCGCCGCTGCAGCTGACCGGCGCCGTCGCCGCCATGGTCAACGGCGGCACCGAGGCGCGCGCCACGCTGCTGAAGCAGGACCGGCCCCAGGCGCACGACGGCCGGCGGATCATCTCCGCCGCGACCTCCGCGAAGATGCGCCAGCTCATGCGCCTGGTCGTCGTCAAGGGCACAGGCCGCAAGGCCGACGCCGTGGGCTACGCCGTCGGCGGCAAGACCGGCACGGCGGACAAGCCGGCCGGGCGCGGCTACGCGCGCAACGCCCGCATCGCCTCCTTCGCCGGCGCCTTTCCCATGGACGATCCGCGCTACGTGGTCTTCGCCATGGTCGACGAGCCGAAGCCGACCAAGGAGACCTTCGGCTACGCCACCGGCGGCTGGGTCGCGGCGCCGCTGGCCGGCCGCGTGATCCAGCGCATCGGCCCCATGCTGGGTGTCGCGCCGCGCGGGGACGACAACGAAATCATCGAGCAGATGCTCGTCGACATCGAGATGAAAGCGGAAGGTCGCCAACTTGCGTCTAACTGACCTTCTGCAGGTTGAGGGGATAGAAATGCAGCCGGCAACGGCACAGGCAAAGGTGGAGATCAGCGGCCTGACGGCGGACAGCCGTGAGGTGGCCGCGGGCTATCTCTTTGCCGCCTTGCCCGGCAGCCGCGCCGACGGCCGCGACTTCATTCCCCAGGCCCTGGAACAGGGCGCCGCCGCCGTGCTGGCACCGGAAGGCACGGTGCTGCCGGACTCCGCGAAAGCCGTCGCCCTTATCACCGATACGAATCCGCGGCGCCGGCTTGCCCTGCTCGCCGCCCGCTTCTACGGATGCCAGCCGAAGACGGTCGCCGCCGTCACCGGCACGAACGGCAAAACCTCGGTCGCAAGTTTCACCCGGCAGATCTGGCAAGCGCTGGGTCACGACGCCGCCAGCCTCGGGACGCTCGGCCTGCAGCCGCCGCGCCCCGACGCCCCGGCCTCGCTGACCACGCCGGATTCGGTGGAACTGCACCGCTGCCTTGCGACGCTGACCCGTGACCACATCGACCACGTTGTGCTGGAAGCCTCGAGCCACGGCTTGGACCAGTCTCGCCTCGATGGAGTCCGGGTCAGTGCCGCAGCCTTCACCAACCTGACGCGCGACCACCTGGACTACCACGGCACCATGGAGGCCTACCTGGCCGCCAAGCTGCGGCTCTTTACCGAGCTGCTGGTCGCCGGGGGCACCGCGGTGGTCAACATCGACGACCCGGCAAGCGACGAGATCCTCGCCGCCTGCCGCGCGCGCGGGGTGAGGCTGATCACCTGCGGACGTAAAGTGGGCGCCGATCTGCGCCTCGTCAGCCAGGAACCGACGGCCACCGGCCAGAACCTGAAGATCTCAGTCTGCGGCAAGGACTACGACGTGGCGCTGCCCGTCGCCGGCGCCTTCCAGGCCGACAACGCGCTGGCCGCGCTCGGCCTGGTGCTGGGCGCCCGGGGGGAAGACTCCGCCGATCCGGATAAGGCCGTCAAGGCGCTGGCGCAGGTCTCCGGCGTGCCGGGCCGGGTCGAGCTGGTCGGCGCCACGCCCGCCGGCGGCCACGTCTATGTCGACTACGCGCACACGCCCGACGCGCTGGAGACCGTGCTGAAGGCGCTCAGGCCGCATACGGAAAACCGTCTCTTCGTGATCATCGGCTGCGGCGGCGACCGCGACCCCGGCAAGCGCCCCATGATGGGCCGCATCGCCGTGACGCTGGCCGACGAAGCCATCATTACCGACGACAACCCGCGCAGCGAAGACCCCGCCGGCATCCGCAAGCAGATGCTGGCCGAGGCCCCGGCGGCGCAGGAGATCGGCGATCGGGGGGCGGCTATCGCCACCGCGGTGGCCGCTTTGGGTCCGGGCGACGTACTGGTGATTGCCGGCAAGGGCCATGAGACTGGCCAGATTGTTGGGGGACAAGTCTTGCCGTTCGATGACCGGGAAATCGCCCGGACCGCAATTTCCAAGCTGGCGGGAGGCGCGTGATGGCCGCCGCGACAGCTGCAGCTAAAGAAGTGCTGTGGACCGCCGAGGAAGCCGCCCAGGCGACCGGCGGCCGCAACACGCTGGACTGGCAGGCGACGGGCGTGTCCATCGACTCGCGCACGCTGGCGCAGGGCGACCTCTTCGTCGCCCTGAAGGGCCCGACCTTCGACGGCCACGACTACGCCGGCAAGGCGATCAAGGCCGGCGCCGCCGCCTCCATGGTGCACCGCCGCGCCGACGGCATCGACGAGTCCCTGCCGCTGCTGATCGTCGACGACACCTTCGCCGCACTGTGGCGCCTCGGCACCGCGGCGCGCGAGCGCAGCACGGCCCGACTCATCGCCGTCACCGGCTCGGTCGGCAAGACCGGCACCAAGGAGGCGCTGCGCCTCTGCCTCTCGCCGCAGGGCGCGACCTCGGCCAGCATCGGCAGCTTCAACAACCACTGGGGCGTGCCGCTTAGCCTCGCGCGCATGCAGCGCGACGCCGTCTACGGCGTCTTCGAGCTGGGCATGAACCACCCGGGCGAGATCCGCGAACTGACGGCACTGGTCCGCCCGCACGTCTCGATCATCACCAACATCGAGCCCGCGCACATCGGCAACTTCTCCTCGATCAGCGAGATCGCCGACGCCAAGGCCGAGATCTTCGAGGGCATGGACGCCAACGGCACCGCGGTGCTGAACCGCGACAACGCCCTGTTCCATCACCTCTGCACCAAGGCGGAGGACGCCGGCGTCACGCGCATCGTTTCCTTCGGCCGCCACAAGGAGGCCGACGCGCGTCTCGTCGACTGCTCGCTGCACGCCACCTGCAGCGCCGTCACCGCCGACATCCGCGGCCAGGAGATCGACTACTGCCTGGCCATGCCCGGCTCGCACTGGGTGATGAACTCCCTGGCCGTGCTGGCCGCGGTCAGCGCCGCCGGCGCCGACGTGGTCAAAGCCGCCGCGCAGCTCGCCAACCTGAAGCCGCTGAAGGGCCGCGGCGAGCGCCACGACATCGAAACCACCGCCGGTGTCTTCAAACTGATCGACGACAGCTACAACGCCAACCCGACCTCCATGCGCGCCGCCTTCGAGGTGCTGGGCCGCGCCAGCCTGGGCGACGGCGGCCGCCGCATCGCCGTGCTGGGCGACATGCTGGAGCTCGGCGAGCGGTCGGACGAAATGCACGCCGGCCTCGCCGGGCCGCTGGAAGCCGCCGGCATCGACCTGGTTTTCACCTGCGGCGGCAGTATCGCGGCGCTCTATGAGGCGCTGCCGGAGAAGATGCGCGGCGCCCACGCCGAAACCTCGCAGGAGCTGGCCGATGCCGTCGTCGCGGCGGTGCGCCCCGGCGATTCCCTGCTGGTGAAAGGTTCGCTCGGCAGCCGCATGGCCGTGATCGTCGAGGCGCTGGTCGCCCTCGGCAGCGACACCCAGCAAGCAGCAAACGGACGGTAGGACAGAAAAAAGAATGCTCTATAACCTGCTTGTCCCCCTTGCCGAAGACGTCCAGATCTTCAACCTCTTCCGCTACCTGACGTTCCGCAGCGGCGGCGCGGTGATCACGGCGCTCACCATCTGCTTCCTGCTCGGCCCGCGGGTCATCGAGTGGCTGCGCTCCAAGCAGGGCGAAGGCCAGCCGATCCGCGAAGACGGCCCCGAAGGCCACCTGCTGACCAAGAAGGGGACGCCGACCATGGGCGGCTTCCTCATTCTTATCGCCATCACCATTTCCACGCTGCTGTGGGCGGACCTGACCAACGGCTACGTCTGGGCCGTCTTGACGGTGACCTTCGGCTTCGGCGCGGTGGGCTTCGTCGACGACTACCTGAAGCTCACCAAGCGCTCCAGCGACGGCCTGCCCGGCCGCCTGAAGCTGCTGATCCAGGTGCTGATCGCCACGGCCGTCGCCATGTGGGTTTCCCACATCGCGCCGCCGGATATGGACACCCACCTGGCCGTGCCCTTCTTCAAGAGCCTGCTGGTCAACCTCGGCTGGTTCTTCGTGCCCTTTGGCGTCCTGGTCATGGTCGGCGCCTCCAACGCCGTGAACCTGACCGACGGCCTGGACGGCCTGGCCATCGTGCCGGTGATGATCGCCGCCAGCTGCTTCGCGCTGATCGCCTATCTGGTCGGCAACTCCTTCTTCGCCGAGTACCTGCAGGTCCACTACGTGCCCGGCACCGGCGAGCTGGCCGTCTTCTGCGGCGCCCTGGTGGGCGCGAGCCTCGGGTTCCTCTGGTTCAACGCCCCGCCGGCCATGGTTTTCATGGGCGACACCGGCTCGCTGTCCTGCGGCGGCGCGCTGGGCTCCATTGCCGTGGTCACCAAGCACGAGCTGGTGCTGGGCATCATCGGCGGCCTCTTCGTCCTGGAGACGGTCTCCGTCATCGTCCAGGTCGCCTCCTTCAAAATGACCGGCAAGCGCGTCTTCCGCATGGCGCCGCTGCACCACCACTTCGAGAAGAAGGGCTGGGCCGAGCCGACCATCGTGATCCGCTTCTGGATCATCGCCTCCATCCTGGCCCTCGCCGGCCTGGCCACCCTCAAACTCAGATAAGGAAGCCTTCGTCCCGTGATCGATCTCAGCTTCTTCGCCGGTTTGCCCGTGGCCGTTCTCGGCCTCGGCAAGTCCGGGCTGGCCGCGGCCCGTGCGCTGCACGCCGCCGGCGCTGAGGTCTGGGCGTGGGACGACAACGAGGACTCCCGCGCCAAGGCGCGCGCCGCCGATGTGCCGCTGGTCGACCTGAACCAGGTGAACTGGCAGGAGCCGACCAGCCTGATCCTCTCGCCGGGCATCCCGCACAGCTTCCCGCAGCCGCACCCCATCGTCACGGCGGCGAAGCAGCACAACGTCGAGATCATCGGCGATATCGAGTTGCTGGGCCGCGCCCAGCGCGAGGCGCGCTACATCGGCATCACCGGCACCAACGGCAAGTCGACGACGACCGCGCTGATCGGCCATATCCTGCAGCTCGCCGGGCGCCAATGCGCCGTGGGCGGCAACCTGGGCACGCCGGTGCTGACCCTGGAGGCGCTGTATCAGGACGGCATCTACGTCCTGGAGATGTCGTCCTATCAGCTGGAGCTGACGCTCTCCATCACCTTCGACGTGGCACTGCTGCTGAACGTCACGCCCGACCACCTGGACCGCCACGGCGGCTTCGAGGGCTACGTGAAGGCCAAGCGCCAGATCTTCCACCGCCAGACCAAGCCGCGCACCGCCATCGTCGGTGTCGACGACGAGACCTGCAGCAAGATCTACGGCGAACTGAAAGCCGCCGACGAACAGATCGTCATCGGCATCTCCGGCGAGCGCGTGGTGCCGGGCGGCATCTATGCGGACAACGGCGTGCTGATCGACGACTCAGAGGGCGGGCGCGTGCCGGTCATGGACCTGAAGGAGGTCCCCAGCCTGCCGGGCAGCCACAACGGCCAGAACGCCGCGGCGGCCTACGCCGCCTGCAAGGCGATCGGCGTCGAGGCTCCGGTCATCGCCGCCTGCCTGCGCAGCTTCCCCGGCCTGAAGCACCGCCAGCAGATCGTCGCGGTAATCGACGGCGTGCCCTACATCAACGATTCCAAGGCCACCAACGCCGACGCCGCCGCCAAGGCGCTGGCCTGCTACGACCGCATCCTGTGGATCGCCGGCGGGCGCGCCAAGGAAACCGGCCTGCAGGGCCTGGAACCCTATTTCGGGCACATCGCCCAGGCCTTCCTGATCGGTGAGGCCGCCGAAGATTTCGCCAAGGTACTCGAAGGAACAGTGCCGGTTTCCCTGTCCGGCACCATTGCGCAGGCCGTGACGGCGGCCGCTGACGCCGCCTCTCGCCTCCCGGGCAGCGTCGTCCTGCTGTCGCCGGCCTGCGCCTCTTTCGACCAGTTCGCCAACTTCGAACTGCGCGGCGAGGCCTTCATCCAGGCGGTCGAGGCCCTGCCCGGCGAACGCGGCGAGATCGCCGTGCCGGCGCTGAAGCCGGCCACCAGCCCGGCCCAGAACCCGGAAGGCGCGGCATGAGCAGTTTCGCGCGCACCGATACCTCCCTGCTGGGCCGCTGGTGGTGGACCGTCGACCGCTGGACCCTGCTGTCGCTCATCGCCCTCATGGGCTTCGGCGCCGTGCTGATGCTGGCCGCCTCGCCCGCCGCGGCGGAGCGCATCGGCCTGCAGTCCTTCCAGCTCGCCAGCCGCCAGATCGTGCTGCTGCCCGTCGCCGCCGCGCTGCTCATCGCCATGTCGCTGGCCACCCCGCGCTGGGTGCGCCGCATCGCCTGCGTCGGCCTGCTCGGCTCGATCCTGATGCTCGTCCTGACCCTGGTGGCCGGCGCCGAGATCAAGGGCGCCACCCGCTGGATCAGCCTGGGCGGTTTCTCGCTGCAGCCCTCGGAGTTCGCCAAACCCTGCTTCGCCGTGGTCTCGGCCTGGCTCTTCGCCCTGGAACGCGAGGAAAACGGCATTCCCGGCGCCAAGATCGCCGTCGGCCTCTGGCTGCTGATGATTTCCCTGCTGCTGATGCAGCCCGACCTGGGCCAGGCGGTGCTGCTGAGCGCCATCTGGGGCGCCCAGCTGTTCCTCGCCGGCCTGCCGCTGGCCTGGATCGGCATCCTGGCGGTGGTCGGCGCCGGTGGCATCGTCGCCGCCTACTTCGCGCTGCCCCACGTCACCGAGCGCATCAACTCCTTCCTCGATCCCGCCGCCGGCGACCGCTACCAGATCAACCGCTCGCTGGAGGCCTTCGTGAACGGCGGCCTGCTGGGCCGCGGCCCGGGCGAGGGCACGGTGAAGGCGCAGCTGCCCGACGCCCATTCCGATTTCATCTTCGCCGTGGCCGGCGAGGAGATGGGCCTCATCGCCTGCCTGATCATCCTCGGCCTCTTCGCCTTCGTGGTGCTGCGCGGCTTCGCGCGCCTGATGGGCGAGAACTCCTTCTTCGTGCTGCTGGCGGCCAGCGGCCTGCTGGTGCAGTTCGGCCTGCAGGCCTTCATCAACATGGCCTCCACCCTGCACCTCATGCCGACCAAGGGCATGACCCTGCCCTTCCTCAGCTACGGCGGCTCTTCGCTCATGGCGCTGGCCATCGGCATGGGCATGCTGCTGGCGCTGACCCGCCGGCGCGTCGGCGGGGAGGCAGCGCGATGAATCAGACCATGAAGCGCCCCGCGAAAGTCGTGCTCGCCGCCGGCGGCACCGGCGGTCACATGTTCCCGGCACAGGCCCTGGCGCGCGAACTGCTGGCGCGCGGCATCGGCGTGGTGCTGGTCACCGACGTGCGCGGCGGCGGCTTCGGCCCCGACCTGCCGCAGGTCGAAACCTACCGCATCCCCGCCGGCGCCATGGCCGGCGCAGGGCTGGTCAAGAAGCTGCGCTCGGTGGCGCAGCTCGGCCTCGGCTACCTGCAGGCGCGCGGCCACCTGAAGCGCTGCGGCGCCGAGGTGGCGGTGGGCTTCGGCGGCTCCCCCTCGGTGCCGACCGTCATGGCGGCCGCCCACCGCGGCCTGCGCGTGGTGCTGCACGAACAGAACTCGGTGCTGGGCCGCGCCAACCGGCTGCTGGCCCCGCGCGCCCAGATCATCGCCACCTGCTTCGCGAAGGTCGAAGGCATCGCCGAGGGCGACCGCGCCAAGCTGCGCCTGACCGGCAACCCGGTGCGCGAAGCCATCGCCGCCGTCGGCACCCGCCCCTACGCGGTGCCCGGCGAGGGCGATCCGCTGCGCCTGCTGGTGGTCGGCGGCAGTCAGGGCGCCACGGTGTTCAACGAAGTGGTGCCCGCCGCCGTCGCCAAGCTGCCGGAGGACATCCGCCGCCGCCTCACCGTGCACCAGCAGGTGCCGGGCCAAGCAAGCGAAGCGGTGGCCAAGGTCTACGACGCCTGTGGCGTGACGCACGACCTGGCCGCCTTCTTCAACGACGTGCCGGAGCGCCTGGCCGGAGCCCATCTGGTGATCAGCCGCGCCGGCGCCTCCACGGTGGCCGAGCTGGCGGCCGCCGGCCGCCCCGCGGTCATGGTGCCCTATCCTTCTGCCACCGACGATCACCAGACCAGCAACGCCCAGGCGCTGGTCGAGGTCGGCGGCGGCTGGCTGATGCCGCAGGGCAACCTCGACGCCGCGAGCCTGGCCGAGCGGCTGGGCTCGCTGCTGGCAAGCCCGGCGCTGCTGGCGCGCGCCGCCGGCTGCGCACGCGCCGCGGCACATCTCCACGCGGCTCGCGACCTCGCGGACCTGGTCTGCGGCTTGAACAACGGTAACGGCAACTCGGCGCAGAGCGACGCCGGGAACGATAAGGAGGCAGCGGCATGAGGGGACTGCCTCTCGATCTCGGCACCATCCATTTCGTCGGCATCGGCGGCATCGGCATGAGCGGCATCGCCGAAGTGCTGGCCAACCTGGGCTACCAGGTGCAGGGCAGCGACATGTCCGACAACGCCAATGTGCAGCGCCTGCGCAAGATGGGCATCACCGTCGCCATCGGCCACAAGGCCGAGAACCTGGGCGACGCGAAGGTCGTCGTCGTCTCCTCGGCGATCAAGTCGGGCAACCCGGAGGTCGACGCCGCGCGCCAGCGCTTCGTCCCCATCGTGCGCCGCGCCGAGATGCTGGGCGAGCTGATGCGCCTCAAGTGGTCCATCGCGGTGGGCGGCACCCACGGCAAGACCACCACCACCTCCATGGTGGCCACCCTGCTGGACGGCGCCGGGCTGGACCCGACGGTGATCAACGGCGGCATCATCAACGCCTACGGCACCAACGCGCGCCTCGGCGCCGGCGACTGGATGGTGGTCGAGGCCGACGAGAGCGACGGCAGCTTCCTGAAACTGCCGGCGACCATTGCCGTGGTCACCAACATCGACCCGGAGCACATGGAGTTCTACGGCAGCGAGGACGCACTGCACCGCGCCTTCGAGACCTTCGTCGAGAACATTCCCTTCTACGGCTTCGCGGTGCTCTGCATCGATCATCCGGCGGTGCAGAACCTGATCGGACGCATCGAGGACCGCCGCATCGTCACCTACGGTGTCAGCCCGCAGGCCGACTACCGCGCCGAGGACCTGCGCGTCGTCGACGGCATCCTGGCCTTCGATGTGGAGGTCACCGACCGCAGCGGCGAGATCGAGACCCGCCTGGACAACCTGCGCCTGCCCATGCTGGGCCATCACAACGCGATGAACGCCCTGGCGGCGGTCACCGTGGCGCGCGAGATGGGCCTGGAAGAGGACAACATCCGCAAGGCGCTGGCCGGCTTCGGCGGCGTGAAGCGCCGCTTCACCCGCACCGGCGAGGCCGGCGGCATCACCGTCATCGACGACTACGGCCACCATCCGGTGGAGATCTCCGCCGTGCTGGCCGCCGCCCGCCAGGCCGCCACCGGCAAGGTCATCGCCGTGGTGCAGCCGCACCGCTATACCCGGCTGCACGACCTCTTCGAGCCCTTCTGCACCTGCTTCAACGACGCCGACGTGGTGATCGTGGCCGACGTCTACGCGGCGGGCGAGCAGCCCATCGAGGGCGCCGACCGCGACCACCTGGTCGAAGGTCTGCGCGCCCGCGGCCACCGCCAGGCGCTGCCCCTGCCCTCCGCCGAAGCGCTGCCCGGCCTGATCGACGAACTCGCGGTTGCCGGCGATCTGGTGGTCTGCCTCGGTGCCGGCAACATCACCGCCTGGGCCAACGCCCTGCCGAACGACCTGCAGAAACTGCAATCCGCCAAGGGTAAGAACGGCGGAGGGGGGCAATGAGCGCCATGGCCGCCCAGCAACACACGCCCCTGATCGATCGCCTGCCCGCGGTGCGCGGCCGTTTGACAGAGAACGCGCCGCTGAACGGCGTCACCTGGTTCCGCGTCGGCGGCCCGGCCGAGGTCATGTTCCGCCCGGCCGACCGCGACGACCTGCTCGACTTCCTGAAGGGCAAGCCCGAGGACGTGCCGGTGACGGTGCTGGGCGTCGCCTCCAACGTGCTGATCCGCGACGGCGGGCTGCCGGGCGTCACGCTGCGGCTCGGTCGCGGCTTCGCCGACATCACCGCCGAAGACAGCGACATCCTCTGCGGCGCCGCGGCGCTGGACCTCAACGTGGCGCTCGCCGCCAAGCTGGCCGGCGTCGCCGGGCTGGAGTTCCTCTCCGGCGTGCCGGGCACCATCGGCGGCGCGGTGCGCATGAACGCCGGCGCCTACGGCAAGGAGATCAAGGACGTCCTGGTCTGGGCCGAGGCGGCGGACGCCTACGGCCAGGTGCACCGCCTGACCAACGACGACCTGAAGTTCGAATACCGCCGCTCGGCCCTGCCCGCGGACTGGATCTGCCTGGGCGCGCGCCTGGCCGGCGAAGCGGGCGACCGCGCCGAGATCGAAGCGCGCATGAAGGAGATCCAGAGCCAGCGCGCCGACAGCCAGCCGATCCGCAGCCGCACCGGCGGCAGCACCTTCAAGAACCCGCAAGGGTACAAGGCCTGGCAGCTGATCGACGCGGCGGGCTGCCGCGGCCTGACGGTCGGCGGCGCCATGGTCTCGGAAAAGCACTGCAACTTCCTCATCAACACCGGCGAGGCCACGGCGGCCGACCTGGAGAACCTGGGCGAGGAAGTCCGCCGCCGCGTGAAGGAAACCTCCAACGTCGAGCTGGAGTGGGAGATCCGCCGCCTCGGCGTGCCGGCCAACGATGGCAGGAACGGAGGCCGCGCATGACCCAAGCTTCCCCTGGGCGCATCGCCGTTCTCATGGGCGGGCTCTCCGCCGAGCGCGAGGTCTCGCTGAATTCCGGCAAGGCCTGCGCCGCCGCGCTGCGCGACAAGGGCTACGACGTGGCCGAGATCGACGTCAGCCGCGATCTGGGCGCGCTGGTGAAGGCGCTGTCGCCCAAGCCCGATGCCGTGTTCAACGCGCTGCACGGACGCTGGGGCGAGGACGGCTGCATCCAGGGCCTGCTAGAACTGCTGCAGATTCCCTACACCCATTCCGGCGTACTGGCCTCCGCCCTGGCGATGGACAAGCAGATGGCCAAGACCGTGGTCGCCACCGCCGGCGTCACCAGCCCCGAGGGCCGGGTCATCAAGGCCAAGGACCTGGAGGCGGGCGATCCGCTGCCGCGCCCCTACGTGGTGAAGCCGGTGCGCGAAGGCTCCAGCGTCGGTGTGCGCATCGTGCGCGAAGGCGACAACCAGGCGCCGATCTCCATGCACGGCTGGGCGCCCGAAACCGATCTGCTGGCCGAGCCCTTCATCGAAGGCCGCGAGCTGACCGTCAGCGTGATGGGCGACAAGGCGCTGGCCGTCACCGAGATCCGCCCGCTGGGCGAAGGCTTCTACGACTACGACGCCAAGTATTCCGAGGACAGCCAGGTGGCCGCGGTGCACAAGCTGCCCGCCGAGGTGCCGTCCGAAATCTACGACCAGGCAATGTCCGCCTCGCTGGCCGCGCACAAGGCGCTGGGCTGCCGCGGGGTCAGCCGCTCCGACTTCCGCTACGACGACACCGGCGGCATGCCGGGCAGCCTCTACTACCTGGAAACCAACACCCAGCCGGGCATGACTTCGACCAGCCTGGTTCCCGAGCAGGCCCGTTATCTGGGCATGTCCTTTCCCGATCTCTGTGCCTGGATGGTGGAGAACGCCGCATGCGATTCCTGAATCCCTTCAACCGGTCGACCAACAAGCGCACGACCGCCAAGTCCGCGGGGCGCGGCGGCAGCAAGCGCAAGGTCAAGAAGACCAATCGGCGCCGGAAAAAGGCCGGGATCAACTGGCAGCTCGTGCGCCGCGCGGTGCCGGCGGGCGCCGCGCTGGCGCTGGTCGGCGGCCTCGTCTGGCTGTGGCAGGACGGCTGGTTCGGCCGCCAGGCCGAGGCCCTGCAGCAGGCGGCCTTGGAAGGCTCCGCCGACATGGGGCTGCGCATCGAGACCGTGCTGGTCGAGGGCCGCAACCGCACGGCGGGCAAGGTCATCCTTTCGCGCCTCGGCCTGGAAGTCGGCCGGCCGATCCTGGACATCGATCCCGAAGCCGCGCGCCTTGCGCTGGAGGATCTGCCCTGGGTACGCAGCGCCAGCGTCGAGCGCCAGCTGCCCGGCACCATCTTCATCCGCCTGGCCGAGCGCGAGCCCCTGGCCCTGTGGCAGGAGCAGGGCGTGATCCGCGTGCTCGACCGCAACGGCGAGATCATTCCCGGCGTCGAGCCGCGGCGTTTCGCCCACCTGCCGCTGGTCGTCGGCCAGGACGCCCCGGCCCATGCCGCCAAGCTGATCGCCGTGATGAACAGCGAGCCGGACCTGCGCGAGCGCGTGACCGCCGCGGTGCGCGTCGGCGGGCGGCGCTGGAATGTCCAGATCGAGGGCCGCATCGACGTGCGCCTGCCGGAGGCCGACGCGGCCGCCGCCTGGGCGCAGCTGGCCCGCATCGAGCGCCAGCAGGGCCTGCTGTCGCGCGACGTCATCGTTATCGACCTGCGCCTGCCGGACCGTCTGGTGGTGCGCACGGATCCGGACAAGGGCCCGCTGGGCCACGAGGAAGTGAAAGGGGAAAGCACATGATCCGCTGCCCCGCGCTGCAGATCCAAGGAGGAACCAGAAGCGCCGCATGAGGAAGGGTTTGGTGAGAGGCGGCTTCGCCGCAGCACTTGATATCGGCAGCAGCAAGGTCTGCTGCTTCATCGCGCGCATCGACGACGACGGCCACCCGCGGGTCGTCGGCATCGGCCAGCAGGCGAGCCGTGGCATCAAAGGGGGGGCCATCGTCGACATGGACCTGGCCGAGGCCTCGGTGCTGAACGCCGTGCATGCGGCCGAGCAGATGGCCGGCACGACCATCGACCGCGTCGTGGTGAACCTTTCCGGCGGTTATCCGGCCTCCTCCACCGTCGGCGTGGAGGTTTCCCTGAACGGCCACGAGGTCGGCGAGGCCGATCTGCGCCGCGCCCTGACCTACGGCCACCAGACGCAGCTGCAGCGCCAGGACGACGACCAGGGCCGGCAGCTGATCCATTCGATCCCCACCGGCTATTCCATCGACGGCAACCGCGGCATCCGCGACCCGCGCGGCATGTTCGGCGAGCAGCTGGGCGTGCATATGCACATCATCACGGCTTCGTCGGGCGCGGTGCGCAATGTCGGCACCTGCATCCAGCGCTGCCACCTGGAGCCCGCGGCCTTCGTGGTCTCGCCCTATGCCTCCGGCCTCGCCTGCCTGGTCGAGGACGAGATGGAGCTGGGCGTCACCGTCATCGACATGGGCGGCGGCACCACGACCATCGCCGTGTTCTATGAGAACAACGTCATCTTCACCGACGTGATTCCGGTCGGCGGCAATCACGTCACCAGCGATATCGCCCGCGGCCTGTCGACGCCGCTCGCCCATTCGGAGCGCATGAAGACCCTCTACGGTCATGTCATCGCCGCCCCGACCGACGAGCGCGAGCTGATCGACGTGCCCCAGGTGGGCGAAGACGAGAATTCCGAATCGCAGCAGATCCCGCGTTCGCTCCTGGTCGGCATCATTCAGCCGCGCGTGGAGGAAACGCTGGAACTGGTGCGCTCGCGCCTCGAGCTCAGCGGCTTCGACAAGATCGCCGGGCGCCGGGTGGTGCTGACGGGCGGTGCCTGTCAGCTGCCGGGAACGCGCGAGCTGGCTTCGACCGTGCTGGACAAGCAGGTACGCATCGGCCGCCCGACGCATGTGGGTGGTCTGGCCGAAGCCACGGCAGGACCGGCCTACGCGACCTGCGCGGGCCTGTTGAACTACGCCGCAACGGCGGACGTGGCGATGCCCGGCGAGGCATCCCCGGAACCCAGGGAGTTGGGCGGCCTCATGGGGCGCCTGGGCCATTGGCTCCGTGAGCATTTTTAGAGGGCAGTTAACGGTCGTTCCGACCGGATCGGAACACGAGACACCGGCGCAGCCGGCTAGAGAATTCAGGGTCTTAGGCAACTGGAGGCAGACATGACTCTCAACTTGAACGTACCCACGACCGCCCCGGACCTGTCTCCGCGGATCACGGTGATCGGCGTAGGCGGAGCCGGCGGAAATGCCGTCAACAACATGATCCAGAGCAATCTGGGTGGTGTCGAATTCCTGATTACCAATACCGACGCCCAGGCGCTCACCCAGTCGCAATGCGAAAGACGCATTCAGCTGGGCCGCAACATCACCCAGGGCCTGGGCGCCGGATCGCGCCCCGACATCGGCCGCGCGGCGGCGGAAGAGGCGCTCGACGAGATCCTCACCGACATCGAGGGCCAGCACATGGTCTTCATCACCGCCGGCATGGGCGGCGGCACCGGCACCGGCGCGGCGCCGGTCATCGCCCGGGCGGCGCGCGAGGCCGGCATCCTGACCGTCGGCGTGGTGACCAAGCCCTTCCACTTCGAGGGCGTGCACCGCATGCGCCTGGCGGAATCGGGCATCAACGAGCTGACCCAGTACGTCGACACGCTGATCATCATTCCGAACCAGAACCTGTTCCGCGTCGCCAACGAGAAGACGACCTTCGCCGACGCCTTCAAAATGGCCGACGACGTTTTGAACTCCGGCGTGCGCGGGGTCACCGACCTGATGGTCAACCCCGGCATGATCAACCTGGACTTCGCCGATATCCGCGCCGTGATGTCGGAGATGGGCAAGGCCATGATGGGCACCGGCGAAGCGGAAGGCGAAGGCCGCGCCATCGCCGCCGCCGAGGCCGCGATCTCCAACCCGCTGCTCGACGATGTCTCGATGAAGGGCGCCCGCGGCGTGCTCATCAACATCATGGGCGGCATGGACCTCACCCTCTTCGAGGTCGACGAGGCGGCCAACCGCATCCGCGACGAGGTCGATCCGGAAGCCAACATCATCTTCGGCTCGACCTTCGACCAGACCATGGAAGGCATGATGCGGGTTTCCGTGGTGGCCACGGGTATCGACGTCGACGCCGAAACGCGGCCGAAGCCGATCACCCTCAGCGTCGTCGGCGGCCAGAAGGCCCGCCACGTCGAGAACGCCCCCAGCTCCGGCAGCGGCGCCGGTGCGGCGACAGCCTCGGGCAGCGGGGGCCCCGCCGTGGCGGGTGCTTCCGTCGCCAGCGAAGGCGGCCTCTTCGGCCAGCCCTCGGCCAGCTTCCCCAGCACCAAGTACCCGGGGTCCGGCAGCCCGGCGATGGGCGCCGGGCCCCTCGCCCCGGGCGCCGGC
>JBLWUP010000015.1:0-114979 GCA_048268885.1 Kiloniellaceae bacterium | reverse complement strand
GCCACCCCGGTCGAGCGTCTCGATCTCGCGGCCATCGGCCGGCTGACCTTCGAGACCCCGGACGAGACGCGCTTTCCCAGCCTGCGCCTTGCGCGCGCGGCGCTCAGGGCCGGCGGCACCGCGCCGGTGACCCTCAATGCCGCCAACGAGGAGGCCGTCGCCGCCTTCCTGGCGGGCCGTCTCGGCTTCCTGGAGATCCCCGAGGTCGTCGAGCGTGCCCTGGAGGCCCATCCGGCCGCCGAGCTCGCTTGCCTGGAGGACGTCGACGAGATCGACAGCCAGGCCCGCCGTACGGCAAAAGGCCTGCTTGAAGCCCGCGCTCCGCGGCCCTAAGTGCTCCTTTGAGAATGGCCTAAGTCCTTTCTTTGATAACTATTTTGCGGTATCACCCAGGGGCCGTTCGGCCGCTCCGGACGGCACAGGGACCGGCATCGGCCCCGAGCAGCGCTCCGGGCTTACAAGAATGAAGCGGGCAGCCGCTCTTTCCTGAGAACCAACAATAGGATAGCGCTGTAAGTCATGGATTTTTCTGGTGGACTCTACGGCTTCGGTCTCCCTTTCCTGGCCGTTCTGACAGCTCTGGTCTTCGTGCATGAGCTGGGGCACTACCTGGTGGCCCGGTGGAACGGCGTGCGGGTGGAGATTTTCTCCATCGGCTTCGGCCCGGAACTCTTCGGCTGGAACGACCGGGCGGGAACACGCTGGAAATTCAGCCTGATCCCGCTGGGCGGCTACGTGAAGATGTTCGGCGACGCCAACGCGGCCAGCATGCCCTCCGACGAAGTGCCGGAGATGAGCGAGGCCGATCGCGCCGAAGCCTTCCCCTACAAGCGCCTGGGGCAGCGCGCGGCCATCGTTTCCGCCGGGCCGATCGCCAACTTCATTCTCGCCATCGTGGTTCTGGCCGGGCTCTTCAGCACCGTCGGCCAGCCTTTCACCCCTGCCGTAGTCGGCGAGGTGATAGAAGGCTCCGCCGCCGAGGCCGGGGGCTTTCAACCGGGGGATGAGATTCTTGCCGTCGACGGCCAGTCGATTGCGCGCTTCGAGGAGCTGCAGCGGATCGTCGCGTTGCGCCCGGAAGAGCGCCTCACCTTTACCGTGCAGCGGGGCGGGCAGGAGGTGGCCCTGGAGGCCACGCCGCTGCGCGTCGAGCGGCCAAACGGCATGGGCGATGTGCATGAAGTGGGGCAGCTCGGGATCCGGCGCAGTGGGGCCGAGTTCACCCGCCACGATCCGGTGACGGCGGTCTGGCAGGCGACGCGGGAGACGGTCTCCATTGTCGAGCAGACCTTCACGGCGCTTGGGCAGATCATCCGCGGCGACCGTGGCACAGACGAACTGGGCGGACCGATCCGCATCGCGCAGATGTCGGGACACGCGGCCGAACTGGGACTGACGGCGGTGATCTACTTCGCCGCGGTGCTCTCCATCAACCTCGGCCTGATCAATCTTTTCCCCGTGCCGATGCTGGACGGCGGGCACCTGTTGTTCTACGCGATCGAGGCAATCCGGGGGCGGCCTCTGGGCGAAAGGGCGCAAGAATACGGTTTCCGGATCGGTCTGGCTCTGGTATTGACGTTAATGGTCTTCGTGACCTGGAACGATCTGGTTCGGATCGACAGTTTAGTGAATTTCGTCAAAGGCCTGGGCACCTAGAACGCACCAGCGCCACGGGGGAAGGACAAGAGAACGTGTGTCGCGGACGGTTGCTCGTCGTCGTCTTGACGTATCTGCTGTCCAGTGCAGCGTTGTTGGGGGTTCCGCAAGGCAGCTTTGCGCAGTCGATCCTCTCCGGGGGACGGATCGAAGCGATCCGCGTGGAGGGTACGCAGCGCATCGAGGCGGCGACAGTACGCTCCTACATGCGCGTCAATCCGGGTGATCCTTTTGACCCGGTGCGGCTGGACGACTCGCTGAAGAACCTCTTTGCCACCGGCCTTTTTGCCGACGTGCGCCTGGAGCGCGACGGCAACACGCTGGTCGTGGTGGTCAGTGAGAATCCGATCGTCAACCGCATCGCCTTCGAAGGTAATCAGCGTATCGACGACGAGACGCTGCAGCAGGAAATCGAACTGCGCCCGCGCGTCGTCTTCACCCGCACAAAAGTGCAGTCCGACGCCAACCGAATTCTGGAGATCTATCGCCGCTCCGGGCGCTTCGCCGCGACCGTCGAGCCCAAGGTCATCCAACTGGAGCAGAACCGCGTCGATCTCGCTTTCGAGATCAACGAAGGCCCGCTCACGTCGATCCGCGCGATCAACTTCATCGGCAACCGTGAGTTTTCCGATTCCACCCTGCGCGACGAAGTGACGACGGTCGAGGCGTCTTTCTGGAATTTCTTCACCACCGCCGACACCTACGATCCGGACCGTCTGACCTTCGACCGCGAACTACTGCGGCGCTTCTATCTGAACGAAGGCTACGCCGACTTCCGCGTTGTTTCCGTCGTGGCGGAGCTTACGCCCGACCAGCAGGACTTCATCGTGACCTTCACGGTCGAAGAAGGGCCGCGCTACAAGTTCGGCAAGATCGGCCTGGAAACCGGCCTGCGGAACCTCGATCCGGAAGTTCTGCGCAGCGAGGTGACCACGGAAGAGGGCGACTGGTACGACGCCAGCGAGGTCGACAAGACGATAGAGGTGCTGACCGATTCGGTGGGCGATCTCGGCTATGCCTTCGTCGATATCCGCCCGCGCGTGCAGCGTGATCGCGAGAACCTCACCATCGATATCGTCTACGACATCCAGGAAGGCCCGAAGGTCTTCGTGGAGCGCATCGACATCGAAGGCAATACGCGCACGCTGGACCGCGTCATCCGCCGCGAGTTCCGCCTGGTGGAAGGCGATGCCTTCAACACCTCGAAGATGCGGCGCTCACGCCAGCGGGTGCAGAACCTCGGCTTCTTCAAGACGGTCACGGTCGAGAACGAACCGGGCAGCGCGCCGGACCGCACCGTGGTCAAGGTCGAGGTCGAAGAGCAGTCGACCGGCGACGTGACCTTCGGCGCCGGTTTCTCCTCGGCGGACGGTCCGATCGGCAACATCGGCGTGCGTGAGCGCAATCTGCTCGGCCGCGGTCAGGACCTGCGCGTCGGCTTCACCCTGGCGGGCGAAGCGACGGAGTTGGACTTCAGCTTTACCGAACCCTATTTCCTGGACCGGAACCTGGCCGCCGGCGTCGATCTGTATCGCACGACCAATGACCGCAGCGACGAGAGTTCTTTCGAGGAGGAGCGCCTGGGCGGCTCGCTCCGCGCCGGTTTCGATATCACCGACGAACTGCGAAACGTCGTGCGCTACACCCTGGAAAATCGTGACATCACCGACGTGGACAACGATGCTTCCTTGCTGGTGCGGTCGGAAGAGGGCGCGACCCTGCGTTCGGGGATCAGCAACGAGCTGACCTACGATACCCGCGATTCGCGCTTCGATCCGCGCGAGGGCATCATCAGCAGCATTCGCACCGAGTTCTTCGGGCTGGGCGGCGACGCGACTTTCGTGCGCGCCTCGGCGAGCGCCGGCTACTACTACACGGTTGCCGAGGACTGGACGCTCAGCGTCCGCGGCACCGGCGGCACCATCATGGGCATCGGCGAAGACACGCGCATCTCCGACCGTTTCTTCAAAGGCGGCGGGTCGCCGCGCGGCTTCGAGTTCGGCGGCATCGGTCCGCGCGACGCCAGCACCGGCGACTCCCTGGGCGGCAAGAATTTCTACACCGGCACCATCGAAGCCTCCTTCCCCCTGGCGTTGCCCTTCGACCTCGATGTGCGGGGACGGCTGTTCACCGACGTCGGCGCCGCGTGGGATGTGGACGACAACAGCATTCCGGTCGACGTCCAGGATTCGAGCTCGCCGCGCGTTACGGTCGGTACCGGCATTTCCTGGAATTCACCCTTCGGTCCCGTCGTGGTCGATCTGGGCGTCGCGGTGATCAAAGAAGACTTCGACGAGACCGAGCTCATCAGCTTCAGCTTCGGAACACAGTTCTAGAACCAATGAAGAGGCTCTGCCGCTGGCCACTGTACCTCGCCGCAACGCTCCTGCTGTTTGCGGTTCAGGTGGATGCGGCCCGCGCTCAGGTTGAGCGCGCGCCGATCATCGGCATCATCGATATTCAGGCTGTGTTGCGTGAGGCGGTCGCGGTTCAATCGCTGTCGCGCAAGATCGAGGCGCAGCGCGAAGCGGCCCGAGGTGGCATGCAGGAGCGGGAGCAGGCCTTGCGGGCTGCCGACCTCGACCTGGCGCAGCGCCGGCCGGACCTCTCGCCGGAAGAATACGCCAGCGAGCGCAGCAAGCTGGAGACGGAGGGAGTCGCCCTGCAGCGCGAAGCGCAGGCGCAGCGCCGCCGCCTGGACCTGGTTTTCAGCCAGGGCATGGGCCAGGTGCAGCGGGTCCTGGTCCAGGTCTCGCAGGAAATTGCCCGTGAGAACAATCTTGACCTCGTGCTGGCCAAGACCACTGTTATCCTAGTCCGCCCCGAGTTCGATTTTACTCAAGAGGCGCTGAAGCGGCTCAATGACCGCTTGGCAGACGTGGATCTGCCGGAGATTCCAAACTAAAGGTGCCCCATGGCTGACCGCAGCTTCTTCGACAATGCCGGGCCCTTCAGCCTGGCGGACTTGGCAGGGATCGCCGAGGCCGAGCTAGGCCCCGGATGCGACGGCAGCCAGATCTTCTCCGACGTTGCGCCGCTGGACGCCGCCGGCCCCGACGACGTCAGTTTCCTGGACAACCGGCGCTACGTCGGACAGTTCAGTGAGAGCAAGGCCGGCGCCTGCATCGTCAATCCCGAATTTGCCGAGCGGGCCCCGGCCGGGATGGCCCTGCTGCTGACCAAGCGGCCTTACCGCGGTTACGCCAAGATCGCCCAGGCTTTCTATCCCGCGCCGAAGCCGCGGCCCGGCAGTCACCCCAGTGCGGTCGTCGATCCCAGCGCCACGGTCGGGGAGGGCAGCGAGCTGGCGGCCGGCGTGGTGGTCGGCGCCGGCGCGCAGATCGGCCGCGGCTGCCGGATCGAGGCGAACAGCGTGATCGGAGACTCGGTCAGCGTCGGCGACGGCACGGTGGTCGGCCCGAATGTCTCCCTGGCGTACTGCCGTATCGGGCGGGCCTGCCAGATCCACGCCGGTGCCCGAATCGGCACCCGCGGCTTCGGCTTTTCCATGGACCCGGAAGGCTTCGTCGATGTGCCCCAGCTGGGCCGGGTTTTGGTGGAAGATGGCGTGGAGATCGGGGCCAATACCACGATTGACCGGGGCGCGGGGCCGGATACCGTTATCGGGGCGGGGGCGAAGATTGATAATCTGGTGCAGATCGGGCACAACGTGCGCATCGGGCGCGGCTGCGTGCTCGTGGCGCAGTCCGGCGTGGCCGGCAGCACCGTTCTGCAGGACTTCGTCGCCGTCGCCGCGCAGGCGGGCATCTCCGGGCACCTGAAGGTGGGGACCGGGGCGCAGATTGGCGCCAAGTCGGGGGTGATGCGCGACGTTCCAAGTGGGATGACCGTTCTGGGCAGTCCTGCGCGGCCGGTTCGGGAGTTCTTCCGGCTGGTTGCCCTGTGGGAACGCCAGTTGAAGGCAAGAGGTAAGAAGAAGGATGAATAAAGAAACCTCAGATCAGGAAGAGATTAACCGGCTGAACGTCCATGACATCATGGCGTTGCTGCCGCACCGCTATCCTTTCCTCATGATCGACAGAGTGGAGGACATCGTCCTCGGGGAAAGTGCCACGGGCATCAAGAACGTCACCATCAACGAGCCATTCTTTCAGGGACATTTTCCGGAGCAGGCCGTGATGCCGGGCGTGCTGCTGGTCGAAGCCATGGCCCAGACCGCCGCCGCTTTGGTCATGCACACCCTGGGCAAGGAAGCTCATGGCAAGCTGGTGTACTTCATGACCATCGACGAGGCCCGTTTCCGCAAGCCGGTGGTGCCCGGCGACACGGTGAAGATCAACGTGTCGCGCGTCCAGAACCGGCGCAGCGTCTGGAAATTCAAGGGCGAAGCCGTCGTTGAAGGGACTCTGGTCGCCAACGCCAGCTTCTCCGCCATGATCGTGGGATACTGATGCCGGATATCCATCCGACCGCCGTCATCGACCCCGGCGCGAAGATTGCCGAGGGCTGTTTCATCGGCCCCTACTGTGTGATCGGCCCCCATGTCGCCCTGGGCGAGGCCGTGAGGCTGCACAGCCATGTCGTCATCGACGGCCGGACGACGATCGGTGCGCGCACACAGATCTTTCCCTTCAGCTCCATCGGCCAGCCGCCGCAGGACCTGAAGTACAAGGGCGAGCCCTCGGAGCTGCGCGTCGGCAGCGACAACGTGATCCGCGAGCATGTGACCATGAACCCCGGCACCGAGGGGGGCGGCATGGTCACCGAGGTCGGCGACGGTTGCCTCTTCATGCCGGGCAGCCACGTCGCGCACGACTGCCGCCTCGGCAACCACGTGATCATGGCCAACAACGCCACCCTGGCCGGCCACGTGGTGTTGGAGGACTACGTCATCATGGGCGGCCTTTCCGGCGCCCAGCAGTTCGTGCGGATCGGCCGCAACGCCATCATCGGCGCCATGGCCGGCGCCAAGAGCGACGTCATTCCCTTCGGCATGGTCATGGGGCGTCCCGGCATCCTGGCGGGCCTCAACCTAGTGGGCCTCAAACGTGCCGGCGTCGACGGCAAGGAGATCCAGGCGCTCATGAAGGCCTACGAGCACCTCTTCGGCAACGAAGGCACCTTCGCCGAGCGCATCGAGGCGGTGGCCGGCCAATACGGCGGGCAAGGCACGGTCGATACTCTGCTCGGCTTCCTTCGCGCTGAGACGTCGCGTCCCATCCTGCAGCCGGAAGCGGATTAATGAGCGGGCCGCTCGGTGTCGTTGCCGGCGGCGGGACCCTCCCACGCCGGCTGGTGGAGCTCTGCCTCGACAGCGGCCGCGGGGCTTTTGTCGTCGCCATCGAAAACCATACCGATCCGGCCACTGTCGCCGGGGTCGACCACCTCTGGGTCCGCATGGGCCAGAGCGAGAAGGCGATCCGCGCCCTCAAGGACGCCGGCGTCAAGGAACTGGTCATGGTCGGCGCGGTGAAGCGGCCGAGCATGACCGAGCTGCGCCCCGACCGCCGGACGTTCAAGTTCCTCGCCAAGATCGGCTTCAACGCGCTCGGCGACGACGGGCTTCTCGGCGCCGTCGTCAAGGGCCTGGAGGAGGAGGGTTTTGTCCTGCGCGGCATCGACGAATTCCTGCAGGACCTGCTGGCGGGCGAAGGCTGCCTCGGGCGCATCCAGCCCGACGCAGCGGCCTGGCGCGATATCCGGCGCGGGACCGAGGTCGTGCAAGCCATGGGCGCCGCCGACGTCGGGCAGGCGACCGTGATCCAGGACGGCCTGGTTCTGGGGGTGGAAGCGGTGGAAGGCACCGACGCGCTGCTGGCGCGCTGCGGCCCGCTGCGCCGGCAAGGGCCGGGTGGGGTCCTGGTCAAACTCAGCAAGCCCGGCCAGGAGCGCCGGGCCGATCTGCCGACCATCGGCGTGAAGACGGTGGAGGGCGCCACCGCCGCGGGGCTGCGGGGGATTGCGGTCGAAGCCGGCGGGACCCTGGTGGTCGATAGCCCGGCGGTGGTCGAGGCGGCGGACCGGGCCGGCCTCTTCCTTGTCGGCATCAAGCGCGACGCCACGGCCGACGCCGTCGCCGAATGAGCGCCCCGTCAAAGCCGGCGGAGGGCACGTCCCCCGAAAGCACTGCCCCCGAAAGCATGGCCCCCGAAAGCATGGCCCCCGAAAGCATGGCCGAGGGGCCGCTGATCTTCCTCATCGCGGGCGAGCCTTCCGGCGACCTCTTGGGCGCCCGGCTTATGGCGGCCTTGCGCGAAGAGACCGGCGGACGGCTGCGTTTCGCCGGCATCGGCGGCGAGCAGATGACACGCGAAGGCCTGCAGAGCCGTTTTCCGATTCACGAACTGGCGGTGATGGGTGTCATCGAGGTGCTGCCGCATCTCTTCACCATCCTGCGCCGCATGCGCGAGACCGTCGCCGCGGTGAAGAGCCTGCGCCCCGACGTGGTGGTGACGATCGATTCACCAAGCTTCACGCTCGAGGTGGCCGAACGTCTCAAGGGCGAAGGGATTCCGCTGATCCACTACGTCGCGCCCCAGGTCTGGGCGTGGAAAGCCTGGCGGGCGAAAAAGGTTGCGCGCTACCTGGATCACCTGCTCGCGCTGTTGCCTTTCGAGGCGCCGTACTTCGAACGCCACGGCCTGCCCACGCACTTCGTCGGCCACCCGGCCGTCGAAGGCGCCGGAGAGGAAACCGAGGACCGCGCGGCGGAGGCCGGCGCAGGGACTTGCCTGGCCGTGCTGCCGGGCAGCCGCAAGGGCGAGGTGTCGAAGCTGCTGCCGGTCTTTGCCGACGTGGTGCGGGGCCTGGCCGCGCGGCACCCGGATCTGCGCGTGGTGATTCCGACGGTGGAAACGGTGGAGGACATGGTGCGCCGCCAGGTCCAGGACTGGCCGCTGCCGGTCGAGGTGGTCCGCGGCGCCGCGGCCAAGACGAAGGCGTTCGGCAGCGCCACCGCAGCCCTGGCCGCCTCGGGCACCGTGGCCCTGGAACTGGGGGTCGCCGGCGTGCCGACGGTGGTGGCCTATCGTTTCGCGGGGATCGTCGGCCTGCTGCCGCCGTCGCTGCTGCGCGTGCCCTTCGTCAGCCTCGTGAACCTCATCTCTGGGCGGGAAGTCCAGCCGGAGTTCCTGCAGCGGCGCTGTCGCGCCGCCGAGATCCTGCCGGCGGTCGAGCGTCTGCTGAGCGATCCCGCCGCCCGCGCCGCGCAGCGCGAAGGCTACCGCGGGGTGGTCGAGGCCCTGACCCCGCCCGAGGGCAACCCTAGCCGCGCCGCCGCCCGGCGCATCCTCGACTGTCTCGCCCAGGGAAAGGCGGCAAGCTGACAAGGAAAAAGGGCGCCCTGCAACGGCAGCGGCGCCCTTGATCTTACTGTTTGTCTTGGGTCTGCGGTGCGGCTCAGCGCTTGTCGAGCGGCACGTAGGCACGCTCGTCGTGCCCGTGGTAGAGCTGGCGCGGCCGGCTGATCCGCTGCTTGGGATCCTCGATCATCTCGCGCCACTGGGCGACCCAGCCGACAGTGCGGGCGACGGCGAACAGCACCGTGAACATCGAGGTCGGGAAGCCCATGGCCTTCAGGATGATACCGGAATAGAAGTCGACGTTCGGGAAGAGCTTCCGCTCGACGAAGTATTCGTCCTCCAGGGCGATCTTCTCCAGCTCCATCGCCATTTCCAGCAGCGGATCGTCAATGCCCAGCTCGCCCAGCACTTCGTGGCAGGACTTCTGCATCACCTTGGCGCGCGGATCGTAGTTCTTGTAGACGCGGTGGCCGAAACCCATCAGGCGGAAGGGATCGTCCTTGTCCTTGGCGCGCTTGATGAATTCGGGGATGCGGTCCTTGCTGCCGATCTCGCCCAGCATCTGCAGCACCGCTTCGTTGGCGCCGCCGTGAGCCGGGCCCCAGAGCGAGGCGATGCCCGCGGCGATGCAGGCGAAGGGGTTGGCGTTACTGGAGCCGGAGATGCGCACCGTCGAGGTCGAGGCGTTCTGCTCGTGATCGGCGTGCAGGATGAAGATGCGGTCCATGGCACGGGCCAGCACCGGATTGATCTTGTACTCCTCGCAGGGCACCGAGAACATCATGTGCAGGAAGTTCTCTGCGTAGTGCAGGTCGTTGCGCGGGTACACGAAAGGCTGGCCGACGCAGTACTTGTAGGCCATCGCGGCGATGGTCGGCATCTTGGCGATCAGCCGGTGCGAGGCCACCATGCGCTGATGCGGATCGTTGATGTCCGTGGAGTCATGGTAGAAGGCCGACATCGCGCCCACCACGCCGACCATGACGGCCATGGGGTGCGAATCGCGCCGGAATCCCCGGAAGAAGTTGTTCATCTGCTCATGCAGCATAGTGTGGTAAGTGATTGATTTTTCGAACGCCGTTTTCTCCGTGGCGCTCGGCAACTCACCATGCAGAAGCAGGTAGCAGACATCCATGAAGTCGCTGTGCTCGGCCAGATCCTCGATCCGGTAGCCCCGGTGCATGAGGATGCCGACTTCACCGTCGATATAGGTGATGTTGGAATCGCAGCTCGCGGTCGAGGTGAAGCCCGGGTCGTAGGTGAAGCAGCCGGTCTCGGCGTAGAGCTTGCTCACGTCGATGGCGCGCGGGCCGACGCTGCCGCTCAAGATGGGAAGCTCCAGGCTCTTGCCCGTGCTGTTGTCCGTCAGGGTCACGGTGTCCCTGGTTCCGGTCGATTTAGCGTCGTTCATATTCCCATCCCTCGACTAAAAAGTGACCCGCAAGCGGTGCCCAACGGTGGCGCGAGCATAGTGAATCGGACCGATTCAATCAATTGCCGCGGCGCAACATGGACACGTTATGACGAAGCGCTTTGATCGGCGATTCGGGCGAGCGATTCGTCCCGCCCAAGCACCGCCATGACCTCGAAAATACCCGGTGACATATTAGAACCGGTTAAAGCCGCCCTTAAGGGTTGCGCGACGTCACCCAGTTTGCAGCCTTCCGCTTCCGTGAAGCTCCGCACCGCCGCCTCGGTGGCGGCCTCGCTCCATTCCGGCAGAGCAGTCAGGCTGGCATGCAAACGGCCCAGACGCTCGCGGGTTTCGGGCTTCAGCAACTTTTCCGCTTTCGCATTCACGGAAAGGGGCCGTTCAGCGAGATAAAATACCGCGTTTTCAGCAAGTTCGGCAAGATTTTTGGCCCGTGCCTTCAAGCCGTCCATCCCCGCGGCAAGGCGCGCGCGGCCGATGTCGCTCACCGGTTGACCCAGCTTCGCTTCGAGGCGCGGCACCAGCTGCTCGACCAGACGCTCGGAGGCCGCTTCGCGCATGTAGAGGCCGTTCAGGTTCTCCAGTTTCGCGAAATCGAAGCGTGCCGCCGACTTGCCGACCCCGTCCAGGTCGAACCAATCGACGGCCTGCTCGGTGGAGATCACCTCGTCGTCGCCATGGCCCCAACCGAGCCGCAGCAGGTAGTTGCGCAGCGCTTCCGGCAGATAGCCCATGTCCCGGTAGGCCTCGACGCCCAGGGCGCCGTGACGCTTGGACAGCTTGGCGCCGTCGGGCCCGTGGATCAGGGGGATATGCGCGAAGTGCGGCGGCGCCCAATCCAAGGCCCGGTAAAGCTGGGTCTGCCGGAAAGCGTTGGTCAGGTGATCGTCGCCGCGGATCACGTGGGTCACCCCCATGTCGTGATCGTCGACCACGACCGAGAGCATATAGGTGGGGGTGCCGTCGGCGCGCAGCAGGATCATGTCGTCCAGCTGGTCGTTGCGCACGGTGACGGGGCCCTGCACCAGGTCTTCGATCATCGTCTCGCCGTCCTGCGGCATTTTCAGGCGCACCACGGGGTCGACCCCGGCCGGCGCCTGCGAGGCGTCGCGGTCGCGCCAGCGGCCGTCGTAGCGCATGGGACGCCCTTCGGCGCGGGCGGTGGCGCGCATCTCCTCCAGCTCTTCCGGCGAGCTGTAGCAGTGATAGGCGCGGCCCTTGGCCAGCAGCTCGCGCGCCAGTTCGGCATGCCGGGCGGCGCGGGAGAACTGGTAGACGATCTCTCCGTCGTGCTCGAGGCCCAGCCAGTCGAGGCCGTCGAGGATCGCATCGATCGCTTCCTGGGTGGAGCGCTTGCGGTCGGTGTCCTCGATGCGCAGGCGGAACTGCCCACCGTGGTGGCGGGCGAAGAGCCAGTTGAAGAGGGCCGTGCGGGCGCCGCCGATATGCAGGAAACCGGTGGGCGAGGGCGCAAAGCGCGTCACGACGGTCTGGGTGTCGGTGCTCATGGAGGGTATCGCTTGCTGAAACGGGGGTGTGACAGGGATGGCGGGGTTTACCACAGCGGAGGGAAGCTCGGCAAACCGCTGCTACTCTTCCTTTGCGCGTGTTCGCCGATAGCTATAATCGTTGGAGTTATACGCCCACTCCGCGAGGACCACCGCCGTGGTGACGGCCGTCAGCAAGCAAGGAAAGGCCGCGCCACGCGCCCGGTTGTGGCGGGGCACTCCCTTGCGCGACAGCCTGCTGGCCGAACGCGACCGCTGGCCGCTCTGGCCGCTCTGGCTGCCGGTGCTGCTCGGGCTCGGGGTCTGCGGCTACTTCTGGAGCCCTGAGGAGCCGCCGCCGTGGCTCGGCTCGGCGGGGGTGATCTGCCTCGGCCTGGGGGCCTGGCGGTTGCGCCGCGCGGCGGCGGCCCGGTTATGGCTGCTGGCCCTGCTGGCGGTCGCCGCCGGCTTCGCCCTGGCGCAGCTGCGCACCCAGCTGGTGGCCGCGCCCGTGCTGGAGCGCAGCTGGGGGCCGGCCGAGCTGACCGCCGAGGTCCTGGCGAGCGAGCCCCAGACCCGCGGCTGGCGGCTCTATCTCCAGCCGCTGGACATGCCCGGCCTCGCGGCGGCGGAACGGCCAGTGCGGCTGCGCGTCACCGTGACCGCGATGGCGGAGGCGCCACCGCCGGGCAGCCACATCCGGCTGCGCGCTTCGCTGCGGCCGCCGAGCCCGCCGGTGCTGCCGGGCGCCTTCGACTTCGCCCGGCAGGCCTACTTCCAGCGCCTGGGCGGGATCGGCTTCGCCTACGGCGCGGCGGAAGTCCTGCCGGAAGCGGGTGGCGGCGAGACGTTTCAGCGGTCCTGGCACCTGTGGTGGGCGGGACTGCGCCAGACCATCGCCACCCGCATCGCCGCGCGGCTCGAGGGGCAGCGCGGCGCCGTCGCCGTCGCCCTCATCACCGGCCAGCGCGGCGGCATCAGCGACGCGACCCGCGCCGACATGCGCGCGGCGGGCCTGGCGCATCTGCTGGCGATCTCCGGGCTGCACATGGGCCTGGTCGCCGGCCTGCTGTTCTTCGCCCTGCGCGCCGGCCTGGCCCTGCTGCCCGGACTGGCGCTCTACCACCCCATCAAGAAATGGGCGGCGGTGGCCGCCTTCGCCGGCGCCTTCGTCTATCTGAACCTGGTGGGCGCCAGCATCCCGGCGCAGCGCGCCTTCCTCATGGTCACGGTCGTGCTGCTGGCGGTCCTGCTCGACCGCCGCGCGCTCTCGCTACGGCTGGTCGCCTGGGCGGCCACGGTCATCCTCGTCATCGCCCCGGAGAGCCTGATGTCGGCGAGCTTTCAGATGTCCTTCGCGGCGGTCACCGCGCTGATCGCCGCCTACGAGACCTCGGAAATGCGCAGCCTGCGGCACCGCGGGCTGAAAGGCCCGCTCCATCGCCTCGCCGGCTACTTCGGCGGGGTTGCGGGGACCTCGGTTATCGCCATCCTGGCCACCGGGCCCTTCGCCGCCTTCCACTTCCAACGTCTGGCCCTCTACGGCCTGCTGGCCAACCTGGCCGCGGTGCCGCTGACCGCCTTCTGGATCATGCCCTGCGCCATCCTGGCCGTGCTGCTGATGCCCTTCGGCGGCGAGGCCCTGGGCCTCGTGCCCATGGCCTGGGGCATCGACCTGCTGCTCGGCGTTGCCCGGACGGTGGCCGCTTGGCCGGCGGCGAGCCTGCGCGTGCCGCCCATGCCGGACTGGGGGCTCGGCCTCGTGGCGCTTGGCGGTCTCTGGCTTTGCCTCTGGCAGCGGCCCTGGCGCTGGTGCGCGGTGGCGGTCATTCTCACCGGCGCTCTGTCGCCGCTCGGCTTCGATCCGCCGCGCCTGCTGGTCAGCGACGACGGACGCCAAGTGGGGCTGCGTGACGAGGAGGGCATGCTCTGGGTGCTCTCCCAGCGCGGCAGCCGCTTCGTGCTCGACAGCTGGGCGCGCCAAGGCTTTGCCGGGGAGACCGTCACCTGGCCACGTTTCGGCACGGCGGTTGGCGAGCGCCTCAGCTGCGATCCGCTGGCTTGTATCTATCGGGAGGAAGGGAGGACGGCCGCGGTCCTGCTGGACCCGCGCGCCGCGGCCGACGACTGCGCCCTGGCCGACGTGGTGGTCAGCTTGGAGCCGCTGCGGCGGCAGCCCTGCCGCACGCCGCGGCTGGTGATCGACCGCTTCGACCTTTGGCGCGAGGGAGCGCAGTCGGTGTGGTTTGACGCGGAAGGGCCGCGGGTTGAAACCGTCGCGAAGCAGCAGGGCGCACGGCCCTGGTCGCCTTATCCGGCACGCCGACCGCCGTGGGAAGATTAGAGGAGGGGATCATGCCCAGGGCGACGCAACGCTGTTGCCGCCTGCGACACAGTTGTCCCGGGACTTGTTCGCGGGACCCATTGACATCGGTGCAAGCCAATACGGCCAGGGCAATGGATCCCGGCAATAAATGCCGGGATGACAGCGGTGTGAAGGTGATGCGCGATAGCGCAGGACCGGGAGATTTGCGCCGTCAATAACGGCGCAAGAGGCCGACTAGGCGGCCCTGAATGGTGACGCGCTCCGGCGGGAAGATGCGCGTTTCGTAGGCCTGGTTGGCCGGCTCCAGGGCGATGGCGCCGCCCTTGCGGCGCAGGCGCTTCAGGGTGGCCTCCTCGTTGTCGACCAGGGCGACGACGATGGTGCCGTTCTCGGCGCTGTCGCAGCGCTCTATGATCACGGTGTCGCCGTCCAGGATGCCGGCATCGACCATTGAATCGCCGTCGACTTCCAGGGCGTAGTGCTCGCCGTTGCCCATGATGGAGGCGGGCACATCCACATAGTTGGAATAGTCGCGCAGCGCCTCGATCGGCGTACCCGCGGCGATCCGTCCGTAGAGGGGCAGCTGCATCGCGTCGCTGTCGTTGGCGGGCTGGGCGCCGGGCATCGACGACGAGAAACCGCCGCGGATGACCTTGGGGGCGAAGCCGCCGCGCGCGTCGCTTTCCGACGGCTCGGCCTGCGGCGCCGCGCCGCGGCCGGCGTTCTCCATGTCGTTGGGCAGGCGCAGCACTTCCACCGCCCGGGCCCGGTGCGGCAGGCGGCGGATGAAGCCGCGCTCCTCCAGGCCGGTAATCAGCCGGTGGATACCGGACTTGGACTTCAGCGCCAAGGCGTCCTTCATCTCGTCGAAGGAGGGGGAGACGCCGTTCTTCTGAAGGTGTCCGTGGATGAAGAGCAGAAGCTCGTGCTGCTTTTTGGTGAGCATGGATCGATAAAACCCCAGGGTGTCGTCGTTCGTCATCGAAGCGACACAAAATATGGAACAAAACAAAAACCTGGGTACATGTTCTAGTTTGGTTCTCATTTGCCGTCAAGGGTGTTGTCAGGAGCAGGTCACTTGACCAGACCGCTAGCACGGCTTTTCAGGGGATGACGGAGGGGGAAGAACCGCCGAAGGCGGTCAGAGGCCGGGCACCAGATCCGCGAAGGACAGCACCTCGACCAGGTCGCCCTTGGCGGCCGCGGGGGCGTGCGGCGGGCGCACGATGAGCCCGTCGGCGGAGGCCAGCAGCGCCAGCATCGAGGAATCCTGCCGGCCGTAGGGTGTGGCCGTGCGGCGCCCGTCGCCGTTGGCGGCGATGGTCGAGCGCAGGTAGTCCTGGCGCCGGTCGTTGGGGCCGAGATCGCCCCCCAGGACCATTTGCTGCACCGGATGGGCCGGCAGGTCGAGGCCGAGCAGGGCGTTCAGCGCGGGCCGCGCGAAGAGCAGCGAGCAGACAACGGCGGAGACCGGATTGCCCGGCAGGCCGATCATCGGCGTCCCGCCGAGCTGGCCGAACATCAGCGGCTTGCCGGGACGCATGGCGATCTTCCAGAAGTCGAGCTCCAGGCCCTGTTCGCCCAGCACCTTCTGCACCAGGTCGTGCTCGCCGACCGAGGCGCCGCCGGCGGTCAGCAGCAGATCGGCGCCCTTGGCCCCGGCGGCCAGCGCCGCGAGCTGTTCCTCTTTGTCCGGGGCGATGCCGAGCTGGACCGGCTCGCCGCCGCAGGCGCGCACGAAGGCGGCCAGGGCCAGGCCATTCGAGCTGACGATCTGGCTGGGCCCGAGCGGCTCGCCCGGCATCACCACCTCGTCGCCGGTCGCCAGGATGGCGACCCGCGGCCGGCGGCGCACCTGGACCCAGGGATAGTTCATCGCCGCGACCAGGCCGACGTCGCGGGCGCTCAACAGCCGTCCGGCGCGCGGGCCCGGATCGCCCGCGGCAAAGTCGAGGCCGGCGGGACGCACGTAGTTCCCCTGCTTGCAGGATTCCTTGACCGTCACCCATTTGCCGTCCGGACCGTCGCCGGCCTCGGTGTCTTCCTGGATGACGATGGAGTCCGTGCCTGCGGGCAGGGGCGCGCCGGTGAAGATGCGCACCGCTTCGCCGGGATTGACCTTGCCGTCGAAGAGGCCGCCCGCGGGCACCGCGCCGATCACTTTCAGGGTTGCCGGAACTGCTGCTACGTCGGCGGCGCGCACGGCGTAGCCGTCCATGGCGGAGACCGCGTGCGGCGGCTGCGTCACCCGGGCGACGACGTCACTGGCCAGCACGCGCCCGAAGGCTTCGGCGAGGCTGACCGTTTCGGCGGGCAGGGGGGCGAAGTTCTTGAGGATTCGCTCAAGCGCCTCGGCGACGGAAATCATCTAGGACGCCTCGTAGCTGCCGGACTTGCCGCCGGCCTTGTGGGTCAGGCGCACCTCGGTGATCCGCATGCCACGGTCGACCGCCTTGCACATGTCGTAGACGGTCAGCGCCGCGACCGAGACGGCGGTCAGCGCCTCCATCTCCACGCCGGTGCGCCCCTTCAGCTTGCAGGTCGCGATGATGTCCACGGCGTTGCGCGCCTCGTCGAGGGTGAGGTCCACTTTCACCGAGGTGAGGGCGAGCGGGTGGCAGAGCGGGATCAGGTCGGGGGTGCGCTTGGCGCCCATGATGCCGGCGAGCCGCGCCACCGACAGCACGTCGCCCTTTTTCACGCCGCCGTCGCGGATCATCGCCGCGGTTTCCGGCTGCATGATGACGGACCCCTTGGCCGTGGCGCTGCGCTCGGTGATGTCCTTGTCGGAGACGTCGACCATCACGGCCTTGCCCTCGGCATCGAAGTGGGTGAAGTCGGCCACGCGGTTTCTCCTAGGCGCGCTGCGCCGCGACAGCCGCCGGGTCCTGAACCAGCTCTGCGGTGGCGGCGGTCACGTCGTCCTGGCGCATGAGGGATTCGCCGATCAGGAAGGCCCGGGCGCCGGCGGCGGTCATGCGCGCCAGGTCGGCCGGCTTGTAGAGCCCGCTCTCGGCGACCAGCAGACGGTCGCCGGGCACGCGCGGGGCCAGCGCCTCGGTGGTGGCGATGTCGACGGCCAGGGTCTTCAGGTTGCGGTTGTTGATGCCGATGAGCGGCGAGGCCAATTTCAGGGCGCGGTCGAGTTCCGCCCCGTCGTGCACCTCGACCAGCACGTCCATGCCGAGCTCTAGGGCGAGGCTCTCCAGCTCCACCGCCTGGGCGTCTTCCAGGGCGGCCATGATCAGCAGGATGCAGTCGGCGCCCAGCGCGCGGGATTCGACGATCTGGTAGGGATCGAGCATGAAGTCCTTGCGCAGGCAGGGCAGCGGCACCGCCTCGCGCGCGGCCACCAGGAAACTGTCGGCGCCCTGGAAATAGGGCTCGTCGGTGAGGACGGAGAGGCAGGCGGCGCCGCCGGCCAGATAGGCCCGGGCCAGCAGCGGCGGGTCGAAGTCTTCGCGGATCAGGCCCTTGCTGGGCGAGGCCTTCTTGATCTCGCAGATCAGCGCGTTGGCGCCCGTTGTCGCCTTGGCTTCCAGGGCGGCGCGGAAGCCACGCGGCGCCGAGGCCGTCTTGGCGCGCCGTTCCAGATCGGCGAAGGACGTCTCGGCCTTGCGCGCGGCGATCCATTCCAGCTTGTCGGCGCAGATCTTCTTCAAAACGTCGCTCATGGCAGCAAGCTCATTGGGGCACCGTTTCGTTGCTGATACGCACCAGCCGGTTCAGCACCTCGACGGCGCGGCCGGAATCGATCGCCTCGGCGGCCAGCGCCACGCCCTGCGTCAGGTCCTCGGCCTTACCGGCGACGATCAGGGCCGCGGCGCTGCCCAGCAGCACGATGTCGCGGTAGGCGCTGTGCTCGCCCTCCAGCATGGCGCGCAGCACGGCCGCGTTGTGGTCGCGGTCGCCGCCGACCAGGTCTTCCAGCTTGCCGATCGGCAGGCCGGCGTCGCCCGGGGTCACTTCGAAGGTGGAGATCTTGCCGTCCTTCAGCTCGGCCACCTGGGTGGCGCCCAGGGTCGAGACCTCGTCCATGCCGCCGGCGCCGTGGACGACCCAGGCGCGTTCGTGGCCGAGATCGCGCAGCACCTCGGCCAGCGGCTCAAGCCACTGCGGCGCGAAGACGCCGATGAGCTGGCGCGTCACCTTGGCGGGGTTCGACAGCGGTCCCAGCAGATTGAAGATGGTCCGCGTGCCCAGCTCGACGCGCGCCGGGCCGACGTGACGCATGGCGCTGTGATGGCGCTGCGCCATGAGGAAGCAGGTGCCGGCCTCGACCAGCGCGCGCTCGACCAGGGCGAAGTCGGCCTCGATGTTCACGCCGAGCGCCTCCAGCACGTCGCTGGCGCCGCTCTTGGACGAGGCCGCGCGGTTGCCGTGCTTGGCCACCGGCACGCCGCAGGCCGCCACCACGAACTGGCTGCCGGTGGAGATGTTGTAGGTGCCGGTGCCGTCGCCGCCGGTGCCGCAGATGTCGATGGCGCCTTCCGGGCGCGCGACCGTGGTCATCTTCGAGCGCATGACCGTGGCGGCGCCGGTGATCTCCTCGACGGTTTCGCCGCGCACGCGCAGGGCCATGAGGAAGCCGCCCATCTGGGCCGGCGTCGCGTTGCCGGACATCATGATGTCGAAGGCCTGCTCGGCCTCGCCGCGGGCCAGGGTCGCGCCGGTCGCAACCTTGCCGATCAGGCCCTTGAGATCGGGCATGTCGCCGCTCATCAGCCGGTTCTCCGCGTTATGCCGCCGCGGCCGGGTCGGCGAGATTGAGGAAGTTGCGCAACAGGGCGTGGCCATGTTCGGAGGCGATGCTCTCCGGATGGAACTGCACGCCGTGGATCGGCAGGGTCTTGTGCTGCAGGCCCATGATGACGCCGTCTTCGGACTTCGCCGTGATCTCCAGCACATCGCTGGGGAAGCTCGCGGGGTCGAGGGTCAAGGAGTGGTAGCGCGTGGCGGTGAGCGGCGAGGGCAGGCCGGCGAAGACGCCCCTGCCTTCGTGGGTCACCTGGCTCAGCTTGCCGTGCATCGGCGCGGGCGCGCGCACCACCTTGCCGCCGAAGTGCTGGCCGATGGCCTGGTGGCCGAGGCAGACACCGAACAGCGGCACCTTGCCGGCGGCGGCGGCGATCAGCTCCAGGCAGACGCCCGCCCTGTCCGGGTCGCAGGGGCCCGGCGAGATGACGATCCCCTGCGGCTGCAGCGCCAGGGCCTCGGCCGCCGTGATCTTGTCGTTGCGGCGCACCTCGACCTTCGCCCCCAACTCGCCCAGGAAATGGAAGAGGTTGTAGGTGAAGCTGTCGTAGTTGTCGATTAACAGAAACATATCAGATGCTTACGCTGCGGCCTTGAGCCTTGTTCTCGCCTCTTGAGCGCCTCTTATAACAGGTCGCCGTTATAACAGGCTACGGGGCGCTGCGGAAAGCGGCCAAATCGCCGCTGCCGCGGCCTCTTTGCGGCTCTCTTTTCGCGGACGCGCTTGACCTTACAGTGACTAGAAGGTGGAATCATCCTCCTTTCACCCGAGCGAAGGAGGCCGCCGATGAACATCGGAACCGCGGCCCGGCAATCCGGGGTGCCGGCCAAGACCATCCGCTACTACGAGTCCGTCGGGCTGATCCAGCCGGCCGAGCGCAGTGCCGCCGGCTACCGGGTCTACGACAAGCAGGACGTGGAGACCCTGCGCTTCGTGCAACGCGCGCGGAGCCTGGGGTTCTCGGTGGAGGAAGTCGGCAGCCTGCTGGCCCTGTGGCGCGACCGCAGCCGCTCCAGCGCCGAGGTGAAGGCCCTGGCCAGGCACCGGGTCCAGGACATCGACCGCAAGATCACCGAACTGACGGAGATGCGCCAGACCCTGCTGCACCTCATGGAGCGCTGCCATGGCGATGCCCGCCCGGACTGCCCTATCCTGCAGGGCCTCGCTGGCAAGACGGAGAAGGCCTCGGCCGCCGAATAGGCCCCGCTTCGTTAACCAAGCCGTGCTAGGCTCCGCCCGCCATGAAAAAGGGCGATTCGCATAGGAAAAAGCGGGGCCGCAAACCTGGACGCAAGCCGGGCGGCGAGGCGCTGTGGAACACGGCCGCTGTCGCCGGGCTGCTGCTCATCGGCCTGCTGCTGGGCGGGGTCGTCGGCGTGTTCCTGGACCGCCAGGGCATCCTCGGCACCCCGCCGCCGGCGCTGCGCACGGCGGAGAGCGATTCGGGAACAGCCGCCCCCCGGCCGTCCGCCGCGCCGCCGCGGATCATCACCACGACGCCGCAGGTCGACCGCGAAGCCCTGGAAGCCCAATACCACGAGGTGGTCCGCGCCGAGCAGGAGGCCCAAGGTCAGGGCGCGGAGCTACCGGAGGGCGTCGCCAACGTGCCGAGCGACTGGCGGGGCGACGGGGGGCAGCAACAGGCGGCCCTGCCGCCGATCCCGGTGCCCGATCGCGGAGTGAGCGGACCGCCGCTGTGGCAGCAGCACGCCGTCGCGGTCGCGCCCTCGGGGGGCCGCCCGATGATCGCCGTGGTGCTGGACGACGTCGGCGTGAACCGGCGCGGCGCCAAGAAGGCCATCGCCCTGCCGGGACCGCTGACGCTCGCCTTCATGACCTACGCCGACGGCCTGCCGGCGATGACGGGCGAGGCACGGGAAGCCGGCCACGAGTTGATGCTACATGTTCCCATGGAGCCGCGCAGCGCCGCCATGGACCCAGGCCCCAACGTGCTGCGCGAGGACATCCCCCGCGCCGAACTGCTGCAACGCCTGACTTGGGGCCTGTCGCGCTTCGACGGCTACGTCGGCATCAACAATCACATGGGCAGCCGCTTCACCGCCTCGCCCGAGGGCATGGCGCTGGTGATGGGGGAGCTGAAGGCGCGCGGCTTGTTGTTCCTCGACTCGCTGACCGCCTCCAACTCGGTGGCCGGCAGCCTCGCCGCGCGCGCCGAGGTGCCCTATGCGGTGCGTGACGTCTTCCTGGACAACGAGCCCGACGACCTGGCGGCCATCCACCGCCAGCTCGCCATCCTGGAGCAGACCGCCCACGAGCGCGGCTACGCCATCGGCATCGGCCACCCGCACGACGGCACGGTGACCGCGCTGCAGGAATGGATCCCGGCGATGCAGGCGCGGGGCTTCGCCCTGGTGCCGATCTCCGCCATCGTGCGCCACCGCGAACAGCTGGCGGCGCAGCAGACGGCCGGAGCGGGCTAGGCCTTTAAGCGAATTGCCGGGGGCAGGACAGGGGAGGCGCCGGGAAGTTTCGAGGCTTCCCGGCTTCGCTTCCCTTAGGCTTGACGGCGCCGCCGGGCAATTCCGGCCAGGCCCAGCAGGCCAGCCCCGAACAGCGCGAGGGTCGAGGGTTCGGGGACCGCGACGACCTCGTCCAGCGAGCCGTCGGGCAGGAACAATGCCCAGGTCACGTTGACGGCGCCGTTGGAAGTCTGTCCCGGGATTCCATAAAAATGAGACGTGTAATCACCCGAGGCATTGTAGTTGAAGGCGGTGAAGCCGATGAACTGGTTCGCTCCGGACATCACGTAGGGAAATTTGATGATGCAGTGCGAGCTGGTCGTCGACGGGGAGCAGCCTCCGGTGAGGCCCGCGATGCTATCGAATTGGCCCTCGATTGAGTCCGTCAGGACCTGATCGAGCAGTGCTTGAGCTGCCGCTCGGGCATTGGAATAGGTGTTGAAATAAAAGTCGGAGTTCTGGTCGCAGCCTGAATAAAGCGTGGCGCAACTGCCGTCTTGGAAGGACACGTCATAGAGCGTCCCCAGAATGTTCACGTCCCGCGCTCCCACGAGCTTCCCATCGACGACGTTCAAGATCGCCCCCGCCTGAGCGGGAGCGGCGGCAAGGCCGAGCGCGCCGGCGCCGAACACCAAAGCAAAAACCAACGAAACCAACTTCATCAACTTCTTTCCCTCAATAAGACAGCGATTGCCCGCAGTGAGCCATCCCAGGACTCGCTACGAACCATTAGGTTGAAGAGCCATAGCAATTGCTGTGCCGAGGAAAGAACCCTTGTTATTTCAGTGGCTTAGGTCGAGCTTCACGAAAGGACTTCGAGAAGCTGTAAAATTTCAGGCTAAACAGGCCGGCCGGTTTTCAACCAGAAGGCGGCGTCTTCTATAATTCTCCTATTTTATCAATAGCTTAGCGATGCTGCGGCCAAATCTTGAACTGTAAAAACTTCAGACGGCCATCTTGATTGCATGGCTGCCCTTTACGGAATAGGCAGGACGATCACGCGCCGCTGGGGCGGGACATCCGGGCGCGGGCAGGCAGGCGGGCGCGGGCAGGCAGGCGGGCGCGCAGCAGAGACTTACCGTCCGGGCGCCGTCCGCCGGGCTTGATCAGGCCGTCCTCCTGCCTGACACTCGCAGCCGTGCATTCGAGTCCCTCCGCAGCGCACCCGAGAAAGTTCCGCAATGCATCGCGTTGGCATCATTCCCTTCGACACGAGAGACAGCGCCGTGGCGGTGTTGTTCGTCACTTCCCAGACCCGTGGCAGATGGGTTCTCCCGAAAGGAAAAATCGAGGCGTCGGAAACGCACGTCGAGGCCTGCCTTCGTGAGGGGTTCGAAGAAGCCGGGGTGAAGGGGGTCGTCCTCGAAGACTTTCCGATGACGGTGCTCGTGACCAAGCTGACGGAAAAGGGCAAGCGCGAGGTGCCCGTCACCTACTACCCGCTTTTCGTGACCGAGCAGGTCGATGACTGGCCCGAGAAGGATCGACGTCAGCGGCACTGGGCGTTGATCGAAGACGTTCCGCGCGTCGCTTACCGTGAGGATCTCTTGCCGCTCATCAAGCAATTCGACGCCTTGAGGCCGTGGATCACAGAAGCTGCAAACCACTATAAATCAGAGCGGCAAGAAGCGCTGACGCCGGCACAGTGATGATCCAGGCGGAAGCGATCGAGAAGACGAAGCGCCGCCGCACGAGCCGCCGCACGGAACGAAAGCCGCGGCTGTTGAAGGCGTCTTCGGCGGTTTCGTTCAACTTGTGCCCCGGCCGGAGTTTGCGCTTGTTCGGGTTCTCCAGGAACTCGCGCAGAAACCCGACGCCGAACACGGCGCCCACGGCGATATGCGTGGAACTGACGGGCAGCCCCAGCGTCGTCGCGATCAGCACCGTCACGGCTGCCGAGAGGGCGACGCAGTAGGCCCGCGGCGAGTTCAACCGCGTGATTCTCTCCCCGACGACGGAAATCAGTTTCGGGCCGAAGAGGCCGAGGCCGAGCGCAATGCCGAAGGCGCCGACAGCCATGACCCACAGCGGGATGGTGACCTGCGCGGCGATGCCCGATTGCTGCTGCACCGTCGAGACGATCGCGGCCAGCGGTCCGACCGCGTTGGCGACGTCGTTCGCACCGTGGGCGAAAGACAACAAGGCGGCGCCGGCGATCAACGGCACGTTGAACAGCCGGTTGATGTCGGTCCGCCTGTTTTCCATGCTGCGCACGCGGGAGCGGATATAGGGCCGCGAGGCGGCGAAGGCCGCCGCGAACGCCAGGCCCGATAAGAAGATGATCTCCAGCATGCCCGGGTGCCAGATCTTCTTCAGCCCCTTCAGCAGCATGTAGGCCGTGAAGGCGCCGGCCATCAGCGCGATGAGCACGGGCACCCATCTTTGCGCGGCCGCGAGGCGGTCGTCGGCATAGAGGATCTTCACCTTGATGAAATACAGGATCAGAGCGGCGAAGCCGGCCCCGAAGACCGGCGAGACGACCCAGCTGGCCGCAATCGCCGCCATGGTGCCCCAGTTGACCAGCCCGAAGCCCGCCACGGCGATGCCGGCGCCGAGAACGCCGCCGACGATCGAGTGCGTCGTTGAGACCGGCGCGCTCAATATCGTCGCCAGGTTGATCCACAGCGCCGCCGCGAAGAGCGCGCTGAGCATCAGGTCGCGGAAGGCCATGACGCTGAGGTCCGGGCCCGGCGAGATGATGCCCTTGGAAACGGTCTTGACGACATCGCCGCCCGCGAGAAGCGCGCCGGCGGCTTCGCAGACAGCGGCGATCAGCACGGCCGCCATGACGGTCAGAACCTTGCCGCCGACGGCGGGCCCCATGTTGTTCGCGACATCGTTCGCGCCGATGTTCAGCGCCATGTAGCCGCCGATCACCGCGGCGACGGCGACGATCAGCCAGTCTTCACTGACCGTGCTTTGATATCCGGCGACCGATATCCCGACGACCGCCAGGAAGACGACGGAGAGCCCCAGGGGGACGACGACTTTGCGAAGGTCGAAGAACAGGGACTGCCCATAACCGTAACGCCGGAGATCGTTGACGTAGCGGTTTTCGCGTTTCTTTACAGGAGATGCCAAGCGACCGAACCGTGCCCGTTGGGAAGCGACCGGCTACAGAAATCACATATCGGCCCTGGTTTGTACAGACCGGACAGCCCAAGAAGGCCCCGGAATCCGACAGGCCCTCACCAGTCCCAGAGGGTGCCGTCGGTCAGGCGGTTGACCGGCAGGTAGGCGGGTTCGTAGGGATGCTCCGCCGCCTTGGCCTCGTCGATGTCGACGCCGTGGCCGGGCTTCTCGCCGGCGATCAGGTAGCCGTCCTCATAGCGGTAGTCGTGGCTGAAGACCTCCGCCGTCACCGGCTCGTGCAGCATCAGCTCCTGGATGCCGAAGTTGGGCACCCAGGTGTCGAAGTGAACCTGCGTGCCCAGGGTCACCGGCGAGAGGTCGGTGGCGCCGTGCATGCCGGTGCGCACCTGGTTGAGGCCGGCGAGGGCGGCGATGGTCTTCATGTGCGTCACGCCGCCGGCGTGCAGGATGGTGGCGCGGATGTAGTCGATGAGCTGCTCCTCGATAAGCTGCTTGCAGTCCCACACCGTGTTGAAGACCTCGCCGACGGCGATGGGCGTCGTGGTGCGCTCGCGGATCAGGCGGAAGCCGGCCTGGTTCTCGGCGGGCGTCGGGTCCTCCATCCAGAACAGGCGGTGGGGCTCCAGGTCGTGTCCGAGGCGCGCCGCCTCGTTGGGGGAGAGGCGGTGGTGCACGTCGTGCAGCAGGTGCAGGCGCTCGCCGAACTCGTCACGTACCTTGGCGAAGACGCCCGGCACGAAGCGCAGGTAGTCGGGCGTCGACCACTGCTCCTCCGGCGGCAGGCCCTTCTTGGCCGGCTCGTAGGGGCCGTCGCCGTTGGCGACGCCGTAGACCTTTTCGATGTCGGGCAGGCCACACTGCACGCGGATGGCGCGGAAGCCGTCCTTCTGGAACTGCGCCACCGCCGCCAGGGCCTCGTCCAGGCTGCGGCCGTTGGCGTGGCCGTAGACCAGAACGCCGTCGCGGCTGCGCCCGCCGAGCAGCTGGTAGAGCGACATGCCCGCGCACTTGGCCTTGATGTCCCACAGCGCCACGTCGACGGCGGAGATCGCCGCCATGGTCACCGGGCCGCGCCGCCAGTAGGCGCCACGGTAGAGGTACTGCCAGATGTCCTCGATGCGCCTGGCGTCCCGGCCGATGAGGCAGGGGACGACGTGATCGCGCAGGTAGCTGACCACGGCCAGCTCGCGCCCGTTCAAGGTGGCGTCGCCCAGGCCGGTGACACCGTCTTCGGTCTCGATCTTCAGGGTGACGAAGTTGCGCCCCGGACAACAGACGATGACGCGCGCATCGGTAATCTTCACGTTTCCATCCCAACGCTATGGCTTGCGGGTTTGTTATGCTTCTGCCCGCCGCGTCTGCCCCCCGGATCTATCCTTCTTCGGAGAACAGCTCGGCGTGCTTGGCGGCCAGCTTGGGCAGGGAGACCAGGATCTCCGCCATGTGCTTGCGCACCGCTTTCTCGGCCCGCTCGGCATCCTTGCGGCGGATCGCCTCGGCGATGGCGCGGTGCTGGTCGATGAGTTTCGGGATCGGCGTCGCGGTCGGCAGGCTGAGAAAGCGCACGCGGTCCATCTGCGCTTTCAGGTCCTCGATGATGCGCCAGCCGTAGAGGCAGTCGGCGCTCTGCGCGATGGTCTGATGGAAGGCGTCGTCCAGCTTCAGGAACCATTCCTGGTCGTCGGCCTCCGCCGCGCGGCTCTGGTCGTCGATCAGGCGCTGCAGCAGCGCGATGTCGCTCTCGCCGGCCAGCGTGCAGGCCTTGCGCGCGATGGCCACCTCGACGGCCTCGCGGATGAAGCGGGCGTTCTCCACGTCACGCGCCGAGATCTTGACCACGAAGGTGCCGCGCTGCGGCAGGATCTCGACCAGGCCGATCTCCTGCAGCTTGATGAAGGCCTCGCGCACCGGCTGGCGCGAGGTGCCCATCTGCTTGGCGACCTCCGCCTCGGAGAGGGAGTTCCCCGGCAGCAGCTGCAGGCTGACGATGGCTTCGCGCAGCTTGCGGTAGACCTGGAGCGCGATGGTCGATCGCGCTTCGGGCGGGCCCGCGGACAGCGGCGTGAAAGTTGGTGTTTCCAGCGACATCACGACTCCCTTGACAGTGATTATCATACTACCATACTAGTATGAAGGCAACGAAGAATGGTCCGGTCGACGTCGAGGGGGCGCGGCGGACGAAAAGCGAATGGGAGGAGGAACGATGCGCAAATCCTTTGGTCTGGCCCGCCTGAATTCGGCGTTCACGCTTGGCGCCGTCACAGTGGGCGCGCTCACGCTGGGGCTCACCCTATCCAACATAACCGCAGCGCAGGCCGCGGACTACACGCTCAACGTCAACACGGCGCTGACCACGGACGACCCGCTCTACAAGGGATTGGAGTCCTTCCAGGAGAACGTCGCCAAGCGCAGTGACGGCGCCTTGGAGATCAAGCTCTTTCCCAGCTCGCAGCTGGGCAAGGACGAGGATGTGCTGGAGCAGGCCCGTGCCGGCGCGCCCGTCGCGGTGGTGGTCGACGGCGGCCGTCTGGCGGTCTACGTGGATGAGTTCGGCGTGCTTGGCGCGCCCTTCCTGGCCAGCGGCTACGACGGGATCCGCAAGGTGGTGACCTCCGATCTCTTCGAGACCTGGGTCGACAAGCTGAACGACAAGGCCGGCTTGCAGGTGCTGTCCTTCAACTGGTGGCAAGGCGAGCGCCACCTGCTGACCAACAAGCCGGTCTCGGTGCCCGCCGACCTGGCCGGCGTGCGCATGCGCACCCCGGGCGCGCCGGTGTGGATGGAGACCATCCGTGCCATGGGCGCCACGCCGACCCCCCTGGGCTGGACCGAGGTCTACAGCGCGCTGCAGCAGAAGGTGATCGACGGCGCCGAAGCGCAGGACCCGGCAACCTACGGCTCCAAGCTCTACGAGGTCATCTCCCACATCACCAAGACCGGCCATATCAACCTCATCACCGGCGTGGTGACCAGCGGCGGCTGGTTCGACAGCCTGCCGGCGGAACTGCAGACCATTCTGCGCGAGGAAGCCTTGAGGGCCGGTGACGTGGCCTCCTACGGCACGCAGGACGCGCTGGCCGACCTGGAGAAGAAGATGCAGGCAGAGGGCGTCACCATCACCGAGATCGACGTGACGCCGTTCCGCGAGGCGACGGCGCCGGTCTACGACAAGCTCGGCTACGGCGAACTCCGCGACGAGCTGCGCGCCATCGCCGCACAGTAATTGGCGTGTCCCGCTGAGCAGCGTCTCTAGGGGCCTCCCGAACCGGCCTTAGACACTCTGCCACCCGGGGCAGACACTTGGGTGGCGGCAGGTGATGATCCCCTGCTGCCACCTGTTTCTTTTTGATGGGTCGTGATCGGGCGCTATGACGAAGGGGTTGTTGTCGAAAATCGAACTGCTGGTCGGCGTCGCCCTGCTGGCGGGCATCGTCGGCCTGGTCTTCGTCGCCGCGGTGATGCGCTTCTTCGGCACACCGTTGATCTGGTCGGTGGACCTGGCGCAGCTGCTGTTCATCTGGCTGTGCTTTCTCGGCGCCAACCGGGCGCTCCGGCGGCGCGTGCATCTCGGCATCGACCTGCTGATCCAGACCCTCGACCACCGCAAGCGTCTGGTGCTGGAGTTGCTGCTCGGGCTGCTCGTGGTGGTCTTCCTCGGCGTGCTCGCCGTCGAGGGCGTGAAGCTGACGCTGCTCAACACCGAGCGCCTCTTCGGGGACAGCGGCATCCCCTACGCCTTCGTCACCATCGCGGTGCCGGTCGGCAGCGTTTTCCTGATCTTCACCGTGATCGCCAACGCCGCGGAGGCCCTGCGGCGGCGGGGTGAGGAGCGCCTGCTGGTCTTCGCGCGGCGGCCCGGCGAGATCCCCGAAGACCTGAAGGACGGGCTATGATCTGGATCGGCCTGCTGTTTGCCGTTCTGCTGCTGCTCGGCCTGCCGGTTGCCTTCACCATCGGCATCGCCGGTTTCCTCTTTTTCGTTCTCTCCGACATCCTGCCGATGTCCATCGGCGTGCAGAAGATCGCCAGCGTGTCGCAGAGCTTCCCGCTGCTCGCCGTGCCCTTCTTCGTGCTGGCCGGGCACCTGATGAACGAAAGCGCCATCACCGAGCGCCTGTTCCGCTTCTCCAAGGTCACCGTCGGCTGGATGGCCGGCGGCCTCGCCCAGGTTTCCGTGGTGCTCTCCACCCTCATGGGCGGCGTCTCCGGCTCGGCCGTGGCCGATGCCGCCATGGAGGCGCGGGTGCTGGGCCCGACCATGCTGAGCGAGGGCTATTCCAAGGGCTATACCGCTGCGGTCATCGCCATTTCCTCGCTGATCACGGCGACCATCCCGCCCAGTCTCGGCCTCATCCTCTACGGCTATGTCGGCAACGTCTCCATCGGCCAGCTGTTCCTCGCCGGCATCGTGCCGGGCCTGCTGATGATGCTGGTGCTGATGATCACCGCCTACCTGATCGCCAGGCGGCGCGGCTACCGCACGGAAGGCGCCGTGCGGCCGCGCTTCATGGAAGTGCTGCGCGCGCTGAGTGACGCCAAGTTCGCGCTGGCCTTTCCGGTGCTGCTGGTCGTGAGTATCAGGGGCGGGCTCTTCACGCCCTCGGAAGTCGGCGCCTTCGCGGTGATCTACGCGATCCTGGTCGGCCGCTTCGCCCACAAGGCGCTCGACGGCCGGGCCGTGCTGCGCGCCTTCGAGGCCTCGATCTGTGACATCGGCATGATCATGCTCATCATCCTCATGTCGGGCATGATCGGCTACGCCATCATCTTCGAGCAGATGCCGCAGTCGATCGCTCAGGCGCTGCTCGGCTTCTCGTCGGAGCCGCTGGTGATCTTCGTGCTGATCCTGGTGATGCTCTTCGTCGCCGGGCTGTTCATCGAGAGCACGGTGCTGGTGCTGCTGCTGACGCCAATCTTCGTGCCCATCGTGCAGCGCATCGGGGTCGACCCTGTGCATTTCGGCGTGCTGATGATGACGATCGTCACTCTGGGCTCCATGACGCCGCCGGTGGGCGTCGCCATGTACACGGTCTGCGCCTTGCTGGACTGCGATATCGGCAGTTACGTGAAAGAGTCGCTGCCCTTCATCGCGGCAATCGTCTGCCTCGTCGCCCTGCTGGTGCTGCTGCCCGATCTGGTCCTTTTCATCCCGCGGACCTTTTTCTGAGCATCCTCACTCAGGGGCGGGGGTCCGGAGACGCATCACCCAGAAATCGTCCTCGACCTTCTCGTGCACCTGAGCGCCGAAACGCTTGTAGAAGTCCGGAATATGGGTGGTGAGATAGACGGTCCCGCAACCGAGCCGGGAGGCTTCTGACAGCAGCCGGACAATGAGGGCGGCACCATGGCCGCGGCGGCGGAAATCGGGCTCGACATAGAGCGCCGCCAGCCAGGGGGTCAGGTGCGGGCGCTGCGGATCGTCGTTGACGATGAGGTTCACGGTCCCCACGGGGGCCCCTTCGTCGAGCGCCAGCAGCGACAGCGGGATGTTGTCCGGGTCGCTGGCTTCGCCGAGGCGCGCCTCGAAGAAATCCGGCTCATAGCCTTCCTGGTCCAGCCAGAAGGCTTCGTGGATCCACTTGGCGACCAAGGGCAGGTGGCCCGGCGCCTCGTAGAGATGGCAGATCTGCTGTGTCATGATTCTATTGTAAAACGCGGCCGCAAGGGCTTGTGAACCCCCCAATTTGCCTCATAGATCGTTGGTCTACCCACAAAAAGCGGGCCGTAAAACTCAAAAGGGGCCGCATTTCTGCGGCCCCTCCATGAGCTGGTCAGTCAAGGGCCCCGAAACGGGGTCCCGCTTCGAAGGTGTTACGAGTCGGAAGAAGGCTGCTCCATCAAACCCGTAAAACATCCAAGGCCCTCTGACTTCACCGAAGCCTCATGATTAGACATTGGATCACCTCCTTTCAGCTGTTGAAACAGGATCTCAACTATCAACCCGATTCGCGAAAACCGGCAACAGAAAACTGATCTCCATGCTGCGCTTCAGAAGTAGTTAAAAGGTTAATTTCCCGACCAGATCGTCGAAAGGCAGGCAGACGGCCTTGCGATAGGCCGGCCGCTTGCGCAGCCGCGCGTACCAGGCTTCGACCTGGGGCAGGCGGGGCCGCTCGATCGGCATCTCGTACCAGCGGTAGAGCGTCATTCCCGCGGCGATGTCGGCCAGGGAGAGACTCTCCCCGGCGATATAGGGCCGGGCGGCGAGCTGATCGTCGAGGAAGGCGTAGCGCTCGACCGTGCGCCGGCGGTGCCCCTCGATGAGGGCGGCGTCCTGACGCTCCGGCGGCGTGCGCACCAGCCGCCAGAAGAGGTCGATCCAGTCGCGGTACAGCGCGGCGGCGGTCCAGGCCAGCCACTGGTCGACGGCGGCGCGTTCCGCCGGATCGTCGGACCAGAAGTCCGGCGCGCCGTAGCGGGCGGCCAGGTAGCGCAGGATGGCCTCGCTCTCCCAGACCACCGTGTCGCCATCCTTCAGGGTCGGCACCTTGCCGTGCGGGTTCATGGCGCGGTAGGCGGGTTCGTCGAGGCCGCCGGCGTCACCGCCGGCCGGGATGTGGTCGTAGGGAAGCTTCAGCTCCTCCAGCAGCCACACCGCCTTCTGCACGTTGCAGGACGAGAGGCGGCCCCAGAGCGTCAGCTTGGCCATGGCGAAGCCGGCTTAGTTGCCCCGCCGCGCGGCGAAGCGCACGGCTTCCTCGGCGCTGCGCAGCAGGGCGCGGGCCTTGTTCCAGCACTCCTGGTGCTCGGACTCGGGCTTCGAGTCCGCGACGATGCCGGCCCCGGCCTGGATGTACATGGTGTCGTCCTTCACCACGGCGGTGCGCAGTGCGATGCAGGTGTCCATCGCCCCGCCGGCACCGAAGTAGCCGACGCAGCCGCCGTAGATGCCGCGGCGCTCCGGCTCCAGCTCCTCGATGATCTCCATGGCCCGCACCTTCGGCGCGCCGGAGACGGTGCCCGCCGGGAAGCCGGCGATGAGCGCGTCCATGGCGTCCTTGTCCTCGGCCAGCTTGCCTTCGACGTTGGAGACGATGTGCATGACGTGGCTGTACAGCTCGATGATGTTCTTCGCGGTCACCTTCACGCTGCCGACTTCGGCGACGCGCCCGACGTCGTTGCGTCCCAGGTCGAGCAGCATGAGATGCTCGGCCAGTTCCTTGGGATCGGCCAGCAGGTCCTCGGCCAGGGCGCGGTCCTCCGCCGGCGTGGCGCCGCGCGGCCGGGTGCCGGCGATCGGCCGGATGGTCACCGTGTCGTCGCGCAGGCGCACCAGGATCTCCGGGCTGGAGCCGACGATGGCGTGGGTCCCGAAGTCGATGAAGAACAGGAACGGCGAGGGGTTCAGCCGCCGCAGCGCACGGTACAGCGCGAAGGGCGGCAGCTTGAAGGGCAGGGAGAGACGCTGCGACAGCACGACCTGGAAGATGTCGCCGGCCAGGATGTACTCCTTGGCCTTGTGGACCATGTCGAGGAAGGCCTCATGCGGCAGGTTGGCGCTGGGCTCCGGCAGCTCTTCAAGGTCGGCGACGACGTCGCGGCGCTGCGGCAGCGTCCGCTCGAAGTCCTGCGCCACGTCGGCCAGGCGCTCGCAGGCCTGGGCGTAGGCGGCACGGGCGGAGACATCGCTGCGCGGCCAGACCGGCGTGAAGACGGTGACCAGGTCTTCGACCCGGTCGAAGACCGCGACGACGGTGGGGCGGACGAACATGCCGTCGGGCACGTCGATGGCCAGCGGATTTTCTTCCGGCAGGTCCTCCATCAGCCGCACCGTGTCATAGCCCATGTAGCCGAGCAGGCAGGAGGCCATCGGCGGCAGGCCCTCGGGCAGCTCGAAGCGGCATTCCTCGATGAGGTCGCGCAGGCTGTCGAGCACCGGCTTGTCGATCGACTCGAAGCCCGCCGTGTCGAATCGTGCCTGGCGGTTGATCTCCGCCTGCTTGCCGCGGCAGCGCCAGATCAGGTCGGGGCGCATGCCGAGGAAGGAATAGCGCCCGATGATCGAGCCGCCTTCGACGGATTCGAAAAGGAAGGCGTTGGGCTTGCCTTCCGCCAGCTTCAAAAAGGCGGAGACGGGGGTTTCCAGGTCGGCGATCAGGGCGGTGTGCACCACCTGTGCCCGCCCAGCATTGTAGGCCGCCTCGAAGGCGGCGAAGTCGGGAGCGGTCTGCATGCGGCCTAGAACCCCGAGACGACCTGGTCGACGAGGCGCTGATTGACGACGACCGCGTACTCCTGCTGCAGCGCGGCCAGGAACTGCTGGAAGATGTCGTCCTGCAGGCCGGTGGTGAGCTGCTGCTCCAGTTCGGCCAGGCGGGCGTCACGGCCTTCTTCCTCCGGCGGCAGGATCTCCTTCAGCTGAACCACCACCTGGCTGCCCGGGATGCCGATGGTGGTGACCTCGCCCTCGGCCATCTCGAAAAGCTGCTGGGCGATCAGCGGATGGGTGACACGCTGCTGATCCGTCTCGAAACGGGTCGCCGGCTGGGTTTCCTGCAGGCTCAGCCCCTCGGCCTCGGCGACCGCGGCCAGGGTCTCGCCGGCCTCTACGCGCTCGGCGATGGCTTCCGCTTTTTCCTGCGCCAGGCGTTCCTGCTCGCTGGAGCGCCACAGTTCGACGACCTCGTTGCGCACATCCTCCAGCGGACGCTTCTGGGCCGGCGTCACGTCGTCCACCCGGACCATGAAGAAGTCGCCGTCGCGGGTCTCCTTCAGCGTGCTCGCCTCGCCGGGCTGCAGCGGGTTGACGGTCGCGAGGAAGGTCTGCAGATCCGGCAGGTTCTCGACCGGCTCGCCCTCGGGCGTGCGGCCCTGCGCATCGATGGCCGGGATCTCACGGACCTTCAGATTGAGAAACTCGGCGGTTTGATCCATGGACGATCCGGCCGCGAGCTCCTCGTCGAAGCGGTTCGCGGTGTCGATGATCGTATCGACCGCAATGCCCTCGGCGACTTCCTTGCGCAGCTCTTCGACGTGGTCCTCGAAGACCGCTTCATTGGGCGGCAGCACCTCGGAAACCAGGACCACGTGCCAGCCGAGCGCCGACTGCACCGGTTCGCTGACCTGGCCCTCTTCCAGGCCGAAGACCGTATCGGCGAGTTCCGGGGGCAGGTTGTTCTTGGTGACCGTACCGAGATCGAAGGGCGCGCGGCCGGTCGCCGCCTCGACGGCCGAGGTGAAGTCGACGCCTTGCGAGACCGTCTCATAGAGAGTCTGGGCGGCCGCCTGGTCCGGCAGCAGGGCCTGGCTGACCGCGCGCCGCTCGGGCTGGCCCAGTTCGGCCTTGCGCGCCTCAAAGACCTCGACCAGACGCTCGTCCGGCACGGCGACCTGGGCGGCCGCCTCCGAGAGGCTCAACAACACCAAGGAGACGCTCTTGTAGGCCGGCGTCATGAAGCGCCCGCTGGCGTTGTCGTAGGCCGCCTGCAGGGCCGCCGCCTCCGGCTCGCCGAGATCATCGAAGCTCGACTGCTGGACTTCCACGAAGTCCCCGATCCGCCGCTCGCCGCGATGGGCGAAGACCTGCTCGGCGAGGCTCTCCGGTGCCTCCGCGCCGCCGATCACCGCGCCCACCAGGTGCTGGCGCTTGGTGTCCTCGCCGACCCGCTGCAGATAGGTCTGCTCGCCGATATTGAGCCGCCGCAGAACCTGGGCGAAGCGTTGACCGTCGAAGCTGCCGCCCGGCGACTGGAAGGCGGGGTTCTCGAAGACCTGCTTGTGCATCTGGGTTTCGGTGACCAGCAGCCCCATGCGCGACGCCTTCTCATCCAGGACCGCGCGGCTGATCATCTGGCTCAGGACCTGCTGCGGGATGCCGAAGGCGCGCACCTGGTCGGAGCTCAACTGGGTGCCCAGGCGCTGGTTGAGGGTGGAGACTTCACGGGACAGCTGGGTCACGAAGTCGCGCTGCTCGATGACGGTGTCGCCCACCTCCGCGACGGCCTGGGTCTGGCCGCCGCTGCGGAAGATATCGCCGATCCCCCAGACAGCGAAGCTCAGGATCAGCAGGCTGAACAGGATGACCGTGACGATCTTGATGAGCAGGTTGCGGGGTTTCATGGCAATAGGACGACTTCGCTAAGGTTCCGAGGGGCTGTCCGGGCGCAAGAAACGCCGGGGGCAGCGGGCGCGGCAGTGTAGAAAGGCCTCTGGGCCCGGGCAATAAGCAATTCTGCCTTTATTTGTGCGGGCCCGGCAGGCATGGCCTTGCCCGAAACCCTGTGCTAGTTAGGCCCGTCCTTTGGGTGAGGGGAGCAGCGATGAGAGCACTGATTGCCGGCAATTGGAAAATGAACGGCCTGTCGGAAGAGGCCAAGGCCCTCGCCGAGGGGCTGAAATCCCTCAGCGCAGAGGCCGAAGCCTCCGCTGACCTGCTCGTCTGTCCACCGTTTCCCTATCTGGGGCTGGTGGGGCAGGCGCTGGCCGGCAGCCGGATCGCCCTGGGCGGCCAGGACTGCCACGCGGCCGTTTCCGGCGCTCATACGGGAGATACGGCGGCCCCCATGCTGCGCGACGTGGGCTGCAGCTATGTCATCGTCGGCCACTCGGAGCGCCGCGGCGACCACGGCGAGACCGATGTGCAGGTGCGCGGCAAGGCCGAGGGCGCCCTGGCCGCGGGCCTGGTGCCCATCGTCTGCGTCGGCGAGACCGAGCAGGAGCGCAATGCCGGGCAGGCCCTCTCCGTGATTGCCCGCCAGGTCAAGGGCTCGGTCCCCGCCGGCATGGACGCCGAGCGCTTGGTGGTGGCCTACGAGCCGGTCTGGGCCATCGGCACCGGGCGGACGGCGACCGCCGCCGACGTGGTCGAGGTGCACGCCGAGATTCGGCGGCTGCTGGTCGGGCTGGTGGGCGAGGGCGCCCAGAACGTGCGGATCCTCTACGGCGGCTCGGTGAAGCCGGACAATGCCGCCGAGCTGCTTTCCCAGGCCAACGTGGACGGGGCCCTGGTTGGCGGCGCCAGCCTCAAGGCCGAGGATTTCTGGGCCATCGCTCGGAGTGTCTAGGCGCGCGCCTCGGCGGGCCCCGGAGCGCCCGGCAGGGGAGCGAAAAGCAAGCTTTTCCGAGTGTTTTCTCTGGCCTTTCCGGGCCGGAGCCATTACATAGCCGGGCATCGGCAGCCCCGCGGCGGCCCTGTTTGTCGTCGTGACCGGGGCCTGCCAGGCGCGCAGGTATAAGGGCATCATGGTAGAAGTACTTCTCGCGGTTCACATTCTCTTGGCGCTCGCGCTGATCGGCGTGGTGCTGCTGCAGCGCAGCGAAGGCGGCGGCCTGGGCATCGGCGGCGGCGGCGGCGGAGGCGGCGGCATGGGCGGCTTCCTGAGCGGTCGCGGCACGGCCAACCTGCTGACCCGGACCACGGCAATCCTGGCGGCCGGCTTCATGGTCACCAGCATCCTGCTGACGATCCTGGCCGGCAGCGACCAGCCGCGCTCGATCCTCGATACCCTGCCGAGCGAGGCTCCGGCGCCCGCGGCCCCGGCGGAAATGCCGGCTCAGCCGAGCGACCCCTCCGTTCCCACCCAGTAACCCGGGCCGATACCGGGCGAATCGGCGCGCCCCCCGGCGCACGATTCGCACGTCATTGCGGCCGGCCGGGGCTTTTGGCGCCCACCCCAAGCATGGGACGCTGTCCGCCGGCCAAGGAAGAGCGACGGACTTCGCCAGGATTTCGGCGGGGTTTTCAATTCGGACGCGGCGTCATCGCAGTGTCATCCTAGGAAGGCTTGCTTACCCCCTCATGATTGTTCAATAGTCTTCGCCCATGGCGCGGTTCATCTTCATCACTGGCGGCGTGGTTTCCTCCCTCGGAAAAGGTCTCTGCGCAGCGGCGCTCGGTTCGCTGTTGCAGGCTCGCGGGTACAAGGTCCGGCTTCGCAAGCTCGACCCCTACCTGAACGTGGATCCGGGAACCATGTCGCCCTATCAGCATGGCGAGGTCTACGTCACCGATGACGGTGCCGAGACCGACCTGGATCTTGGTCACTACGAACGCTTCACGGGCGTGCCCGCTCGCAAGAGCGACAATGTGACCACGGGGCAAATCTACTCACAGGTTCTGGCGCGCGAACGGCGCGGCGATTACCTGGGCGCAACCGTCCAGGTCATCCCGCACGTCACGGACGCCATCAAGGCCTTCGTGCGCGCGGACCTGACCGACGAGGACTTCGTGATCTGCGAGATCGGCGGCACCGTCGGCGACATCGAGGGGCTGCCCTTCCTGGAAGCGATCCGCCAGCTCGGCAACGAGCTGGGGCGCGAGCAGAGCCTCTTCCTGCATTGCACGCTGATCCCTTACATCGCCGCGGCCGGCGAGCTGAAGACCAAGCCGACCCAGCACTCGGTGAAGGAACTGCAGTCCATGGGGATCAAGCCGGACATCCTGGTGTGCCGCGCAGAGCGCGAAATCCCCAAGGATGACCGCCGCAAGATTGCGCTGTTCTGCAACGTGCGTGAGGAGGCGGTGATTCCCGCCCTCGACGTCAGTTCGATCTACGCGGTGCCGCGGGCCTATCACGAAGAGGGGCTCGACGACGAGGTCTGCCGCCACTTCCAGCTCGACACCCCGCCGCCGGACCTGTCGCACTGGGACTACGTCACCCAGCGCATCGAGGAGCCGGACGGCGAGGTCACCATCGGCGTGGTCGGCAAGTACATCAGCCTGCTGGACGCCTACAAGTCGTTAGCGGAGTCCCTGGCCCACGGCGGCATCGCCAACAACGTGAAAGTGAAGGTTTCCTGGCTGGATTCCGAAATCTTCGAGACCGACGGCGCGATTCAGCAGCTCGAGGGCGTCCACGGCATCCTGGTGCCCGGCGGCTTCGGCGAGCGCGGCGCGGAGGGCAAGATCGCCGCGGTGCGCTTCGCGCGGGAGCGACAGATCCCTTACTTCGGCATCTGCTTCGGCATGCAGATGGCGGTGATCGAGGCGGCGCGCAACCTGGCCGGCCTGCCGCAGGCGGGCTCGACCGAGTTCGGCAGCCCGGGCGATCCCGTGGTCGGCCTGATGACCGAGTGGTCGCGTGGCAACGAGGTCGAGCGCCGCAACATGGAAAGCGATCTGGGGGGCACCATGCGCCTCGGCGCCTATCCCTGCGTCCTCACCGAAGGCAGCAAAATTCGCGAGATCTACGACAGTGCGTCGATCAGCGAGCGCCACCGTCACCGCTACGAGGTGAACATCAACTACCGCGAGACGCTGGAGCAGGCGGGGCTGCTGTTCTCCGGTCTGTCGCCGGACGGTGTCCTGCCGGAGATCGTCGAGCTGCCCTCGCACCCCTGGTTCGTCGGCGTGCAGTTCCATCCGGAGCTGAAGTCCAAGCCGCTCGACCCTCACCCGCTGTTCACGTCCTTCGTGGCCGCCGCGGTGGAGCAGTCGCGCCTGGTCTAAACGGACCTGACATTCATGCTTCGAGACGCGCCGCCAATACGCTTGGGGGCGCTCCTCAGCATGAGGGCATAGAAAAGGGCCTCACCCTGAGGGCGATCCGAAGGATCGCGTCTCGAAGGGCGAGGCCCTTTCTCGTTGCGGAGACGTTGCTTCAGTACGCGTTGTAGCCGTGCACCGTTTCGTGCAGCGCCTTCAGCTTGCCCAGCACCTCGGCGGCGGCGGAGAGGGGCAGGCAGCTCGGTCCGTCGCAGAGCGCCTTGTCCGGATCCGGATGGAACTCCAGGAACATCCCGTCGACACCAGCCGCGACGGCGGCGGCGGCGAGCACCGTCACCCCTTCGCGGCGCCCGCCGCTGGCCACGCCGTCGGCATCCTTCTGGGCGCCGGGCAACTGCACGGCGTGGGTGGCGTCCATGGTGACCGGTGCGCCGAGACGCTGCATCTCCGGGATCGCCAGCATGTCGACGATGAGGTTGTTGTAGCCGAAGGAGGCGCCGCGCTCGCAGAGGATGGTCATGTCCTTGGCGGCGGCTTCCTCGATCTTGCGCAGGATCGAATGGCAGTCCCAGGGCGCCAGGAATTGCGCCTTTTTCACGTGCAGCAAACCCTCGTGCTTCAGGGTCGCCTGGGCGGCGGCCACCACCAGGTCGGTCTGACGGCAGAGGAAGGCGGGGATCTGGACCAGGTCGGCGACCTCCGCCACCGCTTCGGCCTGGGACTCCTCGTGCAGGTCGGTGCAGATCGGCACCGAGAACTTCTCCTTCACCTCCGCCAAAATCTTCAGCCCTTCGTCCAGGCCGGGCCCGCGGTAGCTCTTGAAGGAAGAGCGGTTGGCCTTGTCGAAGCTGGCCTTGAAAACGAAAGGCAGCCCCAGCGCCGTGGTGACTTCCTTCAGCTGGCGGGCGGTCTCCAGCGCCAGGTCGCGGTCCTCCAGCACGTTCAGGCCGAGAATGCAGAAGAGTTTCTGGCCACTGCCGATCGACAGGTTCCACTTGCGGAGGGTGAGCTGCATGAAACGGTCCTTTGCAGACGGGAATGGCGGGCTGTGTTGCCGGTGAATTGCCAGCGCTGCTTCTTAACGCCCGCCCTGGCAGGCCGCAAGTGCGCGAAAAAAACCGCCCTGATTGCCTGCAATCATCCGGTGCATAAGGGAACATTAATAGGCCGAGATAGAAAATCCTGCAGCTTGCTCGCCTTATGCCGTTGGCAGGCGAACAAAGGCGGCCCACGCCGCTTCAAGGCAATTGCAGTGGCATCAGACGCAACCTCCGGGAGATTCTTTTGTGCGCCAAGTAGTTCTCTTTCTCCGCGATCTTAAGCTCAGAGCCAAGATCCTGGGTCTGGTCGGCCTGTTGCTTCTGATCGTTGCGGTCAACGCCGGAATCACCCTGTGGAAGCTGAATCTCATCGGCGCGGAAATCGCCGATGTCGCCGAACTGGACGTGCCTCTGACCCGCCTGGTGACAGAGATTACCGTGGCGCAGTTGGAGCAGAACACGCGTTTCGAGCGCGCGCTCAACGCCGCCTCTGACCTCTCCGAGACCGCGGCCGAACGCCCTGGTTTCAACGACGCCCGGGTCGGCTTCGCGGCCTTCGGCGAGAAGGCGGAGGCGGCGCTGGGAGCGGCCTCCGAGCTTGCCGGGAGGGCGGCGTCGCTGGCGCACAGCGACGCGCAGCGTGATGAGTTTGAAAGGCTGCTGGGCCAACTGGGAAAGATCGGTGAGGCGCACCAGAACTATCAGGCCCATGTCGAGGAAGCCCTGGCACATCTCTCCGCCGGGCAACTGGCGGGCCTCGAGGCCGCCATCGCCAAGACAGAGCATGAGCAGGATGCGCTGGAGCAGGAACTCGCGGCCGTCCTCGAAGAGCTAGGGCGTTTCACCGACGACGCAGCGCACCAGGCCGAGGCCGACGAGCAGAGGGCCGTCTTCCTGCTGGCGGTGGTTTCGGTTGTCGGTCTGGTCCTCGGACTGGGGCTGGGCGTTCTCATGAGCGGGGCCTTGACGCGCCCGCTGGCCCGCGCCGTCGCGACGGTGAGGGCCCTGGCCGAGGGCGACACTACCGTTGAACTGAAGGTCCAGTCCAAGGACGAGGTGGGCCAGCTTGCCGAGACAATCGAGGTCTTCCGCCAGACCACGATCAGGGCCAACGCCCTGGCCGAACAGCAGAAAGCCGAGGACGCCAAGCGCACCCAGCGCCTGGAGCGCCAGGCCGAACTCACCCGGAATTTCGACGAGCAGATCGGCGTTGTCCTGAAAACCGTATCGGCCGCTGCCGTCGAGATGCACGCCACCGCGGAATCGCTCTCCTCGACGGCCGAGGAAACCTCCGCCAGCGCGCGCACGGTCGCCGCCGGCTCTCAGGAAGCTTCGGCCAACGTCCAGACCGTCGCCGCAGCGACCGAGGAACTCTCGACCGCGATCGCGGAGATCAGCAGCCAGGTCGCCCATTCCACCAATGTCGCCAACACCGCCGCGACCCAGGCTGTCGACGCCGACCGCGACATGATGCAGCTGAACGAGGCCGCCGAGCACGTCGGCAAGATCATGGTCTTGATCCAGGAGATCGCCGAGCAGACCAACCTGCTGGCCTTGAACGCCACCATTGAGGCCGCGCGGGCCGGGGAGGCCGGCAAGGGCTTCGCCGTGGTCGCCAGCGAGGTCAAGGGCCTGGCCACGCAGACGGCCAAGGCGACCGAAGACATCGCGGCCCAGATCAGTGACATGCAAAACGCCACCGGCAGCGCCGTCGGCCGCCTGAAAGACATCACGGAGACCATCGCCGGCATCAAGGAGGTCTCCACCGGCATTGCCTCGGCGGTGGAGGAGCAGACCGCGGCGACCCAGGAGATCGCCCGTAATGTCGAGCAGGCCGCCAAGGGAACCGATGACGTCGACAAGAATATCTCCGCGGTGTCCGACGCCGCGGGCGAGACCGGCCGCTCGGCGAAGGATGTTCTGGAGGCCGCCGACCAGCTGTCGCGCCAAGCCGAAGCCATGCGCAGCGAGGTCCAGGCCTTCCTCGATGGGATCCGGACCCTGGATGAGGCGGCGGCGGCCTGAGCCCCCTCGTTCTGTTTCAAAGCCCGTGAGTATCTGAGCGTGAATACCTGAGCGTGCGAAAGTCTGCGTTTTCGCCACACTCGTCAGGTGCATACAAACGAATAATCATAACTTTTTAAGCGAATTGGATCGATATTCAGTCATGTCGTCGGTTGTGGAGACCGATGGGTGGTGGAGTTTGGGGGAACAAGTCGTCATGCGCTTCTATCTGCTCTGCGCCGGGGCCGTCATGGCCAGCGCCGCATTATCCAGCGCGGCTTGGGGCGCGGTCTCCGAGGCCGACCTCGAGGTTCTGCGACAGGAACTGGCTGCCGGCCTGGCGACCCAGCAGACCAATCTCGACCATGTCTGGACGATGGTGGCCGCCGCCCTGGTCTTCCTGATGCAGGGCGGGTTCCTGCTGCTCGAAGCCGGCCTCGTGCGCTCGAAGAACTCCATCAACGTCGCCCAGAAGAACATCGCCGATTTCATCATCGCCGGCTGCGCCTTCTACTTCCTTGGGTTCGGGCTGATGTTCGGGCCGTCCTTCGGCGGTTGGCTGGGCTTCGAAATCCCGTTCTGGAACCAGCGTGAGGACTGGGACTTCACCTTCTTCGTCTTCCAGCTGGTGTTCTGCGGCACGGCGGCGACCATCCTGTCCGGCGCGGTGGCCGAGCGCATGCGCTTCAGCGGCTACCTCATCGCCGCGGTCTGCGTTGCCCTGTTCATCTATCCGGTCTTCGGCCACTGGGCCTGGGGCAACCTGCTGATCGGCGACAATCCGGCCTGGCTGGCCGACAAGGGCTTCATCGATTTCGCCGGCTCGACCGTCGTCCACTCGGTGGGCGGCTGGATCGGTCTGGCCGCCGTCGTCGTCGCCGGGGCCCGCATCGGCCGTTTCAACGAAGACGGCAATCCGCTGCCCATCCATGGGCACAGCGCCGTGCTGGCCACCATGGGGGCCATCATTCTCTGGGTGGGCTGGATCGGCTTCAACGGCGGCTCCACCACCGCCGGCACCCCGGCCTTCGCCCATATCATCTCCAACACCGTGCTTTCGGCCTGTTTCGGCGGCGCCGTCGCGATGACCCTGGGCCGCTGGCACGAAGGGCTGCATCGCCCGGTCTGGCCGATCAACGGCGTACTGGCCGGCCTGGTCGGCATCACCGCCGGCTGCGACGTGCTGGACACCTACGGCGCGATCATCATCGGCGCGACCAGCGGCATCGTCGTCGTCTATGCCACGATGTTCCTGGAGCGCGCGCTGAAGCTGGACGACGCGGTGGGCGCGGTGGCGGTGCATGGCGTCTGCGGCGCCTGGGGCACCATTTTGCTGGCGGTGATCATGCCCGCCGAGCACCTGGGCGACGCCAGCCGCCTCGGCCAGATCGGCGTCCAGGCCCTGGGCGTGGGCGTCGCCTTTGTCTGGGCCTTCGGCACCGCCTACGCGATGTTTAAGCTCATCGACGTGACGGTCGGCCTGCGTGTTTCCGCCGCGCATGAACTGGAGGGACTCAATTCCGCCGAGCACGGCACCACCCTGGGCACGGGGCTGCTGCAGCAGGCGCTGAACGACTTGGCCATGGGCAACGCCGATCTCGGCCGCCGCCTGGACGAGAGCACGGGCGACGAAGCCGCGGAACTGGCCTACTCCTTCAACCGCCTGATGGCCAAGCTGGAGGAGATGATCGACGGCATCGCCGCGGGCGCGCAACGCCTGGTCAGCGCCTCGGGCGAACTCAACAGCACCTCGCTTGAACTGAGCAGCAGCTCCCAAGGGATGCTGACCCGGGCGGAGGACGTTTCCCAGACCACCGAGAAGGTCTCCGGCAATGTCGCCAGCATGGCCCAGGCCGTCGGCGGCGTGGACCAGAACGTCAGCGACATCTCCGGCAACGCCGCCGAAGTGTCGCAGCACATGGCCGCCGTTTCCGCCGAGGTGCGCAACATGGCGAGCGCCATGCAGCAGATCGCCACGGGCGCCCACGAGGCCAAGCAGATCACCGACACCGCTGTGGGCAGCGTCACCCAGGCCACCGGCACCATCAACGCCCTGGGCGAGGCGAGCGAGCGCATCGGCGCCGTGCTGGAGGCGATCCGCAAGATCGCCAAACAGACCCGTATGCTGGCGCTGAACGCCACCATCGAGGCCGAACGGGCAGGGGCCGCCGGGCAGGGCTTCGCCGTGGTGGCCGGCGAGGTCAAGCGCCTGGCCGACGACACGGCGGAGGCGACGGAGGAAATCGAGAGCCGCATCGAGGATATCCGCGGCGGCACCGGCCAGGCGGTCGACGCCATCGGCGCCATCAGCGACGTGATCGACCAGGTCAACATTGCCATCGTCGGCATTTCCGGTTCCGCCGACGCCCAGATCGAGGTCAGCCATGCGATCTCCGGCCGGGTCGCCGATGCCGAGAGCCGGGCCGGTCACATGGCCGAGCGTATCCGCGAGGTCGCCGAGACCGCCCAGGCCGTCTCGGCCGAGGCCCGGCGGGCCGCCGAGGGCACCCATTCGGTGACCACGGATCTCGGCGAGGTGAAGGAGGCGGCATCCCGCGCCAGCACTGGCGCGACGACCGTCAGCGCCGCCAGCGCCGACGTGTCCTCCATCGCCGACCAGCTGCGCGACGCCGTGGGGCGCCTGGGTAGCGCCGGCAAGCTGGCGACCCCGAACGGCTGAGCGCCCACCCCGGCGCTCTCCCCTGGGCGCCTTTGAGGGCAATTCGCAGTTATTCACCGCCTTCTCGGGGCCGGGCCGCGCTGTCCGGTCGACAATCCCTCTCGGCTCGCCTATAGGTCAGGCGCACTTGCCTGCCCCCGGGGAGGGGATGCCACGAAGGCGTCCCGCGCGGGGCTGAACCCTTAGAACGCCGAGAGGGCCATGACTGCAATCATTGATATTCAGGCCCGGGAAATCCTGGACTCCCGGGGCAATCCGACCGTCGAAGTGGATGTCACTCTGGAAAGCGGGGCCTTCGGGCGCGCCGCCGTGCCTTCCGGTGCCTCCACCGGCGCCCACGAGGCCGTGGAGCTGCGCGACGGGGATGCCAAGCGCTACGGCGGCAAGGGCGTGCTGAACGCCATCGACGCGGTGAACCACGAGATCTTCGACGTGCTCTCCGGCCTGGACGGCGAGGACCAGGTGCACATCGACCAAACCCTGATCGAGCTCGACGCCACGGCCAACAAGGCGCGGCTGGGCGCCAACGCCATCCTCGGCGTCTCCCTGGCCGTGGCCAAGGCGGCGGCGGAGGAGGCGGGCCTGCCGCTGTACCGCTACGTCGGCGGCACCTACGCCCGCACCCTGCCGGTGCCGATGATGAACATCGTCAACGGCGGCGCCCATGCCGACAACCCGATCGACATCCAGGAATTCATGATCATGCCGGTCGGCGCCGACACCTTCGCCGAGGCGGTGCGCACGGGCTCCGAGATCTTCCATGCCCTGCGCAAGGGCCTGAAGGACGCCGGGCATAACACCAACGTCGGCGACGAGGGCGGCTTCGCCCCGAACCTGGCCTCCACCGACGAGGCCCTCGGCTTCGTGGCCCGCGCCACCGAGGCCGCCGGCTACAAGCTGGGCGACGACGTCATGCTGGCCCTCGACTGCGCCTCCACCGAGTACTTCAAGGACGGCAGGTACGTCCTGGCGGGCGAGAGCAAGGAGCTCGATCCCGGCGCCATGGTCGACTACCTGGCCGACCTCTGCAGCCGCTATCCCATCCTCTCCATTGAGGACGGTATGAGCGAGGACGACTGGGAGGGCTGGGCGGCCCTGACCGAGCGCCTGGGCGGTGAGGTGCAGCTGGTGGGCGACGACCTCTTCGTGACCAATCCGGTGCGCCTGCGCCAGGGCATCGAGAAGGGGGTGGCCAACTCCATCCTGGTGAAGGTCAACCAGATCGGCACCCTCAGCGAGACCCTGGAGGCGGTGGAGACCGCTCACTGCGCCGGCTACACGGCGGTGATGTCCCACCGCTCCGGCGAGACCGAGGACGCGACCATTGCCGACCTGGCGGTGGCCACCAACTGCGGCCAGATCAAGACCGGCTCCCTGTCGCGCTCCGACCGTCTGGCCAAGTACAACCAGCTGATCCGCATCGAGGAAGAGCTGGACACCGCCGCCGTCTACGCCGGCCAGAGCGTGCTGCGCGGCTGATCAGCGTTGTTCTCCTGTCATGCTCGGGCTTGTCCCGAGCATCCAGGGCGGCCGCCTCGCTGACGGCCCTGGACCCTCGGCACAAGGCCGAGGGTGACCGGAGGAGTGCTTTGGCCGGGAAGAATTCTTCTACCGCAAGGCGCCCGGTCCTCCGTGAAATTGACGCCTCTTTGAGTCCAAAACGCGAACTTCGGGGCTCCCGAGTCGTTTTTTGAATCTAATTGGAATCCTTGACTCTTTTTCCCTTGCCCGGCGAATCGGGATGTGATTCGTTCGGGGCATGAGATTGCTTCGCGAAATAAAGTCAAGAGCCCGTCAGGCGGCGCCGCAGGTGCTTGCCGCCTGCATGGTGGCGTACTTCGCCTATCACGCTCTGCATGGCGACCGGGGCTTCTATGCCTGGATCATGCTGAAGCAGGAGCGGGCCCAGTCCCTCGTCACCGCCGAGCGGGTGGCGGGCGAGCGCGCGGAGCTGGAACAGCGTGTCAGCCTGCTGCGCCGCGATCATCTGGATCCCGACCTTTTGGAAGAAAGAGCTCAGGCGATCTTGAATTACGGTATGCCGAACGATCATATTATCTTCCTGAGCCCGGATCTGCGCAGGGCCGGCGGCACCCCCTAATCGAAGCGGTTAGCGGCGCGCAGCACGTTTAACTTATTTCATGTTAATTCAAGAATCTGTCATAAGATTCAACGAATTAACCACGATTGAAACTCCCACACTTTTGCGTTAAGGTCCCAGGGCAGAGGCGGTCCGGCACCGCCTCGTTTTCCTTTGCGCGAAGGCAGGGAGTCCCCAATGGCAAACACCAAGTCGACCAGCCCCCGTGGCGGCGGCAAACGCAAGTCGGCCGCGGCCCCGATGAAGGCCAGCGTCGAGGAGCTTCAGCAGTACTACCGCGACATGCTGCTCATCCGGCGCTTCGAGGAGAAGGCCGGCCAGATGTACGGCATGGGCCTGATCGGCGGCTTCTGCCACCTCTACATCGGGCAGGAGGCCGTGGTCGTCGGCATCCAGGCGGCCATGGGGCCGAAGGACACGGTGCTGACCTCCTATCGCGACCACGCCCATATGCTGGCCTGCGGCATGGACTCCAAGGGCGTCATGGCGGAGCTGACCGGCCGCGAGGGCGGCTACTCCAAGGGCAAGGGCGGCTCCATGCACATGTTCAGCCACGACAAGCGGTTTTACGGCGGCCACGGCATCGTCGGCGCCCAGGTGCCGCTCGGCACCGGCTTCGCCTTCGCCCACCGCTATTTGGACGAGGATGCGGTTTCCGTCACCTACCTGGGCGACGGCGCCCTCAACCAGGGGCAGGTCTACGAGTCCTTCAACATGGCCGCCCTGTGGTCGCTGCCGGCGGTCTACGTGATCGAGAACAACAAGTACGGCATGGGGACCTCGACCGAGCGCTCCTCGGCCAAGTCGACCGAGCTTTATCACCGGGGCCAGGCCTATGGCATTCCCGGCGTCCAGGTCGACGGCATGGACGTGCTGGCGGTGCGCGAGGCGGCGGAGAAGGCGCTGGGCCATGCCCGCGCCGGCAAGGGGCCCTACATCATGGAGATGCTGACCTACCGCTACCGCGGCCACTCCATGTCCGATCCGGCCAAGTACCGTTCCAAGGAAGAGGTCCAGAAGGTCCGCCAGGAGCGCGACCCCATCGAGCGCCTGCGCGGCATCATGATCGAGCAGAAGGTGATGGACGAGACCAAGCTTAAGGAACTCGACAAGGAAGTGAAGGCCATCGTTTCAGAGGCCGCCGACTTCGCGCAGACGAGTCCGGAGCCGGACCCTTCGGAGCTTTATACCGACGTCTATGTCGGCGCCTGAGATCAACTGGGGCGCCTGAACAAGAACAGGGCCGGCCAGACGCGCAACCGTGACCGCGCCACGACGGCCAGCCGAGCGTAACGCCCGGAGGGGATATGCCAATCGAAGTTCTAATGCCGGCGCTCTCGCCGACCATGACCGAGGGGAAGCTGGCCAAGTGGCTGGTCAAGGAAGGCGACGAGGTCACCTCGGGCGACATCCTGGCCGAGATCGAAACCGACAAGGCGACCATGGAAGTGGAAGCCGTCGACGAAGGCAAGGTCGGCAAGATCATGGTCGCCGAGGGTACCGACGCGGTGCCGGTGAACCAGGTCATCGCGGTGCTGCTGGAAGACGGCGAGGACGCCTCGGCGATTTCCGAGGCGCCCAAGCAGGCCGAGGCCAAGAAGCCGGAGCCCCAGGCGAAAGAGGCCAAGGAGTCTCCCAAGGAGGAGACCGGCAGCGCCCACGCCGCGCCGCCCAAGGAACCGTCGCCCGAGGCAGAACCCGAATGGACCGGCGCGACCGTTACCCAGACGGTGCGTGAGGCCCTACGTGACGCCATGGCCGAGGAGATGCGGGCCGACGAGAAGGTCTTCCTGATGGGTGAGGAGGTCGCCGAGTACCAGGGCGCCTACAAGGTCAGTCAGGGCCTGCTCGACGAGTTCGGCGCGCGCCGCGTCGTCGACACGCCGATCACCGAGCACGGCTTCGCCGGCCTGGGTGTCGGCGCGGCGATGTACGGCCTGCGGCCCGTCGTCGAGTTCATGACCTTCAACTTCGCCATGCAGGCGATCGACCAGATCATCAACTCCGCCGCCAAGACCCACTACATGTCCGGCGGCCAGGTTTCTTCGCCGATCGTCTTCCGCGGGCCCAACGGCGCCGCGGCGCGGGTCGCCGCCCAGCACTCCCAGTGCTACGCCTCCTGGTACGCCCACGTGCCGGGCCTGAAGGTGGTGGCGCCCTATTCGGCGGCCGACGCCAAGGGCCTGCTGAAGTCGGCCATCCGCGACGACAACCCGGTGATCTTCCTGGAGAATGAAATTCTCTATGGCCAGAGCTTCGAGGTGCCGGACGACAAGGACTGGACGGTGCCCATCGGCAAGGCGCGCATCGCCCGGCCCGGCAAGGACGTCACCATCGTCGCTTTCTCGATCATGGTCGGCAAGGCGATGCAGGCCGCGGAGAAGCTGGCGGAGGAGGGGATCGACGCCGAGGTCATCGACCTGCGCAGTCTGCGTCCGCTCGACAGCGAGACCATCATCGCGTCGGTCCAGAAGACCAACCGCCTGGTCACCTGCGAAGAGGGCTGGGGCTATTCCGGCATCGGCTCGGAAGTGGCTTCGGTGGTGATGGAGCAGGCCTTCGACTGGCTCGACGCGCCGGTGAAGCGGATCTGCGGCGTCGACGTGCCGATGCCCTACGCCGCGAACCTGGAAGCCCTGGCGCTGCCGCAGGCCGACACGATCGTCGCCGGCGCCAAAGAAGTCTGTTACCGCGACTGACGCGGGCGGGGAGGAACGCAAGACATGCCGATCAATATCCTGATGCCGGCGCTTTCGCCGACCATGACCGAGGGCACGCTCGCCAAGTGGCTGGTCAAGGAAGGCGACGAGGTTACCTCCGGCGACGTGATCGCCGAGATCGAGACCGATAAGGCGACCATGGAAGTGGAGAGCATCGACGAGGGCACCGTCGGCAAGCTCGTGGTCGCCGAAGGCACCGATGGCGTGCCGGTGAACAAGGTCATCGCCGTGCTGCTGGAGGAAGGCGAGGACGCCTCGGCCATCCCTGCCGATCCGCAGGCCGACGCGCCGGCGCCCAAAGAGGCGCCGAAGGAAGCGGCCAAGGAAGAGAAGGCGGAGCCCCCCTCCAAGGGCAACGGCGCCGAGCCGCCGGCAAAGGGGCCCGAACTCAAGACAGCCGAGACACCCGCCCCGGCCGCCCCCTCCGGTCCCGACGGACGCATCTTCGCCAGCCCGCTGGCCCGGCGCATCGCCAAAGACAAGGGCGTCGACCTCACCGCGATCAAGGGCAGTGGCCCGCACGGCCGCATCGTGAAGGCCGACGTGGAAGCCGCGAAGCCCGGCGCGGCGCCCGCGGCGAAAGATGAAGCGGCAGCCGCGCCTGCCGCTGCCGCTGCCGCGGCGCCGGCAGCCGCGGGACCGGGCGCCAAGCAACTCGCCGACATGCTGGACATGGCCTACACGCAGGAGCCGCTCAGCGGCATGCGCAAGGTCATCGCCAAGCGTCTCACCGAGTCCAAGCAGCAGGTGCCGCACTTCTACCTGACGGTCGACTGCCAGCTGGACGAACTGCTGAAGGTCCGCAAGGAACTGAACAGCCGCTCCGACGCCTACAAGATCTCGGTCAACGACTTCGTCATCCGCGCGGTGGCTCTGGCGCTGAAGCAGGTGCCGGCGGCCAACGCCTCCTACGACGAGTCCGGCCTGCTGTTCTACGAGCACGCCGACGTCTCGGTCGCCGTGGCGACGCCCGCGGGCCTCATCACGCCGATCATCAAGGCGGCCGAGGGCAAGGGCCTGGCCAGCATTGCCAACGAGATGAAAGATCTGGCCGGACGCGCGCGCGACGGCAAGCTGAAGCCCGAGGAGTACCAGGGCGGGACTTTCTCCGTCTCCAATCTCGGCATGTTCGGCATCAAGGAGTTCTCCGCCGTCATCAACCCGCCGCAGGGCTGTATCCTGGCGGTGGGCGCCGGCGAACAGCGCCCGGTGGTGAAGGACGGCGCGCTGTCCGTCGCGACGGTGATGAGCTGCACCCTGTCGGTCGATCACCGCGTGGTCGACGGCGCCGTCGGTGCCGAGTTCCTGGCCGCCTTCAAGAAGCTGATCGAGGATCCGCTCTCCATGCTGCTGTAAGGCGGCCTCTTTCGAAGGGGACCACCCCATGCGACGTCTGCTGGTACTTCTGTTCCTCTTGCTGCCGCTTCCCGCGACGGCCGAGCCGATCGACGATGTGAAAGAGAGCTTCCTGGCCTACAAGACGGCGATCCTGGAGGCGGACGGCGATACCGCCGCCGATGTCGTGACGCAGAACTCGCGGGAATACTTCCGCGACCTGGCGGATCACGCCCTGACGCTGGACCGCGCCGGCCTGCACGAAATCCATCTGACCGACCGGCTGTATGCCATGCTGCTGCGTCACAACCTGGACCGCACCACCCTGCAGAGCATGAGCGGCAGTGAAGTCGTTTCCTACGCGGTGGACGAGGGCTGGATCGGCCGCAACGGCGCTTCGCAGCTGCGCCTCGGCCACTATGAGATCGAGGGCGACCACGCCAGCGGCACCATTCTGCGGCAGGACGGCCTGAAGAGTTCCTTCAAGATGGAATTCGTGAGGGAAGGCGGGCGTTGGCTGCTTGATCTCGTCGCGCTGATGAAGCTTACCCGCACCGCCTTCGAATACGCTGTCCAGCAATCCGGTCTCAGCGAGGACGACTTCGTGATGCTGATGCTCGAACAGGGCACCGGCCGCAAGCCCAGTCCCGATATCTGGAGCCCGCCATCGTGAAGCTGCGCCTTTCCATAGTGGTCGCTCTGATCGCGCTGCTGCCCGCGGCCTGCGCGACGAAGCCGCAGACGGCCGAAGGCACGCCGGAACGCGCGGTGGAACAAACCTTCCTCGGCTACAAAACTGCGCTGTTGGAAGAAGACGGCGGCGCCGCCAGCGATCTGGTGACGGCGGGCAGCCTGGAGTACTACCGCGACATGGCCGATGAGTCCCTGACGGCGAACCGCGCGCGCCTGATGGACATGCATGTCGTGGACCGCATCACGATCCTCCTGTTCCGACAGGGCCTGACGACGGAGCAACTGCGCCGCATGAGCGGCAAGGAGCTGATGGCCTTTGCCGTGGAGCGCGGCTGGTTCAGCGAAAACAGCGTGGCGACGGCCGAACTGACGAACTACCGCACCGAGGGCGCCTTCGCGGAGGCGAACCTTCTGCGCCGGGATGGATCCGCTTCCAGCATAGGCATGGAATTTCGCCGGGAAGACGACGCGTGGCGGCTCGACCTGCTGCACAACCTGGACGTCGCGCGCAAATCGATGCGGCTGGCCTTGGCCCTGTCCGGTATGAGCGAGGAAGAACTGCTTCGCAAATCCCTGGAAAGCAGCACCGGCGAGAAAGTCACGCCGGCCATCTGGGATCCGCCGCTATGAGACTGCCCCTCGTCATAATGGCCCTTCTGGCCCTGCTGGCCGCGCCGGCTGCCGCGCAGGACGGCCCGGCGGCCGTGGAGCAGAGCTTCGCCGCCTACAAGCAGGCGCTGATCGACGGCGACGGCGCCAAGGCGTCCAAGCTGACCTCCGCGGACACCCACGCCTACCTGAAGCAGACCCTGGACCGCGCGCTGACCATGCCGGCGGGCGACCTGCAGGCGTTGCCGCTGCTGGACCAGATCTCCGTGCTGATGCTGCGCCACAACATGAAAGCCGAGCAGCTGCGCGCCATGAAGGACGGCGACCCGGTGGCCTATGCGGTCGACCAGAAGGCCTTCGACATGAACGATGTCGAGAAGCTGGAGGCCGAGAGCTTCACCGTCGCCGGCACTCAGGCGCAGGCGCCGCTGTCGAACCTCACCGGTTCGCCGATCCCGGTGAACGTCCATTTCAAGGAGGAGGCGGGCACCTGGCGCTTCGACCTGCTGTCCTCCATCGCGCCCTTCCGCGCGGTCTTCGAAAGCCAGGCGGGTTTCCTGTCGCAGCTCAACGGCAGCGACGGCAACAACGCCGTGGTGCCGCTCATCATTCATCTCATCACCGGCCGCGCACCGGATGCCAACATCTGGAACCCGCCGGGATGAGACTTCGCGCGCTCGTTATTGCGCTTGTGATTGCGCCCTCAAGCCCGGCTCTGCCACTAGACGATCAGGCCGCCGTGGCCGAGGCGCTTGGCGCCTACCGCACGGCGTTGATCGAGGGTGATAGCGTTTCCGCCTCTGGATTGACAAGCGCCGAAAGCCACAAACTGCTGCGCGACAGCCTTGGCCCGGCCTTGAACATGGAATGGGATCAGCTGAAATCCTTGTCGTCACTCGAACAGCTTGCCGTCCTGCTGCTCCGCCACAGCATCAACGCGGAGGAGCTGCGCAGGATGGCGAACTCGGACCCGGTCGCCTACGCTGTCAAGGAGCGCCTGTTCGCTGTTCGCAATCTCGCGAATGCAGAAATAGACGAGATCTATGTCGAGGGCGATGAAGCGCAGGCTTTCCTGTTGCGGGCGGATGGGATCCCGGACGATGCGGCAATCTTCCTAAGGAAGGAAGCAGGCGCCTGGCACATCGATCTGGTGGGATACCTTTCTCAGTACGTGCCTGTTGGCATCTTCTACAATCCGGAGACAGTGAGCGACACGACGGACATCGAAGCCAGAATGATGACGTCAACTATCGCTTGGATCTCCGGCCGCTTGCCCGAGCCGAGTATCTGGGATCCGCCGGAATGAGGCAGGGGTATTCACACATCTCCACGGTTTACCCAGCTCGTCATCCCGGCCAAGCGAGCCTGCGAGCGCGAGCCGGGATCCATGGCAGAGGCCGGGCGCCAAGCCGAAGCATGGACCCTCGGGTCAAGCCCGAGGGTGACAGTGGAGGGGTGGCGCCATGGTTGTAACGACGGCAGTCAGAGTGTGAACGGCAGGCGGCGCATGAACGCATGTGGCAGCGACCGGGCCTAGAGGAGAGATTACGTGGCTGATACGAATTTCGATCTCATTGTCGTGGGCGGCGGACCGGGCGGCTACGTGGCCGCGATCCGCGCCGCGCAGCTGAAGATGAAGGTCTGCGTGGTGGAGAAGCAGCACCTGGGCGGCATCTGCCTGAACTGGGGCTGCATCCCGACCAAGGCGCTGCTGCGCTCGGCGGAGATCTATCACTACATGCAGCACGCCGATGCCTATGGCCTGAAAGCCGATAACGTCGGCTTCGACGTCGGCAAGGTCGTGCAGCGCTCGCGCAAGGTCTCCAAGCAGCTGAACGGCGGCGTCGGCCATCTGCTGAAGAAAAACAAGGTGACGGTCGTCGACGGCACCGCCAAGCTGACCGGCCCCGGCAAGGTGAGCGTGGCCAAGGACGGCAAGAAGCTCGACGACCTGAGCGCCAAGCACATCATCCTGGCGACCGGCGCAAGGCCGCGCGCCCTGCCGGGCATCGAGCCGGACAAGAAGCTGATCTGGACTTACTTCGAAGCCATGGTGCCGGAGAAGATGCCGAAGTCGCTGCTGGTCATCGGCTCCGGCGCCATCGGCATCGAGTTCGCCTCCTTCTTCCATTCCATGGGCGCCGAGGTCACCGTGGTGGAGGTCCTGCCGCAGATCATGCCGGTGGAGGACGAGGAGATTTCCAAGCTGGCCCGCAAGCAGCTGGAAAAGCGCGGCCTCAAGATCATGACCGAGGCCAAGGTGACCGGCGTGAAGAAGGGATCGGACAACGTCACCGCCACCGTCGAGGACAAGGCCGGCAAGAAGTCCGAGATCACCGTCGACCGCGTCATCTCCGCCGTCGGCGTGCAGGGCAACATCGAGGACATCGGCCTGGAGAGCACCAAGGTGAAGACCGACCGCGGCTGCATCGTCATCGACGAGTACGGCCGCACGGCCGAGCCGGGCATCTATGCCATCGGCGACGTCGCCGGGCCGCCAATGCTGGCCCACAAGGCCGAGCACGAGGGCGTCATCTGCGTGGAGAAGATCGCCGGGTTGAACGACGTGCATCCCATGAAGAAGGAGCAGATCCCCGGCTGCACCTACTGCCATCCGCAGGTGGCGAGCGTCGGCCTGACCGAGAAGAAGGCCAAGGAGGCCGGCTATGACCTCAAGGTCGGGCGCTTCCCGTTCATCGGCAACGGCAAGGCCATCGCGCTCGGCGAGCCCGACGGCATGGTGAAGACCGTCTTCGACGCCAAGACCGGCCAACTGCTGGGCGCCCACATGGTGGGGGCGGAGGTTACCGAGCTGATCCAGGGCTACGTGGTCGCCATGGGCCTGGAGACCACCGAGGCCGAGCTGATGCACACGGTTTTCCCGCATCCGACCCTCTCGGAGATGATGCACGAGTCGGTGCTTGACGCTTACGGCCGCGTCATCCACATGTAGGCCAGAGGAATGACGGGCCAGATGACCGAAAAACTCACAGAACAGCGCCTCCGCCACCCTGAGAAGGCCCACAAGCCGGACCAGGAGGTGAAGCGCAAGCCGGCCTGGATCCGGGTCAAGGCGCCGGTCTCCAAGGAATATCAGGAGACCCGCCGGATCGTGAAGGAGCACGGGCTCCACACGGTCTGCGAGGAGGCCGCCTGCCCGAACATCGGCGAGTGCTGGGCGCAGCGCCACGCCACCATGATGATCATGGGCGGCATCTGCACGCGCGCCTGTTCCTTCTGCAACGTGGCGACCGGCAAGCCGAACGCCCTCGACCCCTTCGAGCCGACCAACGTCGCCCAGACCGTGGCCAAGCTGGGCCTGAAGCACGTGGTCATCACCTCGGTCGACCGCGACGACCTTGCCGACGGCGGGGCGCAGCACTTCGCCGAGGTCATCGGGGCGATCCGCAAAGCGGCGCCGGAGACCACCATCGAGATCCTGACGCCGGACTTCCTGCGCAAGGAAGGCGCCCTGGAAGTCGTCGTCGCGGCCAAGCCGGACGTCTTCAACCACAACCTGGAGACCGTGCCGCGGCTTTACACCGAGGTGCGCCCCGGCGCGCGCTATTTTCACTCGCTGCGCCTGCTGGACGAGGTGAAGCGGATCGATCCCTCGATCTTCACCAAGTCGGGCATCATGGTCGGGCTGGGAGAGAGCAAGTCGGAGGTGCTGCAGGTGATGGACGACCTGCGCTCGGCCGACGTCGATTTCCTGACCATCGGCCAGTACCTGCAGCCGACGCCCAAGCATCACGTGGTCGACCGCTTCGTGACGCCGGAGGAATTCAAGCAGTACGAGGGCATGGCCTACAACAAGGGCTTCCTCATGGTCTCGGCCACGCCCCTGACCCGCTCCTCCTATCACGCCGGCGAGGACTTCGCGCAGCTGCGCGCCGCCCGCGAGGCCAAGCTGGCCGCGGCCGGCTAGGGCCAGGAACTCTTCGCAGGGGACGCGGGTTAAGTACCTGGCAAGTTAAGGCTCTTATTCTTCAGTTATGCCGGTTCACAAAGAAAAACGGGTGCTGCCCTACAACCCGGATCAGCTCTACGAGCTGGTGGTGGATATCGAGCGCTACCCGGAATTCCTGCCCTGGTGCCTGGGCGCGCGTGTGAAGACGCGCCAGGAAGACCTGATCGTCGCGGACCTGATCATCGGTTTCAAGATGTTCCGCGAACGCTTCACCAGCCGGGTCGCGCCCAATCCCGCCGAACAGCGCATCGACGTGACCTACGCCGAGGGGCCCTTCAAGTACCTGGAGAACCACTGGGTCTTCGAGGATCACCCGGAAGGCTGTCTGATCGACTTCTACGTCGACTTCGAGTTCCGCAACAAGCTGCTGCAGAAGGTCATCGAGGGCCTGTTCCACGAAGCCGTGCGCCGCATGGTCGCCGCCTTCGAAACCCGCGCCCGCGACCTCTACGGTCGACCGGGCAACGTTTCCGCGCAGCAAGTATCGAAAAACTAGGACTGCCTGCCCAGGTCGAGCTTCATCAGCCGCACTTGCAGTCGCTGCCGTAGTCCATCGGCTCCTGCCGGGCGGTGGGGGAAGCCGCCTGATGGGCCCGCAGCTTGGCCAAGACCCCCGGGTCGGTCGCGGCGATCAGCGCCTCCTGCAGGCGTTCCGCGCTCAAGGGCTTCAACAGCACATCGGCGACCACGATTCCCATGGCCGTGGCCAATTTCCACGCCAGGTTCAGCAGATCGGGAGAGATGTCCGTCGTCAGCACCAGCGCCGCCTGGCAGTGCGTCTCGCCCAGATGGCGGATCACTTCAATGCCGCAGAAATTCGGGGTCGAGACCTCCAGGACGATGCACCGAACGTTCGACGAATAGACGGCCAGGAACTGTTCCTTGCTGTCGACGACAGCCACGGACTCGCCCAGCGCGCTGGCAATGCTGGCGATCCTCTGAACCGTCTCCTCATGAGGATTTACGATAATTGTCGAGTATATTGAGCTATCCATACCACTACATTCCTTTGGCTTTGCGCTCCCCTTTCGCCCAACAAATCCACCGCCGCCTGCGCGAGCCCTGAGCGGCGCGGCATTGGATCGTGGCTGGCCTTAGCTGTGAAAAGTCGCGCGGCGGGGGCCGCTCTCCGGCACCCGCGTCCGCATCCCTGTCGCTGTCCTCAACGACGCCCCAATCTCGCAGGTTGAACTGCAAGGGGTAAGTATCAACACCGTTGTAACGGTGTTAAAATCAATAATTCCAATAAGTTCGGTGTGACCGTTGGGGTTGGAAAAGCGCCGCCGAAATCGGCGCCGGGCGCGGCACGGCCCGCCCGCTTCAGGGCTGTGCCTCCACGGCATCGGCCAGGGCGTTGAAGAGGCGGCCGTGCAGCTGTGCCCCGGGCTCCCCGTGGCAGCGCCGGGGGATCGTGATCTTGGCGTAGTGGCGGGGGTCGAGGTTCGGCCAGTTCCTCCGCAGCCCCTCGACGAGGGCCAGGGCTTCGTCGGTCCGGCCGAGCTCGTGCAGGACGGCGGCATGGCGCAGGGTGCTGACCGGCGTGCTGAAGATCAGCCGGGACCGCCGACCGGCTTCCGCCGCTCTCTGGAAATTGCCGTTGTTCATATAGAGGGTGGCGATCCAGTTGAGGGTCACCCAACGAATGGGATTGTCGGGCGAGAGCGAGGTGTCATAGGCCACCGCCTTCTGCAGCACCTCCTGCGGCGGGGCGGCACAGGTGAAGGGGACGACGCTGGCCAGCATGCGGGCCAGGGCATGGTTGGGATCCAGTTCCAGGACCCGCCGGGTCGTGTCGCTTGCCTGCCGCAGCCGCCCGATATGCCAGTAATAGACGGAGACGTTGAACACGACGTCGGCGTCGCCAGGTGCCAGCTCCAGGGCCCGCTGGGCGTGGGACACCGCTTCCCGGCGCAGTTGCGCGGTATCGAAGGGCGGATCGATGCTGGCCAGATAGGCCAGCTTGTCCGCCAGCACCGAATGGGCCTGGCCGAAATCCGGACGCAATGCCAGGGCCCGTTCGGCCAGGGCGATACGCTGCTCTTCCCAGGCCAGCGAGCTCGTCGCCGCGCCGGGCACCCAGGTGGATTGGATGTAGAGCTCCCAGGCGGTCAGGGAGTCGGGGTCCTGCGGTTCCAGGACGCGTTTGGCGGCATCGAAGATGTGCGGCCGGAGCTCGGAGATGATGGTGGCGATGAACTGATCTCGGGCCGCCTCGCCGCTGTCGCCGGACTGCTTGTAGGACTGCGCCCAGAGCAGGCTGCCGGAACGTGCCTCGATCAGTTGCATGACGACGCGCGTCGCGCCGCCGAACCGCTGCACGCTGCCGCGCACGACGTAGCCGATACCCAGTTCGTCGCGGGTAACCGGGCCGGCGGCGGGCGTACGTACGCCCAGCTCGCTGTCGCTGACCACCACCGTCAGCGCCTTGATCCGGGAAAGGCCGGTGATCACCTCTTCACGCAGGCTGATCGCCAGGTCCTCCGGCGGCTCGCCGTCGGACAAGGCCGCAAAAGGCAGAACTTGCAGGGCGATACGGTACGGTTCGTCCTTGTCGCTTGAGCCGGGTGCGGCCCCGTAGCGCGCCGCCAGGACCCAAATCCCGGCCCCGGCGATCAACAGCACCGCCAGAGCCGCCGCCAGCCATCCCAACCGCCCGCGGGCGGAAAGGACCGGCCGCCGGCGCGCAGCAGACACCGCCTCCGGTGCGGATCCGGCCCCGGCTTCCTGCGCCGCGACGGCCGTAATCACGGGGCGGTAAGTGCCTTTGGGCACCTCGATCCGGACCCGGTCGCCGACGCCCGTGGTGACGTAGTAGTGCTCCAGCGCCTGCCTCAGGCGGTGGACCTCGACGCGTACGATGCTGTCCGTTCCCGGGTCGAAGTCGTCCCCGCGGCCGAAGACATCCGTCGCAATGGAATAGGCTTTCAGCCGCTCGCCGCGCCCTTCCAGTTCCTCGATGACGAGGTAGCGCAGAAGCTGGCGCAGCCGTGAGGTCTCGCCGAGAACGCCGCTTTCGATCAGCGCCCCGAGGGCGCTCATGGCCGCGCGACAGTACTCTTCATCGTATTCCGGCGGTGCTGTCATACCTGCCGTACATCCCGACAGTGCGCTTGCGCGCCCATGGTGCCTCAACCCGAGGCTCAATAAATCCGGCGGAGTTCAATACGTGAAAGAAAACAATCCTACGATAGTGCGAAGCCGCGATTCCAGCAACTTTCATTCGCTCGACGATTGTGTGATTAACGAGCGCGCGCGCGGCAAGGGGTTCGCGCCGCCCGCGAATTGGTGGCGACGAAGCACGCTGTGCGGCCGTTACCACGCGTTACAGCCTTAAGTCCGACGCGTCCTTTCCCGTATTGTCCGGCGATGGCTCCCGCGGCTCTACGCCGGCCCCATGCCGGCCCCCATACCGGCTGCGGAGGGATCCATGCCCGAAGCAGAAGGACCAGGAAGTGGAACGACGTCAAATTGAAGAGCGGGGCGGAGAGCCGATCTGCGCGATGCTACAGGCCGCACGGCGTCTCGAAGCCGTCGTCCGGGAACAGGAACGGCAGGGCGACGCCTCCCGCACAACCGCGCGCTCGACGCGCGTTCTGATCAAGCTGATGGAAGGCTGGTGCGTCGACCACGCCGTCCGGACACGACACGCGGCCATCGCCAGCCTGCAGCGCGGCGAGGGCGGGGACGAGGCGATGCTGGCCGCCCTGCAGCAGCACCTTTGCCAGGATGAAGACGCGCCGGCGGAAGAGGGGCTGGACTAAAAGCCGTTCAGAAGCCTTCGCCGCCGGCCAGCCCGGCATAGAGGGTGATGGTCATCACGCTGTTGAAGACGCCGTGCACGATGATGGACGGCCAGAGTGACCCGCTGCGGTAGGCGATGGTGGCGAGGATCAGGCCCATCACCGCCAAGGCCGGCATCAATTGGGGCAGGCCGTGCGCCATGCTGAAGATCACCGCGCTGAGCGGCGCGGCATAGACGAAGCGCAGGTGCTTCAGCAGCCAGCCCAGCAGCAGCCCCCGGAAGATGACCTCCTCGATGAAGGGGACCAGAACACCGACGAGCGCCAGCATGACGAGCAGGCTGGCCCAACTGAAGCCTTCCGGGGCCAGGGCCTGCATCTGCGGGTTCTCGATGGCTTCGCCGAGCAGAGATTGGACCCCGATGTTGACCAGGGACACCAGCGGCATGCTGATGAGCCCGACCGCCACGGCGATGCGGTACCAGCCCTGATAAGTCGAACGCAGGCCGATGTCGGCCAGACGCAGGCCATGCGGGCGCAGGACCGCCAGCCAGGTGAAGAACAGCATCAGCACGGACTGGCCGACGAAGAGCCCGATGACGGGCACCAGGCCCGTGAGCTTGGCCTGCGGCGCGACGATGGTGATGACGAGGGGAATAGCGAAAACGCTGACCACCACCAGAACGGCCAGCAGCAGCAGATCGCGAAGACGCACCGGCGAAGGTGGCAAGGAGGGCAGACGGGGCGGCAGCACCTAGCTCAAGGCCTCCTGAAAGACGCGCAGCGCCTCGCGCACCGTCGCCAGGCGGACCGCCGCGCGATCGCCGGGGAAGACGTGGTGCAACGCCTGGGCCGTACCGCCGCGCATCGCCCAGCCGAGATAGACCAGGCCGACCGGCTTGTCTTCGGTGGCGCCGCCGGGCCCGGCGATGCCGGTCGCCGAGACGGTCACGTCGGCCTGCGACTTCTCCAGCGCGCCCTTGGCCATGGCCACCGCCACCTCGGCGCTGACCGCGCCCGGGCCGGGATGTTCCAGCAAAGCCGGCGAGACGCCGAGCATTTCCGTCTTGGCGTCGTTGGAATAGGTGACGAAGCCGCGGTCGACCACATCCGACGAGCCGGCGATTTCGGTCAGGCAGCCGGCGATCAGTCCGCCGGTGCAGGACTCCGCGGTCGCCAGCCGTTTGCCGGCCTCGCGATAGAGCGCGAGGATATTTTCCGCCTGCTGCAGCAGCAGATCGTCGAACACTACATTCTCTCCCAGAGCAGCAGGAGCCCGTACACCGCCGCCGCCGCATAGATCCCCGCGATGATGTCGTCGGCCATGATACCGAAGGCGCCCTTCAGGTGACGGTCGGCCCAGCCGACCGGCCAGGGCTTGGCCACGTCGAAGATGCGGAAAAACAGGAAGGCCAACAGAAGGCCGGGCAGCGTCAGTCCCTCGGAGCCGAGCCCCGCCGCGACGATGGTCAGCCATTGCCCCGCGACCTCGTCGATGACGATGGCCCCCGGATCCTTGATGGCGGCGACCTTCTCGTAGCTGTGCGCCGCCCAGAGTCCAACGACGAAGACCGCCGCCGTCGCCGCCAGCAGCCCCAGGGGGCCCGTCAGGGTGAACAGCAGCCAGCCGAAGGGCAGGGCGGCCAGCGACCCCCAGGTGCCGGGCGCTCTCGGCAGCAGGCCGGAGCCGAACCAGGTGGCCAGCAAGGAAGATGGCAGCCAGGGGGAGGGAGCGGACATGGCGCTACAACGCGGCAGGCAGGCTAATGGTTGCGACGGCCTGGGCGGCGATGCCTTCGCCGCGTCCGGTAAAGCCGAGCTTTTCGGTGGTGGTCGCCTTCACGCTGACGCGCTCCGCCGGCAGGTCCAGCAGGTCGGCGACCCGGGCCACCATGGCCGCGCGGTGCGGTCCGACCTTGGGCCGCTCGCAGACCAGGGTCACGTCGAGATGCAGGATGCGGCCGCCGCGCGCCGTGACGAGGTCGCGCGCGTGGCGGATGAACTTGCCGGAGTCCGCGCCTTGCCACTGCGGATCGCTGGGCGGGAAATGGCTGCCGATGTCGCCGGCGCCGAGCGCGCCGAGGAGGGCGTCGGTAAGAGCGTGCAGACCGACGTCGGCGTCGGAGTGGCCGACCAGCCCGGCGTCGTGGTCGATCCGCAGGCCGCAGAGAGTCACATGGTCGCCGGGGCCGAAGGCGTGCACGTCGAAGCCCTGGCCGACCCGCGTTTCCGCGCCCGCCTGGTCCGCGCCGCCGCGCAGCCAGCGCTCCGCCGTCTTCAGATCGTCCTGGGATGTCACCTTGATATTCTCCCGGCTGCCTTCCACCAGCGCCACCGCAAGCCCGGCGCGTTCGGCCACGGCCGCGTCGTCGGTCAGTTCCTCGCCCGCCGCCTGGCGGTGGGCCGCCAGGATCTCGCCGTAGCGGAATCCCTGCGGCGTCTGCGCGCCCCACAGGCCCGCGCGGTCCTGGGTGCCCTCAATGACTCCGCCGCTGCCGCGTTTCAGGGTATCGACGACCGGCAGGGCGGCAATGGCCCCGGCCGATTTGTCCAGCGCCGCCAGCACCCGGCCGATCACTGCGCCGGAGACGAAAGGGCGTGCCCCGTCGTGGATCAGCACCCGCTCGGGGGGCGCCTCGGCGAGGCTCTCCAGGCCGCGCAGCACCGATTCCTGGCGGTTGGCGCCGCCGGCGACCGGCGCGTCCAGCTCGAGCCCTTGCGCGGCGGCATCGTAGAGATCACGGTCGTCGGGGTGGATCACCGCGCGCACCCGGCTCACCTCGGGATCCGCCGTGAAGGCCAGCAGGGTATGGCGCAGCAGCGGCGCCCCGGCCAGGCTCACGTACTGCTTGGGCAGGCCGCCGCCAAAGCGCTGGCCGCGGCCGGCGGCGACGATCAGCGCAACGGTCTTCGTCAAGTCGCGGGACTCCGCAGTTCCGGTCTAGTTGTTCGCCGCGAGACTAGAGGCCCCTGGTAGCGCGGCCAAGAGGTGATATATAGGGCGTCATGAATAGCATGGTTTTGTCGCTCTCCGCCCTGGCTTCGCTGCTGCCCGCCGCCCTGCTGCCCTTCGTGCGGCACGCGGCGCGCGCGGATGCCGTCTTCTGGCTGCTGCTTGGGGCGGCACTGGCGGGCACCTCAGCGCTCAGCATCGTGTCCATCGGCGCGCAGTGGCAGACAGGGCTGCCGACGGCGCTGTGGCTCGCCGTGGCGGTGGCGCTCGGCATGTTCGGTCTCCTGGTGATGCTGAGCCGCGAAGCGGCGCGCCTGGCGCCTCTGCTGCTGCCCTACCTGCTGATTCTCGGTGCGTTGGCCACCGCCTTCGGGCTGCTGACGGGGCCGGAGCCGCTGATCGGCACGCCGGACGGCTGGCTCCTCGCGCACATCGCCATTTCCGTCGCGACCTATGCGCTTTGCACCCTGGCCGCGGTGGCCAGTTCGGCCGTCTTCGTCCAGGAACGCGCCTTGAAGCGGCGCACCCCCAACGCCTTCACCCGCATGTTGCCTTCCGTCGCCGATGCCGAGCGCCTGGAGGTGCGTCTGCTGGCGGCGGGGGAGGTCATCCTCGGCCTGGGCATCGCCACGGGGATCTCGGAGCTCTACGTGACTTCCGGTGAGATCTTCACCTTCAATCACAAGACCCTGCTTTCGGTCCTGGCGTTCCTGGTGATCGGCGCGCTGCTGCTGCTGCACTACCGCAGCGGACTGCGGGGCCGCCGCGCGGCGCGGGTCGTCCTTGTCGCCTACCTGCTGCTCACGCTGGGCTATCTGGGCGTGAAATTCGTCACCGATATCCTGCTGGCCTAACTCCCTTCTGGCCTGCCCCCACTTGCTGCCTTTGCGGGCCAGCCCCGGCCCTAACTCAACCTGTCATACCCATGGATCGATAAGTTGCCCGTTTTTCGAGCAACCAGTTCGCGCTTTGACAGACGACGTGGCGATCTTTCGTGACAACGCCTATTTTTTGTGCATCAATCTGGCCGCCTGATGGGGTTGGGCACCAACAATCCGAGAATCCTCCGCCGTGTGCGGCCTTGCTGCCCACGAAAGAGGCTGTTTGAGAGTCCTGCAACTTGACCCCGCAACTTGACCCCGCAACTGGGCCCCGCAACGTGAACTGAGGGTTTCGATGGGCATTGCCATCGGCAAGCTGAACCTTGAAGCGCCGGTCATCCTGGCGCCCATGTCGGGCGTCACCGACCAGCCGTTCCGCCGGCTGGTGCGCCAATTCGGCGCCGGGCTGGTGGTCTCCGAGATGATCGCCAGCAATGCCATGATCCGCCAGATGCAGGAGTCCGTGAAGGAATCCCGCAAGATGTCCGGCGACTGCGCGGCGGAATACCCTCTTTCGGTCCAGCTGGCGGGCAGCGATCCCCAGGTCATGGCCGAAGCGGCGAAACTGAACGCCGACCGCGGCGCGGCCGTCATCGACATCAACTTCGGCTGCCCGGCCAAGAAGGTCACCAACAAGGCCTGCGGCTCGGCGATCATGCAGGAGCCTGACCTTGCCGGCGCCATCATGTCGGCGGTGGTGAAGGCGGTCGACCTGCCGGTGACCATGAAGATGCGCACCGGCTGGAATCTGGAAAACCGCAACGCGCCGGAAATCGCCCGCGTCGCCGAGGATTGCGGCGTGCAGATGCTGACCGTGCACGGCCGCACCCGCTGCCAGAAGTACGCCGGGGAAGCGGACTGGCACTTCGTGCGCCAGGTGAAGCAGGCGGTCAGCCTGCCGGTCGTGGTCAACGGCGATATCGTCACGGTCGAGGACGCGGCCGAGGCGCTGCGGCGCTCGGGCGCCGACGGCGTGATGATCGGCCGGGGGGCCTATGGCCGTCCCTGGTTCCTGCGCCAGGTCATGGACTACCTGAAGGACGGCACCCGCACGCCCGACCCGGCGCCGGAGCGCCGCCTCGCCGTCATGATCGAACATTACGAGGCGCTGCTGGCGCACTATGGCCGCCGCCACGGCGTGCGCATCGCGCGCAAACACCTCGGCTGGTACGCCAAGGGTTGGGACGGCGCGGCGGAGTTCCGCGCGCGCATGAACCGCGAAGACGATCCCGAGCAGGTCAAGCAGATGATCCGCGCGCTCGTCGCCCCCGACACTGATAAGCCCGCCACCGATATGCCCGTCACCGATAAGGTCGCCGCCTGATGGCCAAGGTATCCGACATCTTCGCGCGCAAACCGACCCGCGGCGGACCGCCGGAGCCGGCGTCCATCCTCGCCGCCTTGTCGGTGCCGCTCTTCGTCGTGGATGACGGTGACCGCCTGTCCTTCGTGAACCAGGCCGCCGAACAGTTCTTCGCCTCCTCGATCACCAATCTGGTAGGCCGTCCGCTCGGTGACATCCTGCCGGAGGACAGCCCCGCTTTCGGGCTGATCCACCAGGTCCGCGAGGGCGGTTATTCGGTCTCGGAGTACGGCGTGACACTGTCCGGGCCCAAGATCGGCTCACACTTCGTCTCGATCGACGCCTCGGCCTTGAACGACCGGCCCGGCAGTGTGGTGGTCTCCATCCACGAGCGCTCCATGGCGCGCAAGATCGACCACCAGCTGGTGCACCGCAACGCCGCCCGGTCGGTGACCGCCATGGCGGCCATGCTGGCCCACGAGGTGAAGAACCCGCTGTCCGGCATCCGCGGCGCCGCCCAGCTTCTGGAACAGAACGCCAGCCCCGACGACGAGCAGCTGACCCGCTTGATCTGCGAGGAAGCCGACCGCATCGTGGCCCTGGTCGACCGCATGGAGATGTTCTCCGACAAGCAGCCGCTGGCGCGAGAGCCGGTCAACATCCACGTGGTGCTGGAGCGCGTGCGCCGGCTGGCGGAGAACGGTTTCGCCCGCCACATCCATTTCATCGAGAGCTACGACCCTTCGCTGCCGCCGGTCTACGGCAACCGCGACCTGTTGATCCAGGCGATCCTCAACCTGGTGAAGAACGCCGCCGAGGCGGTGCCGAAGGAGGGCGGGGAAATCACCCTCTCGACCCGTTACCAACAGGGCGTGCGGCTGGCCATTCCGGGCAGCGGCAGCCGCGTCGACCTGCCGCTTCAGGTCATCATCCAGGACAACGGGCCGGGCATTCCGGAAGACATTCAGCCGCATCTCTTCGACCCCTTCGTCAGCACCAAGGCGGGGGGCAGCGGGCTGGGCCTGGCGCTGGTCGCGAAGATCATCGACGACCACGGCGGCGTCATTGAATTCGACAGCCAGCCGCGGCGCACCCTGTTCCGGCTGATGCTGCCCATGGTGCCCCGCGAGTCGGGTGGCGGGAATGACGCCAGCGGCAATGAGGATGAGGCATGAGCGGCGAGACCATTCTGGTCGCCGATGACGACCGCGCGATCCGCACGGTCCTGACCCAGGCCCTGGGGCGCCAGGGCCACGTGGTGCGGACCACCGGCAACGCCGCCACGTTGTGGCAGTGGGTCAAGGACGGCGAGGGCGACCTGGTCATCACCGACGTGGTCATGCCCGACGAGAACGGCCTGGACCTCATTCCGCGCATCAAGAAGCTGCGCCCCAACCTGCGCATCCTGGTGATGTCGGCGCAGAACACCCTGCTGACGGCGGTGAAGGCCACCGAGCGCGGCGCTTTCGAATACCTGCCCAAGCCCTTCGACCTGCGCGAGCTGATCTCCGTGGTCGACCGCGCGCTCTCGGAGCCGGCGGATTCCGAAGGCAGGGCGAAGGCCGAGGCGGAAGACGGCGAGGAGCAGCTGCCGCTGATCGGCCGTTCCCAGGCCATGCAGGAAATCTACCGCGTTCTGGCGCGCCTCATGCCCACCGACCTGACGGTGATGATCTATGGCGAGTCCGGCACCGGCAAGGAACTGGTGGCCCGCGCGTTGCACGACTACGGCAAGCGCCGGCGCGGCACCTTCGTGGCGGTCAACATGGCCGCGATCCCGCGCGAACTGATCGAGAGCGAACTCTTCGGCCACGAGAAGGGCGCCTTCACCGGCGCCACCGTCCGCTCCTCCGGCCGCTTCGAGCAGGCCGCCGGCGGCACCCTGTTCCTCGACGAGATCGGCGACATGCCGCTGGAGGCGCAGACCCGGCTGCTCCGCGTGCTGCAGGAGGGCGAGTACACCACCGTCGGCGGGCGCACGCCGATCCGTGCCGACGTCCGCATCATCGCGGCGACGCACCGCGACCTGCGCCAGATGGTGCGCCAGGGGCTGTTCCGCGAAGACCTCTACTACCGCCTCAGCGTGGTCCCCATCCGCCTGCCGCCCCTGCGTGAGCGCAGCGAGGACATTCCCGAACTGGTGCGCCACTTCTTCACCGAAGCCCAGGACGAGGGCCTGGCCGGCAAGTCGATCGATCCCGAAGCCATGGAGGCCCTGAAGGCCTACCACTGGCCCGGCAACGTGCGCGAGTTGGAAAACCTGGTGCGCCGCCTGGCGGTGCTCTACAGCCAGGAGACCATCGACCGCGGCGTGATCGACAGCGAACTCAGCGAAGGCAAGGCGGCGGAACGGGCGGCCGCCGCCCCGCCGGCCGAGTCGCTGGGCGGTGCCGTCGAGCAACATCTGCGCGCCTACTTCGCCGCGCATGAAGACGGCCTGCCGGCGTCGGGTCTCTACGACCGGGTGCTGCGCGAGGTCGAACGCCCCTTGATCGAGCTATCGCTTTCAGCCACAAGGGGAAATCAGATCCGCGCGGCGAAGCTGCTGGGTCTGAACCGAAATACTTTACGGAAAAAGATTCGGGACCTGGACATCCAGGTGATTCGCGGCCTTAAATAGCCTGTGGCAAATTTACAACAGACCGGTGAGATCACGGCCCCCGGAGGCGGTGAAACCCAACCGGGGGCGGAGCCGGCGGAAGCCGAGACGGCGCGCCCTCGGTTCAGCCGTCTGCTGGAATGGCTGAGACGCATCAAGTTCGAGCGCACGGTGGCGCTGATCCTGCTGGTCGGCGGCCTGTCGAGCGGCATCGCGACCTTCGTCGCCATGACCGGCAACCTCTCGGCCAGCGCCGATACCGGGCACATCCTGCTGCTGCTCCTGGCCGACCTGGTCATCATTCTCGGCCTGACCGCGCTGATCACGCGGCGCCTGGCGATCCTCTGGATCGAGCGTAAGAAGGGCAGGGCGGGCTCGCGCCTGCACGGCCGGCTGGTGGCGCTTTTCTCCGTTGTCGCGGTGGCGCCGACCATTCTGGTGGCCGCCTTCTCGGTGATCATGTTCGACCTGGGACTGGAGTTCTGGTTCAGCGAGCGGGTGTCGGTCGCCATCAAGAACTCCCGCGCCGTCGCCGCCGCCTATCTGGACGAGCATCAGCAGGCGATCGCCGCCGACGCCCTGGCCATCGCCCAGGTGCTGAACCGGGGCGGCCCCTCGCTGGTCTACAACCCCGCGCTGTTCAACAACGTGATGACCCGCCAGGCGAACCAGCGCTACCTGACGGAAGCGGCGGTCTACGACAGCTCCGGGCGAATGCTGGCGCGTTCCTCCAGCTTCTTGCTGGCCTTCAACCCGGAAATTCCGGAGTGGGCCTTCGAACGCGCGAAAGTCGAGGGCATGGCCATCATGACCTCGGAGGAAGAGGACCGGGTGCGCGCCCTGGTGCGCCTCGACCTGGCCGCAGACGCCTTTCTCTATGTCGGGCGCCTGGTCGATGCCCGCGTGCTCGGCCACATGGAGAGCACCCGTTGGGCGGTGCAGCGTTACGAAGACCTGGAGGGCAACCGCTTCAGCCTGCAGATCACCTTCGCGCTGATCTTCCTGGTCGTGGCCCTGTTGCTGCTGCTGGTGGCGGTGTGGATCGGCCTGGCCTTCGCCAACCAGCTGACCGGCCCCATCGGCAGCCTGATCGCCACCGCCGAACGCGTCGGCAAGGGGGATCTGAGGGCAAGGGTGCAGGGTCCGCCGCGGCGCGACGAGATCGGCAACCTGTCGCGCGCCTTCAACAAGATGACCGGGCAGTTGGAGCGCCAGCAGGAAGCGCTGCTGGAGGCCAACGAAGAGCTCGACTACCGCAACCGCTTCATCGAGGCGGTGCTGGGCGGTGTCTCCGCCGGGGTCATCGGCCTCGATGAAGCCGGGCGCATCAATCTGGCCAACCGCCTGGCCTGCGATTTCCTCGGCAAGAAATCCAGCGCCATGCGCGGCCGCACGCTCAACGAAGTCATGCCGGAAGCCGGCGACCTTCTGGAGCGTGCCCGCAAGCGCCCCAAGAAACTGGCCGAGCAGCAAATCGCCTTGCCCGATTCCAGCGGCTCCGAACGCGTACTTCTTTTGCGTATATCGACCGAACTCGAGAATGGCGCGATTATGGGCTTTGTCGTCACCTTCGACGAGATCACCCAGTTGCTGGCGGCCCAGCGGAAGGCGGCCTGGTCCGACATCGCGCGCCGCATCGCCCACGAAATCAAAAACCCCCTGACACCGATTCAGCTGGCGGCGGAACGGCTGAAGCGCAAATACGTCGGGCAGATCACCAGTGACCCCGAAACGTTCCAGATCTGTACCGACACCATCGTGCGCCATGTCGGCGACATCGGCCGCATGGTCGACGAATTCTCCGCCTTCGCGCGGATGCCGGCACCGGACATGCGCAAGGAAGACATCGGGAAGCTGGTCGAAGAGGCGGTTTTCCTGCAGCGCACGGCGCGCCAGGACGTGCGCTTCAGCTACACGCCGCCGGAAAGCGGCATCGTGCTCGCCTGCGACGGCCGTCAGGTCGGCCAGGCGATCACCAACCTGATCAAGAACGCCATCGAATCGATCGAGGGGCGTCACGGCCTGGAGGGGGACAAGGCGCCGCAGGGCGCCGTCGTCGTGACGCTCAAGACCGATGACGGACATTGCATTATCCAGATCGCCGACAACGGCAGAGGGCTGCCCAAGACCGACCGCAACCGCCTGACCGAGCCCTATGTCACCACACGTGAGCGGGGTACTGGACTTGGGCTCGCAATTGTGAAGAAGATCATGGAGGATCACGGTGGCAACTTGCTTCTCCGCGACGGAGAGGAAGACGGCGCGATCGTCAGTCTGGTTTTCCCCTTGCGTGAAGACGTGACGGATAGCGGCACCGGGCAACTCGAAAACGGAGCCGAGGCGCCGACTGTGGAAAGAGCTGCGGGACATGGGTGACGAAATTCTCATCGTCGACGACGAAGTCGACATCCGTATGCTGATTACCGGCATCCTGGAGGATGAGGGCTACGCAACACGCGATGCGGGGGACAGCGACACCGCCCTGGAGTTGCTGCGCCAACGCCGCCCCAATCTCGTTATTCTCGACATCTGGCTGCACAACTCGACGCTGGACGGCATGGAGATACTTAGCGTCATCAAACGCGAGTATCCGACGGTGCCGGTGGTCATGATTTCCGGCCACGGCAACATCGAGACGGCGGTCAACGCCATCAAGCTGGGCGCCTACGACTTCATCGAAAAGCCGTTCAAATCCGATCGTCTGCTGCTGATCGTGCAGCGCGCGATCGAGGCCGCGCGGCTGCGCAGCGAGAACGAGGAATTGCGCCTGCGCGTCGGACAGTCGGAAGACCTGATCGGTTCCTCCGCATGGTTCCAACAGGTCAGCCAAGCCATTCGCAAGGTGGCGCCGACCGGCAGCCGCGTGCTGATCACCGGACCGGCCGGCGCGGGCAAGGAAGTGGTCGCCCGCCAGCTGCATGCCTGTTCGCACCGGGCGGTGGAGCCCTTCGTGGCGCTTAACTGCGCGACCATGCACCCGGACCGGCTGGAGCCCGAACTCTTCGGCATCGAGCCGGATCAGGACGAGGGCGACAGCGCCGGCAAGATCGGCACTTTCGAGCGCGCCCATGGCGGCACCCTGTTCCTGGACGAAGTCGCCGACATGCCGCTGGAGACACAGGGCAAGATCGTGCGTGTCCTGCAGGAACAGACCTTCCAAAGGGTCGGCGGCAACAACCGCATTGCCGTCGACGTGCGCGTCATCGCCGCGACCAACCGGGACCTGCCGTCGCTGATCGCCGGGGGCCAGTTCCGCGAGGACCTGTTCTACCGGCTGAACGTGGTGCCGATCGAGGTGCCGGCGCTGCGCGAGCGGCGCGAGGACATTCCGGGACTGGTCGCCTATTTCATGGAGCGGGCCGCCGAGAACGCCGGCCTGCCGCCGCGCGATCTGAGCGACGACGCCCTGGCGGCCTTGCGGGCCTACGAATGGCCGGGCAACGTGCGCCAGCTGCGCAACGTCATCGAATGGGTTCTGATCATGGCGCCGGGGCGCCCGCAGGACGCGGTGCGCCCGGACATGCTGCCGCCGGAGATCGGCGCTTCCTCGCCCGCCTCCCTGCCGGGCGAAACGGGCGAGGAGATCATGTCCCTGCCGCTGCGCGAAGCCCGCGAGGTTTTCGAGCGCAAGTACCTGGAAGCCCAGGTCATGCGTTTCGGCGGCAACATTTCCCGTACCGCCACTTTCGTAGGCATGGAACGCTCGGCCCTGCACCGCAAGCTGCGCTCTCTGGGCGTCGGCACGGTCGAACGCGCGTGAATGAGCGACAGCGGAGCTAACTAGAGCATGAAGGTCATTATCTGCGGTGCCGGCCAGGTCGGCTTCAACATCGCACGCTACCTGTCGAGCGAAAACGCCGACGTGACGGTCATCGACCAGTCCCGGGAGCTGATCGAGAAGATCACCGATTCCCTGGATGTGAAGGGCCTGGTCGGCTTCGCCTCCCACCCGGACGTGCTGGAAAGCGCCGGCGCCGCCGATGCCGAGATGGTCATCGCCGTGACCTACGCCGACGAAGTGAACATGGTGGCCTGCCAGATCTGCCATTCGATCTTCGAAGTCCCGACCAAGATCGCCCGGGTGCGCCATCAGAGCTACCTGGAGCCCATGTGGTCGGACCTCTTCAGCCGCGACAACATGCCCATCGACGTGATCATCTCGCCGGAGATCGAGGTGGCGCGCGCCATCGAGCGGCGCCTTCAGCTGCCCGGCGCCTTCGACGTGCAGCCCCTGGCCGATGGCAAGGTCAGTCTCATCGGCCTGCACTGCAGCGAGGAAACGCCGGTCATCAACACGCCGCTGCGTCAGCTCACGGCGCTGTTTCCCGATCTGCACATCGTGGTCATCGGCATTTCGCGCGACGGCAAAGGCTTCGTGCCGACGCCGGACGACGACATGCGGGCCGGCGATGACGTCTACCTGGTGGCCGATACCAGCCACCTGGCGCGCACCATGGCGGCCTTCGGCCATGAGGAAAAGGAAGCCCGCCGGGTGATCATCGTCGGTGGCGGCAACATCGGCCTGAACCTCGCCACCGCCGTGGAAAAGAACCACCCCCAGGTGAACCTCAAGGTGATCGAGGTCGACAAGCGCCGTGCCGAGACCGTGGCCCAGGCCCTGCAGCGCACGGTGGTGATCCACGGCGACGCCCTCGACACCGAGATCCTGGACGAGGCCAACGCCGCCATCGCCGAGACGGTCATCGCCGTCTCCAACGACGACGAGGTGAACATCCTCACCTCGCTGCTGGCCAAGCGCTACGGCTGCAAGCGCGCCGTCACGCTGATCAACAAGACTTCCTACGGCCCGCTGGTCGGCACCCTCGGCATCGACACCGTGGTCAGTCCGCGCGCGATCACGGTCTCCAAGATTCTGCAGCACGTGCGCCGCGGGCGCATTCGTTCGGTCCACTCCCTGAGCGAGGATTTCGGCGAGGTGATCGAGGCGGAGGCCTTGGAGACCTCCAGCCTGGTCGGCGTGCCGATCCGCGATGCGCGCCTGCCCAACGGAGTCATCGTCGGCGCCATCGTGCGCGGCGACGAGGTCATCATCCCGCGCGGCGACACCGTCACGCGGCCGAACGATCTGGTGGTGATTTTCGCCCGCTCCGAAACGGTGAAGAAGGTCGAGAAGCTCTTTGCCGTGAAGCTCGAGTTTTTCTAGGATCGCGGCCGGAGAATCCGGCTGGTGGGTTTATATGTATCGAAAGGAGAGGCTGCGGATGCCTCGTCAAGCCTACGTCAACGGCCGCTACGTGCCGCATCGTGAAGCCGCCGTACACATCGAGGACCGCGGCTACCAGTTCGCCGACGGCGTCTACGAAGTGGTGCCGGTCTTCAACGGCATCCTGGTGGACGAGGACCTGCATCTCGACCGCCTCGACCGCTCGCTGAGCGAACTGCGCATCGAGGAGCCGATGACGCGCCCGGCCCTGAAGCTGGTGTCGCGCGAGCTGATGCGCCGCAACGGCCTTTCCAACGGATTCCTCTACATGCAGGTGACACGTGGCGTGGCGCCGCGCGACCACAAGTTTCCCAAGGGCGCCCGGCCGGCACTGGTGATGACCACGCGCCAGACCAAGCCGCACAGCAAGCAACTGCTGGAAGAGGGGCTGAAGGTCATCACCGTGGCCGACCAGCGCTGGGACCGCTGCGACATCAAGTCGGTCTCGCTGCTGCCGAACATCCTCGGCAAGCAGGCCGCGGTGGAGGCGGGGGCCTACGAGGCCTGGCAGGTCGATAAGGACGGCATGGTGACCGAGGGCACCTCGACCAACGCCTGGATCGTGACCCAGGACAACAAGGTCGTGACCCGCGACGCCACCCATTCGATCCTCGGCGGCATCACCCGGCACACCCTGCTGAACCTGATCCGGACCGAGGGTTACGACCTGGAAGAGCGGGCCTTCTCGGTGGAGGAGGCCAAGGCGGCGAAGGAAGCCTTCCTGACCTCCAGCACCTCCCTGGTGCTGCCGATCACCGAGCTGGACGGCCAGCCGATCGGCAACGGCCACCCGGGGATCCTGACCGGCAAGCTGCGCCAGCACTACATCGACTACATGCAGAGCCTGAAGCAGACGGCATGACCGTGCCATCCCCGAAAGCCATTCTCTTCGACTGGGACAACACCCTGGTCGACAGCTGGGCAGTGATCCACCACGCGATGACCGCCACCTTCGAGGCCTTGGGCCGGCGCCCCTGGACCCTGGAGGAAACGCGCCGGAACGTCCGTAAGTCGGCCCGCGACAGCTTTCCCGAGCTCTTCGGTGCGCGGGCGGACGAGGCGACAGAGGTCTTCTACCGCACCTACGAGGCCGATCACCTGGAGCAGCTGCGGGCCTTGCCCGGCGCGGCCGAGATGCTGCAGTCCCTGGCGTCGGCCGAGGACCTGCTGCTCGGCGTGGTCAGCAACAAGCGCGGGCGCCTGCTGCGCCTGGAGGCCGCCGAGCTGGGATGGGATCGCTACTTCGGGCCCCTGGTGGGCGCGGCGGACGCCGCCAAGGACAAGCCGTCGCCCGAGGTCGTCGACTTCGCCCTGGCCGGCAGCGGCATCGACGCCGGGCCGGAGGTCTGGTTCGTCGGCGACACCGACATCGATATTCTCTGCGCCGGGAACAGCGGCTGCACCGCCGTGCTGGTCCGCCCCGAACCGCCGGCGGAAGGGGAGTTCGGAAACCTGCCTCTCGCCTACCACGTGAGCGACTGCAAATCCTTTGCGCAACTCACCCTCTCGGCCCTTGAAATCGGCAAGGTTGAACAGCAAATAAGTGACTTCTCGTAACTAAAATCACCGCTTGGTCTACCCCGACAGGATGGTTTTTCATTTCCCAAAAGCCGTGTTAGGAAGGGCTGTCTGGGCTCGCGCTTGGGCGCGCCGCAGGCCTGATGGGGCAACTGCACTGCAGAAGACCTGAAGTAATGGGCTGCAAGGCCAGAATAAACACAGACGACCGTCGTTAAGAACAAGAACAAGGTGCGAAAATGGCCGCTGAAAAAAATCAAAGTGTGCAGGACGTATTTCTCAATCACATTCGGAAGAACAAAGTCCCTGTGACAGTCTTTCTGGTCAACGGCGTCAAGCTGCAGGGTATTGTTACTTGGTTTGATAATTTCTCTGTTCTTCTGCGGCGCGATGCACATTCGCAGCTCGTCTACAAGCACGCCATTTCGACCGTGATGCCCGCGACTCCGGTTCAGCTCTTCGATCCCAGCAAGGAAGAAGAAGCGGCCGAGGGCTGAAAATCGGCACGGTCGTGACCAAGGCTGTCTTTGCAGGCAAGCTCGCCCTGAAGCAAAAAAGCCTGAATGAGAGGGGCGGCGCCCGGCGCCGCCGATCCCTATGACCGACCGTGCCCTCGTTGTGCACCCCGACATGATGCAGCCCGGACTGCGCGCGCCCGCCGCGCGCTTGGAGGAGGCTGTCGGTCTGACGGCGGCCATCAATCTGGAAGTCGCCGCCAGCGAGGTCGTGCCGGTCAAACAGGCGCGCCCGAGCACGCTGATCCGCGGTGGCGCCGTGGAACGGCTGGCCGAGGACATCCGCCTGATGGAGATCACGGTCGTCGTGGTCGATGCCGCGCTGACGCCGGTCCAGCAGCGCAACCTGGAGCGGGCCTGGGACTGCAAGGTCATCGACCGGACGGGCCTGATCCTGGAGATTTTCGGGGAGCGGGCGCGCACCAAGGAAGGCAAGCTGCAGGTCGAGCTGGCGGCCCTGACCTATCAGAAATCCCGCCTGGTGCGATCCTGGACCCACCTGGAGCGCCAGCGTGGCGGTGCCGGCTTCATGGGCGGCCCCGGTGAAAGCCAGCTGGAAATCGACCGCCGCCTGATCACCGATCGCATCGCCCGCCTGAAGAAAGAGCTGGTTCAGGTGCAGCGCACCCGGACCCTGCACCGCGGGGCGCGCCAGCGCGTCCCCTACCCGGTGGTAGCGCTGGTCGGCTACACCAACGCCGGCAAATCGACGCTGTTCAACCGGCTGACCGAGGCCAAGGTGCTGGCCCGCGATCAGCTCTTCGCCACCCTGGACCCGACCATGCGGCGGGTCGTCCTGCCGTCCGGCCAGAACATCATCCTCTCCGACACGGTCGGCTTCATCTCCGACCTGCCGACCGACCTGGTGGCCGCCTTCCGCGCCACCCTGGAGGAGGTGATCGAGGCCGACGTCATCCTGCACGTGCGCGACGTCTCCCACCCGGACAGCCTGGCCCAGCAGGCCGACGTCCAGGCGGTTCTGGCCGACCTCGGCATCGACGAGAGCGCCGGCCATGTGCTGGAAGTGCTGAACAAGGCGGACCTGCTGGCACCGGCCGAACGGGGCCACCTGAGCCAGCGGCTGGAAGGGCAGGCCGAGAGCGTGCTCTGCTCGGCCCTGACCGGCGCGGGCTGTGACGATGTCCTGGCGCTGATCGACCGGCGGCTCTCGGCGCAGCGCCGCCAGGTGACCATCGACCTGAAGCTGGAGGAGGGCGCGGCCCTCGGCTGGCTCTACGACCATGGCGAGGTGATCGCCCGCCGCGACGAAGGGCTGGCCACCGAGGTGGACGTGAAACTGGCCCCGCGTGACTTGGAGCGGTTTCTTAAGAAATTCGGCTCTTGCGTTGAAAACGGCGAGATTCTGGCCGCCCAGATCGCTAAATCTCCCGCCGAATCCCCGGTGCGGGACAGGAACTTGGCCTCCGGCGGTTGACTCCGCCGCTCCCGACTTTTATATGCTCGCTAGCACTCACGACCGTTGAGTGCTAACCGAGACGAGCAGGCAGGGGTTTCCTGGCGGGCTGATCTGGCCATTTACGGGCCCCGCGCCAATCTACACACACATCAAACAGGGTAAAGTTCCATGAAATTCAGGCCGCTGCATGATCGTGTCGTGGTGGAACCGCTGGAAGAAGAGCAGAAGACCGCCGGCGGCATCATCATTCCCGACACGGCTAAAGAAAAGCCTATGCAAGGCAAGGTCATTGCCGTGGGTCCCGGTACCCGTGGCGACGACGGCAAGCTGAATGCTCTGGACGTCAAAAAGGGCGACAAGGTCCTTTACGGCAAGTGGTCCGGGACGGAAGTGAAGTTGGACGGCAAGACCATGTTGATCATGCGCGAGTCCGACATCATGGGCGTTATGCAATAAGGAAGAGAACCAGATATGGCTGCGAAAGACGTTAAGTTTGGCGCCGATGCCCGTACGCGTATGCTGCGGGGCGTCGACATTCTGGCCGACGCCGTGAAAGTCACCCTCGGCCCCAAGGGCCGCAACGTGGTGATCGACAAGTCCTTCGGTGCCCCGCGCACCACCAAGGACGGTGTCACGGTGGCCAAGGAAATCGAACTGTCCGACAAGTTCGAAAACATGGGCGCACAGATGGTGCGCGAAGTTGCCTCCAAGACCAACGACATTGCCGGTGACGGCACGACCACGGCGACCGTTCTGGCGCAGTCGATCGTGCGCGAGGGCGCCAAGGCGGTTGCCGCCGGCATGAACCCGATGGACCTGAAGCGTGGCGTGGACCTGGCCGTCGAGGCCGTGGTTGCCGAGCTGCAGAAGAAGTCGAAGAAGATTTCGACCACCGGCGAAGTCGCCCAGGTCGGCACCATCTCCGCCAACGGCGAGGCCGAAATCGGCTCGATGATCGCCGAAGCCATGGAGCGGGTCGGCAAGGAAGGCGTCATCACGGTGGAAGAGGCGAAGTCTCTCGAGACCGAGCTGGACGTGGTCGAGGGCATGCAGTTCGATCGCGGCTATCTCTCGCCGTACTTCATCACCAACGCGGACAAGATGGTCTGCGAGATGGAGAACCCCTACATCCTGCTCCACGAGAAGAAGCTCTCCGGCCTGCAGCCCATGCTGCCGCTGCTGGAAGCCGTCGTGCAGTCCAGCCGTCCGCTGCTGATCATTGCCGAGGACGTCGAGGGCGAAGCCCTGGCGACCCTGGTGGTGAACAAGCTGCGGGGTGGCCTGAAGGTCGCCGCCGTGAAGGCGCCGGGCTTCGGCGATCGCCGCAAGGCCATGCTGGAGGACATCGCGATCCTCACCGGCGGTCAGGTGATCTCCGAGGATCTCGGCATCAAGCTCGAGACCGCGACCCTCGACATGCTGGGTTCGGCCAAGCGCGTGGTTATCACCAAGGAAGAGACCACCGTCATCGACGGCGCCGGCAAGAAGAAGGAAATCACGGGCCGCTGTTCGCAGATCCGCGCGCAGGCCGAGGAGACCACCTCGGACTACGACCGTGAGAAGCTGCAGGAGCGTCTTGCCAAGTTGGCCGGCGGTGTTGCCGTCCTGCGCGTCGGCGGCGCCACCGAGGTCGAGGTGAAGGAGCGTAAGGATCGCGTCGAAGACGCGATGAACGCCACCCGCGCCGCGGTCGAGGAAGGCATCGTCATCGGCGGCGGCACGGCTCTGCTGAATGCCTCCAAGGTTCTGAGCAAGCTGGAAGGCGTCAACGACGACCAGCGCGTCGGCATCGAGATCGTGGCCCGTGCGTTGCAGGCCCCGATCCGCCAGATCGCTGAGAACGCCGGCCACGAAGGTTCCATCGTCGTTGGCAAGATCAACGACGCCAAGGACGCCGCGATCGGCTTCGACGCTCAGAACGGCAAGTACGTGAACATGTTCAAGGCCGGTATCATCGACCCGACCAAGGTCGTGCGTACCGCGCTGCAGGACGCCGCGTCGATCGCCGGTCTGCTGATCACGACCGAGGCCATGGTCGCCGATTCCCCCGAGAAGAAGGACGGCGGTGCCGCTGCTCCGGACATGGGTGGCATGGGCGGCATGGGTGGCATGGGCGGCATGGGCTTCTAAGCCTGTTTCGCTCACGGCCACTGGCCAAGAGTACCGGATTAAGGGCCGCGGCATCGCCGCGGCCCTTTTTCCTTCTGCGCTTGCGCATTTTCTTTAGCCCCGCCCGCGAGTTATCTTCTGTCCCGCATTCCCCGAGTCCTGATCCTGAGGTCCGCTTGATCGATATCGCCAAAGTCTCCGCGCTCATCGAGGAAATCGCCGCGGCGGATGTGCTGCCCCGTTTCCAGGCGCTCGCGGCGCACGAGATCGAAGAGAAGGTCGCCGGCGAGCTGGTCACCGTGGTCGACGTCGCGGTAGAGCAGCTGCTGACCGCCCGCCTGCAGGATCTGCTGCCCGGCTCCCTGGTGGTCGGCGAGGAGGGCGTGCACGCCGATCCCTCGCTGATGGATCAACTGACCAGTGACGCGCCGGTCTGGATCATCGACCCTATCGACGGCACCCGTAACTTCGCCCATGGCCGCCCGACCTTCGCCATCATGGTCGCCCTGGTGCAGAACGGCGAGAGCCAGGCCGCCTGGATCCTGGAGCCCGTCAGCGGGCGCTTCGGCGTCGCCGAGCGCGGCGGCGGGGCCTGGATGAACGGCAAGCGCCTGCAAGTCGCCACCCCGGATGCGCCCGCGCGCATGACCGGCAGCCTGCATGCCTCCAGCTACGCGCCGCGCGAACTGGCGCGCAAGGTCGAGCAGCGCCGCAGCCGCGTGATGGCGGTGAAGTCCCTGCGCTGCGCCGGGGCGGAATACCTGCGCCTGGCCGCGGGGGATATCCATTTCTCTCTCTTCACCCGGCTGATGCCCTGGGACCACGTCCCCGGCACCCTGCTGCACCGTGAGGCCGGCGGCACGGCGCTCTGCTTCGACGGCACGGCCTACACCGCCCCCCGCTACCGCGACCTCGGCCTGCTCATGGCCCCGGACCAGCAGAGCTGGAACGCCCTGCACGAGACCCTGCTGGCCGACTGATCGGCTGGGTGGTCGCGCTGGCCTCTGGCCTCACTCCCTGAGAAAAACTGGCACTGGAAGCATACCAATGAACCGCCTAGGCTGCAGTCTGCGCCGGGCGGCGAGGGGCCGCGCCGGCGCTTCAGTGATATGAGTTCGCGGGCTTGGCACCATGCCGGGCCGCCAAGCCGGAGAGGACAAGCCAAATGCTGGTCGGCGTGCCAAAGGAAGTGAAGAACCACGAATACCGGGTGGGCCTGGTGCCGTCCTCGGTCCGCGAGCTGGTTCATCACGGCCACAAAGTCATGGTCGAGACCAAGGCGGGTGAGGGAATCGGTTTCACCGACGCCGACTACAAGGCCGCCGGCGCCGAGGTCGCGCCGGACGCGGAAAGCGTTTTCGCCAAGGCCGAGATGATCGTGAAGGTGAAGGAACCGCAGCCGGCCGAATACGCGCGGCTGCGCGAGGGCCAGCTGCTCTTCACCTACCTGCACCTGGCGCCCGACCTGGAGCAGACGAAGGGCCTGATCAATTCCGGCTGCATCGCCGTGGCCTACGAGACCGTGACCAACGCGCGCGGCGGCCTGCCGCTGCTGGCGCCCATGAGCGAAGTGGCCGGGCGCATGTCGGTGCAGGTCGGCGCGCACTGCCTGGAGAAAGAACAAGGCGGCTCCGGGATGCTGCTGGGCGGCGTGCCGGGCGTGGCGGCCGCCAGGGTCGTCATCATCGGCGGCGGCGTCTCCGGCACCAATGCGGCGCGCATGGCCATGGGCATGGAGGCCCACGTGACGGTGATCGACCGCTCCCTGGAACGCCTCTACGAACTGGACCTGCAGTTCGGCCCGATGCTGAACACCATCTATTCGACCGTCGATGCCATCGAGCGCCATGTCATCGACGCGGACTTGGTGATCGGCGCCGTGCTGGTGCCGGGCGCCGCGGCGCCCAAGCTGGTGACCCGCGAGATGGTCCGCCAGATGCGCCCGGGCTCGGCCCTGGTCGACATCGCCATCGACCAGGGCGGCTGCTTCGAGACGTCGCATGGCACCACCCATTCCGACCCGACCTACATCGAAGAGGGCGCGGTCCACTACTGCGTGACCAACATGCCCGGCGCCGTGGCCCGCACCTCGACCATTGCCCTCAACAACGCCACCCTGCCGTTTGCCCTGGCCCTGGCCGACAAGGGCCACCGCAAGGCCCTGGCCGACGATCCGCACCTGAAGGCGGGCCTGAACGTGGCAGGCGGCAAGGTGACCTACAAGGCCGTGGCCGACGCCCACGGCCTGGACTACGTGCCGGCCGAAGAGGCCCTCGGTTTCTAGAAAAGGGGGCCGGGGAGGGGCTCCCTGGCCTCACGGATGCCCGCCGATTGGGTCTAGCCCGCCTTCCTGAGGGAGGGCTAGACTGACCGCTAAGATTTCGTATCAACTCGCCATAAACCGCAGGAAAGATGGGTCGATGAACTTCATCCCGCCGATTCCCAACTCGCTCGAACAGCATTGGATGCCCTTCACGGCGAACCGCCACTTCAAGGCGAACCCGCGCATCCTGACGGCCGCCCAGGGCATGTACTTCACCACCGACCACGGCGACCAGGTCATCGACGGCTCGGCGGGCCTGTTCTGTGTCGCCGCCGGCCACGGCCGCCGCGAGATCGCCGAGGCGGTGAACGAAGCCCTGACCAAGATGGACTACGTGCCGCCCTTCCAGTTCGGGCATCCGGCGTCCTTCGAGCTGGCGCGGCGCCTTGCCGCCGTGACGCCGGCCGACCTCGACCATGTGTTCTTCTCCAACTCCGGCTCCGAAGCCGTGGAGACGGCGCTGAAGATTGCCCTGGCCTACCACAAGGCCAAGGGCGAGGGGCAGCGCCTGCGGCTGGTCGGGCGCGAGCGCGCCTACCACGGCGTCAACTTCGGCGGCCTCACCGTCGCCGGCATGGTCAACAACAAGAAGGCCTTCGGCCTGGGCCTGCCCGGCGCCTGCCATCTGCGCCACACCCATCTGCCGGAGCACAAGTTCACCGTGGGGCAGCCGGAGACCGGCGCCGAGCTGGCCGACGACCTGCAGCGCTTCGTCGATCTGCATGGCGCGGACTCCATCGCCTGCTGCATCGTCGAGCCCATCGCCGGCTCCACCGGCGTGCTCATTCCGCCCAAGGGCTACCTGCAGCGCCTGCGCGAGATCTGCGACGAGCACGGCATCCTGCTGATCTTTGACGAGGTCATCTGCGGCTTCGGGCGGACCGGCAAGCAGTTCGGCGCCGACAGCTTCGGCGTGGTCCCCGACATGGTGACCATGGCCAAGGCCCTGACCAACGGCGTCGTGCCCATGGGCGCGGTGGCCGTCAACGACAAGATCCACCAGACCCTCATGGACGCGGCGCCGGAAAACGCCATCGAGCTGTTCCACGGCTATACCTATTCCGGTTGTCCGGTCGCTTCGGCGGCGGCGATCGCCACCCGCAACATCTTCGAGGAAGAGAAGCTGGTGGAGCGCGCCGAGAAGATGACCCCGAAGTTCCTGGACGCGCTCTATTCGCTGAAGGATCTTTCGGTGGTCACCGACATCCGCGGCTACGGCATGATCGGCGGTGTCGATCTGGCGCCGAAGGGCAAGCCGGGTGTGCGCGGCCTGGAAGTGATGCAGGAACTCTACGATGCCGGCTGCATGGTGAAGATGACCGGCGACAGCGCCTTGGTCTCGCCGCCGCTGGTCTGCGAGGACAGTCATATCGACGAGATCTTCACCAAGCTGCGCGGCGTGCTCGCCAAGCACTGAGGCCACCGCTGGCGCCAGCCGCGGGCTGGCCTCAGTGCCACTGGTCTAAAGCGTTTCCGTTTCGGCCAGCAACATGGCGGCGTTGAGGGCGACCTGGGTCCTGTTCCCGACACCCAGGCGCTGGACGATTGCCGCGCTATGGGCTCTCACCGTATGTGGAGAAATGCCGAGGGAGCGGCTGATCTCCAGGTTCGTCATGCCCTGCCCTAGGCACTTGAAGACCTGGCGTTGTCGAGGAGTAAGACCCCGAAGTGCCTCGCCCAGGGGCCTTGCGGGGGCCATCCCCCCGATCAGTGCCTGGTCGGCCGGGTGACCCGGGGCGAGCAAACGCGGCGGAAAGGCAACGCCGCCGTCGAGGACCGTCTGCAGCATTGATTCGACCTCCTGGCTGGGCGCCGACTTCGGAATATATCCCGTGACACCGGCCGACATGCAGCGCCGGATGATCCGGCGATCTTCGAGCGCTGAGATGACGACCAGCGGCATCGCCGGTTTGTCGTGACGCAATTCAATAAGTCCCTTGAGCCGGTTCATTCCCGGCATGACAAGGTCCAGCAAGGCAAGGTCCACGTCAGGATGTTCGTCAACGAGGCGCAAGACCTGGTGAAAGTCCGTGGCCTCGATGACCTCACAGGCCGGTTCCAGGCGGCTCAACAGCTGCCTCATGGCGCTGCGCACGATCCAGTGGTCGTCGGCTAAGAGTATTTTCATTCGTCGTTGGCTCAGTTAGCTGTTACGGCGGTCGGACACCATGCTCGAAGATCCTCGCGGCAACGTCCTCTTTGCAGGCGCGGTGCCGCTCGCTTTCAAGGGAGGTGTTCCTCGCCGGAGAAAGCGGCCTTGTCGGGTATCGCGCCTGCCCAACCCGGTCCGGCCGAGCGAGGGCGATACGCGGCGTTTTTCGCACCGCTTGCGGGAGTGCCGGGCAACCGAGTAGCGTCCCGAACTTCGCCGTGGAGATAGGCGGCGGAAGCGGGCCTGTGTTTGGCTTTGCGCGCCGTTTGCTTGGCACTTCCCGCCAAGTGCGGCGATCGCCAGGCAGAGGAGGGCGCTACGGAGCGCCGCCGAGAGAAAGAGCAGCCAGAGCGCCAGCAGACCCAATGTGGCGGCGCTGGCCGCGGCAAAAGCTATCGCGGTGAGGCGTTGACCAAGCTGCGCGGCGGGTTCGCCGAGCGCCCGGCCAAGTCGGGGGCGGTCACAGAAACGGCACGGGAGGCCGTTTCCGGGCCGTCTCTTATTCCACGTCCTTCACGATGCGGAAGCCGATGTGATTGGAGCCGAGTTCCTGTTCGCTCGGCTGGCGCGCCGCGGGGCGGTAGCGCAGGCAGAAGTTCGGCGCACAGAGCCAGGAGCCGCCCTTCACCACGTGCTGGGCTCCGATCTCCGGCGGCGAGAACCTCGCGGCGAGAGCCTCCGGCGGGCCCTGGGGGTCGGTCTGCTTGATCTCCGGATGTCCCGGTACCCACCAGTCGGCGACGTGCTCCCAGACATTGCCGGCCATGTCGTAGAGGCCATAGCCGTTGGCCGGAAAGGAGCCGGCGGGCGCGGTGCCGTGGTAGCCGTCCTCGATGCGGTCGTCGGTCGGGAAGGCACCCTGCCAGGTGTTCGCCTTCCAGCCATCCAGGGGGTCATAGGTGGCCCCCCAGGTGTAGGTCGCCCGGTCGAGGCCGCCGCGCGCCGCGTATTCCCACTCGGCTTCGGTCGGCAGGCGGCCGCCCACCCAGGCGGCATAGGCCGCCGCGTCCTCCGGCGAGACCTGCACCACCGGATGGTCCTCCTTGCCCTCGATGCTGCTGCCGGGACCAGCGGGGTGGCGCCAATTGGCGCCGGGGACGTAGGACCACCACTGCATGTTGTCCGCGCGGCCGGCGACCTTCTCGGGCATGGAGAAGACCATGGAGCCGGGCACCAGCAGGTCTTTCGGCCAGTTCGGATGCTCCGCCGGGTCGGGGCCGCGCTCGGCAATGGTGACGTAACCCGTAGCCTTCACAAAGGCGGCGAAGTCGGCGTTGGTCACCTCGGTGCGCGAGATCAGGAAGGAACCGACGGTGACCTCCCGCGGCGGACCTTCCTCGCGGTAGAACTCCTGCGAGCCCATGGTGAAGGTGCCGCCCTCGATGCGCACGAAGTCGGCGGCGGCGGCGGGTGCGGAGATTGCGGTGCAGAGCGCCGCGGCCAAGGCTAGGGATCGAATCATTCCGGCCACACGACCTTCCAGTCCTTTGCCATGTCGACCAGCGTCCAGCCCTTGGTCTGGGCCTCGTCGAGGGCCTTGTCGAACTTGCCGACGTGGCTGTCGCGGTCATAGGCGACCTCACGCGCAGCGTCCGTGTGGTGCACGAAGAGGGCAAAGCGCGGCCCTTCGCCGGCGGTCGCCCATTGCGCCATGGCCAGGTCGCCGTCGGAGTTGCCGCCGACGAAGACCGGCCGCCGTCCGATGCTCCGCGCGATCCCCACCGGCTTGCCGCCCTTGTCGTCGATGAAGGCGATCCCGGGATCCTTCAGCACTTGCGGCACACCGTCGACGATTTCATAGCGCGCCTTGCCCATGCTGCCGATGACGTTCTCCGGCGGGACGCCATAGGCCTGCTCGGCGAAGGCGCGCATGAAGTCGACGCCGCCGCCGGAGACGATGTAGACCTCGAAATCGTTGGCGCGCAGGTAGTCCAGCACCTCCAGCATGGGCTGGTAGATCATTTTGGTGTAGAGCCGTCCGGTCTGGGGATGCTTTGCCTGCGCGATCCAGTCGGCCACCTCGCTGGTGAAGGCTTCCACCGTCATGCCGGAGTGGGTGGCGCCGACGATTTCCAGCAGGGCTTCCTCGCCCCCGGCCAGAGCCGCTTTCACGTCGCCCGCCGCGGCGGCTTTCAGGGCGGGAGTCTTCGCCCAGCCGGGATCGGCATCGGCCAACTGCTGCGCCCGGTCCATCGCGAAGAGAAACTGGAAGTAGACCGGCTGCTCCGACCACAGGGTCCCGTCGTTGTCGAAGACCGCGATGCGCTGCTCCGGCGGGACAAAGTCGTCGCCACCTTCGGCGCTGACGCCGGTGACGAAATCGATAATGGCCGTCTTGGCCGCGCCGTCGTTCCACGACGGCAGATCGTCCGCCCAGGCGGTGGCTGGTGCCAAGAGGCCGATCTGTAGCACAACTGCAGCAAGGAGCCGGTACGCTTTGACCACAGGCGTTCTCCTAAGTCGGATTTGCTCCGAGGGGGCCGGGGCAGTCTCTGCCCCGGTCGCCTCTTCTGTCGGCAGGTGAAGTTAGTTGCCGAGGCCGCCCTTCAGCTTCTCTTCGATGGTGCTTAGATTGAACGAGCCCGGTGTCTGGCTGGGCGGGTAGTCCTGCATCGTCTGCAGGAACTGCGCGGCCAGAGACTGGATCGGGACGATCACGAAAGCCCGGTCGAGGACCCAGTCGTTGTAGGTGTTCGCATTGTGCTGGGCTTTTTCGAAGGGGTCGCGCCGCAGGTTGAAGATGAGCGGCACGCGGAGTTCGGTGAAGGGCTCGCGCCAGACCTCGAACGCGAGGCCGCGGTTCTCCAGGAAAACCACCTTCCAGTCGTCGTAGCGGGCGGCGACAATCTGGCCATCGTCGTTCACGTACCAGAATTCATGACGCGGCGATTCCTCGGTCTGGCCCGCGAGATAGTCGACCATGTTGTAGCCATCGATGTAGTTCCGGTACTCGCGCCCATTCAGTGTGACGCCGTCGCGCAGCTTCTCCTTGATGTCCGGATCGCCGGCGATCGCGGCGAAGGTCGGCAGCCAGTCTTCGTGCGCGACGATGCCGTTCAGGGTTTCCCCTGCCGGAAACTGGCCGGGCCAGCGCAGGAAGGCCGGAACGCGGTAGGCGCCCTCCCAGTTGGAGTTCTTCTCGTTGCGGAAAGGGGTCGTGCCGGCGTCCGGCCAGGTGTTGTAATGCGGGCCGTTGTCGGTCGAGTACATCACCACCGTGTTGTCGGCGATGCCGAGCTCGTCCAGGAGAGCCAGCAGTTCGCCGACCATCATGTCGTGCTCGACCATGCCGTCGTGGTATTCGTTTCCGCTGGGGCCGGAGAGGCCGGTGTGCTCTTCCTTCACATGGGTGCGAAAGTGCATCCGGGTGGCATTCCACCACACGAAGAAGGGTTGACCCGCCTCGTGCTGGCGCTTGATGAAGTCGATGGCCCCGGCCAGCGTTTCCTCGTCCACGGTTTCCATGCGCTCTTTCGTCAACGGTCCCGTGTCCTCGATCCGCTGGGTTCCGTCGTCGTTGGCGTAGGAGTGGATCACGCCGCGCGGGCCGAACTGCTCCCGGAAGGTCTGGCCGTTGGCCAGCATCATATCCCCGGGATAGTCACGGTTCTCGGGTTCCTCTTCGGCGTTCAGGTGATAGAGGTTGCCGAAGAACTCGTCGAAGCCGTGCATCGTCGGCAGGTGCTCGTCGCGGTCGCCCTGGTGGTTCTTGCCGAACTGGCCGGTGGCGTAGCCGAGGCTCTTCAGGACCGTCGCCATGGTGACGTCGGTCATCTGCCAGCCTTGCTCGGCGCCCGGCAGGCCGACCTTGGTCATGCCCGTGCGCACCGGCACGTTGCCGCCGATGAAGGCGGCGCGTCCGGCTGTGCAGCTCTGTTGGGCGTAGTAGTCGGTGAAGGAAAGGCCTTCGGCGGCGATGCGGTCGATGTTCGGGGTCGAGTAGCCCATCATGCCACGGTTGTTGTGACTGATATTCCAGGTCCCGATGTCGTCGCCCCAGATGACGAGAATGTTCGGTTTTTCACTCTGAGCCTGGACCGGCGTTGCGGTCAGAACCACGAAAAGACTAAAGACGGCCCCCGGAAGGAGGGCCGTTTTCCCCAATATGCGCCACATAATCGAAGTCTCCCAAAATTAGAATCGACTACCTATTCGGCATCTCTAAAGCGAACACCCGGGGGTCTGACAAAGCCAAATCTAAACGTTTTGTGATGATGTTTTGATGACAGTACAACCATCGCGCTTTGCTGTGAAGCATTCCGTACTTGGGCGCGAGTGCGAACACACAACGGTCACCGCAGCGAGGCGGGCGACAGCGCCGCGACGTTGATTTCTCTCGCCCGATCGACCATCGTTCGCGGCCACGAAGCCTGCTGGGGGGAGCGAAAACCATGACCATGAGCGACGATGCGCGTGCCGAACTGACGGATCCCGCGACGCTACGCGTCGGCATCAACCTGGGAAACATCCTGCTGGTCACCGGGAAAGGCAGCGCCGGGGAACCGGAAGGCGTTGCGCCGGACCTGGCGGCGGAAGCCGCGCGGCGCCTTGGCGTCGCCGTCTCCTACCGGACCTATCCCATGCCGGGAGAGCTGGCGGACGGGCAGCAGCGCGACGAATGGGACATCGGCCTGATCGCCGTGGAGCCGAAGCGGGCGGAGACCATCGCATTCTGCGCGCCCTACGTCGAAATCGAGGGCGGCTACCTGGTCCCGCCGGACTCGCCCTTGCAGTCCGTCGAGGAGGTGGACCGGCCCGGCCTGCGCATCGCGGTGGCGAACCGCGCGGCCTACGATCTCTACCTCAGCCGGACCTTGAAACACGCGAAACTGTGCCGCGCGGAGGGCCTGCCGGGCGCCTTCGACCTCTTCGTCACCGAGAAGCTGGACGCGCTGGCGGGCTTGAAGCCGGCCCTACTGGAGAATGCCGAGAAACTGCCGGGCGCAAGGGTGCTGGACGGCCGTTTTTCCACGGTGGGTCAGGCAATCGGCACGAAGCCGCAGAACACCACCCTCAAAGCCTTCCTGGACGACTTCACCGCCGAAGCCAAAGCCAGCGGGCTGGTCGCCCAGCTGATCGACAAGCATGGCGTGACCGGCAAGTTGCAGGTCGCCGCCGGCTAGGCCCGAGGTTTACTCCGCCGCGACCTGGCCCGCGAGTTCCGCCTGCCGCTCGGCCCGCGCGGCGGCCGCCTTCGCCAGCCCTTCCTTGCGTTGCTCGCGGCGCTGGACGATCTCGATGGCCACGGCGCCGACCAGCGTTACGGCGATGATCAGCACCGCGAGGGCCGCCAGGTCAGGCTGGGTCCCCATGCGCACCTTGCCGGCCAGGACGGTGGTCAGGGTGCTCTCCGCCTGGATGGTGAATACGGTGGTATTGTAGTTCTCGAAAGACGTCAGGAACGCGAGGCCCATGGCCGAGAAGATGGCCGGCCGCAGGAAGGGGATCAGCACCTTCCAGAAGACCTGCACGTGGGTGGCGCCGAGGTCGAGGGCCGCTTCCTCCTGGGTGCGGTCGAAGCGCTGCAGACGGGCGAGAAAGACCAGCATGGTATAGGCCGAGATGAAGGTCGACTGGCCGACGATGGTCAGGAACATGCCGCTGTAGAAGAAGCTCTCGTAGTCGGCGTCGACCCAGGTGCCCAGGCGGTCCCAGAAAACCAGAGTCGAGATCCCGAGGATGACGCCGGGCATCAGCACCGGCGAGACCACCACGGTGTAGTAGACGGTCTGCAGCTTCTTGTGGACCTGGGTCATGACGATGGCGGCGGCCAGGCCGATCGGCACCGACAGCGCCATCACGCCGATACCGATCCAGATCGAATTCACGAAGCCCTCGATCATCAGCGAGTCATCGAACAGCGCCGGGAACCAGCGCAGGGTGAAGCCCGCCCAGGGCACGACCTGCGGAAAGTCGACGTCGTTGAAGGCCGCCATGCCCATCATGATCAGCGGCGCGAAGAGATAAAGGAAGAACAGCAGAATGTAGAAGGACAGCATCAGGCTCTGGATCGACCTCGACTTCATCGCGCGATCTCCCCCAGGCTGACTTTGAAGACCTTCATCACCGTCAGCACGAACACCAGGCAGGCGAGCAGCAGGACGATGGCGTAGGCCGCCCCCTGCGGCCAGTTGCCGCCGGTGTTGAACCATCGATAGATGATCTGGGTGAACCACAGGCTGGACGGCCCGCCGAGAATCTGCGGGGCGGCGAGGGCGCCGGCCGCCAGCATGAAGACCAGGGTGCAGCCCGAGGCGATACCGGGCTTGGCGTGCGGCATGACCACGCGCCAGTGGATCCGCCACCACGGCGAGCCGAGGTCGCGGGCGGCCTCCACCTGGTTATGATCCAGGCTCTCGATGGCGTTGTAGAGCGGAAAGACCATCAGCAGGATGTAGGCGTAGGACAGGCCCGCATAGAGCGCCACGTCGGCGCGAAGGAAGTCGATCGGTTGATCGATGATGCCGAGGGTCTGCAGAACCGCATTGATGACGCCGGAGGTGCCGAAAAGGATGCGGAAGGAGAAGGCGCGCAGAATCTCGTTGACCCAAAACGGCAGGATGAGCAGCAGGATCATCGAACGCGCGAAACCGCCTTTGGCCACCTGGGCGATGTAATAGGCGATCGGATAGCACAGCGCGAAGTCGATCAGGGTCACGAAGATCGACGCGATGATGGTGCGCAGGAAGACTTCAAGGTGGAGGTAGTTGAACATGTCCGGAGAGCCCGGGCTGCCGAACAGCAGGTAGCGATAGTTCGACAGGGTGTAGACATCCTCCGGACCGCCGATCTTGGCCGGCGGCAGGTTGTCGCGGAACGAGAAGTCCAGCATGTAAGCCTGCGGCAGGACGATCATGATCGCCACCCAGAAGACCACCGCCAGAATCAGGTAGGTCGAGATGATGACGCCGTTGCGCTGGAAGAAACCACCCATGACCCTCAGCCCTCCGTCAGCCGCGCCGCGGCCCGGCCGTCGATGCTATTCATCGGCGACCTCCCCGACCGGCAGCACCAGGGCACGGTCGGCCTGGAAGGCGACGCTGGCCTCCTGGCCCTCGCGGAAATCCGGCAGGTTGCCGGAATTGGGCATCGACATGACGATGTCCTTGGCGCCTTCGCCGCGCAGGAAGACCGAGAAGAAGGACCCCTCGAATTCGCTGTGCAGCACCTGGCTCGCGATCGTGTTGTCGGGCTGTGCCGTGCCGTTGGCCAGATCGAGCGACTCCGGCCGTACGAAGAGCATCGCCGGCTCGCCGACCCGCATGCCGCGGACGTTGCGCCCGCGCAGCCGGCCGAAGGCGGTATCGATCGCGGCGTAGTGGCCGTCGATGCCGGCGACCTTGCCGGTGAAGGGATTGTTCTCGCCGACGAAGGAGGCGACGAAAGCGGTCTGTGAATTCTCGTAGACCTCGGTGCCGGTACCGACCTGCTGGATGATGCCCTGGCTCATCACGGCGATGCGGTCCGACATGGTCAGCGCTTCGCCCTGGTCATGCGTGATGTAGATGAAGGTGATCCCGACGCGCTGCTGAATGGCGCGCAGCTCCGTGCGCATGTGCTGGCGCAGTTTCAGGTCCAAGGCCGAGAGCGGCTCGTCGAGCAGCAGCACGTCCGGCTCGACCGCCAGGGCGCGGGCGATGGCCACACGCTGCTTCTGGCCGCCGGAAAGCTCGCTGACTTTCTTGTTGCCCTGGTCGCCGAGGGCGATCAGCTCCAGCAGTTCGTCGGCCCGCTTGCGCCGCTCGGCCTTGCCGACGCCGCGCACCTCCAGGCCGAAGGCGATGTTGTCCGCCACGCTCATCAGGGGGAACAGCGCCAGGTTCTGGAAGATCAGCGCGGTCGGCCGCTTGTTCGGCCCGATCCCCTTCATGTTTTTGCCGCCGATGCGGACTTCGCCCAGGGTCGGCTCCAGGAAGCCCGACACGGCGCGCAGGATCGTCGTCTTGCCGCAGCCCGATGGCCCCAGGAAGCTGAAGAACTCGCCGTCTTCGATTTTCAGATTGGCGTCTTGAACCGCTGTGAATTCGCCGAAACGAATCGTTACATGATCGAGCTCGACATCCGCGCTCATATCAGCCCGTCCCCCGTGTATTGCCCGTCCTGCCTCTGCCGCAGGGGAGCCGCCTCAAACATGCGTCTCTTGAGCGGACGCTGAAATCCCCAGTTCCCTTTACGGGAAGCGGGTCCCGGCCGAACGGCCGGGACCCGTGCCACTAAATCCTGTACCTGTTCCGAAGATCAGGCCCAAAGATCAGGCCGCGACGAACTTGTCGCTGTATTCCGCCCGGATCTCGGTGTACCAGGGCTCCGACGGCGGCCACCACCACAGGCGGTCGAGCGCGTCGCCCGGATAGGCCTCGCTGAAGGCCTTCTTGCTCTCCGGCGAGAGGTAGTTCTCGGCGCCGACGGCGACCGGGTTGTAGCCCGTCTCGTTGGCGATGAGGCCGTTCACCTCGGCATCGTAGACGTAGTTGATGTACTCGTAGATCTCGTCGATGTTCTTGGCGCCGATCGGCATGGAGAGGCCGTCCAGCCAGGTGAGGGCGCCTTCCTGCGGCGCCATGTAGGTCACCGGCTTGCCGTCCTTCTTCAAGCGCAGCGGCGGGCCGTCCCAGGTCTGGCCCAACACCACGTCGTTCTGCATGAAGCCGTTGATCTGTGCGTCGGCGTCGTTCCAGAACTGCTTCAGCCACGGCTTGTGCTCGACCGCGAACTTGGTGATCTCGTCCCAGATCCTGCGCATGGTCGCCTCGTCCTTGTAGGCGTCCAGCATGCGGTTGGACGGCAGCTTGCCGGAAGAATCCAGGTAGAGGCCGATGCCCAGCATCATGGAGTGCGGGCGGCCCATCACCTTGCCCTTCATCTCCGGCATCCAGAGATCGCCATAGGAAAGGTTGGCATACTCCTGCGACCACTTGTCGGTCCGCCACGCCAGGGCCTCGGTACCCCAGTGGTAGGGCAGGTGGTGGTTGCCGCCGTCCCAGGTCCAGCCGTCGGTCGAGCCCTTCAGCAGGCCCGGCACGACCTTCGAGGTGTCGATGCGGCTCATGTCGAAGGGTTGCAGCAGGCCAAGCGGCTTCCACTCGCCGGCGCGGTCGACGGTCGGACCGACCAGGTCGAAGCCGCGGCCCTTGGTGGCGCGCATCTTGTTGAGCAGCTCTTCGTTCGAGCCGTAAGGCGTATGCTTGATCGTGATGCCCGTCTTCTTCTCGAAACCTTCCAGGAAGGACTTCGGCAGATAGTCAGACCAGTTCATGACGACCAGTTCGCCCGAGGAGGCGAGCGACTTCCGGCTCACGATCGCGGGTGCGACGGCGACGATTGCACCGCCGGCCGCCGCCTGCTTTAGCAGCGTGCGGCGCGAGAAGTCCCGCACCGCGCGGTGCGTCTTCTCGCTATTTGTTGGCTTTCCAGTCCTTTTCACGCGAGTTCTCCCCAATGCGTTGACGTAAAGACGTGAAGTTCTAGGTGACAGATTTACGTGACGGTTTTGCGATGGTCCGGCAGTCGCCGCCCCTCCTGCAATCCGTTTTGTCTTGGAGCCTCCTAGTTCTAGTTTGACTCTGGCAGCGGCTTTGAAAGCAAGTCAAGGCCAACTCCGGACCGTGAATGGGGCCAGTAGTGTACGTATGGGGAAATGGGAAAAGCCGGCGCCTAGCCTTGGCGGTCGCCTTGCTGACGTTCGCCGCCCCACCCTGGGCCGTCGGCGCAGAGCGAAACCTCACCCAGGTCGTCTACGACTACGCCGTGACGGGCTATTGCGGCGCGCTCACCCCCGGGGTCGAGGACGGGTTCCGCCGGGAGCTGGCAGCCATCACGGCGCGGGGCGGAATCGATGAGGAATCGGCGCGCCGCCAACGCCTTCGGGGCTGGATCGCCGCCGACCGTGAATGGAGCAACCGCGGCCTCGGCGGCCAGCGGGCCTGGTGCCGGGAGGAGGGGATTCCTGCGGCCCGCCACTTTCAGGCGATTTCCGAGGGCAGCCAACAACCCTAGCAGTTTGGCCGGAAGCCCCCGGCTTGAGACGAGCCCGAGGCTTGAGGCGAGCCCGGGGGGCCCCTAATCTATCGCCTCCCAGTGATCACCCGGCCCCGGAGCCGGGCTTTGGAGGCCGCGACAGGCGCGGGTAACTTTTGCGCGATTTCATCTTTCCGGTCCGCCACGACGGCGACCTCGGACTTCAGGCGCAGCTGCGCCGCCAGCTGATCGACGCCATCCTGGACGGCCGGCTTTCGGGCAGCGATCCCTTGCCGTCCTGCCGGCGGCTGGCCCATTCCCTCGGCGTCTCGCGCAATACCGTGGTCCTGGCCTACCAGGCCCTGGCGGACGAAGGCCTGCTGATCTCGCGCGAGCGCATCGGCTACTTCGTCAACACCGACATGGTGTTCCAGCAGATCGACGGACAGGCGGCCTCTCCCGAGATCGAGCGCAGCAGCGAGGTCGACTGGTTCAACCGCCTGCGCCTTCGGCCCTCCGAACAGCACCACGTCGCCAAGCCGCGCAACTGGCGCCGCTATCCCTATCCCTTCATCTACGGCCAGCCCGACCCCAAGCTGTTCCCCGTGTCCACCTGGCGCATGTGCTCGCGCCAGGCCTTGGGGGTGGAGGCGATCCAGAGCTGGACGGAAGACAACTTCAACGACGACGACCCGCGTCTGATCGAGGAGATCCGCACCCGCGTGCTGCCGCGCCGCGGCATCAAGGCGCAGCCGCAGGAGATCCTCGTCACCCTGGGCGCCCAGAACGCCCTGTTCCTCATCGCCGAGCTGCTGGCGGGGCAGGGGAAGGTGGTTGCCGTCGAGAACCCCGGCTACGTGGACACCCGCAACATCTTCGCCATCAGCGGCACCGAGGTGCGGCCGATCCCCGTCGATCACGACGGCATGGTCGTCGACCAGCGTCTCGACGGCTGCACCTGTGCCTATGTGACGCCGAGCCACCAGTCGCCGACCACGGTCACGCTGCCGCTGGAACGGCGCATGGCCCTGATGGAACGGGCCCAGCGCAAAGACTTCCTCATCATCGAGGACGACTACGAAGCCGAGGCCAACTTCCTCCACGCGCCGACCACCGCCTTGAAGGCCATGGACCGCAGCGGAAGGGTCATCTACGTCGGCAGCTTTTCGAAGTACCTGGGCCCCGGTCTGCGCATGGGCTACATGGTCGGCGCGGCGGAGTTCATTCACGAGGCGCGGATGCTGCGGCGCCTGATGCTGCGCCATCCGGCGACCAACAATCAGCGCACCCTGGCCCTGTTCATCGCCGGCGGCCACTACGACGCCCTGGTCCACCGCCTGCAGCGCGACTTCCGCACCCGTTGGGAGATCATGGGCGACGCGCTGGAGCGCCACCTGCCGGACTTCATCCGGCGCCCCTCCTGCGGCGGCACCAGCTTCTGGCTGGAAGGGCCCAAGAGTTTGGATACCGACGTCCTGGCGCGCGAAGCGCTGCAGGAGGGCATCGTGATCGAACCGGGCTCGGCGCACTTCCATTCCAAGAAGCCGCCGCGCAACTTCATGCGCCTCGGCTTCTCTTCCATCGAACCGGAGCATATCGGGCCGGGCCTGAAGGCGCTCAGCCGCCTGGTCACGAGCTCAATGCAGAAGCGGGATTAGGGGGCAGAAGCGGGATTAGGGGGCAGCTCGAGAACGGCCGGCCCCCGAAGCAGGAGATTGGCGAGTCAGGCGTTCATGACCTTGTCGATCTGGGACTGATCGAGGGTGTCCGTGTAGCCGTTGATGATCGAGGAGGCGACATCGACGAAACTCTGCAGCTTCCGGGTGACGCCGTCGACGCCGAGTTGCAGCTGCCCTTCGTCGCCGGCATCGATCAACCCCTTGATCCGCGGCAGGGCCTCCAGGACCAGGCGGTCCATCTGCTCGATGGTGGCGTCGAAGGCCTGGCGATAGTTCTGCGGCGCGTTCTCGTAGGCCAGGATCGCCAACTCCGCGTCGGAAAAGCAGCTGTCACGGAAGTGGTCCGCGTAGCTCTTCGGCCGCCACTCGGCGGCGTCCTCGTAGCAGTCCGGCATGGAGGGGATCATCTCAAGCAACATGATGATCTCGTTGAAATGGTTCATGTAGTCGGTCGCCAGCAGGGTGTTCTGGTTGATATTCTTGCCGCGCACGAGCAAGCGGTAAGTGCCGGTAAAACCGGCACCTTTCTCCCCGCCCTTGCCCTTGGGCGTCGTGTCGCAGGCAGCGTCCTGTGCGGCCCCCTCGGGCGTATTGTCCGTGGTGGCGGCGACGGCCTGGGAGGACGATGAAACCATACGTTGATCCCCAAATGCCGCTGCTTCAACGGCATCAATCTCCTAAACCTAGGGCTCTATTCAAACAGCGGGACGTTTAAGTTTCCTTTCTAAAAGGCAAATCCCGGCCCACCCCAGGGTTGCCGGCGGAGGGCCGCGCCCGGGGCAGAAAGAAACCCGTATTTATGTTGAATTAGACCTATCAGATGAGCAAGTCTGCCGCCGAGTACTCGGAAATGTTGGTATAGAACAGGGTTATTTCTTCGTCGGCGGCAATATTGCGGAGCGCGACGAGTTGCGCCCAGAGGCCTACAGGATCCTCTTCCCAACGCACTTCGGCGTTGGGATAACCGGTATGGTTGCAAAATGTCAGTTGGCCGAAAGCCACAAGGGCGCCATGCGGGCCCGCACCGAATTCCCGGGGATCCGCGAAATAGTAGGCAAATAAGCCGCTTTCATCGAGCCGTGCCCGGTCCTCGGGCGGCAGCCGAACAGCCGGAGCCCGTTCCAGGCAGGTTCCCGCGGTGATCGGCCGATCGGCCAGCAGGCCGCGTCCCTTGCCGGGCACCTTTGCCAGCCTGAACATTCCCGCAGTCCCCCAAATGCCGCCTCCCGGGCAGCGCATGGTTGCATAGGGATCGGGAAATGCAAGACGGCGCGGGCAGGGCCCGCCCCGTTTCGCAAGGTCGGATCACAGCGCCTGTCCGGCGCTCACCCCACTTTTTGCCTGTCGCGCTCGGTACCGGGACCGGCGGCGGAGCAGGGGCCCTTTATCGGGGGAGCGCGCCGTTCAGCGTGCGGAGGGTCTCGCGGCTGATCTCGTCGCGGGTCAGGCCGCGGGCCGCCAACTGGGCGGCGGAAAGGCCGGAGAGCCTGTTGTAGACGCGATTCGCTTCCCAGGCACCGGTCAGGACCGCGCCGCTGCGGGCAAGAATCTGACCCAGGTGGTCGAAGACGTGAAGGGGCGAGGGCTTTGTTGCATGCGCAAACATTTGACGTCTCTCAATCTGCGTTTGTCGGTGTACGTTTAATGAACTAGCTGAAATATATATAGAATCCGTGGTATACCACGGCAAGCTTAAAATGCTGCATCGCAATATCATTTTTGCAAAGCTGGTATACCACGGGCGCATAACTGGTAATACCAATTGCCCTCGCGGCGCCTCCGGCCGGCGTGAGAGGTCTTGAGGCCGTACCGCTTGCGACGCTTCCCCGCTCTCAAGTAGGCTCCGCCCGCTAGTCAGCGGCCCGCCGGGCACTTTGCCCAGCCGGGCCTTCGAAAACACGAAAACGGGCGAGATTATCAAGATGACCAAGGTTGCCTTCCTCGGGCTGGGCGTCATGGGCTTTCCCATGGCCGGACATCTGGCCGCCGCCGGCCACGACGTCACCGTCTACAACCGTACCGCCGCCAAGGCCGAGGCCTGGGTGGCCAAGCATGGCGGGGCCGCCGCGGCGACGCCGCGCGAAGCGGCCCAGGGGGCGGAGATGGTGTTCAGCTGCGTCGGCAATGACGACGATCTGCGCAGCGTCATTCTCGGCGACGACGGCGCTTTTGCCGGCATGGCGCGGGACAGCATTCTGATCGACAACACCACGGCTTCGGCCGAGGTGGCGCGGCTGCTGGCCGCCGCCGGAGAGGAGAAGGGGATCGCCTTTATCGACGCGCCGGTTTCCGGCGGCCAGGCCGGGGCGGAGAACGGCGCCCTCACGGTCATGTGCGGTGGCGCGGCCGCGGCCTTCGAGCGTGCCGAACCGGTCATCGATGCTTTCGCCCGGGCGGTGACCCTCATGGGCCCCTCCGGCGCCGGACAGCTCACCAAGATGGTCAACCAGATCTGCATCGCCGGCCTGCTGCAGGGCCTCTCCGAGGGCATGAACTTCGGGCTCAAGGCCGGCCTCGATATGCAGAAGGTGATCGACGTGATCGGCAAGGGGGCGGCCCAGTCCTGGCAGATGGACAACCGCGCCGCCACCATGTGCCAGGGCGAGTTCGACTTCGGCTTCGCCGTCGACTGGATGCGCAAGGATCTCGGCATCTGCCTAGCCGAGGCCGGCAACAACGGCGCCCGCCTGCCGGTCACCGCCCTGGTCGATCAGTTTTACAGCCAGGTCCAGGCGCGCGGCGGCAACCGCTGGGACACCTCCAGCCTGATGCACCTGCTGGCCAAGGATTGAGCCGCGCCGCCGGCGCCTAAAGGGGAAGGGCGCCGATGCCCATCGAGACTTTCGTCATCGTGGCCTGCGTGTTGGCCTCTTCGCCACGATCGTGCTCGATCTCTGGCAGCGCCTGGTGCATGCCGTGGCAGGCATTCCGCCGGCTAACTGGGCCTTCGTCGGCCGCTGGTTCGCCTACATTCCGAGGGGAAGGCTGGTGCACCACCCGATCGCCGCCACGCCGCACGTCGAGGGCGAACTGGCGCTCGGCTGGACGCTGCACTACCTCATCGGCCTGGCCTATGGCTTCGCCTATGTCGGCCTTATGGTCTGCGGTCTCGACCGCCAGCCCAGCCTGCTCAACGGCTTCGTCTTCGGTCTCTGCTCGGTGGTGATCCCCTGGTTCATCCTGCAGCCGGGCCTCGGCATCGGCGTTATGGGCCGCCTGGCTCCCAAGCCGGCGGTACCGATGCTCAACGCCCTCGCCAATCACATCATCTACGGCATCGCGCTCTTCGTTGGGGCCCGGCTGGGGGCAGCGATCGCTTGAACAACCCCACCCGCGTTCTTCTAGCGGTGTGAGACGAAGTACCAGTTCTCTTCCAAGGGCTCGATTTCGGTGAATTGCTGTTCGTTCAGATCCGAGAACAGCGATGGCACCCTGCCGCTTGGCACGTAAAGAAAGCCGGAGTAGTTATCCAAGATTCCGCGAAAGGTGAAGAACAGGACGTACTTACCGCCGTCATGCTCTTCCACGACGATTTCATTTCCACCCATTGAAACAAGGGGGTAGCTGCCGCCCAGGCGAATGAGTCTGGCATTATGGTCGACATTCGGCTGGAGTGTTCTGGCGAAGACCTTCTCGACAATCTCTTTGCGCTCTTCCTCGTATAGCCAGTAGTCGAGTTCCAGCCACATTCGGGTGAACGGCGTGAAAAAGACGATCAGGACGCTGAGAGCAATGACCGCCACCGGGACGAACGCGCGCACGCCAATTGTTCTGATCTTGGTCAGACACGTCAGGGCCGCTAAGCCTGTCCCGGCAACGATCCACCAGACAGCACCGACCAACGGAAGATAGAGGAAGGGTGTGAGTCGATCGATGATGCTCCATTGGAACGCATAAACAGCGACCAGCGCCGATCCAGCCACGATGGCGGCAGTAAGCCGCCACCTAATCTCTGATAACAGCGACAAGTGGTTACCACTTCGCGCCGTTGCGCGCATCTTCGGCCACCATCGATTTCAATTGTTTTCTGAGAGAGTTATCGCTGCCAATCAAGGCAGCATTACAGACCGGATCTGGCGATCTTGAGACGTTTCGTCAGCCACCGCGCTCCGCCCGCTTCGCCGCCTGCCAGAGGTCTTCCAGGGTTGCCAGGCTCTGGTCTTCGGGCTTCTCGCCGCGCTCGGCCAGGGCGGCCTCCATGCTGCGGAAGCGGCGTTCGAACTTGGCGTTAGTCCGCCGCAGCGCCGATTCAGGATCGACCTTCAGATGGCGGGCCAGGTTCACGGCGACGAACAGCAGGTCGCCGACTTCGTCCTCCAGGCGGTCGGGGTCGCCGCCGGCGGCGATCTCTTCGCGGATCTCCCCGACTTCCTCTTCCAGTTTGTCGAAGACCTGTGCCACCTCCGGCCAGTCGAAACGCACCCGGGCGGCGCGCTTTTGCAGCTTCTCGGCGCGCAGCAAGGCGGGCAGGGCGGCCGTCACCCCATCGAGGGCGCCGAGCGGCTGCCCCTCGCCACCGGCCTTGGCCCGCCGCTCGGCCTCCTTCTGGGCTTCCCAGGTGACCTTCACGTCGTCCGGCGTGTCGGCTGCGTGGTCGGCGAAGACGTGGGGGTGGCGGCTGACCATCTTGTTGCTGATCGCCGCGGCCACGTCGTCGAAGGCGAAATGGCCGGCTTCCTCGGCCATGCGGGCGTGGAACACCACCTGCAGCAGCAGGTCGCCCAGTTCGTCCTTCAGGGCCGCCATGTCGTCCTGCTCGATGGCGTCGGCGACCTCGTAGGCCTCCTCGATCGTATAGGGGGCGATGGTCGCGAAGGTCTGCTCCAGGTCCCAGGGGCAGCCGCCCTCGGGGTTGCGCAGCTGCGCCATGACGGTCAGCAGGCGGTCGATGTTGCGGGAGGGGGCGGGGGGTGCGTTGCGCGAATCGTCTTTCATGGACGGCAGACTAGCGCAGAAAGGGGCCGGGGATAACGGGTCTGGGATAACGAGTCTGGCATAGAGAACCTTGCCGGCCGCTTTCGCGCCGTGCTTAACACATCGCAAATGATTTCCCGCTACAGATGAATCATGCCGCTGGACCAAGCCGTCGCCGATCCGGAAGCGGGGGACATCTTCTTCAACCGCGTGTCCCGCGAGTTCTATGCCTATTGGCGGGAGCTGGCGGCGCGGCGCGGCGGAACGCCCCTGCGGGAGGACTTCGATCCGGCCGCCGTGACCGCCCTGTTGCCCCATATTTTCATCGTCGAGAAGATCAAGGATACCGGCCGTTTCTTCTTCCGGCTGTCGGGCACCGCGATCCGGGACATCATGGGGGCCGAGAACACCAACCACTTCCTCGATGAACTGCTCAGCGGCGGCGATCTCGAGACGGTCACCGAGATCTTCGACCAGGTGGTGACCCAAGGCCTCTGTATCCGCTCCATCGAAGGCCTGACCTACAGCGACCGCAGCTACCTGCGCGTCGAGATCGTCCGCCTGCCGCTGTGCAAGGCGCCGGGCGAGTGCCGCCTGGTGATCGGCTGCCTGTCGCGGGTCGAGGACGACCGCGGCGGTACGGTTCTGGGCACCGTGAAGAACAAGCAGGTCCTGCGGATCGAAAACGACGTACTGCCGCGCCGGTCCTTCTGAAGGCTGGCCGGACAGGTGAGGGCATGCTACCCCCGGCCCCATCATCGACGGATATCGACGGGTCAGGCAATCCTCCATGAAACAGATTGAGCCGGGAAGCGGGACGCGGCGCGCGGTCATCTTCGATCTCGACGGCACCCTCGTCGACAGCGTCCCCGACATCCACGCCGCCACGGCGGCCTTCCTGACGGAACGTGGCCACCGGCCCCTGGACCTGCCCACCATCACCTCCTTCGTCGGCAACGGCGTCCCGGTCCTGCTGGAGCGGGTGCTGCGGGCCGTGGGGGAGGCGACCGATCCGGCCAGCCTGGCGGCGGCCCTGCCGCGCTTCAACCAGATCTACGGCGCCGCGCCCTCGGCGCTGTCGACGGTTTTCCCCGGCGTGGCTGGAGCCCTGGAGGCGCTGGCCCGCGCCGGCCACGCGCTCGCCATCTGCACCAACAAGCCGGAAGCGCCGGCGCGCCAGATGGTCGCGGATCTGGGTCTCGAGCGTTTTTTCGCCGCGCTGACCGGCGGCGACAGCCTGCCGCAGCGCAAGCCGGACCCGGCACCGCTGCGCCATACCGCCGGCCTGCTGCAGGCCGATCTCTCGGCGGTGATCTACGTCGGCGACAGCGAGGTCGATGCCGCCACCGCCGCGGCGGCGGAAGTGCCTTTCGTGCTGTTCACCGAGGGCTACCGCAAGACGCCGGTGACCGAGATCGCCCACCACGCGGCGCTCAGCGACTTCACCGAGCTGCCCGCCCTGGTCTCGGCCCTGGTCTCGGCCCAGACCCGCGCGCCGGCCTCCTGATCCGAGACAAAGAAAACCGCCGGCGGTCTTAGCAGGCCGCCGGCGGAGTTTCATGCGATGGGAAGTTGACGCGGGAGACTTGGTCTTAGCTGCGCGGCTGGGGCTTCAGCTTGCGCGGCTTGGGATCGGGGTCCGGGTCGGGCTTGCCCGGCTTCACCTTCAAGCTCCCGCCGACCGGCTTGCCGCCGATGTAGCCGTCACCGTCGCAATCCAGCTTCACGTTGATCCGGGCGCCGAAGGTGTTGCTCTCGTTGCTCTCGGCCACCTGCTTGTTCACATCCATGACCACGCGCACACTGTTCATGCCTTCCTTCAGGTCCATCTGCCAGGTCTCGAAGGGCCGCAAGGAATTGGCCGCCAGGTATCCGGCGGCGAAGTTGTCGGTGTTCACCAGAGTATTGCCGCGATAGACCTTGGTCACCGAGGCGCCGGCGTCCGTCGCGCCCTTGTTGGCCGGCTGGTAGTCCATCTGGACGAAGCGGCACATGTCCTTCTTCGGGCCGACCTTGGTCGCAATCACCTCGCCCATGTTGTTCAAGACCACGACGCCGCCGTCGGTCCACTTTTGGCTGCCGATGTAGCCGACGGAAATGCTGATGTCGGGCAGGCCGGGGGTGAACACACCGGCTTTGCCTTGCGTCTGGGCAGCCGCGCCGCCGGCCAGGGCGGCGAGCGAGAGACTGAAAACCGTCGCCGCGGCAATTCCGGCAACGCTGCGCTTCATCTGAACCTTCATAAGAATCTCCAACTCTTCAAATCTTTAAAGCGGGTTTGACGCGACGAATTGTCGTTGTTCACCCGGTAGTCGCGGCCCGCCGAGCCAAGGTTCAAAGAAAATTGGGGAAATGCCGCGCGCTTGCGGCCCCCGGCTGCCGACAAAAGACCTGATCAGCAAGATTTTCGATAAATCAGAGCAATAGCGCCTTAATCTCACCTGATTTCTGGGGCATCTAAGGAGTAGGAAATCGCCACGGGGGTTGCTCCCCATCATGGCTTCGATCTCGCCCACCCGATTTCGAGCCGCGACGGTGGCGCCGGCCGTCGCTATACTCCGCCTTGCCAGGGGGTTATGGCACTCAGGGAGCTTGCTGCATGAACCTCAAATTCGCCGCCGCGCTGGGCCGGGTCCTCAGCGGCAACGCCGCCCCGGTCTTCCACGGCCTGATAATCGCCGTTCCGGTGATGATCTGGATCCTGACGCCCAGCTACAGCCGCGGCGTCACCTTGGAAACTGCCGAGTTCGTGGTTTCCGTGTCCGACGGCGAGGGCAATCAGCGCAGTATTACCGCCGACGTGGTGCCATACCTGCCGGATCTCGCCTGTTTCGGCTGGCGCCTTCGCCTGAACGACGCACCGCGGCTGATCAAGTATCGTGAGGTGCTGACGCTGCCGGAGCCGCCGGCGTTCTGGTCCGGAGAGGACGATGCCTACAGCCCGCATCGCTTCTCGGCCGACCGGACGACCGCGACCACCGAGGAGTTCGCCGCGCCGGACGAGGAGGGCTGGATCTCCAGCAACTGGTGCATCGCCGAGGGCGATCCCGTCGGGCCGCATTCCATCGACGTCTTTATCGACGACAGCCTGGTCAAGCACTTCGACTTCGAAGTGAAGCACACGGGCACGGCCAACGACTGAGCCTCACGCCAAGCTGCGCGCCGACCGCTAAGTCTCCCGGCAGGGTGAAAAACGCGCGGCAAACCGGCAGAGCGGCCCGGGTAAGCGGACCGGGGGGAGCGCCGCAGGAGAGCGGCCTAAAGTCCCCTATGCTTCATCCGTTTTGCGCATAATTTATATTATGGTAAATGGTGCCGCCTAGTTTCCTGTGCGGCGAAGAACTTTCGGAACGATCTCCTGCCACGCGACGCGTAAGAGCTTTCTACACCCAAGATCGCCAGGGAACTTACCCTTTCAAAATCGCGTGTGCAGCAAATCCTTCGCAACAGGGATCAGGGTGAGCGAGCCTAGTATTCCATCCATCCATTTCTGCTGCTCACCCGAGCTCGCCTTTGTAGCGGCGCAGTGCGATTGCCCGCCTTAATCGTTTGGTCGCAGCCGTGACATTTGAGCCTTTGAACCCCATTGATGGGCCCGCCATCGCACTGCAGATAGGATTTCTTCTTACCTTCGAAGCAGTGTGCGCAGAGATAGTGCTCAGGCTCTCCACAACCAAGCTCCTCGTCTTTGGGAGCATATACATATATGCCAGGCGGCAGCATCTTTAGTTGGTAACGAGCCCGCTCCTTCTCCCAGCGTTCAGATTCGCTCAGCTGAGTCTTGAGGCTGCGCACCTCATCAGCCAGTTGCGATTGACGCTCGTGAGCAGCAAATAGTAATTGCTGGGAATCAAGAATAGCATCGCGCAGCTTGATTGCTTCCTCATGAACTCTCGCATCAATCTTGAGTTCGGCGAGCCCTTTGGCGATGTTGAAGGCAGTTTGAATTCCTGCTGCTGCGGCCGAAATTGAGCCTGCATCAACCATTGTCGAAATACCTCGTGTCTGAAGCCGCCCAAACGCACGCGGCTTCGCAAGAGGAAGCCGCATCGCTGTGGGTACAGACCCCTGTTGATTGGCCAATCTAGGGGCAGACGCTAAGTTTGACACAACATGTGGCAGGCGTCAAATGCACCTTCAGGGTTTCTCTACTCTGGGGTGCGTTCTGATGTTTGCGCTGGTTTAAGAGGCCCAATACCCTCTTCCACTGCACTTCAGAAGCCCAATGTGCCACGCCACGGCCGGATGCGAGCGCCGGGACCGGGACCGGGAGGTTATGCGCCTAGTGGCACTCGGCTACACCAACACCCAGATCGGCGAGCACGTCGGCCTGTCCGGGTGGCAGGTCCAGCGGATCGTGTCAAAAGTGATCAAGCACACTAACCAAAGAGGGCACTGTTTTAGGTTGGACTCTGCGATTCTTCTAAATGGGCGATTGCCTTTGCCATGGCAACTGTAGCGCCCGACATAATTTCCGTGACCTTCGGCAAGTACTTGCCCTTGGTAAGGTAGGCAAACGTTTTGCCATCAGCCGAATCAGCGGCTTGAATAATGGCAGCGTTCACCATTTCGACTTGCGAATATGCTATCATTACCTGTCGCACGTCAGCCCCCGGCAAGATAGAAATCCTGCTGAGCAGGGATTTGAACACCATGTCTTGCTTGATTATTGTGCCCCCGCCGTATTCGTCTAGATTTCTATTGTTGACTTCGAGGCACCTATGACAAAATCTAAGCTCTTCAATCAGCGCCGCGCGGATGGACTGTTGCTCTTCGAGCCTTTCCTTCTCTCTCTCACACTCTTCGTCATGCCGTTGATCTCTGGCTAGGCGGGCGTTGTGGTCCAGTGTGTAAATGATGCCGGCGAAACCTCCCAAGCCGACAATCAGCGCCTGATAGTCGTAGACCCACACCGGCCACAGATACCAGACGACCAATCCAGCGATGAGCGATATAACGGCGAGAACCCAGCGCGCATTTTTCTTAGTTTGCAACATCGCGCAAAAATAGAATGGGGAACTGCGTCTGTCACCAAAAGGAATGGAAGGCCCCTTCCCGGCTTAGCCGCGACTGCTCCGCTCTAGCAGGACGGCCACCCAGCCGCCGGGCTGGACAGCCATCTCGGCAGCTTCCCCGGCCGCCTGGGCAATCTGCCCGGCTTCATCGATCATGCCGGCCTCACCCACACTGTGAATCACGGCGACGAGCCCCGCCCAAATCGAAGGCTGGAGACGCGCTTCCCTCCCCGAGTTTTCCTCAGTCCCCGAAGACGTGCTCCGGGCCCGGAAAGCGCCTGTGGCGCACGTCCTCGGCGAAGGCCGCGATGGCCGCCTCCGCGTCACGGCCCAACTCCGCGTAACGCTTCACGAACTTCGGCTGGAAATTCTGGAACATGCCGAGCATGTCCTCGATGACCAGCACCTGGCCGTCGCAGCCGGCCGAAGCGCCGATGCCGATGGTCGGGATCGCGATCTCCTGCGTGATGCGGTCGGCCAAGGACGCCGTCACCTTTTCCAGCACCACCGAGAACGCGCCGGCCTCGGCCACGGCCCGGGCGTCGGCCAGGATGCGCTCGGCGTCGGCGCCGCGGCCCTGAACCTTGTAGCCGCCCAGGCTGTTCACCGCCTGCGGCGTCAGGCCGACATGGGCCATGACCGGAATGCCGCGCGCGGTCAGGAAACGGATGGTCTCGGCCATGGTGACGCCGCCCTCCAGCTTCACCGCCTCGCAACCGGTCTCTGCCATGACCCGGGCCGCCGTGCGGAAGGCCTGCGCCGGGCTTTCCTCATAGGTCCCGAACGGCAGGTCGACGACCATCAGCGCGCGTTCCAGGCCGCGGCGCACGGCCTGGCCGTGCAGGATCATCATCTCCAGGGTGACGCCCAGGGTCGACGGCAGGCCGTGCAGCACCATGCCGACGCTGTCGCCCACCAGCACCACCTCGCAGTGCTTGTCGACGAGCTGGGCGATGGAGGTCGTGTAGGCGGTCAGGCAGACGATGGGCGCGCCGCCCTTGCGCTCAGCGATCTCCGGCAGGGTCACCGATTTGATCTGTCCCGTCCCGCTCATCCTGGCACCCTCTTCCCATCCTGGCCGCGGCCCGCCGCCGGCGGGCCTGATATGCATCTGCGGGGCTGTTTTAGAGCGCCGGCCGGGTTCTGGCCAGCCCGGGACCGGTCCAATCAGGAGCCCGGAAACGACAAAGGGCCGCGCGAAACGCGGCCCTCTTGCCGTGCCGGGGACAACGTCCCCGGCAGATATCTTCGACCGGCGACCTTAGGCCGCGGCAGCCGTACGGTGATCGTCGCTGTGAAAAGCCGGCGCCGACACCTCTTCTTCCTTGTCGAAGGCCTTGGCCAGCGCGAGGCGCTGCGCCAGGGCGTCGCCCATGGAAACGCCGTTCTGCTCACGCGGGTCGATGCCACGGGCCACCGCGTCGATGTCGCAGCGGCCGATGCCGATGTCGTCCAGCTCGCGGTCGGTCATGGCCGACAGGGCGTCGAAAGTGCGGCGGTACTCAAGGTAAGCCGCCAGCTTGGCCGTCGCGGGCTTGAAGAAGCCGCGCAGCGCGTTGACGCCGTTGAGAATGATCTCGGCAACCGCCTGGGCCCGCATGGCTTCCGCACGGGCGATCGGGTCGTGAATGTTGTTGAACTGGTTCATATCCATTTTCTCAATCCTCTTAGGCCGCCCCGCCAGAGGCGGCAAATCCGATAGAACAGCACCGGTGAAACTCTTTCTGGGAGGGCCCGGTCGAGAGAACCTGGGGCCTTGAGGTCCAGCGCTGTTGATAGGCTGAATATGGACCTCACCGAGCCCTGCGACGAGCGCATATGCTGCACCGCAGCAATGCAGTTAAGGCATGGCATCTTAAAGAAAACGTTAAGCAAATACAGCGGACTAGCCGCGACGCCGCAGAAACCCTCAGGAAATCGAGACTCCGGAAGGGGGGCTGACGCTGCGTCGCAAAAGGGGCTGAGGACCCGTTGCGGGACCCTACGGCCAGGCCTTGCCGGCTTCCGGCTTGCGGCGCGCCATGAGGCGCTCCGGCTCGGCGGGAATTTCAAAGCCGAAGGGGCGATAGAGCCAGTGCGCGTCTGCCGTGGCCAGCATCCAGCGGCGCAGGCCCTGCAGGTCCGGATGGTCGAAGACGCAGGACATCAGCCAGTGCCCGAGCCCGCAGCCGCGGTAGGCCTCCAACACGAAAACATCGCAGATCCAGGCAAAGGTCGCCCGGTCGCTGACGACGCGCGCGTAGCCCACCTGCCCCGTGTCGCCATAGAGCCCGAAGTTCAGAGAGCCGGCGACCGCCCGCTCTACGATGTCGCGCTGGATTCCGACCGACCAATAGGCGGTGCAAAGAAAACCATGCATGACATCCAGGTCCAGGCGGGCCGGGTCGGTGCTGACTTGAAAGCCATCCCTTGACCAGGACTGGTTCATCTTGAGCTGCTCCTCGCGGCCAGCCGGCTCGATGGATTGTCCCTGCCGGCATTCCGGGACCTGCCGGGAGGGGTGGTCGAAAAAAAGACCACCAGCTTCTTTTAAGAGAGCCCCACTGCTGATTACAACCGCGCATTCGGGTCGGATGTTCTTGAATGGCGCTTTTCTTCCGCGCGCACTATAATCCGAAGTAATTGGAGAAAACTCCATAATAACAATGTGTTCAGGGACCCGCTTCATGTTCTACCGGTTTTCGTGGAAGGCCAGTGCCTTGGCCGCATCCGCGCTGCTCGCATTCTTTGTCGCCAGTGCCCAGGCCGAAGTTGTCCGCTATGAAGCGCCTGAGGCGCCACGGGTCGCGGCTTACAAGGAGACCCCTGCCCTCGCCGCCATGGTCGACGCCGGCAAGCTGCCGCCGGTGGCCGAGCGCCTGCCGGCGGTGCCGCGGGTCTCGGTCAGCGGTCCGAACCTGTCGGTCGGCCACCCCGGCGGCGACATCCGCATGCTGGTCGGACGCGACAAGGATGTGCGCCTGCTCATCGTCTACGGCTACGCCCGGCTGGTCGGCTACAACGAGAAGCTGGACATCGAGCCGGACATCCTGGAATGGCTGGAAGTCGAGGACGGCCGCGTCTTCACCATGAAGCTGCGCGAGGGGCATCGCTGGTCCGACGGCGCGCCTTTAACCACCGAGGACTTCCGCTACTACTGGGAGGACGTCGCCAACAACGAAGAACTCTCGCCGGTGGGACCGGAGGTCACCTTCCGCGTCGATGGCGAGTTGCCGACCGTCGAGGTCATCGACGCGACCACCATCCGCTACAGTTGGTCGAAGCCCAACCCCTTCCTGATCCCGGCGCTCGCCGGCGCACGGCCCCTCACCCTCTTCGTGCCGTCGCACTACCTGAAGCAGTTCCATCCGAAGTATGGGGAGGCCGCCAAGATCGAGGAGGCGGTCGAGGCCGCCAGCGCGCGGAACTGGGCCCAGCTGCATAACCGCATCGGCAACATGTACCGCGCCACCAACCCGGACCTGCCGACCCTGCAGCCCTGGCATAACAGGGTCCCTCCGCCCGCCACCCGCTTCGTCGCCGAGCGCAATGCCTACTACCACCGCATCGACGCCTCCGGACAGCAGCTGCCCTATGCCGACCGTTTCATCATGGATGTGGTCAACGGCTCGCTGGTACCGGCGAAGACCTCGGCCGGCGAAGCGGACCTGCAGGCGCGCAGCCTGAACTTCTCCGACTACACCTTCCTGAAGGCGGGCGAAGAGCGCAGCAACTACGACGTCCGGCTGTGGAAGACGGTTCGCGGCTCGCAGCTCGCGCTCTATCCGAACCTCAACGCGACCGACCCGGTGTGGCGCGAGCTGAACCGGGACGCCCGCTTCCGCCAGGCGCTCTCGCTGGGCATCAACCGCAGTGAGATCAACCAGGTCATCTACTACGGGCTCTGCCTGGAGGGGAACAACTCGGTGCTGCCGGACAGCCCGCTCTACGAGCCCGAATACCGCCAGGCCTATGCCGAGTTCGCGCCGGAGAAAGCCAACGCGCTGCTGGACGACATCGGCCTGACCGAGCGCGACGGCGCCGGCATCCGCCTGCTGCCCGACGGCCGCCCCCTGGAGATCATCGTCGAGACCGCCGGCGAGAACACCGAAGAAGTCGACGTACTGGAACTGATCCGCGATTCCTGGAAGCAGATCGGCGTGAAGCTCTTCACCAAGCCCTCCCAGCGCGACGTGCTGCGCAACCGGATCTTCGCCGGCGAGACGATCATGGCCATGTGGTACGGCTACGAAAACGGCATCCCGACCTCCTACAGCAGTCCGGAGGAGTTCGTGCCGGTCCACCAGCAGAGCTACCACTGGCCGATGTGGGGCCAATACGTGGAAACCAACGGCAACGCCGGCGAGCCGGTCGACATGGAGAAGCCGAAGCGGCTGATGGAGCTCTACCAGAAATGGATCGCGGCGAAGTCCCGCGCCGAAAAGGAAGAAGCCTGGAGAGAGATCCTCGAGATCCACGCCGAGGAGGTCTACACCATCGGCCTCATCGCCGAAGTCCCGCAGCCGGTCGTCGTTGCCCATGCCCTGCGCAACGTGCCCGAAAAAGGCATCTACAACTGGGACCCCGGCGCGCAGTTCGGCATGTACCGCCCGGAGCGCTTCTGGTTCGACAGGTAGGGCAGTCGTACCTGCCGCCTAAGCCTGCGACAAACATCACTGTCATCCCGGGGCTTGACCCCGGGATCCAATGGCGTGCGTGTGTGGCACTCCCTCTCAGAATTACGTCTACGGCCGAATATGCGGAAGGGGCAATGGGCCCCGGCATCAAGTGCCGGGGCGACATCTGTGTCTATGCCGCCAGGCTCGAGACGATCTGGGCTATCTCTTGAACTGTTGTGCCGCGGTGGCGCTGTCGACCACCGCCACGACCTCGAAGTCGACGAGGTCGGCCCAGGCCGCGATCCAGGGATCTAGGTCCCCGCGCCGCCCGCATTCCATGAGCTGGAAGCAGCGCCCGCCGCCCTCTTCCACCCAGCTGTCCAGGTAGCGCACGCCCTGCGGGATCATGCGGCCGCGTTCTTCCAGGCGCGCATAGACCGCCGCCGGGTCACCACCGCGAAAGGTCTCGATCACCATGAAACGCATGGCTTCAGATCTCGACGACCAGGCCGTCGTAGCCCGGCTCGACGCCGGGCGGACAGCGGCTCTTGAGCTCGTCATAGTCGAGCTGCTCGTTCATGTGGGTGAGGATGGCGCGCGCGGGCTTTACCCGGGCAATCCACTCCAGGGTCTGCGCGGTGTGGGAATGGGTCGGGTGCGGCGCGTCGCGCAGGCAGTCGACGACCCACAGCTTCACGCCGTCCAGGACGGCGAAGGCTTCTTCGTCCAGGGCCTTGGCGTCGGTCGAATAGGCGACGTCGCCGAGACGGTAGCCGAGGGAGACATCGGGCCCATGGTTCTGAACGAAGGAACGCACCTCGATGCCGCCGACCCTGAAGGGGCCGTCGATCACCTTGTCCCGCATCAGCGGCGGGTAAAGGTTGTCTGAATCCTGGCTGGAGAGGAAGGCGTAGTCGAAGCGCGCGGTCAGCAGCGCCCGCGTGCGCGCATCCATATAGGCGTCGATCGGCGCGCCGCGGCTGTAGACAAGGCCGCGCAACTCGTCCAGGCCGTGGCAGTGATCCGCGTGGGCGTGGGTGAAGAGCACCGCGTCGAGGGCGGTGACGTCATTGTCCAGAATCTGCGCCCGCAGATCCGGCGAGGCATCGATGAGGATGCGGGTGCCGGCTTCCTCGACCAGCAGGGAGACGCGCCGGCGGCGGTTCTTGGGATTGTCCGGGTTCGCCTTGCCCCAGGTGCCGCCGGGCTCCCGTCCGGCCAGGGGCACACCGCCAGAGCCGCCGCAGCCGAGAACCGTTACCTTCATAACGGCATCCTCACGGACGTCCCGCGCGGGTGAAGAGACGGAAGAAGTTCTCCGTCGTGGTGTCGGCGAAAGTTCCCGCCTCGACGCCGCGCAGCTCGGCCAGGGCCGTGGCGGTGTAGACCACGTTGGCCGGCTCGTTGGTCTTGCCGCGCTTGGGCACCGGCGCCAGGTAAGGCGCGTCGGTCTCCACCAGCAGGCGGTCGAGCGGCACGTCACGCAAGGTGTCGCGCAGGTCCTGCGCCGACTTGAAGGTGACGATGCCCGCCAGCGAGATGTAGAAGCCGATCTCCAGCGCCGCCTTGGCCAGCGCCGGCCCCGCGGTGAAGCAGTGGATCACGCCGGGAAAGGCGCCCTTGGCGTATTCGTCCTGCAGCACCGCGACGGTATCGTCGTCGGCGTCGCGGGCATGGACGATGAGCGGCAGCCCTGTCTCCCGCGCCGCGGCGATGTGGCTGCGGAAGCTGACCTGCTGGGCCTCGCGCGGCGAGTGTTCATAGTAGTAGTCGAGACCCGTCTCGCCGATGCCGACCACCTTGTCGTGGCCGGCCAGCTCGATCAGCCGCTCCGGCGTCCGCTGGCCTTCCTTGCCGGCCTCGTGGGGGTGCACCCCGACCGAGCAGTAGACGCGCGGGAAGCGCCGGGCGATGGCCTCGATGCGGTCGAACTCGCTGAGCTTGGTGCAGATCGTGACCATGGTGCCGACGCCCGCCTCCAGGGCGCGCGCTACCACCGGCTCGATCTCGCCGTCGCGCTCCAGGTAGTCGAGATGGCAGTGGGAATCGACCAGCGGCCGTTCCGCGATCGCCCCCAGCTCCGTCCGGGCCGCCTCCGCCATTACGCCGGCTCCTCCTCCTCCACATAGCGGGGGAAGATGCCCGCCGGCTTCGGCAAGGCGGTGCCGGGCGTCAGCTTGCTTTCCAGGTCGGCGAAGCTGCGCGCATCCGGCGCGACGGCGAGCTGGTCGAGCATGGCCGCGGTGGCGTCCGGCATCACCGGCTGGGTGAGCAGCGCCAGACGCCGGATGGTCTCCGCCAGCACGTAGAGCACCGTCGCCATGCGCGCCGGATCCGTCTTCTTCAGGGTCCAGGGCGCGGCATGGTCGATATAGCGGTTGGCGTCGCCGACCACTTCCCAGATCTTCGTCAGGGCGGCGTGGAACTGCTGGCGGTCCATGTCGGCACGCACGCTTTCCAGCAGGCCGGCGGCGGCCTTCAGCAGCGCGTCATCTTCCGGCGCCAGGTCCTGCGGCTGGGGCACCTGGCCCTCGCAGTTCTTGGCGATCATCGACAGCACGCGCTGCGACAGATTGCCGAACTGGTTGGCCAGGTCGTAGTTCATGCGCCCGATCATGGCCTTGTGCGAGAAATCACCGTCGTTGCCGAAGGGAACTTCGCGCAGCAGGAAGTAGCGCACCTGATCGAGACCGTAGGTGGCGATCAGTTCCGAGGGCACGATGACGTTGCCGAGCGACTTGGAGATCTTCTGCCCCTCGTTGGTCCACCAGCCGTGGGCGTAGACGCGCTTGGGCGGCGTCACCCCGGCGGACATGAGGAAGGCGGGCCAGTAGACGGCGTGGAAGCGCAGGATGTCCTTCCCGACCATGTGCACGTCGGCGGGCCAGTAAGTCTTGAAGAAGTCGCTGTTCTCGTCGGGATAGCCGACGGCGGTGATGTAGTTGGTCAGCGCGTCGAGCCAGACGTACATGATGTGGCCCGGGGCATCGGGCACCGGAATGCCCCAGGAGAAGGTGGTGCGGCTGATCGAGAGATCCTTCAGGCCGCCCTTCACGAAGGAGATCACTTCGTTGCGGCGGCTGGCCGGCAGGATGAAGTCGGGGTTGTCCTCGTAGAACTTCAGCAGACGGTCGCCCCAGGCCGAGAGCTTGAAGAAGTAGGACTCCTCCTCGACCCACTCGCACTCCGCGCCGGAGGGCGCGATCTTCGTGTCGTTGGGGCCGTCTTCCAGCTCGCTTTCCGCGTAGTAGGCCTCGTCGCGCACCGCGTACCAGCCGGCATAGCTGCCGAGGTAGATGTCGCCGGCTTCGACCAGCTTCTTCCACAGCGCCTGGCAGGAGACCTTGTGGCGCTCTTCCGTCGTACGGATGAAGTCGTCGTTGGTGAAGTTCCACAGCTGGGAAAGGTCGCGGAAGTTCTGCGATACCCGGTCGGTGAAGCTCTGCGGATCGATGCCCGCCGCCGCCGCCGACTTCTCGACCTTCTGGCCGTGCTCGTCGGTGCCGGTCAGGAAGCGCACGTCGAAGCCGTCGAGACGCTTGAAGCGCGCCAGCACGTCGCAGGCCAGCGTCGTGTAGGCATGGCCGATGTGCGGCGAATCATTCACGTAGTAGATCGGCGTCGTGATGTAATAAGCCGGCTTTCCTGCCGTCATCGCGGGTCTCCAACGGGGTCGGCTGCCTGCCCCTCAGATGCGTCCCAGGGGAGCCGACAGCAAAGGCCCGGCGCTACGCCGCGTTCTCCAGGTCCAGAAAGGCGGTCAGCACCACCTGCTTCCGGTCGAGATTGGCGGCCTCCGTCCGGGCGAAAAGGCGGCTGATCTTCTCCCATAGGCCAAGCCAATGCGCAAGGGGGGGGCCCGCCAGCAGGCGCTGGGTCAGGGCTGCCTCGCCGGGCACTACCTCCGGCGCCGGCTGGCCGCTGGACCCGGCCCGGATGAAGCGTCCGAGCCACCAGATCAGCAGCTCCATGCCGGTCTGAAAGGCCTGGGGATCGCGCCCCTGGCCCCACTTTTCCGCCAATTTGTGCAGCCGGGTGACGTCGAGACGCGGCAGCGTCCCCAGCAGGCCGATGAGTTCCCGATAGAGGTCCAGGCCGCCGTGGGCCGCCAGGGCCAGGGCGCGGCCGATGCTGCCGTCGGCCAGGCGGGCCAGGGATTGAACCTCCTCAGCGGAGAGATCGGGGCGTTGGGCGGCCAGGAGTTCAGCGACGACCGTCTCGCCGAGCGGCGCCAGGGGCAGCTGGCAGCAGCGCGAGCGGATCGTCGGCAGCAGGCTGCCCGGCGCGTGGCTTACCAGCAGCAGCATGGAGCGCGGCGGCGGCTCCTCGAGCACCTTCAGCAGGGCGTTGGCGGCGTTACGGTTCATCTCGTCGACGGAATCGACGATGGCGACGCGCCAGCCGCCTTCTCCGGCGGTCATGCGGGCGAAGGCCAGCAGGCGGCGCACGTCCTCCACCGGGATGACGCTGCGCGGCTTGCCCTTGTCGTCCTTGCCCTTCTCCAGGGTCATGAGGTCGCTGTGGCCGCTGGAGGCGACGCGCCGGAAGACGGGATCGTCCGCGGGCACTTCCAGGCTCTCCGGCGCATCCCCGAACAGCCCGCCGCCCTGCGCCTCGGGCGACAGCAGGAAGCGGGCGAAGCGGTAAGCCAGGGTCGCCTTGCCGACGCCGCGCGGCCCCGACAGCAGCCAGGCGTGGGGCAAGCGGCCGGAGGCATGGGCGCGCAGCAGGACTCCCTCCGCCGCCGCCTGGCCGCGCAGCGCGGCGGTCTCGCGGGGATGCGGCCAGACCGCCTCTTCCTTGTCCTTATCCTTGCTCATGCCGCCTTAGTCATACCCGCTTGCTCACGCGGGCGCCATGCCGAGACGCTCGCCGACCACCGCCTGAATTCTGGCGGCCACGGCGTCTTCGTCAACGCTGGCGTCGATCAGGGTACAGCGTGCGGGCTCGCGCGCGACGATGTCGTGGAAACCCTCGCGCAGGCGTTCGTGAAAACTCAGATCCATCTGCTCGTAGCGGTTCTCCCCATGGACTTGCGCGTCGTTGCGCGACTTCGCCCGCGCCAAGCCTTCCGCCACCGGCAGGTCCAGCACCAAAGTGAGGTCGGGCTGGAGGTCGCCAGCCACCAGCCGGTAGAGCGTCTCCACGGCCTCGCGCCCCAGCCCCTGGGCATAGCCCTGGTAAGCCATCGTGGAATCGATGAAGCGGTCGCAGACCACCCAGGCGCCGCGCTGCAGGGCCGGTTGCACCGTTTTCGTCAGGTGGTCCCGCCGGGCGGCGAAAATCAACAGCGCCTCGGTCATCGGGTCCCAGCGGCCTGTGGCGCCGGTCACCAGCAGAGAGCGGATTTCTTCTGCGCCGGAACTGCCGCCGGGCTCGCGGGTTTCGACGACATCGCGGCCCTGCGCGCGCAACCAGGCGGCCAGGCGCCGCTGCTGCGTCGACTTGCCTGCGCCCTCCCCGCCTTCCAGGGTAATGAAGCGGCCTTGAGCCCGAGCGTCCTCCGCGTTCACGGGGACCCGAGCAGCAGAAACTTGATGCTGGCGGCGATGCGGCCGAAGGGGCCCAGCTGCTCCACATCCTGGCCGGCCTGGAGCGGCACCTCGACGGGCACACCGCCCGGCCAGGAGACCCGCAGCTTGGCAATCTCCTGCCCCGCCGGAATGGGCGCGGGGACCGGCGAGTCGTAGACTACCGAAACCTGCATGCCGTTGCGGTCGTTGCGCGGCAGGGTCACCGTCAGGTCCTCGGCGATGGTCAGGGGAACGGTATCCTCGTCACCCAGCCAGACCGGCGCGTCGTCCACCGTGTCCCCCGCCTTGAAGAGGGCGTAGTTGTTGAATTCCCGGAAGCCCCAGGACATCAGCCGCTCGGACTCGTCGGCGCGCGCCTTCACGCTGGGCAGGCCGTTGACCACCAGGATCAGCCGGCGCCCGTTCTGAACCGCCGAAGCGGTCAGGCCGTAGCCCGCGGCCTCCGTGTGGCCGGTCTTCAGGCCGTCGGCGCCGATGTTCTTGTAGAGCAGCGGATTGCGGTTGCCCTGGCGGATGTCGGCCCAGGTGAACTCCTTTTCGGAGTAGTAGTGATAGTGCTCGGGATGATCGACGATGATGTGCCGGGCCAGGGTCGCCAGGTCGCGGGCGGTGACGTAGTGATTGTCGTCCGGCCAGCCCGTGGCGTTCATGAAGTGGCTGCTGGTCAGGCCGATTTCGCGCGCCGTGGCGTTCAGCTGCTCGGCGAAGGCGTCCTCGCTGCCGGCCAGGCCCTCGGCCAGGACGATGCAGGCATCGTTGCCCGACTGCACGATGACGCCGCGCAGCAGGTCCTCGACCCGCACCTGGTTGCCGACCTCGACGAACATCTTGGAGCCGCCCTTACGCCAGGCCTTCTCGCTGACCGTCAGCTCGTCGTCCAGCGACAGCCGCCCGTCCTTCAGGCGCTCGAAGACCACATAGGCGGTCATCATCTTGCTCATCGACGACGGCGGCATCTGAACGTCGCCGTTCTTGTTCAGCAACACCGCGCCGGTGTCGAAGTCCACCAGGAAAGCCTCTTCGGCCTGGGTCTCGATGGTCGCCGCGGCGACCGGGCCGGCGGCCTGCAGAGAAGCGACGGCGGCGAAGCCAGCGAGCAGGAACAGGTTTCTGAGGCGTTTCATCGAATAACTCACTCCGGTGAAGCGATGGGCAGGGCGTGATCCTGGCCACAGCCTAAAATGAGAATTTGCCGAAAAGATGTCGGCACAATGTTGAGACCGCACCCGCTCAATCGACCACGACCCGTGCGTCGTTGTAGCCGTTGTTGAGCAGCAGCTCCAAAGTCCGGTCCGCCTGGTCGACGCTGGCCATCGGGCCCAGGCGCACCCGATAGAAGTCGGTGTCGCCGACCAGGGCCTTGGCGATCTGCACGTTGCCCAGCGACACCAGACGCGCCCGCAGGCGCACCGCGTTCGCCACCTGGCTGAAGGCGCCGGCCTGCACATAAATCGCGGTCGGGCGGACGATCTCCTGCGTCACCACCGGATCCTGGTCGCTCAGCGTCGCGGTGCGCAGCC
>JBLWUP010000014.1:0-116676 GCA_048268885.1 Kiloniellaceae bacterium | reverse complement strand
CCGGGGAGTAGACCGCGCCGCCGGCGCAGGGCCCCATGATCATGGAGATCTGCGGCACCACGCCGGAGGCCATGACGGTGCGCTGGGACACCTCGGCACAGCCGGCCAGCGCCAGGAGCGCCAGCAAGGCCGCCGCCAGCAAGGCTACTGCGAGGGAAATCCGCGGAGCGGCCATGGTTCAGTAATCCTCGCCGGTGTCTTGGGGGGTGTCGCGGGCCGAAGGCTCCGCCTCGCCCATGTCGCTCTGGGGCCCCTCGTCAGTGGGGATGGCGTAGTTGCCCTTTACCCAGCGGCCGAGGTCGATGTCGGCACAGCGCTGCGAGCAGAAGGGGCGGAAGCGGTGCACCGCCGGCGCCTTGCAGATCGGGCACTTGCGGCGCCCGCCGTCCTTGCGCGGCAGGGGCACCACGCGCTTGTCCAGTTCGTCGGTTTCGTCACTCATAGCGTCCCTAGCCTAGCACGAGCTCGTAAGTCGCGACCAAGGGGTCCGCCGTCACTCGCACGGCGCGCCCGAGGCGCTGCTCGGTCGCGGCCAGGGCCCCGGCCTGTCCGTCCTTCAGCGCCGCCGCCACGGCGGGCGCGGCGCGCAGGGTGATCCCCGTGACCGCCTGGCCGAGAGCGCCGGCAACGGTGGCCCGCAGGGCCTCGTAGGCCAGGGTCTCGGCGGTCTTCTCGCGGCCCGAGCCATCGATGCCGCAGGGGCGGCAGAGCGCCTCGTGCAGCGGCGCGCGCCCGCGCCGCCGCGTCATCTCCAGCAGGCCCGAGGGGGAAACGCCGAAGACCTGGCAGGGTTCCGGGTCCTCCGCCACGGCCTTGCGCAGCGCGGCGGCCACCGCCTTGCGGTCCTCGGGCGCCTTCATGGCGAGAAAATCGACGACGATGAGGCCGGAGAGCGCCCGCAGGCGCAGCTGCCGCGCGATCTCCGGCACCGCGGCCAGGTTCACCACCTTGGCCTGGGCCGCCGCCCCGCCGCGCCCGTCGCTGCGCCCGGCGTTCACGTCGACGGCGGTCAGCGTCTGGCCCGGCTCGATGAGCAGGAAGCCGCCGCCGGACAGTTCGGCCCGGGGGCTCAGCAGCGCCTCGATCTCCGCCTCCAGGCCCTCGGCCTCGAACAGCGGGGTTGCCGCGCTGTGCAGCTCCACCTCGCATTCGCCGCCGGCATGCTCCTTCAGCTGACGCAGCAGCGCCGCGTCGTCGCAGACAATCCTTTGCGGCTCTTGCCGGGCGATCAGCGCGGCCAGTGCGCCTGCCCCGCCGAGACGCGCCGGCGCCTGCTGCCCCATGGTCTCGACGCTCACCCCCTTGGCGCTGACTCTGGCCCCTTTGTCCTCGGCGGGCGCGCGGACCACCCTCACGGCCAGGGCCGTCCCTTCGGGCGGCACCTTTCCTTTTGGTCCTTCCGGGCCGTACGGCATCTCGCGGCGCGGCAGCAGGCCGGGACGCGCCAGCCCCAGGTCGACGAAGGCGCCGTCGAGGCCCTTGTCGAAGCGCTGCACGCGCGCGAGGAACAGATCGCCGGCCTGAACCGGCTGGCCGTCGCGCAGGATCAGCAGATCGTCAAGGGCGTCGTCCCGCAGCACCGCGGCGCGCACCTCACCGGGCAGGGCCGCGACGAAAAGCTCGGCAGGCATGCGCGCTTCAGGTCCGGTAGCCCAGCCCGGTCAGGAGATTGCAGGTCTCCACCAGGGGCAGGCCGACCACGTTGGGATAGGAGCCGATGATCTTGGGGATGAAGGCCGCCGCCGCGCCCTGGATGGCGTAGCCGCCGGCCTTGCCGCGCCACTCGCCGCCGGCCAGGTAGCGGCGGATCTCCGCCTCCGAGAGGCGCTTGAAGACCACGGCGGTGGTCACCAGCGTGTCCACGCGCCGCCCGTCGGGCGCCTGCACGGCCACCCCGCCCAGCACCCGGTGGCGGCGCCCGGAGAGCAGTTCGAGGCAGCGCCGCGCCTCGGCCTCGTCGGCGGGTTTGGGCAGGATGCGCCGGCCGACCGCGACCACGGTGTCGGCGGCCAGCAGGAAGGCGCCGGGATGGCGCGCCGCCACGGCGTTCAGCTTGTCGAGCGCGACCCGTCGGGCGTAGTGGTGCGGCAGCTCGCGGCGCCGGGGCGCCTCGTCCACGTCGGCGGGGTCCACATCGCTCGGCACGATGCCGACCTGCTGCAACAGCTGCAGACGCCGCGGCGAGGCCGAGGCCAGCACCAAAGGCGCCGCCTCGGACCGGGGCAGCGGAGCGTTCAGGTTGGTTTGCTCTGGACGGACGGCGGCCATGCCCTGGCCCGCCCTGTTACTTGTAGCGGAAAGTGATGCGGCCCTTGGTCAGGTCGTAGGGCGTCATCTCGACGTTCACGCGGTCCCCCGCAAGAACACGAATGCGGTGCTTGCGCATCTTGCCGGCGGTGTGCGCCAGCACTTCATGGTCGTTGTCCAGCTTCACGCGAAACATCGCGTTGGGCAGCAGCTCAACGACGGTACCTTGGAATTCCAGTAGATCTTCCTTGGCCATCTGTCCTTCTTATCTTCGGTCGCTCGGCCGTCGCGTTGCATCGCGCGGGCCCGGTTCATCTCTTAATCTCTCGTCTTTGTCTCCCCGGGGTTTTCCCGGTTTGCGAGAGAGCGCGCGGATCATACAGAAAAGCGCCGGCAAGAACAAACACCCCAGTTCCAGGGGGCGATTGCCGCAAAAAACCCCTGATTTCCGGGGTTTTAGCGCCCTTCCTTGGCCCTAGTGGGCCGGTTTCAGGTCCAGGGTGAAGCGCTCCTCGATGCGTTTCTTCAACTGGTCGCGCACATCCCTGTAGGCCTGGAGGCGGTTTTCCCGGCTGCCCTCGACCAGGGTGGGGTCGAAGGTATTCCAGAATTCCACGTCGCAGGCCATGGTCCGCGTCAGATCGACGGCCTTGTGCTGGGCCTCCGGCGACAGCGAGATAATGAGGTCGAAGGAGGTGTCCTCCAGGTCGTCAAAGGACTTGGCGCGGTGCTTCGACACGTCGATGCCGATCTCGTCCATCACCTCGATCACGAAGGGATCGATCTCTCCCGAGCGCACCCCGGCGGAATCGACGTAGATGCGGTGGCCCAGCAGGTGCTTCAGCATCGCCTCGCCCATGGGCGAGCGCACCGAGTTCATGCTACAGGCGAAGAGGACCGCGTCGGGAAGATCACCCACCTCGCTCTAGCCCCGGATGTGCAGGACGCAGATCAGCGTGAAGAGACGGCGCGCGGTATCGAAGTCGATCTCGACCTTGCCGTCCAGGCGTTCCTGCAGCAGTTCCGACCCTTCGTTGTGCAGGCCGCGCCGGCCCATGTCGATGGCCTCGATCTTCGCCGGGCTCGCGGTCTTGATAGCCTCGTAATAGCTCTCGCAGACGCTGAAGTAGTCGCGGATCACGCGGCGAAAGGGCAGCAGCGGCAGGGTCACGGTGCCGAGGCCGTCTTCCTGCTCACTGCGGATCTCCAGCAGCAGGCGGTTCTCGGCGATCGCGAGATGCAGATGGTAGGGCCCGCCGTAGTCGCCGACCGGGCGGAAGGTGTTGTCCTCCAGCAGATCGTAGATCGCCACCGCGCGCTCGTGCTCGACTTCGGGACTGCGGCGGATGACGGCGCTGTCGTCCAGCGTGACGTTGGTCAGCCGCTCCTTTGGCGAAGCTTCCTTTTGGCTGTCGTCGGTCATGCCCGCGGGATCCCTCCCCTAGTCCCCACGATGAGTGCCCCCTATCAGGATCAGGTGGGCTCCGGATTGGCCGCCAGGCGCAGGGCGACCGATTGCGCGTGCGCCTCCAGGCCCTCGGCCTGGGCCAGGCGCACGGCGGCGGGGCCGATCCGCGCCAGGGCCTCGGCATCGCAGGAGATCAGCGAGGAACGCTTCATGAAATCCAGCACCGAAAGGCCTGACGAAAACCGCGCGGAACGCGCGGTGGGCAGCACGTGGTTCGGCCCGGCGAGATAGTCGCCGATGGCCTCCGGCGTGTAGCGGCCGAGGAAGATGGCCCCGGCATTGCGCACCCGCGCCGCCAGGGCGTCCGGATCGGCCACCGCCAGTTCCAGGTGCTCCGGCGCGATGCGGTCGATCAGCGGCAGGGAGTCGTCCAGAGAGGCCACGGTGATGACCGCGCCGTGCGCGTCCCAGCTCTCGCGCGCGATGGCGGTGCGCGGCAGCGCCTGCAGTTGCTTGGCGACCTCCGCCTCCACGGCGTCGGCGAAACCGGCGTCGTCGGTGATGAGGATCGACTGGGCCGCCGTGTCATGCTCGGCCTGGGACAGCAGGTCGGCGGCGATGAAGTCCGGACGGTTGTCCGCGTCGGCCACCACCAGGATCTCGGATGGGCCGGCGATCATGTCGATGCCGACGGTACCGAAGACCTGGCGCTTGGCCGCGGCCACATAGGCGTTGCCGGGGCCGACGATCTTGTCGACCTTGGCGATGGTCGCGGTGCCGAAGGCCAGCGCCGCCACGGCCTGGGCGCCGCCCACCCGGTAGACCTCGGTCACGCCGGCGAGTTTTGCGGCGGCCAGCACCAGGGGCACCACCACGCCGTCGGGCGTCGGCACCACCATGACCAGGCGCTCCACCCCGGCGACCTTGGCCGGCAGGGCGTTCATCAGGACCGAGGAGGGATAGGCCGCGGTGCCGCCGGGCACGTAGAGGCCCGCCGCCTCGACCGCCGTCCAGCGGTGGCCCAGGCGCACCCCGGCCTCGTCGCGGTAGTCCATGTCTTCCGGCTTCTGGCGGCGGTGGTAGTCGGCGATGCGCTCGGCCGCCAGTTCCAGCGCCTGGATGGTCTCGGGATCACAGTCCTCCACCGCGGCGTCGAGCTGTTGCTGCGGAATGCGCAGCTGCTCCGGCGTTAGGTGCAGCCGGTCGAAGCGCTGGGTGTAGTCCAGCAGCGCCGCGTCGCCGCGCTGGCGCACCTCGGCGATGATCTCCGCCACCACGGCGTCGACATCGGCGGAGGCCTCGCGCTTGCTGTTCAGCAGCGCCGTGAACTGGGCCTCGAAGTCCGCCGCCTTGCTGTCGAGCCTAAGCGGCATCGGCGGCCTCGCGGAAGCTCTCGACCCAGCCGGTCAGTTCCTCGGAGCGGGTTTTCAGGGCGGCGCGGTTGACGATCAGGCGCGACGTCACCTCGGCGATGGTCTCCACCTCGACCAGGTCGTTGGCCTTCAGGGTCGAGCCGGTGGAGACCAGGTCGACGATGCGCCGGCAGAGCCCCAGGCCCGGGGCCAGCTCCATGGCGCCGTTCAGCTTGATGCACTCGGCCTGGACGCCGCGCGCGGCGAAGTGGCGCCGGGTGATGCCCGGATACTTGGTGGCCACGCGGATGTGGCTCCAGCGGCTGGGGTCGTCGCTCTCGGCCAGGCGCCGGGGCGCGGCCACGGAGAGGCGGCAGGCGCCGATGTTCAGGTCGACCGGGGCGTAGAGCTCCGGATAGTCGAACTCCATCAGCACGTCGTTGCCGGCCACGCCCAGATGGGCCGCGCCGAAGGCCACGAAGGTGGCCACGTCGAAGCTGCGCACCCGGATGATGTCGAGGCCCGGATGGTTGGTGGAAAAGCGCAGCTGGCGGGCGTTGTCGTCGTTGAAGGCCGCCTCCGGCTCAATGCCGACGCGGGCCATCAAAGGACTTAATTCCTTCAAGATCCGGCCTTTGGGGACCGCCAGGATCAGGGGCTCGTTGGACGTCACGGGACTGGCTCCGCTGCTGCACACAAAAACGCACTGCCCGGCAGCCGGGGGCTCCAGGTCTTAAGTGTTGGGTCTCGGGCCTTGGTATGGCGATTTTTCCCCGGAATTGCCACTTACTTTTTGCCGCAAGCGGCCTGGGCTTTTTGCCGCGGCGCGGCCGGGCTTTTTGCCGCAAGCGGCCTGGGCTTTTTGCCGCGGCGCGGCCGGGCTTTTTGCCTCAGGCGGAGTGGTGGCCGCCGCCCCGGCGAGGCTTAGTCCTGGCCGCCGCCGGTCTCGGAACCGGTCTCGGAACCGGCTTCCCAGTCGTGATGCGGGCGCCAGCGGGTCGGCCAGGGCTGGCCGATGTCCTCCAGGTGGCAGCGGATCGCCTCCACCTCCAGGCGGATGGCGGCATCGCCGGCGAAGATCAGGGTCACGGCCTGCGGCTCCGAGGTGATGGTCAGCAGGCTGAGGATTTCGTCGTTGCCCCCCGGCTTGAGACCGCGGTAGCGCACCCGCGCCACCTTATCGAAGCAGAGCCCGCTATTGACCCGTTCGAAGGGCGGCTGGTCCGCGTCGTCGAAGGCGGCATCCTCGCCCTCCGGCAAGGCGTCCGGCACCGCCGGCCGCGCGTCCTGCTCGGGATCGCCGTGCCAGCGGAAGCGGTTGACCACCAGGACGAAGCGCTTGTCCTGGGGCAGAAACTTCATGTCGCCGAGCGGGACCAGAGCGTCCTGCAGCAGCGCCGCGACCACGTCCATGTCCTGCGGGTCGTGGGCGCGCAGCTTCAGCGGCTTGTCGTCCGTCGCTTCTTGCCCTGCCATGCCCCGTTTCCCCTTCAAAGTCCCCGGAAGCTCACTCCGGCGCGCGGCGCCGGGTAATGGTGGCCCCGCAGGCCGCCAGCTTCTGCTCCAACTGCTCGTAGCCGCGGTCCAGATGATACACCCGGTTCAGCACCGTCTCACCCTCCGCGGCGAGGCCCGCCAGCACCAGCGAGACCGAGGCGCGCAGGTCGGTGGCCATGACCTCGGCCCCCGTCAGCTGCGGCTGTCCCCGCACCATGGCCGAGGCGCCGTGCACGTTCACGTTGGCGCCCATGCGCGCCAGTTCCGGCACGTGCATGAAGCGGTTCTCGAAGATCGACTCGGTAATCATGGCCGCGCCCTCCGCCGTGGACATAAGCGCCATGGTCTGGGCCTGCAAGTCCGTGGGAAAGCCGGGATAGGGCTCTGTCATGACGTCGACGCCGCGCACCGGGCCGTTGGCGCGCTTCACCTTCAGGCCCTGGTTGGTTTCCTGCACCGAGACCCCGGCCTCCTCCAGCACCTTGATGACGGCGTTCAGATGATCGGCCCGGCCGCCGATGAGGTCCAGTTCACCGTCGGTGATCGCCGCGGCCATGGCGTAGGTGCCCGTCTCGATGCGGTCGGCCACCACCCGGTGTTCGGCCCCGTGCAGCTTGCCGACGCCGCGGACGGTGATCTTGTCGCTGCCCAGCCCCTCGATCTCGGCGCCCATCTTGATCAGGCACTCGCCCAGGTCGGTGACCTCCGGCTCGCGCGCCGCATTGAGCAGCTGCGTCTCGCCCTTGGCCAGACAGGCGGCCATCAGCAGGTTCTCCGTCGCCCCGACGGAGACCTTGGGAAAGACCACCTTGGCGCCGATCAGCCCCTTGGGCGCGGCGGCATGGATGTAACCTTCCTCCAGGGCGATCTCCGCGCCCAGAAGCTCCAGCGCCTGCAGATGCAGATCGACCGGACGGGTCCCGATGGCGCAGCCGCCGGGCAGCGAGACCTTGGCCTCGCCGACGCGGGCCAGTAGCGGGCCCAGCACCAGGACCGAGGCGCGCATCTTGCGCACCAGGTCATAGGGCGCGACGACGGAAGTGATGGTGCCGGCCTTGAGGTCCAGAACGCCGCCCCGGGAGGCTTCTCCCGGACTGCCGTCCGCGGCGCCGCCGTTCATATGCACCTCAACGCCGTGCTGGGCCAGCAGGCGCGCCATGGTGGCGATGTCGGCCAGGTGCGGCACGTTCGACAGCCGCAGGGTGTCGGCGCTCAGCAGGCTGGCCGCCATCAGCGGCAGGGCCGCGTTCTTGGCGCCGCTGATACGGATCTCGCCTTTCAGGCGGCACCCGCCGTGGATAACGATCTGGTCCATCCGGTCTCTTTTCTACTCGACGGCTTCTTTAAACAGGCCGCCGGCTCAAAGCCGCGGCAGGGTCACGCCGCGCTGGCCCATGTACTTGCCGGCACGGTCGGCATAGGAAACTTCCGGCGCCGTGGCGCCCTTCAGGAAGAGGAACTGGCAGGCACCTTCGTTGGCGTAGACCTTGGCCGGCAGCGGGGTGGTGTTGGAGAACTCCAGGGTCACATGGCCCTCCCACTCCGGCTCCAACGGCGTCACGTTGACGATAATGCCGCAGCGCGCGTAGGTCGACTTGCCCAGGCAGATCACCAGCACGTCGCGCGGAATGCGGAAGTACTCGACCGTGCGGGCCAGGACGAAGGAGTTGGGCGGAATGATGCAGACCTCGGTATCGCGCTCGACGAAGCTCTGGTCCGAGAAGTTCTTGGGGTCGACGATGGCGTTGTCGACGTTGGTGAAGATCTTGAACTCGGTGGCGACCCGCGCGTCGTAGCCGTAGGAACTGACGCCATAGGAGATCACGCCCTCGCGGCGCTGGGCCTCGACGTAGGGCTCGATCATGCCCTGCGTTTCGGCCATTTCGCGAATCCAGCTGTCCGGCATGATGGACATGGCCGTCACGCTCCCGTTTGTTCGAGGTTAAATCCGAGCCGAATAGCGCCCGGAGAGGCTTCGGCGGAACGCGCGTTTCTACTGAAAAGCGGGGCGATTCTCAAGGTCGCGCCTTGCCGGACATCCTGCCCGCCCTCCTGTCGCGCAACTCTCGCCCCGTCCGCCGCGCCGCGGCCCGCCCGGCGGCTCAAGCGCCGCCGCCCTGGCGCTGACGCTGCTGGGCCTTGCGCTTCTTCAGGTTGTCGCGCAGGGCCTGGGCCTGCCGCTGCTTTCGGGAGTCGGCCTGAGATGCGCCCCGGGAGTCCTCGGCGGCGCCCGTTTTCGGGGCTTTTTTGGGAGCCTCGCGCCCGGAGTCGCCGGCGAATTTGCTGTCGGGTGGCATGGCCCGGGACACTGCCCCCCGATTGTGGCGAGGTCAAGGCCGCAAGCGGGCCATTTCCGGCCCTTCAGCCCCCCTTTATCCCGCCCGTTAAGCGCCTTTTAAGAGGCCCGCACCTAAGAACGGAGCCTGGAAGTCCGGGGGAAGTCCGGGGGAAGCTCGGGGGCCGATTTTTTGCTGTCTTAACGCCCGCGAAGCCTTGCCAACCGGGGCTGCCGGTGGCATGTTCCGGCCCCATCAGGCAGTCAGCCTGCGCGTGCCGCCGTAGCTCAGGGGTAGAGCACACCCTTGGTAAGGGTGGGGTCGGGTGTTCAATTCACCCCGGCGGCACCATTACTCCTCCTGCACATGCCAGCCTCCTCCCCGCCACAGCTTCGCCTGGTCACGACCAACGCGCGCCGTCCGGTGTGCCGCGGCCATTGCGGCGCGGCGTCGGCCCCTCTACGATCCATTCCTGCAACCTGTCCGTTGCTGCGGCTACTGAACAGTAACCGGTCGTTGAGCGGCGCTGGACAGGTCTCGTTGTGATTCCAGCAGGGATGCCGCCTTTCCCATGTCCTTGGCGCCAAGCCGCACGATTCTCTTCGAGATGCTTCGCTCCTATACCGCCTTGGCGCGGACCTTGAACCTGTCCGAGACGGTGTCGACGCTGGGCGTCACCCGGCAGACCGTGCGGCGCCACATCACCGCCCTCGAGGAGATCAGGGGCGAGAAGCTCTTCGAGGTGCGGAACTCCCAATACCACCTCACCGAAGCGGGCGAGCACTCCCTGAAGGAAGCCGAAGCCATTCTGTCCCGCGGCGAGGCCTGGCTGGACGGCCGCACCCAGGACGTCGACGGCCTGGCCCTGGTCAAGGAGGACGGCCAGAACGGCCCCGTCTTCTACGCCCAGCAACATCGCGTCAGCGACCTCTGGGTCAAGCAGTCCCCCCTTCTGCAATGCGGGCTGCGCTGCTGGGTGAATGCCAACACCTCGATCGCTTCCCCGGAGCTGGCGCCGATCCGTCCCTACCTGGTCGTCTACCGCCGGCACGCAGACACCTGGCTCTGCGTCGAGATCGGCGAAAAGTCCTCCTACGCCTCCTGGTTCGGCTGGACCTGGGCGAAGAGCAACGTGGGCAGCCTGATCAAGGAGATGCCCGCCGGCGCCACCTATGCCCGCTTCATCTCCGAAGCCTACCAGAGCGTCTACGAAGGCCAGTCGATCCGCCTGGACCATATCTATACCGAGATGCCGCGGGAGCGGGACGGCCCGCTGCTTCCGGTGAGTTTCCAGCGGCTGCTGCTGGGCTGCACCTTCCCCGACGGCGAGTTCGCCCTGGCCCTGCTGGTGGACCGAACTTACTGCGTTGAAATTGCAGGCCTTAGTGACGAACGGATCAAGGCGATGCCGGAAGCGTTATTGATGGCATTCGACCCTAATACAGCGGATTCTCAAGAATAAAGGCACTCCCCCGGCTTATGCTCCGTGCTTTGCTACCAAAACACGGGAGGGGTTAAAGTGATCATCAATGATGTTCTTACCGGATGCCGGTTCATCTCCACCATCGCAGATCTTGTAGCTGCCCAGGGCCTTACCCTTGAAATCGGCTCGGATTTCTCGACGTTTCAGCAGGTATTGAAGGAACAGCCGGAGCGCAACGCCCTGGCGCCTCGCTTCGATCCTGAACTCAACGATCTCAACGAGAACAGCGCTTTCTGGATGCTGGGCCGGAACCCGCAGGGCGAGATCGTCCATACCCAGGCGATGCGCATCATCGATTTGGAAGGCCTGACGCTTGCCACCTATATGGATGCAAGCTTCCGGCACTTCACGCCTGCCGGTTTCGGGATCGACAAGAGTCAGTCCCATTACCAGGGATCCCCCGGTTCGCGCGCCATCGCGGGCACGGTCTGCTACCATGGCGAGCTTTGGCTGAAGGGCGGCCCCGGCGGGTATCGCGGGGCCGGCATGACCGCCGTGCTGGCCCGTCTCGCTCTGGTGATGGCGCTCATGAAGTGGGCGCCCGACTACGTCTTCGGCTTCATGTTCCCCCTCGCCGCCTGCAAGGGACTGGCGGCCCGCGAAGGCTACATGCACACCGAGCCGGGCACGCTCTATTGGGCGCTGCCCGGCCAGCGGGAGAAAATGGAGATCTGGACAGTGTGGATGAGCCGGGACGATATCCGCCACATCCTCACCATTCCGCCCACGGCGCTGTTCGAGCAGCTGGAGACTGCCCAGGAGCGCCAAAGAGAAAAGGCCGCCTGAGGCCGGTTGTGCGGGGAGAAGGCCGGCCAGGCCTCCCTCGCCCTGCCGCCGGCATCGACACGTCCCCTGAGGGCGAATCTCCCCGGGCCAAATCGGGCATGCTAGGCTACCCGGCTTGGGAGACCCCTGGGGGACAAAGACGTGTGGTTTAGAGGCTTTAGGCGCGTCTGCGCGATGCTGCTGGTCTGCCTGTCCCCGGTGATGGCCGGGCAGGCCGCCGGGGCCGCCACCCTGGGGCAGGTCCTGGACAAGCTCAGCGGCAATCCGGCGCACGGCAATCCCGCAAACAACCAACCAGACAAGAGCGCCCCCTGTCTCGAGGTTGTTGCCGGCGGAAGCGTGCCGGCAAGGCTGCCGCTCGACCGCTGCGCGGCGCAGACCGTCGGCGACCTTTATCTGGGGCTGCTGCGCGACCGCGAGCGCCTGCGGATCGTCCGCACCGCCATCGCCGCGCAACGCGGGCTGCTGTCCCTGGTGCAGAAGCGCATTGCCGCCGGCAGCGCGCCTTCCGACGCCTTCCTGTTGGCGGACATCGAGCTGAACCACTGGCAGATCGAGGAAGCACGGCTGATCGGCAGCCTGCTGCATGTCGAGCTGTTCTTCCGGTCCGTGGCCGGGACCGACCCTTCGCAGATGGTGCGGCCCCACTTCGCCCCCTCGGCCTTTCCGGCCGACGAAGCCGGCGCCCTGGCGCTGCTGGCGCAAGAGGAGGCCGTCCCGCCGGAGGAACAGCCGGTCCTGCGGAACCTGCTGCAGCACGCCTGGATCGACTACAAGGCGGCGGAGCGGGAGATTGCCCTGCTGCAGCCGATGGGCGCCGCCGCGGCAGATGTCGCCAAGGCCTCACGGGAGCGCTACGACCGCGGCCAGACGCGCCTCGCCGACCTTCACGCGCGCTTGCGTGAGGCCACGCGCTTGCACCTCGCCCTCGTCACGGCGCAATACCAATTGCTGGTGGCCCAGTTCCGGATCCTGGAAATGCTCGATCGGCGCTCCGCCATCGAGTGAGGCCGCCGCACCGCCGCGCAATTGCGAAAATTCCCATTTGAATACAAATGGTTAGCGCCAGTTTTTCAGTGCACCTTTGAAACCGCTGCCGCACACTGGGGGTCGAGTACGCAGCCCTTCGCCCGTAACAAGCGAGGCCGTTTCATGTCCCCTGCCCCAGTTTCGCAGGTCTTGTGACCCTGCTCGACGACGTCCGCGCCTTCCTGAGCGGGCTCAGCGACACGGCGAGCATGCTCTTGCCTGACCAGGTGGTGGCCGCCCTTCTGTTCGTCGTGGTCATCGCCGTGGCGCTGCTGCTGCACCGCCTGGCGCTGGCCGCGCTGCGGCGCTACGCGCGCTCGAACAGGGCCACGGTCGATGCCGTGCTGAACCGCGTGCGCGGCCTGACGCGGCTCGGCGTGGCCGTCCTCGCCGCGGTCATCGTGCTGCCGGTGCTGCAGCTCAACGCGCCCCTGCTCGGCTACCTGCGTCACGGCCTGTCGATCCTTTTCATCGCCCTGCTCGGCTGGACCGTCATTGCGGTCATCAACCTGCTGAGCGACCTGCGGGCCAAACGCTACCGCATCGACGTGGAGGACAATCTTCACGCCCGCAAGTTCCTGACCCAGATCCGGGTCCTGCAGCGCACCGGTGTCGTCTTCGTCGCCATCATCACCCTGGCGGTGATCCTGATGACCTTCGAGAGCGTGAAGCAATACGGCGCCGGCCTCTTTGCCTCCGCCGGCGTCGCGGGCCTGGTCCTCGGCCTCGCCGCCCGGCCGGTGCTGGCGAACCTCATTGCCGGCATCCAGATCGCCATCACGCAGCCGATCCGCATCGAGGACGCGGTGATCGTGGAGGGGGAATGGGGCTGGATCGAGGAGATCGCCACCACCTATGTGGTGGTGCGCATCTGGGACTGGCGCCGGCTCATCGTGCCGCTGTCCTATTTCATCGAAAAGCCGTTCCAGAACTGGACCCGCGAGTCCGGCTCGATCATCGGTTCGGTTTTCTGGCACGTCGACTATCGTCTGCCGATCGAGGCCTTCCGGCAAAAGATGAAAGAGGTCGTCGCCGAGTCGGAGTACTGGGACGAACAGGTCGTGGTCCTGCAGGTTACCGAGATCAACAGGCAGACCATGGAACTGCGCGGCCTGATGAGCGCGCGCACCTCGCCGCGCGCCTGGGACCTGCGCTGCGAAGTGCGTGAAAAGATGATCACCTGGCTGCAGGAGGCCTATCCGGAGGCCCTGCCCCGCCTGCGGGCCGAAGTCGGCGGGGAGCCGCAGACGGACCGAGACGCAGAATCCGCCAAGGACATGCCGCCGGACCGCCTGCGCCAGCCCCGCGACGTCAACGAATAGCGACGTCGCGGAACTGACGGCAGGCGTCTAGAAAGCAGATCGTGCCGCCAAGCCTAGGGCTGGAACTCGATCTCGACGCGGCGGTTCCGTTGTTCCGGCGCCTCCGTGGCAACGACCGGGTTCGATTCCCCAAGGCCGCGGCCAATGATGCGGGCGGCGTCCACCCCGTCTCCGGTCAGGGACTGAATGACCGAGTTGGCGCGCCGCTCCGAAAGCACCTGATTGTAGGCTTCGGCGCCGGCCAGATCGGTATAGCCGGTGATGGCGATCATCCCGCTGTCGAAGCCTTGCGCCGCCTGAACCACGTCAGCCAGTTCGGCCTGGGCCTCGGGGGTCAGATTGGCCCTGTCAAAGTCGAAATAGACGACGAAGGGACCGGGCGTCGGCATGGCCACCGGGGCAGGCGCCGGTGGCGGCGGCGCCGGCGCTGCGGCCATCGGCTTGGGCTCCAGCGCGGCCATCGCCGCCATGAAGCGATCGCGGCAGGCGGAGATGTCGTCAGGCTGGAAGTTTTCCTCCTGCTCCTGCATCCAGCAGTCGAAGGCGACCTGTGCCTCGGCCGCCGTCGCCGGATTGTCACGCGCGGCACCGCTGGCGAAAGCCGTCGCCAAGCGCTGGCGCGCATCGGACAAGGTCGAGACCATGCCCGAGGGCAGGTCACGCGCGCCGATCGCTTCCGGTTGAACCGGCTCGCCATGGGCCGCCGCAATGGACCGCTCGGCAAAGCGGTCCGAATCGATATAGTCACCCTCGTTGAACTCCGAGCGCGACAGATCCAAGTAGCCGTTTTGCAGAGCCCGGTCGTAAGTATCGCCCTGGGAAGGCACCTTCTCGGCTTCGCCCAACCCGAAACCGGCGCAGCCGGACAGCAGGGCAATTCCCCCCGCCGCGACTGCCATACGCAGAACTCCCATCATGTCCCAACGCTCCCTGTATTTTTTGCAATTTGCTGATCTCCCCAACGTGGCAGTGCCGCGTCCGCGAAGGGGACCCTTCGCGGACGCAACACAACGGTAGGGACACTGCTAACGCGCGAGACGCGATTAAGGTTCCAGCTTAATTTCGACGCGGCGGTTGCGCATCTCCGGCGCCTCCACGGCGACGACCGGATCAGCCTTGCCGAGACCGCGGCCGACGATCTTGCCGGCCTCGATGCCGCTGTCGACCAGGAAGTTGATCACGGAATTGGCGCGCTGTTCCGAGAGCACCTGGTTGTACGACTCGCCCCCCACCAGATCGGTATAACCGCTGATGTCGATGACCTCGTATTCGTCCTTCTTCGCCGCCTTGACCACATCGGCCAGCATGGCCCGCGCATCCGGCGTCAGCTCGGCGCCGTCGAAGTCGAAGAGCACGGTATAAGCCTGGGGCTCCACCATCATAGGCTCCGGCTCGGGCGGCGGCGGCGCGGCCGCGACTTCCGGCTGCTCCTCCAGCATGGCGAGAGACGCCATGAACTGGTCGCGGCAAGCCGCGATGTCGTTTGGCTGGATGTTCTCCTCCTGCTCCTGCATCCAGCAGTCGAAGGCAAGCTGCGCGTCGACGGCCTCCATGGGCTTCTCCTCCGCCGCACCGGTCGACAGCGCCGTCATCAGGCGCAGGCGGGCCTGGGTCAGTTCGTTGACCTTGTCTTCCGGCAGGTTCCGCGAGGAGATCATCTCCGGCTGGACGTTCTTGCCGCTGCCGGCCTCCATGGCGCGCATGGCAAAGTGGTCGGAGTCGGTGTAGTCGCCTTCGTTGTATTCACCCTCGGAAAGTGCGACGTAGCCGTCGTAGAGGCTGCGGTCGTAGCTCGAGCCTTGCGGCGACATTTTCTCGGCCTTCTGCAACTCGGTGCCGGCGCAGCCGACCAGGAATATCAGCCCGGCCGAAGCCAGGGCTAAACGAAAAGCTCCATTCATCGTCTTATGCTCCCATGTTTGTCTGTTGTTTGTTCGGCAGGGCCCGCGCCGGCATGAACGGCCGACAGCCAAACCCTGCCACCAGTGATGCGGGGAGCCGGCCGCCGCAGACGGCAGGGCGACTCCCCAACAAAGCAAGCAATCCGCCGAAAGATCCTGCGGCGGCTTTGGTCTCGGGGCGCAATGCCGACGTGATGGAAGATCCCGCCGCGGCACGGCGGGCCACAAATGCCCCATACACCCCTCTAAGCGACACAACTTTATGTATTATTTTTGCTCTCATTAGCCGCATCTCACTCCGGACGATCCGGCGGTTTCCGCCGCCGCGTGACCAAGCGCGGCTGACGCTACCTCTACCTAGTTCATACAACTTTTTAAACTAGTCTATTCGATTAAACAGCTATTTGTGCAGACCAAAACTACCTGCCCGACCCTGCCGTTAACCGAGGGCGCCCATACTCAACCATGGCATCATTATTGGCCCGTCACGGCCCGCGGCAAGGGTCAAAAATGGCCACCGCCATGCGCCCATTGATAGGTTTTTAGTCCGAACCTCGGCAAAGCAGGTGTGCCGGGGAGAGAATCAGGAGAAACATCCTGCGACTCGCCTTATAGGCGACCCCCGCGATACCGCCGGCGGGCGGGCGTCTCAAACGCCCCCAGCCCTGCGCCGCGCTGGGGGCTGGCACGTTCATTGGGCATCCCCTCGCAGCGCAGATGGTGCTATGTGGGAAGCGACCGGCGGTCCCCTCCGGGCCCTTCGCCAGCCGCAAGCCCTACCCAGCAAGCCCTACGGTGCGTTTTTCCTTTTCGTGAGTGTTTCATGGGGACCCTCCTCTCCTTCGCCGCCCTGTTCTTATCGATCTATCTGGTTCAATTGGGTTCCGGCTCGCTGGGACCGCTGGACGCTCTTTCGGGAACCGCCATCGGCTTCAGCACCGAGCAGATCGGTCTGCTCGGCTCCGCTCACTTTTTCGGCTTCTTTCTCGGCTGCTATGTGACGCCGCGCCTCATCGGCGACATCGGCCATTCGCGGACCTTTGCGGCCGCGGCGGCCATCGGGGCGATCGGCGCCCTGCTGCACCCCATCCTGGAGGGGCCCTACGTCTGGGCGCTACTGCGCGTGTTCACGGGGCTGGCCATCGCCGCCGCCTACACGGTGGTCGAGAGCTGGCTGCACGCCAAGACGGGCAACGACAACCGCGGCCGGGTCTACGGCGTGTTCCGCGTGGTCGATCTGGCCGGCGCGCTTTGCGCCCAGGGAATCATCGCCTTCCTGGAGCCGGCCAGCTACACCGCCTACAACCTCGTCGCCATGTTCTGCTGCCTCTGCCTGCTGCCCCTGGCGCTGTCGCAGCGCGTGGCGCCCGAAACGCCGAAGGCCCCCCGGCTGCGCCCGGTGAAGGCGCTGCTGCTGTCACCGGCGGCGGCGCTGGGCATCGTTGTCGCCGGCGTGACGGGATCCGGCTTCCGCATGGTGGGACCGATCTACGGCGTCGAGAACGCCCTCAGCCAGGGGCAGATCGCCATCTTCCTGGCCTCGGCCATCCTCGGCGGGGTAGCGGCGCAGTATCCCGTCGGCTGGGTCGCCGACAAGACGGACCGGCGCCACGTGCTGCTCGGCCTGTCGGTCCTGGCCGCCTGCAGCTGCCTCGGCATCGCCACGCTGATCGAGCCCGGCGACGCGCGGGCCCTCTACCTCGGCGCCTTCCTCTTCGGGGTCACGGCCTATCCGATCTATTCGGTATCCGCCGCCTATGCGAACGACCTGGCCGAGCCGGACTTCATGGTGGAGCTGAACGCCGCCCTGATCTTCTTCTATTCGCTGGGCGCCATCGTCAGCCCGACGATCTCCGCCTGGCTGATCGCCATGGCCGGGCCCGAGGCCATGTTCGTTTTCATGGCCGCGGTCCACGTCGCCCTGGTCGCCTTCACGCTGTACCGCATGACCCGGCGCGCCGGCACCGAGCCGCGCACGCCTTACCGCTACCTGCCGCGCACCTCGATGCTGCTGGGGCGCATGTTCAAGGGCGCCAACGGCAGAGGCGCAAAGGACTAGGCGCGAAGGACTCGGCGCGAAGGACTCGGCGCGAAGGACTAGGCGCTATTTGTCGTAACGGAAGCCGAGCTTCACGCCGACCTGATAGTGGCCGACCTCGCCGTCGACGATGTGGCCGCGAATCTCCGAGACCTCGAACCATTCGAGGTTGCGCAGGCTTTTGGAGGCCGTGCCGACGGCATTCTTGATCGCACCGTCGAGGGACTCCGCCGAGGAGCCGTAGACTTCGGTCACCGAATAGACGTGGTCGGACATTGGATTTCCTTTCCTGTACCGGTTGCCGGCGCGGCCCTTCCCCGATCGCGAAGAACTCGGGGACCCGCCGGTCGTTTCCTGCAGCGACAACGGACAGCCGGAAGCAAGGTTCCTGGCCGCCCGGCCGCAATCCCAGGCTTTCAGGGCCCAGGGTTTCAGGGCCCAGAGTTGCCGGGCCGTAACGGACTGGCGAGGAACGCTATCCCTCAGCCCGCGTTGACTCCGCAGAAGCGAGGACGGTGACACGCCCGTCCGCCCCTTTAAACCCCTTCCAGCGGAGGACCCCCCATGCTTCGCAGCACCCGCCATATTCGCGGCTACGACATCGTCGCCAAGGACGACGAAATCGGTGACGTCCATGACTTCCTGTTCGACGATCATAGCTGGAAACTGCGCTACCTTGTCATCGACACTGGAAACTGGCTGCCCGGACGCCGGGTCGTCGTCTCCCCCGAGTCCATCGAGAGCATCGACGGCGTGGACGAGAAGGTCGCCGTCAAGCTGACGAAGGACGAGATCCGGAACAGCCCCGGCATCGCAAACGACGCGCCGGTGTCACGCCAGCACGAGATCGCTCTGGCCGATCACTTCACTTGGCCGCGCTATTGGGAAGAATTCCCCAGCGGCGTCGGCGTCCCGCCCATGATCCCCAGCCTGCAGCACGAGGCCGCGGCTGCCGCGCCGGAAGGCGCGGGGGAAGAGCTCCAGGCCCGCCACGACCCGAACCTGCGCAGCGCCGCGGAAGTCGAGGGCTACCACGTGGCCGCCAAGGACGGCGACATCGGTCACATCGACGACTTCCTGATGGACGACGGCGATTGGACCCTGCACTACCTGGTGGTGGACACCCGCAACTGGCTGCCGGGCCGGAAGGTGCTGGTGGCGCCCGCCTGGGCCCGGGGGATCGACTGGAGCGACCAGAAGCTGCTGGTCGACGCCGATCGCGACGTCATCAAGGAAGCCCCGGAATACAAAGCGGGCATGGAGATCGACGAGACCCTGGAACACCGTATCTTCGAGCACTACGGCCGACAGCGCCAGGCCGGCTAGACCTCAGCGGGAATAGGACAGGCCGCCGGCGGCTTCGCCGCGCGGCCGGTCTTCCCGGTCTTTCGGCTGCCGCCCACCGTGCCTCTCGTCGTGCCGCCCGCCGTGCCTCGCCCGGGCCTCGTAGACCTTTACCAGCAGGTTGCCCAGCGCGCCGACGAGCATGAAGCTCGCCCCGACGATGAACAGCCAAACGCCAAGGGTCTTCCATGGCTCGAAGGCCGGCAGGAAGAGAACACTGCCGACGACGAAGGTGAAATTGCCGAACAGGCCGAGCCCGCTATGGATCCAGCCAAATTCCTGAACCATGGTCTTGATCGGATTGCTCATGGCTCCTTTCCTCAATGCATGCACGGCGCCGGCGCAAGGCCGGTTCTTGCGGCCAACGGCTGAGGAAAGGAGGAGTTGCATGAGGAGAGAAAAAACGGACGGCGGCTAGAAGCCGTAAAGCCTTGCCGGGTTGTCGACGAAGATCATCCGGCGCACCGCCGCGTCGGGGGCCCAGTCGAGCATAAGGTCGAGCAGGCCGCGGTCGTCGGGCTGACGGTCGATGGGCGCGGAGACGTGCGGCCAGTTGGTCGCGTAGAGCATGCGCTCGGGCGCGTGGGCGATGAGAGCCTTGGCCAGCGCGCCGGCGTCGGCGTAGTCCGGCGGCCCCGACTTCGAGGTCTCGTAGCAACCGGAGATCTTCACATAGCAGTTGCCGCGGTCGACGAGCTTCAAGAGCGCCTTGAACTCCGCCGAGTCGACGCCGACCGGCTCCAGAAACTTGCCGGCGTGGTCGATGGTGTAGTCGCCCTTGATGGCCTCCAGGATCGGCCGGTATTCGTCGATCCTGCGGCCGTCGAACTGGGTGATGAGATGCCAGCCGAAGGGCAGCACCCGCGCGTTGATGCGCAGCAGGTCGTCGAAGCCGATGGCCCCACCGGGCAGATGCATGTGGCGCGCGCCGCGCACACCGCGACGGGTCAGGTCCTCCAGCACGGCGTCCTCGACCTCGGGGCCGACCACGGCGATGCCGCGCGCCTCGCCGCCCGCCGCCGTGAAACGCTCCAGCGCGTCCAGCATGCAGGCGTTGTCGAACTGGTAGGCCGCGCTCTGCACGAAGACCGTGCGCTCCAGCCCCAGCCACTGCTGCAGTTGCCGGTAGTCGTCCAGCGTCGCCGCCACCGGCGGCTTCGGCGGTCCGCCGTCGCGGCCGGGAAAGCGGTCGTCGAAGATGTGCATATGGGTGTCGGTCGCCTTGGGCGGCGGCTTCAGGCGCGGCGGCGCACCGCTCAGCCGGCGGCCCCCTGAAGCGTCGACGGTCAAAGCGTCCTGGGTCATACGCTGTACTTCTCGACCATCGCGCGGTTGACCTCGATGCCCAGGCCGGGGCCCTCGGGCACTGCCACCACGCCGTTCTCGTGCTCGATCGGCTGGGTGATGACCGCCTGGCGGTAGGGATTGTGGGTGCGGTCGAACTCCAGCTGCGGCTGGTAGCGCTCGTGGCGCGGCGGGCTGGGCGGCAGAATGGCGTGGACCTGCAGCGACGCGGCCAGCTGCACGGCGGTCCCCCAGACGTGCGGCACCAGGCGGATTCCCGCGACCTCCGCCATGGAGATGATCTTTTTCATCTCGGTGAGGCCGCCGCAGCCGCAGACGTCGGGCTGCAGAATGTCGACGGCGCGGCGCTGGATCGCCTCGGCGAAGGCCCAGCGGCCGTGCCAGGTCTCCCCCGCCGCGACCGGCAAGGGCTGGCCCGCCTTCACGTCGCAGTAGGCGTCCAGCAGTTCCGGCGTCACCGGCTCCTCGAACCAGTCGATGTCCAGGTCGGCGACGCGATTGCCGAGGGCCACCGCCTCGATGGCGTCGTAGCCGTGATTGGCGTCGATCATGAGGCGCGCCTCGGGCCCGATGGCCGCGCGCACCGCGGCGATGACCGCCGCGTCCTCCTCGACCCCGAACCCGATCTTGATCTTGGTCGCGCTGAAGCCCTCGGCGATGTAGCCGGCGGTCTCCTCCTCCAGCGCGGCGCGGCGGTCGCGCCCCACCGGGCGGAAGCCGCCGGTGGCGTAGGCCGGGATCTGCTTGCGGAAGGCGCCGCCCAGCAGCACGTGGACCGGCACGCCGAAGTGCCTGCCGGCGATGTCCCACAGCGCGATGTCGATGCCGCTCAAGGCCGTGACCGTCAGGCCGCGCTGGCCCTGGTCGCGGAACTGGTTATAGAGCTCCAGCCAGATCGGCTCGATCTCCAGCGGGTCGCGGCCGACGATCAGCGGCGCCATGGCCTTGACCACCGCCGCGTTGGCGCCGGAGGGACCGAGACACTCGCCCCAACCCACGGTGCCGTCGTCGCATTCGATCTCCACCAGGCAGGCCCAGCGGTCGGCGAAGGTGGAGAAAGCGGACTGGAACTGTTCTTCCAGGGTGTGGCGCAGGACGTGGGGTCGGACGGCCTTGATCTTCATCGGCGGACTTTCACGCGGCGAACTTCCTGACCAGCGGCCCGAGCATCTCCATCTCTTCGTCGGTGAGGTCGGTCAGCGGCGCGCGCACCGGGCCGGGGTCGCGCCCGATCAGGCGCAGGCCCGCCTTGATGATCGAGACCGGATAGCCGGGCTTGCGGTCGCGGATGCGCGAAAAGGGATAGAAAAACTCGGTCAGGATGGCCTGCATCCGCGCTTTGTCCCCGGCCCGCAGCGCCGCATAGAACTCCAGCGCCGATTTCGGCGCGAAGTTGAAGACCGCCGAGGAATAGGTGGACACCCCGGCGCCGTCGTAGGCCTCGGCAAAGAGCTCGTGGGTCGGCATGCCGCCAACATACACCAGGCGGTCGCCCAGGCGGGTGGTGATTTCGCGCACCGTGGCGATGTCGCCGCTGCCGTCCTTGAAGCCGATCAGGTTGGGGCAGGCCTCCGCCAGGTTCTCCAAGGTTTCCGCGGTGACCTGCGAGTTGTCGCGGTTGTAGACGATGACGCCGATCTTCACCGACTGGCAGACCGCCTTCACATGGTCGTAGATGCCGTCCTGCGGCGCGCGCATGAGGTAGTGCGGCAGCAGCAGCAGCGCGTCGGCGCCGGCGGCTTCCGCGTCCTGGGCGATTTCGATGGCCATGCGCGTGCCGTAACCGCAGCCCGAAATGATCGGCACGTCCCGCGCCGCCTGCTTGGCGGTGCGGATCACGTCGACGATCTCACCCCGCGACAGCGAGAAGAACTCGCCGGTGCCGCCGGCGGCGAAGAGCGCGGCGGCGGGATAGTCGGCCAGCCAGCCGACGTGCTCGCGGTATTTCACCGGGTCGAAGTCGCCCTGGGCGTCGAAGGTGGTGACCGGGAAGGACAGCAGGCCGGAGCCGATCTGCGCCTTGATTTCTTCGGGGGACATACGCTTGGCCTTCATGGAAAACGGAGGACAGGGGGGAGCAGCGGCGCGATCTCCGCTGCGGCCACATCATATGAAGGCCGCTATTCCTGTCAACTCATCATATGACTTGACGGCTGGGTTGCAGCCGTCAGGACGCGGCGGCCGGGTGCATGAGGGCGCGGTAGCGCGCCATGGATCCCGCCAGGTGGCGCCGCATGGCGTCGCGGGCGGCCTCCGGGTCGCGGGCGAGAATCGCCTCGAAGATCGCGCAGTGTTCCCGGTACAGCTTCTCGTCGCTGGCCGGGGGCGCGATGGCGCCGCCCGCCGCGCGGCGCAGCTGCGAGCGCGGGATGGTGCGCCGCCCGAGGAAGGCGAGAAACTCCTTGAAGCGCTGGTTGTTGGCCGCCTCGGCCACGGCGACATGAAAGGCGAAGTCCTCCGCCTCCGTCGCCTCCCCCGCCTTAACCCGCGCCTCGAAGTCCTTGAGTCGGCTATGAATTTCCGCCTCCTGCGCCGGCGAACAGCGCACGGCGGCCAGGCCGGCGGCCTCGACCTCCACGGCGGTGCGCAGCTCCAGGGATTCGATGATGTCGGAGATCTTGCGGGTCGGCAGGGTGAGCAGCGGCAGCTCCGCATTGGGCGCCGAGGGCTCCAGCACGAAGACGCCGACCCCCTGGCGCGGCTCCACCAGGCCGTCGGCGCGCAGCCCGGCGATGGCCTCGCGGATCACCGTGCGGCTGACCCCGAACTGCTTGATCAGCACCTGTTCCGTGGGCAGCTTGTCGCCCGGTTTCAGCGCGCCGCCCTCGATCTCCCGGCGCAGTTCCGTGGTGACCTTGTGAGTCAGCCCCTGCCGGGGCCGGCGCTCCTCGATCTGCTCCATAAATCTACCAATCCCTCTGATTTCCCCGCCCTTTCTATCCGCCGGGAGGGGGCGGCTGTCCAGGCGATTTCGCGGGTCGCGGTAAAAGCCATTGACCAGTCATCATATGAATTATATGACAATAGCCACGAATACAACCTGGGACATCATATCAATTGTCCCGGACCTTGGGAGGAACGACCAGCATGAAAACCCCGATTCAGATCCGCAAACTCGCCACGGCAGCCGCCACCGCCACCCTGCTGATCGGCGGCCTCGCCGCCTTGCCCGGCAGCGCCCAGGCCGAATGGCGCGGCTGGAATATCCACGTGCCGGACTATCCGGTCTCGCTTGGCATGGAGCAGTTCAACGCCGAGATCGCCGAGAAGACCGGCGGCAAGCTCTCCGCCAAGACCTATCATTCCGGCGTCCTGGGCAGCCAGCCGGACGCGATCGAGCAGATGCGCCTCGGCTCCATCGACTACGCCGTCTTCAACCTCGGCCCGATGGGTCAGGTCATCCCGGCGACCAACGTCGTCTCCCTGCCCTTCATCTTCAAGAGCATGGACCACATGCACCGCGTGCTCGACGGGCCGGTCGGCCAGCAGCTGAGCGATGCCATGGCGGAAAAAGGCATCGTCGCCCTGGCCTGGTACGATTCCGGCGCGCGTTCCTTCTACAACTCCAAGAAGCCGATCACGACGCCCGACGATGTGAAGGGCATGAAGGTCCGCGTGATGAACAACGACCTCTTCGTCAACATGGTCGATTCCATGGGCGGCAACGCCACGCCGATGGCCTTCTCCGAGGTCTATTCCTCGATCAAGACCGGCGTGGTCGACGGGGCCGAGAACAACTGGCCGTCCTACGAGTCGACCGGCCACTTCGAGGTCGCCGGCTATTATTCCAGCACCGAGCACCTGATCATTCCGGAATGCTTCTGCGTCAGCAAGGCGGTGTGGGACGGCCTTTCGGACGAGGACAAGGAGATCGTGAAGTCCGCCGCGCGCGACAGCGCTGAGCTGCAGCGCGATCTCTGGGCCAAGCGCTCCAACGCCAGCCGCGAAAAGGTCATCTCCGCCGGCGTGAAGTTCAACGAGATCGCCGACAAGGCGCCCTTCCAGGCGGCCATGAAGCCGGTCTACGACAAGTTCATTGCCGAAAATCCCGACCTGGCCGATCTGGTCGCCGCCATCCAGGCGGTCGACTGACCCCAGGATCCTGCTTGCCGGCCCGGCGTCGTCTCGCCGGGCCGGCACCCTTTTCCGGCTCTCTTTTCCGCGGTCCGCATGTCCTCCTTCTCCGCCGCCATCCGCCGTCTCGACCGCGCGCTGAACCTGCTCTCCCGCGGGGTCACGATCCTCTCCGGCGCGAGCCTGGTGTTCCTGGTCGCCTCCTTCGGCTGGCTGGTCTTCGGGCGCTACGTGCTGAACGCGACCCCGACCTGGGTCGAGCAGGTCGCCCTGCTGCTGATCGTGGTGATCACCTTCTTTTCCACCGCCGCCAACGCGCGCGAGGGCAGCAACCTCAGCGTCGACATCCTGCCGCTAATGCTGCCCTGGCGCCTGCGCCGCTGGCTGCTGGCGTCGATCGACCTCCTTCTCGCCGGCTTCGGCCTGCTGATGGCGCTGCACGGCGCCGACCTCGCCGCCTTTGCCTGGTCCACCAAGGTGCCGATGATCAACGTGCCGGAGGGTCTGCGCTCTCTGCCGCTGGTGGTCTGCGGCAGCCTGCTGGTGCTGTTCTGCGGCACCAACGCCATCAAGCGCTTTACCGAGGGCGAGCCGCTGCCGCCGGCCGATACCGAGGCCGATAGCCGAGGGGTCGAGTAACCTTCCATGGGCCTGCTGCTGCTTCTCGGGATCTTCGCCCTCTGCGTGGTCGTCGGCGTGCCGGTGGCCTTCGCGCTGGCCGTCGCCGCCATCGCCACCTTCGCCTACGAAGGCCTGCCGCTGCTGATCGGTTTCAAGCGCATCGTCTCCGGCATCTCGGTGTTTTCGCTGCTGGCCATCCCCTTCTTCATCTTCGCCGGGGAGCTGATGCTGCGCGGCGGCATCGCCGCGCGCCTCATCAACCTGGCCGCCGCCGCGGTGGGTTGGATGCGCGGCGGCCTCGGCATCGTCAACGTCTTCGCCTCCATGCTGTTCGGCGGCATCTCCGGCTCGGCGGTGGCCGACGTCTCGGCGCTGGGCTCGCTGCTCATCCCGGTCATGAAGAAAAAGGGCTTCGGCGCCGACTATGCGGTGAACGTCACCGTCACCTCCTCGATCGCCGGCATCATGATCCCGCCGAGCCACAACATGATCCTCTACGTGGTGGCCGCGGGCGGCGGCATTTCGGTCGCCAAGATGTTCGTCGCGGGCGTTATTCCCGGCATCATCATGTGCCTTTGCCTGGGGGTCGCCGCCTATTGGGTGGCGCTGCGCAAGAATTACCCTTCCGAAGCCTTTCCCGGCCTCATGGCCCTGGTCGTCGCCGCGGTAGCCGCCGTCCCGGGCCTCTTCACCGCGGTCATCATCGTCGGCGGCGCGCTGTCAGGCGTCTTCACCGTCACCGAGTCCGGCGCCATCGGCGTCATCTATGCCTTCCTCATCACCGCCCTCGCCTACCGCAGCCTGTCCTTCGCCGACTTCTGCACCGCCGTCGCCCAGTCGGTGCGCACCACCGCCATGGTGATGATCCTGGTCGGCAGCGCCACCGCCTTCGCCTACCTGCTGGCGCTCTACCGCGTGCCGGAACAGCTCACCAGCCTGCTGACCGCCATTTCCGACAACCCGATCGTCATCCTGCTGATCCTCAACGTCATGCTGCTGGTGCTCGGCATGATCATGGACATGGCCGCGCTGATCCTGATCTGCACGCCGATCTTCCTGCCGGTGGTGACATCCTTCGGCATGGACCCGGTGCAGTTCGGCGTCATCCTGATGATGAACCTCGGGCTCGGGCTCTGCACGCCGCCGGTCGGGGCCTGCCTCTTCGTCGGCTGCGCCATCGGCAACGTGCCCATCGACAAGGCGGTCCGCGGCATCTGGCCCTTCTATCTGGCCATCCTGCTGGCGTTGATGATCGTCACCTTCGTGCCCTCGGCCTCGCTGCTGCTGCCCAGTCTCATAAAATGAGGCTTGCAGGAGACGACGCGCGACCCATCGGCTAATTTTCCAGGACAAAGCAGCAGTTGGAGTGACCCCCATGAAACGTCTTTTGATCACCGGCGCCGCCGGCGGCCTGGGTTCGATCGCCCGCCGCCGCCTGAAGGGCCTGGCCGAGACCCTGCGCGTCTCCGACATCGCCGACCTCGGCGCCGCGGGACCGCAGGAGGAGGTCATACCCTGCGACCTGTCGGACTTCGCCGCGGTGCGCGAACTGGTCGACGGCTGCGACGGCATCATCCACTACGGCGGCATCTCGCTGGAGGACACCTTCGAGAACATCCTGCCGGCCAACATCCAGGGCACCTACAACATCTACGAGGCCGCGCGCCTGGCCGGCGTGCCGCGCATCTTCTATCCCAGCTCCAACCACGCCACGGGCTTCTATCCGCGCGAGGCCCGCATCGACGGGACCGCGCCGGTCCGCCCGGACAGCCTCTATGGCATCTCCAAGTGCTTCGGCGAGGCGCTGGCGCGCTACTACTTCGACAAGTACGGCGTGGAGAGCGCGGTGGTGCGCATCGGCTCCTGCTTTCCCGAGCCCAAGGACCACCGCATGCTGGTGACCTGGCTGTCCGAGGACGACCTGGTCGCCCTGATGGAACGCGTCTTCCTGGCCCAGCGCGTCGGCTACGTCACGCTCTACGGTGTTTCGGACAATCTGGAGAAGTGGTGGGACAACAGCCAGGCCGGCTTCCTCGGCTGGCAGCCCAAGGACAGCTCGGAGCAGTTCCGCGAGATGATCGACCAGCGCCACGAGAAGCCCGGCCCCGAGGACGTGGAGAGTCGCTTCCAGGGCGGCTTCTGGTGCGGGCTGAGGCTTGACTGACCACCCGGCCCCCACAGGCAGGCAACATTCCACTTGCTTCCGCCCTGGCTTTGCCCAAGTCTATAGTCTCCAGCCGCCGCATCACAGGCTGCCGCCGGAGACTCTTCATGCAAATCGAGAAAGCCAAGGACGCCAGCGCGTTCACTAATTTTGAGCGCGCGGGATGGGACGACAACATCGCCGGCTACGACGACGCCTTCGGGGCGGTTTCACGTCAGAGCGTCGGCGCGATGCTCAATGCCGCGCGGATCAGTGCCGGGATGAAGGTTCTCGACGTCTGTACTGGACCGGGCATGTTGGCCGAAGCGGCCTTGCAGTGCGGCGCAGAGGCGGTCGGGCTCGATTTTTCAAGGGAGGTCGTCAAGCTCGCTCAGGAACGCGTTGCTGGCGGCGAATTCCATCAGGGTGATGCACAGAACCTTCCCTTCGCCGACGACAGCTTCGATGCGGTCGTTTGCGGCTTTGGCGTCATGCACCTGCCGGAACCAGAGGCTGCCCTGCGTGAGATGCACCGCGTCCTGCGGACCGGTGGCCGCGTCGCCGTCAGCGTGTGGGACAAGTCCACGCCGGACAACGGTTTCGGCCTGATTTACGCCGCCGTGGGTGCTCATGGCAGCTTCGACGTGCCGCTACCACACGGGCCGGACTTCTTTCAGTTCAGCACCCAAGACAAGATGGCCGCAGCCCTGCGCGAGGTCGGCTTCTCGGACTCCACGGCCGGCCTCCACGAACAGCAATGGCAGGTCGGCTCCGCCTCTGAGGTCCTCTCTGCCATGCAAAGCGGGACGGTCCGCGCAAGAGCGCTGCTCGCCGCCCAAAGCGCTGCGGCGATCAAGGCGATGCTCCAATTCCTCGAGGAGAAACTCTGCGGCACGGTCAACGCCCAAGGGCGCTACGACATACCGCTGCCCGCGATCATCGGCAGCGGCGTGAAGACCTGAACCCACTCCGACGACCTACCCCCTGCGGCTAGAGCGCGCCGGAATAGATTGCCGTGGCGTCCTCGTAGGTGACCTCGCGCGGGTTGTTGACCAGCAGGCGCGTCTGCTTCATGGCGTCTTCGGCCATCAGCGGCACGTGCGCGGCCTCGATGCCCACCTGGGTCAGGCGGGTTTCCAGGCCGAGGCTGGGAATCAGTTTCTCGAAGCCCTCGATCATCGCCGCGGCCATGGCCTGCGGCGCGCCCGGTGCGATGGAGGGGAAGACGATCGGCGCCAGCTCCGCATAAGCGTTGGCGGCGGCCGGCAGGTTGAAGCGCAGCACGTGCGGCAGCACCAGCGAGTTGGAAAGCCCGTGCGACACGTGGAAATGTCCGCCGATGGGATAGGCCAGGGCGTGCACCGCGGCGACGGGGGCGTTGGCGAAAGCCTGCCCGGCCAGCATGGCGCCCAGCAGCATGTCCTGGCGGGCGGCGGCGTCGCGGCCGTCGTGCACGGCCTTTTCGATGGCCCCCGCCAGCAACTGCAACGCCTGCCGTGCCAGCATGTCCGACAGCGGGTTCTTCTTGTGCCGGGAGGTATAGGCCTCGATGGCGTGGACCATGGCGTCGACGCCCGTCGCGGCGGTCACCGCCGGCGGCAGGCCGAGCGTCAGGCCGGCATCGAGCACCGCCAGGTCGGGCAGCAGCTGCGCGGCGACCACGCCCTTCTTCTCCTGGGCGCCGGTGGTGACGATGGAGATCGGCGTCACTTCGGAGCCGGTCCCCGCCGTGGTCGGGACCTGCACCAGCGGCAGGCGCCCGCCCGTGGCCAGGCCGACTCCGTAGATCTCCTCCAGCTTCTGGTCGGAAGCCAGCAGCAGCGCCGCCAGCTTGGCGACGTCCATGGAGCTGCCGCCGCCGAAGCCGATGACGCCACCCACCGCGTGCTCGCGCCCCAGCGCCGCGGCAGCCAGCACCGCGCGCTCTTCCGGATCGGCCATGACGTCCTGGAACACGACCGGCGCCAGGCCCGCCGCTTCCAGGGAAGCCAGGGCCTCTTCGGCTAGGCCCAGCTTCACGATGCCGGGGTCGGTCACCAGCAGAACCGGCGCCGCCATGAGGCCGCCGCAGAGCTCGCCCAGGCGCGCCGCCGCGCCGACCTCGCAAACGAGGCTCTTGGTGGTGCTGAAGGTAAACCCAGTCATCAGGCCGTCTCCCGGTAACGCTTCCGCTTCGCTCTCTAACGCAACTTCTCCGCGGGACTTGACGCCGCTTGGCCGGATCGTAGCAAGACAGGCGGGAAATTGCACAGATCACATCAGGGGCGGCGGCTTATTCCACTGGCCCTCCCGGCCCTCGGCGTGGCATCTTTGCCGGCCACACCTCATCGCCACCCGCGGCCTCCTTAGCCGTCGCCCGCCTTTCGGATACCCCTTCATGCCGTCCTCCGCCCATCACCTGAAGGCGATCGCCTGGATGATCGGCTCGCTGTTGTCCTTCGCGGCGATGGCGGTGTCGGTGCGTCAGCTGACCGGCGAGATGCACGCCTTCCAGATGCTGTTCATCCGCAGCAGCCTGGGCGTGCTGATCCTGCTGCCGATTCTCAGCCGGCGGAACCGGAACGGCGCGGGCAGTGGCTGGCAGCAGATCCGCACCACCTATCTGGCCGGCCACGGCCTGCGCAACGTCATCCACTTCACCGGCCAGGTCTTGTGGATCTTCGGCATCGGCCTGCTGCCGCTGGCCACCGTCATGGCAATCGAGTTCACCTCGCCGCTGTGGGCCGGCGCCTTGGCCGTCCTGTTCCTCGGCGAACAGATGAACCGCGGACGTCTCGCCGCCTTCGTGCTCGGCTTCATCGGCATCCTGGTGATCGTGCGCCCGGGCCTCGCCGACATCAGCGAAGGCGTTGTCGTGATGCTGGTCTGCGCGCTGTTCTTCGGCGCCACCGGCGCCACCACCAAGTGGCTGACCCGCCGCGAGACGGCGCTGGCGATCACCTTCTACATGGTGCTGATGCAGGCCATCTTCGGCGCCGTCGCCTCGACCTTCGTGTGGCAGCCGGTCCTTATGGAACACGCGCCCTGGCTGGCGCTGATGGCGGTCACGGGCCTGTCCGCCCACTACTGCCTGACCAGCGCACTGGCCGCCGCCGACGCCACCTTCATCATGCCCCTGGACTTCCTGCGCCTGCCGGTGATGGCGCTGGCCGGCTTCCTGCTCTATGCCGAACCCTTCGCGCTGTGGACGCTGGCGGGCGCGGCGATCATCTTCTCCGGCAACTACTTCAGCCTGCGCTACGAGCACAAGCGTCCGCGCCCGAAAGAACCTTCAGCCGAGATGCCTTCCGCCACGCCACCGCCGGGCAGCGGCCCCCTCGGCTAGTCCGCGGGCAACGCGGAGGTTGTTTCGGCAACCTTCCAATTCTCCCTTTCTGCCGCGCCGTTTACTCTACTTTACCGACGCCGGGTTGAGGACGATCGATCCGATGCAGCCGCAAAGCGGTCAGGCGCCGCGCCGAGACGCAGGGGCAACGGATTCGCAGCGCATTGAATCGACTCTTCACCACCGCTTAAGCCAAGATTGGCAAGCTTCCCGGCAGCGATCTCGCCATGTGGCGAGCCTGCTCCGCCAACGGTGGAGACGACAACAAGGGAGACAAGAGATGGACCGATTTGCTTTGCGGAGCCGCGTTGCGGTCTTTGCCCTCGCGGCAACTGTCGGCGCCGGCCTTACCGCCGCGCCGTTGTCGCTGTCCGGCGACCTTAGCCTGCACGCCAAGTTCGCCCAGGCCAAGGGAGGCAACGGCGGCGGTAACGGCGGCGGCAACGGTGGTGGAAATGGGGGCGGCAACGGTGGTGGAAATGGGGGTGGAAATGGCGGTGGAAATGGGGGTGGAAATGGCGGTGGCAACTCCGCGGGCAGTGACTCCGCCAGCGCCGACACCGGGCGGGGGCACGCGAAGGGCGAAGATGCGAAGGCGAAGGGCGGACTAGGCAGCTTGAACGCCAGCCATGCCTCGGCCACCGCGCGCGAGCATGCCGCTAAGAATTCGCAGGTCGGCAAGATGCGCGACTACGAGACGGCCATGGCCAATGGTGATCTGGATGCCGCAGCGGAGGCTCTCGCCTCGGCGGCGAACAAGGACATCACCCCGGAAACCGTCGGTGAGGTGAACAAGAACATGGGCATCGAGTCCAACCTGACCGACGAGGAAGTCGCGGCGGCGGCCGCTGCCAAACAGCAGGAAGCCGCGAGCGACGGCACCGGCGATGGCGACGACTCCGCCGAGGAGGAACTCGATGAAATCGCGCAAGCGGTCGAGGACCTGATAGACGGCGGCGGCGAGGAAGAGACCGCCGCGCAGTAGGTGACACCCGCCGGCCAGGTGCCGGGGGCGGCTTACGATGGCGGGGCTGTGTCCCCGCCATTTCTTTGTCGAACGACGAGGATGCCCCCCCTCTGCGGAGCAAGTCCAGCACCGCGTTCCCAATGTTGCGCGCCATGCCCCGGTGGTTAAGCACTTCCTCATAGCCCGCACGCGCCGCCGTGCGCGGGCAAAATGTCACGACGTCGTGAGCTGAAGCGCCGTGGTCTTTGAGATTTTCTTGGAACCAGCGCCGGTCAGTCTCCGTTGGCCGTCCAGTAGCAGAAAGCAACTGCGACAACCAATGAAAGGAGACAGAGATGACTCGCAAGATGACTCTCCTCGGAACGAGTAAATTGGCACTGGCGGCCGTCGTCGCCACGGGCCTTACGGCCTCGCCCTTTGTGCTGACGAACGGCGCCTTCGCGCAGACGGCCGGCTCCAGCGGCCAAGCCGAGGAATTCGTCGATGGCGGTGCGGGCGCGACCACCGATGTCTCCACCAACGTCTATCGCATTCTCGGCACCACCGCCGAGGAAGTGGACGGCGAGGTGATGGAGAGAACCGGCACCAGCGCCGGCCCTCTGGAGAATTACCAGAACGCCATGCGCGACGGTAACCTGGACAGTGCTGCGAAAATTCTGGCGGCCGTGTCCAATCGGCCGATCTCCGAGCGCTTGGTCCTCGATGTGAACGATTCTCTCGGCGTCGAGACGACACTGACCGCGTCGCAGGTTGCCGATGCCGCGGCCGAGCTTCAGGACCCGAACGAAGTGGCCATGGTGCCGGCGATCGATGACAGCATCTATGACGATTTCGGCAAGCTCGACACCAACACCCGCGCCTTCGAGGACTATGAAGCGGCTATGACCAGCGGCAATCTGGACGCCGCCGCAGACGCTCTGGCGAAGGCGATCGAGCAGCCGATCACCGAGGGACTGGTTCTTCGTGTGAACCACGACCTTGGGGTGGAAACCACGCTGACCGCCAAGCAGGTGGCCATCGCCGCCGCCAAGGAGCAGCGGATGCAGCAGTAAGCTGCGATGACAGCTGAGTGAAGGGACGGCGGGGCCGAGAGGCCCCGCCGTTCTTCGCGTCTGGGGCTTCCCCTGAGAAGAAACAGCGGCTCTCGGACAATCGGAGATAGGCCCGCCACCGCACTTCGCGGTAAAAACGAGCGACGCCAAACTCAGCCGAAGCGGAACGCCCCGATGACCTACACCACCCTCGACTACGAAGTGCGCGACAGCGTCGCCTGGATCACGCTCAAGCGGCCGGACAGTTTCAACGCCCTCGACACGGCGATGGCCCGCGAGCTCTGCGACGTCGCCAACCACTGCAGCAGCGATCGGCAACTGCGCGCCGCCGTTCTGTGCGGCAGCGGCGAACAGGCGTTCTGCGCCGGGGGCGATGTCACGGTCTTCGGCGAGCATCTGGATGACCTGGAGCTGCTGGTCAAGGAGATCACCACCTCCCTGCACGCCGCCGTCTCCCGCTTCGCGCGGATGCGCGCGCCTCTGATCGGCGCGGTCAACGGCGTGGCCGCCGGCGCGGGCCTCGGCCTCGTCGCCTGCTGCGATCTGGTAATCGCCGCCGAGCACGCCACCTTCACCAGCGCCTACACCCGCATCGGCCTCGCGCCCGACGGCAGCTCCACCTACTTCCTGAACCGCATCCTCGGGCCACGCCGGGCGATGGAACTCTTCCTGACCAATCGGGTGCTCTCGGCGGGCGAAGCGCTCGACTGGGGCCTGGTGAACCGCGTGGTGCCGGGCGGGAAACTGCTGGAGGAAGCCGGCGCCCTCGCCGCGCAGCTGGCCGAAGGGCCGACCGGCGCCTACGGCCGCGTGAAGGCACTGCTCGAAAGTGCCGCCGGTGAGAGCCTGGAAAGCCAGATGGAGCAGGAATCGCTGGCCATCGCCGGCGCCGGCGTCAGCGCCGACGGCCAGGAAGGCATCCGCGCTTTCATCGAGAAGCGCGCGCCGCGGTTCACCGGCACGTAGCGGCACTGGCGCGGTCTCCTCGGGTCCGCCACCCTGCGAGAACACCGAGGGCGCCGAGGCCAAGCACGAAAAGCGGACCGCTGCCGGGCTCCGAAATCAGCATAGGCAGACGCGCGGAGATCGTGAGCGTATCGGTGGCTCCTTGACCGAAGCTGTCGAGCACCCGGAACGTCACGCTGTACTCACCCGCAAAGCGGAAGCTATGCACGGGAGATTCCTCGTCAGAAGGCAAGCTTCCATCGCCGAAACTCCATTGGTAGGACAGGGGAAACCCCTCGGGATCGAAGCTCTGCGAGCCGTCGAATTGAACGGTGAAAGGCACCACGCCGGATAGGGGGTTCGCCGCCGCGATGACGACCGGCGGAAGATTCTCGACCACTGTGATGGTCACGCTGTCCGCTGCGCTTACTTCAAAGCCGGCATCGGTGACGACCAGCGCGAGATCGTAGCTTCCCAATGAATCCGGGAAAAAGATGGGACCCGGTTTGAAGGGGTTGTCAAAGACAGCAGCGCTGCCGGCCGGCTGCGAAGTGATCGACCATTCATAGTCAATGATCGGGTCGCCGTCATCGATGGCGCTGCCCGAGAGTAGTGCCGAGGTTCCCCCGAAGATGGTCTGGTCCGCGCCCGCCACCGCAATCGGAATAGCCTGCGCCGGAACTGCGCCAAGGAGGAAGAACGCAAACGGCGGTAGAAGAAAGCGTGAGCAACGGATCATGGCAGCACTTCCCTCTTGGGATAGAAGTGCGATCCCTACCCGGAGAAACGCTACGCCCGTCGGTTGTATGAGTCAATCGACCCCACCCGCCGAAAACTGGCGTGTCCTGCGCAATCGCTGCTTGACCCGACTGTAATTGCGAGTCATTCTCATTCTCATCATATAGCTGATGGACGCCCAGATGCCCGCCTTTTCCGCCGATTCCCCCAAGCCTGCATCCTCCGAATCTGCCTCCGCTAAGTCTGCCCGTCCCCGGAACAGCCGCGGCCGGGGCCATGCCCCGCGCTGCGTGGCGGACCTGGCCTTTGCCGAAGTGCTGGTCATCTGGGCCCTGCGCCGCTTCAGCAACTGCCGCCAGCCGCTGGAGGCCCGCAGCGCGGTCATCGCGCCGGAGTTCTCCCGCGCCTTCGGGCTGGCCTGCCTGGAGGAGACCCTGGTCGCCTTCACCGCGCTGGCGGAAAGCCTGGTCACCGCGGCAAGGCTGCCGCAGGCGCTCTCCGTCATTGAAGACGACCGCGTCAACGCCACCGAGGAAGCCGTGCTCTCCGTGCTCGCGGCCTTCCAGCAGGACGAAGCGGGCCAGGCCAGGGCGCTTGGCGAATGGTGCCTGCTGCCGGCGGGGCGCAAACGTTTCCTCGACGGCGCCGAGCGGCTGGCGCGCAGCCTGCGCAACGCCGGCCAGCTAATCCCCTACGAGGCGCCGCGCCGGCGGGATCTGGTGCTGGCCGCCGCGGGCGACGACACCACCTTTCTCCCCTCCGCCAACAGTCCGGCGGAACTGCAGCCGGCCGAGCGCGGCGTGGTGACGGCTCTGCGCCTCTGGGTCTCGGCCTTCCGCCAGAACCAGGACGCCCTGGCGGCGGCGCGGCGCCATTTCGACCGGCAGTTCAACAACTCCGAAACGCTGTGGGGCGACCGGCTCAGCGGCAGCGACGCGGGGCTCAGCCTGCACGCCGTCCTGCGCAACACGACCTTGGCGGCGACACGGCCGGTGGACGTGCGCTGCCCCACCTGCCCCGGCCTCTCGCCCGACGAGGCGCGGCTGCTGGAAGCCCTGGCCTGGCTGCAGCGCGACCAGGGCGAGCCGGCGGCGACCGCGCTGGGAGACTGGCTGCCGGCCGCGGCCCTGCGCCTCTCGCTCGGGCCCGCCCGCGGCCTCGCCCAAGGCCTGCTGGCGGCCGAGCAACTCCTGCCGCTGCGCAGCTGGGACCTGGAGGCCCTGACCGCCGCCGCGGCGCAGCCGCACGGCCAGACCCCGCCGCGCGACAGCGGCCAGGACGATGCTCAGGACGAGACAAAATGGCCGGCCGCCGAGCAGGGCGGCGCGCCGACACTGCACTAGAACCTGCAAGACGCCCTGCAAGACACCCCGAAGACACAAGGAATGGACGCCATGCGCCGGATCGGCGACGAGGTTCCCCAGGTCACTTTCAGACTGCGCCAGGACGGCATCTGGGTGGACCGGACCAGCGACGCGCTCTTCAAGGGACGCAGGGTGGTCCTCTTCGGGCTGCCGGCCGCCTTCTCCACGACCTGCGCCGCCCGGCATCTGGCGGGCTATGTCGCGCTGTCGAAGAACATCCGCGCCATGGGCATCGATGAAATCTGCTGCCTGTCGGTCAACGACGCCTTCGTCATGAACGCCTGGGCGCGCGACCAGGGGATCGACGGCGAAGTGACCCTGCTGCCCGACGGCAACGGCGAGTTCACCCGCCAGATGGGCATGCTGGTCGACAAGACGCCTCAAGGCTTCGGCCCCCGGTCCTGGCGCTACTCCATGGTGGTCGAGGACGGCGTCATCGCGCAGCTCTTCGTCGAAGACCGTAACGCCGGCGAAGATCCGCTGGCCGTCAGCGACGCCATCACCCTGCTCGACGGCCTGGACGGCCGGACCCGCCGCGCCGCGGCCGAGTAACGCTTCCGGGGCAGCCTCCGATCGACCTGCGCCGCCGCGCCCTTGACGAAGACCCGCTTGAGGCACCTCAATGCCGTTCCGGCCCGCGGGCGTCAGTCTGACGCCTTGGTGTTCCTGCCGGGCGCGACGAACGAGCGGAGGGGCTGCTTGCCCAGGAAAGCGTCTCAAAAACCGGCGGACCACGTGACCGGCGACCAGAGCGCCGTGCTGCGCCTGCTCGGCGACCCGGCGGCCTATGGGCCGGCGGTGACGAAGGTCGAGCGCATCGACACGCACGGCGCCATCGTCTTCCTGGCCGGGGAGCGCGCCTACAAGATCAAGCGCGCCGTCGCCTATCCCTACATGGATTTCTCCACCCTGGAGAAACGCCACCGCTTCTGCCTGCGCGAGCGCGACATCAACAGCCGCAGCGCGCCCGAGCTTTACCTGGACGTCGTGCCCATCACCCGCAATGGCAACGGCCTTTCACTTGGCGGTGACGGCGACGCCGTCGAGTGGGTCCTGGTCATGCGCCGCTTCGACCAGGCCTGCCTGATGAGCACCCTGGCCGAGGCCGGAAAGCTGACGCCGGAGATGATGACCGCCCTGGCCGACGCCATCGCCGCCTTCCACGCAAAAGCGGAGCCGAAACGCCAGCGGGCCGCCGGCGCCGAGGCCATGACCTGGGTGGTGCGTGAGAACGGTGAGGAGTTCCTGGAGCGCGAGGACCTGTTCAATCGCGGAGACAGCGCGCAGCTCACCAAGGCCGCGCAGGCGCAGCTCAACCGCTTCACGGCGCGGCTCGACGCCCGCGCCGAGGCCGGGCAGGTGCGCCTCTGCCACGGCGATCTGCACCTGCGCAATGTGGTGCTGCTGGACGGCAAGCCGACGCTGTTCGATGCCATCGAGTTCAACGACGCCATCGCCTGCATCGATGTCTTCTACGACCTCGCCTTCCTGCTGATGGACCTGGACCACCGCGATCTCCGGCCCTTCGCGAACCTGGTTCTGAACCGCTACCTGCAGCAGGCCGGCGATCTCGACGCCCTGGCGCTGCTGCCGCTGTTCCTCTCCACCCGCGCCGCCGTGCGCGCCAAGGTCGCCGCCAGCCTGGAAGCGGTCGCGGAGCAGGAGCAGGAGAAGCTGAAACGGCGCGCGGAGGCTGCCGGCTACTTCCGCCGCGCCCTCGACTACCTGAAGCCGGAGGCGGCGCGTCTCGTGGTCGTCGGCGGCCTTTCGGGCACCGGCAAGACCACCCTGGCCCGCGCCCTCGCGCCGGCGCTGGGGCGCGCGCCCGGTGCGCTTCATCTGCGCAGCGACGTGCTGCGCAAGCGCCTGTCGGGCGTGCCGGAGCTGGAGCGGCTGCCCGCGTCCGCCTACACCGCCGAAGCCAGCGGCAAGGTCTATGCGGCGCTGTGCGCGATGGCGGCCGAGGCGCTGGGCACCGGTCAGGCGGTGGTCCTCGATGCGGTTTTCGCCAAACCGGAAGAGCGCGCGGCAGTGGAAGCCGTCGCGCAAGCCGCGGGCGTTCCCTTCACCGGCCTCTGGCTCGATGCCGCCCCCGAGGTCATGGCCGCCCGTGTGACAAAGCGACGCGGCGACGCCTCAGATGCCGACGCCGCCGTCGTCGAGCATCAACTGACCTACGATCTCGGGCCGCTTGCCTGGCCGCGCCTCGACGCTGGCGTCTCCTTGGAGACGTTGCGCGGGAAAGCCATGGAAAAGATCGGCGGCGGCGCCTGACTCCCTTGTGATTTTTGCGCGTTGTTAACTTCTGCGTGCCACCTTCGGCTGAACTCCCGCGCCGTGGTTCGCCGTCCGCCGCCGGAGTCTGAGCGCCCGGGTGCTGTGTTCCGGAAACCTCGACAGGAAATGTCGTTTTTATCGGAACAATTTTCGCTCTGATGCGTCGGTCTAAAGAGATCTACGGCACGCAATGAGTTTGAGGTCAGGATGACACCCAGTTCGGAAAATAGTGACAACGGCAGCCAAGACGGAGAACAGGCCGGCAGTCCTCTTCGCCGCCGCCAGGGAGATCTCGCCGCGGTCGCCCGCGACCTGGTGGACAAAGTCGGAATCGACGGCGCCATCCGCTACTGCCGTAGCCTCGGCTGGCGCGGCGTACTCGACCAGGTTGAGTTACTGAGGCACGGGCACTAGTCGGCAGCGGCGCCGGCTCCTTCGCCGACCTGATCGACATGGACGTGAACATCGACGTCGCCTGACCGTAGAACACTTTTGGGTAGCAATCGCCCTGCCGGTACTACCCCTTCTGCCCCGCTTGCGGCACCGCGCCGCCGGGGTCAGAGTGGATAAGCCGCCGAACATGACGATCCCATCGTCTACCTTCTTCGGCGTGTCCGATTTGCCTAACACTCCCTGTTTCGACGACCTCCCCCGGCGTTTCGGCGCCGGGGGTTTTCTATTGCGCGTCGCCCGAGCGCCCCTGACGCGCCAACACAGCCGCGCGCAGGCGTTCCGGCAGTTGCAGGTCGGTGAGCGCCCCGCTTTTGGCATCGACCCGCTTTTGGCATCTAAGGGCAGCTTGGGGTTCCCGCAGGCGGAAAGAGCCGACGCCGCGCAGAAGACCGCAAGGCGCTTCAGAAGCGACAGAGCGCGCATGGCCATGACCGTACGGACTGTCCAGGAGGAAGAACTGTCGGCGACGTGCGCTCAACCTAGCTTTCTTTCCGCTCAGTCCAGCAGGAAGCCCTCGGCCAGGCGGTCTTCCGGTTCCAGGGTGAAACGGGCCTCGCCGTGGTAGTGGGCCTGGCCCGTGACCTCGACGGTGATCGCGCGGTAGGGCCCGGCGCGGGTTTCCTCCACCGCGCTGCCGGTGAAGCGCGCGCCGGTCAGGCTCTCGAAGCTGCGCGGCTGGTCGAGGCCGATCTCGCCGCGGGTCCATTGCAGGGCGAGGCGGGCGGCAACGCCCGAGCCGGTCGGGCTGCGGTCGACCTGGCGGCCGGCGAAGACGCAGGCATTGCGCGTCGGCGCCTCGTCGTCATAGGTGTCGCGCCCGTCGGTGAAGATGGTGCCGTAGAGAAAGGCGAGGTCGGGGTCGTCGGGATGCGAAAGCCGCACCTGGGTCGCCGCGGCCTTGGTGACCGCCTCGCCGGCATCGGCCAACAGGCGCGCCGGGCTGTCATAGAGATCGAGGCCGATACTGTCCGCGGCGAGGACGGCGTAGAAAGCGCCGCCATAAGCGATGTCGACCAGCAGAGGCCCCCACTCGGCGGTATCCACCATCAGTTCGCGGGCGAAAACGAAAGAAGGCACCGAGCGGAAGCTGACGGCGCCGCTCTTGCGGCCGCCCTCCCCGCTCTCCACGGCGACGCGGGCCCGCACCAAACCGCAGGGCGTCTGGATGGCGACCTCGGTCTCCGGCTCCTGCGCCACGACCAGTCCGGAATCCACCGCCCAGCGGCCTAGCGCCATGATGGCGTGGCCGCACATGGTGGAATAGCCTTCGCCATGCAGAAATAGCACCGCCAGGTCGGCGTCGGGATGGTCGGGTTCGACCGGCACCGCGCCATACATGTCCGCATGGCCGCGGGGCTCGTGCATCAGCAGGCGCCGGAAGGCGTCATGATGGGCCAGGGCGTCACGGCGCTTGTCCAACAGCCGTCGTCCGCTCAGCTTGGGATAGCCCGACGTGACGATGCGCAGCGGCTCGCCGCCGGTATGCATCTCGACGGTGGTGACCTCGAAGGCGCCGGCTAGAAAAGGCGTCGAGGCCATGCCTCCTCCTGCTCGACAGCCACCGGCACGTCGTAGAAGCCGACCCGGCGGCTCTCTTCGCCGGCCAGGGGCCGGGCGTGGCAATCGACCTCCGCCAGGGTGCGGTAGCAGGGCCGCTCCGCATAAGTGAGGGTGGGAAGAGGCTCGGCGGCACAACCGCCCAGCAGCAGACCGGCCAGGGCCATACCACCCAGCCCGGCTCTTCTACCTGAATATCCCTGCAACAACGGCCGCCTCCTTCGCTGGCTTCATCCTGTCCCCACCCCAGCATAGCCTAAGCAAGGTGATGAGATGCAAGCGGAGAAAACCGGGTCGGCAGCTCAAGAAGGAGTGAGGCGCGCCGTACCTCCTGTGCGACGCGCCTCCCCCCAGACCCGCTCCCCGGGTGAACCATCCCCCCCGGACAGTCCGCCGCACGGGGAACCGCGGATCAGATCGTCCCCTCTTCAGATCGCCAGGTACTGGTGGCGCAGATCCTCGTCGTCGAGCACCGCCTGGGCGGTCCCGTCGAACACCACCTGACCCATGTCGAGGATGATCGCCCGGTCCGCCAGATGCAGGGCCGCGATGGCGTTCTGCTCGACGATGATGGTGGTGAGACCCAGCGACTTGATCTCCTCGACGATCTTCTCGATCTCCTGCACGATGACCGGCGCCAGCCCCTCATAGGGTTCGTCCAGCAGCAGCAGCTTCACGTCGCGCGCCATGGTGCGGGCCACGGCCAGCATCTGCTGCTCGCCGCCGGAAAGGGTCACGCCCTCCTGCTTGCGGCGCTCGGCGAGACGCGGAAAATGCTCGAACAGGCGCTCGATCGTCCAGCCGTGCGGCTCTTCGATCTGCGCCAGCTGCAGGTTTTCTTCCACGGTCAGGCCGGGGATGATGCGGCGGTCTTCCGGCACCAGGCCGACACCGACGCGGGCGGCCTGGTAGGCCTGCATCTCATGCAGCGGCTTATGGTCCAGCCAGACCTCGCCGTGGGTCAGGTGCGGCTCGGCCAAACGGGCGATGGCGCGCAGGGTCGAAGTCTTGCCGGCGCCGTTGCGGCCCAGCAGGGCGACGATCTCGCCCTCGTGCACGTTGAAGCTGACGTCCTGCACGATATAGCTCTCGCCATAGTAGGCCTTGAGGCCCCAGGCCGAGAAATAGGCCGGTTGCGAGGCCGCGCGGGACGCCAGGGCGGCCGCCTGGAATTCGCTCTGAAGACTCATAGGTGGGCCCCTCCCAGATAGGCGTCGCGCACGCGCTGATCGCCCTTGATGTCCTGCGGCGCGCCCTCGGCGATGATGGTGCCCTGGGCCATGACCGAGATGCGGTGCGCCAGCGAGAACACCACGTGCATGTCATGCTCGATGACGATCTTGGTGATGCCGCGCTCACCGATGCGCTTCAGCAGGTCGATGGTGTCGTTGGTGTCACCGCGCGACATGCCCGCCGTCGGCTCGTCGAGCAGCAGCAGCTTGGGGTCCTGCACCAGGCACATGGCCAGTTCCAGGCGCCGCTTGTCGCCGCGCGACAGGAAGTCGGCCTTCATGTCCTTCTTGTCGATCAGGTTGACGTCTTCCAGCAGATGCTCGGCCTTTTCGGTGACCACCGCCTGACCGTCGACCCGGCCCCAGCCATTGAGCTTGAAGGCGCCGTCGCGCGTCGCCAGGGTCGGGATCATGACGTTCTCCAACAGCGTCAGGTCGCCGAAGATTTCCGGCGTCTGGAACACGCGGCAGACGCCGGCCTGGTTGATTTCGTGCGGCGCCAGACCGAGCAGCGACTTGCCGTTGAAGTCGACACTGCCGGTGTCGGGCTCCAGGCGGCCGACGAAGCAGTTCAGCAAGGTCGACTTGCCGGCGCCGTTCGGCCCGATGATGGCGTGCACCGTGCCTTCTTCGACCGTCAGGTTGACGTCGTTGAGGGCGCGCAAGCCGGCGAAGCTCTTATGAACGCCTTTGACTTGAAGAATGCTCATCGCGGGGCCCTCACTCGGCGGAATGCGGTTGCTGGACCGCAGCCGGCGCGGAAGCGTCCGGGCGGCGGCGGAACAGATTGAACAGCCGGCCGAAGCCTTCGATCACACCGCCGGGCATGAAGATCACGATCAGCATGAAGACCGCACCCAGCGTCAGGTGCCAGCCCTCGCCGACGAAGAGGCCGAGCACGCTGGCCACCGGCTCCGCCAGCCAGTCCGGCAGGAAATCGAATGTGCTGAGCAGGGCGGCCTGGTGGAACGACGAGAAGATGTTCTCGAAGTACTTGATGATGGCCGCGCCCAGCACCGGGCCCAGCAGCGTCCCGGCGCCGCCGAGGATGGTCATCAGCACCACCTCGCCGGAAGCCGTCCACTGCATGCGCTCGGCGCCCGCCAGAGGATCGGTCACCGCCATCAGCGAGCCGGCCAGCCCGGCGTACATGCCCGAGATGACGAAGGCCGCCAGGGCGTAGGGGCGGGTGTTCACGCCGATGTAGTTGAGACGGTTCTGGTTGGACTTAATGGCGGCGAGCATCATGCCGAAGGGCGAGCGCGCGATCCGCAGGGCGATGATGAAGCCGACGATCAGCAAGGCCGCACAGAAATAAAAGCCCGTGTAGCCCTGCATCTCGGCGCCGAAGATATTCGTCACCGGCAGGCCGGCCTCCGGCACGATACCCATGGCGCGGTCGAGGATCCGGGGGTCCTGCTGGCTGAGCTGCAGGCCGGTCTCACCGTTGGTGATCGGCGTCAGCACCGAATAGGCGAGATTGTAGGACATCTGCGCGAAGGCCAGCGTCAGGATCGAGAAGTAGATGCCCGAACGGCGCAGGCTGATGAAGCCGATCAGCGCGGCGAAGACGCCGGCCAGCAGCGTGCCGAAAATCACCGCCGGAATGACGTTCATGGTCAGCAGCTTGAACGACCACACCGCCGTGTAGGAGCCGACGCCCAGGAAGGCGGCGTGGCCGAACGACAGATAGCCGGTGAAGCCGAAGAGGATATTGAAGCCGATGGCGAAGAGCCCGAAGATCGCGAACTTCTGCATCAGGTCGGGATAGGACGCCCCGATCGGCGTCAGCCAGATCGGCATGGTGAGTACCGCCACCGCGAAGAGGGCGATAAGAAGGATGTCCTGCCGTGCGCTCTGTGACTGCATGTCAGCTCTCCATCACACCCTTGCGGCCCATCAGGCCACGCGGGCGAACCAGCAGGATCACCACGGCCACCAGATAGATGATGATCTGGTCGATGCCGGGGAAGATGCTCTTGATCTCGTTCATCGAGGCGAAGGACTGCAGGATCCCCAGCATGAAGCCGGCGGCGACGGCGCCGGGCAGCGAGCCCATGCCGCCGACCACGACCACGACGAAGGACAGCACCAGGAAGTCCATGCCCATGTGATAGTCGGGCGGCAGGATGGGCGTGTACATCACGCCGGCCAGCCCGGCCACCACGGCGGCGATGCCGAAGACGATGGTGAAGCGGCGCTCGATATTGATGCCGAGCAGCCCGACGGTCTCGCGGTCCTGCATGCCCGCGCGCACCACCATGCCGAAGGTGGTGAACTGCAGGAAAGCGAAGACCAGCCCGATGACGATCAGCGAAAAAGCGAGATAGACCAGGCGCCACCAGGGATAGACCACCGCGTCGCCGAGGCCGAAGAGGGCGCCCACCGCGGCGCTGCCGGCGACCACGTCCGGCGCGGGGGTGGGAATCGGGTTCGCCCCGAAGAAGGCCTTGATGATTTCCTGCAGCACGATCGCGAGGCCGAAGGTGACCAGGATCTGCTCCGCGTGGCTGCGCTTGTAGAAGTGCCGGATCAGGCCGCGTTCCATCGCCAGGCCGATCAACAGCATGATAGGGATCGCCAGAAGGATCGCGAGCGGCACCGAATAGTCGATGATCACCCTGCCCGCATCGCCCAGCCAGATTTCCAGGTAGGGCACTTCCTTGTAGGCGTCGAAGAAGGTGACGCTTTCGTCCTTGATCCGTTTGGAGAGGGTCAGCAGCTGCTGCACGGAAACCGCGCAGAAGGCGCCCAGCATGAACAGCGCCCCGTGGGCGAAGTTGACGACACCCAGGGTGCCGAAAATCAGGGTCAGTCCGAGCGCGATCAGCGCGTAAGCGCCGCCCTTATCGAGCCCGTTCAGAATTTGCAGAAGGATTGCGTCCATGGCGAATCACCCGTTGTCTTGCCCCCTCCCCGACGGGCAGCTGCCGGGGAGGGAACAAGATACAGTGAATGCCGGCTGCCTGGAAAGGCAGCCGGCACGCACAACTTCAAAGGTACTTAAACCTCGTAGGGGCCGAGCTCGCCGCCGAAGATCGACGCGTCGTACTCGACTTGGCTGCGCGGCACTTCCTTGACCACCTTCAGCAGGTCGAACTGGCTCGTCGGGTTCTCGTTCCCGCGCACCACCAGGACGTCCTTGAAGCACTGATGGTCCTCGGCGCGGTACAGCGTCCTGCCGTTGCCCATGCCGTCGAACTCGAAGCCTTCCAGCGTCTTGATGACTTCCGGCGGATAGAAGGTGCCGGCGGTCTCGCAAGCGTTGGCGTAGAGCAGCGTCTGCACATAGCAGGTGTGCGCGGCCTGCGACGGCGGGAAGCCGTACTCCTGGCCGAAGGACTTCACGAAGGCCTGGGAGCCCTCGTCCTGCAGCGACCAGTTCCAGTTGGTGGTGCCGAGGATGCCCTTGATGTTCTCGCCCGCACCCTGCGCCATGAGGCGGGAGAACAGCGGAACCACGATCTCGAAGTTCTTGCCGTTCACCTGCTTCTCGCGCAGGCCGAACTGAACCGCCTGGGTCAGGGAGTTGACCATGTCCTTGCCGTAGTGGTTCAGGATCAGCACGTCGGCGCCGGAGTTCAGCACCGGCGTGATGTACTGCGAGAAGTCACCGGCGCCCAGCGGCGTACGGACCGTCGCAACGGTATTCCAGCCCAGGCCCTCGGTGGTGTTCTTGATCGACTCTTCCTGAGTCCAGCCCCAGGTGTAGTCGGCGGTCAGGTGGTAGGCGCGGCGGTCCGAGCCCATCTCGTCCTTCAGCACCGGGCCGAGCGCGGCGCCCGACATGTAGGCGTTGAAGAAATGACGGAACCCGTAGCGGCGCTTGTCCTTGCCGGTGGTGTCGTTGGAGTGGGTCAGGCCGCACATGAAGACGACGCCCATCTCCTGCGCCAGCGACTGCACCGCGACGGCGACGCCGGAGGACGAACCGCCGGAGAACATGATGACGCCGTCCTTCTCGATCATGCGGCGGGCCGAGGCGCGGGCCGCATCCGACTTGGTCTGGGTGTCGCCGGTCACGTAGGTGACCTTCTTGCCCAGGATGCCGTTACCCTTCAGCGCCTTCGGCGTCATGGTGTTCAGCATGCCGCCGTCACCCTCGCCGTTGATGTGCTTCACGGCCAGCTGATAGGCGCGCAGCTCGTCCGCACCCTCGTCGGCGTAGGCGCCGGTCTGCGGCACGTTGAAGCCGAACGGCACGGTGGCGTTACTGCCCGGATTGTTGCGGAACTCGGCACCGAAAGCGTGGCGCACGAAGACCGTCGGCGCCATCGCGGCGCCGGTCAGGGCGGCCCCGCCCTTGAGCACCGAACGGCGGCTAAAGCCATTGGGAAATTTGACCATATTCTTCCTCCCATTTTCTTTTTCTTGGGTGGCCCGAAAGAGGCTTCCATCGGGTGGAGCGTGGAGCTAACACGCAACTATTCCGTAAAGAGGAGTACCTGAATTTAGTCAATCCCTCAATAAGCCATTGTTCTCCATAAGATTTTCTGTGAAAATGACCTATCACAAAACCGCTCTTGTGTAAAAAGTTTACATTGCAGCGCACAAGATGCCGCGAATTGAGAGGCTTATGGCATGGCCACCCCGCTGATCGGCCTGAAGATCAGAGACCGCCGCAAGGAGTTCGGCCTGACCCAGACCGAGCTGGCCGGGCGCATCGGCATCTCCGTCTCCTATCTGAACCTGATTGAGCACAACAAGCGCAGCATCGGCGGACGCCTGCTGCAGCAGATCGCCGAAGAGCTGGAGGTCGGCCTGGACGTCCTCGACGGCGCCACCGAACGCCGCCTGGTCAGCGACCTCAACGAAGCTCTCGCCGATCCCCTGTTCGACCATCTGCGCCTCGACCCGTCCAGCGCCAGCGACCTGGTCGGCCGCCACCCGGGCTGGGCCCAGGCGCTGGTCATCCTGCACCGCGCCTTCCTCGACCGCTCCCAGGCCATGCACGCCCTGGCCGACCGCCTGAACCAGGACCCCTTCCTGGGCGACGCCATCCACCGCATCCTGACCAACGTCTCGGCGATCCGGTCGATCTCGGAGATCCTGACCTCGGTGGAGGATGTGGACAGCGAGCAACAGCACCGATTTCACACCATCCTGTCCGAGGAGAGCGCGCGCCTGTCCAGCGCCGCGCAGGGGCTCTCGACCTTCTTCGACAAGGCCCACACCGCCACCCGCTCGACGGCGCCGGCCGAGGAGGTCGACGACTTCATCCTGGAGAACCGCAACCACTTCCCCGCCCTGGAGGAAGCCGCCGACGCCCTGCGCCTCAGCCTCGGCGACACGCCGCGGCAGATCGAGGAGCGCATGCTGGCGGCGCTGGAGGAAGACCACGGCCTGCGCATCAGCCGGGCGGCCGCGGCCGAGGAGCGCCACCTGCCGCCGCGTGAGCCGCTGCGCTACAGCGCCCACAACAAGCGGCTGCTGCTGCTGGACAGCGCCACACCGGGCAGCCGGCGCTTCGCCGTCGCGCGCCTGCTGGCCCGGCTGACCTTTGCCGGCCAGATCGAGGGGCTCATCGCCGCCAGCCGCACCCTGACCACCCCGGCGGCGCGGGAGCGCGCCTCCATCGCCCTGCAGTCCTACTGCGCCGGCGCCCTCCTCATGCCTTACAACCGCTTCCTGGAGGACGCCGTCAAGGCACGCTACGACATCGACCTGCTGCGCCGCGCCTACAGCGCCAGCGTGGAACAGGTCTGCCACCGCCTGGTGACCCTGCGGCGGTCCGGCAGCGAGGGGATCCCCTTCGCCTTCATGCGCTCCGACCCCGCCGGTTACGTGACCAAACGCTTCCCGCTGCCGAACCTGCCGCTGCCGCGCTACGGCGGCACCTGTCCGCTGTGGGCCGTCTACCGGGCCTTTCAGATGCCGGAGACCGTGATCAGCCAGCTGGCCGAGTTCCCCAGCGGCGACCGCTTTCTCTTCGTCGCCCGCGCCATGACCAAAGGTGACGTGGCCTATGGCCAGCCGCGCCACCTGTTGTCGATCATGCTGGCCTGCGAGGCGCTCTATGCGGACCAGACCGTCTACGGCGACCGTCTCGACCTCTCGGCGGCGGCGCCGGCGGACAGGGTCGGCGCCACCTGCCGGCTCTGCGCGCGCAACGATTGCCCCCAACGCCAGGAGGATGTGATCATCAAGCCGCAGCCGACGGGCCGCGCGGCGGCGGAGTAGGCCCGGGGCGGGGCCGCCGGCCGGCGGCAGCGAATGTTGGCCCCAGCGGGGGCGGGCTATGCTACATGAGGGCCAAGAAACAAGAAAAACGGCGCCTTGAAGGCGCCGTCTCGCGGGGAAGGTGTGCGGATGCGTGTGATGATCGTCGAGGACGAGCCGAATATCGTCGAATCCTTGAGCTTTGTGTTCAGCCGGGAAGGCTGGCAGGTGGCCGCGGCCCTGGACGGCGACACCGCGATCGAGCGCCTGCTGAGCGAGCCGCCGGACGTCCTGGTGCTGGACGTGATGATCCCGCCGCACAGCGGCTTCGAAGTCCTGAAGCGGGTCCGCAGCGAGGCCTCGCTGAAGAAGCTGCCCGTGCTGGTCCTGACGGCCAAGGGCCAGGAGCAGGACCGTCACACGGCGCTGCGCCTCGGCGCCGACGCCTTCGTCACCAAACCTTTTTCAAACCGCGATATCGTGCAGCACGTGCGCGAACTGGCGGGCGGCGAACACCGCCCTGCCCCCTCCTAAGCGGCCGCCGCCCACAAGGAGCGGCTCTCACCCGAGGGTGTGCCTACAGCAGCTTCCACTCGCCGTTGGGCGTCTTGCAGCGGTCGAAGAGATAGCGGAAGGGATTGGCGACGTCCTTGACCCTGATGTCGTGCTGCAGGCGCCGACAGGGCAGGCCCTTGTAGTCGAAGGTCCCGATCAACTGCACCGAGCCGGTATTGCCTGACTTGGGATTGGACCAGGTCTCCACGGTGCCCACCGGCACCGACTCGTCGATGTAGAGCTTCTTCGCCGCCGCCGAAAGCAGCTCGAGATCCTCCTGCGACAACTCGAAACCGGACCGCGTAAAGGGATTGAGCTGGGCTTGAACCGGAAGAACGTACATGCCGAGCGCGACCGCGGCCGCCAAGCTTCCTGCGATAAGCTTTTTCACGCCATAATCCTCGATTCTAGACATACCGACTAAAAATACAGTCGGAGAAGTCTACACGAAGCTCAGCGCAAATCTATAGGCCTTGGCCGTTGGAGAGGCGCCGCCGGCGGTCCGCCCTCACGATTTGAGCAGTCCCTCCAGGCGCCGGCGCACATCAGCCGCAAGCGTCGCCGCGGCGGCCTTCTCGTCGTCGCGCAGCGGTGCCTGCTGCCCGGCTTCGGCCTGCTGCAGCACCGCTTCCTCCTGCTGGCGGCAATCGGCCAGCAGGGCCGCGCCGCCGTCGTCGGCCACCGCCGCCTTGCCGCGCGCCAAGGCTGTCTGCAGCAAGCCGCGCTCCTCCGGCGGGCCCGCCGGGATATCGTCTTCCTCGATCATGCGCTCCGCGAAGAAATCGGCCTCGCGATTGCGCTGCCCGGCCAGCGCCTGCAGGGCCTCGGCCCGCGAATCGCCGGACAGGGCTTCCGCCACCATCTCGCAATGACTGGCCGATGCCCGGCAGGCTTCGACCAGGTCATGCAGGGCCACGAGGCGTTCGTCACGCAGGATGCTCAAAGCTTGCTCCCAGTGTTTCGACTTGCGATTGCGTTCTCTCCGTCGCCGGGGGTGGCGCGAAGACTTCCACCGCGCCGGGCAGCACCTCGATCACCACGGGGGTGGTGCCGTTCAGTTCCCCATCGACATTGACCCGGCGCGGCCGGCGGGTCCGCAACTCCACCCGCTTGGCCCACTTCACGTCGGCCTCCGGCGCGCGGCGCAGCCAGCCGAACCGCAAGGCCGGCAGCATCCACAGCATGGCGAGCAGTCCTGCCGGGCGCAGATAGTAGACTTTGAGCCAGCCGTCGTCGATCTCCGCGAACTCGTCGACGGTCATGCCGCCGCCATAGTGCCGGCCGTTGCCGACGGCGACCTGCATGCAGCGGCAGCTCATCGGCTCGCCGTCGATCACGAGCTTCACCCGGAACGGCCGGTGCCGGCGAAACGCCTGCCAGGCGCTCAGCGGGTAGTTCAGAACGCCCAGCAGGCGTTTGCGCTCGCCTTCGTGCTCCCGCGCCACTTCGGCGCCGAGGCCGATGCTGGCGACGTTGAAGAAGGGGCGCCCGTCGATCAGGCCCAGGTCGATGCGCCGGGTCTGCCCGCTCACGATGGCCTCCGCCGCCTCGGCGGGATTGAAGGGGATGCCGAGGCTGCGGGCCAGATCGTTGGCGGTGCCCATCGGCAGGATGCCGAAGGGGCGCTCCAAGGTCATGAGCGCCGGGGCGGCCGCGCTCATCGTGCCGTCGCCGCCGGCGAGGATCACGGTGCGCCCGCTGCTGTCGTGAATGCAGCGGCGCAGCTGGTCGACATCCTCCGGCGTCACGACGTCGACGCAAAGGCCCCCTTCTTCCAGCCGCGCGATGGCCGGGTCGAGGGCGCCGTCGGCGCCGCCGCTGTGCTTGTTGGTGAGCAGCAGAGCGCTTCGCTTGGCCTGTTCCAAAATCTCTTGCTCCGCCCCTCGCTGCGGGCCCCTAGTTTCGCGCCGCGAACATCGCGACCCGGCCCTTCACGGTGACCTCCACCTCTTTGAATTGCGTCGCCAGGACATCGTTCAGCCCCGCAAGGTCGTCTTCGGCATTCCCGAAGATTCCCCGCCGGTTGTAGAAAGCCATGACCCGGCGCCCCAGCGCGTTGTGCGTCACCCCTTGGCCCAGAATGGTGGCGCCGAAGACGCGGGCGCCCGGGGTCAGGAGCGCTTTCAGGTTGCTCAGAGCCGCGGCTTTGCGGGACATCGGCCCCGGCAGGCAGTGCAACAGGTACATAACGCCAAGGGATTCGAATGGTTCCACCGGCAGGGAGAGCGGCGCCAGCACGTCGGCTTGATAGGCTTCCGGCCGGTAGCGGGCCACGCGCTTCGCCGCCGCTTCCAGGCAGAGGGGATTGAGGTCGAGCAGCCCGAGGCGCGGGCTGTCGGCCGGAAAGCGGCAGGCGTCCAGGAAGTACCCCGTGGCCACCCCGGCATCCAGATGATTGGCGCTGACGTTGGCATCGTAATGAGCCAGCAGGTCGCCTGTCGGACAGTCCCAGAGAAAGCGGTTGGAGAAACCGAGCACCACGGCGTCGTAGAGCTTCAGGCTGCGGGCGGTGTAGACCGCCTGTCCGGCCCAGGAATCGGAAGTCTCCGGCGAGACGTCCTGCGGAGCCGTCACCCGTCAGGCCCGCACGTCGACGACCACGCGCCCGCGCACCTGGCCCTTCAGGATGGCGCTGCCGAGATCCTTCAGGTCGGCGAGGGTCGCATCGTTGATCATGCCGTCGAGCTTGTCCTGGGGCAGGTCGCTTACCAGGCGCTCCCAGGCCGCCTTGCGCTGCGGCAGGGGGCAGAGCACGGAATCGATGCCGAGCAGGTTCACCCCGCGCAGCAGGAAGGGGATCACCGTGGTCTCCAGTTTGCTGCCGCCGGCCAGACCCACGGCGGCAACCGAGCCGCGGTAGGCGATCTGCGGCAGCACACAGGCCAGCGTGGCGCCGCCGACCGCGTCGATGCAGCCCTGCCAGCGCTCCTTGTCCAGGGGCCGGCCGCTGGGCTCGGCGATCTCCTGCCGGTCGATGAGGGTCGTGGCGCCGAGATCCGTCAGGTAAGCGTGGGTCTCGGCGCGGCCGGTAGAGGCCGCGACCTGGTAGCCCAGCTTGTGCAGCACCGCCACGGCCACCGAGCCGACGCCGCCGGCGGCACCGGTGACCAGGACTTCCCCCTGATCCGGCGCGGCGCCGTGGGCCTCCAGCGCCATCACCGCCAGCATCGCCGTGAAGCCCGCCGTGCCGATGGCCATGGCCCGCTTGGCGGTGAGGCCGTCGGGCAGAGGCACCAGCCAGTCGCCCTTGACCCGCGCCTTTTCCGCATAGCCGCCCCAGTGCTGTTCGCCCACGCGCCAGCCGGTGAGGATCACCTTGTCGCCGGGCTTGTAATCCGGATGCGCGCTCTCCTCGACGGTGCCGGCGAAGTCGACGCCGGGCACATGCGGATAGCTGCGCACCAGACGGCCGAGGCCGTTCAGCACCATGCCGTCCTTGTAGTTGAGGGTGGAGTATTCCACCGCGACGGTCACATCGCCGTCCGGCAGCTGCGACTCCTCGAGCTCCGTCAGTTTGGACGAAACCTTGCCGTCGCTTTCCTCCAGGAGGATCGCTTTGAACATCACGTGTCTCCCGAAATCCGGTGGTACATGGCTGACCTCATTTTCTATTCACACATTGCCGTCGTCCCGGGGCTTGTCCCCGGGACCCATTGGCATCTGTGCAGGGCAACGCCTCCACAGGTACGGCTGATCGGGCGCGGCGATACCGAGAAGAAAGCTTGCTGAAGCCGATTGAGCGGTGAGGCCATTGGATCCCGGCAACAAGTGCCGGGACGACACCTTGCCTGTGATAATAGCCAGCCTCTCCTCACTCGTCGCCGCCATCGACCGGGAGCCATTCCTGCAGCACCAGCTCCAAGGTGATGCAGATGGGGTTGGCGCCGCGCCGGAAGCGGCCGCCGTAGACCTGGGCCTTGCCGTCGGCGATGGTGCCGCGCAGCTCGGCCCGGGGCGTGCCGTCCGCAGCGGGGCGGACCTCGCCGGCCAGGGTCAGGACCTCGATGCCGGGCCCCGGCACCTGGATCACTCTCTCGCCGGCCTCCAGCACCGCGTCGACCAGGCTGCCAACGGCCGAGCGCACCACCGCATGGCGGAGGCCGTGCTCGCGGCAGGCGGTCTCCACCGCCGTCACCAGGTCCTCGTTGGGGCGCAGGCGCACGACGGCGATGCGGCCCAGCTTGCCTTCCTCGAAGCTCGCCGCCTCGCTCATGGCGCAATCCTTTTGGGTTGGAACAGCGGGTAGTTGGTCTCGCTGTCGTAGCTGGCGGCAAAGGCGGCGTCGCGCAGCGGAGTCACCAGGGCGACGGCGCCGCCGTCAGCCAGCAGGCAATCGCCGGGCGGCAGGTGGCCGCCGTGCAGGCGTCCCTCGGCGTCGACCACCACGGCATGACAATGCAGCAGGGTATCGCCGTCCGGCCCGGGCCCGAGAATGCCGTTCGCCCCGAGCAGCGTCACCGGCCCCTCCAGCCAGGTCGGCGGCCCGTAGGTGGCGACACGCTGGCCGCTGGGGTCCTCGGCGCCGGTCAGGTAGGCCATGCGGGCGACCTCCGCCGCAACCACCTGCACGGCGGCGTGGGTCACGGCCTTCCTCGCCAGTGCCGCCACCAGGCCGTGCAGCAGGTCCTGCCCGCCGGCGAGGTGGACCCGCAGGTCGCTTACCGGCGCCGCCCATTCCAGCAGGCGGCGCGGCTGCAGGGGGTCGCCCGGCTGAACAAGGGTTCTCACGCGTGCTTTCTCCTCACTGGGCCGCGGACTCCACCAGATCGCCGCGCGCGTAGAGCTCGTCGCGGATCAGGTGCTTGGGCACCTTGCCGTAGCCGGATTTCGGCAGCTCGTCCCAGAAGAACACCCGGCGCGGCTGCTTGTAGCGCGCCAGCTTGTCCTGCAGGAAGGCGAGCAACGCCTCCGCCGTCGCGTTATCGCCCGCTTCCAGCACCACCACGGCGACCCCGGTCTCACCCCACTCCGGGTCGGGCACGCCCAGCACCGCCACTTCGGCGACGGCGGGATGGGTCAGCAGCACTTCCTCCGCCTCGCGCGGATAGACGTTGGAGCCGCCGGAGATGTACATGTCCGAGGCGCGCCCGGTGATGTAGAGGAAGCCCTGTTCGTCCAGCCGCCCCAGGTCGCCGGTGTGGAACCAGCCGTCCTTCAGCGCCTTGGCGTTGGCGTCGGGGTTGTTGTGATAGCCGGCGAAGACGGCGGGCCCGCGCACGCAGATCTCGCCCTGCTCGCCGGCGGCCAGGCGATGGCCCTCGGCGTCCTTGATGGCGATCTCCATGCCGGTGCGCGCGTAGCCGCAAGAGCCGACCGGCATCTCGTCGTCGTCCAGACTGTGCGCCTCGCGCGGCAGGACCGTGATGTTGCCGGTCACCTCGCCCAGGCCATAGTACTGCACGATGACCTTGCCGAGCTTCCGCACCGCCTCCTTCTGGTCAGCGCGGTACATCGGCGCGCCGGCATAGATGACGTAGCGCAGCGAGCCGTGGTCGAAGCGGTCGACCGCCGAATGGCGCACCATGCGGGTCAGGATGGTCGGCACGGTGAACATGTTGGTGACGCGGTGGTCCTGCACCAGCCGCCAGATCTCCTCCTCGTCGAACTTCTCTCCGGCCGGCAGCACCGACTTGGTGCCGCGCGCCACCTGCGACAGGGCATGCGCCCCGGCGCCGTGGCTGAGCGGCGCCACGACCAGCGAGGCATCGCCCCAGTGCGTGGTGCCGGGCATGAGGTCGGCCAGGTGGTTGTTGGTGACGAAGGCGAGCTGCCCGTGCGTCAGCACCGCCGCCTTGGGCCGCCCGGTGGTGCCGGAGGTGTAGAAGAACCAGCAGGGGTCGTCGTAATCGACCTCGGCTTCCTCGACCCTTTCGTCGCTGCCCTCGGCCAGCAGATCCTCATAGGCCTCCGCGCCGTCGCCGGCCTTGCCGATGGCGATGACATGGCGCAGCGCTTCGGACTCCCTGCGCACCGCCGCGGCGTGCTGCGGAAAGGCGTCGTCCACGATCATCGCCTTGGCCCCGGAGGAAGACCCGAGATAGGCGACCTCCGCCGGCGTCAGGCGATAGTTGGTCGGCACCCAGACGCCGCCCAGCTTGAAAGCCGCCCACATGCTCTCGAACATCTGGTTGGAGTTCTTGGCCTGCACCAGGATGGGATCGCCTTTGCCGAGGCCCCGTTGCCGCAAAGCGGCGACCAGCGCGTCCACCCGCGCGTTGGTTTCCGCCCAGGTCCACGTCTTCGACCCCCACACCAGGGAAGGCGCCTCGGGCAGGCGCCTTGCCGTGTCGGACAGCAGGCGCCCCAGATTCATCACATTGCCCATAGCGGGACGACTACGTGCGCAGGGGTTCGAGAATCGAGACGTAGTTGGCGACGGCGGCGCCGCCCATGTTGAAGATGCCGCCCAGCTTGGCGTCCTTCACCTGCATGTCGCCGGCGCTGTCGGTCAGCTGCATGGCGCTGAGCACATGCATGGAGACGCCGGTGGCGCCGACCGGATGGCCCTTCGCCTTCAGCCCGCCGGAAGGATTGACCGGCAGCTTGCCGTCCTTCTCGGTCCAGCCCTCGGCGACGGCGCGCGCGCCCTGGCCGCGTTTGGTCAGGCCCATGGCCTCGTACTCCAGCAGCTCGGCGATGGTGAAGCAGTCATGGGTTTCGACGAAGCTCAGGTCGTCGAGCTTCACCGCGGCGGACTCCAGCGCCTGTCCCCAGGCCTGCTCGCAGCCCTCGAACAGCGTGATGTCGCGCTTGCTCATCGGCAGGTAGTCGTTCACGTGCTCGGCGGCACGGAAGACGACCGCCTTCTTCAGACCGAGGGCGCTCTCCACATCGCTGAGCACCAGCGCCGCGGCGCCGTCGGAAACCAGCGAGCAGTCGGTGCGCTTCAGCGGGCCGGCGACCAGCGGATTTTTCTCCGAAACGTTGCGGCAGAAGTCGAAGCCCAGATCCTTGCGCATCTGCGCCAGGGGATTGCCGACGCCGTTGCGGTGATTCTTGGCGGCGATGCCGGCCAGGGCGTCGGACTGGTCGCCGTGCTTCTGGAAATATTTCTGGGCGATCTGGCCGAAGACCCCGGCGAAGCCGCCGTCGATCTCGCCGTCTTCCTTCTGGTAGGAGGCCTTCAGCAGCACGTCGCCGATCTCCTTGCCGGAGATCGCCGTCATCTTCTCGACGCCGATGACCAGCACGAAACGCGCCTTGCGCGCGGCGATCGACTTCAGGCCCTGATAGACGGCGGCGGAGCCGGAGGCGCAGGCGTTCTCGACGCGCGTGGCCGGCTTGAAACGGAACTGATCGGCGAACTGCAGCGCCAGGGAGGACGGAAAGGCCTGGCGCGAGAAACCCTCGTTGAAGTTGCCGACGTAGATCTCGTCGACCTCCTCCGGGCCGATCCCGGCGTCGTCCAGCGCCTGGACGGCCACCTGGCCGACGAGGGACTCGATGTCGTCGTTTTCGTGCTTGCCGAACGGCGTATGGCTCCAACCGACAATACAGGCGGTCATCTTCAATCTCCCTATGGGCGTCTTGCCCGTTATTCAGGCTGTATATTCTGCGGCGCAGCATAGCAAAGCCGCCCCAGGGGGTACAGGGCGGCCGAGATGTGGAAAGGGTCTACAGGCACCCTAGGAAGGCCGCCTAGAAAGACAGCTTGATGCCGCTCGAGATCGCCACGATGTCGTTGGTGCCCCCGGCCCCCAGGTCTTCCTCGCCCAGGTAGCCGATGGCGAAGATGCTGACGCCCGCGGCCAGGTTGTAACGGACGTTGGCCGAGGAGCCGAGCAGTTCGTCGCCGGAATCGTCGTCTTCCGAATAGATGCCGTTGAGGGAGAAGTGCCAGGGTCCGCTGCCGTAGGCCAGGCCGACATCGGTCGCCCAGCCCTGCCCGCCGTTGCCGTTCAGATCGTCCCAGATGGCGCCCGCCGCCAGCGTGAAGCCTGCGACGCTCAAGGCCAGGCCGCCACCGACGCCATAGGCCTCGTCCTCCGGCTCCGCATCGGCCCTTGCGTAGGACCCGACGACGGCCGTCTCGAGGCCGACACCGTTGAACTCGCCGTCATATCCCAGGGCGAAGGCGACGTTGTCGTGGTGGCCGGTGGCGTTCTCCCTATTGAAGTCATTGCCGTCGGCGCCGTCGGAGGTATCCGGCGTATAGCTGAACCCGGCGTTGAACCCAGCGAAAGTGGGCGAGATGTAAGAGATTTTGGTCGCGTCGGCGGTTTCCAGGCTGCCGATCCGCAGTTCCGCTGAGGTGCGGGCATCGCCGGCGAAGGCGCTGGTCAGGAAAGTCGAGGTCGGGTTGCCGACGCCGCCATAGTCCACATCGCTGGAGGTGCCATTCACCAGGAAGGTGTCCTCGACGCCGTCGTTATTGCCGAACTCCAACTTGCCGAAGCTTCCGGACGCCCAGATGCTGTTTTCGTCCACGTTGTTGGTGGCGCCGGAATCGGCCTCGAACTCGACATGGAACCCGAAGGTGATCCCGTTTTCCGCCGCGATCTCGCCGTTGACGTGGACCTCGGTATCGGTGCTGAAGGCAAAGCCCCGGTCGGAAAGGTCGCCGTCGGAATCGCCACCGGAGCCAATGAATTGCTGGAACGCCGAAAGGTTCAGTTCCTGCGCGGCCGCCGGCTGCCCGGCAAACACCGCGGCCCCGACGGCCGCGCTGCTCGTCAGCAGCGCCGATTTCACCCAGCGCGCTTGCCGGGCCCCCTGCGAAGACCGGGGATCGCGCGCAGAAGAAACGGCGCGCGGGCAGCAGAGGGACTCAAGCGGGGCCGCCGCCGCGCCGCGGCGCAATGCCGCTGCCGGGTCAGGGCAGATAGGGTAGCCTTGGCGCGGAGGTGTCATGTCGTCCCACCCATCCGGCGTGACTGCCGCCCCGCCCGAAAAACAGAGGGATTCCGGGCCTTGCGCCGGACCCCAGGGGGATGGCTCCCCTCAGCCGGGAGCCGAAGCGGCAGAATATAATCAAAACGATCGGGTAAGTTGTGGAACGAGTCAAGCCCTCAAGAGTTAACAGCCCGCGGCGTCGGGCCCTGCGCCAAAGTCATGATGTGGCGATGTCATTTCGTGGCAGGGCCATGAAGTGGCGGTGGCTTTATCGGGGCCGCGCTGCGTCGCGGCTGGTTCTCGCCGGCGAACCACGCTAGGACTGTGTTCCACTACCTCTTTATACCCGTTTCCGGAGCGATCTTGAGACCACCGCGGATTTCCAAAGCCTTCGCCCTGCTGCTCACCGCCACGGCGTTGTGTCCGTCTTATTCGGCCGCCGAAGCCCAAGAGACCGAAGCCCCTAAGACCGAAGCCCCTAAGACCGAAGCCCCGAAGGCCGAAGCCCCGAAGGCCGAGGCTCAAGACCCCGAAGCGCAGGTCGGCGAAGCACAGGTCGCGGAAGCGGAGATCAAGGAAGAAGAAACGCGCGGGCCCGATCCGGCCTGGATCATCACCGCCCAGTTCAGCAACGACCTCTTCGGCGGGTCCGACCGCCACTTTACCCACGGCACCCGGCTCAGCGCGCTGTCGCCCGACGGGGCCGTGCCGCCGTTCATCGAGGAGGCCGCCAAGGCCCTGCCGCTGTTCCCGGCTGATGGCAACATCCGGGTCACCTACAGCCTGGGCCAGGAGATGTTCACGCCGGAGCGCATCGAGGTCCGCGAGCTGATCGAGGACGACCGGCCCTACGCCGGCTGGACCTATTTCGGCGTCGGCCTGGTCTCGGAAAACGGCGAGCGCCTCGACAACCTGGAACTGAACGTCGGCATGATCGGCCCGGCCTCCCTGGCCGACAAGACCCAGATCGAGTACCACAAGCTGATCGGTGTGCAGGTCCCGGAAGGCTGGGACAACCAGCTGCACAACGAGCCGGGCGTGGTGCTCTACTACGAGCGCAAGTGGCGCAATCTCTGGGGAGCCAGGCTCAGCGACCTGCCGGTGCTGGACGAACTGGCGGTCGACGTGACGCCTCACCTGGGCGGCGCCCTGGGCAACGTCTACACCTACGGCGCCGGCGGGCTGACCCTGCGTCTCGGCGAGGACCTGCCGGACGACTACGGCCCGCCGCGCCTCAGGCCGGCCCTGCCGGGCTCCGACTACTTCCGTCCCGACGACTGGTTCGGCTGGTACTTCTTCGCGGGGGCCGAGGGCCGCGTCATCGCCCGCAACATCTTCCTGGACGGCAACACCTTTCGCGACAGCCACAGCGTCGACAAGTATCCGGTGGTGCTGGACGTGCAGGCCGGCCTGGCGATCATGCTGGGTGAGCGCGTGCGCCTCGCCTACACCCACCTGTGGCGCACCAAGGAGTTCCGCGAGCAGGACGCCCCCGACCAGTTCGGCACCGTGAGTTTGTCGGTCAGATTTTAGGTGCTGTGCGGTGAGTTTGCCGGGAAGGCCCGAGAACTGCGGGAATCTATCGGCGAATTTCACGTCTCTCCGGAGAGATCCACATAGTCATACCTGGAATAGAGTTCGGGATAAGTCGCCTTCAGCTTTTTGCGGGTGTCCTCTCCCAGGTAGACGACGCTGATCCTCACTTGGATTCTCCGGCCGGCCCACACATTGGCGAGAAGACCCCAGTTGCCAACGTAGGACAGTGTGTTTCGACGAACGGAGAACTTGAAGGCATCCGCTTCGTCGACATCGACATAAGCGTCACCCGTGCCGATCCTGCCGACGAAATAGCCGCCGTCCGCCAGCTTGACGGTCTTCAGCTCCGGCTCATTGCAGGAAATGACGACTCCCCGACCGAAGGAGCCGTGAAAACCCTTAGCGTAGCGGCCCCGAGGGTAGATTTCCACGTAGCCTATTTCAGGATGGCAGCCCAGATTGAGAACCGCGATGCCCTCGTCGTCCTTGAGCTCGACACTCGGATCGACGTTCCCCCCTGCGCAGGCCGTCAAAAGGAACGCCACGAGACTCAGAACTATTTTTCGCATGCGGCCCCCTGAAGCAGATCAGTCGATGACGGCGGCGGACTCTGTGACAGTCTAGTCGCCGCCGTGCGGCAGGGTCTCCATGAAGCGCACGGGGCGGCCGGTGGGACCACCGAGCAGTTCGCCGTCGCGCATGGCAACGTGGCCGCGGATGACGGTGGCCATCGGCCAGCCGGTGATGGGCTTGCCCTCGAAGGGCGACCAGCCGCACTTGGACTGCAGCCAGTCGTGCTCGACGTGCTTCTGGACCTTCAGGTCGACCAGGGTGAAGTCGCCGTCGTAGCCGACGGCGATGCGGCCCTTGCCGGCGATGTTGTAGATGCGCTGCGCGCCCGCCGAGGTCAGGTCGACCAGACGTTCCAGGGTCAGCTTGCCGGCGTTCAGGTGGTCGAGCAGCAGCGGCAGCAGAGTCTGCACGCCGGGCATGCCCGAGGGCGAGCGCGGATAGGGCGCCTGCTTTTCCTCACGGGTGTGCGGCGCGTGGTCCGAGCCGACCACATCGACGATGCCCAGGCGCACCGCCTCCCACAGTGCCTCGCGGTGGCGCGCCTCGCGGATCGGCGGGTTCATTTGCGCGAAGCTGCCGATCTCCTCGTAGCAGTAGGGCGCCGCCAGGGTCAGGTGCTGCGGCGTCACCTCCATGGTGGCGATGTCCTTGGCGGCGGCCAGGATCGGCACCTCCTCCGCCGTGGTCACGTGCAGCACGTGGATGCGTTTGCCCGCCTCCCGCGCCAGACGCAGGATCCGCTTGGTCGAGCGCACGGCGGTCTCCACGTCGCGCCATTCCGGATGCTGCGAGACCTTGCCGCCCTCGCGGATCATGTCGAAGCGCTCGCGCAGGCGCGCCTCGTCCTCGGAGTGCACGGCGACGCGCCGGCGCACGTGCTTCAGCACGCGGCGCAGGTGCTCATCCTCGTGCACCAGCAGCGAGCCGGTGGAGGAGCCCATGAAGATCTTCACCCCGCAGACGCCGGGCAGGCGCTCCAGCTCGCCGAGCTGCTCGGCGTTCTCCGCCGCCGCGCCGGCGAAGAAGGCGTGGTCGCACCAGGCGCGCCCCTCGGCGCGGGTCAGCTTGTCGTTGATCGCCGCGGCGTCGATGGTCGCCGGCGAGGTGTTCGGCATCTCGAAAACCGCCGTGACGCCGCCCATGACGGCCGCGCGGGTACCGCTTTCCAGGTCTTCCTTGTGCTCCAGGCCCGGCTCGCGGAAGTGGACCTGGGTGTCGATGACGCCGGGCAGCACCGTCAGCCCCTTGGCGTCGAACACCTCGTCGGCGCGCGTGGCGTCCAAATTGCCGATGTCGGCGATGCGGCCCTCGGCCACCGCCACGTCGGCCTCGATCAGCCCCGAGGGGGTGAAGACCGCGCCGCCGGTGATGATGAGATCCCAGTCTTTGGCCATCGCTCAGTCTTTCCTGTTTTCGGGCCTGTTTTCGGGCCTGCTCTCGGGCCCGTTCTTGGACCTGCCCATGCTCACAACCCCGCGGCGGCGGGCCGCGCCGCCAGCAGGCGATCGAAGAGGTCGAGGTAGCGCCGCACGGCGACGTCCTCGGTGTAACCCCGCTCGAAGGTCGCGCGGCCGGCCTGGGCCAGGCGCTCGGCGGTCTGCGGATCGTCGATCAGGCTCTGCAGCGCCGCCGCCATGGCGGCGGCGTCGTCGACCGGCACCAGCAGGGCGTCCTCGCCGTCCTTGATCAGCCAGGACGGCCCCTGGCTGGCCGCCGAGACCATGGGCAGGGTGTGCATCCAGCCCTCCAGGACCACGCTGCCAAAGGGTTCGTGACGCGAGGGCACGACGTAGAGGTCGGCGGCGGCGAAGAAAGGCGCGGGGTCGTGCTGCCAGCCGAGAAAACGCACCCGCCCGGCGATGCCGAGGCCGGCGGCCTGCTGCTCCAGCTTCCGGCGCAGCGGGCCGTCGCCGGCCAGCCAGAGGTAGGCGCCCGGCAACTTCGCCATGGCTTGCAGCAGGATGTCGAAGGCCTTGTTCTCGTGCAGGCGGCCGAGCGCGAAGATCAGCGGCGCATCGACGGGCGTGTCCAGGGCCGCGCGGTCGGCCGGCGGCGTGGCGCTCTTGTCCTCGACGAAGTTGAGAATGACGTGCACGCGTTCCTCGGGGAAGCCGTGCTTCACGCAGTGCGCCTTGAGATCGGGCGTGACGCAGATCAGATGGTCGCAGTTGCGGTAGTACTTCAAGTTGTAGTAGCCGCCGAGCCGGGCCAGATGCAGGAAATCGCCCTTCGGCATGGCCGCGGAGGCGCGATTCATATAGGTCAGCGCCAGATCAGGGCGAAAGTCGGCGATTTCGCGGCGCAGGATCTTGCCGGTCTGCCGATCGAACAGGCCGCCGAAAGGCGCCGTCACCGGGTCGATGCCGCCGGCGCGCAGCACTTCAAGGCTCTTGGGATGCGGGCGGATGACCACGCGCTGCTCCACCCCCGCCCGTTCCAAGGCCAGACAGAGACGCAGAAAATGCATCTCGGCGCCGCCTTGCGGGGCGCCCGCCAGGGCCTGCAGCAAGCGCGGCATGGAAGCGGTGGAACTCCTTAGAATTGAACTCGGCGGCGGATCTGATTCACCGGGCGGCAACCGGACGCGCCGGCAATCCCGCCGTGCGCCGGGCCAGGACCCGATTGCGGAACACGATCAGATAGAAAAGGATGAAGAGCGATAAGTAAAGCTCCTGCACCTCACTGGCCTGGTAGAAGATCACCGGCTCCCAGAGCCCGAGGGCGTGCAGCCGCTCCCAGATCTTGCCCACCTCACCGATGACGGCGACCGGCAGGCAGACCAGCGGCGGCAGGAAGAGCGCGAAGCGCCCCTCGCGAATCGCCGGGCGCTTCAGCGCCAGCAGCGGGATGATGATGCCGCCGACGATGACCCCGATCTCCAGCAGCGTGCGCGGCTTCTGGTCGAGCCAGGAGGAGGTGTTGTGCAGGTTCGTCTCGCCCTGGTCGTTGACCGTCTGCCAGTTTTCCGGCGTCAGCCAGCCGGCGTAGTGCTGGCCCCAGCTCGCCTCCTCGCCGGCCATATAGACGCTGCCCAGCAGGCCGAGCAGGATCCAGATAAAGACTAGGCGGTCGCGCTGCACTTCCGGCAGCAGCAGGATTCGCAAGGCGACGATGACGGAAATGACCGGCACGATGACGTGCGTCGCCTCCAGCAGGCCGACCTCACCCACCAGGTAGGCCCTGTAGAGGTCCGGATTCAGGTGCCAGGTGAGCGACAGCACGAGAGCGATGACCAGCGGCATCCAGAGATAGAGCAGTGCCGGCAGGCGTTCCGCCTGCTGCAGGCGCAAGGTCGTCTGCGCCTCCGCCGCACTGGCTGTGGTTTCGCTGTAGTGAGACATCTGGCCCCGTTTCTGCTGTGCGCGGCGGCCGAATGCCCGACATCGCTCGCCCGACAATATGTCATCTGAACGAAAGATTTCAATCATGTGACAGCCGAGGGGCTTTGGCGACGCCGCGCCCAGGTTTGTTAGGAGGATTGCCAGGAGGATTGCGAGACTGGCGCGCTTGCCGTATCCCTGAGCGCCGGTCCTGCAGCGGGAATCCATGTCACCAGTGCCCCCTTCGCGCCTCCTCGTGATCAAACTTTCGGCTTTCGGCGACTTCGTGCTGTCGATCGCCAGCTTCCAGGCGATCCGCGCCCACCATCCCGAGGCCGAGATCACCCTGCTGACCACGGCGCCTTTCCAGCCTATGGCCGAGGCGAGCGGCTGTTTCGACCGGATCTGGCTCGACCGGCGCCCGGCTTGGTGGCAGGTCGGCGCCTGGCTCGCCCTGCGGCGGCAGCTGGCCGGCGGCCGTTTCGAGCGGGTCTACGACCTGCAGCGCTCCGACCGCAGCGGCGGCTATTTCCGCCTGCTGCCGGCGCCCAAGCCCGAATGGGTCGGCGTGGTGCCCGGCTGTTCCCACCGCTACCAGCCGCCCAAGGACCAGGTCCTGCACATCTGCGATCGCGAGGCGCAGCAGCTGGCCCTGGCCGGCGTGCCGAGGCCGGGCCTGCCCGACCTCTCCTTCCTCACCGCGAACCTGAGCACCCTGGACCTGCCGGCGCGCGTCGCTCTGCTGGTGCCGGGCGGCTCGGCGCACCGCCCGGGCAAGCGCTGGCCGGCGGAAAACTACGCCGCCCTGGCCCGCCATCTGCTGGAAGGCGGCATCGTGCCGCTGCTGCTGGGCGCCGAGGCCGAACGCGCGGAGATCGCCGCCATCGCCGCCGCCGCGCCGGGCGCCCGCGACCTCTGCGGCCGGACCAGCCTGGAGGCCATCGCCGCCCTGGGCCGCCGGGCGGAACTGGCGGTCGGCAACGACACCGGCCCGATGCACCTCATCGCGGCGGCGGGCGCGCCTTCCCTGGTGCTCTATTCCCATGAGTCCGACCCGGCGAAGGTGGCGCCGCGCGGCCCCAGCATCGCCACCCTGCGGCGCGAGCGCCTGGCCGAGCTGACACTGGCGGACGTGCTGGCCGCCTTGCCGCATCCGGGCCTCGGCGGGGCCTAGTTCCCTCAGTTAATCAGTTACCGCGATTCACCCAGGCCCAGAGCCGGCGCGCCTCCGCCTCCGCGGCCTCCACCGTGAGGCTCTCCATGAAACACTGCCGCGCGGCAAAATCGAAATCGGGCGCGCCGGTCAGTTCCTCGAAACTCTCCGGGGTGCGCACGAAGGCCGCCTTGGGCCCCCAGGGGCGGTAGCGCGCCTCCGGGCTCGGGCCGAAGAGGCCGAGGGTCGGCGTGCCTGCCGCCGCCGAGAGGTGCATCAGGCCGGAATCGTTGCCGACGAAGAAATCCGCACGCTCCAGGCAGCCTGCGGCCATCAGCAGGTCGCTTTTCTCGAAGAGGTTCACGCCGCGCCCGCCCGCCGCCTGCAACACCGGGCGGGCCTGAAACATCTCGTGCGGCGCCGCCAGCACGGCGATGCGCGCGCCGGGCAGAATGCCGTCCTCGGTGGTCAGCCGCAGCGCCAGTTCGGCGAAGCGCTCGGCCGGCCAGGTCTTGCCCTGCCAGTTGGCGGCGGGGGCCAGGGCCAGCACCGGCGTGCCGTCGTCGGGCAGCAACTGGGCGGCGCGCGCCCTTACTGCCTCGGCCAGCCATAGGCGCGGCGCCGGCGGCGGGGCCATCTGGATCAGGTCGCCCAGTTCCTCGACCCGGTGGCGGCCCGGCTTGCGCTTGCCGATGACGTAACGCCGCCCCGCAGGCACCAGGTAGGAGAGCGCCGAGCCGCGCAGGTCGACGACGATGTCCCAATAGCGGAAGGCGGTGCGCTGCCACAGCTTCAGCCAGTGACGGTTATAGCGCTGTTTGTCGATGAGGAGGATGCGCTCCAGCCCCGGCACGGCGGCAAAGAGCGGCGCCGAGAGCCGGCCCACGGCGACGGTCACCTCGATGCCCGGGTGGCGCGCGATCATCTCCCCCAGCAGGCCGGTCGAGAGCACGGCGTCGCCGATGCGGGTCGCGGTGATGAAGAGCAGGCGCATGGGGCGGGAAAAGGCCGATTCGTGAGATTGAAGGGGCTTCACGGGTTATAGGACCGGGGCCGGGCCTTGGCAAAGCCCCCCTTGCCGCCCCCCTCTTGCGCTGGCGCGCGCAGGATGCCACCTCTAGGAGGCTGAACAACTGGGTAGGATTCGGCAGAGCATGGCGGAAACCAAAGCCATCGTCCTGGAACATCGCGGTGTCCTGCGCATCGGCGGGGCCGAGCGGCGCGACTTCCTGCAGGGCATCGTCTCCAACGACGTGATGCGGGTGGCGCCGGACCGCGCGCTCTGGACCGCCTTCCTGACGCCCCAGGGCAAGTTCCTGCACGAGTTCTTCCTCACCGAAGAAGACGACGCCTTCCTCGCCGACTGCGAGGCCGAACGCGCCGCCGATCTGGCGCGCCGCCTGAAGCTCTACAAGCTGCGCGCGCAGGTCACCGTGGAAGCGGCCGAGGATCTCGCCGTCGCCGCGCTGATCGGCCCCGACGCCCTGACCAAGCTGGCGTTGCCCGCCGAGCCGGGCCGCGCCCGGCCCTTCGGCGGCGGCCTTGCCTTCGTCGACCCGCGCCTGCCGGCCCTCGGCGCCCGCGCCATCCTGCCCAAGGCGGGCGCGCAGCAGTCCCTGAGCGACGCCGGCTTCACGCCGGGCAGCCTCGCGGACTACGACGCCCTGCGCCTCGCCGCCGGGGTGCCCGACGGCAGCCGCGACCTGGAGGTCGAGAAGTCGACCCTGCTGGAAAGCGGCTTCGACGAGCTGCACGGCATCGACTGGGACAAGGGCTGCTACATGGGCCAGGAGCTAACCGCGCGCATGCGCTACCGCGGCCTCACCAAGAAGCGGCTGGTGCCCCTCGAGATCGACGGTCCGGCGCCGGAGCCCGGCACGCCGATCACCCGTAACGGCAAGGAAGCCGGCACCCTGCGCTCGGCCGTCGCCCGCGACGGCAAGAGCGTCGGCCTCGCCCTGCTGCGATTGGACGCCCTTGAAGACAGCGAGCCGTTGAAAGCCGGCGACGCCGAGGTGACGCCCAAGAAGCCCGATTGGGCGACGTTCTAGCGCTCGCCCCCTCACCCTCCCGCTTCGCGGGCCCCTCCCTCTCCCTCCAGGGGAGAGGGCAACAAAAAGAAACCCTCTCCCCTGGAGGGAGAGGGTTGCGTAGCCTTGGAGAGATCGAAAGATCGAGCCTAGGCGAAGCTGGGTGAGGGGGGACAGCGGCCGCCGGCAGGGAATCAGTCGACGATGGCCGCGGAGAGATCGGCGAGGCGTTCGTAGGGGGCGTCGCCACGGTCGAGGTTCATGCGGCAGCCCAGCATCTCGGCGCGCTTCACGCCTTCGCGGCCGAAACGGGTGGTCAGCGCCTCGCGGAACCACTGCTTGGCGTTGTTGTGGCGGCGCGCCTCCAGGCGGCCGGCCTCGCTGAGCCAGGCCTTGTGGCGCTCGATCGCGGCGACCAGCGGGGCGATGCCGCTGCCCTTCTGCGCGGCCACCGGCAGGATCGGCACCGTCCAGCCGTCGCGGCGGCGCTGGTGCGCCAGGGCGGCCTTCAGGTCCGCCTTGGTGCGCTGCGCGGCCTCCATGTCGCCCTTGGTGACCACCGCCAGGTCCGGAATCTCCATGATGCCGGCCTTCATGAACTGCAGGGAGTCGCCGGAGCCCGGCTGCACGCAGAACACCACCGTATCGGCGACCCAGGCGACGTCGGTTTCCGACTGGCCGACGCCGACGGTCTCGATCAGCACCACGTCGTAGACGGCGCGCATCAGCAGCATGCCGCCCACGGTCAGCTCGGCGAGCCCGCCGAGGCGGTCGCGCGCGGCCATGGAGCGCACGAAGACGCCCTCGTCCTCCGGATCGGTCATCAGGCGCAGGCGGTCGCCGAGCAGCGCCCCGCCGGTCTGCCGCGAGGAAGGATCGACGGCGATGACGCCGACGCTGCGCCCGCTCTCGCGCAGTTCGGGGATGAGCGAGCCCAGCAGGGTCGACTTGCCGACGCCCGGCGGCCCGGTGATGCCGACCACCTGGGCGCGCGGCGCAGCATAGGCCGCGTCCAGCAGCCCGATGGTCTGCGGCGCGTCCGGTGCCGATTCCAGCACGGCCAGAGCCTCCGCCATGGCGGCCTTGCCGCCGTCGGTGAGTTCCTGGAGGGTCATGGTGCGCCCGAGTGCCATACCCGCAAGTTGGCCGCGTCTCGCCGGACGGGTCAAGAGCGAAGATATTACCAAAGGGGCCGCGGCAGGCCTTGAACCCGCTCGGACGCACTCGCGCGCGAGCGCCGCTCCCTGGGGTTGATCTGCCTCAAAGAACTCCCCACCTGCCTGGCCTAGGCTCAGCCAAACGTCGTTCGATAAGACGTCCTTTGTATTCATAGGAGGTTAGGAATGGCTCTCAAAGATTTGGCCCCTTGGCATCATGGTAAGAGTGGCGCCCCCGCGCTCAGCGACTTGCAGCGCGAGGTCGACCGTGTCTTCGACAACTTCTGGAGCGGCTTCGGCGCGCCTTCCCTGCTAAAGGAAAACGGCGGCGGCATCGCCATGGACGTCCGCGTCGACACCAGCGAGGACGACAAGGCCTACCACGTCACCGCCGAGCTGCCCGGCATGACCGAGAAGGACATCGAGGTGACCTTCGCCGACAACACCCTGACCATCTCCGGCGAGAAGAAGGAGGAGAAGGAGGTCAAGGAGGAGAACTATCACCGCCGCGAGCGCTCCTTCGGCAGCTTCCGCCGCGCCTTCACGCTGCCGGTCGAGATCGACGAAGGGAAGATCAGCGCCGCCTTCAAGGACGGCGTCATGACCATCGACCTGCCCAAGGCGAAGTCCGCGCAGAAGAAGGCGAAGAAGATCACCATCTCGCGCGGGAAATAGGACGCACAACCTAGTCACCTAGGTTTCATTGTTCCCTTGTCCCAGACTTTGGGCCGCCCCCTCGGGCGGCCCTTGTTCTTTCTGGATCAGGCGGAAGGCGCGAACCACTTCTGAAGTTTGCTCAGCAGCAGTTCAGCGGAATCCTCGCAGGCTTCCAGCGAGATACGGTTGAGAGACTCGTCAACAAGAAGCCGAAGATTCGATCCCTCAATCTCGACTTTCCAGACAACACCGTTCGGCAGATCGGCTTTCTTCAAGATATGCCCGTCAAGCCGATTGATGAGTTCCTCGCCATAGGCTTCAAAACCTTCGCCCCCGACATCCTCGGTCAGGACCAGGGCCAGCCGCCCGGAGGTCGACTCGACCAGTTCCAGCTTTTCCATTGGCAGTCGTACCAGGCCTCCGGCAGCGAACTTCCGCACCAGACGCCGCAGTCGAGCCTGAATGAAGAATACGCCGAACACCCAGAAGAACAGCAGCAGGAAGGTGCCGATCTTGCGCCCGGTACCACCACCGAAACCGCGTTCAGCAGCGACCAAATCGATGCTCGCCCTAATCATCAGATAGTAGCCACTGACAACGAACGTTCCCCACGCCGATATCATAGCCTGTTCCGGCCAACTACCGGCCTTAAGCGGCACTCCAAAAATCCCGCCCAAAACCACGAAGAGAGGCATTGCAAGAAGACACGTGAAAACCACGACCAATCCGATGGTGGGGCCGCGCAACCGCCGCGGACCTGTGGAGTGGAAGCGTCCGGATACCAACGCGGTGACAAGAAAGGCGTAACCGCAAGCCAGCGCGAAGATCGGCAAGGAAGCAACGAGGGACCCCGCCTCCCCTGCTCCCCCCTCGCGCTCTGCAAAGAAGTAGGCCAAGCCGTTCAAGATGAAGGCGCAGGCAACCGGCACCGCCATCCAACCCGGATGCAGGCGCGCGAGGCGCCAGAGGATGCCGTCCTGTGTTGCTGTCATGCCCTTCCCCATCATCGGCGATTTCGCCGCCGGCCCTTATATCACAGGTTGCGCGGCGGGCGACCGAGACGGCGGATGCCCGTCCATTCCGTTAACCATTGTTAAGGGTTCAGCGTCGATACTGCGCGCAGTGACTGTGAAACGGACACCTGAAGGGGTGGACCCATGACGACCAAGCACCTGGTGTCGCACGACAACCCGGACGGCAAGCGGACCGAGGACATCCTCTCGGAGATCCGCGCCGAGATCCTGCTGCGCATGGCGAACTACGGCGACGATCCGCGCCCCGAGGCCAAGGCGGTGATGGAGAACAACCTGGAGATCGCCCAGCTGCTGACCGAGGCCATCCACCTGGCCGAGGTCAACACCAACACGCTTGCCGAGGACATCTGACGATGTCCGGCGCCGAAAACTTTTAGGGGCAGTCGAACAATGCGACGCGACCAAATGAAGCGGGGCAACCGCAAGGGCTTGCAGGCGCAGCCCCGCCGGTGCCATGCTCGTCTCACCGATGAGCCCATTACCCTCCGCCGCACAGCACTACGCCCGGGAGGGCGAACTTACAGGCCGCATCCTCTCCGCGCTTACGGCCGCGGGTAAGGATCTCGACCGGCTCACCGCCGAAGACCTCGCTCCCTACGATCAGTTTCACAGCCGCGGCCACCAGGCGACGGCCGAGCTGGCGCAGCTGCTGAACCCGCAGGCGGGACAGCTGGCGCTCGACCTCGGCTGCGGCATCGGCGGGCCGGCGCGCTGGCTGGCGACCGAGCGCGGCTGCCGTGTGGTCGGCCTGGACCTCACGGAGGTCTACTGCCGCACCGCCAGCGAGCTCAGCGCCCGGGTCGGCCTCGCCAAGAAGACCGGCTTCGTCTGCGGCAACGGCCTCGCCCTGCCCTTCGCCGAGGCCGGCTTCGACCTGATCTGGACCCAGCACGCGGCGATGAACATCGCCGACAAGGCGCGGCTCTACCGCGAAGTCGCGCGGGCCTTGAAACCGGGCGGGCGTTTCGGCCTCTACGACGTCATGGCCGGGCCGGCGGGCGAGCCCTACTTCCCGGTGCCCTGGTCGGCCAGCGCCGAGTGGAGCCACCTGATGACGCCCGAGGGCGTGCGCGAAGCGATCCTCGCCACCGGGCTGAAGCAGCGCCACTGGCGCGACCTGACCGGAGAGTCCAAGGCCTGGAGCGAGAAGGCGGTGGCCGCGCAGAAGGCTGGCGCCAAATCGGGAGCGGCCCCATCCGGCCCGGCCCTCATCCTCGGCCCTTCCTTCGCCGAGATGGTCGCCAACCTGCGCCGCAGCCTCTTCGAGGACCGCATCGCCATCATCCAGGCGGTCTTCGAAAAGGCGGGCTGAGTACCGCCGCCAAACGTCCGGCTACCCGAAAGACATACTCCTTCCGTCCCCTTGATGGCGCGGCGTCCTTGCCGTCGAATGACGCTTCGCCGTCCACAGGGGGAAACGTCATGGCCTTGGCCGCAGGGGAACATCCCGCCAATCTTCAGCGCGGCGCGCAGGGCGCCGACGTCGAACGCCTGCAGCATCTGCTGAATCGCATCGGCGCCCTGATCCGTGTCGACGGCGATTTCGGCCGCGGCACCGAGAGCGCCGTGCAGGAGGCCCAGATGCTGGCCGGACTGCCGGTCACCGGCATCGCCGATGCCGAGACCTGGGTGTGGCTGGAAAGCCGGCCGGAGCCGTCCCGGGTCCTTCCCACCGAGTCCGTCGGCTTCATCGTCGGCGAGGAAGTCGGCAGCCGGAAGTTCTACGACCGCCATGTGGCCAGGCCGCACTTTCCGGGCGAGGCCAGCGGCGTCACCATCGGGGTCGGCTACGACCTGCGCTTTCAGGAAGCGGCGGACTTCGAGGCCGATTGGGCCGGCATCCTGACGGCGGAGCAGATGGCCAGCCTGCGCCCGCACCTGGGCAAGAAAGGCAGCGCCGAAGCCGTCGCCGCCATGGCCGACCTGAACATCCCCTTCCAGGCCGCCTGGAGCGTCTTCGTGAAGCGCGCCCTGCCGCGCAGCGTCGAGCAGACCGCAAGCTGCTACGGCGACCTCTCCGGCCTGCCGCCGCTGTGCCGGGGCGCCCTGGTCAGCCTGGTCTACAACCGGGGCACCAAGCTGACAGGCGACTCGCGGCGCGAGATGAAGGCGATCCGCGACCACATCGCCGCCGGCCGCCTGGACCAGGTCGCCGCGGAGATCGAGAAGATGAAGCGCCTCTGGCCCGACAGCGCGGGCCTGCGCAAGCGCCGCGACAAGGAAGCGGAGATGTGGCGCCGCGGACTGGCGCAGAGCGCCTGAGCCGGGCCCGCCCGTCCAAGCGACGCTAGAGCAGATCAGGGTCGGCTGGAATCGCCGAAGGCGATCCACCAACCCTGTGAGTCTGCTCTATGTATTGGGAATAGATCGGATTCACACCTTTAGACAGAACCACCAAGTGGTTCTGTCTAAAGGTGATCCGATCTAGGCGTCCTTTTCCCCCTGCGGCAGCGGTTTGCCACGGCGGCGCAGGCTGCGCCGCGCCACGGCCTGGATCTCGGCCCGCGCTTCCTGCTCGTCGCGTGCCGCGAAAAGCCAGTCGATGAAGACGCCGACGATGGGCGCCGCCTTCACCTCGTTGCGGCAGGCGACGTAGAAGCGGTCGACGGCCGGCACCGCCAGGTCGAAGGGAGCCACCAGGCTGCCGTTGGCCATGAGGCGGCTGGCGGTCATGTTGTCGCCCAGCGCGACGCCGTTGCCGGCCAGCGCGGCGTCCATGGCGACGCGGGCGTCGCCCATGAAATGCTGCGGCCCGCGTCCCAGCTCCAGCGCCTTGGCCGCCGTCTGCCAGGTCTGCCATTCCCGCCCGCTGTCGGCGTGCAGGATGACGTGATGCGCCAGGTCCTTCAACGCGCGCAGCGGCCGCGTGTTCAGCAGCGTCGGGCTGGCGACGGGAAAGAGCTCGATCTCCGCCCATTCGCTGACCCAGCAGTCGTTCCACTCGCCCTGGCCGTAGCGGATGCAGATGTCGATGTCCGGATCGTACACGCCGGCCGGATCGTTCGAGCCCTGCAGGCGCAGGCGGATGCCGGGGAACTGCTCGGCGAAGCCGCCGAGCCGCGGGATGAGCCAGAGCGACAGCAGGGCGGGAACGCAGCTCACCGTCAGCTCGCCGCCGGTGCTCGGCCGCGTCATGCGCGCGGTGGCCGCGGCGATTTCCTCGAAGGCGGTGGACAGCGTCGGCAGCAGGGCCGCCCCGTGCGGCGTCAGGCGCACGCGCCGCGCGCCGCGTTCCAGCAAAGTCACCTTCAGCGCCGCCTCCAGGCTGCGGATCTGATGGCTGACCGCGCCGTGGGTGACGTTCAGTTCCTTGGCGGCGCGGGTCACCGAGCCGTGGCGCGCCGCCGCCTCGAAGGCGCGCAGGGGGTTGAGCGGGGGCAGTCGGGCCGACATGGAAAAGCCTATATGTGAAATTTATTCACATAGAACGCTACAACAATGTCAATTGCCGTCGCAATGTGGATTCAGCAGTATCTCGGGTGAGACGGCGTGCGGACATTGTGGGATGGCGAACAAATGGCTTGGGACCGCGAAAAACTGGACTCCTTGCGGGAAAAATACGGCCAGGGTCACGGGGGCGACCTCTTCGATCCAGCCTTTCAGAAAGTGGCCAACAAGATCTTCGACAAGTCCGGCACGCGCATGGCGCCCTATGCCGGCATCTGCTCCCTGCTCGACGCCCCGCAGCGCGATTTCGACCCGGACAATCCCGACTTCGGCGACCTGCAGGTCGCGCTGATCGGCGTGCCCATGGACCTGGGCGTCACCAACCGCCCCGGCGCCCGCTTCGGCCCCCGCGCGATCCGCGATATCGAGCGCATCGGCCCCTACAACCATGTCCTGGAGTGCGCGCCGGTCTATGACCTGCGCGTCGCCGATCTGGGCGACGTGCCCTTCGCCAGCCGCTACCGCCTAGAAGGCAGCCTCGACGACATCGAGCGCTACTACGAAAAGGTCTACGCCGCCGGCGTGGTGCCGCTCTCGGTGGGCGGCGACCACTCCATCACCTATCCGATCATGAAAGCCATCGGCCGCGAGCAGCCGGTCGGCATGGTCCACATCGACGCCCACTGCGACACCGGCGGCGCTTTCGACCACAGCAAGTTCCACCATGGCGGCCCCTTCCGCAACGCGGTGCTGGACGGCGTGCTGGACCCGACCCGCACCGTGCAGATCGGCATCCGCGGCTCGGCCGAATACCTCTGGGAGTTCTCCGTCGACAGCGGCATGACCGTGATCCATGCCGAGGAAGTGCCCCAGATGGGCATTCCCGCGGTCATCGAGAAGGCGCTGGAGGTCATCGGCGACGGCCCGACCTACCTGTCCTTCGACATCGACGGCATCGACCCGGCCTTCGCGCCGGGCACCGGCACGCCCGAGGTCGGCGGCCTGACCACCCGCGAGGTCCTGGCGATCCTGCACGGCCTCAAGGGCGCGAACCTGGTCGGCGGCGACGTGGTCGAGGTGGCGCCGCAGTACGACACCACGACCAACACGGCACAGGTCGGCGCGCAGGTGCTGTTCGAGATTCTGAGTCTGATGGTCTACAGCCCCCGCCTGACCTGAGACGCGGGGGGCTGTCAGAGAAGTGCTTAAACCCTGGGAGGACCGGTTCCGTCAATAAGCCGCGCAAAGCGGCGAACCCATCGACAGAGGAGGCAAGAGAGAGATGAACAGGAAATTTCTGAAGACCGGCGTCAGCCGTCGCAGCGTCATGGCCGGCGGCCTCGCCGGCGCGGGCCTGCTGGCCATGCCCTCGGTGCTGCGCGCGCAGGACCGTTCCCTGAAAGTCGGCGCCTACGGCGGCTACTTCAAGAACTCCTTCGACGAGCACGTCTTCCCGGAGTTCACCAAGGCCACGGGCATCGCGGTCGAGTCCGTCGCCGAGCCGACCGGCGAGGCCTGGCTGGTGCAGTTGGAGCAGGCGGCGCGGGCCGGCCAGGCGCCGGCCGACGTCTCCATGATGTCGCAGGTCGCCATGCTGAAGGGCAAATCGATCAACCTCTGGGCCCCGCTCGACCTGGCGCGCCTGCCGAACACGGAGAACCTGATCCCCACCTTCGTGAACAAGTACGACGACGGCGGCATCGCCGGCATCGGGGCGGTCGCCTGGTACATCACCCTGGTGACCAATACCGACGTCTACCCCGAGGCGCCGACTTCCTGGGCCGCCCTCTGGGACCCGGCCAACAAGGACAAGCTCGGTCTGCTGGCGCTGGTCTCCAACTCCTTCCTGCTGGAGGTGACGGCCAAGACCTTCATGGGCGGCACCGATGCGCTGGACAGCGAGGAAGGCATCCTCAAGGCTTTCGACAAGCTGGCCGAGGTGAAGCCGAACGTGCGGCTGTGGTACCGCGACGAGGCGCAGTTCGAGCAGGCCCTGAAGTCCGGCGAGATTCCCATGGGGCAGTATTATCACGACGTCACCGGCCTGGCCGCCGCCGACGGCCACCCGGTGCGCTCGACCTTCCCGAAGGAAGGCGGCATCCTCGACAGCGGCTGCTGGGCCGTGTCGCGCGCGTCGAAGAAGTCGGAAGAGGCGCACATCTTCATCGACTACATGAGCCAGCCGTCGATCCAGGCGCTGGTCTCGCGCAAGGTCGGCACCGCGCCGACGGTGAAGCGCAGCCTGCTGGACCTGACGGACGACGAGTTCGCCGCCGTGTCGTCGGAGATCGAGCCCATCGTGCCGCGCTACGACCTCTACGGCAGCAAGTCGGACTGGCTGAACCAGAAGTGGACCGAGCTGATCGTCGGCTGACTGCCCTTCTGCCGTGATTGACCTCGTGCTTCGAGACGCTCGCTTCGGCTCGCTCCTCAGCATGAGGTCAATCAAACTCACATCTTGCCTCACCCTGAGGAGCGCCGCGCAGTGGCGCGTCTCGAAGGGCGAGGCAAGATGCGCGGACAGCGCTTCGGCTGCTGACTGGAGAAAGAAACGATGTCCGGCTTGACACTGCAAGGCGTTGCCAAGCACTTCGGGACCGTGGCCGCGGTGGACGACGTGACCCTCGCCGTGCCCCACGGCACCTTTGTCTGCCTGCTCGGCCCCTCGGGCTGCGGCAAGACGACCCTGCTGCGCATGATCGCCGGCCTGGAGGACCCCACCGCCGGACGCATCCTGCTGGACGACAGCGACATCACCGAGGTGCCGACCCACAAGCGTGACTTCGGCATGGTGTTCCAGTCGCTGGCGCTTTTCCCGCACCTGAACGTCGGTGATAACATCGCCTACGCCCTGCGCATCCGCGGCCTGTCCAAGGCGGAGCAGCGCGCGCGGGTGGAGGAGCTGCTGGCCCTGGTGCACCTGCCGGGCTATGCCGAACGTCCGGTCAGCAAGCTGTCGGGCGGCCAGCGCCAGCGCGTGGCCATCGCCCGCGCGCTCGCGGTGTCGCCGCGCCTCTTCCTGCTCGACGAACCGCTTTCGGCCCTCGACGCCAAGCTGCGCGAGGCCATGCAGGTGGAGCTGCGCCAGCTGCAGCAGCAACTCGGCATCACCACCATCGTCGTCACCCACGACCAGCGCGAGGCCATGACCATGGCCGACCTGGTCGTGGTGATGAGCGAAGGGAAGATCCGCCAGGCCGCGCCGCCGGTGGAAATCTACCGCCGCCCCGCCGACAGCTTCGTGGCCGACTTCATTGGCTCCACCAACCTGCTGGAGCTGACCCGGGTGGACGGCCAGGCGGCCATCGCCGGCCATGTCCTGCCGGGCCTCGCCCTGCCCGAGGGGCAGGACAGCGCCCGCCTGTCGATCCGGCCGGAAGACGTGCACCTCACCGCGCCCGGCAACGGCGCCTTGACCGGCCGCGTCACCTTCCTGCGCGACCTGGGCGGCACCGTGGAGACCTACGTCGAGGTCGCCGGCACCACGGTGACCGTGGTCTCGCCGCCCCGCGAGCGGCCGGGGGTCGCCGCCGGCGACGACGTCGGCGTGCTGCTGCCGCCCGAAGCCTGCGTGGTGCTGAAGCAATGAGACGGGAGCCGCCGCGCAGCCTCGCCGACCTGGCGCCGCTTCTGTTCCCGGCGCTGATGCTGCTGGTCTTCTTCGTCGTCCCCTTCGGCATCATGATCGCCGTCAGCTTCTTTCGGCGCCAGCAGGGCGGCTTCTACACCACAGACTTCGTGTTGGATAACTACGAGCGCTTTCTCAGCGCCTTCTTCGGCGGCGTGCTGGGCTTCTCGCTGCTGCTGGCAGCCTGCGTCGCCGTCTGCTGCGTGCTGCTGGCCTATCCCTTCACCTATTTCCTGACCTGCCGGACCCGCCCGGTGCAGGTCGCCTGGCTGGTCGCGCTGCTCTCGGTGCTCTCGCTCTCCGAGGTCATCATCGGGTTCGCCTGGTCGACGCTGTTCTCGCGCACCGCGGGGATCACCAACCTCTTCGTCGCCCTCGGCCTCATGGACCAGCCGACGGCGCTGCTGCCCGGCTTCGGCGCCGTGCTGACGGGCATGGTCTACCAGGCCCTGCCCTACACCATCCTGGTGCTCTATCCGGCGCTGGTCAGGCTGGAGCCGACCCTGCTGGAAGCCTCGCGCACGCTGGGCGCCTCGCCGCTGCGCGGCTTCTTCGACGTGGTCATTCCGGCCTCGCGCAACACCATCGTCGCGACGCTGATCATGGTCTTCGTCTTCGCCCTGGGCTCCTACCTGCTGCCGCAGATCCTCGGCCGGCCGCGGCACTGGACGCTCTCCGTCCTGATCACCGACCAGGCGATCTATCAGTCCAACATGCCTTTCGCCGCGGCCATGGCGGTCTTCCTGGTGCTGATCTCCCTGGCCCTGGTCGGGCTGACCCTGCTGGTCGGCGGCCGCCGGGAGTTGCAGACATGAGGAGGCGGCCGTCATGACCCCACCCTGGCTGCGCAACGCCTACATGGCGCTCATCGCCGTTTTTCTGGCCGCCCCGCTGGTGGTGGTGGCCGGCGTCTCGGTGAACGAAAAGAAGTCCCTGCTGTTCCCGCCGGAGGGCTTCTCGCTCTCCTGGTACACGCAGATCTTCGCCGCCGCCGACTGGCGCTCTGCGCTGATCGCCTCGATCGTGGTGGCGGCGCTCTCGGCGGCCATCGCCGTCGCCATCGCCATGCCGCTGGCCTGGTTCCTGTGGCGCCGGGTGGCGCCCTGGGCGCAGGTCTTCCGCTTCCTCGGCGTCGCGCCCTTCCTGCTGCCGCCGGTCATCACCGCGCTCGGCTTCCTCTCCTTCTGGGCCACCGCGGGCGCCTATGGCGCGCCCTGGACCGCGGTGATCAGCCACGCCGTCTTCTTCGTCACCCTGCCGCTGGTCACCCTGTCCCTGGGCTTCGCCTCCATCGACCGTTCCCTGGTCGAGGCGGCGGCCACCATGGGCGCCGGCGACCGCCAGGTCTTCCGCAGCGTCGTCCTGCCCCTCATCACCCCCTACCTGATCTCGGGCTACGCCTTCGCCTTCGTCCTCTCGCTGAACGAGTACATCGTCGCCTACATGACCGTCGGCTTCACCCTGGAGACCCTGCCGATCAAGATCTTCAACGCCCTGCGCTACGGCTACACGCCGACCATGGCGGCTGTCTCGATCTTCTTCGTGGCGATCGCCGCGGCGGTCTTCGGTCTGGTGGCCCGCTACGGCGACCTGCCGCGCCTGCTCGGCGCCTGGTCCTCGGACGAGTCCACATGAAGATCGCACTGCTGCAGATGCGCGCCGAGGCCGGCGACGTCGAGGCCAACCTGGCGATCCTCGCGCAGGCCGCCCGGGACGCCGCCGCCGGCGGCGCGCAGCTGCTGGTCGCCCCGGAACTCGCCACCACCGGCTACGGCGCCGGCGACGCGATCCTCGACCTCGCCGAGCCCGCCGAGGGGCCGCAGGTCCGCCGGCTGACCGACATCGCCGAGCGGCACGGCATCGCCATCGTCGCGGGCTTTGCCGAGCGCGACGGCGACCAGGTGTTCAATTCCCTGGCGATGCTGCGCGGGGACGCGGCGCCCAGCGTCTACCGAAAGACCAACCTCTACGCCGACTACGAGCGCGCGCTCTTCACCCCCGGGGAAATACGTCCGGCCACCGCGGAATTCGCCGGCCGGCGGCTCGGCTTCCTGATCTGCTATGACGTGGAGTTTCCCGAAAACGTACGCCGTCTGGCCGAAGCCGGCGCCGAGGTCATCGTCGTGCCCACGGCCCTGCCGGAGGGCCCGCACGCCCGTTTCATCGCGACCAAAATGGTGCCGGTGCGCGCCTTCGAGAACCAGGTCTTCGTGGCCTACGCCAACCATGCCGGGGAAGATGCGCGCTTCCGCTACGCCGGACTGTCACGGGTCGTCGCACCGGACGGCGGCTGCCTTGCGGCTGTGGACGACAACGCCCCATCCCTGCTCTTCGCCAACGTCGACCCGTCAGCCTATGACGAAAGCCGCCAGGCCAACAGCTACCTGACCGACCTGCGGCGCAACGACTAGCAGAACGATGGCGCCGGGAACGAATGGCTCGCACCATCCTTCCCACACGAAGACTGTCGTCCCGGCACTTGTTGCCGGGACCCATTGCCCTTTCCACCTGATAGTCACGCCAATTTAGGGCGTTGCCTGCCTGCAGCGGGCGGGCACCTGTACTTCACGAGGCACTGCCCTGGGCTGACGCCAATGGGTCCCGGGGACAAGCCCCGGGACGACAACTGTGTATGAACTGCCGTCCTGCGACCCTACCCGGAATCCCCACGGGACAAATCCGCGGGTGACCATCGAGCGGCTGTCTAGAGCGTGCTACGCATTCTTGCGCGCCAGCGCCGCCTGAGCCGCCGCGAGGCGGGCGATGGGCACGCGGTAGGGCGAGCAGGAGACGTAGTCCAGCGGCACGGTCTGACAGAAGGCGATGGAGGCCGGGTCGCCGCCGTGCTCGCCGCAGATGCCCAGCTTGATGTCCGGGCGCGACTTGCGGCCGCGCTCGGCGCCGATCAGCATCAGTTCGCCCACCCCGTCGGGGTCCAGCGAGATGAAGGGGTCCTGGTCGATCAGGCCGCGCTGCTCGTAGGCGCCCAGGAAGCTGCCGGCGTCGTCGCGCGACAGGCCGTAGGCCGTCTGCGTCAGGTCGTTGGTGCCAAAGGAGAAGAACTCCGCCCCCTCGGCGATCTCCTCGGCGCGCAGGCAGGCGCGCGGCAGCTCGATCATGGTGCCGACCAGATACTTGATCTCGACCTCTTCCGACTTGCGCACCTCCTCGGCGACTTTGTCGACGAGTTCGCGCAGCACCTCGAACTCCTTCTTCACGGAGACCAGCGGGATCATCACCTCGGGTTCCACGGAGGTGCCGGTCTCCTTCTCGACCGCGGCCACCGCCTCGAAGATGGCGCGGGCCTGCATCTCGTAGATTTCCGGATAGGTGATGCCCAGGCGGCAGCCGCGATGGCCCAGCATGGGGTTGGTCTCGACCAGCTTGAGGGAGCGGGCGCGGACGTGCTCCTCGGTAACGCCCGACGCCTCGGCGACTTCCTTCACCGCCGCGTCCTCGTGCGGCAGGAATTCGTGCAGCGGCGGGTCGAGCAGGCGGATGGTGACCGGACGCCCGGCCATCTCCTTGAACAGGGCGATGAAGTCCTCGCGCTGGTAAGGCAGCAGCTTGTCCAACGCGCGGCGCCGCTGCTCGACGTTGTCGGCCAGGATCATCTCGCGCATGGCGACGATGCGCCCCGCGTCGAAGAACATGTGCTCCGTGCGGCACAGGCCGATACCCTCGCAGCCGAACTTCACCGCCACCTTGGCTTCCTGCGGCGTGTCGCAGTTCACGCGCACGCCCATGGTGCGGAACTTGTCGGCCCACTCCATGATCGTGGCGAAGTCGCCGGAGAGTTCCGGCTGCACCGTCGGCACGGCACCCTGCATCACCTCGCCGGTCGACCCGTCGAGGGTGATGAGATCGCCTTCCTTGAATTCCAGGTCGCGCACGCGCATGACGCCGCTCTTGTGGTCGATGCGCAGCTCGCCGGCGCCGGCCACGCAGGCCCGGCCCATGCCGCGCGCCACCACGGCGGCGTGGCTGGTCATGCCGCCGCGCGTCGTCAGGATGCCGGCGGCGGCGTGCATGCCGTGGATGTCCTCCGGAGAGGTCTCGGTGCGGCAGAGAATGACGCGAGCGCCGTCGTTGGCCTGCAGCTCGGCGGCATCGGCGGTGAAGACGATTTTTCCCGAAGCGGCGCCCGGCGAGGCCGGCAGGCCGCGGGCGATGACCTTGCGCTCGGCCTTGGGATCGAGCGTCGGGTGCAGCAGCTGGTCGAGGGAGTTCGGGTCGAGGCGCTGGATCGCCTCGGCCTCGGTGATCAGGCCCTCATGCACCATGTCCACGGCGATCTTCAGCGCCGCCGGGGCGGTGCGCTTGCCGGTGCGGGTCTGCAGCATGTAGAGCGTGCCGCGCTGCACCGTGAACTCGACGTCCTGCATTTCCTTGTAGTGCGTCTCCAGCGTGTGGCGCACCTCGTCGAGCTGCTGAAAGACCTCCGGCATGACCTCTTCCATCGCCGGCAGCTTGGAGTTGTTCATCTCCTTGCCGCGCAGGGTGAGGTTCTGCGGCGTGCGGATGCCGGCCACCACGTCCTCGCCCTGGGCATTGACCAGGTATTCGCCGTAGAAAGAGTTGTCGCCGGTCGAAGGGTCGCGGGTGAAGGCCACGCCCGTGGCGCAGTCGTCGCCCATGTTGCCGAAGACCATGGCCTGCAGGTTCACCGCCGTGCCCCACTCCGCGGGGATGCCGTTCAGGCGGCGGTAGGTGATGGCGCGCTGGTTCATCCAAGAGCCGAAGACGGCGCCGATGGCCGCCCAGACCTGGTCCTTGGGGTCCTGCGGGAAGGGCTTGCCGGTCTCTTCCAGCACCTTGGCCTTGTAGTCCTCGATGACCTTGGCCCAGTCGTCGGCGGTCAGCTCGGTATCGAGCATGTAGCCGCGGTCTTCCTTGGCCAGTTCGAGGATCTCCTCAAAGTGGTGATGATCGACCTCCAGCACCACGTCGCCGAACATCTGGATGAATCGGCGGTAGCTGTCGTAGGCGAAACGCTGATCGCCGGCGGCCTTGGCCAGGCCCTGCACCGTCTCGTCGTTGAGGCCGAGGTTCAGGACCGTGTCCATCATGCCGGGCATGGAGGCGCGGGCGCCGGAGCGCACGGAGATCAGCAAGGGGTTGCTGGCCTCGCCGAACTTGGCGCCAACCGTCTCTTCGATCTTGGCCAGGGCCTCGTTGACCTGCGCTTCCAGCGCCTCGGGATAGCGCCGGTCGTTCGCATAGAAGTAGGTGCAGACTTCCGTCGTGATCGTAAAGCCGGGCGGCACCGGCAATCCGAGAGAGGACATCTCCGCCAGGTTGGCGCCCTTGCCGCCCAGCAGTTCCTTCATTTCGGCCCGCCCGTCGGCGGATCCGCCACCGAAGCTGTACACCCACTTGGTCATCTTGTGCTTTCCGTTTTCCTGCCAGTTGTGCCTTCCGGGCTTGGCCCGCGTGCTAAGGGCGGCTTTGCGCCGCCTCTTCGTCTTTAGCCTTCGATCTTGGAGAAGTCGGCGACCTCCGCCAGCGTCGCGCCGATGGCGCTCAACAGCTGCAGGCGGTTTTCCCGCAGCGCCGCGTCCTCCGCGTTCACCGTCACCTCGTCGAAGAAAGCGTCGACCGGCTGGCGCAAACGCGCCATGGCGGCCATGGCGCCGGTGAAGTCCTCGGAGCTTAACGCGCTTTGCGCCCCTTTGGCTGCATCGGAGAGGTGAGAAAAAAGAGTTTTCTCCTCGTCCTGCGCCAGGGAGGCCGAGTCCACGCCCCCTTCGTAGGTACGCTTATCTTTCTTTTCCTCGATGCGCACGATGTTCGCGGCGCGGCGGTAGGCGACCAGCAGATTGGCGCCGTCGTCGCTGTCGAGGAAGGAGCCGAGCGCCTCGACCCGCGCCAGCAGGCGCACGAGATCGTCCTCGCCGCCGCGCGCCATCACGGCGGTGATGAGGTCATGGCGTACGCCCTGATCACGCAGCACCACCTTCAGGCGCTCGCCGAAGAAGTCGAGCAATTCCTCGGCGACCGGCGCCGCGGCAAGACCGGCGTATTCGCCCTGGGCCGCCGCGAAGACCTCGGTCAGCGGCAGGCGCAGCGTGTTCTCGACGATCAGGCGAATGACGCCCAGCGCGGCGCGGCGCAGCGCGTAGGGGTCCTTGGAGCCGGTCGGCTTCTCGTCGATCATCCAGAAGCCGACCAGGGTGTCGATCTTGTCGGCCAGGGCGACGCAGACACTCACGGGCGCCGAGGGACAGGCGTCGTTGGGGCCGAGCGGCTGATAGTGCTCGGCAATCGCTTCGGCCACCGCCGGCGTCTCGCCATCGTTCAGCGCGTAGTAGCGGCCCATGACGCCCTGCAACTCCGGGAACTCGCCGACCATGCCGGTGACGAGATCGGCCTTGGCCAGGCGCGCGGCGGAGCGCGCCTCGTCGCGGTCGGCGCCGGGCACGTAGTTGCTGATCTCGGCGGCCAGGCTCTCCAGGCGCGAGACCTTCTCGGCCACGCTGCCAAGCTTGGCGTGGAAGACGATGTCTTTCAGCGACGGTACGCGCGCCGACAGCGGCTGCTGCCGGTCCTGGTCCCAGAAGAAGCGCGCATCGGCGAGGCGGGCGCGCAGCACGCGCTCGTTACCGGCGATGATGGTCTCGGCGCGCGCGCTGCCCGCCGGGGCGTCCATATTGGCGGCCAGCAGGAAGCGGTCGGCCAGGCTGCCGTCGGCGTTCTCGGTGGAGAAGTATTTCTGGTGGCTGCGCATGGAGGTCGAGAGCACCTCGGCCGGCAGGTCCATGAAGCCTGCGTCGATGCGGCCCATCAGGACCTGCGGCCACTCGACGAGGCCGCTCACCTCGTCCAGCAGGGCGCTGTCCTCTTTCAGTTTCACGCCCGCTTCGGCGGTCAGGGCCGCCGCCTGCTCGGCGATGATGGCGCGCCGCTCGGCGGCATCGAGCACCACCTTGGCGTTGCTGAGCTTCACCCGGTAGTCGTCGAAGCCGATGACGTCGAAAGGCGCCGGCGCCAGGAAGCGGTGGCCAGCCGTGGTGGTGCCGAAGGGCAGCCGCCGCCCCTCGCCCATCGGCAGGGCGCCGGTCAGCGCCACCCCGTCGAAGACGGCGACGACGCCGTGCAGCGGACGCACCCAGCGCTGCGTGTCGCCGGCCCAGCGCATCGACTTGGGCCAGGGCAGTTCGGCGAAGGCCTTGGTCAGGATCTCCGGCAGCACCTCGGCGCTGGCCCGCCCCGCGATGTGGCGCACGATGAAATAGAAGGCGCCCTTGTCGGTCTCGCGCAGCTCGGCCTCATCGTCCAGGGACTTGAGGCCGTTGGCCTTCATGAAGCCCTGGATCGCCTGGGCCGGCGCGCCGTACTTCGGGCCTTTCTTTTCCTCGGTCAGGTCCGGCTGCTGCGGCGGCAGGCCGTCGATCACCAGGGCCAGGCGGCGCGGCGTGGCAAAGGCCTCGGCGCGCTCGAAAGAGAGGTTCGCGGCCTTCAGGCCTTCGGTCACCAGACGCTTCAGGTCCCCGGCGGCGCGCGCCTGCATGCGCGCGGGAATCTCTTCGGAAAAGAGTTCGACGAGCAGCTCGGCCATCAGCCCGCCTCGCCAGTTTGCCCGGGGGTCTGGGTCGCCACCCAGGCTTCACAGCAGGCCTTGGCCAGGGTGCGCACGCGGCCGATGTAGGCCTGGCGCTCGGTGACCGAGATGACGCCGCGCGCGTCCAGCAGGTTGAAGACGTGGCTGGCCTTCAGGCAGTGGTCATAGGCCGGCAGCGGCATGGGCCGCCCGTTGTCGGCGCCAAACTTCAAGATCGCCTGACATTCCGCCTCGGCGTCCTTGAAGTGCTGGAACAGGGTCTCGGTGGTGGCGATCTCGAAGTTGAAGGCGGAGAACTGCTGCTCGGCGGCCAGATAGACGTCGCCGTAGGTCTTGCCGCCCTGATCCTTGGGCACGCCGTCCCAGTCCAGGTCGTAGACGTTCTCGACGCCCTGCACGTACATGATGAGGCGCTCCAGCCCGTAGGTCAGCTCGGTGGAGACCGGGCTGCAGTCGATGCCGCCGACCTGCTGGAAATAGGTGAACTGGCTGACCTCCATGCCGTCGCACCAGACTTCCCAGCCCAGGCCCCAGGCGCCCAGGGTCGGGCTTTCCCAGTCGTCCTCGACGAAGCGGATGTCGTGCGCCAGCGGGTCGATGCCGATGGCCCTCAGCGAGTCCAGGTAGAGTTCCTGGCTGTTAGCCGGCGAGGGCTTCAGGATGACCTGGAACTGGTAATAGTGCTGCAGGCGGTTGGGGTTCTCGCCGTAGCGCCCGTCGGTCGGCCGGCGCGAGGGCTGCACGTAGGCCGCCTTCCAGCTGCCGGGCCCCAGGGCGCGCAGGGTGGTCGCCGGATGGAAGGTGCCCGCCCCCACCTCCATGTCGTAGGGCTGCAGAATCACACAGCCCTGCCGCGCCCAGAAATCCTGCAGGCGGAGGATCAGTCGCTGAAAGCAGGTATCCGGATTGGCGTGGGGCATCTGTGTTCAGGCGGTTTGGGGGCGCCGCGGTTTGCTGCACCGCGAAGCGCGGCGCACCTTAGCGGGGGCCCCACCCCGAATCAAGCCGTGGGATTCCCCGGGTTCCCGGGGGAAATAGGCCCCCCTCAACCGTCCTGTCGCCAGGGGCTGGAATCGGCCCGGGAAAGAGGCCAAAGTGGCCCCACGCCCAGCCTGGAGCCCCTTCATGAGTCCCGAATTCCTGATCACCTCTCTTCTGATCGTCGTCGCCCCCGGGACCGGGGTGATCTACACCCTGGCCAGCGGCCTCAGCCTGGGGGCCCGGGCGAGCGCCTTCGCGGCGCTGGGCTGCACCCTGGGGATCGTGCCGCACATCGCCGCCTCGATCCTGGGGCTGGCTGCCCTCGTGCACGCCAGCGCCCTGGCCTTTCAGCTTCTGAAGTATGCCGGAGTCGCCTACCTGCTCTACCTGGCCTGGAGCGCCTGGCGGGAGAGCGGCGCCCTGCCCATTCAAGAGCAGGCGGGGGAGCAGGCCGTGGCGCGGCGCATGAGCACGGTCCTGCGGCGCGGCATCACCCTCAACCTGCTGAACCCCAAGCTCTCGATCTTCTTCCTCGCCTTCCTGCCGCAGTTCGTCCCCGCCCAGGGCAGCGGGGTCGCCCTGCAGATGGCGGGGCTCGGTCTGGTCTTCATGGGAATGACGCTGGTCGTCTTCCTGGGCTACGGCCTGCTGGCCGCCTATGCCCGCGCGCAGGTGATCGAGCGGCCCAGCGTCATGACCCTGCTGCGGCGCGGCTTCGCCCTGGCGCTGGCCGGCCTGGGCGTGCGTCTGGCCTTCGCCGAACGCTAAAGGCTGAGATCAGCTCTTGTGGCCGCAGTCGCAGCGGCTGCCGGCCTGGATGTAGGCGCCGCAGGAAGGGCACTGCACCAGGTCCTCGACCTCTCCCCCCTTGCCGCCGTCCTTCGGCGCGGCGGACTTGCGGGCGGGCTTGGCGCCCTTGCCCTCGTGCAGCTTGGCCTCGGCCTTGCGCTGCTCCTGCAGGCGGCCGAGGAACTTGAAACCGTACCAGACCGCGGCAACGATGGCGGCGAGGACGATGAGTTTTTGAATTGAGGGCAAACCGAACATGGCGGCATTAAGCGGCGCGGAGGCCGTCAGGTCAACACGTGGAGAGGCTTAAAGCCCGAAGCGCGACCAGAGGGCGCGCTCCTCGGCGGCGGACATCAGGCCGGCGGCCCAGTCCTCGGGCGCCGGAAAGCCGCCACCCCAGACACCGAGCCCGGCTTCGCTGCGGCCGCGCCCGAGCCCCAGGCGCCGCAGCAGACGCTTCGGCCCCTGGATGCGGCGCAGGCGCACCCGCTTGCCGAAGCGGTCGCGCAGCACCTGGCGCAGTTCGCCCAGGGAATCGGCGAGGCCCAGTTCGACCGACTTGCCGCCGGCCCAGAACTCGCCGCTGAACAGCAGGTCGTCCTCGGCCTTCAGGCGCTGGCCGCGGCGGTCGCGCACCATCTCCTTGAAGACATCGTGCAGTTCCAGCTGCAGTTCCTTGAGGCGGGCGACGTCCTCGGGATTTTCCGGCCGGAAGGGGTCGAGGGTCGACTTGTGCTCGCCGGCCGTATAGACGCGGCGCTCGACGCCGATCTTGTCCATCAGCTCGGGAAACCCGAAGCCGGAGGTGATGACGCCGATGGAGCCGACGATGGAGGTCGGCTGGACGAAGATCTCGTCGGCGGCGCAGGCCAGCCAATAGCCGCCGGAGGCTGCCACGTCCTCGCAGAAGGCCAGCACCGGCACGTCCTTTTCCTGGGCCAGGTCGCGCACCCGCTTGGCGATCAGCGCGGACTGGGCGGGCGAGCCGCCCGGCGAGTTGATGACCAGGGCCACGGCCTTCAGGCGCGGCTGGGCGAAAGCGCGCTCGATCAGCGGCTCCAGGCTGGCCAGGCTCATGCCGCTGCGCAGGGGGCCGAAGCCGCCGATCACGCCGGTCATGCGCAGCACCGCCACCTCAGGCTGCGGCCGGCGCAGCCATTCGAAGGTCACCAGACTCCAGATCGTCCGCAACATGCCAGAAAACACGTCCTCGTTATTTGCCCAGGTAAGTTAGGTCGCCAAGGGTCAGACCGCTAAGGGTTAGACCGTTTGGCCTGCATAGCATTCCAGGACAATCGCTGGCCAGAGCCGCGGTTCCGGGTCCAGCGCGGCTTTCGCGGTTTCATAGAGCCAGCGCTTGGGCATCGCGCAGCACCGCTTCGGCCGCCGCCGTGTAGCAGCCCTCCGCGTCGTGCAGGATCAGGCCGGGCAGCACCCGCAGCGGCCCGCCACTGCCCTTCAGCGCCTGCACCAGGATCCGCTTGGCCCCCTCCCCCTGGCGCGGCCACAGCGGAAAGACCGCCAGGTCGCCGCAGCTTTGCGACAGGCGGCCGAGAATGCGTTCCAGGCGGTCGGCCCGATGGATCACCGTGATGCTGCCGCGCGGGCGCAGCAGCGAGACGGCGCAGGCCAGCCAGGCATCCAGTCCCGCCGGGCCCTCGACGGTCGCGATGCGGCGCAGCTCGTGGGCCGAGGCGCGCCCCGAGCCGGGCTCCAGGTAGGGCGGGTTCAGCATGACGTGATCGAAAGCGCCGGGCGCCAGTTCCCCGGGCGGCGCGGCGACGTCGCCGGACACGACCCGAAACTGCTCGCCGCAGCCGTTGAGGCCGGCGTTCTTCTGAGCCAGGTCGGCCAGCAGGGCTTGCAGTTCCAGGCCGGTCACCCGCAGGGCGGGCACCCGCGTCAGCAGGCAGAGCCCCGCCGTCGCCACGCCGCAGCCCAGGTCCGCCACCGCGTCGCCCGGCTGGGCCGGCACCGCCGCCGCCAGCAGCACCGGGTCGATGGCCGCGCGATAGCCTTCGGCCGGCTGGCGCAGGCGCAGGCGGCCGCCCAGGAAAGCGTCCTCGGTCAGGGGGTGGAGCGGGGTCAAGGGCCGTGGACCTCCTCGCCCGCCTCGCGCATCAGCAGCCGGGCCCGCAGGTAGTCCTCGTCGCTGACCATCAGGCGGCGCGGCAGGATCCCGAGCGAGCCCTCCAGAACGCTGGTGTGGAGGTCGAGCACCAGCGTTTCGATCTCCGCGTCGGCCAGCAGGGCCTGCAGCCAGGAGAGCTTGACGATATCATTGGTGCGCAACAGTTCTTTCATAACAAGAGACGTTATAGCGCCTTTCGTCGCAGCGCGTATCTACCTTGGGTATCGGGCTTGACCGCCCGGCGGTTCAACCTATGCTGCCACAAAGGTTCGCCGCCCGCTCGGCGGAACGACAATGACCAAGGATGCCGGGTCCGCAGAGGCCAGGCAGACGGCTTGGCCCCGCGGGTCGGCGTGCGAAGCCGCCGCGCGGAAAGCCAAGCCGCCGGGACCATGATTAGCGTGAGGTGATCATCTTGGCGCTGGCCGCCGAACTCGACAAACAGGCGAAAGGGCCGGCGACAAGCGGCCTGGAACCGTTAAGCGCCCTGGTGGCGGACGATCTGCAGGCGGTCAACCGCTTGATCGTCGAGCATATGCATTCCCCCGTCGCGCTGATTCCTCAGCTGGCCAGCCATATCGTCGCGGCCGGCGGCAAGCGGCTGCGCCCCATGCTGACCCTGGCGGCGGCCAAGCTCTGCGACTACCAGGGCGACCGGCACCAGGGCCTCGCCGCCTGCGTGGAGTTCATCCATACGGCAACGCTGCTGCACGACGACGTGGTCGATGCCAGCGACCTGCGCCGGGGCCTGGCCACGGCCAACGCCGTCTGGGGCAACAAGCCCAGCGTCCTGGTCGGCGATTTCCTCTTCAGCCGGGCCTTCCAGCTGATGGTGGCCGACGGCTCCCTGGACGTGCTGCGCATCCTCTCCAACGCCTCCGCGGTGATCGCCGAGGGCGAGGTGCTGCAGCTCATGACCGCGAACGACACCACCTCGGACGAGACCGCCTACATGCAGGTCATCGAGGCCAAGACCGCCGCGCTTTTCGCCGCGGCCTGCCGCATCGGCGCGGTGGTGGCCGAGCGTCCGACGGCGGAGGAAGAGGCCCTGGACCGCTTCGGCAGCGGTTTCGGCATCGCCTTCCAGCTGGTCGACGATGTCCTCGACTATTCGGCCCTGCAGGCCGACCTGGGCAAGGCGGTGGGCGACGATTTCCGCGACGGCAAGATCACCCTGCCGGTGGTCCTGGCCTTCCAGCGGGCCGATGAGGCGGAGCGCGCCTTCTGGCGGCGCTGCATGGAGGAGCAGGATCACCAGGACGGCGACCTGGAACAGGCCATCGAGTACATGCAGCGCCATGACGCCCTGACCGACGCCATGGGCCGGGCCCGCGGCTATGCGGATTCAGCCAGCCAGGCCCTGGAGTGCTTCGCCGACGGGCCGGCCAAGACGGCCCTGCTCGAGGTGGTGGATTTCTGCGTCGACCGGGCCTACTGAGCCTGCCGCCCCCCGGTTTTCAGCCCCTGCAGGGTCTGAGGGGGCCGGAGGGGGCCTGAGGCGCCGGTTTCCCTAGAGCAGATCAGGGTCGCTGGAATCGCCGAAGGGCGATCCACCAACCCTGTGAATCTGCTCTATGTATTAGAAATAGATCGGATTCACACGTTGAGACAGAACCACCAAGTGGTTCTGTCTCAACGTGATCCGATCTAGAGTTCCTCCTGGCCCAGGAGATCCTCCTGGATGGCCTGGCGCCATTCCCCGAGCCAGCTCAGCTCGTCGAGAAAGACCATCAGCTTCACGCAGAGCGCCACAGGGTGCGGAATCCGGGCCTTCCCCGAGGCCCAGCGCCGCACGGTCCTGTCGTTCACCTTTAGTTCTTTCGACAGGGCCGTCTGCCAGCGCCCCGCCCCGTAGAGGCGGGTACAGAGCTCGCGCAGCTGCTCCGCCGTCATTTCCGCTTCGTCGTCGCCCGCCATCGCCAAAAAATCTCCCTCTCCAGTCTCGGCGCCTCCTGGACGCCGGATCAATATAGGGCATTATGACCACCGACGCAAGGCGAATAGGCTATTATGTCCAATCCATTCAGCCCAGTTTGGGCATTTTGCCCTAGAAAATGGCGCGCTGAGTGCCCATTTCGGGTCATTTCGGCTATATTGCCCTAGTTTTTGGATTGAATCCGGGTCACGTCGAAGTATTTCTTCTTGTCTTCGTATTTTTCCATTGACTCACGGACTTCGAATAGGTACATTCTAGTCATCGTTCGGACACAGAGACAAACCCATATCGCATTCCTGATCTAAATACTCCGCATCGCATCTTTTGTCTCGTACCTGATACCGACCGACATCGCATATTCAAGAATTGGGGGTCGATTTATTCGACCCCCTTTTTTTGACCTCACGGAGCGACAAGACAGACGCTCCCACGGTGAAACATCAGTCAGGGAAGGGCATAGGTAATGACCGACCTATCTGAGTCAGTGACCCGGGACCGGCCCGCACAGAAGGTCCTGATGGGCCACCGGCTGACGGCGGAAACGCTACGGCCCATTCTGGAAGCCCATGCCCGCTATCGTGCCGGCCGGGCCGACGGCCGCCGGGCGGTGCTGCTGCGCTGCGACCTCGGCGGCCTCGACCTCTGTGGCGTCGATCTGAGCGGCGCCGACCTGGTCGAATGCGACTTCGAAGGCAGCAACCTCACGGGGGCCTATTTCGAGGAGGCCACCCTGACCGGCTGCCGCTTCGCCGACAGCCTGCTCAACGCCGCCCGTTTCGCCGGCGCCGACCTCTCCCGCGCCGATTTCCACATGGCGGACCTGCGGGGCGCCGACTTCACCGACGCCAACCTGATCGGCGCCCGGCTGGAATCGGCCCTCCTCGGCACCAGCCCGGAATCGGGCCTGCCGACCATCATCGACACGCGGACCCTCGACCGCGTCATGACCCGCCGCTGGCGTCATTAACCAGCCATCGCCTTCGCGCGTTTACAGGCAGTTCGCCCGTTGGGCGAACTGCCGCGCGCTGCGCCTTCGGCAAGCCGCCGGCTTGGCCGCAGATGACCGGCCGCTTGAAAAACACTTTATAAACCTAAGGTTGGCGAATTTCGCCCGCCGTTAATATCTCATTAGGTTCCGCCCCCTAGATTGACGGCTAATTTATTCTTAACAAACCGGAGTGGTTGGTTATGCGCTGGGTCATATCTGCACTCGTTCCCTGTATGGTTCTCTGCCTTGGATTGGCGGCCGGACTCGCCCCTCACGCGAAGGCGGCCGAAGAAACGCCGACGCAACTCGAAGGCGTGACCATCGTTTCTTCCGACGAATTGCGGCCCCTGCTGGACCGCGGCGTGAAGGTCTACGACCTGCGCAAGAAAGCCTCTTACGTCGACGGCCATGTGCCCGGCGCGAAGAGCGCGGCGAGCTACTACGACTCCGCCGATTCCTCGCTCGACACCAGCTTCCTGGGCTCCGACAAGTCGGACCGGATCGTCTTCTACAGTCACGGAACCACCGGCTGGAAAAGCTACTGGGCCGCCAAGCGGGCGGTCGAGGCCGGCTATTCCAACGTGATGTGGATGCGGGGCGGCTTCGCCGAGTGGGCGGCCGGAGAGCACCCCGTCGCCCGCTAGAGGGCCGGCCGTTCCGGCAGGACACCCGTTCGTCAGAGAGAGGGCTCGCATTTGCTTCGCCGGGCTCGAGGATCGCGCTGGTTTGGACGCATAAGGACCCAGGCCCAGGTGGCCATGGCGGTGTTCCTCGTCGTCCTGGTGGCGCAGTACGCAGCGCTGTCCTATGCGCTGCAGCGCGACCATGCGCTGATGCGGGACATCGTCGAAGAGAACGAAAACTCCCGCAAAGTCATCGACGCCCTCTCCGACGACATCGCCGCGCTCAGCTACCGCATCATCGGCGTCAGCGGCGGCATCTATGCCGCCCAGAGCATCGCCTTCGAACTGCCGGATCGCGGCCAGAGCATCATCGCCGGCTGGAACCGGGTTCATCAGCGGCTCTCCGACTTCTCCGACGAGGAGACCAAGAAGCGCGCGGCGGCGGCGGTCGAGGATCTGCCCGCCTTCCTGGAGAAGACCCGCAGGCTGTTCGAAGAGATCGGCCCCGTGCCGACACCCGACGAGCTGCTGCTGCTGGAGCGCAATCACAACGAGTGGCTCGACTACCGCACCGCGCTCTCCATCTTCACGGAGACCGTGCGGACCCGCGTGGCCGAACACTCGGCCGCCAACTTCGTGGAGCTGAAGGAGATCCAGTCGAAGCTCTCCGCCTGGTCGGCGACCGCCTTCGCCAGCGGCCTGGTGGTCCTGGGCGTCACCTGGTACATGCTGGTCTTTCTCATCGCCCGTCCGGTCACCGCTTTGGTGTCCTCCATGCGGCGCATCGCCACCGGCGACACCTCGACCGACGTGGCCAACCTGGGCCGCGGCAACGAAGTCGGCGACATGGCGCGGGCCGTGCAGGTGTTCAAGGAGAAGTCGCTCGAGAACCAGCGCCTCCAGGCCGAGGAAGCCAAGCGCAGTGCCGAGCTCGCCACCGCCCGTGACGAGGCGCAGGCCGCCAACCGCGCCAAGTCGGAGTTCCTCGCCAACATGAGCCACGAGCTGCGGACGCCGCTCAACGCCATCATCGGCTTTTCGGAAATCATGGAGCGCGAGCTGCACGGCGCGCTGGGCAACGAGCGCTACAACGACTATGCCCACGACATCCATCACAGCGGCCGCCACCTGCTGGAGATCATCAACGACATCCTCGACATCGCCAAGGTCGAGGCCGGCAAGCTGGAGCTGCGCCAGAACGTCATCCGGGTGGACGAACTCTTCGCTTCCTGCAGCCGGCTGATGGGCGAGCGCGCGGCCAGCGCCGGCGTGGCGCTGGTGATCGATCCGCCCACCGAGGTGCCCGCCCTGCTCGCCGACGACACGCGGCTGCGCCAGATCCTGCTTAACCTTCTTTCCAACGCCATCAAGTTCACGCCGAGCGGCGGAAGGGTGGTGCTGCACGCCGGGCTCAGCCGGGACGGCAAGTGTGAGTTGCATGTCAGCGACACCGGAATCGGCATGACCGAGCAGGAAATTTCCCTTGCTATGCAACCCTTTACCCAGATCGACAATTCCTTTTCCCGGCGCTTCGAAGGCACCGGTCTGGGCCTCCCCCTGACAAAAGCTCTGGTAGAATTGCATTCTGGTGAGCTAAGGTTGCAAAGTGAGCGCGGGGTCGGTACGACCGCGAGCATCACCTTGCCGCAGCTGGTCGAAGAACCACGGGCAAGCGAGGAGCAACAGACGCCCCTCCCGACGGCAAAAGTGGCACGGGCAAGCCGCTAAGGGGGCAGCGACGAAGGGACAGGGAGCTAAGCATTGCAAGAGATGGATCCGTCGGCGTCCTCGCCGCAGGGCGCCGGGCGCCTACGTCTGAGAAGCGACTTCGCCACCTCAGTTCTTCACTGGACCATCGTCGCACTCTTCCTCATTAACCTTGTTACCGGCCTGCGCATCGCCGGCGACTCTCCGGAAGCTTCCTGGTCGCGCGCGCTTTCAGGTTTCCTGCCCCAAGGCGACGTCTACATCCTGCACCTCTGGTCCGCCTGGGCGCTGGGCGCCGCCTGCGTCGGCTACGTCGTCTTCCTGCTGTTTGCCCAGCTGGCCCCGCGGGTGGCCCTGGATGCCAGCCGTTTCCGCGCGCTGTCCTCGCACGACCGCCGCACCCGCTGGCAGTCGATCAATGTGCTGATCTACTGGATCGCCTTTCTGCTGGTTGCCGTCGCAATTGCGACCGGCAGCCTGCTGTACTTCAACATCATGGTGCTGCCGCAGGAGACCCTGACCACGCTGCACCGCGTCGTCGCCTGGAGCCTGGTGGCCTACGTGCTGCTGCACATCGCTGCGCAGTGGGCCATGGCGGGCTGGCGCGGCCTGCTGAAGATCATTACGCCGCGCATCGCCTATGTCGCGGCGGCCGGCATCGCGCTGATCGCCACCGGGGCGCGGGCCGCCGGCATCTTCGCCGTCGACCAGGCCACCCTGCAGCCGCTGGTCATGGCCAAGACCGCAACCCCGCCGCGCCTGGACGGCATCGCCGACGACGCCGCCTGGAAAGGCACCGCCGTCGCCAGCGTCGAAACCCACAACGGCCAAAACCTGCCGCAGGGCAGCATCCAGGTGCAGGTGCGCGCCGTGCACGACGGCGAGCACGCCTACCTGCTGTTCGAATGGCCCGACACCACGCGCAGCCAGAAACACCTGCCGCTGGAGAAAACCGCCGAGGGCTGGCGGGTGCTGCAGTACGACTACGCCCGGCAGGACGAGAACAGCTACTACGAGGACAAGTTCGCGGTCATGCTGTCGCGCGATTCCCATCTCGCCGCGCTCAGCACCTCGCACCTGGGACCGCAGCCGCTGGAGGGCAGGCCCGGCGGACCGAACGGCCGTGGCCTGCACTACACCACCGACGACACCCTGGTCGACGTCTGGCACTGGAAGTCGGTGCGCAGCGGCTCGCTGGGCCAGATCGACGACAATCATTTCGGTCCGCCGCTGATGCCGCCGGACGACCCCGCCAAGCGCTATACCGCCGGCTACACGCAGGATCCGAAGACCGCCGGCGGCTTCACCATGAACTGGGAGAAGTTCGACACGCGTACCGTGCAGCCGCGTTGGCTGCCCCGCTCGCCGGAGCTCCTGCAGCAGCGCATGGCCAAGGTCGACTTGGACCCGGCGGTCGGCGACCAGGGTCTTTGGTGGATGCCGCGTGACCTCATGGTGCCGGCGACGCCGGAACTGGACGCCCTCTTCCCGGTCGGCACCGTGATGCCCAGCGTGATCGCCGAGACGCCCTTCGAGGGCGACCGCGGCGACGTCAGCGCCGTTGCCCAGTGGTCCGACGGCTGGTGGCGGATGGAGGTGAAGCGCAAGCTGGAAACCGGCTCCGACTACGACGTCGCCATCGCCGAGGGCACCTTCCTCTGGGTTTCGGTCTTCGACCACACCCAGACCCGGCACAGCTATCACCTGCGCCCGCTGCAGTTCCAGATCCACTGACGGCCGTTCCGGGGGGAGACCATGCCGAAGCTTACGATCCGACAATGGCCGCTTCCCATCGACACCGGCAAGGCGACGATCCTGGATGCCGCCCTGGACAGCGGCGTGCCCTTTCCGCACGGCTGCCGGACCGGCGAATGCGGCGCCTGCAAATGCCTGCTGCTGGCCGGCGACGTGACGATGAAGAACTATGACCGCGAGATCCTGCCCGAAGCGGAGAAGTCGGCGGGCTTCGTGCTGGCCTGCCGCGCCAAGCCGCGCTCCGACGTCCACGTCGCCTGGCTCGGCGGGACCGTCGCGGTCGACCTGCCGGTGCGCCGCCTGCGCGCGCAGGTCACCAACGTCGAGCAGGTCAGCCCGATCATCAAGCGGCTGTATCTTTGGCCCGAGGCGCCGCTGCAGTTCGCCGCCGGCCAGTTCGCCCGGCTGAAGTTCGGCGATCTGCCCGCCCGCGCCTATTCCATGGCCTCCACGCCGGGCGAAGAGGCCTTGGAGTTCCACGTCCGCATGATCCCCGGCGGCCGGGTCAGCGAGCACATTGAAAAGACGCTCCAAGTCGGCGACCTCGTGCAGGTCGAAGGCCCCTACGGCAGTGCGCATCTGCACCCCGAGGACGACAGCCCGCTGGTGCTGGTCGCCGGGTCGTCCGGCCTGGCCCCGGCCAAGTCGATCGCCCGCACCGCCCTGGACATCCGGCCCGACCGCCGGGTTCACCTCTACTTCGGGGTGCGCAGCGAAGCGCATGTCTACGACGAGCAGGAACTGAATGTCCTGGTGTCACGCTACAAGAACCTGCGCATCGATACCGTGCTCTCGGAGCCCGAGAGCGGCACCCGGCGCCGTATCGGCAATCTCGCGGAGGTGCTGGCCTCGGACCTCGATGCCCACCGCAACGCGCAGTTCTATATGGCCGGCCCGCCGGAGATGGTCAGCGCCGTCTCCCAGCGCGTGGCCGAACTGGGGATCGACCGGGAGCAGATCCACGCCGACCCCTTCCATGTGACGACCCAGGAAAGCGACGGGGAAGCCCGGCCGGGCAGTTTCAACAAGCTGCTGGACGGGGTGCGGGGCCTGCTCTCCGTGGGGCGCCTGCGCCACCCCAAGAGCCGCCAGCCCCTCTCGCCGGCCAAGATCCTGGGGGAGCCCGGGGAACGGCCCGGCGAGCTGGCGGCGGCGCCCTGCGAGGCCGCGAACGCCGAGACCGAAGAGCCCAATCGGCAGCGTCTCGGCTGAGCGCCGCCTGAAACCGCAGATTTGAGGAAAATTTTCCGAAGGGGGCCTCGCGGGCCCGGCCTGTCCAGGTAGCTTGAGGGCTCTGGAGCAGGCCGGCGCGAAGAAAGGAGATCTGTCAGGACCGGCTCTCGGGATGCCGTTCCCAGACTGCCATTCTCTGTGCCGGATTGGTCGGGGAGAGAGGATTCGAACCTCCGGCCCCTACGTCCCGAACGTAGTGCTCTACCAGGCTGAGCTACTCCCCGGCGCGGCGGGTTATAGCGACTCCCCCCGCGCAATGCAATCCCACCGAACACCGCCGGACGAAAAACACGCCGGCGCGAGAAACACACCCGCAGGCAAAGGCTGCCGGAAGGCGCCGGGCGGTCTTGCAGGGTTAACGGGGCTTAACGCAATCCGTGACTACAACTTAGGCACACTTTCTGGCGCTCCAGGTCACTGTCCTGTTGACCTGCGCAGCATTATCGGGCGGGATGCGTGCGGTTCCGGGCCCGCTCAGCGGTCCTGCTCAGCGGGGACCGCGGGAGTCGGGGGTAAGGCTTTCGCGGGAAGCGAGGGCCCGGCTTCAGGCCAATCCGTTGCAGACTTTGTCAGTCTTTGTGAGGCCGTATGAAGGTGATTCGCAGGACGGTCGCCGCCATCCTGATCGTGGGAGCGTGTATTGCGGGGGCGTGGAACCTGGGCGTGCCTGGAAAGGCGCTGTCGCAGGAACTGTCGCTGTTCCGCATCGGCACCGGCGGCATCGGCGGCACTTACTACCCCATCGCCGGCTTGGTCGCCCAGGCGATCAGCAACCCCTCGGGCACTTGCGACAGCGGCGAGGTCTGCGGCGTGCCGGGCCTGGTGGCCGTCGCCCAGTCCTCCAGCGGCTCCGTCGCCAACGTCAAGGACATCGCCGGCGGCCGGATCGAGTCGGGCTTCGTGCAGTCCGACGTCGCCTTCTGGGCCTATAGCGGCATCAACGCCTTCGAAAGCGATGGACGCCAGGTATCCCTGCGCGCCATCGCCAACCTCTACCCGGAATCGTTTCACATCGTCGTGCGGCGCGACAGCGGCATCGAGACGGTCGCGGACCTGTCGGGCAAGCGCGTGGCGCTGGATGAAGTGGGCTCCGGCACCCTGGTCGGCGCCCAGCTGGTCCTCGAGGCCTTCGGCCTGACCGAGGGGGCCATCGAGGTCGCCTATCTGAAATCGGACGACGCCATAGAAAAACTCGTCGCCAAGGAACTGGACGCCTTCTTCCTCATTGCCGGCTATCCGGCAAAGGTGGTGCATTGGGCCAGCGAGCAGACGGAGATCGCCCTGGTCAGTGTTTCCGGTGCGGAGATCGACGCCCTGGTCGACCGCAACCCCTTCCTCCACATCGACAAGATCCCCGCCGGGATCTACGCCGGTGTCGGCGAGACCAAGACCCTGTCGGTCGCGGCCCAGTGGATCACCCGCGAGGACGTCACCGCGGAGACCGTCTACGGCATTCTGCAGGCCCTGTGGCGCAGCGACGCCCGGCGCCTGCTCGACCGCGGCCACGCCAAGGGCCGGGTCATTCGTCTGGAAACGGCTTTGGAAGGGATCGGCATCCCGCTGCATGAAGGCGCGCTTCGTTTCTACCGCGAGATCGGGTTGATCCGGGCCAGCGAGCGCGCCAGCCGCGAGCCCAGCTAGGCCGCCCCGTCAGCCCCCCGGACCGCACCGGTTTGGGGGCCCTTCAGGCCGGCGAAACGCCTTCGAAGAAGCGCCTCGAACGGCCAGGGAACGGGCCCCCTCCTGCCCGGCAAACACCATTAACCTACTGTGCTTTGGACTTGTTCAGGTTGCGGGCATGGGCTAGCTTCTGTCCGCTTTGGTGCAGTTGCGAAATCAAGCTTTTCTGCACTAAAGGGGGAATTAACGAAGCCCGTCAGAAACGATGGCGGGTGCGAATTGAACGGGAGGACTTTTTCGAATGCGCATCCGCAGCACAATGAAGCTCGCCGTCTCGGCGCTGACGCTCGGGGCCATGATGGCCCTGGGGACCGTCGGCGACGCCGCGGCTCAGGACAAGCGCGTCCGCTGGAACATGGCGAGCGCCTACGGTAGCAAACTGACCCAGCTCGGCACTCTTGGCGTGCGACTGTCGGAGGAGATGGAAACCGTCTCCGGCGGCACGCTCCGCTTCAAGTTCTTCGAGCCCGGCGCCCTGGTGCCGGCCCTCGAAATGTTCGACGCCATCTCGGCCGGCTCGATCGACGCCGGCTGGTCGACCCCGGGCTACTGGACCGGCAAGAACGAGGCTTTCGCCCTCTTCGCCGCCGTTCCCTTCGGCCCGCGCGCCGGTGAGTACCTCGGCTGGTACTATCACGGCGGCGGCAAGGCGCTTTTCGACGAGCTCTACGCCGAATACGGCATCAAGTCGGTGATGTGCGGCGTCATCGCGCCGGAAGCCTCCGGCTGGTTCCGCAAGGAGATCAACAGCGTCGACGACCTCAAGGGCCTGAAGATGCGCTTCTTCGGTCTCGGCGCGAAGGTCATGGAGAAGATGGGGGTTTCCACCCAGCTGCTCGCCGGCGGCGACATCTTCCCGGCGCTGGAGCGCGGCTCGATCGACGCGACCGAATTCTCCATGCCCGCCATCGACCTGAACCTCGGCTTCTACCAGGTCGCCAAGCACTACTACTTCCCGGGCTGGCACCAGCAGTCGACCCTGTTCGATCTGATGATGAACAAGGAAAAGTACGACGCGCTCTCCGACACCCAGAAGGCGCAGATCAACGCCGTTTGCGGCGACAACATCCGCGCCGGCCTGGCCGAGGGCGAGGCCATCCAGGGTGCCGCTCTGAAGGAGCTGCAGGAGAAGGGCGTGACCATCCACCGCTGGTCGCCGGAAGTTCTCGACGAACTGCACAAGGCCTGGGACGAGGTCGCTGCCGAATTGGCCGCCTCCAACCCGACCTTCAAGAAGGTCTGGGAATCGCTGTCCGCCTATCGTGAGCAGTACAAGGTCTGGGGCGACCTGGGCTATCTGTGATCCGGACGCTTAAGCGTTCCGGACCGGCTATAGCTCTTTGATCCCCAGGTCCAGGATTGGGTGGCGCCGGAGACTCTTTCAGGAGACTCCGGCGCTTCTCATTTCGGCCCCCAACGAATCAAGCTGAAGTTCGTAAAACTGGGAACATCGCCATGGAACTCCTGATACGCGTCAGCGATACGCTGGACCGCGTCATCATCAAAGTTGGCAGGATCGCCGCCTGGGCGGGGCTCTTCCTGATCCTGGTGACCATCTTCGACGTGGTGACCCGGCGCTTCTTCGTCCTTGGGTCGACGAAGCTGCAGGAAGCGGAATGGCATCTGCATGTCGTGCTCTTCGCCTTCTGCCTCGGCTACGCCTATCTGAAGGACGCTCACGTGCGCATCGACCTGCTGCGCGAGAACCTCAACGAGCGGACGCAGTGGTGGATCGAAGTGGCCGGCTGCCTGCTGTTCCTGCTGCCCTACTGCGCGCTGGTCATCTGGTTCGGCATCGACTTCACGGAGCGTTCCTACGCCACCAACGAGATCTCCGCCTCGGCCACCGGTCTGACCCACCGCTGGCTCATCAAGATCGTCATCCCCATCGGTTTCGGGTTCCTCGCCCTAAGCGGCATCACCGTCCTGCTGCGCAAGCTCATCGAGCTCTTCGGCCCCGAGGAGCTGCGCACCCGGGTCCATGAGATCGAAGAAGCAGAGATCGAGCACCTGGACGACATCGTGCCGCCCGAGTTCCGCAAGCGCGACGACCGGCATGACGGGGAGCCGAAGTAATGGACTTCTACATCGAAGATTACCTCCCGCTCTTCATGTTCGCGGCGCTGGGCATCCTGCTGTTCAGCGGCTACCCGGTCGCCTTCATCCTGGGCGGCGTCGGACTGGCCTTCGGCGTTGTCGGCATGTTCTTCGACGTCTTCAGCTTCATCCAGTTCTTCAACATCGTGCCGCGCATCTGGGGCGGCATCGCCGAGAACCTGGTGCTGACGGCCATTCCCATGTTCATCTTCATGGGCACCATGCTGGAAAGATCGGGCGTGGCCAGCGACCTGCTGCACTGCCTGCAGGTCCTGCTGCGGCGCGTACCGGGCGGCCTCGCCCTCTCGGTGACCCTGATGGGCACCATCATGGCGGCCACCACCGGCATCATCGGCGCTTCGGTGGTGATGATGACCCTGCTGGCCCTGCCGGTCATGCTGAAGCGGGACTACAACGTCCCCCTGGCGACGGGTACCATCGCCGCGTCCGGCACCCTGGGCATCCTGATCCCGCCGTCGATCATGCTGGTGATCATGGCCGATCTGCTGGCCCGTTCGGTCGGCAACCTCTTCGTGGCTGCGGTCATTCCCGGCTTCATGCTGGCCTGCTTCTACATGATCTACATCCTGACGCTCTGCGGCTTCAAGCCGAAGCTGGCGCCGCCGCTGCCGAAGGACGAAGGCCCGAGTACCGCCGCCGGCATCCTGCTGATGGTGGTGCGTTCCTTCATCCCGCCGCTGTTCCTGGTGTTCCTGGTGCTGGGCTCCATCCTGTTCGGCTGGGCGACCCCCACCGAGGCGGCCGGCGTCGGCGGCGCCGGGGCGATCCTTCTGGCGGCGGTCAACCGGCGCCTCAGCTTCGCCGTGTTGAAGGACGTGCTGGAGCGCTCAGCCCTGACCGGCGGCATGCTGTTCGGCATCTTTCTCGGCGCGACCTGCTTTTCCTACGTCTTCCGGGCGCTGGGCGGCGACGACATCGTCATCGACCTGGTGGAAAGCCTCGGCCTCGGCTCCTGGGGGCTGCTGCTGATGCTCATGGCCATCGTGTTCTTCCTCGGCTTCTTCTTCGACTGGATCGAGATCACGCTGATCGTCCTGCCGGTGTTCTCGCCGATCATCTCCGCACTGGACTTCGGCAACCACGTGGAACCGTTGGAGGTCACCTACTGGTTCGCCATCCTGCTGGCGGTCAACCTGCAGACGTCGTTCCTGACGCCACCTTTCGGCTTCGCCCTCTTCTACATGAAGGGCGTGGCGCCTCCAGAGGTGAAGATCCAGCAGGTCTACAAGGGCATCATTCCCTTCGTGCTGCTGCAGCTGGCGGGCCTGGGCCTGATCATGGCCTTCCCCGACATCGCCCTCTGGCTGCCCAGGGTCTTGCTGAACTAGCTAAGCTCCGCAGCCTCGCCTCTTCGTGGGGAGGCGACTAGAAAACGGCGCCGGTCCAAGGGGATCCGGCGCCGTTTTGCGTTCTCGCGCGTCCTTTTCGCCACCCCCGACCCAAAGGAAACTGCGCAAAAGGGGGCCGCGCAAAGGAGAGGGGGCCTACCCCCAACGATCCCACTAGTTCACCAAGTTGCGATTCGCTTCTCAGTTGTAGGCTCTCTATAGTTGTTTTTTCGATCGCTCGCGACACTCAAGATTCAATCAATTTCCGAGCACGAATTTCGGGGGGAAGCAGATGATAAAACGAGCTTTGGCTTCCGGTCTCTTTACGCTGGGCCTCGCCCTCTTCCTGGTCACGCCCGCCCAGGCGGTACTCGTCACCACGACGGTCACCGGCAGTGTCGATCTGGCCGACGCCAGCAATCCTTTCGGACTGACCACCGCCGACTCGGTCACGGCCGTGGCCGTCTACGACGACGGCGGGATTCCCGCTGTGGGCGCCTTCAACCTGCCGATCGACAGCAACCCATCCTTCTCCCTGACCATCACGCTCGGCAGCTTCACCTTCGTGGAGACCGACGACGACAAATTCGGCACGGGCTTTCCACGGCTGGCGTTCCTCGACGGCCAGCTTGACGGAATCGATTTCGAACGCGACGGATTTCCTTTTGGAGCCTTCCCGGACCTCATCGTCGGTGGCTTCGACGGCGAGACGCGGTGGTTCCTGGACGAATTTGTGTCCGGCGGGGCCAACAACGTGCTGCTGGAAGGCACCTGGGACCTCGCCAACGCAGTGACCGTTCCCAATGTCGTCACCGACGTTCCGGAACCGGCCACTTGGCCATTGTTCGCTGGCGCGCTCTTCGGGCTGGCCGGCTTCGGCGGACGAGCCAGGCGCAAGTGTCTGGGCGCGTGACGCCTTTCAAGGTTCCTGCGCCTTAGTTCTCCCGGGCCGTCAACGCGCCCGGGACTTCAATTCGTTGCGCCGTGCCCGCGGGCAATGCCCGAGCGCCGCGACGCTTGTCGCTTATCCAATCCAATCAATTTCCACCACGCCTCTTGATTCGCAAATCAAAGGAGCTGTTCGATGATTGTGAAAAAGCTTTTCAATGTTGGCCGCTTTGTCTTTGCCGCTCTGCTTCTCCTGCCGCTTACCCTGGGCAGCAAACCGGCGGCGGCCTGCGCTTCGGAACCCTATATCGGCAGTCTTTGCCTCTTCGCCGGGAACTTCGCGCCCAGGGGCTGGGCCCTGGCCAACGGACAGCTGCTACCGATCGCCCAGAACACGGCGCTGTTCTCGATCCTCGGCACCACCTACGGCGGCGACGGCCGCACGACCTTCGCCTTGCCCGACCTTCGCGGCCGAGCGCCGCTCTCCGCCGGACAGGGTAATGGACTCCCGAGTTTCCGCCTCGGGCAAGCCGGGGGCAGCGTCACCACCAATTTGACCGTCGCCAACATGCCCAACCACTCGCACAGCACCACCGTCTCCACCACGGTGGCCAACGAGCAGGGCAACGCCAGCTTGCCGGCCGGCGCGGTCTGGGCACAGGACAGCCGCAGCGATATCTATTTCAGCGGGCCGCCGACCAATCCCGATGAACTGGCCGGCAACGCCGTGACCGTGACCGTCGGCAACACCGGCGGCAGCATCCCTCTCTCGACCCAGTCTCCCTACCTGGCCTTGAACTGGATCATCGCCCTGCAGGGTATCTTTCCCTCGCGGAACTAGATCAATCCGCGGTCAGGTGGAATCACCTGACCGGGGATTGATCGATCTATCTTCAAAGGTTAGAGCAACCTGTCCGCGTCCACCTGAACGCGGGTTGCTCTAGCCCCCGCCTGGCGCCCCCGCGAAACGAAAAACGGCGCCGGTCCCGAAAGACCGGCGCCGTTCGCGCATTCCCCTGCGGAAGGTAGGCTGCGGCGGCCTCAGGCGGCCAGCTGACGCAGCTTGTTCATGAGATAGTCGATGTCGTCCTGGGTCATCTTCGACGCCGGATCCTCGAACTGGGTCAGCAGGCGCTCGATGATGCGGGCCACGAAGCGCTCGCGGTCGTTGCGGCCACCGTCATAGTCCTCTTCCGCCAGGATCTGCACCGCGGCACGCACCGCGCTGTAGAGACGCTCCGGCATCTTGGCCTTCTCGTAGATCGAACAGAGGCCCAGGTCGCCGCCGTCATGGATCAGCTTCTGGGCGTTCATCAGCGGCACATTGGCCAGGCGCGCCAGGGCCGCCTCGAAGAAGGCCATGTCGCCGACGCAGAGCGCGCGGATGATCAGGGAGGGCGTCAGGCGGCCGTTGACATGGATCTGGTAAACCAGCTCCTCCAGGTCCGCACCCGTCGCCCCGCGGCTCAGCAGGCTGACCGTCGCCCGTTCGCGCGTCTGCAGGATCAGATTGGCCGCGGCATCGGCCGGCAGGTCATGCTTGCTGACGAGATAGCTCTCCAGCTTCTGGGCCATGGCGGTCACCAGCTGCTCGGAGATCGTCGACGGCAGGGTCGGACGCCGCGAGATCGAGTCCGCGACCACTTCGCTGTCGTTGTAGTCGCTCAGCACGCGGCCGAGGGCTTCTTCCGTCAGCTCGGCGCCTTCGTTGGCGACCAGGCGGGCCACGGCCGTCTCGTTGCCGGTGTCGATCAGGGCGTCGGCCACCGCGGTGGAGACCGTCGCCCGCTGGGCGATGGCGACCTGCTTCGCATCGGCGTCTTCGCCGCGCATGATGTCGATCAGGTCCTCATCCGTCAGCACGTCTGAAAACTTCAGCACCGGCAGGGAAACACTGTCCACGTCCTTGGCCAGCGAGAGGGCCAGGTCGTGCGGCAGGTCCGGGGTGCTCTTGAGGTTGGCCGCCAGCGCCTCGCGCACCAGAACTTCGGCATCGTGAGCCAGCTTGCGGAAAATCTCTTCCGCCAGCTTGCGCTCCGCCTCGGTCATGCGCGGATACTTGCGGTCGTACTGCGCCGCGATCTTCGAAGTCGTCTCGGCCCGGATGTCCGGCGAAGGATCCGCCATCAGGCGGGCAACGTCTTCCTGGGAAAGGCTTCCTGTCATGTCTCTCTCGGTCAAGCCTCAAAAACGCGGCGCACTACAAGGCGGCTCTGTATCGCTGCCCACGGGGCGCCCTAACAGGATGATTATCGTGGCTCGGCGTTAATTCATGCTTAAAATTCGTCGGCGTGCCGCCACGCCGCGGCGCGGGCGGCGGGCGGGACTGCAGGGTTAAGCGGTCATTAACCGCGCCGGCGTGCGGCGGCGCCGGCGGCCTATTGCCGGGCCAGCAGCGCCCGGGCGACCCCCTGAACCTGCCGCTCCAGGGAGATATCCAGAAAAGACGTCACCTCGAGGTCGCGATCCTCGAAAACGTCGCTGTCCGGCGCCTGATCCCGCCAGGCCGCGACCTTGCGGTCCCGGGCCAGCAGCAGATCGGCGATCTGCGGCTTGTAGAGCCTGACCATGGCGGAGATCCAGCGATTGACCGGCCAGGACGGCTGGGCATGGTCGATCTTGAAAACATCCAGCAGGCGGATCACGTCTTCCGCCGCGTACCAGATCTCACCGGTCACCCAGCGGTTCACGGTGAAGAGCCGGAAGGGCAGCCCCGCCGGCGTCATGGCGACGGCGATCAGGTGGCTGAGTGCGTCGTTGGGGTCTTCCGGCGCCACGTAGCCGGGCACCTTGGCCGGGCGGATCCCGGCGGGCATGCCCTTGGGCCGCACGAAGGTATGGAAATGGCCGTGCTCGCCCTCGAAACGCTGCTCGGGGGCATGGGCGTGGTAGTAGTACTGGCCGTGGGTCTCGTGGTCGTAGACGTCGCCCGGGGGAAAATGATCCCACTCATAAAAGGTGCCGTTGTTCTTCAACAGCTCGCCGACGATGTTGTCGCCGGTCTTGGCCAGAATCCGGTGGATCTCCATGACCTCCGCCCCAGCGTCGGCCATGTCTTCAAGGGCCTCGGTGGGCAGGCCGTCCAGCGGGAACTCGCCGTCCAGCGCGGCATCCCTGATTTTCGCTTCACTTCGCATGACTTCAATAACCTAAGTAGAACCGCCGGCCGTTGCCAGCAAACCGTCTTTCACGTCGGCGTGAAAGGCAATGTAGTTTACGGCCGGGCTTATTCTACGATTAGCCGAAAGCCGATGAGAATATGCTTAAGAGCGGCGGGGCGCCCATGGCCCGCCGCCGGCCGGCAGACGCCGCAGCCGCGGTCGTCCCAGGAGCCGCCCTTGACCAGAAAGCGGTCCCCGGCCCCCGCGGCCCCGCCGGAGCCGGCTGCGGTTGCCGTCCACTCGAAGACCTGCCCAGCCGCGTCCAGCAGGCCGTAGGGGCTGGCCCCGGCCGGAAAGCCGCCCACCGGCAGGGTGTCGAAGGGCCCCGCGTCGTGGCTGTTCAGCTTCTGCGGATCCCAGGCCCCACCCCAGGGAAACATCCGCCCGTCGGGGCCGCGCGCCGCCTTCTCCCACTCCAGGACCGTCGGCAGGCGCCAGGGCCGCCCCGTCTCGGCGCTGAGCCAGGCCGCGAAGGCCTCGGCGTCCCCATGAGAGACCAGGACTACGGGATGCGCCTCCCGCCCCTGCGGCGGCCGCCCGTCGCGCCAGGCAAAGCGGCGGGTGCGCTCGTAGGGGTGGACCAGGCCATAGCCTTGCCACTCTGGCGCGCTGACGTCGGGCGGGCGGTGGCCGCTGGCCGCGACGAAGGCGGCATAGAGCCTGTTGGTGACCGGAGTCCGCATGATGGAGAAGGCCGGCAGGGTCACCTCGCGCTGGGTACCCTCGCCTTCATACCAGCGCTGCCGGCGCGTGATGTCGTGGCCATAGGCGGCCTCGTCCAGGCGATACGCGGTCTCCCGCTCCGCGCGGTCGGAGCCGGCGACGAAGGGGCCCGCCGCCACCTCGACGACCTCGAGAGCCTCCGCCGGCAACTCAAGGGCGAGCGCACCCGGCGGCAGAAGCGCCGGCAGCAGGCAGGAAAGGCCGAAGAGGGCTGATTTGCAGGGCGCCATGCCGGCAGCTTAGCCAAGGCCGCGGCCGGGCGCCCCTCAACACCGCATCACGTTTCGGTGGGCAAGCCGCCCCGCAGGCGGCGGCGACGCCCTACGGGCGCACCACGGTGACCGAGCAGTCGGAGTGGCGCACCACATGCGAGGCATTGGGGCCCAGCAGGTAGTCCTGCAGTTTCGGCCGGTGCGAGGCCATGACGATCATGTCGATCTTGTGCTCCCTGGCGAAGCCCAGGATCTCGTCATAGATGGTCCCGTGCGCCACGATGTGCTGCACCTGCAGCTCATCGGGAATCCGTTCCTTCACGAAGGCATGCAGGGCCTCGTTCGCCGCCGCCATCGCCTTTTCCTGGTAGTCGACCGGGAAGTAGGACGAAACGAAGCTTTCCCCGAAGTCCGGCACGATGGTCATGACGTGCAGGCGGCTGCCGAAGGTCTTGGCCATTTCCACGGCGGTGTTGACGGCCTTGGTCTGCGTCTCGGGATTGCCGAGATCCACCGGCAAGAGGATATCCTTGAACATTTTGGCACTTCCCCCTTACGCGGTCGCCTCGGCGGGCTGCCTGGTCCGCCGACCGCGTTGCATGACAATGATAAGACCCAGAACCAGAAGGGCCGGAATAAACATCAGTTCCTTCGGCAGCTGGTCGAGCGGCTCCTTCACCGTCACGACCTCCTGGTCGAACTCCAGGCCGGCGGCCTCCGCCGGCGAATCGAAGCTGGCGTTGTCGATCAGCACCTTGTCGCCGTCGACATAGAGTTCGAGACCTGCCGCGCTGAGGCGCTCCTCACCGCTCGCTCCCTCACCCAGCGGCAAGAGGGCGACGAAGCTGCGCGGTTCGCCGACGGCGTCCAGGCCCTCGACACGCAAGCGCAGGATCTCGCCCGCCTGCATGCGGTCGGCGACATTGAGGATCTCCGTCGGTGCCACGTCGCGATTCGGTGGCGAGACCATATCCATCCAGAAACCGGGACGGAACAGCGTGAAGGCGATGAGCAGCAGCAGCAGGGTTTCGTAGATGCGGTTGCGGGCGAAGAAGAATCCCTGGGTCGCCGCCGCGAAGATCAGCATGGCCGCCGTCGCGACGATGAAGACCAGGATGCCGCCGGCCCAACCCACGTTGATGAGCAGCAGGTCGGTGTTGAAGATGAAGAGGAACGGCAGCGCCGCCGTGCGCAGCGAATAGAAGAAGGCGACGAAGCCGGTCTTGATGGGATCGCCGCCGGACACCGCCGCCGCCGCGAAGGAAGCCAGGCCCACCGGCGGCGTCACGTCGGCCATGATGCCGAAGTAGAAGACGAAAAGGTGCACCGCGATCAGCGGCACGATGAGTCCGGCGTCCTGGCCCAGCTGCACGATGACCGGCGCCAGCAGCGCCGAGACCACGATGTAGTTGGCCGTGGTCGGCAGGCCCATGCCGAGGATGAGGCTCAGCACCGCGGTCCACAGCAGGATCAGCAGGATGTTGCCGAAGGAGAGAATCTCCACCAGGTCGGCCAGCACCAGGCCGACGCCGGTCTGCGACACCGAGCCGACGATGACGCCGGCGGTCGCCGTGGCGATGCCGATACCGATCATGTTGCGCGCGCCGGCGACGAGGCCCTCATACAGCTCCACGAAGCCCTGGCCGAACCAGGTGGCAAAGCCGCTCTGCCCCCGGAAGAAGGCGAAGAGCGGACGCTGGGTCACCACGATGAAGATCATGAAGGCGGTGGCCCAGAAGGCCGAGAGGGCCGGCGAGAGGCGCTCGACCATGAGGCACCAGATGAGCACGATCACCGGCAGGATGAAGTGGATGCCCGACTTCACCGTCGGCCCCGGCTTGGGCAGGGAGACGATCGGCGCGTTGGGGTCGTCCAGCTCCAGGTCCGGATACTTGGCGCAGAACCACACGATGCCGGCATAAACCACCGCCAATAGGACCGCGACGATGTAGCTCGCGGAATCGCCCGCCAGGTCGTAGATCCAGCCCATGGCGTAGTAGACGAACAAGGACAGCCCACAGACGGCGGCGATGCCGAAGCTGAGGGCGATGAGGAAGCGCACCAGCGGCGTCGGCGCGGTGGCGCGCGGCAGGCCTTCCATACCGGCCTTCATGGCCTCCAGATGCACGATGTAGACCAGCGCGATGTAGGAGATCAGCGCCGGGACGAAGGCGTGCTTGACGACTTCGAAGTAGGAGATGCCGACGTATTCGACCATCAGGAAGGCGGCGGCACCCATGACCGGCGGCATGATCTGGCCGTTCACCGAGGAGGCCACTTCGACGGCGCCCGCCTTTTCCGGCGAAAAGCCGACGCGCTTCATCATCGGGATGGTGAAGGTGCCGGTGGTCACCACGTTGGCGATGGAGGAGCCGGAGATGAGGCCGGTCATGGCCGAGGCGACCACGGCCGCCTTGGCCGGACCGCCGCGGTAGTGGCCGAGCAGCGAGAAGGCGACCTTGATGAAGTAGTTGCCGGCGCCGGCCTTGTCGAGCAGCGCGCCGAAGAGCACGAAGAGGAAGACGAAGTCGGTCGACACACCCAGCGCGACGCCGAAGACGCCTTCCGTGGTGATCCACTGGTGGTTCACGACGCCGGCCAGCGAGACGCCCTTGTGCGCGATCAGGTCCGGCATGTACTGGCCGAAGAAGGTGTAGATCAGGAAGATCGAGGCGATGATCGTGAGCGGCGGCCCCAGGGCGCGGCGTGTCGCCTCCAGCAGGATCACCATGCCGATGCAGGCGACGATCAGGTCCTGGGTGTTGGGGTTCGCCGGACGCAGCGAGATCGAGTCGTAGAACCAGAAGAGATAGCTCGCGCAAAACGCGCCGACCAGGGCGAGGACCCAATCCTGAACCGGGATGTAGTGCCGCGGCGAGCGCTTCAGCGCGGGATAGGCGAGGAAGGCCAGGAAAATGGCGAAACCGAGGTGGATGGAACGCGATTCGGTGTTGTTGAGCACCACCGGCAGCCCGGTCACCTCCGCGACGATGAAGGGCAGCGGCGAGGCGATCCAGATCTGAAAAAGCGACCAAAGCGCGGCCACCCAGAGGATCACATACAGCGGGAAACCGGTTGGCGCCCGACCACCGGTATCGGAGGAGGCGACGAGATCCTGAAGTTCATCTTCGGACAGGGGCGCACCGTCGCTCCCCGTCCCCGGCCCACCGCTCTTTGCGTCGTCTGACATATGTGGTCCCCGTTCTTGGGGCGCCTAGCTGGCCGAACGCCCCTTATGTCCCCAAGTGCGGCACCCCGTCCGTAGGTCCGGACTTGCCCCCGATGCCGAAATTGCTTTTGCGTGAAAGCCTCAAAGAAATATCGGTGGGCGGGAAGACCCCGCCCACCGACGGTGCGACTACATCCAGCCGCGTTCCTTGTAGTACTTCTCGGCACCCGGATGCAGCGGCGCCGAAAGGTTGTTCTTGATCATGTTCTCTTCTTTCAGGTTCGAGAAAGCCGGGTGCAGCTTCTTGAAACGATCGAAGTTGTCGAACACGGCCTTGACCACGCTGTAGACGGTATCTTCGTCGGACTTGGTCGAGGACACGAAGGTCGCGCCCACGCCGAAGGTCTCGACGTCAGCGTCGGTCCCGTCGTAGGTGCCGCCGGGGATGGTGGCCTTGGCGTAGTAGGCGTTGTCCCCCACCAGCTTGTCCACCGCCGCGCCCGTCACCGGGATCAGGATGGATTCGCAGGAGGTGGTGGCTTCCTTGATGGTGCCGCTGGGATGGCCGACCGTGAAGACGATGGCGTCGACCTTGTTGTCGCAGAGGGCGGCGGCCTGCTCGGCCGACTTCAGCTCGGCGGCCAGCTTGAAGTCACTCATGGACCAGCCAAGAGCCCCCATCAGGACTTCCATCGTGCCGCGCGCGCCGGAGCCGGGATTGCCGACGTTGACGCGCTTGCCCTTCAGGTCATCGAAGGTCTTGATGCCGGAGTCCTTGCGGGCCACGACGGTGAAAGGCTCCGGATGCACGGAGAAGACCGCGCGCAGATCCTTGTTGGCGCCGTTCGGGAACTTGTCCGGCGTGTCGCCGTTGTAGGCGTGGTACTGCCAGTCGGACTGGGCGACGCCCATGTCCTGCTCGCCGTTGGCGATGGCGTTCAGATTGGCCACGGAACCGCCGGTCGACGGCGCCGTGCACTTGATGTCCTTGTTGCCGCGGTTCACCAGCTTGCAGATCGACTGGCCGACGACGTAGTAGACGCCGGTCTGGCCGCCGGTGCCGATGGTGATGAACTTGTCCTGCGCCTGCGCCGAGAAGCTGGCGCCGGCCAGGAGAGCCGCCACCGACAGGCCGACAACGGTAGATTTCGAAAAAATGGACTTCATGGGTTCTTCACTCCCAGTTCTAGGACTGCAGATAGAATTGTTGTGGAGGCCACCACCGTGGCGGCCCGTCGCTCTCCCCCAGAGATCGACAGAGAATACTGGCCCAGGAAAATCCGCCGACGGCCAGGCGCAGCACAACTGGTCCGGGCGCCCGAACGGCGGGGCCCGTCATGCCATACCGGCTTGGCGTGCAAAGCAAAGCTAGTCAGAACGCGTTTCCCTGTGGCTTTGGCTCGGTGATTAGACCACCGTTATTTTGGTTATTGAACACTTACCCTTAGCGGAATGTCCACCCTGTTGTGGTCGGACAAGGCAAACAAACAAGCTAGAAGCGACGCGGTGGCGCTCTGTCGCACCTGAGACGCTAGAACCCCCGGAAAATCTGATCTATGGTCCGCAGCCATGGCTCTGCGACGCCGAAATGCCCGAATCCTGCGCCTGACCGCCACCCTGCTGGCGGTCACCCTCGCTATTGGGGGACTGCTCGGCCATGGCTTGGCCATGCTGGCCGTCAGCCTGCTGACCCAGCCTCCTGCTGCAGCGCAACCCGGATTCCCGGCTTTCATCGAAATCTGTGCCGCCGACGGCCTGACCAGAGTCGTCGCCTCGGAACTGCCCACTTCGGGGATGGCCGGCGGGGAAGACGGAAAACCCGCCGCACCCGCCTCCGGGAAGATCAACGGCTGTCCGGTCTGCTCCGCCTTCGCGCAGAGCGGCCCCGCGGACCTGCCGGCGGCGCTGGCGCTGGCCCACCCCGAGACCGGCGCCGGCGATCTGCCGGCAACGCACCAGATCGCCGCCCCGGCGCCCGGCAGGCTGCTTGCGCTGTCGCGCGGGCCACCCGCCGCCTGAGCGACACCCCCTTATCTTCTTTCCCAGCCGACACCTTACCGGCGCCCGGCGCCCCCGGCCTTACTGCAGGCGGGAGGGCGCGGCGCCACGATAGACAAGGACAAACTCTATGTTCCGCAACGTCTCTACTGCCTTCGCGGCGGCCCTCTTCTTCGCCGCCTCCCTGACCATCGCCACCTTGGCCGGCACCACGGCAGGCTTCGCCCAGGAGGCCAAGCTCGGCGACCTGAAGATCGATCAGTCCTGGGCGCGCGCCTCGGCCGGCCCGGCCCGCAACAGCGCCGCCTTCATGATGATCCACAACGGCGGCGACGCCGACCGCCTGGTTTCCGCCGCCGGCGACGTCGCTGACCGGGTCGAGTTGCACACCCACCTGATGGAAGGCAACGTAATGAAGATGCGCCAGGTCGAGGCCATCGAGGTGCCGGCCAAGGGCATGGCGGCCCTGCAGCCCGGCGGCTTCCACGTCATGCTGATCGGCCTGCACGAGGCGCTCAAGGAAGGCGACAGCTTCCCCCTCACCCTGACCTTCGAGAAGGCCGGCGCGGTCACCATCGAGGTTCCCGTGCAGGCCATCGGCAGCATGGGTCCCAACTCCATGAACCAGGGCTCCATGAACCAGGGCGGGATGAAGCACGGCGATATGCCCAAATCGAACTAGGAAGCAGCGAAGAGAGGGCAGGCTTCTAGACGGCCCCCATCAGGCGGCGGGCGGTGGCGGCATCGGCCAGAGGACGGCCAAAGGCCGCTGCCGCCGCGGCACCCGCGGCGACCAGTTCGGCGTTGTCGCGCGCCTGCGCCCCCGAGGGCAGGAAGAGATTGTTCTCGAAACCGACGCGGGCGTGGCCGCCCAGGGTGGCCGCCGCGGTCACGCAGGCCGTCTCCTTCGGCCCGAAGGCGCAGATCGCCCAGGGCAGCCTGGCTGCCTCCGGCCATGCCTCGATGGCCGAGAGGAACGGCAGCAGGTCGTTCGGCACCGAGCGCTGCCCGGGCGTGTAGCGCCCCAGGACGAAGAGCAGAAAGGCCGGTCCCGGCGGGATCACCCCTTCGGCCTGCAGCTTGCCGAAGCGTCCCACATCTTCGGCCGCGTAGAGAATGTACTGCGGCAGGATTCCGGCGCCGACCATCCAGGCGAGGAATTCCCGCGCTTCGTCCTCGCCGCCTTCCGGCACCAGCTCGCGGATCGCCAGGCTGACCGCCTCGGGCTGCAGGTCGCGCACCATCGCCATCTGCTGCTGCGGCGTAAATATCCCCACCGCCTCGCTGGTCACCTGGATGACCATCTTGTCGCCGACGGCGTCGCGCACCGCCGCGGTCGCCTCGCGGTAGGCGCCGACATCGAGGCTGTGCTTCAAGTCCGCGTCCCGCACATGGAGGTGGATCATCGACGCGCCGGCCGCCTGAGCGGCCGCCGCCGTGGCCGCGATCTCCGCCGGCGTGATCGGCACCGCCGGATGGTCGGCCTGGGTCTTGCGCGCGCCGTTCGGCGCCACCGTCAGGATCAGCGGCGCCCACTCGACATCCAAATCCTCGCTCACGCCGTGCCCCCGGCCTCGGCCAGGACCGAGTCGATGGCGCGGCCGAGCTTGTCGACGATCTCGTCGAGGTGCGGCTGCTGCACGATGAACGAAGGCGCCAGCAGAACATGATCGCCCCGCGTGCCGTCGGCGGAACCGCCGGCCGGATAGCAGACCATGCCTTCCTCCATCGCCCGCTTCTTGATACGGGCGTTGATCTTCAGCGTCGGGTCGAAAGGCTCCTTGCTGGCCCGGTCGGCGACCAGCTCGACGCCGATGAAGAGGCCGCGGCCGCGGATGTCGCCGACATGGTGGTGATTGCCGAAGCGCGCCTCCAGGGCCTCGCGCAAGGCCGCGCTCTGGCGCTTCACGTTGTCCAGCAGGTTCTCGTCCTCGATGGTCTGCTGCACCGCCAGGGCCGCCGCGCAGGCCGTGGCATGGCCGATATAGGTGAAGCCGTGCTCGAAAGCGCCGGAACCGGCGGCGATGGCGTCGTAGATCCGGCTCGAGCAGAGCGTCGCGCCGATCGGCTGGTAGCCGCCGCCCAGCCCCTTGGCGCAGGTCAGGATATCCGGCGCGATGCCGTCCTGCTCGCAGGCGTAGAGGCTGCCGGTGCGGCCCATGCCGCACATCACCTCGTCGAGGATCAGCAGCACGCCGTACTGGTCGCAGATCTCGCGGATGCGCTTGAAGTAGCCGGTCACCGAGGGCACCGCGCCCAGGGTGGCGCCGACCACCGGCTCGGCGATGAAGGCGGCGACCTTGCCGGGGCCGACGCGCAGGATTTCCGCTTCCAACTCGTCGGCCACGCGGCGGCCGTAGGCCTCCTCGCTTTCGTCGTGCGCCTGGTGACGATAGGCGTAGCAGGGCGCGATGTGGCTGGCCGGCGACAGCAGCGGCCGATAGGGCGCGCGCCGCCCGGCGTTGCCGCCGACCGAGAGCGCCCCCAGCGTGTTGCCGTGATAGCTCTGCTGGCGGGCGATGAAGTGATAGCGGTCGGGCTCGCCGTTCTCCAGGTGGAACTGGCGCGCCAGCTTCAGCGCGGTCTCGTTGGCCTCCGACCCGCCGGAAACGAAGTAGACCCGCGCCAGGTCGCCCGGGGCGCGCTTGATGAGATGCTCGGCCAGCGCCTCCGAGACCTCGGTGGTGAAAAAGGCGCTGTGGGCGTAGGCGATCTTGTCGACCTGGTCCTTGATGGCCTGGATCACCGCGGGATGGCCGTGGCCGAGGCAGGACACGGCGGCGCCCCCCGAAGCGTCGATATAGCGGCGCCCTTCGCTGTCGAAGAGATAGGGGCCTTCGCCGCCGACGGCGACGGGGTAGCTGGCTTTGCTGTGTCGGGGGAAGACGTAGCTCACGATGGATGCTCTCAAGCCTGAGGAAAGGGCCCTGAGGAAAGGGACCCTGAGAAATGGGGCGCAACGGCAGAAGCGGCAGTTTAGGACGATATCGAACGAGCTGTCACGGTGGCCCGTCCCGCTGATCGCGAAAGCCTCCCCTGCGCCCGGCGCGGATCGGCGCCAGGCGGAACAGCGGCCTTGGCGGTTCAGTGCATTGTCCTGCCCCCGGCGGGCCAGTAGGATGCGCCGGGCCGCGGCAGCCATCCCGCCGGCCGGCGAAAAGCGAACAAGCGACAGGGACGCGACCGGCAATGGACCTGAAAGAACACATCCGCGGAATTCCGGATTTTCCGACTCCCGGCATTCTGTTCTACGACATCTCGCCGCTGCTGGCGCATCCCCAGGCGTGGCAGACCACCGTGGAACGCCTGGCCGAGATCATCCACGCGCACGAGCCCGACGTCCTGGCCGGGATCGAGTCCCGCGGCTTCCTGGTCGCCGCCCCGCTGGCGCTGAAGCTCAACAAGGGCTTCGTCATGGTACGCAAGCAGGGCAAGCTGCCGGGCGCCACCCTGCCCTACACCTACGACCTGGAATACGGCAGCGACACGATCGAAATCCAGGCCGACGCCGTCCAGCCGGGACAGAAGGTTTTCCTGGTAGACGACCTGCTGGCCACCGGCGGCACCATGAACGCCGCCGCCCAGTTGCTGCGTTCGGCCGGCGCGGAGGTCACCGGCGCGGCCTGCATCATCGAGCTGAGCTTTCTCAAAGGGCGGGACAATCTCGACATTCCGATTTCGACGCTGCTGACCTACGACAGCTGACCCCGACAGCTGAGGCACCCCCGGGAACCCAAGCTCAACCGGCGCGTTCTCTTCAGGAACAGTTAACTCTACTACGGTATCAGTGCTTGTTGCGCGTTTAAGCGAGCGAACAGCACTGCCGCAGCGGCCCCCGGCCACTGCGGAGGGGGCTGTTCGACCCGCCGACAAGGGGGCCGCTGTGCGGACCCCAGAGTTTTGGGATTGCCTGGGGTATGCCGGTAGCCGCCACCACCTTCTCCTTTGCAGCGGTCATGCTGGTCGCTGCCATGGCGCCAGCCATGCTGGCGGTGATGGCGCTCACCACGGCCCGTCAGGTGGACGACCACCCTGCCCTGAACTGGTGGGCGGCCAGCCTGGGCACGGAGGCCCTGCGCCTCACCGCCCTCAGCCTGGCTTCGGCGCTCGATCCCGCCTGCTTCCTAGCGGTCCATGAAGGCGGCCAGGCCGTCATCGCCCTGCTGCTGCTGGGCGGCACCCTGCGTTTCCTCGGCTACCGCGGCCGGCTGCACGCCCTGCTGGGCGCCGTCGCGGTGGTCTTTGCCGGCACCGCCAGCTGCGTGATCAATCCGCAGGTGCCCTTCCTGGTGCTGCTGTCCCTGAACCTCGCCGCCGCCGGCGGTGTCGGGATCGCCGGCGCCCTCTTCTGGCGGCAGTACCGCCGGCACAAGCGTTTCATCTCCATTCTCTGCGCGGGCACCCTGCTGGTCTTCAGCACCTACCTGCTGACGCAGCTCCTGCGCCAGGTCTTCGACCCGCGCATGATCGCCTTGGACCCCAGCGGCGACTGGCGGGTCATCCTGCACACGGGCCTGGTGCTGTCCTGCATGATCTGCATGATCTTCGCCGCGCTCAACGCGGCGCAGCAGGCCAAGGCCACGGCGGAGAAAAAGGCGGAGCGCCAGGCCCGCCTGATGAACGCCATCGTCGAGAACATTCCGGTCGGCGTCTGCCTCTTCGACAAGGATCTGAAGCTCGTCGCCTTCAACAGCGAGTTCATCAAGCTGCTGGGCATCCCGCGCGAGCTGCTGGAAAGCGGCGCCAGCTTCCAGGACCTGGTGCGCTACAACGCTTCGCGCGGCGAGTACGGCCCCGGCCCGACCGAGGAAGAGGTCCAACGCCGCACCGATGTGCTGCTGAACAACCTGCAAGGACGCATGGAGCGCCTGCGCCCCGACGGCACGGTGCTGGAGAACCGCAACCGCGAGCTTCCCTCCGGCGGCTACGTGATGGTCTACACCGACATCACCGAGACCAAGCGCATCGAAGCGGCGCTGCGCCAGAGCGAACAGCGCTACGCCCTGGCCCTCAGCGGCGCCAACGAGGGCATCTGGGAGTGGGGCGACAGCGTCGGCGGCATCTATGTGTCGCGCCGGCTGCGTGAAATCATCGGCATCAAGGGCAACGAGCCGGTGATCCAGGCGGACCACTGGCTGAGCCGCATCCATCCGGAAGACCTGGAAGAGATGCAGGAACGCATGCGCGAGCACCTGCGCGGCAACAGCGAATACTACGACCACGAGTACCGCATGCGCGGCGACGACGGCCGCTATCGCTGGGTCCATTCGCGCGGCCTGGGCGTGCGCGACGAGCGCGGGCGCGTGTACCGCATGGCCGGCTCGCTGAGCGACGTGACCGAGCGCAAACTGGCCGAGCAGGAACTGCTGCGCGCGAAAGAGGCCGCCGAGATGGCCAACCGCACCAAGGGCGAGTTCCTGGCCACCATGAGCCACGAACTGCGCACGCCGCTGAACGCCATCATCGGCTTCTCCGAACTGATCATGCAGGAAGTCTTCGGCGCCATCGGGCACGAGAACTACAGCGACTACATCCAGAACATCCACGAGAGCGGCAACCACCTGCTCACCATCATCAACGACATTCTGGATGTCTCGAAGGCCGAGGCCGGCATGATCGACCTCTACGAGGAGGAAGTGGACCTGCGCGAGGTCATCGCCTCCGGCCTGCGCCTCATCGGCCCGCGGGCGCGCGAAAGCAACATCGCCCTGGCCACCGACTACGAGGAGCCGCTGTGCATGGTGTCGGCCGACGCCCGGCGGCTGAAGCAGATCCTGATCAACCTGCTGTCAAATGCGGTGAAGTTCACGCCCTCGGGCGGCCGCATCACGGTGAAGGCCTGGGCGACACCCGCCATGGGCGCCGGCTTCCAGGTGATCGACACCGGCATCGGCATCGCCGAAGACGACCTGGAACGCATGCTCGAGCCCTTCACCCAGGTCGAGTCCGGCCTCAGCCGCAAGCACGAAGGCACCGGCCTCGGCCTGCCGCTCTGCCGCGCCCTCATCGAGGTGCACGGCGGCGAGCTGAAACTGGAAAGCAAGCTCGGCGAGGGCACGACCATCACGGTCATGCTGCCGAGCACCCGCATCAGCGAAAAGACGGTCGACGCGGCTTAGGACGACGACGACGCCTTCCCCCTACCTAGCATCAGCGTGGGCCTACAACACTGACACGCTGCGTCTGTCGTCCCGGCACTTGTTGCCGGGACCCAATGCCCTCTCCGTTGCGCTGGCGGTTGGCGAAGATGTTGGCCTTGCCGTACATCGCGTACGCGCTTACGCCAATGGATCCCGGGGTCAAGCCCCGGGATGACAGCAGCGTGCGTGTTTACAGATCCAACCGCTCTTCCGTCGCGCAGAAGGCTTCGGCGAAGGCCAGCAGGTCTTCGTCGCCGCCTGCCGGGGCGATGAGCGACAGGCCGAGCGGACAGCCCTCGACCTGCGCCAGCGGCAGCGAGATCTGCGGCAGGCCGGCGAGCCCAGCGATAGCGGTGAGGCTCAAGACCGCACTGCGGTGTGCTTTCAACTCCTCCGCATCGCTCTCGCAGCGCGGCGCGATGCCGGGCGCCGCCGGCAGACACAGCAGCGCCTCGTCGCCCAGAAGGTCCTTGAGCCGTGCGGCGAACACTTCGCGCGCTTCCCGCGCGGGGGCGGCCATGTCTTCGGTAATGGTCGCGGCCCAGTCGAAGCGCTCCTGCGACTCCGGTCCGAAGGTCGGTCGCGTCGCGGCGATCCACTCCCCGTGCGAGGCCATGATTTCGCGCGCCTGGATATGGCGGAACTGCAGCATCCAGTCCTCCAGACTGCCGTCGGCCGCGTCGATCTTCTGGGCGGGGGTGAGACGCTGTTCAAGCCGTTCGACCAGCGGCGCAAGCGCGTCAGCCGCCGCCGGCGTCGCCAGGGCGAAAGCGTCTTCCGCGCGCAGCAGACGCTTCC